>JAFLKN010000029.1:86026-108417 GCA_019163175.1 Prolixibacteraceae bacterium | reverse complement strand
GGCCTGTCACGCCGAGGGTCGCGGGTTCGAGTCCCGTCCGCACCGCCCTTAACAATCAAAGTCCTTGAATTTCAAGGACTTTTTTATTTGGTAAAAGTCAATAAATATTGACAAGATTTTGTTCCCGATTATTTATACTCTCCAGTTAGAATTTAAATCTTCATTTCTTTGGTTCAACTCATTTATTTAATGACATAAATTCCTTAAGAGCTTAGCTAAAACCGTTTCTGGTGGACTTTGTAGACTGAAAACTTTTTGCAAAATATGTTGATCAGATATAATACGTACAAATTTTTCGATTTATAATTCGTATATTAACTCTTTAAACTCGGGCAATTATTTTAAAATGAAATTAGCCTTAGGGAATCAAGCCTTTGATTAGTAGCAATTATAAGTGAAACACTTTCGTATAAAATTGATTTTTGCTGGTAATCTAATTTATAAGATAGAATAAACTCAGTTTGAAAAAGTAGATTAATGAAAAAGGGAAATAAAATGATAACTAAGATTGATGTCAATCATCAAAACTCAGAATCAATTCATAATCAGGAAGTACTAAAAATGGTTGAAGGATTTTCAAAGCGCGAACTTTTGGAGTTTATTCAAGAATTAAATGTGCAAAAGCTTAAGCTTGAGAAGAAGAATGACGAACTTATTTTGGATAATTCGGCAATGCATAGGGTTGTAAAGAAGTATGCCGAATGGTATGACCTATTACCAACTGGACATGTAGTGCTTTCAAAAGACGGTTTAGTATTGGATTTAAACTTATCTGCATCAGACATGCTTGGCGCTGAGAAATTATATATCGTAAATAAAGCCCTAAGTTCTTTCATCGTAGAGGATTCCAAGCCAATATTCAATCATTTTCTAACTCGAATTTTTGACCACAAACAGAATATTACAGGTGTTGTCGTACTGCCATTAAATATTGCTCATCCAAGATCAATCAAGCTTAGTGGAATCCTTAACCCAAATAGGGAAGAAGTTCTTATTACGATGGAGTACAATTCAGAAGTGGAGCCAGGTGATTTTGCAAAATGGGAAAACATGGAAAAAGCAGAATCGATATCCGAACCTCCTTTGCCAAATCTCATTACTGATTTTGTGTTGGCTAGGGAGCGCGAACTTTCATTGCTAAGCGCTGCCATTGATGGATTTTGTATTACAGATTTAAGTGGGAAGATAATTGAAGTTAATGATTCCTATTGTAGGCTTTCAGGTTATACCAGAGATGAATTATTATGCATGCGGATTTCAGATTTGGAATTTACTGAATCAACCACAGATACCTTTTCTCATCTTCAGCATATTCTGGAAAATGGTGAAGATAGATTTGAGACCCGACATAGATGTAAAGATGGAAGAATTCTTGACGTCGAGGTTAGTGTGACCTATCATGCTGTGGATGGAGGTCAGTTGATTGCTTTTATTCATGATATAACAGAGCATAAATTGACAGAGAAGACATTAAGAGAAAGGGAACGGAAATTTAGAAATTATATTGATTTTGCTCCTCATGGAGTTTTTGTTGCTAATGAATTTGGAGCATATGTTGATGCAAATTCAGCTGCAGCAAAAATTACAGGTTATACCAGAGAAGAGCTTCTTTCAATGAATCTCCAACAACTTGTACCTGAAGATTCATTGAAAATCGCAGCAGATCATTTTTCAAATGTTGTTAATGAGGGATTTGCTGCAGCTGAATTTGCTTTTATCCGAAAAGATGGGACAAGAGGATACTGGAGTGTAGACGCGGTAAAATTATCTAATCACAGCTTTTTAGGTTTCGTTGTTGATACTTCGGAGCGCAAAAGAGCGGAGGAAGCACTATGGCAAAGCGAGCATCTGTTGAAAACAATCATGGAACTTTTGCCGATTGGAGTATGGGTTTTGAATGAAAAGGGCGAAATAACTATGGGGAATGTTGCAGCACAAAAAATATGGGCTGGAATAAAGTATATCGGAATTGATGATTTTGGGGAATATAAAGGTTGGTGGTTAAAAACAGGGAAACTAATAGAACCGGAAGAATGGTCAGGCACAAGGGCAATTAAGAAAGGGGAGGCATCAATTGAAGAAGAAATTAAGATTGAGTGTTTCGATGGGACAAATAAAATTATCTACAATTCAACAGTACCACTCTTTAATAATGAAGGTAAAGTTAGTGGCGCTATAGTTACCAATCAGGATATTTCTGAACGCAAGAAATCAGAAGAAATTCTCATTGAAAACGAGCATTTATTTCGTGTATCGCAAGCTGCTGCCCGCATAGGGAGTTATATTATCGATTTGGTGTCAGGGAGTGCAAGAGTATCATCCGGAATCTATGATATTTTTGGATTCGATGAAAACAACACCGATACTTCTCAGGTTTGGGATTTGCTTATTCAACTTGATTCAAATGTAGATTTCTTTGACCGCATAAAGCAGATGGAGATTAATAATAAAATAAGCTTTGATCATGAGTATAAAATAGTACGTAATAATGATGGCATAGAATGTTGGGTTCACCGACTAGGTGAGTTAGAGTTTGATGATAAACAAAGACCTATAAAATTAATAGGCACTATTCAGGATATTACGGCCCGGAAACAGGCAGAAGAGGTTATTTTCAAACTAAATCAAGAGCTTGAAGTTCGGGTAAATGAACGAACTTCAGAATTACTTAAAGCCAATGCTTACCTTCAGCAAGCCGAAGAAAAATACCGAACAGTGGCCGACTATACCTATGGGTGGGAATTCTGGACTGATCCGAATGGCAATTTCTTTTATTGTTCCCCATCATGTGAGCGTATAACCGGATATCCACCCTCTGATTTCCTTCAGAATCCACAGTTGCTCTATGATATTATATATCCGGCTGATTTAAATTATTATAAGTGCCATAAACAAAAGGAAGAAAAGGGAAAGGATGGCAATCTCGAAGTAAACTATCGTATTGTTAGAGCTGACGGAGCAATCAGATGGATTGGGCATGTTTGCCAATCGATATACAACGAACGGGGTGAATTAATCGGTAACAGAGGAAGTAACAGGGATATTACCGAAAGGAAAAATATGGAGCAATTGGTTAAAACCAGTAATCAGAAATACAAACTTCTCTCTGAAAATGTATCGGATGGTATATTTATATGCCGTGATGATAGCTTTGAGTATGTTAATAAAGCGATGAGTAATATTTTTGGATATGACGAAAATGAATTAATAGGTCTGAAATTAGCACAATTGGTTATGCCAGATTATTTGGATGAGCTTGATGTAATTCATTCAATAAAAACTCCTATTAATCAGGCTCGCAATATTGAGCTAGAATGTATAAAGAAGGATTTATCTGTTGTTTTTGTTGAATTTCTGCTCAATTATGTAGCAAACGAACGCGTGATTTATGGTGTAGTTCATGATATTACTGAAAAAAAGCAAATTCAGAAAAATATAGTGAAGGCTATTATTTTGACTGAAGAAAAGGAACGTGCTTATTTTTCAAAAGAATTGCATGATGGTTTAGGACCATTGCTTTCGACTATTAAATTGTACCTGCAGTGGTCAGAGCGGGCCAATACTAGCCAACGACGTGAAGAAATTATTCGACAGGCAGAAGATATAATTGAAGATGCATTGGCCACAGTGAAAGAAATCTCGAATAAACTGAGCCCTCATCTTCTGACTAATCATGGATTAAGTTCTGCAATCCAAAGTTTTGTTGGTAAAGTTGAGCAGTCATCAGGTCTGCGAATTGATTTTGTGAGTGATGTCAAAAGACGTCTTGGCGATGAGATTGAAGCTGCAATTTACCGTGCCGTAATTGAATGTATAAATAATACGATAAAACATGCCGAGGCAAGCACTATTTCTATCATGTTAAGCGATGCTGACAGTCAACTCCATTTACATTATCGAGATGATGGTAAGGGCTTTGATCTGGATGAAACCCTTTCTGTTAAAAAGGGACTGGGATTATTTAACCTACAAAACCGTGTCCATACTATTGGAGGTAAAATATCCATGTTCAGCAAACCTGGAGTGGGTGTTGATTACCAGATTGCCATCAATCTTTAATTCCGCAGATTTAATTTTTAGGTTTGAAAAATTGTCCAATTTTAGTTTCGATTAAATTGCTATTCGACAAATAGAGCCGTACTCCAATATGGAATTGAACTATAGTTATTTATGTGCTTTCGAGATAAATTCAATTTAACTTCAAAAAAGTTAAAATTTAACTGATTTGTATCAAAAATTTATGTATCTTAGACTACTTGCAAATTTTTTGCAAGCATTTCACTCCCTGTGTACATAGCGATACGTGTTTTAAATTTTTTTTATTATGAATTTCAGTCCTGCAAGGAAACCTGATTTAATTATTGTTGATGACCACCTGATTTTTCGTCAGGGTTTAAAATCATTGATCAATCTGGAGAATTTTGCTACCGTTACAGGTGAAGCCTCTAATGGACTTGAGTTTATTGAACTTCTTTCGCACCAAAAGCCTGATTTAGTGTTGATGGATATTGATATGCCACACATGAATGGAATGGAGGCTACTCAAAAGGCTCTGGCAATATATCCTGATTTAAAGATTATTGTATTTACGATGTTTGGTGACGAAGAATACTACTTTAAAATGATTGGACTTGGAGTAAAGGGATTTATTCTGAAATCAAGTGGCATTAATGAACTGGAGCGGGCTATTCAGGATATTATGAATGGCGAAAGCTATTTTTCAAACGAACTATTGCGAAAAATAATCAATAATCTTGGTCACAATAGTAGCAAAAAGGCAGCTGAAACTGGTCACCTAACTGCCCGTGAGATGGAAGTTCTACAGCAAGTTTGTCTTGGGTTCAACAATGATGAAATTGCGCAAAAATTGTTTGTCAGTGCAAAAACAATTAAAAGTCACCGCTCGAATCTGCTCGAAAAAACAAATAGTAAGAATACTCCCGGACTAATCCTCTTCGCTGTAAAAAACAAATTGATTGAACTTTAGATTCAATTTATACTTTACAGAATATAAACTGACAGGAATTATTTCCTGTTTTTTTTATGCCTTTTCAGAAGCCTTTTATTCCGCTTTTAATGCCATTATCAAATCGAAGGTTGAATTCAACTGGCACAACTCCGCATTAAAAAAAATATGATTTTTAAATTATTTGTCGATGCAAAGGGTAAGCCTTGACAATTCAAGCATCTATCTAATATCTATAAGATATTAGATAATTTGATTTCAGTTCTATTTTACAACAGATCATTTTTCAAAAAAAAGGAGTAACCATTATCCTATTTCCTTTCGCTTTATAGTATCAATTCTATCCATTTCTGTGGTCTTCTAGTCCTTTTGGCGGATATCGTCTAGTCTTTTTGCACTAGACAAAATACTCCTTTTCTACCAGATGGTTAGCCCATTCGGACCACCTTTCCCGATACCCAGCTTCGTAAATTTATTGTATTAAAATCTCACTATGCCTATCAAACCAAATATAATAATCGTTGATGACCACCTGATATTCCGTCAAGGTCTGATTTCGATAATCACTGCTGAAAATATAGCCAACGTAATCGGTGAAGCATCAGATGGATATGAATTTTTAGAACTGCTTTCTGACTTGCGTCCCGATCTGGTTTTAATGGATATAGATATGCCTAAAATGAATGGTATTGAGGCAACGCGGAAGGCCATGAAACTGATGCCTGAGCTTAAAATAATTGCTTACACCATGTTTGGCGAGGAAGAATACTATTACAAGATGATTGAACTTGGGGTAAAAGGTTTTATTCTCAAATCAACCACCATAGCAGAGCTCGAAAATGCTTTTCAGGAAGTGATGATAGGGAAGACCTATTTCTCCGCACAGTTCCGGAATAAAATTGCCGACAGTACCAACTTAAATTTTGGGGAAGTAAAATTAAGACAAATGCTAAAAACCATTTTGGAAGAACCCAAATGACACAGATATAGATAATTACGAATTGAAAAAAACAGGATATGGAAAAATTATTTACTTTCTTTTTGCGGATTTCAATACTAATGATAGGCACAATAACTACAAGGCCTTTACACACAAAGCAAACCAGACCTTTACGCTATCTAAAGTATAAACTTACCATTGATACAAAAGTTGATGCTTTTGTCAAAAGTATTTGGCTACCTAACGGAAGCAATTATCTCATCTTTTCGGGAAATTCGCCTGGATTAACATGCTGAAAGTCAGAATGTAATTCAAGATTAAATCAGTCTAGTGACTTATGATTCAAAAAAAACTCCATAAAAACCAAATACTAATGAAAACAAAAAATTTACATCAATTGCAAAATTATCTGCGTAAATCAGCGATAATAGCTTTAATGTTGACCTTCATGGTTCTGCTTTTTAGTCTAAACACTACGGCGCAGGAAACCGTATCAACTTTACCTGCATGGGATGGTACTCATACTGTTAATATATGTGTAGGAGGTACGATTACTGTAACTATTACGAATACAAATAACGGAAACACCTACAAAATTCAAAAAACACTTCCAACTCCTTCATTATCTATTCAAAATCTAATGGGTACTGGAGGTACAATTCAATCTGATCCCATTGCTATTTTTTCTTCTCCCGGAAGCTATACGATTGGAGTAGTTGATTTAAATGATGGTGTTCCTTTTGAAAATTTTACTGTTATAGTCAACCCAGACCCCATTGCCCCCACTTTAACTTTAAGCCAAGTTGAAGGTAGCATTAATGCAGGAACAGCAATTTCGGCCTCATTAAATTCAGCTGGAAGTGGTGGTTATGGAAATATGGTTGATGCGTATGAATTTAGTATTGATAACGGCGCAAGCTGGAATCCATATACACTTGGATCTTTGATTTCTTCTACCCAATTTAAAATACCTTCTGTAAAGATTAAAGCAAAACGTTACGATACTGAAAGCAGAGGTTGCGCTTCAGAAAATATTTACACCTGGGATGTCATAAGTAGAGTGCATGATGTAACTGGTGCACAAGGTAGTTATTTTAGCATACAACAAGCAATTGATGCTTCCAGTACGGCATCTGGCGATGTTTTGGAAGTTGATGCCGGAACATATCCGGAAAATATCCAGATCAATAAGGCCAACTTAACTCTTAAATCAATAACACAATTTGCTGCCATTATTCAAACCCAATCTGGGTTCAATGCCGGAAGCGGTTATGGTGGAATTACTTTTCTGGCTGATGGATCTACATTGGACGGATTCAAGATTGAACAAAGTGTTGATCAGGCAATCATACATACTCACAATTCAAACAATGTTACCATTAAAAATAACTGGATCATTGGTTTGGCACCTGCAGCACCACGTGGTATCGATTTAGGTTATGCCTCTGAAAATTCTGATGGAGTCATTCTTAAAGATAATAAGTTTGAAGATCTCTATTGTGGTGTCTATATCAACCAAGCTTCAAACCTCACGATTGACGACAATGATTTTATTGCAGACATGGGCGATGGATGTATTGTTTTTGACGGAACATGGAATTATAACAATATTAATATCATCAACAATACGGCTACGAATGCCGATTATCTGATGTATTTCTACGGTAGTCCTCAGGGTGCTGTAACACATTCCAGCAATACTTTGACAAATACCTTGTTGTCCAACTGGAAAGTTACTAACCTCACCAAAAGTATTTTCTACGCAACTATTCAAGATGCTGTTACCGGAGCAGATGCGACAAATGTAATAGAAGTGGCTGAAGGTGTTTGTCAATTAACAGCATTGGTTGATGTCAATAAACAGCTCACCATTCAGGGAAAAGGAAGAGATAATACTATTGTTGAACTTTCATCAAGCTGGTTTAATGTGAATGGACCTAATGCATTTACGCTTAGTGCAGCGGGTATCATAATTAAAGATTTACATTTCAAAGTGGTGGGCAAAGGCCAGGGAAATATTCTTGGTATTTTCCAATCAAACACTGAAATCAGAAACAACAAATTCTCAGGTGAATATGTGTTGGGCGATGACGAAGTTACTAGAGCAACTGTTTGGAGTGCAAATAATATGACGGGTATTGTGATGGATAATAATATTATTGAGAATCTGCGCCAACCGGGTTATATCGATAATGGCTCCGGAACTATAAGTAATAACACGTTTAGTATTACCAGAGGATGGGTTATTGCAGGTGCTGGTTCACTTGCAATAACAGGCAATACCTGGGGAACAAATTCCTCGCACATAACTATTCTTACTGGGGCCAATATCAGTGGCCTTACAATAAATAACAACAATTTGTCTGGTACAAAAACTGATTGGGCAATTGATAACCGCACTACACAGGTTCTAAATGCTACTTGCAACTGGTTTGGTACAGCTGATTATTCTACTATCATACCTAAAAATAATGGGCCGATTGTTTTTGTTCCTTATATGACTTCTAACGGAGGGGCATGCGATGGCGGAATCGCATTACCGGCAAATCTGAACGTTACTTATACTGAAGCCAACGAAGATATTTTTGTGGCTTTCGATGTTACGGGTAACAAACTGGAACTTAAACCTGTTCCCGGAATAAATCCATCCGACCCAAATTATTTAACCTTGGTAGCCGCACGCTATATTGCGTTGTCAACAGCTATGCAAACGGGCACACCTGCTGAAATTCAGGCTGCAGCTTTGGGTGTTGGCGACGATATTATTACCGAATATTACTACTTGGATGGAACAACAAAAGTATATCTGAAAACCATAGGTAGTAACGACTTAGTTAAACAAAAATACTGGTCCGATTATTTGAATAGTTCAACAAATGTCAAATATCCAAACTGGACTGCTCCAAGAACCCTTATTAGCCAGGATAATTACAGAACCAGTACCAATCCTTTAACAGGTTCAGTGGCTGCAGGTTGGTTGAATCAGGCACTTGGCCGTGACTTGTTTGTAAAAGTTACATTTATACATAATGGTAATGTAAACAGCATTACACAATCAGTTGCTATCACTGCAGGTTGTATTGTGAACAAAAACACTGGTTTGGGTTATTCAACCATTCAGGCAGCCATCAATGCAACTGAAACTCAGAGCGGACATGTAATTGAAGTATGTCCCGGCACTTTCAATGAAACAGTCACCATTAACAAAAGTATTCATCTAAGAGGGCAGCTTGGTCAAACCGACAATACATTCATAATGCCTCCGGCAGGTTTACCTGTTGCTGCAGATCCACTTTCCAGTATTATTATTGTTAGCGGTGCTGGTGTAAATGCTGAGATATCAGGACTTACTGTTAAAGGCCCTGGCCCAACAAGTTGTGGCTCAATTGGACGCGGAATTTTTGTTCGTGACGGAGCGACAGCCAATATACATGATAATAAAATACATGATATTCGAGATAACGCAGTACCGCTGAGTGGATGCCAGAATGGTATCGCTATTCAGGTTGGTCGGAATGCATGGACTACTTCAGGTACAGCAACTATTGCCAACAACATAATCGAAGGTTATCAGAAAGGTGCAATTATAGTTGATAACACTGGTTCTTCTGCAACTATTTCCGGAAATACTATTTCTGGGATTGGAACAACAGCGATAACTGCTCAAAACGGCATACAGATTAGCCGGGGTGCTACTGCTACTATTTCAAATAATACGGTATCAGGTAATTCATACAATGCATCAACTGTATGGGATTGGGGCGCATGTGGAATTCTTTTGTATCAGAGTGGCTCGGTAGCTTTGACCGGAGGAAATACTCTATCGGGTAATGACAATAACTATTATGCTTATGGCGGTATAACAGGTACGTTGGCACTTGGTGCTGAAACTTTCGGCACATCAACTGCTCCTGTGACTAAAGGGTATCAGATTTTGGTAGATGAAAATATAAATATTGATGCCTCACTGTGTAATTTCGAAGGTATCAGCCCGGCTTCTGCTAATCTAACCCAACTTTTTGCCATCGAAGATCGCATTTGGCATAGTGTTGATGACCCGGCTAAAACAGGTTTTGTAAAAGTTAAAGCAGGCAATGTTTATGTAACCCGAACCGAAACTGGTGCTCATATCCAATATGGTATTGATGCTGCAATTGCCGGTGATGTGGTACATGTACAAGCTGGTGACTATGGCACTGAAACAGCAGCAAACCGTTCAATCTTTGGAACAGGCAATTACCAGTTCGGGTTATTTATTGACAAGAATAATCTTACTGTAAAAGGTTATAAGTCAGGTGATGTTCCGGTAGCAACAGCTTCAGAAGCAGCTGTTTTATTCAATACCGGCTCAACGGCTGATTTTGGTCCTTCTGGCATTTTTGTGTTGGGCAACAACGTGTCGATTGAAGGTCTGAAGATCGGTGACAATTATGATGGTGCTTCGATTAAAAGTAATAAAACTATAGAGGTTATCGGTGACGCATTTACAATGAATAAATGTTTTGTCAATACCTCTTCTGATGAAGGCGCTTTATATTTGGGAAGATGGGGTGTAACTCATCCAATAGTTTCATATAGCATTACCAATAATATTTTTAATAATTCATTGGTTTCTGTAAATAATGGTGTTGGTATCACAGGCCCGAACACTGGCCGACTGATTACCGGGAATGAATTTACCGGAGTTGCAACCCCTTATTTAATCGGTTTCCGCGGTTGGAATGGCGCAAGCCCTGTTCAGGGTTGGATTGTTGATCCAGTAGGCGGTGCTGTTGTAACCGGAAATACTTTCAGTAATACCGGAGTAACCAATTATATTATTGCACGCGGAAATGCCGGAGGTTATGCTAATAGTGAGTTGAACTGGAACGAAATATGGACCAGCAATACTTATGGCAATCATGTTGTAACCCTTTCCGACCAATCAACTTTTGCAGTTCGGGCTTACACCGATGCTGCTGGTTATACTGAAACCCGTCGCATTTCTCCTTTAATTCAGGAAAATGTTACAATAGGACAAGCAAACGACGTTGTACTGGTTTCATCAGGAACCTTCAATGAAGACGTAATTATTTCCAGTGGAATTAAACTTCTTGGTCAGGGATATGCAAATACAACCATTGTGGGTCAGATTGGTGGAGACGGAGCTACAATCCGTGTTTCTTCACCTAACGTAATTATTGATGGATTTGCAATAACCCGAGTAGGGAACAACACAACAGATTGGAATAATGCAGGTCTAAACAGTGCAGGTATTGCAATGCAGGGTCAAACGGTTTTTGCTGAAGTGAGAAATTGCAGCTTGTATGGCAACCGAACTGGTATCGACATCAACAACAGTAACAGTAACAATATCCATAATAATATTATAGATAATAACCGTACCGGGCTTATCCTGCGTAATCAAACAGATAATACCACTGTTGTAGAAAACTTTATTTCGAATAACTGGACAATCGGTCTGTTATTCCTTGATGGAAGTGGTGGAACAAATAGTCCTGTTCAAACTGCTATTAACAGCACTTTCAGTAATAATAACATCAGTGGAAACTGGTATGGCGATATACAAGATCGTCAATCTGGAGGTTCTATACCTGCTCCGGGAACTATCATGAAAAACTTTGAGTGTAACTGGCATGGCACAACTGCTCCTGTGGTTACAGCAATCAATAGTACCGAGCCAGGATATGCAGCACAAATCCCAGTAATTTATGGTGGTACAGCTGTCCCTCCAACAGGTACACAACCCGATATTTTTGGTACAGCTTCTGCAAACCTCGATTATGTTGGTTACCTGATAAATGGATCAGATAACAATGTAAGTTCGATTGGTTTCCAACCCGCTCCCGGCGCTTGCGGTGGTACACCGGTTGAAATAATATCAGCTGTTCCTGACCAAATCACCTGCGGTGAATCCACAGGCTCCATTTTAGTTACATGGAGTGGTGGTGCAGCAAACTATAACCTTACATGGACAGGTGGTGGCGTTGCCAATGATATTACCGGCAATTCATATTCAATATCTGGGTTGGCTAAAGGCTTTGTCGATATTACAGTGACTGAAGCCAATGGTACATCCGATACAAAATTGGCAGTTGAAGTGAAGTCTCTTCCAGTGGCCAATACCACCGACGGTATCTATTTTGCTACCATTCAGGAAGCCATCAATGCCTCAACAACAGTTGATGGTGAGGTGATTGAGGTGTGCGCAGGAACTTATGCTGAACATGTTGTTATAGATAAAGCTCTTGACATTCGTGGACCAAACTTTGGAAAGAATCCAAATACCGAGAGTCGTAATCCAGAAGCATTGATTGTTCCGGAAGCGAATTTAATGCCAGCAGACCCATGGACAGAAGTTGTTTGGATTAAATCAAATAATGTTTCATTTAAAGGTTTTAAAGTAAGTGGAGACAACCCATTATTAAGTGGTTATTCATACGCTGGAATGGATCTTGAAAAAGGGCAGGGAGTCTATTCCGAAGGAAGTAATATAACTTTCAGTAACAATATCATTGAAAATGCTACAACCATGGGCTTCTTTGCCGGTGGAACACAAAGTACACAATACCAGAATCTTGTTGTCAGTAACAACAAAATTGACAAGATTCATGATGTTGCTGCTTTGGGTTATGGTTTTGGTTTTTATATTCAGGGCACAGCTGGAACCATTGATAACAACGTTGTTACAAACGTTAGAAATGGTATTCAGGTTCAGCCTTACCGGGTTGTAAAAGGTGGATCTACTCCTGTTTTACAGGTTAAAGACAATGACTTTGCTGCTTATAAAACAGGTATTTATTACAATTATGCAGAAGTAGGTGCAAGTGCATGGACAATTGAATCGAACGATGTAACCGTAAGCGCTCCTCCTGTTACACCCGAAGCACCTCTTGCATGGGTTGGTATCAATTCAGAAACAATGATTTCAACAGGTAATGGTGGTCTTATCACCAGTAATACTGTTAATGGAACCGGAGCTACTATTGGTTCAAACTGGTCAGCAATAAAGGGTATGCAGTATACCGGAAATGCTTCCAATTCAACTCAGGTATTTTATACCAATAATACTGTTTCTAATGTTCCTGTAGGTTTTGTGCATAATGCAGTTGCTGATATTGTTTTTGCAGGTAATAACATAAGTGCATCTGAAAAGGCGATTGATGTAACCGGAGCATTTAATATTAACGCTACTGGTGGTAACACAATTAATGGTGTTGCAACTTTGGGTGCTTCAAATGCTCAATTATTTGTCATTGAAGATGCAATCAATCACAAAATTGATGAAAGTACAAGAGGATTGGTTACAGTTAAAGCAAATAACCTTTATGTAACTCCATTAAGTTTTGTCGGCGTTAATACAACACCGCTTATTCAGCGTGGTATTGATGCTGCATCAAGCGGCTGGATCGTAAATATTAACTCGGGTACATATACCTCACCTGTTAATATTAATAAGGGTATAAAACTTTATGGACTCAATTCTGAAATTAGTCCAGTAATTGGATCACGAAGTCCGGAAGCAATTCTTTCAACTACTTCGGGTATAATGATGAATGTCAGTACCACAGAACCGGTAGAGATTAAGGGTTTGGAATTTGCAAATTCAGGAGGTCCTTATGATTATTCTTTATCGGGAGGTGTAGGTACAACTATTGATTTACAGAAGAACTACTTTAATAATTCAATTGGAGTATATCTGCCAAATGCTGTAACAACAACAATTGCGGATAACCTGTGTACATTTAGTTCCGGAGCTGATGAAGGATTTGCCTTATTTGGAAATTACAATGGATCTACGGGGACATTGGTTAATATCCATGATAATAAATTTCTGAATGGACAGATGACAGGGTTTAACCTTTCCAATATTCATGGAGCTATTTACCACAACATATTCGATCATATTGCTTACTATGGAGTATTGGTTGCTAATTTATCCAATCTGGATATTTATGAAAACGAATTTAAAAATATTGTAAATCCTGATAATTCAGTTGCTACTTTTGGTTCTGGTGTACGTTTCTATGATGATGCTCCAGGAATGACAGTTAGCGTTCATAACAATACTTTTATTAACAATTATGTAGGCATTGGAGCAAGACCTGCATTTGATTTTACAGGTCAAAACATACTTGTAAATAATAATACCATTACTGGTAGTACAACTTTCGATATACTCAACCAAGGTATAGGAACGCTGAATGCAACTTGTAACTGGTTTGGTACAACCTCAGCCAGTTCCGTTGCTGCTCATGTTCAGGGTAATGTAGATTATACTCCATGGTTAACCGATGGTACTGATGGTTCATTAGCTATTGGATTCCAACTTACAGGTTCATGTGATGAAACCGCGCCGATATTGACCGTTACCGGATTTACGGCTGATGGTATTATTGATATGCCGGGCAACTTGACCGCCGGTTATAAATTGAATACAACAAATGTTGCAAACCTTGACCGTTTGGTACAATTCAAAACCGGAACTGTTGCCAACGAAACTTTGGCAGCCGAATTCTTTGGTTTGAAACTCATCAGTTCAACTGTTAGCGCTGCTAATCTGAAAGCATACTATGCAACCCGCGGAGTTCCGGAACCTTACCTGAGTTACCTTAACGATGCCGCTGATGGAACAAAACCATTTGTGTACATCAACGGTAGTACCGTGAAATTGGTTGATGCAGCCAAACATGACCTTGCCACAACAGATGTTGACATGACCATCCCGGATAACTATCCGCTGGGAACCTACACTGTTGAAGGAAAAATCAAGGATCATGCAGGCAATGAAGCAACAGTGACCTTTAAGCTTATTGTTGATGGTGACAGGGTTGCTCCGGTTATTACCTTATTGGGTATTACTCCGGCAGAAATTTGCAAAGGAGGTACATATATCGATGCAGGTGCTACAGCTTCAGATGATGTAAATGGAGATATTACAAGTTCAATAATTCCAACCAGTACCGTAAACACTAATATGAATGGTACTTATACTGTTACATACAATGTAACCGATGCCGCTGGAAATGCAGCTATTCCTGTAATAAGAACTGTAATTGTAAATCCGCTGCCAACAGCAACAATAGCTGCAACCCAAACGCAATCAGTTTGCTCTAATGCATCCGCAGAAATTAAAGTTGACTTGATAGGGACAGCACCATGGAGTATCACATACTCCGATGGAACAACTCCAGTTATTGTCACCAATATTTTAACCAGCCCATATATTATCTCGGTAAGTCCATTATCCAATACTACTTATACTGTAACCAATGTTGCTGATGCAAATTGCAGTAACAGTAGTAACGCTAGTGCAAAAATTTATGTAGGGCCAATTACAACCATCGGGTCAATTGCCGATGCTTGTGTTGGAAGCAATGTAACAGTTCCGTTAACAGTTACATCGTTCGCCGAAGTTGGTGCTATTTCGCTTACTATCAAGTATGATCCTGCTATATTAACTTTCGTTAGTGGTTCCGTAAATCCTGCTATCGTTATGGGAAATTTGGCAATATCGGGTAACACACCAGGAGTAATTAAAATAGGAGGTTTTATTAGCGAAACTGAAACAGCATTAAGCTTAACTGACAATGCTCAATTGTGTAACTTAACTTTTACCTATTTGGGTGGTACTGCAAATATTGAATTTGATGACGCAACCGATCCTACAGATTGTAATTACGGATTTGGAGATTCACCTGATTTTACTGATTTCTGCGATATTCCAACTGCAACGTATTACAAAAAAGGAACAATCACTAAAGATGCAATTGCACCTACAGCTGTTTGCCAAAACATCACGGTAAATTTGGATCCTTCAGGAAATGCAACCATAACAGCAGAGCAGGTTAACAATGGTTCTTCCGATGCATGCGGAATTGCTTCAATGAGTGTTTCACCTAGTTTATTTACCTGTGCCAATATTGGAGCCAATACGGTTACTTTAACGGTAACTGACAACAGTGGAAATGTAAGTAACTGCAGCGCAACCATTACCGTTAAAGATGTAACTCCACCAACTCCAATATGTAAGAATTTGGTAGTTCAACTTGACCAAAATGGAACGGCATCAATAATTGCTTCTCAGATTGACAATGGATCAAGTGATGTATGTAGCGCCGTAAGCTTAAGCGTTTCTCCCAATAATTTTACTTGTCTTAATCTTGGTCCAAATACAGTAATTCTTACTGTAACTGATGTTAGCGGCAATTCTTCCACTTGCAATGCAACTGTTACTGTTGAAGATAAGATTTTACCGGCAATAACATGTGCTGCCGATATTACACAGGACAATGACCTGGCGAGTTGCGGAGCGATTGTTACAATTACAAATCCATCTTCAACTGATAATTGTACAGTTGCTTCAGTTGCAGGTGTAAGAAGTGATAATTTGGCCATGAATGCTGTTTATCCAAAAGGAGAAACAACCATAACATGGACAGCAACCGATCAATCTGGTAATTCAGTAAATTGTTTACAGAAAGTCACAATTTCAGATAATGAAGTTCCTGTAATTGTGTGCCCTGCCAATGTTACTGTTGAGGTTAATGCCAGCAGTAATCCATCAGCAACTGGTTTTGCAACTGCTACCGATAATTGTACTGCTTCACCTGTAATTACTTTTAGTGATGTATGGGCTGCAGGTAGTTGTGTCGGAACCGGAATTATTACCCGAACATGGACTGCAAAGGATGAGGCATTGAAAACAGCGACCTGTGTTCAGAAAATTACAATTATTGATACTAACACTCCTGCAATAAGCTGTCCAGATGATATTACGGTCAACAATGCGATCGGGTTGTGCAATGCAGTGGTTAACTTTAATGCACCGGTTTCAAATGATCCAGGATATAATGAAAGTTGGGATAACGAAAACTATGTTTCCGGTGATTATATTGGTTGGGCGCCATATAACAGTCAAATATCCAGGGTTTCAACAGGTACAAATGGGATAAATGCTGCTTCCGGTGCTGGATATGGCCTTGCGCATAGCGTTGGAATAATCCAAACTGGTGTCTTCAGCCGAGTTGGTTCTTACTCATCAATCTTTGGAAACGGTTACCGTATCAGGCAATCAGTTTACATGGATCTTAATGATCAGGCTGTTACAGCCAACACCTACGGTTGGGATCTTTCTGCCGCTTCCAGTAGTCAGGTAGGTGCTCATTTGCGTGACTTTATCTTCCATACGGCTTCAAATGCCAGTGGCCAGATACTTGTTGCTGGTAGTAATAATTCCAACGGAGCAAAAAGAAACGACCTTGCTTCACTCAACCATTATACCATCACAAGCAGTGGTTGGTACACTTTCGAATTTGTATTCCGGAACAATGCCGGAGTTCTTGCAGTTGACTTAAATCTTCTGAATAACTCGAATACTGTGCTTTGGACGGAAACCAGATCGAATCCGGCAGATTTGATTTCAACAGTGGTTGGAGGAAACCGCTATTTGTGGTTTACTTTCCTTGCTGTTGATAATCTGGCTATAGACAATACATCTATCGAGCGGTTAACTACTGTTAGCGCAACTCCAGCCAGCGGAACAGCCTTCCCTGTTGGAACAACTACAGTAACTACAACTTCATCGGATGCTTGTGGAAATAATGCTACCTGTACCTTTACAGTAAAGGTCAACGACACAGAAAAGCCGGTGATTACCAGGACTGGAGATGCTACTGTGTATGTTTGTCAGAATGAAATCTATACAGATGCAGGAGCAACCGCAACAGATAATTGCGGAGGAAGCTTAACCGCATCTATTGTAAAAGGTGGTTTGCCAATCAATACATCTGTATCCGGAACCTATACGGTTACTTACGATGTATCAGATGCTGCACTTAACGCTGCAGTTCAGGTTACAAGGACAGTGATTGTACGTCCGTTGCCGGTAGTTAATACAGTTGCTTTGCAAACATCAACCGATGAAGCCAGTTGGTCAGCAATAAGTGGCACACTTGCTTTGGGTTATGAAATGTGTATTGATCCTGCAGTTTCTTATCACTACTACGACATCACTACACTGACCAGTTCAGAAGCATTGTTGAGCAGTGCATTTGTACAAAATGCGTTCAAACTTGACGTAACTTCAGTGCCGTCAGGATTCTTTACCTACTGGGCAGCCAAAGGAGTTACATCAGCAGCAACCGGATGGCAAGGAGTAATGTGGCAGATAATTAATGGTAATGCTCCAATGTTCTACATTCAAAAAGATGGAACGGATTACAAGCTAATAGACGGGTTGCAGTACCAGATTAGTGCCAGTACACAAACCTTGCGTATTAATGGTGAATATCCGTCAGGTAACTATACTTTCCGCGGCACGGTAACCGATGCAAACGGATGTGTTTCATTGCCATTCGATGTAAATCTGAAGCTGAACTCAGCACCGGTAATTACTTGTCCAGCAAATATCGTGGTAAGTAATGATCCAGGAGTATGTGAGGCATCAGTGACATTTGCTGCAACAGCAACAGGAACTTTGCCGGTAGACATAACTTATATGGCTAATAGTGTTGTAATTACTTCACCACATATCTTCCCTGTTGGTACCACAACGGTAACAGCAACGGCAAGCAATGCTTGCAAAACAGTTACCTGTACATTTACAGTAAAGGTCAATGACACAGAAAAGCCGGTGATTACCAGGACAGGAGATGTTACTGTGTATGTTTGTCAGAATGAAATCTATACAGATGCAGGAGCAACCGCAACAGATAATTGCGGAGGAAGCTTAACCGCATCTATTGTAAAAGGTGGTTTGCCAATCAATACATCTGTATCCGGAACCTATACGGTTACTTACGATGTATCAGATGCTGCACTTAACGCTGCAGTTCAGGTTACAAGGACAGTGATTGTACGTCCGTTGCCGGTAGTTAATACAGTTGCTTTGCAAACATCAACCGATGAAGCCAGTTGGTCAGCAATAAGTGGCACACTTGCTTTGGGTTATGAAATGTGTATTGATCCTGCAGTTTCTTATCACTACTACGACATCACTACACTGACCAGTTCAGAAGCATTGTTGAGCAGTGCATTTGTACAAAATGCGTTCAAACTTGACGTAACTTCAGTGCCGTCAGGATTCTTTACCTACTGGGCAGCCAAAGGAGTTACATCAGCAGCAACCGGATGGCAAGGAGTAATGTGGCAGATAATTAATGGTAATGCTCCAATGTTCTACATTCAAAAAGATGGAACGGATTACAAGCTAATAGACGGGTTGCAGTACCAGATTAGTGCCAGTACACAAACCTTGCGTATTAATGGTGAATATCCGTCAGGTAACTATACTTTCCGCGGCACGGTAACCGATGCAAACGGATGTGTTTCATTGCCATTCGATGTAAATCTGAAGCTGAACTCAGCACCGGTAATTACTTGTCCAGCAAATATCGTGGTAAGTAATGATCCAGGAGTATGTGAGGCATCAGTGACATTTGCTGCAACAGCAACAGGAACTTTGCCGGTAGACATAACTTATATGGCTAATAGTGTTGTAATTACTTCACCACATATCTTCCCTGTTGGTACCACAACGGTAACAGCAACGGCAAGCAATGCTTGCAAGACAGTTACCTGTACATTTACAGTAAAGGTCAACGACACCGAAAATCCGGTGATTACAAGCCCAACCTCAGCTCCCTTCTACTACGCCAATAACGGCTGTACCTGGACTGGTGCTGGTTTAGAAGCAGTAATTGCTGATAATTGCGGAACACCTGTACTTTCGCACTCGATAAACGGCGAAGCTTTTGTAGCAGGTAACGTCAATGGTTATCCATTCCCGATTGGTACAACCAATGTGGTTTATAAGGTTACTGATGCTTCCGGAAACTCAGCAGAATGTAGTTTCACAATTACAGTTAAAGGTGCTACTCTTTCGGGTATTGTTAATTACAACAATGCCGCAAATACTCCAATGAATCTTGTAACTGTTACACTGCGTCAAGGTTCAACCGATGTTTATACTGGTACCACTGATGTAAATGGAAGTTATAGCTTTACAGATGTATGTCCAGGTGTTTACCAGGTTGCTTTTAATACAGTTAAACCTGTTGGTGGTATTAATTCTACCGATGCTGCACAGGTAAATGCATGGTCGTTAGGAGTATATCCAATAGAAACGGTAAGATTCCTTGCCGGAGATGTTAGTGGAGCAGATATAGATGGCAAATTGCGCACAAATGCTAATGATGCAGGAATGATTCTGGATTATTTTGTTAACGGAGTTGTATTTGACAAACCTTGGGAATTCTGGAAAGCTGGTGAAACAGTAAATAGTAATCCTCAATTAAACACAACTCTAGAGATTACAATCCCTTCACCTTCATTAAGCCCTTCTGTAACACAGAACTTCCTTGGTTTGGCTAGTGGAGACTTTAACCGGAATTTTGTTCCAACTAACAACAAATCTGTTGGTGGAGCCTCTAAAACTCTCACTCTGCTGCATGGCGATGGTGTACCAGTACTTCCACTCACTACTATTGATCTTCCAGTTAAAGCAGTATCGGCAATGCAGGTAGGAGCTATCTCTTTAATACTGAATTACCCTGTTAATAAACTTCAGGTTGAAGGAGTATTCTTGCAGGATAAACCTGATCAGCCACTTGTGTTTAATGCGAAAGATGGAGAACTTCGAATTGGATGGTATTCTAAAGATCCAATTTCAGTAGGAACTGGAGATGTAATGCTGACAGTAAGACTGAAAACTACAGGCGACATTCAAGTTGGTGAAGTATATCATTTTGAACTCGCAGGTAATCAGCTTAATGAACTTGCCAATGGAGAATGTAATGTAATTTCTGATGCTAAATTAATAATGGATGGATTGGCAATGAAACCCGGTGTTACAGTTGGCATAGAAATTCCTGAACGTTTTGATAGAATGGAGTTAAACGGTTATCCGAATCCTTTCAGAGAAAATGCAAGAATTGAATACACACTTCCTGAAGATGGGCATGTCAGCCTGGAGATCACGAGTATCGTAGGAAGCAGAATAATCTTGCTGTCAAATCAGCAGCAGACTGCGGGCGAATATTCCACAAACTTTGATGGAAATAAATTGACCCCAGGAGTATATCAAATCACACTGAGGTTAAAAACTCGAAATGATGTATTGATAAAAACCATTCAAATGGTTAAGCAATAAAAGGTTCTTTCACAGAGAACGGGAATTTCTTTTCCCGTTCTCTGTTTTATTCAAATGAGGTATCATTCACAGCAGATTATGTGATTGTTATTCCGTAACATTAAAAATTAAGACTATGAAAATTATCACCACCTTTTTTGCAATGCTAATCATTGGTATAACCATGAGCATTAGCGCCCAGAATGGGCCAATATCGACTCTGGGCACAGTTACAACAACGGGCTCAACGGCCGTAGTGCCCATTACAGTCGACAATTTTATCAATATTAAAAGTTGTAATTTAAAAATTAGCTACGACCCTGCGATAGGAACTCCTACAGGTGTTACAAAAGGTATTGGACTGAATGGCACTATAGCTTTAAATTTAAACACTCCAGGATTTATTAACCTTGCATGGAATGCGTTGACAGGAAGTGTCAGCACATTAAACAATGGGTCAGTTTTATTTAATATCTCATTCAATAAAGTAGGATTCGGATCTTCGAATCTAAGCTTTGATGAGTCTTATGACTTATATGATTGTCAATTTTATAATTCTTCCTACAAGGCCCTAGTCGATATTCCGGGAACAAATTATTACTTCCCTGGCTCACTAACTTTTAATTCTCAAGTTAGTCCGGTAACCACAGCTCCAACTCTAACAGCTTGCTCTGGTGCTAATATTGACATTCCAGTCACAGTATCAGGATTAAATAATATTGGAGCAGTTTCATTGACTTTAAATTACGATCCCGCAGTTTTAAGTTTTAATTCGGGCTCCAATACCGGAAATTTCCCAGGTCTTTCAATTGGAAGCCAAATGCCCGGAAACATCACAATTGGTGGTTTTTCTGATGATCCCAATGGCTATAGTCTTGCAAATGGATCTGTTCTTTTTACATTGAACTTTACCTATAACGGAGGTACTACGGAGTTAAACTGGTTTGAAGATGGTTATTCCTGTCAATATGCGGGTCCGTTGGGTGAAATTGATTTAAATGACACACCGCAGTCTACTTATTATATTGATGGCTTGGTAGGGCCTTGTCAAATAACACCAGCACCAACGCTGACTTTAGGAACAATTACAAATCCTACAAACTGTGGAGGCAATGGAACTATTCCATTAACTTTCACCAATGTTCCTAATGGAACCTACAGTATTAGTTATGAAGGAGGTAGTTTTCCCAGTGTTAGTGTTTCTGGAAATGCTGCTTCAATTTTAGCTCCAGCCGGAACATATACCAATTTAAAAATTACTGTAAGTGGCATAACTTCTGCAATTGGGATTAATGCTACTGTGGCAAATCCTACTGCACCTGATCAACCGACCGTGCAGTTAACCCAGCCAACCT
>JAFLKN010000029.1:0-85926 GCA_019163175.1 Prolixibacteraceae bacterium | reverse complement strand
GTGCTGTAGCCAGTGGTTCAGTTGCCGTAACGTCCACAACTACCAATCTGACTTTCAGTACAGACGGGATAAACTATGCTGCCTACACAGCTCCTTTTGTTGTATCAGCCGGATCGAATTACAGCATTACAGCTAAAAACCTGAGTGGTTGTGTTTCTATAGCAGCAACCGGAACGATGGGAGCTGCACTTACTGCACCTGATCAACCGACCGTGCAGTTAACCCAGCCAACCTGTGCTGTAGCCAGTGGTTCAGTTGCCGTAACGTCCACAACTACCAATCTGACTTTTAGTATCGACGGAACCACTTACACTACCGGAATTTTCAGCGGCTTAACCCCGGGCGATTACTACGTAACAGCCAAAAATGAAGTAGGATGTGTATCAGCGCAATCAGCAAAACTGACAATTGCCGCACAGCCTGAAACCCCGCTGGCTCCAACAGCCACAATGATACAGCCAACATGTACTGTTGCCACCGGAACGATCACGGTAAGTTCAAGCTTAACAGGCCTGACTTTCAGTATTGACGGAACAACATACACTAACACTACCGGAATCTTCAGCGGTTTAACCCCTGGCGATTACTATGTAACAGCCAAAAATGAAGCAGGATGTGTATCCGCACAATCAGCAAAACAGACGATTGCTGCACAACCTGAAGCACCAACCGTTATTTCTCCATCAGTGGCACCATCATTGGTAGTTGGTTCAGGACAGGTTGTCTTTACGGCCTCAGCAAGTGCCGGAACTATAAAATGGTTTGATTCCGCAACCGGAGGCTTGGAAGTTTTTGTTCTTAATCCAACAATCAGTTCAACAACTACTTATTATGCAGAAGCTATAAGTTCTGCAGGTTGTGTATCTGCATCCCGGACGGCTGTTACTGCTACCGTAATTCCACAGGGAGATGAAGAGCTTAGTTATCGGTTTGCGAATCCACGGATTCACAAGGTAGGAGGACTCGATCATTTTGAGTTTGATGTTCAGGTAAAGGCCAGCGAAGCAGGCACTTCATTCTGGGCAGGTAATGTCAATCTTGATTTTAACACCAGCACTTTGAGTGCCGATGTTACCAATTGGGTTGTTACTTCAGGCTTATCGTTTACTGGTAAGTACACTACCGAATTAACGATTAACGGATCAGTTCTAAACCTTGATATTAAAACGCCGGCAAATGCTACTGATTTTACTGCAATCACAACAGCTTATCAAACGATGGCAACTTTAAGTGGTAAAATCACTTCTTCAACAGGTGTAACCGGTATTGATTTCAATGAAGTGAACATGAACGGCAAGCAGTTTTATAAACTGGCAACCGATCCCGGATATGCTGCTTATAAAAATCAGAATGCTTATGATGTTGCTGATTTTGTTGATACCTATGTGGGTAGGGTTTATGCAGTAAAATATGGCTGGACACAGATTGTCGGTTTAAATTGGAATGCAGCCGTTAATACTTCGGTATGGGAAGGAGATGCGCTTGTGCCCGTTGCAAATGCTTCAAATTTGCGCATTCATAAGCCTGGCACTTTAACTTTACCTTCCGATGCAGAACTGACTGTTAGTGGTAATACGGATATCAAACCAGTTAATGGGTTAATTCTTGAGTCTGATGCCGCAGGCACAGGTTCGTTAATAACCGGAACAGCCACCGGAACAGCCACGGTACAACGTTACATGACCACCGATGCCTGGCATATTGTTTCTTCCCCGGTCTCCGGACAGTCTATTTCAGGCTTCCTTTCAGCCAATGCAACTATCGCAGTTTCTCAGGATGATTCTTTCCGTGGGATGATGGATTACAATCCTGATCTCAATGAATGGAATGCCTATTTTACCAACGCAACAGGTGGCAATCTGGCAACCGGGAAAGGGTACAGCCTTCGCACCAGTGCAAACAGCGCTGTTAGCTTTTCAGGTAATATTCATGCCGGAAACCTGTCTCCAACAAGTCTGATTTCCGAAAAATGGAACTGTATTGGTAACCCATACACTTCTGCTTTGGAAATAAATGGCAGCAGTTCAAGTTTCCTTACTGAAAATGTTAGCCATTTTGATCCTTCCTATGGCGCTATTTATGTTTGGGATCAACCGGACGAAAGCAACGGCCAGTATGGAAAGTACACCGTTATTTCGAATGCTTCGCCAGGTTTTGAAGTTCAGCAGGGTCAAGCCTATCTGGTTAAAATGAAAACAGGATCAACTTCTGTTGATTTCAATCCGGGAATGCAGATTCATAATTCAGCGCTGGCATTAAAATCGGCAAAAAGTGTTTGGCCTATCATTAAGCTTCAAGCTTCAGTAAATAGCCAGAAAAGCTCAACCGTAATAACTTTCGGCAATGGAATGACCAAAGGCCTTGATCCAACTTTTGATGCAGGTTTGCTTAAAGGAGGTTCAGACCTTATTGTGTACACAAAACTGGTGGAAGATAACGGAATCCCATTTGCAATTCAGGCATTGCCCATGAACGATTTAAGCAGCATGGTAATACCTGTTGGACTTGATTTCAAAACTGGTGGAGAAGTGGTCTTTTCATCCGAACAGATGAGTCTGCCTTCCGATTGTAAAGTTATCCTGGAAGATAAGGAGCTTAAAACCTTTACCGATCTTTCCATGACTGTTTATAAAACAAAAGTTGCAGCAAAATCAGTTCTTACCGAGCGTTTTGTTTTGCATGTATCATCGTTAAAAACAGGTTTGGATGTAAATGATCAGAATGACGAACTGAGCGCTTATGCGGTCAGGAACGTTGAAATGCGCGTTGTTGGCGAGGTGAGTAATCGTGCTGTTGCTTCGGTCTATGATATTCAGGGCAGATTGGTTGTGACTGAACGACTGAGTGCCGGAAGCATGAACACAGTGAAATTACCATCGGTAAAAACGGGGATCTACCTTTTGTTTGTAAAAGATGGCGAGAATCTACAAAGATTTAAACTTCCAGTAACCGAATAATATAAATATAAAACAGATATATCATGAAAGAGATGGAAAAATTAGCGAAAAAGGGAGTCGATGATGTTGCGGATAAAACAATATCGCGCAAAGAAGCAATAAAGAAAGCTGGTTATATGGCCGTTTCGGCCGCAACCATGATGATCTTGCTTAACAGTCAGGCAGAAGCTCATACTTCACCTGCACCACCACCTCCAACGGGTGGCGGAGGCTCCCCAACCGGTGGTGGGGGAATCTGGAAAAAATAGCTAAGTAAAAAAAGAGACCGTCTCAAAATTAAATTGAGACGGTCTTCTTTTATGAGTTTATTTGATGACTTTGTGGCCTGCAAGCTAGTTTAAATAGCTTGAACTGCTATTTAAAGTCCCAATAATGTACTTCTGCTTCACTTTCCTTATCCGATTCCTGCAACCAATAGGCTGGAGTTACCTTCTTTCCTGAAAGACTTTTTAAGCTTCGTTTATAGACATCCACAACCGGATTGAAAAGCATGTCGGTAACGCCCACTTTGAAAGTTCCGGTTTCTCCTTCTGAAGCAACTTTTACAGTGAATTTATTTAATTCAAGTAGCTTTTTTAGAAATTCGGTACGTTCCGGCGACACTCCTTTTTCAACCAACGAGCAGCGAACTCCGTCAATTTCTTCTATTATATGTTTTCCTTTATTGAGAGGCATTTTAAGAGTATTATTAGTTTAGAAACAATTGGCTGATGTTACGAATATATTCGAAGATTCCGCTGGCAAAACCGATAATAAATACACCTGCAACACACATCACTAAAGCAATCCGCATGGCATTTGAACTACGGAAAGTTGGAATAGGCTGATCATTCTGATCGATGAACATGGCTTTTACAACTTTCAGGTAATAATAAAGTGAGATGGTGGCATTCAATACGGCAATCAAGACCAGAATGTAATATCCGCTTCCGGCAGCTGCGGTAAACAGGAAGAATTTTCCGAAGAAACCAGCAACAGGTGGAATACCTGCCAAAGAGAACAAAGCCAAAGTCATAAGTAAACTGAGCTTTGGATTGGTCTTATAAAGGCCATTGTATCCTGAAATTGTTTCTACACCTGAAGCATTGTGAATGGCAGCGACCACACCGAATGCGCCCAGGTTAGTGAAAACATAAACCAGCACAAAATAAACAACTGAAGTCATTCCTAATTCACCAACACCCAAAACTCCAAGTAAAATAAATCCGGCCTGAGCGATAGATGAAAAAGCCAGGAAACGTTTAATGTTATTCTGACGTAAGGCAAACAGGTTGGCCAATGTCATGGTGAAAACAGCCAGTGTATAAATAAGAGGTTGCCACATGTCAACAATATTTTTGAAGACTGTGAACAGAATTATTGTGAAAATGAATGCTGCGGCTCCTTTTGAAACTACTGAAAGATAGGATGTCACATTGATTGGTGCACCTTCGTACACGTCGGCAGTCCAAAAATGGAAAGGAACCAGCGATATTTTGAAGCCCATTCCACTCACGAAAAAGATAAAACCAAGTGCAATTAAAGCATTTGGTTGTATTTTAGTTGCTATGTCGACAAAATAAATTGATCCGGTTGCTCCATAAAGCAATGAAAGACCGAATAACAAAACTCCGGAAGAAAGTGCCGAGGATAAAATCAATTTGATACCCGCTTCAGCCGACTGACTTTTGTATTTATCGAATGCGGCCAAACCGGCAATTGGAATGGTAGCTGTTTCTAATCCGATGTAGAAAATCAGAAAATCGCCAGCCGAAATCATAAAGTTCATCCCGATTAGCGTCGATATGGTCAGAATGAAATATTCACTGATTTTATCCAGATTCTCTTCTTTACGCAGCCAGCCTTCGGCCTGCAGGAAAATGATCAGAACGGCCATGTTCAGGATGTTTTTCATGAACATCGTTAGCTGGCTCGACTGATATGATCCGCCAAACAAGGTTCCTTCCTGTCCGGGAATAAATCCGATGATGGTTACCAAAGCAAAAAGACCGAGAGCAAATGGAATGACCCGCGCTTTATTCTTTTCGCTGGTTGCAACTTCTGCGATCAAAATCGCAACTGCAGCTAGTGTGAGCAGCAATTCGTGTCGCATGAGTATAAATTGTCCGAGATTCATATTTTTCGGTATTTGAATTCAGGTTAAATTAAAAAGGAATGACCATTGCAAGTTTGTCAACAATTGGTTTTAAACTGGATAAAATAATATCCGACAGCCAAAGAGGAGCAATACCAATTGCTGCTACAGCCAATACCAGAGTTACTGTACTTAGTTTTTCGAACCATTTGGCATCTTCCAAATGTTCATGATGTTTATCTTTTATCGGGCCAAGCAACATCATTCCAACCACACGCAGAATATAAACCGCAGTGATTACAATTGACGAAGCCACAATAACAGTTACTACACGATGGAACATATCGGTATGCTGGAAAGCTCCAACAAATACAGTCATTTCAGCCACAAATCCGCTTAATCCGGGTAATCCTAAAGAAGCGAAGCCGGCGATCATGTAAACTACGGCAAGGAAAGGAATAACTTTCATCAAACCGCCCATTTCAGTAACATTTCTTGTATGGGTACGTCCGTAGATCATACCAATCAAGGCGAAGAAAAGGGCTGTCATTAAACCGTGCGAAATCATTTGAAGAATTGCTCCATCCATGGCTGTTTGATTCATCATCAGGAGGGCGAAAATTACCAATCCGCAATGGCTTACTGAAGAGTAAGCGTTGATGAATTTAAGGTCTTTCTGCCAGATTGCTCCGAAAGCACCGTAAACAACGCTAATGGTTGTCAGGATGATGAATATCCATGCCATTTCTTGTGCAGCCTGAGGCATCAGGAACATAGCAACACGGAAACATCCGTATCCTCCAAGTTTCATCAATACTCCGGCATGAAGCATGGAAACCGCTGTTGGCGCCGAAGCATGACCATCGGGAGACCAAGTATGGAAGGGAAACAAAGCACCTAAAATTCCGAATCCTACAAAGGTGAATGGGAAAAAGAATCGCTGTGCTTCAACTGGCATTTGTATTTTAGCAATTTCAAGAATATTAAAAGTTAGTGGACCTCCATCCGGAGCCGAATTGTAATAGATACCAAAGATACCAACCATCAACAGGGCGGAACCTCCCATCAACATCAATGTCAACTTCATCGCTGAACTTTCTTTCGGACCGCTACCCCAGATACCAATCAAAAGGTACATCGGGATTACAGCAACTTCATAGAACAGGAACATGGTAAACAGGTCGAGCGAAATAAAGAATCCGTAAACACCGGTTGCCAGCAGAATAAGCGAAATGAAAAACTCTCTGGAAAGGTATTCCATTTCCCAGGAGGCAAATATTCCGGCAAAAACTACTATCGAAGTCAGGCAAAGCATCGCAACCGCAATACCGTCGACTCCAATGAAATAATGGATATTTAAACTCTTGAACCAGGTGTAGTCGGCGGTAAACAGCATTTCGTGCATGTCGCCTGTTTTTCGTGCACCCAAATACATGAACAAAAGTACCGCTGTAGTGATGAGCTGAATACCCATCCCGACTGCTGAAGCCATTCTCGCTCCCTTTAAATCCTTTGTGAAAAGGATGGCGATGATGGTTAAAACCGGTATTACTACTAATAAAGTCAGAATATTCATTCGAATATATTTTATAAAATTTTACATCAAGAAATAGATCATCGAAAGTGCCAAAGCCAAAGTACCTGCAACGAACATAAATGCATAATGCTGCAATTGTCCTGATTGCATTCCTTTAATCTGATAGGATACTTTCTCGGTGACCAAGCCAATTCCAACCATGAATCCATCAATGATGTGACGGTCGAACCAGGCAATTGGACGTGATATATAATTGAAGATGATCTTCCGGGTTACAAACAAATAGATTTCGTCCCAATAAAACTTGTTGTAGGTTGCAGTATATAAAATACCCCAACTCTTCGCTAATTTAGCAGGTACATCACTTTCTTTCTTGTAAAGTATCCATGCCATTGCGATACCAAACAATCCGATAAGTACCGATGGAACAGCTACCATATAGTTCATTTCTGTAGCGAACCCGATTTTGTCAGAAGTAACTAAATGATGGAATGGAATATATCCGGCAAAAATAGAAGCTACAGCCAAAAACATCAATGGAATAGTCATTACCAGCGGGCTTTCGTGCGGAGTGTGATGATAATGTCTGTCTTTTCCCCAGAATACACTGAAGTATAAACGGAACATATAAAATGCGGTTAAACCGGCAACAATAAACTCAACAGCAAACAATATTTTGTTGTGGTGTAAGGCAGCAACTAAAATTTCATCTTTACTAAAGAATCCTGAAAGAAATGGAACTCCGGCAATAGTCAAACAGGCAATCAGGAAGGTAATATGTGTGATTGGCAAATATTTGCGCAAACCGCCCATATCGTACATGTAGTTGGAATGAACAGCATGGATGATTGAACCGGCGCCAAGGAAAAGCAATGCTTTAAACATGGCATGTGTAAACAGGTGGAACATGGAAGCCATGTAACCTAAACCTTCTTCACCACCGTATCCTGAAACCCCAAGGGCAAGCATCATGTAACCCAATTGTGATAAGGTTGAAAATGCCAAAACGCGTTTAATGTCGTATTGTGTAATGGCGATTACCGCAGCAAAGAGCGAAGTGAATCCACCAACATAACCAATGATTTCCTGAGCAGCTGGTGCCTGAAAATGGATTACCGGAAACATACGGGCAACCAAAAATACACCGGCAACAACCATGGTTGCTGCGTGAATCAATGCCGAAACCGGAGTTGGACCTTCCATTGCATCGGGTAACCAAATGTGTAACGGAAACATGGCCGATTTACCTGCACCACCGATAAAAATCAATGTCATGGCCCAGGTCATGGCCGAAATACCCATGAAACTCATCGAAGCAGCGCTTCCGAAGATTGCTGTTCCTGGTTCAGTAAGTTTAGCGAAATCAAAAGTTCCGGTAACAAACGAAAGTATCAGAATACCGATAAGGAAACCTAAATCGGCGAAGCGGGTAACAATAAATGCTTTTTTTGATGCAGATACTGCCGACGGTTTTTGGTAGTAGAAACCAATCAGGAGGAAGGAACTGACACCTACCAATTCCCAGAAAATGTACATCTGGAAAATGTTGGTTGCAATAACCAATCCCAACATCGAAAAGGTGAATAATGATAAAAATGCGTAGAAACGTTGAAATCCTTTTTCTCCGTGCATATAACCCAAGCTGTAAAGGTGCACCATGAATGAGATCGTAGTAATAACAACCAACATCATTACCGAAATTGGATCAAGCAAGATGCCCATTTTTATAATCAGGGTTTCCGTAAATCTCAACCAGGTTAATTCAAACGGGATAATAGATTGAAACCCCTCTGCATGATGCGCACCTCCAAAGAAATAACTTCCGGCAGTCATTAGCGAAAGAGCCCATGACGTTCCCATTCCGATAGTACCCAACAATCCTGAAACGATAGGTCTCCATTTCATTCCGAGTAGCCCGGTAACCAAAAACATTACCAGCGGAATCAGTATAATGAATACAGTGTATGTATATCCTGTCATTGTTCTTAAATTTTAGAATTTCAATTCATTAACGTTTTCAACATCAATGTTCTGTAGCTTTCTGTAAATGTTGATGATTAGCGCGATGGCAACCGATGCTTCAGCGGCGGCAATTCCAACAATAAAAAGGGAGAAGAATTGTCCCTGCAACTGATCGGGATACAGATACCGGTTGAAAACAACAAAATTGATATTGACCGAATTCAGGATGAGTTCAATAGCCATTAACATGGTGATCAAGTTTCGGCGAATAATGAAACCGCAAACACCGAGAAAAAACATGATGGTGCTCACGATTAAAAAATGTTCGAGTGGAATTCCCTGAATCATATTTCTGAGTTTTTATTTTTATCTTTTTTAGCAATTACAATTGCAGCGATCATCGCAGCCAGCAACAAAATACTGATCAGCTCAAATGGCAATACATATCCGTTCTTTTCGGTGCTTAAAAGTTGAGTACCAATCACAGTCATATCAACTGGCAGTTCCGGAGTCGATCCAGCCTGAAAAGAGTGGGAGAGGATGGTTGCGATAACCAATCCGCTTCCAACAGCTGCGGCACCAATACCCATTAGTAGTTTGGTGATATCAGGATGTTTAAACCGATGAGAAATGTGGTGTGTTAACAGGATACTGAAAATTATAAGTACCACGATACCTCCGGCATATAAAGTAAGCTGAACGGCTGCCATAAACTGGTAGTTCAACATGAAATACAAGCCAGCAGTTGCCAACAGAACGCAAAGCAGATAAACAGCTGCACGTAATATTTTTCGTGTTGTGATCGTAAGAAGCGAACAAATCAGGATTATTCCTGAAAACATATAAAACATGAATACATTCATTACTTAGCCTCCTTTCTAATCTTCGAACCCGGTTGGTTCAAGACTTTGGTGAGTTTACTCCGGTCAAAAACTGCATGTTCGAATTCCTGACCAAAAGCCAATGCATCTGATGGACATGTTTTTACACACAAACCACAAAATGTACACATCGATAGATGATAGATGTGTTTATCGATAACTCGCTCCATTTTGCCTTCAGCATTTGCAACACGATCAGTCAAAATTTCGATAGATCCATTTGGACAGTTCATCTCGCAAATTCCGCAACCGGTGCAGGCATGCAGGTTATTTGCATCGTGAGGCATTACGATTTCGCCTTTAAACCGTTCTTCCATTTTTAAGGTTGCGCGGTTTTCAGGATATTGCTGTGTAACAATTGCCCCCGGACTAAAAAAGTATTTTCCTGTGATGCGCATTCCTGCCCACAACGAGGAAATTCCTTTAAATATGTCGCTAAAATATTTTGCTATACTATTCATTCGAAATATTTATTAAAAATGCCATCCCATCAAAACGATGAAGGCAATCAATACTATGTTGAACAAACTGATTGGTAACAGGTATTTCCATTCCAGAGTCAGCAACTGGTCAATCCTCAAACGTGGGAATGTCCATTTAAACCACATGATAATCAGGATTAGAAAAAAGGTTTTTCCGAAGAACCAAACCACCGAAGGAATGTAATCCATAATCTGGTTGAACCCTTCCCAGTTTCCGATATGGAATGGCATCCATCCGCCAAGGAATACTGTAGCTCCCAATGCGGCAACAATAAACATGTTCATGTATTCGGCCAGGAAGAAAAAGGCAAACTTAATACCAGAATATTCAGTGTGGAACCCCGCTGTCAATTCCGATTCAGCTTCAGCTAAATCGAAAGGACCACGATTGATTTCGGCAGTACTGGCAACCAGGAAAATGATGAATGAAATGAATGCAGGAATGTGACCTTTAAAAATCCACCATCCGTTTGCCTGACTTTCAATAATTGTTGAAAGCTGCATACTTCCTGAGAAAACAACAATTGCAAGCAATGAAAGTCCTACTGAAAGTTCGTAGCTCACAATCTGGGCTCCGCTTCGCATAGCTCCAATTAGCGAGTATTTACTGTTACTCGACCAACCAGCCAATAAAATACCAACCACACTGAGCGACGAAACTGCCATTACGTAAAATACACCAATATTGAAATCAATTGCCTGAAGTCCTTTGGCATAAGGCAGGGCAGCCATGGCCAGGAATGAGCAGATAATAACAATGAAAGGCGCCAGGTTGAAAAGCAGTGGATCTGATTTCCGGATTGGGATTAACTCTTTCATCAACAGTTTAATCAAGTCGGCAATGGTTTGCAAAAGTCCCCATTTTCCAACACGGTTTGGTCCAACGCGGTTCTGCATAATGGCGCATACTTTACGTTCGAGGTAAACCAGGAACAATCCAACCAATGCATACATCAGCAGGAAAACAAGGCCGACGAGAACCATTTCAGTAAAAATGACCCATCCGGACGACATCATGCCTGAAAGCCAGGTGTGAATAGAACCGGTTAGTGTCGCAAAATCGAAAATGTTTGATGACATATTTGTGTTCATTTATCGGTCAATATCAGGTATTACAAGATCGAGCGAACCGCTGATGGCGATCAGGTCGGCAATTTTGCATCCGGCAGAAATTTCGTTCATAACAAACAAGTTGCTGAAGTTTGGCGTACGGAATTTCATGCGGTATGGCGATTTATTTCCATCGCTCACCACGTAAACAGCCAGTTCTCCGCGAGCGGTTTCCACTCTCTGGAAATATTCACCAGCCGGAAGTTTAATGATTGGCTTCATCTTGGCAGTGAAATCACCTTCCGGAATGTTGTCAACCAACTGTTCCAGAATATTCATTGATTCCCACATTTCGGCCATTCTCACTTTGTAACGGGCAAATACATCGCCTTCAGTTGCCAGAATTTCGTTGAACTGAACTTTGTCATAAGCTCCGTAAGGCGCAATTTTGCGTACATCGCATGAAAAGCCTGATCCGCGTCCTGAAGGGCCGGTAACTCCGTAACCAATAGCAGTTTCTTTGCTCATTAGTCCGATACCGATCGCACGATTCTGGAAAATAACATTGCCTGTAAGCAATTGATCGTATTCAGGTAATTTCTTGCGGAAATATTTGATGAATTCCTTGATTCGGTTTTGAAAATTAGGATGAACATCGTGCATCAAACCTCCCGGAGTATTGAAACTGTGCAGAAGTCTTGACCCAAATGATTCTTCAAAAATATCGAGGATCATTTCGCGGTCGCGCAAGCCATAGAAAAATGAGGTTAACGCGCCAAGGTCCATTCCAAAAGCACACCACCATAACTGATGCGATGCCAGACGATTCAACTCATTCAGAATTGTGCGAATGTATTTCACACGCTCCGGAACTTTAACCTGCATGGCATTTTCAACCACCATACAAACTGCTTCGTTGTTCATGTGTGCCGAAAGGTAATCCATCCGGTCGGTCAGGTGAATAATCTGTTGGTAAGTGTTGGCTTCACACATTTTCTCAATTCCCCGATGGATATAACCCACATGCGGAATCAGATATTTTACGGTTTCACCTTTCAGGCAAACTTCAAGCCTTAAAACTCCGTGGGTTGAAGGGTGCTGAGGACCCATATTGATAATGTAGTCCTCTTGTTCCCCGACAATCACGTCTTTTATAATTTCTTCACTCATATATTGAGTATTAACGTTCAATGATGTTTATTTCGTCGCGGAAATCTTTGCGAAGTGGGTATCCGTAGTCATCTTCCAGAAAAAGACGTTTCATGTTGGGGTGGTTGTTAAACCGGATTCCAAACAAGTCGAAAACTTCACGTTCAAAATATTCGGCAGTGGGATACAAAGCAGTTAAGCTGTCGATGGCAGGATTTTCACGATCAGAAAGAACTGATTTCAGCACAATCAAATGCCTGAATTCGGTTGATTCCAGATGATACACAACTGTCATTTGAGTCAGAAAATCTACAGCCGTCATTGTAATCAGGTAGTTGAATGCTGTTTTTGAATCTGATTTCAGTTTTTCTGCCAGAGTAAATAATTTTTCAGCCGGAACAATTACTTCCAGCAGTTGTTTTCCTTCGGGAAACTCAACTTCAGGTTCAAAAGACCTGATTATATCTGTTAATTCTTCTTTATTCAGCATAGAAATGGGATGTTAAAGTATATCTGGCAATTCACCGGGATTGGTTACCGATTCGCCTTTAATTTTCCGCTGAAGTTGCATCACTCCATACAGTAAGGCTTCCGGGCGCGGTGGACATCCTGGAATATAAACATCAACCGGAATGACATGATCGACACCACGAACAACCGAGTACGTATTGTAAAAAAATGGACCTCCTGAAATAGCACAGGCACCCATAGCGATGACATATTTAGGTTCAGGCATCTGGTCGTAAAGTCGTTTTAGCACGGGTACCATTTTGTGAACGATGGTTCCGGCAACAACAATAACATCGGCCTGTCGTGGCGAAGCGCGATAAACTTCGATACCAAAACGGGCAAAGTCGTGGCGCGATGCACCGGCAGCCATCATCTCAATTCCGCAACAACTGGTTGCAAAAGTGAGCGGCCATACCGAGTTCGAACGACCCCAGTTCAGTAAACTATCGATACTGGTCATGAAGACATTGCCTCCTGACTTCTTTAAGAGTTCCAGAGATTCATTATCTCCGAAATCTTCATCCTTCATTGATTTGATTAAACCCATTTCAAAGCTCCTTTTTTCCATGCATACAAAAGTCCGAGACCTAGTATGAAAAAGAAAATTATGATTTCGATAAACGCCCTTATTCCAATTGTTTTCATTACAACTGCCCAAGGAAATAAAAACACTGTTTCCACATCGAAAATCAGGTAAATGATAGCAAAAAGATAATAACCCACGTTGAACTGAATCCATGCAGGTCCTTCGGAAGGAATACCGCATTCGTAAGGTTCTGATTTTGCCGGATTAAATGATCTTGGTGCGACAAGGGTTGAGAATATAATTGCCCCTCCAACAAGGATTAATGCAACTATAAAAAAGAGAATTAATGATTCGCTTTCCATACCTATATATCTAGATAATTTGGTAAGTAAAAATGATCGTGCAAAAGTAGTTTTTTCAACTTAGCAGCAAACTTTTTTTAGGAAAAAATGGATTGACATTTAGCAAGTTTAATTAATGAGTATAATTTATTTGATAGCTATTGATTTATTTATCAGGTTATTTTGTTGAAAAATAGCTTTAGTTTTAGCTTGTTTTAAGGGAATAAAACTGATCAAATGTTTATAAATTGCTTGTTTATCGTTATAATTAAATTTAATGCATTCTTTTTTAAACTGATTGATGTTTTCTACAAGCTATTCTTAATTTTCTTATTTTTAGTCAAAACCAAACAACCACATTATGATCTTAGTTTTTCTTTCCTATCTCATATCAATTATCTTTTGGCTTTGGATGATTATGAAATTCGACAAGTTTGACCGTGAGCCTCTAAAGTCGGTTCTTCTTGTGCTAGTAGTTGGAGGGCTAATTAGTATTTTGCCAGCAGGATTATTCAATACCATGTTCTCCATGCTGATTAATTACCAACTGCCCGGTTCCGGAGGGGATAGAAGCATTGAAAACTCTGTACTTTTTTTTGCGTTTGTTGGCTTTAACGAAGAGTTTTTTAAAGCTTTTGCAACTGTTTTTTTGATTCGCAGAATGAAAGCTTTCAACGAACCTGCCGATGCTTTGGTGTATGCCATGACAGTTGCTTTTGGTTTCTCGTTGTTCGAAAATGTTGAATATTCGCTTAAATATGGATTTGCAACCTTTTATATTCGCCAGTTTAATGCAGTTCCGTTGCATGTTGGTTTAGCTGCCATTTGGGGGATTGGTATTGCAAAAGCCAGATTTGTACATCAGGGTAAATATTTTCAAACAATTGCAGCTTACGTTTTCATCGCAGCTTTTATTCATGCGGTTTATAATATAAGTACCACCTTACCAATCGAACCAATTTTCAGCTTAATCATCCTTTCGGTACTTGCCTATTATTTAATTCGATTTGCCATAAAAACCATAAAACGTTACGCCGAAGATGGACCTTTTTCTAATCGATTGTATTGTCACAATTGCAACACCGAAAATTCTCCCAATGCGAAATACTGTAAAAAGTGTTTGAATGAATTTAATCTGGAATTCTACACCCTTTGCCCCTCATGCAATGCGAAGGTGAGTGTTAGTTCGACAAATTGCCCGCAATGCGGAACTGAATTAATGCAAAAGATTCCAAACTCCTAAACACAAAAAGCTAATCTTAATTATTACTGCTACCTGGCATATGGATTGACCTTTTGGATCAAATAAAACCCATTGGATCCGGAGCATAAATGAATGGTTGCTCAAACGATTAGGTGCGATCCTGAAGATAAGGAAGTGAAACACGCTTTGGGCAATATAAAAGGATGACCAGGTTTGTGTATCGATGAAAAAGCTCTTTTATGAAAGCACAATTTATAACGAGCAGAATTCCTGAAATCTTACAACTAAAATAGTAATCTGGCCTTTTCCTGAATTTTTTCCAGATTTTTCAATTTGGTGGATTTGTAGTGTGTTTGACAATACTCAGTGTGGTATTTGTGTTTTGAGATGAAGTCAATTTGCATGCTTAACCATTGATTTGTAGTCAGTTCTGGTCGGAAATGCTTTAATTCAGTAAGTAATTTATCGCTTATAACATCAAATTCTGAGGTGCCCAAATATTCCAGATCGGCATCTGCCAGAATTCCTTCAATATTAGATTTGGGTTGTTGTGGTATTTTGGTTGCCATAATCATATTGCAAATCTGGTCGATTTCAGTTTCAACAAAGCCCAGCTCTGCCAGATCCTGCGTTGCAATGCGGCAACTTTCTGTTTCATGATTTTCGCTACTTTTAAGGTAGCCTGTATCATGATATAAGGCGGCTACTTTCAGAAGAAAAAGTTCATGATCAGAAACCTTCTCTTTCTCAGCAATTAAAATAGTCTTTTCCAATACATACCTGGTATGATTGGCATCATGATAGGTAAGATATGCCGGAAGGTCTTTTCCCAGACGACTGATTGTCTTTTCGTATAATTGCTCAAAAAGGTTCATTCTATGTTTTTATTCCAGTTTGTTTAACAATACCGCCACTTACTTCCTTAATACTTTGTATAAAAAAGAATGCATTAGGATCGATCTTCGATACTTCTTGTTTAATGCGATGAATTTCGAGACGGGTAACAATGGTCACTATAATATCGCAATCACTTTTTATGTCGAACGATCCGGGCAAATATCCACGCTCTCCTTTGTACACAGTTATTGCCTTGCCAAGGTCGTTTACAATTATTGACTTCACTAAGTCGTGGTTTCTCGAAATTATATTCAGGGCTGTAAACTCCTCAAAACCATTTGCCACGTAATCAGATGTTTTCATTGCTGTAAAGTACACAAGAATAGAATACATTGCAGTTTCTAATCCAAATTTTACTGCGGCACCCAAAATAACCAACGAGTTGAAGGTCATAATTATTTCGCTTGCAGTGAATGCGGTTTTTTTATTGGTATAATGTGCTATGATTTCAAGTCCATCGATTACACCGCCGCCCCTGATGACAAGGCCAATGCCAAGTCCCATTAAAAATCCGCCAAATACGGCAATCAACACTTTATCGTTGGTAACTTTAGGAATATTTATAAAATACATGAGTGCTGCCATAATTAAAATGGCCATAAACGATTGCACAATAAAGGTTTTTCCCATTTTCCGGTATCCGATGAATAAAAATGGGAGATTAAATACAATCAGAAGTACGCTTATGTGTATTTCAAGGACTTTGTTTACCAAGATTGAAATCGCGGTAACTCCACCATCAAGAAAATTGTTGGGTATCATAAATCCTTTAAGTGCCACTACGGCAATAAATAAACCCAATACCGTATAGAAAATGGATTCCAATGAAAAAATGGATTTCCAATCTATCTTATCTGACTTATTCATGTTTTACTTTTTCTATTTGTAAGTTACCTGAGAAAACAACTATTAATCTAAATTTTAGAGTCATTAAAGATCAGTGCCAGTCAAATTCTTTTAGCTTATAACTTCATACACAACAACCGGAACTTCTTTGTTTTTAAAACTCATTTCTCCTATCCTTTTGCAAACAAATGAATTGTTGATTTTTTGGTAGTTTTCTTCATTTATTAAAATCTGGTTGACTGTTGCTGCCGATTGAAGCCTCGAAGCCAAATTAACTTTGTCGCCAATTACAGTATAATCAAGTCGGCGTAAAGTTGATGAACCAATATTTCCTGAGACCATTTCGCCACTGTTTATGCCGATAGAAACCCGTGGTTTGTAGCGCGACTCTCCAACTGCAACAGGAAGTTTATCTATGGCATTTCTGATGTTCAGACTGGCATCAATGGCCCGGTCTAAATGAAATGGTCCTTTAAATACAGCCATTATGGCGTCACCAATAAATTTATCGACAATGCCCTTTTGCTCAATTATCTCCTTTACCATGATGTCGAAATATTCGTTTAACAGGCTCACCACATAATCCGGTGTTTCTGTTTCGCTTATCGCAGTAAACCCACAAATATCAATGAAAGCAATACTGGCTTCGATCGTTTCATTTTCAAGCAGTGAAACCTCGTATTCTCTGCTGCTCATGAAATTCAGAACATTCTCATCCACGTACATTTTCAGGATATTATTTTCCTTTATTGCCTTCAGTGTTTCCCGTAATTGTTTCACGTGCTGAATGGTTTTCTCCATGGTCAGTTCAAGATCCTCGAAATTCACTGGTTTGGTCACAAAATCGAAAGCGCCGCGATTCATGGCCTTGCGTATATTGTCCATATCTCCATAGGCCGAAACCATAACAGTTTTTACCAGTGGATTGCTCTCACTTAGTTTTGTAAGCAAGGTTAATCCATCCATCTCGGGCATATTAATATCGCTCAGTACAATTTCAATGTCAGGATGTAACTGTATTTTTCTTAGCGCATCGTTCCCATTTTCAGCAAAAACGAAATCGTAATGTTGTTCCCTTATTTTCTGACGAAATTTTTGCCTGATAAGTATTTCCAGATCAGCTTCATCGTCGACTATTAAAATTTTTATCATACTAACTTTGCTTTTAATTTTTCTTTCAGTGCAGTAAAATCAACCGGTTTGGTTAAAAAATCATCGGCTCCAAGTTGCATGGCCAGACTGTAATTTTCTGTATCCCCGTATGCGGTTATCATCATGACCAAAGGTGGCGGAACTTCGTATTTCTCTTTAATGCGCCTTAATAATTCGAGTCCGCTCATACCAGGCATATTTATATCTGAGAGAATCAAAACTGCCTCCTGATCATGATCCTTCATATAAGTTATTGCTTCTTCTCCGGAAAACGCAAATACAAACTCGAGTTCACCGTTTTTAATCTCTTTTCTGAAACGTTGCTCAAATAGTGCCTGAATGTCTCTTTCGTCGTCAACAACTAAAATTTTCACCATAACTTTTAAGCATTAATTGGTAATTGAATATGGAAAACTGTTCCTTCTCCTTCACGGGTTTCAACACGTAGTTCTCCGGAATGACCCTTAACTATAATGTCATAGCTCAACGATAATCCTAAACCCGTTCCTTCTCCGGTTGGTTTGGTTGTAAAAAAGGGTTGAAAAATCTTATCGATTACCCTTTGAGGAATGCCATTGCCATTATCACTAACATCAATTTCAACTTTATTTTCCTGTCGTTTTGTACGTATCGAAACCAGAGGTTCGTAACCTGCAATGTTTAATTTTTTCCTTTCGTTAACGGCATAAAATGCATTGGTCAGTAAATTCAAAATCACCCTCCCGATATCCTGTGGTATGACTTTGATTATACCAATGTTTGCATCAAGATCTGTTTTCAAGGTAGCATTGAAGGATTTGTCTTTTGCACGCAACCCATGATACGCCAGGCGTAAAAATTCATCGGCCAATGCATTGACATCGGTAGGTTCTTTTTGTCCACTACTGCTGCGGCTATGTTGCAACATCCCTTTTACAATGGCATCGGCGCGTTTGCCGTGATGATTAATTTTTTCGAGGTTCTGAATGATATCGCTGGCTATTTCTTTTGCATCATTGTTATTGCCCTTGTCAAGTTCTGCCATCATTTCATCGAGCAACTCTTTACTTACTTCCGAGAAGTTATTGACGAAATTCAGCGGGTTCTGTATTTCGTGGGCAATGCCGGCGGTTAGTTCTCCAAGCGAAGCCATCTTTTCAGCCTGAATAAGTTGTGATTGGGTGCTGCGCAATTCATCAAGCGTTAGTTCCAATTCTTCTTTCTGCGCTGTAAGTTCGGCGGTGCGCTCGGCGACCAATCCTTCAAGCTCAACTTTTCGAATGGCAATTGCCTTGTTAAGCTCATCTTCCTGCTGTCTTTTAATTCGTTCTTTCTCGGCTGCTTTAAATTGTCGGTTTTGACTGAATAGAATGGCGACCATCCAGATATAGGTCAGCGACATTGCATTTTTAAAATAAGTTTCATTTGCCGAAAAGAAATCGACATTAATTACCTCTGCCAGATCAGTAATAAGCGACACTATTTCAAATGGAACAAAGGCTAAAACGAACATTCGTAATTTGCGCAGCTCTTTTTGTTCCAACGAAAAGGCTATCATTGCAATCAGGTAAACATGCCATATCCATTTCGTAATAGAATAGGCAGAAAGAACTGCTTCTGTTGAAATGAGAAAAACAGAAAATACCAGTGTATATCTAAGCGGCTTCTCCCATTGCTGAAGTGAGTTTACTCTGGCATATTTGCGGATTTTATCTGCAAGAACCAAACTAACAACCAAGGGTGCAAAAGAAAGTGGCATATTGAATCATTTATTTATTTCAGACCTAAAGGATAATAATGAAATGTGAAAACTCGCCTTCTTTTGTCTCCACTTTAAATTCACCTCCATGTGCTTTTACAATGTCATAACTCAAACTCAACCCCAAACCTGTTCCTTCTCCGGTAGGTTTGGTGGTGAAAAAGGGTTGGAATATTTTATCGATTACTCTTTTCGGAATGCCGTTGCCATTATCACTTACTCTTATTTCGATTTTACTACCCAACTTTTTTGTACTTATTGAAACAACAGGCTCATAACCATAAGGATTTGCTTTCTTTTTTTCTGTTACCGCATAAAATGCATTGTTAATTAAATTCAAAATCACCCGACCAAAATCCTGAGGAATGATGTTGATTTTGCCAATGCTATTGTCAAAATCAGTTTTCAAGCTCGCATTAAACGATTTGTCTTTTGCACGAAGGCCATGATAGGAGAGACGCAAGTATTCATCGGCCAAGACATTGATATCTGTAGGTTCTTTTTGGCCCGAACTGGTTCTGGAATGTTGTAACATACCTTTCACAATGCCATCGGCACGCTTGCCGTGATGGTTGATTTTTTCAAGGTTTAATTTCACATCTTCTGCAAGCGCAATGGCGTCTTCGTAGTTTCCTTTAACTAATTCTTCTTTCATTTCATCAAGCAATTCGTTGCTTACCTCCGAAAAATTATTGACGAAGTTCAAAGGGTTTTGTATTTCATGGGCAATTCCGGCAGTTAGTTCACCGAGCGAAGCCATTTTTTCAGCATGTACAAGTTGAGATTGGGTGTCTTTCAACTTTTCCAGAGTTTGCTGAATTTCTTCTTTTTGTTGCTGTAGTCTGGCATTTGATTTTTGTTTGTGTTGGTTATTGCGGTACAAAATCAAACTGAGGATTAATGCTGTGAAAAGTGCTCCTGAAATGCTAATAATGAAAAGCTGCTGAATCCGGCTTTTTTGTTCTTTTTGAATTTTATCTTTTTCTAGGAGATCAATTTCGGTCTGTTTTTTCTCCAGGTCAAATTTCAGCGCATTTGCCTGGAGTTTTTTATCTATTTCAGCATTGTACAAGGTATCTTTAAAAGATGTGTAAAGTTTCTGATATGTAAAAGCATTTTTGAAATCTGAAGCCATAGCATATAATTCGGCGAGACCTTGGTAAGCATTTTTCAATTCGTAATTTGCCCCAATTACCTGAGCAATGTGAAGCGCATCTTTGTAGGCAGCAATTGCTGCATTATTATCTCTTTTGGCTCGATAAACTTCGGCCAGACCCAGTTTAGCCTGTGCCATTTCTTTTTTTCTATCCATCTTTTGGGCTAGGGAGAAAGCTTCATTCTGAAATTTTATAGCTTCTCCAAATTGTTCCCTCAGGTTGTATACCCTTCCAAGGTTATACAAAGCATACGGAACATTACCGTTCTCTGATCTTTTGTAAGCCTGAAGTCCTTTTTCAAAATAGATAAATGCTGAGATATGGTCTTTTTTCGTCAGATAAATTTCACCGATGTTTACTGCTGTTGTACCAATGGCATCGTGGTCTCCAAGTTCTTCACTAAGCGGCAAAGCTTTCAGGTAATATTGCAGGGCCAGATCATGTGTATTTTCTTTGTTAAAGTAGACTGCTCCAATGTTTACAAGTGCAGTGGCAATGCGGAGTTTATCGCCTATTTCTTCCGAAATTTTTAATGATTCGAGATAGTATTCAATGGCCTTTTCGTCGCCACCCTTATTAAAGTTAACTGCTCCAAGGTTGTTCAGCATGTTGGCAATGCCAAGCCTATCGCCAATAGATTGAAAAGTAGAAAGAGATTGCTGCCATAAGAGCAAGGTTTCAATGTAATCCCCCTGAAAATAATAACTCATGCCAATACTTTTTAGCGCATAGGCTTGTCCTCGTTTAAACCCGATGGCATCAGCAAGTACTTTGGCTTCATTGGCATAGCTTCGTGCCTTCTCAATATCTGATTTTAGAAAAGTTCCTGATAAAGTAATCAAGGTGTTAACCTTAACAGTATCTTCATTGGAATTCTGAAGAACTGCAATTAAACTATCAGTCTGATTTTGAGCAGCAGTTTGAAGGCAAAATGCAATTAACAGCATCGACCCCAACAATTTTATCCTATTCATAGAGAAATTACCATTAGAGGGGTTTATTATTGCTTGACAATTTTGAATAGTTTCTGCTCGTCAGAGAAGTTTAACCGTATAAAATAAACTCCTGATTCCATCCCGGATAAGTCAACTTGGATAACATTCCCGTTTGAATTGTCAATTTTTGCCTGAACATTTCTGCCTGCCAGATCACTAATGAAAATATCCTTTTGCAAGATTGTTCTGTCGCCAGTAGTAATATAAACTTTATCGTTAGTCGGATTTGGGAATACCTTCGGTTCGTCATGTTTCACAATTTCGGAACTACTGGTCATCAATGATTTTGCACATTTATTGGAAGTTGAACTTGCATATGAAGCAGTTGAGGTCTTGTGGCTACCATTGTAAGTAGTTACTGACCAGGTTATTTTATTCCCATTGAAACGTGCCTGCCATGTTCCGGTGCCGGGCATAAATAGTACTGGTTGTTTACTGTTTTCGAAATTTGCCTTACCTGATAACAGATTCTCAGGACCGATGGCAACATATACAGGTGTGGAATTTGGATTCTCATATTTGAAATTTGCGATGTAAGTATATCCGTTGGGATCTTGTGTAATTGGCTGCACACATACCAGACTTGTTTTAATATTTTTGGCCGAAGATCCGAATGGATTCACATAAAGAGTTCCTTGAACCGGTGTGAATAAATAATTTGCGGCACTTGCAAGAGGAGTAATCTGATAAACACCAGCCTTCCCGGCATATAACGGATTCAGGTTAAACGTAAGGGAAGTAACCACCTGTTGGGTTTCTCCGTTAACAAAGCCACTAAAAGTTGCAGCAAGAGGTGGGAGAGAACTACATGCATTTATCACCTTATCATCTGCTGTAACTTTTGCTGTTGCAGCCTTAATGTTGAAAGTTGCAGTACTGCTTCCAATATAGTTTGGATCTTTTACAGTGGCAATTGCTTGATAAGTTCCTACATTAACAGGAGTTGCAGGGGTGCCATTAAATGTTAACCCAATCAGCAAACCTTCCGGATTTGTTATTACGTTAGGTTTTACTGCAATTCCACTGTAGTTTTTATTCAAGTCTTCCTGAATAAATGTAACTTCTGCCATTGCAGGTGTTACCGTCAGTTTACCTAGGCCATAGCTTATCTTGAAATTATTGGAAAGAAGTGTTCCTGGAATTATCAGATGCTGGCCTACTGTTTTTCCGGTCACCAAATTTACCGATCGCAATATAATATTTCCCGGAATGGTACCATCAAGGATAGAAATATCATCCTTCCCAAGTATTAAAATGGCTTCACTGTTGCTGTTTGAATTGATGGTTCCGGAATTAACCAAAGCAGTCGAGTTAACCAAGGCGGTTGAATTAACCAGAGCAGTCGAATTAACAAGATTGCCTGAAGCGTCATATGTATTTACAAGCGCTGTTCCATTCACCAACGCTGTTCCATTCACCAGAACTGTTCCATTTACCAGGGCAGTGGCATTTACCAAAGCAGTGGCGTCTAGCAATGCTTTAGGATCGATAAGTGTTCCATTTACTAATGCCAGAGCATTTACCAGGGCTGTGGCTTCACTAATCATGAAGCTCTTATTTACCAGGGCCGTTGCATCAAGCAATGGCTGGCCCAGTTCGTTCACTAAAGCTGAAGCATTTACCAAAGCAGTGGCATTTACTAAGGCGGTGGCATGTGTTTGCTGAAGTTGTGCTAAAATTGCGGTATTGTCTTCAGGACTAATTGTTACCAGATTCTCTGGATTTAAGCTTCCATCATTAAATATGTAATCAAATTCAATGCCTGCAATTTCCTGACCATAGGTAATCACCTTGTCTTTTGGCCTAACAAGCAGAGCCATTTTTTCAATCGTAAGGAATCCACTTTTAAAAACAAAATCGAATCGGTTAAGCAAGGATAAGTCAAGTAAATCTGTGGCAGTAACTCCGCTAAATGGATTCAACGGATCTGATGATGATGGATCAATTTTCCACAGACCAACATTACTTAATGCATTAGCTGCAGTCTCAAACGCTATATTTTTAATCCTTCCAAGTTCAGCTTCTGTCAAGCCAGCTGACACTAAAGGAACACTACCATCAATACTTTCAAGAGTATAAGTTGCGGTAAATTCTGGAATAACTTCGCCAAATTTTTTGCTCTTGTCATCAATCTGAATTAAAATTTTCTTCTTGGTCGAAAAGTACATTGGATTCGATAAACCACCATCAGAGCCATTTGTTTGCGGTAGCGGTGGATTATAGGCCTGAATTACAGGAAACAAATCTGTGAATTGAGGAATTGTTGCCTTGAGTATAGTGTCCCCAACAAGTGTTGTTTTTGTATTCAATGGAGAACCATTAAAATAGATCAGCGATTGACCAGTCAGGTAATTTCCTGAAAGAGTAACGTCTATGGGCACTAAACCGGGAGTTAATGTGGTATCGTATGTCAGGGTATTTACATGTGGCAAGGGATTGGCAAGTGTAAGTAATGCCGCGTCGGCCTGAATCAATCCTGAACCTGAGACAAGATCAAATCCGGGAGTATTCATGTCGATTGCTGTATTTTGCAATAATCCTTTTACTTCATCAGGCGAAATATCTGAATTGTAAAATTTTGACCGGGCTTCTGATAGCAGCGCTGCCACCGCGGCTGCATGTGGAGCAGCAGCTGAAGTGCCAAAGAAATTCGGGAATTGGTCTCCATCAATATTTGTACCGCCAAGGTTGACAGTTGTGTTACCGCCGTTGGGGGCTGAAATTTCGGGTTTATTCCTGACAACTCCATTGACTGGAGTTCCGCCAATTGAAGAGAACGAAGCAATTGTTGGAGGATTAACACCAAAAGCCGGAGTGTTGCTGTAAAGTACAGCTCCAACCGCAATGGCTCCCTCTGAGTTCGATTGTCCTACAAGAGTTGAACTACCCTGTCCATATTCATCAAAAGTAAGATTGCCACGGAAAACAACATATTTGAAGTATACATTATTTCCACCAGTTGGCTTAGTGATCATGATATTTGTTTGGGCTCCTCCACTTGCAACTGTAAACGGAAGTACTTCAATTGGCTGGGTACCAATGTTGCCTCTGTTGAACCCAAATAATGTAGTCCCATTGTTATTGGTCAGGTAAATATCCAAATCGGTGTTAGTTTGCTCTGAGCCGGAACCATCGTTCCATTGCAGTACAATTGTATAATTCCCTTCAGCCAATGATACACTCTGATATATGTCGTTTCCGGTGCTGCCGGCAAAATTATGCGCTACTCCCGGGATGCCAGCAGGTGTTGTTCCTGCATTGAAAGTATTTTGATAGGATTTGTTTCCATAATTTCCGGCTGCCGAAAAGTAAGTTACGCCCTGCGTTTTTACTTTATTTACTGCCTGAGCAATAATTCCATCGGTCAAAAATGGTTGGGTAATGTAAGTGATATCGTCAACTATAATGTCGCATCCGGCTTCTTTTAAATCATTTATGCCTTTTGCAAAATCAGGAGCATTAATAAACCCCGTCCGGAAAGCCAGTTTGGCTTTGGGTGCAATATCATGTATAATCTGCAACATAGCTCTTCCTTCGTCAGTTCTGGTGCCGAACGGATATTCAAGGACTACATCAACAGGATTTGGATTAACCGGATTTCCTGCTCCCGGGAGATCTCCCTTCGATACATCATCCTGAGCCGGATTGCCACTTAGAGTATTAAAGCTATCTGAAATAACGCCAACTTTTACTCCTTCTCCCTGTAAATTAAACCCATTACGGGCAAAATCAGAATGCATGGCAATATCGCCCAGACTTGTCACGATTCCACTGGTTGGAATGGCCGGATAAACAGGCCTTACAAACTTGATATAGGTTGTAAGGGTGTTAAGCGACAGTAGTTTAAGTATTGGTATTTTTCCGGTTATAATAATTCCATTTGCATCAGGCACCACATCGTACAAACCATAGGTGGTTGTCAGCAGGCTGAGCAATGAAGCATACATTCCGTCCAAAACTTTAATTTCAATGAGTACATCCGATCCGAAAATCTGGAAAATGTCATTGGTCTGATAGGTTCCTCCGGCGGCATAGTAATTATAGAGTGAAGTCAATTCCGGACCTATAATTGATACCAATTTACCTCCTACAGGTGGAGTATAATAAGGAAATATTGATGTTGGAGTCTGGCAGTTAAGAACATTTTGGAAATCGGCAATCTTAAAATATACCTTTAAAAAATAGTTGCCAACTTTTACCTGTGTCCGTTGATTCTGAAGTCCTCCAGAAAGAGTATAAGAGATATTAAACTCACCAGGTTTCTCATTTCCAAAACCTGCGGTACCGGTTATTCTAAATCCGGTAAAAGAATCTCCTGCAAGAGTTGGTCCGAGTTCGATATTCTTATAATTCAAATTCCCTGAAATGACATTCACAATTACATTCGAATAAGTCCCTGGTAAAGCTTCGACTGAGTACCTGGACATTGATTTGTCATCTTCGTCCTCGCACCCGTTGTGCTTGACATTTAATACAATAGTATATCTGTTGTTCCCAATACTGGTTACTGACTTTATGCTGGTTGTATAACCTTTGCCATGGCTTTTGCTTATTTCGCAATTATTCTGAGCTTTTGCTGTGGAAATGCTAAAAAATACGAACAGTGAGATACAACTTGCAATCAGTAAATTGTAAAATTTGTGATAAAAATTTCCCTTTTTCATCGTTAATCCATTTAATTGAATGAGAACTACAGTTTAATTCAAATCGTTGTTTAATCCTGAATTGATGAATTGTTTCGTCATTTATTCAGGTTGGTAGAGAATGTTAGGGTTTATAATTATTTTATTTTTAATATGTTTTTTTAGAATTCAACAAATAAAAATGCAACAACTTTATTCAGAATAAATATACATATAATAAAAGACAAAAAACTCTTTTATTTTCATCAATTAACAGAATTTTAACAATTTATCTTCTCGTTAATTTGTTGATCATTGTGCCTACTCTGAATTTTATGCACAAATGGCTTTATTTTGTAACTTATTTTGCTGTCCAGTTTTGTTCGCAGAGGCAATTCATATCAGCCTTTTCTTCTTGCGTAGTTTCTACTCTTAATTCAGTACTCGGCAATTTTCCGGCAATAAGACCTCCAATTAATTCACCAACAGAGTTAAAGATTTGGTTTCTGATGTGAGCTTTACTGCTATGACTATTATCTTCTATACTAGATTCACTTTCTTTTTACTGATCCAAATCTAAAGCCTTCAATAACTAAGTGCAGTTTTTGCTCCAGTCTACCTTAATCATTTTGACTGCTAATTTGAATTATTGGTGTCAATTTGATATATAATTAAAGATTAATCTGTCTTTATTTAAGCAAACGCCAATTATTTATTTTTGTTCATTCCGATTTAACTGTTTTTTATGGATTAAATTGGTGCGAATTTTTAGGAATCAGGAGCTGGACTTGAGTGTGACTTTAGGTTCTTATTTGTTGCCGGGGAATTGAGACAAATTAATGTAGCAAGAAATGGAGTAAAAATGAAAGACCTATGAAATACTTAATTTCAGAGGTCTTTCATTTCATGTAATTTATACGAGCCTTTTGGCGGACTCGAACCGCCGACCTGCTCATTACGAATGAGCTGCTCTACCAACTGAGCTAAAGAGGCTGAATTTGAGTTTAAAGATAAAAAGAAAAACCATCCCCGAAGGAATGGTTTTTTACTATTTGTAGTCGTGCTCTATTATTCTAAAATTGTAGGTATTTGAGAGGTATTGTATTTACCTTCTTCGAGTTTCTGTCGTATTTCAGAGAATGCTTTAATTGTATATTCAACATCTTCTAAAGTATGCATAGCTGTTGGAATTAAGCGAAGCATGATTTGTCCTTTTGGAATTACCGGATAACCTACCACCGAACAGAAGACATTGTAATTCTCGCGTAGGTCCATTACAGCACTGGTAGCTTCACCTACACCACCGTTAAAATAAACTGGAGTAACACACGAGTTGGTAACGCCCAGGTCAAATCCCTCAGCTCTAAGTCCACTTTGCAATGCAGCAACTACGGTCCAAAGTTTTTCTCGTAATTCAGGTTTAGTACGTAACAATTCAAGACGTTTCAAAGCTCCTATTACCATTGGCATTGGTAACGATTTGGCGAAGGTCTGAGAACGCATATTGTATCTTAAATAATTGCAGATATCTTCGTTGCAGGCAATAAAAGCTCCGATTCCAGCCATCGACTTGGCAAAGGTTCCGAACAATAAATCAACTTTGTCAGAAACTCCAAAATGCTCGGCAGTTCCAGCGCCAGTTGCTCCCATCGTACCAAAACCATGCGCATCGTCAACCAATAACCGGAATTCGAATTCCTCTTTAAATTTGGCGACTTCATCCAGTTTACCTAGATCACCAGCCATTCCGAATACACCTTCAGTAATTACCAATATACCACCTTTTTGTTTTTCAGCAAGTCGGGTGGCCTTAATCAGCATGTTCCGGAGGCTGTCCATATTGTTGTGGGCATATACAAAACGTTTACCCATGTGCAAACGAACACCGTCGAGTATACAGGCATGGGCCTCTGAATCGTATACAATTACGTCATTTCGTCCGCAAACGGCATCAATAATAGATACCATTCCCTGATAACCGAAATTCAATAAAAAAGCATCTTGTTTTCCAACAAATTCAGCTAGATTTTGCTCCAGTTCTTCATGTTTGCTGGTTTGTCCCGACATCATTCGGGCTCCCATTGGATAAGCCATTCCATAGTCGGCAGCAGCCTGTGCATCTGCTTCTCTTACTTCAGGATGATTGGCCAAACCGATATAATTATTAAGACTCCAAACTAAAACTTCTTTACCTCTGAATTTCATTTTGGTGCCGATTTCGCCCTCCAGTTTAGGGAAAGCAAAGTACCCATGAGCCTGTTTCATGTATTTTCCCAGGCTTCCCATGTTGTTCCTCAGTTTTTCAAAAATATCCACTTTGATCTGGTTTTTAAATTAGCATTGCAAAAGTAATTTTTTTTAAGAAGTGTGCAAATTTGTTAATTTAAGCTAAACAGGATGGTTTTCTGGATAATTCATTCTATTTTTCGGCCTTTAAAATTCCGATAAAAATGTATATTTGCGCCATGTTAATGAAAATGAGAAATTTCACATCTATTGCATTCGTTTTTGTGCTGCTATTTAGTTCGTGCAGTGACTACAATAAGATCGTAAAAAGCACCGATTATGAATTCAAGTACAAAAAGGCACTTGAATATTATGAAGGTGGTGAGTTTGTTAGATCTTCTACCTTATTAAAAGAGCTTATTAATATTGTCAGGGGTACAAGCCGGGCCGACAAGGTATATTATTATTTTGCCAAGAGTCAGTTTGGAATGAAAGATTATATGATGGCCGGACATTATTTTAAGTCGCTGATTAAAGAGTTTCCACGAAGTGAATTTGCCGAAGAATCTCAATTTATGGTAGGATACTGTTTTTATCTTGATTCTCCAAGTCCGCGTCTCGATCAATTGGTTACCCAAAATGCTATTGATGCGTTACAATTATTTATTAATCTATATCCTAAATCAACCCGGGTTGAAGAAGGTACACGCTTAATTATTGAACTGCGCGATAAATTGGTTTACAAGTCCTATTTAAGTGGTAAACTTTATTTCGATTTGGAAAATTATAAGGCCGCAGTTGTTGCTTTATCCTCTTCGCTTAAAGATTTTCCGGATACCAAATATCGCGAAGAATTGATGTACATGCTGTTAAAAGCAAAATATTTGTTAGCAGTTAGAAGTGTTGAAGAAAAAAAGCGTGAGCGTTTGAGTTCTGCTTTGGATGAATATTATACCTTTGTCGACGAATATCCGGAAAGTAAATACCGGAAGGAAGTTGAAAAGTACTATGCAACAACTGCAAAGTTGTTAAATTATAAACCGGATTCAAATATTTAATACATATGGATTTTAAGAAAACAAAAGCAGAATCTACAACAATTTCAAGAGATTTAAGAGAATTGGAAAGCCGTACTGGCAATGTCTATGAAACTGTAATGATACTGGCAAAACGTTCAAATCAGATTGCTTCTGAAATGAAAGAAGAATTAAGCCAGAAATTGCAAGAGTTTGCATCGTACACCGATAATCTGGAAGAAGTATTCGAAAATCGTGAACAGATTGAAATTTCGAAATATTACGAACGTCTTCCAAAACCAACATTGATTGCTTACGAAGAATTTGTAAACGATCAGATTTATCACCGTAATCCTGCTAAGGAAAACCGTAACAAAGAATTGTAAAATAAGCCTTTATGAGGCTCTCAGGAAAACATATAGTCCTCGGACTTACCGGAAGTATAGCTGCCTACAAGGCAGCTTATCTTTTAAGGGGCCTTATCAAAGAAGGGGCCGAGGTTCAGGTAGTAATGACCCCGTCTGCCAAAGAATTTATTACGCCGGTCACCATGTCGGCACTTTCCGGAAAGCCGGTTGCTACTGATTTTTTTTCGGCAAACGACGGTACCTGGTATTCTCATGTCGATATGGGTCAGTGGGCCGATCTGCTGTTAATCGCACCTGCCACTGCTGCTACTATAGGTAAAATGGCTCATGGTATTTGCGACAATCTGCTTATTACCACTTATCTGTCGGCTAAATGTAAGGTCATGGTTGCGCCTGCAATGGATATCGACATGTTCCAGCATCCGGCAAATCAGGCGAATTTGGAAATTTTACGTTCATATGGAAATCTGATTGTTGAACCAGGTGAAGGAGAACTTGCCAGTGGCCTGTTTGGGAAAGGCCGGATGGAAGAACCTGAAAATATTGTGGAAGAAGTTGTCCGGTTCTTCGATCAAAAAAAAAAACTACTGAATAAGCACTTCTTGTTAACCGCCGGCCCTACCTACGAAAAAATTGATCCCGTTCGCTTTATCGGAAATTATTCTTCAGGCAAAATGGGCTATGCCATAGCCAATGCACTTACTGAACTGGGGGCGAAGGTTTCAATCGTTTCGGGTCCGGTACAAATCAAGAATTCAAACTCATCGATAACTGTTATCCCTGTTGAGTCGGCTGAAGAAATGAAACAGGAATGTTTGCGTATTTTCCCTGAAACTGATGGTGCTGTAATGTGTGCTGCAGTGTCAGATTTTACTCCTGAAACATATTCTACAACTAAAATGAAGCGAGGAAAGGATGATTTAACTATTCAGCTCAAACCTACCAGTGATATCGCCGGAACTCTTGGGCAATTGAAGAAAGACAAGCAGGTTTTAGTCGGATTTGCGCTCGAAACCAATGACGAACTGGAGAATGCTTTTTCAAAACTTACCAAAAAGAACCTCGACTTCATCGTTTTGAATTCGATGAACGATAAGGGTGCAGGTTTTGGAGTGGATACCAATAAAATTACAATAGTTGATAAAGGCAATAATCAGACATTTTTTGAGTTAAAATCAAAGGCTGAAGTTGCTGTTGATATTGTTGACCGGATTGTAACTGAAATGGAGAAAAAGGAAGGTCGGATTAAATAAGAATAAATTGCTGATATGAAACGATATTTGTTGATTTTCATTGTTTTTGTCCTATGCTTAAGTTCAACCTTAGCTCAGGAATTGCGTTGTAATATCAGTATTTCGGCTCAAAAGATTCAGGGAGCCAATCGCACCATGTTCGAAACCATGCAGTCTGATTTGTATGAGTTTTTGAATAACCGCAAATGGACGGATCATCAGTACTCTATGGATGAGCGTATCGAATGTAACTTTTTTATCAACCTTGACCAGCAGATTTCTTCTGACGAATTTAAAGGAAGTATTCAGGTTCAATTGCGTCGTCCGGTATTTAATTCTTCATACGAAACAGTTTTGCTCAATATCTTGGACAATGATTTTCATGCCAAGTATGTTGAATATCAAACGCTGGAATTTAATGAAACTTCGAATAAGGATAATCTGACAAATATCTTAGCCTTTTACGCTTACATCGTTTTAGGTATGGATTACGATTCATTTATTCCGGAAGGTGGAACGGAGTTTTTTCAGAAAGCTCAGACGATTGTCAACAACTCACAGAATGCCAGAGAGAAGGGCTGGAAAGCCTATGAAAGCGAACGTAACCGGTATTGGCTGGTTGAAAACATTTTAAATAAATCGTATGCCGGATTCAGAAGTTGTACATACCAATATCATCGTCAGGGACTGGATTTGATGGCTGATAAAGCGCCCGAAGGTAGGGGAGTGATTGCTGAATCCTTGAAATCGATTCAAAAAGTTTTCCGTACTCGCCCGTCCTTGTATATTCTTCAGGTATTTTTTGATGCCAAATCAGATGAGCTTGTCAATATTTTTTCCAAATCGTTTCCCGACGAGCGAAACAGGGTGGTTGTCATTCTGAATGAATGCGATCCTTCGAATGGAAGCAAATACGAAAAAATACTCAAGTCTGAAGGTTTTTGAAATTTGAATAAACAATTATCTTTATGACCGGATAGATCATGTGTTTCTCTATCTTCGGTCGCTCATTTAAATGTTCAAATTTCCGTGCTAAAATCACTTTCAATAAAAAATTATGCCTTGATTGATTCACTGAATATTGATTTCAGTGGAGATTTAAATATTTTAACCGGCGAAACCGGGGCAGGTAAGTCAATTCTGCTCGGTGCTATCGGCCTTATTATTGGTCAACGGGCAGATTCTTCGGTGTTAAGGGACAAATCGATTAAATGTACTGCCGAAGGTATTTTTGATATTCAGAATTACGGACTAAAAGGCTTCTTTGAGGAAAATGAACTGGATTTTGAAAATGTGTCTATCCTGCGACGCGAAATTACTCCTCAGGGAAAATCACGTGCTTTTATCAACGACACCCCCGTTAATGTAAAGGTTTTATACGATTTGGGTATGAAACTGATTGATATTCATTCGCAGCACCAAAATCTGGATTTGAATGAAAAGGGTTACCAACTTCGGATAGTCGATCTTGTTGCCGGAAATTCTGAAATTCTTGCAGGCTACAAATCAGGTTACAAACGATACATTTCCCTTTTGGAAAAGCTAAGCCAGTTACTTGAACTTGCTGAACAATCCAGAAAAGATCTGGATTATTATGAATTCCAGTTTAAGCAACTCTATGATGCAAAGTTGACAGAAAATGAACAGGCAGAATTGGAAGGTTTGCTCGAAAAATTAACTCATGCAGAGGAAATAAAGTCGGTTTTCGGACAAGTTTATCAGCATTTGAGTGAAGACGAACTGTCTGTTTTGTTCCGGTTAAAAGAAAATCTGAATTCGGTTGGAAAGCTTCGTTCAGTTTTACCCGAAGCTGAACAAATTTTCAACCGGCTGGAATCGGTTTATATCGAGTTGAAAGATATTGCCACAGAATCGTCAGTTCTTGAAGACCGAACTGCAAATGACCCTGAAAAGATTGAGCAAATTAATCAACGGCTTGATTTGATTTATTCTTTACAGCAAAAACATCGAGTTGCCACAAATGCCGAGCTTTTAGCAATTCAATCTGATTTTCAGGCCAAAGTTCAGCTTGTCAGTTCGTATGATCAGGAAATTGAATCGTTGCGACAGGAAATCGTGAATCAGAAAGCTATATTATCTGATTTGGCTGGCAAAATTAGTGGTCGGCGAAAGGCAGTTGCTTCGTCAATCGGCAATAAAGTTATTGATGTACTACGGAATGTTGGAATACCAAATGCCGCGTTTCAAGTCCGATTTGTTGAACTAACAGAGTTCTCACCAACCGGTTTAGATGAAGTGAACTTTATGTTTTCGGCCAACAAAAATCAGGAATTGCAGGAAATCGGTAAAATTGCATCGGGTGGTGAAATGTCGCGTCTGATGCTGGCCATAAAAACGCTGATTACTGACGCCCGATCTTTGCCAACAATCATTTTTGATGAAATTGATACCGGTGTTTCGGGCGAAGTTGCCGTAAAAATGGGTTTGATTCTAGAGCAAATGTCCTCAACTGTTCAGGTTCTGAATATTACTCATTTGCCACAAATAGCAGCCAAAGGAAATCATCATTACAAGGTGTATAAATTCGACCAGGATAATCAAACTTTTACTTCAATCAAAAAGCTTACCGATCAGGAACGCATCGAAGAAATTGCACAGATGCTTAGTGGTGAAAATTATTCGGCAACCGCAATGGAAACGGCTAAAGAATTATTGCAATAAGTTTTATACCATTTGGCGTCATTCCTAATCAAGGATTATTTTAATGATCAGGAATGACACCAAATAACAAGCAAACTAAAGTCTGTTCTCCAATATCAAACGGATTTCGACAGGTCCGATATCTGCTTTCTCACCAACTTTAAAGCCTCTCTTTTCGAACCGTTCACAAATGGTATCGATAGTTTCTGTTGATACATTATAATCTGGCAATCGCGTCGGAATACCAACTGATTCGAAGAACTCCACAGTTTTCTGAATGGTTTGATCAATTCGCTCGTCGACCGAGCCTTCCGTAATTCCCCAGACACGTTCGCCTAATTGTACTATTTTATCTTTCTTTTGTTCTCGTTTAATGTGCATGATTCCGGGTAAAACGATAGCCAAGGTCCGGGCATGGTCAATGCCATGGTAAGCCGTAAGTTCGTGACCAATCATGTGTGTTGCCCAATCCTGAGGAACACCAACTCCGATCAATCCGTTTAGTGCCATGGTTGCGCTCCACATAAAATTGGCGGCAGATTCGTAATCAGTGCGGTTCGCGAGTACTTTCGGGCCTTCCACAATTAACGTTTTCAGGATGCTTTCTGCAAAACGATCCTGTATTGGCGAGTTTACCGGAAACGTAAGATATTGCTCAATCACATGTACAAAAGCATCAACTACACCATTAGCAACCTGTTTTTCGGGCAGTGAGAAAATTACTTCAGGATCGAGTATGGAGAAAACGGGCATTACTTTTTCTGAGCCAAAAGCCAGTTTCTCTTTTGTTTCAACACGCGTAACTACTGAATTTCCATTCATTTCTGATCCGGTGGCTGGCAAGGTTAAAACTGCACCAATAGGCAGCGCATTTTTAACTGGTGCATGTTTTGAAAGGATGAGCCAAGGATCACCTTGATCGAAACAGGCAGCTGCAGCAATAAATTTAGTGCCATCCAGAACCGAACCACCACCCACTGAAAGCAAAAATGTAATATTTTCATTCTTAACAATCTCAACTGCTTTCATCAGTGTTTCGTAGTGCGGATTGGGTTCAATTCCTCCGAATTCAATGACTTTAAAGCCCTGAATTGCAGCTTTTACCTGATCGTAAACGCCATTTTTAAAGATACTTCCACCGCCATAGGTCAATAGAATTTTTGATCCGACGGGAATATTTGCTCCAACTTTTTTGATTTCACCTTTTCCGAAAATAATCTTTACCGGATTCTGATATTCAAAATTATACATGATTAAAATACTTTACTTGTTTATACTGGTATTGAAAGATCGAAAATACATCTATTTCTTTTATCTTCATTTTAATCGTTGTTAATAAATTCAAAGACCTATTTTTGTAAAAAAAAAGTCATGGATAATTCAGACTACGAAACATCAGCAAAAATGAATCTTTATGAAAGGTACTCTACTTATACTGACATTCAGATTATTGAAATCTTAAAGAAGCATAAGGATTATCAGGAAACAGCAGTTGATGCGGCAGTTAAGATTGCCATCGAACGTAAACTTATTAATTCGGATCAGGACTTGCTTGCTCCTGAATATCAGAATACTAAATCGTCAGGTTTTACTTTATTTCCTGAAATTAACAATGAGTATCATCTTCAGCGATTGGTCGGAAGTATCTTTCGGTTTTTGTATCTATTAGCTTTGCTGCCTGCAATTTATGGTATTCTGAATTATGCCAAAGGCGAGCTTAATCAAACATTTCTAGGGGTTGGTGTTGGTTTAATTTGGTTTTCTCTCAGCATCTTGCTTAATAAAACACGCAAGTTCATAGTTTTTATCTTCTTGTTTGTATTGCTATTTGTTGTGTCTGCAATAACCGGATACATTATCTTCAAACAGCAAACTTTTCAGATTATCGACATTGTAATGCTTTTAGTTGGAACTTTATTGCCATTATATTTATTGTTGTATCTCCGGAAGTTGATACTAAAGCCGTAATCAAATTTCATTTTTATTCCTCGCCTCTTGCTTTGTGCAAAAGAGATTAATCCGTTTTTCTTTCATTTCGCCTAAATAAATCCGTAGTTCATCGAAAAGAACAGCACTTTGGCGTTCAGTTTAAATAGTTTTGATTCAGAATTTAATCTAAAAAAACTGATCGTATGTATTTTCTTCGAATAACCAGCTTAGTTTTTGCACTCGGATTGATGATTTCCAAACTTTTTGCAGCTCAGGTAATGCCGGTTCAGCAACCTTGGGATGATACGGACACACGCACTTATCAGGTACAACCATTTACTAAAATTCATCTTGAAGGAGCCTATAAAGTTATTTTGGAACAAGGTTCCCAGTCGGGTTTGCGAATTAAAACCGATGAGGATAATTTTAAATACATTGAAGTACACTCAGATGCACAATCGTTAAATCTGAAAATAAGTAAGAAGCATTTCGATTTTGATGAATTGATTTTGTACATCACTTTTAAAGATCTTGAAAAACTGGTTATTGAGGGTGGTATAAGCCTTGAAACTCATGGATATGTTGATCTGAAGGATTTTTACCTGCATGTATCGGGAGGTGCAAGTATTGAAATGAACCTGAAAGCGAATAATATCAAGGTAATTGGTGAAGGTGGAGTTAAATTTGAGTTCGATGGAATTGCCAACGCGATGGATGTTTCGATTTCGGGTGCCGGATATCTGGATGCTATTGATTTGAAGACAAAAAAGACAGATATTAAAATTGAAGGAGTTGGAACTGGCAGTGTTTATGCAACCGATGTGCTAAATGCAACTATAAGTGGGGTTGGTAAGATTCGGTATAAAGGTGAACCTCAGGTATATAAAAAGATAGAAGGAATTGGTTTAGTCTCTAATGATTAGAAGTTAGTTTAGTTTGGTTTAGTTTGTGGTAAAGGGTTATCTGTTTCAGGTAGCCCTTTTTTGTTACTGAACTAATTTGTTTCCATGCTGTTTATTAAGAATAAATTGGCCTTTTCATTGAAAATATTTTTATTTTATTGAAATAATTTATTTGTTTAAGTGTTTTAAAAACAAATTGTTGTGTTGTTTTAGTTTGAATAGTGTTTACAAAAAATATAAAACACTTAAACAAAGTGATGATTCGTGCTGTTTTAGTATTAGAATTTAATAATTGGGGAGGAAATAAAAATGAAAGTTAACGGATTTTTAAAAGCAGATACGGCACGACCAAGATTGAATGGTACACACTTGGCTCAAAATAATGATCACAACGGACACGAATTAATTGGTGATAATCACCTGGCTACATCGTTGGAAACTCCAATGAGAGAAGATGCATTTCTGTTAAGCGATGAGCAGAAAATGGTTTTGATCGAAGATAAATTTCGCGACATTATGAATGTTTTGGGGCTCGATTTAACTGATGATAGTTTAAACGGCACTCCGCATCGGGTTGCTAAAATGTTTGTTAAAGAAATATTTTCAGGCTTGAATCCTGAGAATAAACCGAAAATATCAGTGTTCGATAACAAATTCAAGTATGGTGAGATGTTGGTTGAAAAGAACATCAATTTGAATTCGACCTGCGAACATCATTTCTTGCCCATTATTGGGAAAGCGCATGTTGCTTATATTTCAAGCGGACAAGTTGTTGGCCTGTCAAAAATTAATAGGGTGGTTGACTATTTCTCCCGTCGCCCGCAGGTTCAGGAACGATTGACCGTACAGATTGCAAATGAGTTGAAACGTATTTTGAAAACTGAAGATGTTGCTATTGTAATTGATGCAAGGCATTTGTGTGTTTCATCACGCGGAATCAAAGACGAAGGTAGTTCGACCATAACCGCAGAATATGGAGGCGCTTTTAAAGATCCTCGTCGTAAAGAAGAGTTCCTAAAGTATTTGTCACTAAATGTATAGGAGATGTTTGTTTTTAAATCTAAAATGGACAAGCTGTAAGACATAGATTAAGTATAAAAGCCTTTCGGAAGATGGGCTTTTTGCTTTTTTACAAGTTAAGCTATCCGTATTTTTTCGTTCATTTGCGTAAAGAAAGGAAAACTATTATGGATGGAAGAAAACGATCTGACGTAAAACCTGGTTTACTTGTTAACATTGTGCAGAAACATCATCAGCGCACCGGAGAGTTGACTGAAGGTATCGTGAAAAACCTGTTGACAAATTCGCCAAATCATCCCCACGGAATAAAAGTCAGGCTTGAAACTGGTGAAGTTGGACGGGTTCAGGAAATTTTGGATGAAGAATAGTTTAGTGAAATATGTCCTTTGAATATGGATAGATCGCAAATTGAAATTTAGATATCATGAAAATAGTTTCAACCAATATTGCTGAACCGACCACCATTGAATGGCGCGGACAAGAGGTGCAGACCGGGATTTATAAATATCCTGTTGAAGCTCCCATTTTTCTTGGAACTGAAGATGTTGAGAACGATCATGTGCTTGATCGTCTTTATCATGGAGGCGTTGATAAAGCATGTTATTTGTATTCCGCCGATCATTATTCGTTCTGGAAAAATAAATATCCTTCTCAGTTATGGCAATGGGGAATGTTTGGCGAAAATCTGACTGTAGCTGGCCTTAACGAATCGGAAATCCGGATAGGCGATCGATTTAAAATTGGTGATGCAGAGGTTCAGGTTAGCCAGCCCAGGCAGCCTTGTTTTAAGTTGGGTGTTAGATTTGGCGATCAAAAGGTAGTTGATGATTTTTGGCAGTTGCCTTATCCCGGAATTTATGTGAGGGTTTTGCAGTCTGGAAATGTTAGGGTAGGTGATGAGCTTGTTTTAATTGACCGGAATACGGATAGTCTTGCAGTAAGTGAGGTGTTCTCGATTTTTCGTTTGCAACGAGATAATGCTGATTTGCTGATTAAAGCAATAAATGATCCTTTGTTAGCAGAATCGTGCCGAACGGATATTCGTAAGATATTAGATTTTAGTTCAGAATAAATACGAGAAGCGCTTTCCGTACGTTTTATTGCTGTTAAAACCAGCAGTGTTTTGCTTTTTAATACGATAACTAGCTGATTTGTGATATATGTATAGTTTGTTAAAAAAGGAAATTGCAAGTTTTTTCGGATCGCTAACAGGATATGTAGTTGTTTTCGTATTTCTGCTGACAACGAGTTTATTTCTTTGGGTTTTCCCTGGCAATTACAACATTCCGGAAGGTGGTTATGCCTCGCTCGACGGATTGTTTTCGCTGGCGCCATGGGTATATCTGTTTTTGGTGCCGGCCATTACCATGCGCTTGTTTGCCGAAGAAAAGCGAATGGGAACCATGGAAGTTTTACTTACCCGACCACTTTCAGTTTTTCAGATTGTATTTGCCAAATATCTTGCAGGTCTGTTGTTGGTAAGCATTTCGTTGTTACCAACGTTGATATATTTTTATTCAGTTTATGCACTTGGTAATCCGGTTGGTTGTATTGATACGGGCGGGACCTGGGGCGCATTTATTGGTCTGTTCTTTTTGGCTGCCATTTATGTGGCCATTGGTGTGCTGGCTTCAGCTTTAACCGACAATCCGGTATCTTCATTTGTTTTGGCCTTATTTCTTTCATTTTTGGCTTATCTGGGTTTCGACCTGGTTGGTTCCATGCAAATGCCATCTGCACTTCAGAAATTAATTGTTGGTTTCGGTATTAATGAACATTATCAGTCGATTAGTCGTGGAGTAGTCGATTCGCGCGATTTGATTTACTTCCTTTCGGTCATCTTCATTTTTCTTTTTCTTACAAGCCGGATCATTCATTTTCACCGAATAAACTTCAGAAATGAAATCAAAAACGGAACAGTCCTAATTTTGACTTTGTTGCTTGTTGTTATACTTTCCGGACAATGGTTTTTCCGACTTGATTTAACTGCCGAGCAACGCTATTCAATTACTGAGGTTTCAAAAAAGACGGTAAAGAAACTTGAGAAGCCTGTGAATATTACACTTTATCTCGATGGCGAATTGAATGCGAGTTTTCGCAAATTCCAAAAGTCGATTATTGAAAAAATTGCTGATTACAATGCGTATTCATCGCAACTGATCAATCTTACAATTTTTGATCCCTATGAAATAACAGATTTGAAACGACGTGATGAGCTCTTTTCAGAACTGATTGCAAAAGGTCTGCAGCCTACAAATATTCATCAGAATACTGCAAAGGGAACCGTTACCCAACTTGTTTTTCCGGGAGTATTGATCGAGTATGGCGATAAGCACCTTAGCTTAAATCTGCTTCAGAATAATCCTGTTCATTATGAGGTTAACCTGAACAATTCAATTGAAAGTCTGGAATATGAATTTACTTCGGCATTTTCAGAATTGATGAATGATAAAAAGCAAACCGTGGCTTTTCTTGAGGGTCATGGCGAATTGAATGAATATGAAACCCATGATTTTATTGAGACTTTGTCAGAGAAATATTTGGTTGGCCGAGTTTCTGGCCCGCAGTTGATCTCGAAAAATACACCATATAAAGTCCTCATTGTTGCTAATCCTACTACAGCTTTTTCTGAAAATGATAAGTTCTATATCGATCAGTATTTAATGAGCGGCGGCCGCTTGATGTGGCTGGTTGATCCGGTTGCAGTCAGTTTGGATAGTTTAAGTACCGGTTATACAACGCTGGCTTTTCCGCGAAATCTAAATTTGGACGACTTGCTTTTCAAGTACGGAATTCGTTTGAATTACAATCTTGTTCAGGATGTCGACTGTTTGATGATTCCTTTAAACACAGCGCCCGATGGTTCTCCTGCAAAATTTACACCTGCTCCATGGTATTATTCTCCCTTGTTGGGTCCTTCTCAAAATCATGTGATCAGCCGGAATTTGAACCGATTAAAAGCTGAATTTGTAAGTTCAATTGATACAGTTGGTAAAAATAACCAGCTTAAAAAGACAGTTATTTTAGGAACCTCGAACTACTCGCTTGTTTCGCAAACTCCGCTTGAAATTAGTCTTGCAATTACTAACAATCCGCCCGATCGGCGACTTTTCAAGCAGCCATCACAAGCTGTTGGAGTTTTGCTCGAAGGAACTTTCCCTTCTGTTTTTCAGAATCGGATGGTCGATTCGTTTGGTGTTAAATCTTCAGAAGTAAAAAAAGAAAGTCAGCCAACCAGAATGATTGTTTTTTCTGATGGAAACCTGATTGCAAACCAGTATCGGATTGCAAACGGAACACCTGAATTTGGTCAATTGGGCTATGATCGCTATTCGAAGCAGACCTTTGGGAATAAAGCATTTCTGCTGAATGCAGTTAACTATTTGTGCGACGATGAAGGTTTGATGGAATTGCGTTCACGAACATTTAAAATGAGGCTTCTGGATAAAGTTAAGATGAAGGAGGAAAAACTAAAATGGCAACTTATAAATGTATTGATGCCCTTGGTATTAATTTCTGTATTTGGAGCTGTTTATGTGTACCTTCGCCGACGTAAATACAGATGCTGATTACTTTTGGATAAAATAATCGTTCATCAATAGGTTAAAAATATCAAAGTTTGTATATTCGTGTGCTTCCCGATAATTTTCGATGGAAGTGATTTTAAGGCAAATAAGTAAAACTCTAAAAAAATATCAAATGAAATTTGTTGTTTCAAGTACCGAATTGCTAAGCCACCTTTCTGCTATCAGTAAAGTAATCAATTCAAAAAATACACTTCCTATTCTGGATAATTATTTGTTTTTGCTGGAAGAAAACCTGTTGACAATTACTGCTTCCGACCTCGAATCGACTTTAATTACCAGTATTGAGCTCGATAATACCAATGGAACAGGCGCTATTGCAGTTCCGGCCAAACTGATGAATGAAACGCTGAAAGAATTTCCGGAGCAGCCACTTACTTTCCAGATTGACCCTGAAACTTTTGCAATTGACATTTTCTCACAGAATGGTAAATTCAGTATTGTTGGTCAGAATGGTGAAGATTTTCCGCAGCAACCTATGCTTAACGAAGCCGTTGCCTCAACTATAAGCGTTAACCACAATGTACTGCTCAGCGGTATCAATAAAACACTTTTTGCAACTGCCGATGATGAACTTCGCCCGGTTATGAATGGTATTTTTATTGAATTGACCACTGACGATATGAAGTTTGTTGCTTCTGATGCTCACAAACTAGTTCGCTATAAACGGTTTGATGCAAAAGCCGAAAAAGATGCTTCGTTTATTCTTCCAAAGAAACCGGCCGCATTGCTTAAAAGCTTGCTTCCAAAAGAAGATTTTGATGTGAAATTGGAGTTTGACGATAAAAATGCTTTCTTCACTTTAAGTAATTTTAAACTGATTTGCCGTTTGGTTGAAGGGAATTACCCAAGTTACAACTCAGTTATTCCACAAAACAACCCCAATAAACTGATTATTGATCGCGTTGAATTTTACAATACAGTTCGTCGCGTTTCTGTGTTCTCAAATCAGGCAAGCAACTTGGTTCGCTTGAAATTGACAGAGAACCAGTTGGTTGTTTCTGCTCAGGATATTGATTTCTCAATCTCTGCTGTTGAACGTTTGAACTGTCAGTACGAAGGTGAAGACATGGAAATTGGATTCAAATCAACCTTCCTTCAGGAAATATTATCGAATCTTTCAGCAACAGATGTGAAAGTTGAACTTTCGGATCCAACACGTGCTGGTTTGCTATTGCCTGCTGAAAACGACAATGAAGAAGAAAATGTACTGATGCTTCTTATGCCAATGATGATAAACGCATGATAAATTACAAGGAATAATATATGAAAACCTAACAGTGGAAATCTGTTAGGTTTTTTAATTTTAAAGCGGTAATATTAGATTTATATTGGATGTTTAACTGCATCAGGATATAATGGTAAAATGCTGTAGTTGCCAGAAATTGAATAGTTTAATGCAGAAGGATATACGATGAAGTTAAAATTTATATTTATTACACTGGCTATAATCTTTATGCTTGGTATTCAGTCGAAAACGGCTGAAGGCCAAACTTACTGCAATCCACTAAGCTTACCTAGTGAATTTAATCCTGATTCTCCAGCCGGATTAGATCTTGCTGCTCCGACCGTAGTGCTCTACAAGGAAAATTACTTTTTATTTGCGTCCAATGCCGGAGGATACTGGTTTTCAGGCGATTTATTATCCTGGAAATTTATCTCTCCCATAAATCTGCCGTTTGAAAATGATTCCCCAACAGCATTTGTGATGGGCGACTGGATCTATTTTTGTACATCGCACAGCAATACGATATTTCGTTCCAGTGATCCGGTTAATGGTATATGGGAAGTTTATTGCAGTAATTCTGTTTTGCTGTCGATGATTAACGATTTTACCATATTCCCGGATACAGATGGCAGGGTATATTGCTACTATGGATGTTCAAATAACGATGGCGTTATGGCGCGCGAATTGGATGCAAAAAATCAATTCAATCCAATTGGAGTTCCTGTTGTCTGCAGTAAAGTAAATCCATTGAAGAAAGCTTCGAAAACACTCAAAGAAAGTTCATCCAAAGCCACCAATCCCGGTGCTATGGGCTCATGGATGAATAAATACAACGGGAAATACTATTACCAATGTGCTGAGCAAGGCAGCGAGCAGAATATTTATGGCGATATGGTTTATGTTTCGGATAATCCGATGGGGCCCTTTACATTTGCAGCGAATAACCCTTTTTCATATCGACCTGAAGGTTTTGTAACCGGAGCCGGTAATGGATCAACGTTTGCCGATAAATTTGGTAACTGGTGGCACATCGCAACAATGACAGTTGCCGGAAGCAATAGGACACAAACCAGACTTGGCCTTTTTCCTGCCGGTTTTGACAATGAGGGAAATTTGTTTGCTAAAACTGATTTTAGTGATTACCCGATAATTGTTCCAAATCAGAAACTCAGTGAGATTGATGCACTTGATTCCAAATGGGCACTTATTTCTGATAACATCACAGCACAAGCTTCTTCAATTTTATCATCATGCCCAATATCTTCGGCTTTCGATGAAGATATGAGTACCTATTGGAGTGCTCAAAGCGGCAAAAAGGGTGAATGGTTACTTGTTGATTTAGGTTCAGTTTGCACGATTAATGCCTTTCAGCTGAATTTTGCTGAAAACAAAACGCAAATTAAGAGTAGTGACAGCCTATACGCTTACCAGTATTTGGTTGAATATTCAAACGATATACAAAATTGGAAAAAGTTAAGTGATAAAACAGCCAACACTGTTTACGAAACAAGTCCGTACGAAGCACTAAGAACTCCTGTTCAGGCCCAATACTTAAAAATTATCAATTACCATGTGCCGGTGGGTACTTTCGCCATTTCCGGATTTCGTATTTTTGGTTTGGGAACCGATCGTAAACCGAAAAAGCTTAATGAGTTTCGTGCCGTAAGAGATTATCGCGATCCGCAAATAATTAAAATGTCGTGGAAGAAACAGGAGAATACAACAGGTTATAATATCCGTTACGGTACTGATAAAGATAAACTATATCACAGCTATCAGGTATATAAAAAGACCCGGTTGACTATTCATTGCCCGGATAAAAACAAAACTTATTGGTTTCAAATGGATGCCTTTAATGATAACGGAGTTACACCCGGGAAACCAATTCTATTGAAGTAAAAAGTTGTCAATCATAAATTCTAAATAATTGAGATGAATTTAAATCTAAAAAATCCCCTCGTATTTCTTGATCTCGAAACCACAGGAATGAATATAGTCACCGATCGCATTGTGGAAATTGCGCTGATAAAAGTTCATCCCGATGGACGAGAAGAAGAAAAGCAATACCGGATTAACCCTGAAATGCCAATTCCGGAGCATGTTAGTAAGATTCATGGCATTTATGATGAGGATATAAAAGATAAGCCAACATTTAAAGAAGTGGCCAAAACCATTGCTCAATTTATAGAAGGTTGCGATTTTGCCGGCTTCAATTCCAATCGGTTCGATATTCCGCTATTGGCGGAAGAATTTTTGCGTGCTGATGTTGATATTGATTTGAAAAAGCGAAAATTCATTGATGTTCAGGCTATATTTCATAAAATGGAAAAGCGCACACTGGCTGCAGCATATAAATTCTACTGCCAGAAGCCACTGGAAGATGCGCACAGCGCCATGGCCGATACCAAAGCAACATACGAAGTGTTGAAAGCACAGCTTGATGTATACAAAGACGAGGAATATGACGACGGACACGGAAAAACTTCCAGGCCAATTGTAAATGATGTTCAGGCTTTGAGCGAATTTTCGGCTTACGACACCAATGTTGACTTTGTTGGACGTATTGTTTATGATGAAAATGGGGTTGAAATCATAAATTTCGGTAAAAATAAAGGTCTGTCAGTCGAAAAAGTTTTGCGCGAACAGCCGGGTTATTACGGTTGGATTTTGAACAGTGAGTTCCCACTCTATACCAAAAAGGTTTTGACCTCAATTAAACTGAGAATGAAATAAAAGAAGCGATACTTCATTCAACATCGCTTCACCAAAATATATGCATATGAAAATTATTTGTGTAGGACGAAATTACGTGGCACATGCCAAAGAATTAAATAACGAAATTCCGACAGAACCGGTATTGTTTATGAAACCAGATTCTGCACTGCTTCGCAACAACGATCCTTTCTACATTCCTGAATGGTCAAACGACTTGCATTATGAGTGTGAGATAATTGTCAGGATTAACCGGTTGGGGAAGAGTATCGAAAAAAAGTTTGCTCACCGTTATTACGATGAAATAGGATTAGGTATCGATTTTACTGCCCGCGATGTACAAAACAAATTGAAAGATAAAGGATTGCCTTGGGAGATATCAAAAGCTTTCGATCATTCCGCCGTAATTTGTTCCGAATTTGTATCTATTGATGCGCTTCCAGACCGAAATTCCATTCACTTTCGTCTCGATAAGAATGGGCATACAGTTCAGGAAGGAGACTCATCGTTAATGATTTTCCCAATTGATGATATTATAACCCATGTTTCAAAATATTTCACCTTGAAAATTGGTGATCTGATTTATACCGGAACACCTGCAGGTGTTGGTCCGGTGCTGGTTGGCGATCGTTTGGAGGGTTATCTTGAGGGACAAAAGAAGTTTGATTTCCGTGTGAAGTAGCTTCAGTTTCTCTCTGTTGAGAGATGCCCAGAGTCAATATTCCACAAGTTTTTGTAAATTAAATTTCACAATACATACAATAAAAGCTTACTTTTGCACCTGAAAACTAAGATTTTCAAGTCATTTAAATCTACACCAACCAAGATCAGCTATGAGAAACAAGAAAGGACTCTTGATTGCGGTTTTGCTATTCTCGGCCGTAATAATTTTCCTCATTTTCTCCCGAAAATTCGGGATTCCTTCATTTTTTGCCGTTGATACTCAAAAAGACAATATTTCGATTGTCGATCGTGGTCAGGTATATATTCCTATCGATGCCATTGGAGTTGTTGAGCCTGAAAACGAAGTAATTATATTGAATCCACTTAATACAATCATTCGGAAGATTAATAAAGAACCCGGAAGTAGAGTAAAAATGGGAGATGTAATTATTGAACTCGATGATAAACCAACCCGCGACGAAATTGAGCAAATTTCTGATCAGCTGGAAGTTAAATCCAATTCGCTGGAAAGATCCAGACTTGAAGGCCAAATGGCTCGTATTGATCTGGATTACAATGTTGAAGTAAAAAAGCTTCGGATAGCATCGATAAAAGCACAGCTTGCTGATGAAGAACAGCTGTTGAGTGTGGGTGGCATTTCTTCAGCTAAGATTGATGAAACCAAGCAAAATCTGGTTTTGGCTGAAAAGGATCTGGATGTGGTTCAGAAAAAAAATGCCATTCGTTTGAAACAGATGAAAACAGAAGAAAACGGGCTGAATCTACAAATCGAAATTCAGCAAAAGCAGTTAGCCGATAAAATGGATATGCATGCTAAATTGAATATTAAAGCCCCATCAGACGGTATTATTCTTTCTATTTCAGGAAAAGAAGGTGAAAAAGTAGGAGGCGACAAAATGCTTATTACCATGTCTGATCTTACCACATTTAAAATAAAAGGATTAATAGAAGAGAAATTTTCTGAATTTGTAAAAACTGGAAACCCGGTCTTCATTTTTGCAGAAAATGAAAAGCTATCTGGAACCATTGGGAATGTTACACCAACGGTTGAGGACAATAAAATACAATTTAATGTTCACCTTGAAAATAGTCAGAATTCGAAGTTAATTCCTAATCAAACCGTTAAACTGCAGGTTTTGCAGTCGGTAAAAAATGAAGTTATTCGCATTTCGGCCAACAATGATTTCAAACCCAATTCGGAGCAGACTATTTATGTTCTTGATTCGGGTAATGTAATACCCCGAACAGTTATGCTTGGAGTTAAAGGTTTTGAATATCAGGAAGTTATTTCGGGTTTAAGTGAAGGTGAAAAGGTAATCTTATCAGATTCACCTTTTTCAGTGAAAGAAAAAAAGTTGAGAAACGTAAATAGATGAAACGGATAGTTAGAATATTGAGTTTGTCCACGATCATCTTCTGTTTTTTGATGATTTCAGTAACGCATGTCCAAGCCCAGGATACACTACAATATAGCCTTGATCTTAAAGATGTAGTTTCTTTGGCTATCGAAGAGTCTCCATCAATAAAATATGCACAAAACCGTAATGTGAATTATTACTGGAGGTGGAAGAACTTTAAAACACGCAACAGACCGCAACTGGTGCTGTCTGGTACTTTGCCTGACTTTAATAAATCGACTGTTGGTGTTACCCAGCCCGATGGAAGTCTTGAATTTAAGCAGGTTACCAATTTATCGACTTCGGCAAGGCTGGCGCTTAATCAATCAATTCCACTTACCGGAACTTATCTTTATGCTTCTACATCGGCAATCAGGTTTCAGGATTACAATAAAGAAACGATTGATTTCTCCGGAAGTCCTTTTTCATTTGGTTTTTATCAACCTATTTTTGCCATTAATTGGTTGAAATGGCAGCAAAAAACAGAGCCTTTAGTTTACGATGAGGCTCAGAAAAATTTCATTGAAACAGTTGAAGAGATTTCTCTAAATACTGTCTATAGATATTTCAGGTATTTGATGGTTCAGACTAATTACAATTTGGCAGAAAGCAACCTGAAAAACAGTACAAACAATCTGAAGATTGCGCAGACCAAAAAGGAGCTGGGAAAAATATCGGAGAATAATTTTGCACGCAATCAATTGGCTGTTTTGAATGCACAAAAGTCGCTGAGTCAGGCTAAAATGGATTTAAAAAATGCTGATTTTGAATTAAAATCATACATCGGGCTTTCTCAGGATCAGAAAATCGAACTTCAAATGCCACTCGATATAACCTTGTATGATATTAATCTTGAAAAAGCATTGGAAGAGGCTAGGGCGAACCGAAAAGAAGGATCGGAATATAAAAGGAGACTGATTGAAGCCGATCGCGATTTGTTGAATGCCAAGCGCAGTAATGGTTTAAGTGCTACATTACAGGGAAGTTATGGATTGTCGAACAGTGCTCAGTCGTTTGCTGGTGTTTATGAGCAACCCGAGCGTCAACAAACTTTAAGACTGGCTTTAAGTATTCCGATTCTGGATTGGGGGCAATCGGCCTCATCGGTAAAGCTTGCCGAATCGCAACGTGATTTGGTTCTTTACGATGTAAATAAAGATCGTGAAGATTTTGAGCGAAGTGTTGTGGTTCAGGTTGAACAGTTTGGATTGATGAAAGATCAGCTGATAACTGCTAAGGAAGCCGATAAAGTTTCAGAAAGTGGTTACCAGATTGCCTTGAAGCAATTCCAGAATGGAGAAATAACAATAACAGACCTAAATATCGCGCTTTCGGAACGCGAAAATGCTAAACGTGATTATATCCGATCCCTCCAAACATATTGGGAGGCTTATTACAGACTTCGTATTCTGACACTCTATGATTTTGATAATAATCAGAAAATCAGCTATGTGAATCCTTTAGGCGCAAAATAAATTTCATACAGATACCGAAAATATAACCGGTAGGAATCTTTTTAAGGATTCCTACCGGTTATATTTTTTTGTAATATCTAAACCTTTAATGTTAAAATGTGTTATAAAGAATTTTAATTAGTTAATTTTTAATTGATACTTAATAAAAAAATTTAATAACTTTACCAAAAATATTGATATCGTTAATTTAGTATTTAATATTAACTAAACAATGATTCAAACCGAAAACACAGATTCTAGATCCAGATCAGCTTCTGAATCGAATAAAATTAAGCAGAAAAAGCGAATTCTAGGTTTGCTTCATACGCACGGGAATGTATCAGCCCCAGAACTTAGCAAATGGTTAAGAATAAGCTTACCTACATGCATTGCCTTAATGAACGATTTGGTTTCATCGGGTTATGTGAAAAATTTTGGAATTGGAGAATCGAGTGGGGGGCGTAAACCTGCCCTGTACGGTTTGCCTGAAGATGGATTTTATGTCATATCATGCGATTTTGCGCGTTACTCCGCCAGTATGGCTATTCTCGACTGCTACAATAAATTTGTTACACCCATTATCGAAATTAACACACACATTGATGATCCACTTTTGGTTGATAAATTGTTTGAATCAGCACAAAAGCTAATCGTTGATAATCATATACCAAACGAAAAAATTTATGGCCTTGGTGTTGATATGCCAGGATTAGTTGACTCCAAATCGGGGATTAACTACACTATAAAAGATAAAAAGCGTCAAAGCATTAGCCGTGATTTGAAACATCGCTTTGGCAAGTTGGTGCACATCGATAATGATGCCCGTATGCATGCTTATGGAGAATTTCACTTTGGTGCTGCAAAGGAATATAAAGATGCTATTATTATTCACTGGAGCTGGGGACTTGGGTTAGGGATTTTTGTAAATGGACAGCTTTATAGTGGGAATAATGGGTTTGCTGGCGAGTTCTCACATATTCCGATGATTGAAAATGGTGATTTATGCATTTGTGGTAAACGTGGTTGTCTCGAAACAATTGCTTCTTCAAATACAATTATGAAGCTTGTAAAACAAGGTTTTGACAATAACGAAATATCTTCCCTAATAAACAAATTTAAAAATAGTCCGGAGAAGATAACGCCTGAAGACGTAATTATTTCAGCCCGTCAGGGAGATGAGTTTTGCATTTCTATTTTAAATGAAATTGGGAAAGGGATGGGAAAGGGATTGTCTTATATCATTCAGTTACTCAATCCTGAGGTCATCCTGTTAAGCGGCCCACTATCAAAGGCCCGACAGTACGTTTTATCTCCCATTCAGCAGTCATTAAACCGATTGTGTCTTGAAAAAATTTCTGGGAATACAACTATTATCGTTTCCGATATGGGCGATCAGTCTGCATTATTGGGCACCTCCGAAATGGTTTTCCAAAAAGTTTTTACAGAAATGAATTTTACCGGATTTAACTTATAAACTAGATTTATTTAGTGATTATTTTTTATTTATTAAACTTAAATTAAAACTTATGCGAAAGGTTTTATTGTTGACCGTAATGTGTATGGCGCTCATAGGGAGTGCCTTTGCACAATTTTCGGTATCGGGAACCGTGACTTCCGATTCTGATGGTATAGGGTTACCAGGTGTAACTATATCAGAAAAAGGAACAACTAACGGTACTATTACCGATGCTCAGGGTAAATTTTCAATTAAAGTCGCCTCAGGAAAATCTACTCTTGTTTTTTCATTCATTGGAATGAGTACTGTTAATGAAGCTGTGAATAATCGTACTTCGATTAATGTGAAAATGACTTCTGAAGACATTGGTCTTAACGAGGTTGTTGTTACAGCTATGAACATTACCAAAGAAAGAAAAGCTTTGGGGTATGCCATGAGTACAATTCAAGCAGTTGAATTGAACAAGGTTGCTTCAACAAACTTTGCTTCATCTCTTTATGGTAAGGCTCCCGGCGTTCGAATTTCAGCTGCTCCTGGTGGTGCAACCAGTGCTGTAAATATTAACATCCGTGGTGTAAACTCTATTACAGGTAGGAGTCAACCATTGATCGTTGTTGATGGTATGCCTATCCGCGACGGTGAGGTAAACAACAACGACTATTGGGGTGACCAACGTTTACGTGGTAACGGTTTGATTGATTTGAACCCGGAAGATATTGAAAGTCTTTCAATCTTGAAAGGTGCTTCCGCTGCTGCTCTTTATGGTTCAGAAGCTGTTAACGGTGTTGTTCTCATCACCACCAAAAGCGGAAAAGGAACAAAAGGATTTAGTGTAGATGTTGTTTCCAACTACTCGGTTGATAACGTGGCTTATCTTCCACGTTACCAAAACAAGTACGGACCTGGATATCCAACATTTATTGCCAATGCCGGACAGGATGCCGCCGGTTGGTTATGGTATGATAAAAATGGCGACGGAACAAAAGAAACAAGAGGCCATGTTGCTACTAACCTTAACTTCGGTCCTGCTTTTGATGGAACTACTCAAGTAATGGGTTGGGATGGTCAAATCAGACCTTGGTCAGCACAAAAGGACAGCTACTCCGCATTGTTTCAGGCGGCTGTCAATTCAAATACTACAGTAGCTATGTCAATTGGTACTGAAAATTCAAATACCAGACTTTCTCTTACTCGTCAAGACAATACTGCTGTTAGTCCAAATGCGGAAAATGACAGAAATATTGTCAACCTGAATTCCAAATTTAAATTGGGAAAAAAGTATACTGTTGATTTGGTTGTGAATTATATCAATCAAAATACACACAATCGTCCATATAGCGTTGACCGTTTGTGGAACAACTTTGGTGGTATGATGACCCGTTTTGACAATGCTGCATGGTATCTTCCTGTTTATCAGACAAGTTTAGGCTACCGACATGTAACTGGTACAAACCAGAGTTTGACTCCGAACGAAAACATCAAATTCTCAGGCTTTAGAGGCGATATTTTCGACTTTTTATGGAATACATATCGCGTGCAATTGGATGAAACCAGTAACCGTGTTATGGGTAACTTAACCAATAGCTGGCAGGTGACTGAAGATTTTAAAATTAGAGCAAGGATAGCTACCGATTTTACTTCAGAAAAAACTGAACAAAGAAATCCAAATACCATTCCGCTTGCTTTTGGTAATTCAGGAGGATTCTCTATGTCTTCAGGTCTCTACAGCATTCTTTATGGTGATGTGATGGCTACCTATACCAAAAAAGTTAATGATGACTTGAGTGTTAGCGTATTAGGAGGTTATACCGCAACTAAAGAAATTAAACAAACTTTAAGTCGTAGTACTAGAGACGGTTTGAGCACTGAAAATTTGTTTGATATAGCTGCTTCTGTAAATACTGCAAATAGCGGATCTTCGCGTTCAAACTTGGTAAAAGATGCTTTTCTTGGAACCTTGAACTTTGATTATAAAGGTTATGCATTCCTTGAAGGAACTATCCGCCGGGACAGAACTTCAACCATGCATCCCGATAACAATGCATTCGTTTATCCATCAGTTAACGCCAGTTTACTTTTGAGCGAAGCTTTTACTTTGCCATCGTATGTAGAGTACGCTAAACTTCGCGCATCATGGGGTGTTGTAGGTAACTATCCTGATTTATACAGAGCGAATATTGCCTATAACCAAAACACTTTGGGCGTTCAGGCAGTTGGCGGACAACCAGTCCTTTATACAACAATACCTACATCTTTTGGAAATGATGCAATCAGACCGGAAGAAAAACATGAATATGAATTCGGTGTTGAGACTATGTTCTTTAAAAACCGTTTTGGTATTGATCTTTCTTATTTCAATGCTCAAATCGTTGACCAGATTTTGCCACTTACTACACCTGCAAGTTCAGGAGCAACTTCTGTTCTAACTAACATTGGGACATTAAGAAACTCAGGTATTGAGCTTATGTTGAAAGGAAAAGTTATTGATACAAAAGATCTTAGCTGGAATGTTAGTTTGAACCTCGCCAACTACAAAAATACAGTTGAAAAGTTGACTGATGGCGCTACTGAATTGCTACATGCCGATTATGATGGTTCAGCTGCTCAGTTAAGATCAGTTGTAGGTCAGCCTATGGGTGATTTCTATTCACACCCAGTTCTTCAGCACGCTAATGGTGGTTTGGTTGTAGATCCAAACGGACTTTATAAAGTAGATGCCAATAAATGGGTAAAAGTTGGTAACGCTATGCCCAAAGTAACCGGTGGTTTAATTAATAATGTTACGTACAAAAACTTTACAATGGAAGCTGTTGTTGATTTCCGTTATGGTGGCCATGTTATGCCAACTGCCGTAAACTGGATGATCAGCCGTGGTTTGTTGGAAGAATCTTTGGATAAACGTGATGCTGAAAGCGGTGGTTTGGCTTATTATATTGATGCTGCCAAAGTTCGCCATTTAACCAGTGGAACGGCTGGTCCTAGCGGAGAATTTGTCTATCATGATGGTCGTATCTTGGAAGGTGTAAAAGCCGATGGTACAAAGAACGACTACATTGCTTCTTCTCAGGAATACTACTTCAATGTTTACAACTGGGGTGGACCACAATATAGCCCAAATACCCGTTATGAATTGTTCATTAAAGAAAATAGCTACGTGAAAATGAGAGAGCTGTCTTTGATGTATAACCTTCCAAAAAGTTTAGTTCAGAAAATGGGATTGAAAAATCTGCAGGTTTCGGCATTCGGACGTAACTTATTCTTTATCTATCGGACACTTAAAGATATTGACCCTGAGCAAACCACTGCAGGTTCAAGATGGTTCCAGACAGTTAATAATGCAGGTACCAACCCGGCTACACGTACATTCGGTGCTTCATTAAGATTTAGTTTTTAGTGAACATGTTTAAAACATTAAAAGATATTAACATGAAGAAAATTATTCTGGTTTTAATTTCAGCCCTGATGGTTTTGGCATCTTGCGAAAAAACCGAATTTGAAAAGAGCTACGCCGATCCTTCAAAGATATCGGTCACCATGGTAGAAAAACAATTTACAGGTTTTCTACAATCGAACCTAGGCTATGTTATGCCTGATTATTGGAACTATTTTGTAGTTCATCGTATTACAAGCAACCGCTGGACACAATCAGTTGGCTGGGTAAATGCAACTGCACAGTATGTACCTGGTTCAGGAGCTGTAAACGACAGATGGGGTAACTATTACAATTTTTTAGCCCAATACCGCGAATTCGAAAATGTTTTCAAAGAATTGCCTGAAGCTGAAAAAACTTTGAAACGGATTTATGTGATTGCTGCTACCATTTATCTTTACGATCATACTCAGAAAGTGGTTGACTTGCACGGAGACATTCCTTTCACTGAAGCTGGAAAGATGAGTGAAAACGGTGGTGATTATAAAATTTCGCTGCCAAAGTATGATAATGCTGATGCTGTTTATACAAAAATGCTCGACGATCTGAAAGCTTTTTCGGATGAATTAAATAGCATTAATGTGTCTGCTGGTATCTTAACCGGATTCAAAACAGCCGATTTTGTAAATAAGGGTGATTTGGCAAAATGGAAGAAATATTGTAACTCCTTACGCCTTCGTTTGCTTACCCGCGTTTCTGGTGCTTCAGCATTCCAGACAAGAGCAACTTCCGAAATCAATGCTATTTTGGGCAATCCAACAAGCTATCCGATTTTGACTGCAAACAGCGAAAATATTCAGATCAATGTGCATGACTTGACTAGTCCAATTCATTCTAAAAACTTCAGGACTGGTTTGGAAGATTGGGATGGTAATTTCGCTGGTAAAGTTATGATCGATCACATGAAGGCCAACACTGACCCACGTCTTAAAGTTATGTTCCAACCTGGAACCGCTGCCGGAACGGAGTACTTTGGTATCGACCCAATGATGAATTCATCTGCACAGAATGAATTTATTCTTACCAACAAAGTATCGCGCTACAATTGGTCGACTTTAAGCCGTAACCAATTCTTCCCAGGTGTTCTCATCAATACTCCTGAAGTTAACTTCCTTGTTGCTGAAGCTTATTTGAATGCAAGTAACGATACCAAAGCTAAAGAAGCTTACGAAGCTGGTATTGCAAATTCGGTTAAATACTACTACTTGCTTCGCTCTGTAAGTAACAACAACGAATCGGGCACAGTTACACCTGCTACTGATGCTGAAATTGCTGACTACATTGCAAAAGATCAGATTAGCTGGAGCAAGGCAACTACTAAAGATGCCAAACTGAAATTGATCGCTGCTCAAAAATGGATTCATTTTAGCGTGGTTCAACCTTTGGAAAACTGGTCAGAAGTTAGACGTCTTGATTTTCCTACTTTCAGCTTTGAAGTTGACCAGTCGGATGCTCAGAAACAGCCACCTTATCGCTGGCAGTATCCTGATAGTGAAAAGACTTATAACAAGGACAATTACGCAACAGTGAGTGCAAAAGACAAAATTACAAACAAGGTTTTCTGGGATGTAAAATAGTATTTTGCAGTAACAAAAAATAAAGCTTAAAATTGAAAAGAGACTGCTTATTTAGCAGTCTCTTTTTGTTTAACTCATCTCTTTTGGCTACTTTGCTTCATATCTTCATTTCTTTCAAACTGTATATTTTATGAAATTATCCTTGCATATATCTTTCCGGAAAGTTATTTCTCTGTTTCTTGTTTTTTTAGGAATAACCTCAGTTGCTTTCTCTAATATAAAAAAACAAGCTGACGAAATTCAGGTAACTTATCAAACCATTGTTAACGGAAAATCGCGTCCTGATGGACCTAAAAATCAAGTGCTGTGTTCTAATTTGTCATCGAAGTCGTGGGTAGAAAGTGATGGTCGCAAATTGTTGCCAACCGTTGCCAAAGAGACCAGTTATATCGATTATATTCTGAAAAAAACCTTCCAGGTTGCCCGATTTTCTGACGGAAAAATGATTAATACGCCTATGGTATTTTCAGAATACCCCGTTTTGACCGAAGCCAGTGAAACCGCTGTTATTCTTGGTTATACCTGCAAGCATCTTAAAACTTCGCTTCGTTCAAATTCCATCGACATTTGGTATACCACCGAATTGGGAGTAAAAGGTACTCCATCTATGGCATACGGAATTCCAGATGGCCTTGTGCTGAAAGTTGTTCGCAATGGCAATTACGAAATTGTTGCCACTGCTATCAAATTTTTAAAGCAAAAAGAATCAGAGCCCATTCTTCCGGCCGAAATGGGTGAAAGCCTTGAATTGCCTTTGTACAAACACCGGATTACTGAAAATCTGATCACAACTGTCTCTGTTTTTAACAATGAACAGATCAGTTTTGGAAATGAAATTAATAATCCGACAGCTACTGATTCGGAAAAGACTTTTAAATATTCCGCCGGAACAGTTATCCTGAAAAAAGTAAAATTACCAGTTGCTCCAGATGACACTCAACTTTTTGTTGAACTCTACCAACATTCGAATGGCGATGCTTACGACCGAACAGGTTCTGTTTTTATGATTCCCCTCGATAAAGAACAGTCATTTTTAGAAGGTTTGCGTAATGGAGCCAAAACGATGCCTGTATTTCAGGCCCGAAACGGAAAATCGTATCAGGGCGTTTTAGCAACTGAAAGCTTTTCGCCACTTGTTGAAATTATGCGTTTTTTTACTTCGTTTGGAATCGGACAATTCAATGATAAAGTAAGCGTTTGCGGGCAGCAATGGGAAGACTCAACACTGTACAAGCAAGATGTTACCGAACTTTTGCCAGTCCTTCAGGGTGAACGCTGGATTGGTGTTTTCATCGGCAATTACGACAAAGGCGGACACCGGGTAAGTCTGAAATTAAAGTATTATCCCGGAAGCATGGAACTATCAGATAAACCATCGAAAAAATACTGGATTTCACCACTTTTCAATACCCTTAACGTGATGGAAATGTCGGGTCAAGAATACGGAACCATGTTCGGAAACGACTCCCTGAAAGTAAATTTTGAGGTACCCGCCGGCTTGAAAAATATTCAGATGCGCTATATCACCACCGGACATGGTGGTTGGGGTGGGGGAGACGAATTCAACCAGAAAATGAACACTGTGTTGCTCGATAATAAAGTTCTGTTTCAATTTACCCCCTGGCGTAGTGATTGTGCCACATTCCGCAAATACAATCCGGCATCAGGCAATTTCTGGAACGGAGTAACTTCGAGCGATTACAGTCGCTCTGGCTGGTGTCCGGGAACTGCCACCAATCCTTATTACTGTCCTGTTTCGGAATTGTCGCCCGGAAAACACCAGATTAAGGTTGCTATTCCTTTAGGAAAAAACGAAGGAGGTAGTTTTAGTGCATGGAATGTTTCGGGCGTGTTAATAGGAGAGTATGAATAACAACGTGTTCGGTTTATAGTAACAGTTAGCAGACCTGCTCCCTGCCTAAAATAAAACGGAATTATCGATTCATGGGTTATGAATAGCCCAGACCTTTAGGTCTGGGAGAAATGAGAAACAGACAAATCTCGGCTTTAGCCTAAATAATTTGATGTTTAAACTAAAACCTAAATAATATAGGCAGTACACCGGAATTGGTAGGAAAAGTTGTATTTTTGCAGTCCTTAATACCGGGGCTGACTGGTTTTGACAGCGGGTAGAAGAGGTATGTAAGCATGTAGGGCCTTGATCGCACAGCCCGTTAAACTCGGCGTTCACAATTCAATTGGCGAAAATAACTACGCTCTTGCTGCGTAATCCACTTCAAGTAGATTACACTTTATTCCGGTATTAGATACTGGAACGAGACATCGCCCGGGTGCTACTTCCCTGAAGCGGCCCGATCAGGCGGTGCAAATAAATCGGGGATAGCGGAAGTGATGCTTCGGAACTTTCGCAAAATTCAGAAGATAAGGTAAAAGTCGGTGGCCCTGATCCAGCTTTTATTCGAAAATTAAGTCTGGGGATAAACATGTAGAAAGCATATTGCTTCCTCGTTTGGACGCGGGTTCGACTCCCGCCAGCTCCACTTTTAAGAATTAAAAAATCCTGTAAATTAATCTTTGCAGGATTTTTTATTTTTGAGAAATGCATATAAATGCAAAAATGGTGAATCTCTGAGGTGGCAATTCTGGAGTTCATCAGTTTCAAAATAACTACTCCCGAATTGGTGCCTAATTTAGGTTTGCAACCAAACAATATTTAGAAGCAAAATTGTATCAATATGAATTACACCCTGTAAATATAGAAAAAGGTGTAACGGATTGGGTTAGTTTTGTAATGAGAAATATAATTCACATAGTACAAATCCTTTAAATATGACTTTTGATTATTTAAATAAAAATATTTCAGAATATTTTAAATAGCTGATATTGTGTATTTATATATTTACTAAACTTGCATAGTACTACCTAGAGGTTAAGCTATGCGAAAATACATTGATATTCAGTTTGAAGACAATTTATCGGTCCCGAAGTACCGACAGATTATCGATGCCATTCAACAGAAAATTAAAGTAGGAGACCTGAAAAAGGGAGATAAAATCCCTTCCTTGAACATGTTTTGCCAGCAATACGGGTTGTCGCAGGACACGGTTTTGATGGCTTACAATGAACTCAAATCAAAAGGAATCATTACATCGCAGGTTGGGAAAGGCTATTTTATTCAAAACGAGAATACCGATTTCAAGCACAGGGTATTGCTTGTTTTCGACCGCCTGACCGCTTACAAGGAAGAACTATACGATTCATTTAAAGAAGCGTTGCACAAAGACGGCAGCGAGCAAATTTTCTTTCATCACAATAACCTGAAGATGTTTCAGACAATCATCGAAGGAGCTGCGGGCGATTATTCGGAATATGTAATTATGCCCATCGATAATCCTGACGTTCCGTCAATTCTGGCTAAACTTCCTTCAGGTAAAGTTTTTATTCTCGACCAGAGCAGGAAACAGTACAAAGAAGTGTATCCGCATGTATGTCAGGATTTTGAGCGTGATATTTACCGTATTCTGAAAAAGAACGGACAGCTCGTAAGTAAATACACAAGATTGGTACTGGTCATTCGTCATCAGAAGTTACACTTTAAAGATATCGCTGTAGGTTTTCGCGATTTCTGCAGGCAGCATCCAATCGCGTTCGAAATTGTGAGCGATATCAAATCTTTTGAAATCAGGAATGGCGATGCATTTGTGGTGGTTGATGACCGCGACCTTGAGTTTTTGGTTCGCTATTCAATCCAAAATAGCATGAAGTTAGGCAAAGATATGGGTATTGTTTCTTACAATGAAACACCGCTAAAAGGCATTGTTGCATCAGGAATAACAACCATCTCAACCGACTTTGCCCAAATGGGAAAATCTATGGCAGAAATGATTCTGAACCATCAAAAATTAAAAATCGACAATCCTTTTGTATTGAATTTACGAAACTCATTTTAACAAAAATATGAAAATCAATCATCTAAGTTTAACCAAATCATCGGTAACACTTAATCTTGTCAATTACGAAATGTCAGGCGAACCAGTTATCAATCAAACACGAAAACTGAAAGACATTCCCGGAATTTTTGGGGATGAGAAAGCTTATTCCGAAATGGATCAGGAACAACTGGCTTACACTGTACAAGCTTGGTTGCCTGTGGCTGAAGGAACTCCGGGCGGATTGTTTTTCGGGGCATCAACCATTTATCCGGGGAAAGTGGGCAACGAATATTTCATGACCAAAGGGCATTTTCATGCACAATCCGACCGTGCCGAATTTTACTGGGGCGTGCAGGGAAAAGGTATGCTTATTCTGATGGATCGCGAATGGAATACCTGGGCCGAAGAAGTTTACCCCGGAAGCCTGCATTACATTGGCGGCGAAATTGCTCACAGGCTGGCCAATACCGGCAACGAAAAACTAATTGTTGGTGCATGCTGGCCATCAGATGCAGGTCACGATTACGAAGAAATTGCCGTAAATGGTTTCTCTGCAAGGTTGGTTGAAGTAGATGGCTTACCTAAACTGATTTAAACTAAAGCAAACTGTGATTCTTTGAGAATAAGATATTGTTGAATTCTCCTTTTTTTAAGCCTCCTCTTTCGGGGGAGGTTTGGAGGGGGTTTAAAATTATAAACAATGAAAGGATACGTCGTTTTAATTTCAGTAGTTGCCGCTTTAGGCGGGCTTTTGTTCGGTTTCGACACTGCGGTGATCTCCGGAACCATCAATTTTATTCAGCCATATTTCGGCCTGTCAGAGGCAGGTTTGGGCTGGACAGTCAGCAGTTTGCTGTTTGGGTGCATCGCGGGAGTATTTCTGGCCGGAAAGGCTGGCGACCATTACGGCCGTAAAAAAGTACTGATGGCGGCAGCGCTGCTGTTTTTTATTTCGGCTGTGGGAAGCGCATCTGCTCATTCGCTGGTTTTCTTTATTTCCGCACGTGTTTTGGGAGGCATTGCTGTTGGTGTAGCATCCATTCTTTCTCCCATGTACATTGCCGAACTTGCACCGGCCAAATATCGCGGAACATTGGTTTCACTTAACCAACTGGCCATTGTCATCGGTATTTTAGTGGCTTTTTTTAGCAATTATTTGCTGGTTGACACAGGCGAAAACAACTGGCGCTGGATGCTGCTGGTGATGGCAGCTCCTGCTGTTTTGCTGTTTTTCAGCCTGTTTTTGGTTCCGGAAAGTCCGCGTTGGCTGGTTGCCCGTGGCCGAAACAACGATGCATTCAATGTGTTGGTAAAAACTTCGGGAAAAGAATTTGCAGCTTCTGAATTGAAAGAAATTGAAGAAACCCTGAAAAATCAGGAGGAATCAACTTTCAGTGATTTGCTGGCGCCCAAAATAAAACCACTGTTGTTTATCGGGATTATATTGTCCGTTTTTCAGCAAATTACCGGAATCAACACCATCATGTATTACGCGCCGAAAATTTTTGCCAATGTGGGTCAGAGCAACGACTCGGCCTTGTTGCAAACCATTTTAATTGGCGGCACAAACCTGGTTTTTACCTTGGTGGCAATGGTTTTAATCGACCGTTTTGGACGTAAATTACTAATTGTAATCGGTTCAACCGGTATGACGTTGATGCTTGCCGGATTGTCGGCTTTGTATTTTACCAATCAAACTTCAGGAGTTTTAGTGCTGGTATTTATTCTCGGTTACATTGCCTTTTTTGCCGCCTCACTGGGCCCGGCTCTTTGGGTTGTGGCCACCGAATTATTCCCCAACCGCTTGCGCAGCAAAGGAATGTCGATTGCCATTGTGTCACTTTGGATTGCCTGCACCGTTGTAAGCATAGCTTTTCCGGTTATGCTCGAAAAATTAAGCGGTGGAATTACGTTCCTGATTTTCGCACTGATTTGCCTGGCCAATTTGGTTTATGTACTGAATTATGTTCCTGAAACTAAGGGGAAAACCCTGGAGGAACTGGAAAAAGAGTTTGCAAAATAGAATATAGGAAAGAGGAAAAAGAAATGAGAAAAACAAAGCATACCGGTACTTTCTCCCCTCCGTTTGGAGGGGTCGGGGGAGGCTTTTCTGTTGCCATCGACCTAGGCGGAACCTTTATCAAAATTGGCTTGCTCCAAAATGGTGAACTCATTGACCGGAAAGAAATTCCGGCTCAATCGGCTTCGGGGCTAAAAGCTCAATTGCCAGCACTTGAATCAGAAATAGACTTATTTATGCTGGCCAATCAGGTTGAAAACGAAGCTGTGCTTGGCATCGGTTTTTCGTTTGCCGGACTGGTTGACTCGGCTGTCAACCGCATTTTATCGACCAACCAAAAGTACGACGACGGTCCCGACACCGATTTGGTTGGCTGGGCACGTGAAAAGTGGAACTGGCCTTTGTACGCCATGAACGATGCGCGGATGGCTTTGCTGGGCGAGTGGCAACACGGGGCAGGGCAGGGTTGTACGGAACTGGTTGCCGTTACTTTGGGTACCGGAATTGGTTCTGCCGTTTTGATTGGAGGCGAGTTACTGATTGGAAAACATTTTCAGGCCGGAAATCTTGGCGGACACTTCGTAGTGAACCACAAAGGGACAGATTGTACCTGCGGAAATGTGGGCTGTGTGGAAGCCGAAGCCTCAACCTGGCGTTTGCCATCGCTACTGAAAGAGCATCCTGAATTTACTGAAAGTGCCATTAAAGGTGAAGATGTTCTTGATTTTAGGGCACTTTTCCATCATGCCGGAAATAATGATAAAGTCGCCAAAGAAGTGCTGGAGCATTGCCTTTCTGCCTGGGCTGCCGGAATCATTACCATGATTCATGCCTTTGACCCGGAAATGATTATTCTGAGTGGCGGAATCATGAAGAGTTCTGCGGTTATTCTGCCCGCGCTTCAGGAAAAAGTGAACCAACTGGCCTGGACTCCCTGGGGAAAAGTAAAACTGGTAGAAGCAAAGTTTCCAGACTCCGCAGCCTTAGTTGGCGCTGACTATCTGGTGAGAAAATCTTTATTAAAATAAACAATGAAAAATAGCCTCCCCTTTGGGGAGGTTGGAGGGGCTTATAATGAAATATTTAAACAAACCATCGAAGTTTACAAACCTTCCGGTAGTGGAAGTAAAAAACGATTTGTACAAAGTTGAAAACGGCTGGGAAGCAATTTGCGAACGCCTGAATAATTCAATTTCAGCGCTTTCAGGAAATAATAAGTTAGTGGTAATTGAAACCTATCAGGGAGTAATTCATGAAGAATTGATTTCGAACCTGAAAAGTGGATTGAAGTACACGCGATTCATCGAAGCTTCAGATTATATGATGCCCGAAGAGGAAATTAAAAAGCTGGTGTTTCAGGATGTGACCAACGACCGTATTTTCGGCTTCATGACCCGGTTGACTATGGATGCCTTTTTCGATTCAGAAAAAGTAAAAAACATTCAAAACGAAATTTCAGAAACAAAAGAAGGAATTATCATCATTTATGGATACGGCGCTTCATTGCTGTGTCCTCAAGGCCCCTCCTTCGGAGGGGATTTAGGGGAGGCTTGGAGTTCTCTTCTTATTTATGCCGACATGGCCCGTTGGGAAATCCAACTCCGTATGCGCCAACATTTAGTCGACAATTTGGGTGTGAAAAACCGCGATACAGCCGACTGGATGCTGCTTTACAAACAGGGATTTTTCGTGGACTGGCGTGTGTGCGACCGCCTGAAAAAAACATTGTTCGACAAATGGGATTTCCTGCTCGATACCAACAAAATTGGTCAGCCTAAGCTGGTTGAAGGCAAAGCCATATTGGAAGGTCTTGAAATTGCAACCAACCGTCCGTTTAGTGTGGTGCCGTTTTTCGACCCCGGACCCTGGGGTGGCCAGTGGATGAAAGAGGTCTGCAATCTCGATGAATCGGCTCCCAATTATGCATGGTGTTTCAACGCAGTTCCCGAAGAAAACAGCTTGCTGCTGAAGTTTGGCGACGATGTAATTGAAATTCCTTCCATCGATTTAGTTTTCAGGCATCCGCGCGAACTGATGGGAGACCCGGTTCACGGGCGTTTTGGCGACGAATTCCCCATTCGGTTCGACTACCTCGATACAATGGAAGGCGGCCATTTGAGTCTTCAGGTTCATCCGTTGACGGAATATATTCAGGAAAAATTTGGGCTGCATTACACCCAGGACGAGAGTTATTACATGATGTATGTGGAAGACGACGCCATTGTGTATCTGGGTTTAAAAGAAGGGGTAAATCCTGATGAAATGCTGGCCGATTTGGAAGAAGCACAGGCCGGAGGCAAGCCTTTTGAAGCCGAAAAGCATGTGCAAACCTGGCCCATGAAAAAGCATGACCATGTGTTGATTCCGGCCGGAACCATTCACTGTTCGGGAAGAAGCAGTATGGTGCTCGAAATCAGCGCCACACCTTATATTTTTACGTTTAAATTATGGGATTGGGGTCGATTGGGTATGGATGGCAAACCGCGTCCGATAAATATTGAGCACGGTAAAAAGAATATTCAATGGAACCGGACAACCGAATGGACACGCAAAAATCTGGTGAACTGCATTGAAAAAGTGGCCGAAGGCGATGGCTGGGTGGAAGAACGCACCGGTTTGCACGAACGAGAGTTTATTGAAACCCGCCGGCATTGGTTCACCAAAAAAGTGGAGCACCATACCAATGGAGGTGTCGATGTGATTTGTCTGGTAGAAGGCGATGAAGTGATTGTTGAAAGTCCGACCAATGCTTTTGAGCCATTTGTGGTGCATTATGCCGAAGTGTTTATTGTTCCGGCGAAGGTTGGTGCATACACCATTCGCCCATACGGAGCAGGTGAAGGCCAAAAATGCGGCACCATGAAAGGATATGTGAGGTTTTAAAAATGTAGAGACGCACTGCTGTGCGTCTAAAATATAATAAAGTGATGAAATTTTATCCCGGATTTGATATCCAACCCACTACGCAACCAATGGGTTTTAAATACGGCTCGAATGTTTTTGGGCCTGAAGTTGAAAACCGCACACTCGATTCGATTCGAAAAAGCCTGCGAAATCCCGAATGCGATGGGCCCGACCCTGTGTATTCCATAGCTATGGATGTCGGTAAAAAAGAACATATCCCTTTGCTCGAAAAGTTGCATTTGTTGTACGGAACTGTAACCTATGCTGCCGGAAAATTGGGCGATGAACCTGTTCGCAGTCAGGGGCATATTCACAAAGTCTCGCCGCTTTCGGGCTGGTCAACTCCTGAAGTGTACGAAATCTGGAGCGGCAAAGCCATTATTTACATGCAGGAAACTGCTGAAGATAACCCAGGGCGTTGTTTTGCAGTGGTTGCCGGTCCTGGCGAGGTGGTGATTGTTCCGCCTTATTGGGCACATGCCACCATCAGCGCCGATGTGGAACAACCGCTTACTTTTGGCGCCTGGTGCGACCGAAAATATGGTTTTGAATACGATGGAGTCCGCGCCCACAAAGGACTGGCCTGGTTTCCGGTGATATCTCCTCTAGGAGAAATTGAATGGCAGAAAAACCCGAATTACGAAAAATGTGAACTGGTTCAGAAAAGTCCTGAAATATACACCCATTTGGGCATCGAACCCGGAAAATCGATTTACGAACAGTTTGAAGAAAATCCGGAGAAATTCCTTTTTGTGCCGCAACCCCAACTGGTAAAATCGGTTTGGGAAAATTTTGTACCATAAAAAAATCATTCTGAATAATGAAAAAAATGACCAACTATTCCTTTATAAAGTTCCCTGAAAAATTTGTTTTGGGTTTATGTTTTTTATTACTGTCTCATTTCTCTGTTTTTTCGCAAAATGACGTAACCATAACCGTTGATGTTAAGGCAAACAATAAACCCATATCACCTTTTATTTATGGCCGGAACAACACGCTTAGCTACGACAAATCAAAACCATTAACCACTGCCGACTGGACCAGAATTAAAGATTCGGGTGTTAAAATTTTGCGCGAATACCACGGTAATAACGGTACAAAGTACAACTGGAGGTTGAAAATGTCGAGCGCACCCGATTGGTTCAATATGTGTTTTACAGAAGACTGGGATTATGCAGCCAAAACTCTTCAGGAAAAAGCGCCTGAAATCCAGGGAATGTGGGGATTTCAACTTTCGGGTAAAGCAACAAAAAGTACTGCTTACAATTACGATGTTTGGGGTCTTTATATCAAAACAGGTCAAAAGGCATGGCCTCCAATTTCTTCTGACCAAAATCTGACCGGCGGTGGCGAACCTGATTTGACTCCCGGCGCAAAAAAAGCGCTGAAAGAAGGAAATACCGATTTGTACCTGATGGACTGGCCCGCTGATTCAACTGTTGGTATTCTTGACCATTGGATTGGTGCAAAAGGAATTGGCATGAAAAAAGAACAGGTTCAATATTGGTGCATGGACAATGAACCGGAGATTTGGAGCGGCACCCATAACGATATTAAACCTGCCCGAACCGCTGCTCAATATGTTGAAAACTACATAAAGGCTGCCAAACTTGCACGTGCAATAAATCCCAATATTAAACTTGTCGGACCATCAGCCTGCAACGAGTGGTTCTGGTGGGCTTCATGGGGTACACACACACCAAAAATCTGGCTCGAATATTTTATCAAACGGATTGCCGAAGAACAAAAGGCAAGTGGTGTTCGGCTGCTCGATGTGCTGGATATTCATTTTTATCCAGGTTCAAAAGATTCTACTCAAGTGCTTCAGATGCACAGGGTTTACTTCGATAAAAATTACAATTTTCCTGAAGCAAATGGCGCTTCAATGGCCAATGGCGGTTGGGATACAAGCATTAAAAAAGAGTACATACTGGAACGTAGTCGTGCATGGTTAACCAAATATTTTGGCCCGAACCACAATATTGGCGTTGGAGTGACTGAAACCGGAATTGAACCAAAAAATCCGAATGTTCAGGCACTTTTTTATGCTTCGGTGATGGGCGAATTCATGAAAAACGGTGCAGAACTTTATACTCCCTGGAGCTGGAATGTGGGCATGTGGGAGGCTTTGCACCAGTTTGCCCGTTACAACAAATCAATTTGTGTTCAATCACCTTCCAGCCAGGAAGAGTTTGTAAATGCCTATTCAAGTAGAAATAGTACTTCCGATTCACTGGTTATTCAGCTAATCAACAGGTCGACCACCACGGCGAAAAATACCACAGTGAAGTTTACAAATTTCAGGCTGAATGATGAACCGATTAATGCGTTAACACTGAAAAACTTGCCAAAAACCGAAACTTTTGTGTCACATACAAGCAACGCTCTGAAACAATCTACAATTACAAAAACAGGAACTATGTTGTCGGTTTCCTTAGCTCCATTGTCGATCACAACTCTGGTTTTAAAAGGAAAATACGATGAAACAGTAACCGGGTTATCAAAGCTCAACCAAAACCAAAATTTTCAGATTTATCCAAATCCGCTTCCATCAGGTAGTAGTCTGTCTATTTCAACAGATTATGCTGATAAAGTAAAGGTTGATTTAATAAATACTTCAGGGCAGGTCATTCAATCACTTTATAATGGAGATGCCAAAGGCCGGTTTAAAACCAGTCAGGTTAAAGCCGATGCGGGTTTATATTTTATTCGGATGGAAACCGAAAATCAAACACAAATTAACAAATTGCTGCTAACGAAATAGTAAGTACAAAAAATGATTAAATGTCGTATTTCATTTTGCAATATACCCCTAAATCCCCTAAAGGGGACTTTCTGCATCAACCATTATTTCAGATACTTGCAGACCAAAAGCCCCTTCAGGGGTTTGGGGTAAAAACACGACAATAAATAGTTCTAATTACTTAAAATTCAAGTCAACCTAAATTCAATAAACATATTTCGAATGAAAAGAAGACATTTTTTACAGACATCAGGATTGGCGTTGGGTTCGGTGCTGATTGGCAAATCTCTTTTTGCAACTGATTCAGAAAAAAGTAGCGATATTTTAAGCTTTCCTGATAAAGTTACCGCCTGGTTAGCCGGTAATGAAGTTTCATTGCTGAAAAGTGGAGCCGGGAAATGGGGCGCAGAAAATATTTCCGTTTCGCTGGTAAACAGGAAAAATACAATTGAAGTATTGGTTGATGCGCCAAAAACGGCCTTGTCACAAATTACTTTGGTCTGGAATACGGGTTCAAAACTTTCTTCTACCATGTTAAACGACCACTGGGAGCGCACTTATGGCGATGTTTCGTGGCATAAACCTAACACAACTGAATTCTTCCCGTGGTATTTCATGGAAATCACTCCCAAAAACGAAATCAACGGCTTTGGGGTAAAAACCGGTGTCAATTCCTTTTGTTCGTGGCAGGTAACCGAAAACAGCCTTTCGTTAACGCTCGATACCCGTTCAGGAGGAAATGGCGTGATGTTGGGCTCCCGAACCCTGAAAGCTGCCGAAATTGTAGTTTATAAGTCGGATAAAAATTCGCCTTTTGCAGCTTTAAAGGAATTCCTGAAAAAAATGTGCGACAAACCACGAATGCCCAAACAACCCGTTTACGGCATCAACGACTGGTATTTCAGCTATGGAAATAATTCAGAAAAACTGATTATTGAACACACCGAAATGATGGCGCCGATGGCCGAAGGTTTGAAAAACAGACCATTTTCGGTTATTGATGCCGGATGGTTTCAAAACCCTGACAATTCACCCAACGATTGTTGTTTTGGAGATAACATGAGTACCCCTGACAGCAATTTTGGCGATATGGAAAAACTGGCTGAAAAAATCCGTACCATTGGGATGCGTCCCGGTATCTGGACCCGACCCTTGTGTGCAAGCCTCAAAGACCCGGCAAATTTGCTGTTGCCTTCAATAAAAGGTCGCGATAGTTCGCGTCAGCCTATTCTCGACCCCACCATTCCTGAAAACCTTGAACGGGTGGGCAACTATTTCAGGCTTTACAATGAATGGAGTTACGAAATGGTGAAGGTAGATTTTACCACCTTCGATATTTTAGGTAAATGGGGCTTCGAGATGATTGCCGATAAACGCATGACCGAAGCGGGCTGGAAGATGAACGACAACTCGCTTACCAATGCCGAAATCATACTTGGGCTATATAAAACCATTCGCGAAGCAGCAGATGAAACCTACATTATTGGTTGCAATACCATTAGCCATTTATCGGCCGGAATGTTCGAACTGAACCGCATTGGCGACGATACCAGCGGCCATGAATGGGACAGGACCCGCAAAATGGGTGTCAATACTTTGGCTTTCCGCAGCGCACATCAGGGTACTTTTTACGCTGCCGATGGCGATTGTGTTGGACTGACACCCAAAGTTCCGTGGGAGAAAAACAAACAGTGGATGGAATTGGTGGCCAAAAGCGGAACACCGCTTTTTATTTCGGCACAACCCGAGGCAACCGGACCTGAACAAAAAGCATTTATCAAAGAATGTTTTGCAATGGCATCGCAGGAATTACCCGTTGGCGAACCGCTCGACTGGATGGAAAACGCCTTCCCCGCAAAGTGGAAACTGAATGGCAAAACAGTAACTTTTAACTGGGCATAAATCAAACAAAAAATAGAAAACCAATAAAAACATTACCAAATGAAACGAATCAATATTTCTACATTTCTCTATACAGCTTGTCTGTTTTTAATGCTTGCAAGTAAATTAGCCGCTCAAAACCCATTCAATAAATACATTTACGCTGCCGACCCATCGGCACACGTATGGAAAAACGACACGACCACGCTGTGGCTTTATACATCGCACGATGTGCCCGGAACCAATCACCACGCCACGATGTTCGATTACCATGTGTTTTCGACCAAAGATTTGGTAAACTGGACCGATCATGGCCGGGTTTTATCGGTTGACGATGTAGAATGGGCCACCGATTATGCATGGGCGATTGATGCCGTAAACCGTCATGGAAAATATTACCTTATTTTTTGCATGCACGAAACCAAAACCGGCATGTTTCGCACGGGTGTGGCGGTGAGCGATGTTCCGCAGGGGCCTTTTAAAAACATTGGCTTTATCAAAGGCGTTGAATGGGGACAAGACCCTTGTGTGTACGTTGACGACGACAACCGTGCCTACCTTTATTGGGGAGCAGGCGGTGCTTGCTCTGCTGCCGAGCTGAACGACGATTTGCTTTCGATAAAACCTGAAACAAAGCGTAATCTCACCAAAGAACTTTTCGAAGTATTCGAAGGTCCGTGGGTGCATAAATACAACGGGAAATACTACCTCTCGTACCCGGCGCTGCCCGGCAATAAATGGCCCGAACAAATGTACTATGCCGTGGCCGACAAACCACTTGGCCCTTTTACTTACAAAGGAAATTACATTCCTTATTTCGAAGGACAGGCCGGAACCAACCACGGTTCAATCGTGAAATTCAAAGGGCAATGGCTGGCTTTTCACCACAGCATGATTGTTTCTGAAGGCAAAAGTGAGCAACGCAGCCTGATGGCCGATTTTATGTTTTATAATCCGGATGGAACCATAAAACCCATCGTTCCAAATCCGCTTGGCATTACAGGTGGGAAAACAGGCAAAAGCATCATCCATCTTGAAGCCGAAAATGGTGTGCCCGCAGGAGGAAAACTGGTTGGAACACAGGTCGAAACCTCGATACCTGGCTTTTCAGGCAAAGGTTATGTAACCGGGTTCGACATCAGGCAGGATTACGTCGAAGTGCTGGTTCAGGTGGCAAAAGATATGAATGCCAATCTGAAAATCCGGCTTTCGGCTGAAGCCGATTTTCCTGCCGATATTCTTGTGGGACCATTTATGCTAGCTGGCTGGAGTGGGTTGCCCATTAAAAAAACAAATGGTTGGGAAGAAATTGACCTTGGAACCATTCCGCTGAAAGCCGGCGACAACAAAATAAGGTTTACCTGTCATAAAAATCCTAATGTGAAAATTGATTATTTTTTGGTTACGCCTGACTTTAAATAGATAATCACTAGTGTCCGGTTAATTTGAGGTATAATATGATTCGTCTACTCGTCAATATGGGAATAAACTTCGGAAAATATATCCTGCTTTTTAAAACTGTAAACTAAACGACTATTATGAACCGTCTTGTGAAAACTACATACCTGGAGATTGTATTTTTACTGTTGTGTTTTTCTATCCAAGGATTTTCACAGTCACAAGACTGGACCCGAACCAACTCAAACGAATATCAATTGATAAAAAGTATTGTACCTGAAGGAATAATAGACTCTACAGTTTATGGCGGAACCTCGTTTCCAACAGGCCCGGGTTTGGTAGGAAGTAATGCAAAAGCCGGATATTTTGTAAATGCCGATAATCAGCGGGGAGGTATGGATGCGTTGTGCGCCGGAATTTTTTCGGACACCCCGGACTGGGTTCGCGAAGGAGTTGGTGTAATAGAAACCACTTATAAATATCAGAACTCTAATGGTACTTTTCCGGGAGGTTCCTCACTTTTTTGGTTATCGTGGTCGAGCCATGCAATAGTTGTTTTATACCAAAGTCCGTATTGGGAAACATATAAAGAAAGTATTTTGCCGCTCCTGCCGAAAATTGAAAAAGAACTGGATGCGCTCATGCTCAATCGCGATACGGTTCATGCGGGACACGGCGATTATGAAAGCCCCAACAGAAGTTTGATTAATGCCGGCGCGTATTTGTTTGCTTATATTATTCTTAATGATATTTTAAAAACAACACCCCAAAATAAATTAGACAAGTATCTGAAACATGGGAAAGCATGGGTTGATAATGTATTTAAAAATGACCATAATTACCGTTCAAGAGATGGAATATTTATGGAACATGACGGGTATGATACCGGATATCAGGGAACTGCACTTTGGGGAATGATGAGAATACTCATTCATTTTAAAAACCCGGCTGACGATTGTTATTCAAAAATGCAAAAATCGGCTCAATGGTTAGCCTTGCGCATCAGAAATGATGGTATTACCGATTGCACCTACAATACACGAAGCGGACCAAATTTTTACTATCAGCAAACCCATCCTGGAACAGCCGATAAGGCCACTGATTATAAATCTGTTACTAAAGGATTGTGGTATGCCGCTGCCACCTTGAATCAACCGTTTTATTATAAACAGGCGAGATTGTGCCGAAGCAAAAACGAAAGTATCAACGGACTTACCCCTGTATTATTTAGCGATACCATTGCCTATGGAAAAACAGGCGAACCATTCAATTTCGATATTTTAGTTACCAATTCCGGACAGAATGGTATTACAAATTTCAATACTACAATCTCTGAACTTCCGTCAGGAATTAGCAGTAATGCACCCGAATTTTTACGTTCCGGGTTGGCCTATCACCTAAAAGGTACTCCAAAGTTTGCCGGTGAATATAAAATAAGTATTAGCTCAACAAATCAATATGGTAGCGAAAAATCCATGACAATGAAAATAATTATTGAAAACACTGTCAGCACATTTGTTGAAGAAAAAAACTCCCGAGAAATCAAGATATATCCAAATCCGGCTAAAAAAGAACTGTTCATTGAGTCGAATGAATTTCAGTATAATCAAATTGAAATCTTCGATATGTCCGGAAGATTGGTACAGATGCATAAGGTTTCATTTGAGCAGAAACAACGCTTGAATCTTTCCTTGCCAAATGGAATTTATTGCCTGAAAATAAGTAACAGCCAACAATCAAGAACTGCTGTATTTTCTATTCACAACCTTTAAAACTAAACGATAATACATATGGAACGAAGAAATTTTGTAAAAAACATAGCTGCTGTTTCAGCACTGGGAGCTATCGGAAATACACTGATTGCGTCGAATAGCGCAACACCTTTGGTGGCAGCTACAAAAAAGAATAAAATAGCGCCCCGGGCCATTACAATGTGGGACTTTTCGTGGCTCGAACGCCGCTGGCCCGGTGCCGGTTATGAAGATTGGGACAAAGCTCTCGACGAACTCACAGAAAGAGGGTACAATGCTGTGCGTATTGATGCCTTTCCGCAACTGGTATCCGAAAATCCTTGGAAAACCTGGACACTCAATGAGGTTTGGAACGTTCAGGATTGGGGAAGCCCTGATGTGATTCAGGTACAGGTTCAGCCGCTACTAAACCAGTTTATTGCCAAATGCCGAGACCGCGATATTAAAGTTGGACTTTCAACCTGGTTTCGCCGCGACGTTGATATGACTTTGATGAAAATTGATTCGGCGGCAAAAATGGCTGAAATATGGATTAAAACCCTGAAAACCATTGGCGATGCCAACCTGTTCGATGCCATTTTATACGTTGATTTATGCAACGAATGGCCAGGCGATATTTGGTGCCCGTTCTTTACCAACGACCCTCCTGAACAAACCTTGGGCTATTGGCAAACCGATAAGTCGATGAAATTCATGAAAGAATCGGTTGAATTGGTTCGGGCAGCCTATCCTGAATTGCCGCTGTGTTATTCGTTTACCGGAGGCCAACCTGCTCTTTATGGTGAAAAAGATTTGTCGTTTTTTAACCTGATTGAGCATCATTGCTGGATTGCGCAACTCAACGACAACGAATATTCGAAAGCCGTTGGTTACAACTACGAACGTTTTTCGCCAGTTGGGTATAAAAACCTGGTGAAAAACAGCGAACGTGTTTATCTGGAAAAAAAGGAATACTGGCATAAACTTTTGCGCGACGAAATTACCGTAATTGCCGGAGCAGCCAAAAAAGCAAACCAACCGTTAATCACTACTGAATGTTGGGGAATAGTTGACTTTAAAGATTGGCCCGGTCTGAATTGGGAAATCGTGAAAGAAATGTGCGCTGTGGGCGTAAAAGCTGCCGCAGAAACCGGTCAATGGATTGCCATCGCAACGAGTAATTTTGCCGGCCCGCAGTTCGTGGGTATGTGGCGCGATATTGACTATCACCGGAAATTGACCGATTTAATAAAATCATCAGCTATTCAGCCTGAATTGATTGGGAAGAATATTTGTAAACGCCTTATATAACTGAAAGTATGGAAAGAAGAATATTTATTAAAAATACGGCCATTGCTGCAACTTCAGGCTTGGTGCTGAATGCTTACGGAACAAACGAAGTAATGGCTTCAGAAAAAAAGAAAGCAAAAAATAACGCGAAAGGAGCGCCCCGCGCCATCACCATGTGGGATTTTTCGTGGCTTGAACGCCGCTGGTCAGGCGCCGGTTACGAAGATTGGGACGAAGCGCTTGGCGGTCTGAAAGAACGTGGCTACAACGCGGTGCGCATCGAAGCCTATCCGCATCTGGTGGCCGAAAATCCTGAAAAGGAATGGACACTTCACGAAGTTTGGAGCATACAAAACTGGGGAAGTCCCGATATCATCAAAGTAAAGGTTCAGCCAAACCTGAACAGGTTCATTGCCAAATGCGCGGAATACGATATCAAAGTTGGCCTTTCGTCGTGGTACAGAAAAGATGCCGACAATACCAGGATGAAGATTACCTCGGCCGAAAAACATGCCGAAATCTGGATAAAAACCCTTCAATCCATTGAAAAAGACGGGCTGCTCGACTACCTGCTTTATGTTGACCTTTGCAACGAATGGCCGGGAGACCTTTGGGCGCCGTACTTTAAAAACGACCCGCCAAATCTTACCTGGGGCTACTGGCATACCGAAGCTTCGATGAAATGGATGAAAACAGCCATTGAGCTGGTACGCAGGCAGTATCCGCAAATTCTGTTTAACTATTCGTTCGACAACCTTGATGTGGAGAAATACTCCGAACGCGATTTGTCGTTCTTCGATTTTGCCGAACACCACATTTGGATGGTAAAAGAAAACGGCGGCGAATTTTACCGCGAAGTAAAAGAGCGCAGCAAAGCTGCCGGAAGGCCTGTTGACTTCGATGGATTATTTTCGAACCAGGCCTATAAAAACCTCGCTGCCGAATACGAGGGGATTTATTCGGAAAAAACAGAATACTGGAAGAAGCTCCTGACCGATAAAATAAAGCTTACGGCTACACATGCCGCGAAGGCAAATCTCCCGCTTATTACCACCGAATGTTGGGGAATAGTGGATTACAAAGACTGGCCATTGTTGAAGTGGGATTGGGTGAAAGAGTTGTGCGAATTGGGTACCATAACTGCTGCTTCGACCGGTCAATGGATTGCCATTGCTACCAGCAACTTTTGTGGGCCGCAATTCGCGGGCATGTGGCGTGATGTGGAATGGCACCAGCGTCTTACTGATATCATTAAATCGGCGCCAATAAAAAGAGAACTGTTGACTGATAAGTTGATAAGAGCATTAAAATGAAAATGAGCACAATTGCTGCTTAATTAAAACACGTTAAAAACCGATGAAGGAAATAAATCTGAATATGAAATTTTACAGATGCCAAATGTTTGGGAGAAGTTTAATTCTTGTCTTTTCAATTTTCTGTTTTCTTTTTGTAAACACATCCAATACTGTAAATGCACAAAAACTTCCCTGGGAACGTGAAATCCCATTGAAAGAAGCCGCTAAATCAGTTTTTCTTAGAAGTACTTTAGCTCCCGACAATTCGCTGCCCAACCGAAAGTGTTATCCACGCGATGGAAAAGCAGTGACCATCAACAACCTGAAGATGCGCACCACACTTTGGGGCCCTCCGGAGCAGATTACGATCAGTCTCACCAAAAATAATGTGTGGGACAGGCGAATCAATCCCCGCGGACTGGTAGCTCCAACTTTGCAGGAGATAGTTGAGGGCGTGAATTCACCTGCAAATAAAGGATTTGTGGGCAGGGGAAATGATGGTCAACGGCCCTGGTTTTATGGCTATCTGCTGAAAGATGGCGGATACTACGATCCCTATCGTACACCCCACGAATATGCGATGCCCTGTTTGAAACCTGTCGGGCAGATTATTGTAGGAATTGACCAATTGGAAGGAGCACAATTGCCAGAAATAAAACAATGTTGCGCCAATGGCCTTACAGAGCTTGAACTTAAGAATCAGGGCACAAGTGCAAAACTGCAATACGTACTTGGAATGACCAGTAATATGTATGCAATTAAAGGTCAGCTTTCAGGAATTAATAAACCGATTTGGCTGCGGTTGTACCGTCACAAAGATACTGCCCACGAAGATTACATGAACCAGGAGGGGACTAAGTACATCAAAAAAGGAACTGCTGCCGACAGTGCTTTTAATTTCCCGATGGATCCGCCCACCAGCGGAACAGATGGGAAATATTTCTGGATACGGCAGAAATTTCCGGCAGAAAAAACTTTTCCCAATGGTTTTGAATATATCCTGATGGGTGTGCTGAATACGCCGGGAGAAGTAACGGTTCTGGAAGGAATACCGGGATTGGGAACGCCACCTCCCGACAAGCGAATTGCCAAAGCAACAGGTGCAGCTTCAACCATCAATTTTTCGCCTAAAAAAGGAGAATTTGAAGCTCTGGTTACCATTGTAACATCGATGGATGGCGACAATTTAATGAAACTGGCAAAAGAACGACTGGCCAAAGCTGAGAAAGATGGTTTTGATGGCATTCTTCGGGAAAATACGAATTGGTGGAATGCTTTTTACGACAAACGCGAGAACGGACGTGTATTCTTTGGCTCGAACGGAACGAAATGTACCGAAGATATTTTAAGTATTTACAACAGCTATGCCGACCACCACGGAGGTGGCACCCACACCGACATGACCAAATACGAGTGTGCCGCCGAATATGTGCATCCAGAGCGCGATGCGCAGGCCTGGAGCAGTTCGCCCTGCTACAACGAAGTATTCACCACCATGCACTTTGTGCGCAATTGGCCCGACCATCAGCAAATGTGGAAACAGTTGGTGCAGCACTGGATGGAAGGCGCGAAAAACAATGCCCGCGACATGTTTGGTATGCCCGGAATGGCCATCTTGCACGGCTACCAGCCACCTGTAAAACCTGATAAAATTCTGCATACCACCATCACCCTGGAGTTTTGCCTCGAAACGATGGCCCAGATTATCCGACCGGCATGGGATGAATGGGATTACGGCGGAGATATCAATGTTTTACGAAACGATTGTTACCCGCTCCTGAAAGAAATGGCCATTTTTTATGCGGCCTATGCAAAAAAAGGCGGGGATGGTTTTTATCACATCACACCATCAATGGACCCGGAGAAATGGGGATGGTACGGCGGCCTTGCAAAGAATAAAGATGTAATCAGCTCCTTGTGCATGTTTAAATGGGCGTTGAACAAAGCTGCTGAAGCATCCGAAATTCTAAATGTTGATAAAGATTTGCGAAGTCAATGGCGCGAAGTTGCCGGTAATCTGGCTCCATACCCAATTTGGAAAAGTGCTGAAGGCCCCATGTATTGCGCCATCGAAGGCGTAGAACCAATTCACTACGAAGCCGACCATTTTGGCGAAGCAGCCCAATATCCGGTTTTACTTTCCGACGATATTACCCTGGATTCGCCAAAAGAGCAAATTGAAATGATGCTCCGCACCTCCAAAAAATTACACAATGCCGGAACAACCGGGCAAACATTAACACTTTTGGGACAGTCAAAAGGTGAAGCTTTTTGGAGCGACTTTAATGCTGAAACGCTTTTAAACAGCCGCAGCGGAAGAATACATCTTTTCCCGGCTGTTGAAAAGGATAAAGTTGTGGCTTTCAAAAATTTTCAGGCAAAAGGGGCTTTTCTGGTTTCGGCGGCTAAAAACGAAAAGGAAGTGTATTTCTTGAATGTGGAAGCAAGGAACGACAATGTTTGCCAAATCATGAATCCATGGCCAGGTCGGTCGGTCACTGTTATTGAATCGGTCGGTAAAAAACCGATCAAAACCAACATGGATAAAAGCAATGGCGAGTGCATTGTATTTCAGGCAAAAGCCGGGCAGAAGTTTAGCTTGTCAGTGCAGAAATAGTGAAGCAAAATTATTTATGAGAAAAACAACAACAATTTCACGTCGTCAGTTCACAAAACTAAGCCTGACAGGTTCAGCCGCAATGCTTGCTGGAAGTGCGATGGGTTTAGGCGCTTTTGCTCCCGGCATTAGCAACCTTACACGCCTAGGTGGACCTGTTTGGGGAGATTTTAAAGACCCCAACGAGTGGGCAAAAGCCGTAAAAGCCAAAGGATACAGCGCTGCCCTTTGTCCTGTTTCGGTGGGTGCCGATGAGCAAACCATTAAATCGTTTGCAAAAGCGGCAAAAGAAGCAAACATCATTATTGCTGAAGTAGGAGCCTGGAGCAACCCAATAAGCAGCGACGAGGAAGCAAGGAAAAATGCGATAAAAAAATGCAAAGATTCGCTGGCGCTTGCCGAACTCATTGGCGCCAGTTGCTGTGTAAATGTTACCGGTTCACGCGGCAATTCTATTGTGGGGCCTCATCCCGATAACCTGAAGAAAGAAACCTTCGATATGATCGTGCAAGTTACCAGGGAAATTATCGATGAAATCAAACCGACAAGGACATTCTTCGCGCTGGAATCCCTGCCCTGGAGCTACCCCGATTCGGTGGAATCCTACTTAGACCTGATTAAAGCCATCGACAGAAAAGCCCTGGCCGTTAACCTCGATCCGGTGAACATGATCAATTCCCCTTCAAAATACTATAACAACAGCGCTTTAATTAAAGAATGTTTCGAAAAACTGGGGCCGTATATCAAAAATTGCCATGCCAAGGACATTAAACTCCGCGATGCCTACACAATTCATTTCGATGATGTAACGCTCGGAACAGGTATCATCGATTTTAAAACCTACCTGACGTGTTTGAGCAAACTGAAAGACATTCCCTTAATGATGGAACACATGAACACCAGCGAGGAGTACGATAAGGCAGCCATAACTTTGAAATCAATTGGCAAAGAATCAGGAGTACAGTTTTATTAAAAATCGTAAATGATGAGAACAACAAATTATAATTACAGTCGTCGCTTTTTAACCCTTTTTGTGGCTGTTATTTTCACAACCATTTTTGCGCCTGAAGGATATTCGCAACAGCAAAACATCGGTTCGCCACAAGTAAATAAGATGAAATTTGCACTGATGACCTATACTTTTGCCCGGCAGGATTGGAAAAAGGATGGCAATTTCGATCTGGAGAAAATGTGCAAAGTAGGGCAGGAGCTTGGCATTGAAGGGGTGGATATTGTGTCGCATACGTTTTCGCCATTAGAACCGGAGAATATCAGAAAAGTATTGGCAGATCATGGCCAAAAAGTAGTGTGCTACACGTTCTTTCCACCATTGAATAAACCTACCAAGGCCGAGAGGGAGGCCGGGATTGAAGAAGTTAAAAAGGCCATTGAAATAGCCAAGCGCTTAGGTACCGATAAAGTAATGATTCATACGCCCGGAAATTCGGGAATGACAGCAGAAGAGTGCCGAGTTAACTGGATTCATGGCTTGCAGGAGGCCATTGTACTAACAAATGCTGCCGGGTTAACATTGACCATCGAAAGCATCCAGCACAGTCCACTTTCAACATCGGCCGAAATGCTAAGGGTTGTCCGCGAAGTGCCCGGCATAAAATTGGTGTTTGATGCCGGAAATGTTTATTCTATGGGCGAAGACCCCCTTGCTTTTTACAACGCCTGCCGCGAACATATTGTGCATGTTCATTTTAAAGACGGGCGCTGGCACAATAAAACAAATACCGACGGTTCAACCGGGCGCGATTTCACCAACGAGCTCATTGGCGAGGGCGATATCAATTTTACTGAATGTGTAAAAGCGATGGTGAAAGATGGTTACAAGGGTTTTGTTGATATCGAATATGAAGGCAATAAATATACACCTGATGCTGCAAACAAAAAAGCAATCGAATTCATTAACAATATCATTTCTAACAACTAAAATCAATCTATCATGACATCACTAACCAAAGTATCCGATTTAAGCCTGTTTAAGGGGCGTTTCAAACTAACGTTACTGGCAGTTTTTCTTGTTTTTAATATTTCGCAACGAAATACATATGCGCAAAATGCATCCTACAAAGGTGTTGACGAAAAAGTAATGTCGAAACTGGGATGGAAAGTCGCCATCCAATGTTGGACGTACAACCAACACACTTTTTTCGATGCGCTCGACAGTATCCAAAGCCTTGGGGTGCATTATGTAGAAATGCTGTCGTACCAAACGGTATCAAAAGACATACCTCAAAAAAGTGGCCCGGATATGGATCAGGCTTGCCTTGAAAAGGTAAAAGCAAAGCTGAAGGAAACAGGAATTACTGCAATTGCCATTTGGGTTGATCCTTTTCCAAAAGACGAAGCAAATCTCCGTAAGCTTTTTGCCTGGGCGAAAGAACTGGGGATTGAAACAATTACCACAGAGCCCGATCCCGACAATAAGGAAGCAATGGCAATAACTGTAAAACTTTGCAAGGAGTATAAACTAAAAATTGCTGTTCATAACCATCCGAAGAAATCAAACAATGATACCTACAAATTTTGGGATCCGGCGTTTGCATTGAATGTGGTAAAACCCTATTCTCCACAAATTGGCATGTGTACCGATGTGGGGCATTGGTATCGTTCGGGTCTTAACTCACTGGATTGTTTAAAGAAAGTAGATGGGTACATTAATTCAGTTCATTTTAAAGATTTAAACTTACAAATGCAGGATGTGCCGCTGGGTAAAGGGATTCTTGATGCTTCAATACTCCTGGACGAACTAAAACGTCAGGAATTTAAAGGTGTACTCACGCTTGAATACGAAAGCTGGGGCAGTAAACAGCACGAAGAACTCGTGCAATGTGTGGAGTTTCTGAACAAGGAAGCGAAAAAGCTTTTAAAATAACCTGAAGATAGAATTTTGCGTTCTGATAGTTGATTTTGATGCATGAATTCAAAGATTTTGAAGGAATACATTTATGTTTCTAAAGATTTTTTAGATTTGTTGGATTAATATAACTCAGCATATACTTTTTCAAAAATCAATGATACCCATAGACTCCAAAACAATAAAGGAATTTAAAAAAGGGGATCATTCCGCTTTTGAAAAAATATTTGAACGATATAGCAAACAATTGTTTCACTTCTCTTTAAGCTATTTAAAGTCAGAAGAAGTTGCAGAGGATATTGTACAGGAAGTTTTTATTAAAATCTGGAACAACCGGAATGAAATTAAAACAGAGACTTCATTTCAGGCATACTTATTTACCATTACTTTAAACTCTGTCCGTAAATATTTCAATCAACAATCTCGGTTAAACGAGGTCAAGCACGATATTTTATTTGAGTCATCGGCTTTTAAACCTGATTTTGATGACAATTCTAATTATCAGTTTATGCTCGATAAGCTGGAGGAATTGATCAGACAAATGCCGGAAAAACGAAGGGAAGTTTTTATTAGAAAGAAAATTGAAGAGAAATCGCTTAAAGAGATTTCAGTGGAGTTAAGTATTACAACTAAAACTGTTGAATACCATATTACTGAAGCTATGCGTTTTCTAAAAAATGAGTTCGAAAAACTTCAGATTCAGGGCATGATATTTTTTCATCTCTTTATTCGCTAATCAGGATCAATTATCCGTTTCAGTCGGTGCTTCACAATCAAAGTATCCTGCTATTTCTGTCTCTCAAAAATTAAAATGATTTTTTTTTTGATTTTTCACTGGGGATATTCATCCATTCAGGATATAACAACAGAATTTGATTTTTTTGATTTGTAATTATATCAATGGAGAGCTTCAATTTTAAAACATTACTCGATTTTTCAGGTGGGAAATATTCTTACAATGAATATTTAAAGGTAAAGCATTGGTTTACGAATGTTTCAAACGACTCTAAAACAGAGGAGCAGTTATTTAATCAGTTTAAAGAATTCGAAGCAGCCTCAAATACAAAGTCACTTCACCCAATTTTCGAAAAAATTCAATATCAAATTTTGCTTGAAGAAAAACGGCACGATCGAAAAAGAAATATCTGGCACTATTACCGGCAGGTGGCAGCTGTTTTAATACCTCTAATTGCAATCACTGCAGCTTTCTATTTTATCAACAAGCCCAACCAAACAATTGCACAAACATGGCTCGAAATTAGTGTGCCAGAAGGTGCCCGAATCGAGTTTATGCTTCCAGATAGTACTTCAGGTTGGTTGAATAGTGGATCAAAACTTAAATATCCGGCAGAGTTTAGCGCGAATCGTAAAGTTGAACTCATTGGCGAAGCTTTTTTTGATGTCAGGCATATTGACGAGTCCGATTTTACTGTTGGGGTGAAAACTATGGATATAAAGGTTTTGGGAACGAAATTTAATGTGTCGTCCTATGCCGACGATGCTGTTTCTGAAGTTGTTTTAAAAGAAGGTAAAGTTGAAGTAAATGGTACACTATCCACTTTTAGTCATACCCTCAATCCAGGCGAAAAAATATCCTATAACCAGCATACCCGATCGCTTAAATCGACTAACGTTGATCCAGGTGTGTATTCAGCTTGGACCAGTGGGTACCTTGTAATTGATAATGAACCTTTTTCTCAGGCCATCAAAAAACTTGAACGGTGGTACAGCGCCGAAATTGTAATTCAGGATGAAGAGTTGAGAAACTTTAGGTTTAAGGCTACTTTTCAGGATGAAACGCTGGACGAAGTTTTAAGGTTTATAGCTATGACAACTCCGATAGTTTATTGTATTGAAAACAGGGTGGAGGATTCCAATGGGATACTAAAAAAGAAACAGGTAATAATAAAACGTAAACAATAAAATGCAAAACAGGAAAGTGTTTGCGGCACTTTCCTGAAGGTTTGCAGAGCAAATACAGTGAATTATTTAATTACTCTAACAAAACGTGAATTTATGGAAAAATTTCGAGAACCAAGGGCATCGATAACCTTTTCCGCAAGGGAAGGTTCTGCCTTAAAAAAAATTTTCAGGATGGTACGATTTACTTTATTCTGTTTTTTCCTCAGCCTGTTGCAGGTAATGGCTGTTGATTCTTACTCACAACAGACTCGACTTACATTAAATCAGCAAAATCAAAAACTGGAAGATGTATTAAAGACGATCGAGGACAAGTCTGAGTTTTTCTTTCTGTACAATAGAGATCTAATCAATGTGGATCAAAAAGTGAACATTAATTCAAAAGACCAGACGATTTCAGTGATCCTTGACGAGTTGCTGAAGGGAACGGATATTAATTACTCCGTTGTCAACCGGCAGATAATTTTAACTAATCTGGAAGGTATTTCAGGGCTGACGAACCAACAGCAAAAATCTGTTTCCGGAAAGGTTACTGACAGTTCGGGTGCCGTGTTGCCAGGTGTATCGGTTGTTGTAAAAGGCACAACAACTGGCGTTATTACTGATTCTGAAGGGAAATATGTTATCACAAAAGTCTCTGAAGATGCAACCTTGCAGTTTTCGTTTGTGGGTATGAAATCGCAGGAGATTGCTGTTGAAAACAAAACAACAATCAATGTAACCCTTGTTGAAGATGCCATTGGGATTGAAGAAGTAGTTGCTATTGGTTACGGTACAAAAGCTAAAGGCGCTCTTACCGGTTCTATTTCTACAACGAGTGGCGAAGTTCTTGAGTCGCGTCCGGTTACCAATACGCTCAACGCCATTCAAGGTGTTATTCCCGGTGTAACAGTTACCCGCACCAGCGGTCGTCCGGGGCAGGAAGATTACCAGTTCCAGATTCGTGGTTTCTCTTCGATGAATGGGAACAAACCTCTGGTTCTTATTGATGGAATTGCCGGAGATATGGGTACTCTGAACCCCAACGATATCGAAAATATTTCGGTACTAAAGGATGCTTCTGCAGCAATTTATGGTGCACGTTCTGCTGATGGTGTTATTTTGATTACCACTAAGTCGGGGGTAAAAGGAAAAACACAGATCACCTATTCAGGAAATGTGGCGGTGAAAACACCAAGCTATACTAAAAATATGGCTTCTCCATATCACATGGCAAAAATGTTCGATGAGGGCCGTGTAAATGATGGTGATGCTCCCAAATATACCGCCGATGACTTTACAAAAATGCTGAATAGCGACCCAGGCGTTGGTCCAGGCCGTATGTTGTACCTTGAAGATTATCCAAACTTTTACAGACATACCGACTGGGCCGATGTAATTTTCAAGAACTCAATGCTTCAATCTCATAATGTGGCCATCAATGGCGGTAACGAGCAGGTCAAATTTATGGTTTCGGGCGGTTATCTGGCAAATAACGGAGTCTTCGCTTTCGGTGAAAACAACTCGAAACGTTATAATTTCAGAACAAACCTTACAGTAAAACTTCGCGAGAATATTACTCTTGATACCCGTGTTGCCTATGAGCACGAGGATTATATTGAACCGGCAGAGACCGAAGTGGCTTTAGGCGCGGTATGCCAATCGTGGACTTACTTGCCTGTATATAATCCAAAGGGTAATTTTTATGAATATCAGGGATATGCAAACCCGGCTCAATGGCTTGCCGAAAGTGGAAGCAATAAAACTGCTAACCGTAAATTCAGGGCAAATACCAAACTCGATTGGATATTGTTTGAAGGTTTGACATTAACTACACAGGGTGGGATCAATGTAGGAAACAAAGATTCAGAAGGATTCTGGCGTACTTTCCAAACTTACAACTGGGATAATAATATTAATACTACTCGCCGCTCACCAAATATGGCAAGTTATGTTGATGATCGCGACTGGTATAAAAACCTGACAGCCTATTTAAACTATGCCAAGATAATTGGAGGACACTCTTTTAGTGCTATGGCAGGGGCTTCTCATGAAGAATATGACTTTAAACGCAAAGTTATGGAAGGTCAAGGCTTTGCCAATAACGAAATCTACCCGTTAAGTTTAGCTAATCCTACTATGCTTTATGCTTCAAGCCGTGGCATAAATTGGCGAATTGAAGACTGGTCACTTAGTTCATACTTCGGTCGTTTAAGCTATTCGTTCAACGGAAAATACTATGCCGATGCAACAATCAGGTTGGACGGAAGTTCGAAGTTTTCTCCTGAAAACCGCTGGAGTAAGGCATATCCTGGTATTTCTCTGGCTTGGAAGATATCGGAAGAATCGTTTATGAAAGGACAGAACATTCTTGACATGCTAAAGATTAGAAGTTCATGGGGGCAAACCGGAAACCAGGATATCGGTGCGTTGGGAATGTACGATTACATTCAGCTTATCAACATTGGTGGAAAATATCCAATGGGAACAAGTAACAATCCTGTTGCAGGAGCCAGTATGAAAGGCATGGCTTCGCCAAATCGCACATGGGAAACCATTACCAATATGAACATTGGTATTGACTTTGGCCTTTTAAATTCCAGATTGAATGGTTCTTTTGATGTTTATCAGAAAAAGAACACCAATATGTTGGTTGACGTAGTTTATCCTTCAACATTAGGAGCCACTGCACCTACAACCAATTCAGGAGAACTAACCACCAAAGGTTGGGATTTAAACCTGAACTGGGGCAAAAAACTTGGTGATTTTAGCTACAAATTAGGCTTTGTAGTTAGTTATAACGATAATGAACTCACCGACTTAAAAGGTCAGGACAACTTCTCTCTTGGTTTAAATACATTTCGTGAAGGCTACCCAATCAATTCATACTTTGGATTTCAATCGGTTGGTATTATCAAAACACAGCAAGATCTTGATAATTACAGCAAATATGCCGGAAAGGGTATTGTGCCAACAACTGCACCAAACGGACAAAAAGGTTTGGGAATTGGTGACATCATGTACAAAGATGTTGATGGCGATGGAGCCATCACTACTTATGGCGACCCAACGAAAGGTTTTAATGGAGATGCTGTTTATTTAGGTTCTGCAAATCCAAAATATAACTATGGTATTACTGCTGAAGCAAAATTCAAAAACTTCGATTTTAGCATGTTGTGGCAGGGAACCGGCAAGAAAATGGTTATTCGTACCGGTGATTTCGCAACTCCATTTTACTGGCCCTGGTTCCAGCCATTTGATTATTTTTATGAAAAAACCTGGTCAAAAGACCGACCAGATGCACAATACCCAAGAATCTCGCATTCAGACAACGTAAAACGCTACAATTATAGAGAATCGAGCACTATGATTGAAAATACAGCCTATATGCGTTTGAAAAACCTTCAGATTGGGTACACCATTCCAAAATCACTTGCCCAAAAAGTTTCAGTCGATAATGTTCGGGTTTATTTTAGCGGACAGGATTTATTCGAATTTACGAATGGAGATTGGGATGGAAACTACGATCCGGAAGAAGGTCAGTCATTTAATTCATATCCTTTCTTCAGAGCCTACTCTTTTGGGATTGATGTTAAATTTTAATTCAAAAATCTACAACTATGAAATTCAGTAATTATAAAATAGCAATACTTGCAGTTGGCATCTCGTTATTAGGTGCTAGTTGTTCTAAAGATTTGGATTTATCTCCAAAGGCTGAAATATCTGATGCCACATTCTGGATCACTGCTAACGACTTTGAACTGGCAACAAACTCTTTTTACATTAACCTTGATGGACCCGGTTACGAAGATACCTGGTCAGATATCGCTTTCGGATGGGAACCCAGCGCAATCAGCAATGGTTCGCAAGTTGTTCCTGATAACTCTGATGTATGGGATAAATCATACCGACAGATCAGGGCCGCAAATAAAATCATTGAACAAGCCACTGCTTCCACTTTGGGCGACAAAATCAAACAATCGGTTGGCGAAGCTAGATTTTTCAGGGCATATTACTATTACAAGATGTATCGTCTTTTTGGAGGTGTTCCACTCATTAAAGATGTGATAACTCCTGAAGATGCCGATCTGAAAGCCCCACGGGCCACTCGCGAAGCAACAGCCGATTTTATTATTGCCGATCTCGAAGCAGCAATTGCCAACCTCGGACTTAAAGGCACTGTTACAACTGGCCGCGTCACAAAAGGCGCTGCACAGGCACTAAAAGCCCGAGTTTCATTGTTTGAAGGAACTTTCCGTAAATTTCATAACATCGGTGATGCAAACTCAATGCTTGATAAGGCAATTTCGGCAGCCAACGATGTAATGACAAGCGGAAAATATGGCCTTTACTCAGCCAAAGGAGCCGATAGTTACCGTTACCTCTTCATCGAAGAAGGTGACGATTCAAACGAATCAATCTTCGACCGCCGGT
>JAFLKN010000013.1 GCA_019163175.1 Prolixibacteraceae bacterium | reverse complement strand
GCAGGTCTCCATTCACTGAGGGTGTTTTGAGGTAATAAGCAATTACACTGCCGGAAGCTCTGTGTTTTTATTTCAAACGCCAAATAACAGAATCGATGAGGACAACAAATTCAAAAGATCAGCCTAAAGGGAAATTCAGAATGGGCGCGTTGATGCTCCGGATTTTACTTTTGGGCCTTTTCATGTTCAGCCAGCACGAACTTTGGAGCCAGACAACCAACTCTGATTTTGAACGGATTAAACTCGGTTCAGACGAAGTTGAATATTCAGGAATTGCCTTGTCACCCGATCTTAAAACACTGGCCATCTGCTCAAAAAAGTTATCTCCGGTTCAACTTATTGACTGGGAAAGCCGCAAGGTAATTCAGAAATTTAATACCAGCGATCGGACATACGGATCGAAAATCAGCTATTCGGTTGGCGGAAAATACTTGGTTCTTCAGGAATTAAATTATGCGGAGTTCAGCCAGAACAGAGACCGTATTGTAGATTTTGAAATTGCCGATGCTACTTCCGGAAAACAAATTAAATCGATCGAAAATGTAAAGGATGCAGCTATTTCGAGCGACGAAAAATACGCAGTTAGTCTGGATAAGGATGAAGTTACTTTCTGGAATTTGCCCGATGGCTCCAAAGACAAATCGATTCGTGTACCGGGAGCAGCCAATGCTGTAGCACTTAGCCCCGACGGGAAAACGATTGCAGTTTCGGAAATGATCAACGAGGACGATATAAAAAGTCAGTTTAAGAAGAACAAAAAAGGATTAAAAGCTACGGTGAAGTTCAAGCAATTGATCAGTCTTTATGATGTGGAATCCAAATCAAAAATTAAAACTATCGGCGAGTTTTACGATCTCATTTACAGGCTTAGTTTTTCGCCTGATGGTGAGATTTTACTAGCCTTCCAAACTCCTGAAATCACGATTCAGGTAAATAACAACAAACAAACTTTCATTAACCTGATTGACGTTGTCAATCGCGAACCACTAAGAAAGGGATTTACATCTATGTCAATTGCACAGCCCGAACTTAAAATGAGCAACAACAAGAAGTTGTTTGCCATCAATTCAAAAGGAACCCGTTTTCAGGAAATTCACTTGTACGATACCGAAACAGGCACCCTGCAAAAGCGCTTCGAGCTGGGACGCCGCTTGTTTGAAAAGATTGACGGAGAAAAACTGCTTAGCGATGCCCGTCCTTCATTCACTTTCCTACCCGGCGACCAATCAATCCTGATAGCTATGGGAAATCAGTTGGTGGTTTGGAATTTCGAGTTTTCAGAATAAAATACTTTTTATCAATCAAATTTAAAACTGACGATTATGAAAAACATCTACTTATTGCCAATACTTATATTTATTTCTTTTTCAGTTTTAGCTCAAACACCGAGCTTCCAATATGCTTTCAACAACTCTGCAGGAACTGCAACCAATGAAGTAAGAAATATGGTAAAAGATGAATTGGGAAACATCTACTTCTGTGGTGCACTGAACGGTGATCTTGATTTTAACGGGACAAAGCTTTCAGCCACCAAGGGCGGAGCATATTTTGGGAAAGCAACAAAAACAGGAACAATTGTATGGCTGAAAAATGGTGGAACGGCCAGTCCGTATTTCGCCGCAGCCAACGACATTACCCTTGATAAAAACGGGAATGTTTATGTTTGTGGTTCAATTCCTGCCAATCAGATTGCCTCATTCGAAAACAATTCATTATCAGCATCGTCTGGTGGTTTTGTGGCCAAATACAGCAATACCGGTAACTTTATCTGGGCTAAGGGCTACTTTCTTCCAATATATGGAATTGCTGTCGATGGGAACAATACACCAGTCATTCACTATGAGTCGGAAATAATAAAAATCAACTCTTCAAATGGTGAATTGATTAATACAATCTGGGGAACAATATCAGGTAACAACATAAATGCCAAATACCACAATATTATTATCGATTCAGGAAATAACATCATTGTTCAGGCAGGGAATAAAGTCGTTAAATACGACACCAATTTCAATGTAATCTGGTCAACTCCTGTAATCAGTTCTCTTGCTGAGACCTACCGCATCAGCCTCGATAATCAAGGAAACGTTTATGGTTCTTTTTACGCTCTATTCGGAACTGTAACTGTTGGAACGATCGCAAAGTCAGTCTTCCCCAACGGATATATGTACAAACTTTATGCGAATACCGGCATTCCGGTGTTTGTCGATGCGATTCAGTTTGGCGGAAATGCCTCGAAAATTAAACACATTATCGTTGACAGTTCAGAAAACTACTATTTAGGTGGTGATGGAGCCTTCAATACAGCTCAAGTAGTTAAACTTGATAAAACAAAAAAATCAATTTGGACCAAGACCTTAGCGGGAAATGTGAAAGTAAATGCGATGGTCCTTCAAAGCACTGATTGTATTTCACTTGTAGGAACTCACTCCGGAACATCTGCCTTCGATACTTTCTCGTTAAAATTACCGGCAGGAGCAACAACTATCGACAACAGTTTCTTTGCCAGTCTGTGTTCCGGAACCACCGGAACTGAAGAAATTGCCAGACACGCAACCAATATTAAAATCTTCCCAAATCCCTCGAATGGCGTTTTTACGCTGGACATGGATTTAGATGATGCTGAAATTGAAATTTACAATTTGCAAGGAATGAAGGTTTATCAATCAAGGAACAATGCAAGGCAAAGCAAAATTGATTTGAGTGATCAGCCGCGAGGAATATATATCTATCGGGTTGGTTCTGAGAGGCAGACTAAAACAACCGGAAAACTAATGATCGAATAAAATTGAATTAAAGTAAAAATCATTAAATATGAAAAGAATTCTGATTGTATTGCTGACGGTGGTTTTGGGAATAAATCTTTATGCCCAGAAACCTGAAATGATCGAGTTGAAAGATGAAGTCATCAAACAAGCCACCCTGGAACTGGATCAGGCGATGACCTTGCCCGAAGGCTTGCTTTACAAGTTTGGACAGAAATACAAGATTTCCGGAGAATATACGCTTACACTAACCATCCGGAACAAAGGCCAAGTGGTTTCGGTATTTGTTGCCGACAAAAAAGATGGTAATATTCCATCTCAGAACAGCTTGAAGGATCAGATTCTGGATTTTCAGTTTAGCTTTAAAATGCCAAAAAACAAAGACTATAAATTCAATTATACATTTAAATTCTAAAACCCGATCACAATGAAAAGATTCATGATTTTTGCAGTATTACTGCTCTCGGTTGCCTGGGTAAAGGCACAGGAAGACATGTCGACAGTGTGGGAAACTAAATTAGGTCACCAGATACTTTGGGCCGGAACATCGTTGGAAGGCGAACACAGCTATGCCGCTTCTGACAAGGAAATGTCGTTATTCGACAACAAAAGTGGAAAAGTTATTTGGGAAAAGTCGTTCAGCGAGATGGCTCCTAAACTCCGGAAAATAGACGAGTTGATTCCATTCTGGGCATCAAGTACAATCTTTTTATTCGACCGTAAATTAGGAAAAGATCAGATTGCCTGCATCAACCTCGAAACAGGTAAGAATCTTTGGACAACCGATAAATATCAGGAACTCGATGAAAGTATGATTACTTACATTGAGGAAGAAGATTGCTTTGCAATTACCTTAAAGAAAGAACTGGTGTATATCCGCGCACAAACCGGCGAAGAATTGTGGAGTACCGAAAAATTTAAAGGAGTAGTTGGCCGCTACTATTACAGCGGAAGTGACCACACCCTGACCATGGTAAATTTTGTTCCGGGCACAATCGCTGCCTTGTTAACCGGCTTTAAAAACCAGATCGCTAAAATTGACCTGAAGACCGGTGAAATCCTTTGGGAAAATACCTATGTCGGAAGAGCAGAACGGAAGGTTATCTCCAGGCAGTTTGTTTACGATTTAAATGTAACCGATGGCAAAGTTTTCCTCATGCTAAACGGGATGCAGGTTTACGACTATAAAACCGGCGCAAAAATCTGGTCGGCCGCTTACGATTTTACACCTGAACGTGTAGTCGGAAAACCTATCGGCGTTAAAGTCTTCGGCGTATATGGCGCTGTGGCTGATCCGATTATTGATGGCCAGGATATTTATGTACTCGATATGCTAAGCCGCAGCAAGCAATACGTTAAAAAATACGATCTGAATACCGGCAAATTACTGTGGACTTCTCCTGAAATCAAAGATGCCAAAGCAATTCCGGGAATGAAGGTTGTTGATGGAAAAGTACTGCTTCAGATTGGTGGAGTAGTTGAAAAACAATACATCAAAACACGCAGAGTTGGCGACCAGATTATTACCGAAACAGTTATCGAGTTTGAAAATGTTAATCCTTGCGGCATTCAGGCACTAAACTCCTCCGATGGTAAATTGGTTTGGGAATCGGAACGTTTCCGAAAAGGTATTACCAACATGATTTCGTTTAACGGAAACACCATTGTTTGCAGCGGTAAAGAACTTTACTCCATCGATATACAGACCGGAAAAGAAAAATACGAAGTTCCCGTGTCGAAAGGCGGCGTTGGTCTGGCCACACAAATTCAGCCATTTAAAGATGATGTAATTGTGGTTATTGGCGAAAAAGGTGTATCAACATTTAACGCCAGTTCCGGCGAGTTACAAAACTCCGGAAAATACAGAACCTCGTTTCTGGAAGACCGTGTTGACAATATTGTGGTCATGAAAACCGACAAGGCCGACATTGGCACTTTCGACTTGAATACCTGTAAATACAAAGATTTCAAAGCGCGGACCGGTGCGATAACTACTTTATCTAGAGACGGAAACTTTGTATATGTCTACGAAAAGAAAGTTGTGACCAAGCTCAGCACACATTAATTCATCCCAAATACACAACAACAAAAAGGGCTTCGCAGTAGTGTGAAGCCCTTGATTAAAGATAAAAATCAAAATAAACTGTTCAATCAGTCAATCGAAAAAGATGGAATAGGTGGTTTACATTGTGAAAGAACAATTTCAAATCAGCTCAATTATTTCTTGGATTTTGATTGTAATGTTTGGCTTTTAGTTCGCAAGAACAATTGTTTGAAATAATCACTAACAAGAAATAATAATCTTAAAATATACCTATGAAAAATTTACTATTGATCCTAACCATTACACTAATTGGTCTATCAGCAAAATCCCAAACCGAGATTAAAAAAGAATACTACGGAAACGGAAAACTTAAATCAACGGTTAATTATGTCGACGGTAAAAAAGACGGAATACAAACATATTTCAACAAAGAGGGCGAAATAGTTTTAATAACGCCTTGGGTGAATGATAAAAAAGAAGGAGTAGAAGTTTATTACAAAAAAGGTGAATTGAAATATGAAATTACATATGCAAATGGACTAAAAGACGGAATTTACAATGTATATTACAAAGGGCATTTACATCAACAAATGGTTTTTTCTTATGATAAGTTAACTGAAACTCTTTTGGATGTAGCTCAAATTGAAAAAGAGCAAGCAATAGCTCGAAACAAGGAACGATTAGCAAAACTCGATGTTTTTATTAGTGGCTTAGAGAAAATGGAAACAAAGGCTATCCCAACATCATATTCAACAAACGACGGTAACGGTGTGAATGGTACAGATTCAAAAAAGGTTGAACGTATGATTATAAATTCAGATGGTACCACAACAAAATCTAAATAATCAAAAGCCATTTCATAATTTCCTTATTTCCTGTTTTTTGCTTTTTGGCGTATTAAAGAACTCCTGAAAATACAGAACCCCATTTCTGGAAGATCGCGTTGACAATATTGTGGTCATGAAAACTGACAACGCTGATATCGAAACGAAACTTTGTATATGTCTACGAAAAGAAAGTTGTAACCAAGCTCAGCACTCATTAATTCATCCCAAATACACAACAATGAAAAAGGTCTGCCATTTTAAATGTGCAGACCCTTTTTATCTAATTTTTGCTGAAATTCTTATTCTATTCCCCGTATCTTTTTCTCCCATTTCCAGGCCGATGAAAGAATGTCGTCGAGCGAACTTTCAGCTTTCCAACCCAGTTCTTCGTTCGCAAAAGTAGTGTCTGCATATACTTTTTCTACATCACCAGCACGGCGATCAACAATTTTATAATTCAGGTTTAGTCCTGTAACTTTCTCGAACGATTTTACTACATCAAGAACTGTAAGGCCATTTCCGGTGCCCAAATTGAAAACTTCAAACTGCTTTTTACTTTTCTCTTCAACCAGGCGGCTAACCGCAACCACATGGGCTTTCGCCAAGTCAACCACATGAATATAATCGCGTATGGCAGTTCCGTCAGGAGTATTGTAATCGCTTCCGAAAACACTTAACTGCTGACGTACACCTGCAGCAGTCTGGGTTATAAACGGAACCAGATTTTGTGGAACTCCAAGCGGAAGTTCGCCAATTAATGCTGTGGGATGCGCTCCAACCGGATTAAAATAGCGCAGAGCAATGGCTTTTAATTTCGGACATGAAACAAGCGTATCCTGAATTATCTCTTCACAAATCTGTTTGGTATTTCCGTAAGGCGAATTTGCTTTAAGAATAGCTGCTTGTTCGGTAACCGGCAACGATTCGGGCTGACCATACACTGTGCACGATGAACTGAAAACCATACCCGGAATATTGTATTTTTCCATGGATTCGAGCAGGTTTACCAACGAAACCAAGTTGTTGCGGTAATACATAAGTGGTTTAGCAACCGATTCGCCAACTGCTTTGAAAGCTGCAAAATGAATGATGGCCTCAATCTTCGGGTATTTCGCAAAGAAAGCATCAACCTTATCTTTTTCAATCAAATCAAATTGTTCGAAAACCGGACGGATTCCGGTAATCTTTTCGATTCCATCCAATGCATCCAAACTCGAATTCGAAAGATTGTCAACAATAATCACTTCATAGCCCGCATTTTGCAATTCAACGGCCGTATGGGAGCCAATGTAGCCGGTGCCTCCGGTAACCAAAATTTGTTTCATCAGATAAGTTGTATTTATGTTGAGCCACAAATTTAAAAATTATCTGGCTTTGTTTTAGCTTTTGTTTTTTTGTTTCAGATGAATTAGTCCAAAGTTAAATCCATACTAGTTCGGATAGCACAACTATCTAATCAACAACTAAGTGAAATGCTATTTCTTTTTCATGATCAGACTTGCCAATTCTTCCAGTTTGATTGAATTCATGACCACATCGCCAAAAATGGGGTAGCCATTGTTTTTGAAGAACTCATCTTTTTCAGCCTGACTTCTTTCGGGATAATATAAAGTCATAAATTGGATAGCAGTTGGCGGTAGTGAGCGATCCCAGTATTCAGGATTAAAACGCATCATTTGTCCACCATTTTCATTGGTTTTATCATCCAATTCAGGATGTACATCCAGCACAAAAAGTTCTTCGTTGCCCGAAAAAGCGGGCGCGTTCAATTCTTCCTCTGTCAATTTTGCAATTTCCTCTTTCAAATAAGGTAATAAATGAACCTCAATCAGGCTATAATAGGCCAGTTTCATATTGGCCACTTCGCGCACGGTAACCGGTATCCAGAATGGTGGCCTGTCGGGATTAAAAACAATCAGATTACCTCCCCCATACAATCTGACTCCCGGAGCGATTTCCCTCACAAACGGAAAAATGCGAAACAAATCATTCAAATCGGCTGCTGCTTTGTCCATAGGTTTCTCTAGAGATTCCGGATCTTTGGTATTGTCCCATCCGGGAAGATTGGAATTTGAAGCATGTCCATATTCCGTATTGTTGATTTCGAAACTCCAGTGGGGCGGCTCAATCGTCCTTTGTCCTCCTTCCTTATAAAAAATCCTGAAATCGAAATTCAGCTCACCCCTACGTCCATAATTACCGGGCTGCAATTTGTACTTGTCATTCCAGTAACCGGTAAAATACACCCAAAGATCGAATCCTTTGGGATTGGCTAATACAGGAGTTTTCTGAATGAACCACTCGGCAACTTGTTTTACATTCCGGTGGAGTTCATCGGCTACGTTCATCGAGTATTGATTCAGTATCACTTTGCCCGGTTTTTCAGGAAGATACTCTGCTGATTTTTGGGCAAAGGCTGAAGAATATAAAATAGTTAAACCAGCAACAACGGCGAATAATTTATTCATGATCTAATAGTTATGAGTTAGAAACTCAACTTGTTTTCCGAATTAATTTGGCAATTTTATTTCTTTGGCTGATTCGGGATTTCGTGCGGAGAAAGACTTATCGTTACCGTAACCTGACTTTCAGAAGTAAAACTCTCGTTTTCCTGTGTTTGATTGCCTGATGCATATATTTTGAACGATCCGGCAGGGTTCATCAAATAACGCTCAAAATCCACCGAATTTTTAATCAGCAAAGGTTCATACGTTTTGTATAGAGTCATGTCTGCCTCTGGCTCGGCGATCACATACGGAATTCCAACACCGACCGGATCAGAAATAGGAACTAGTTTTTCTTTATAGATATCCCATTGCATGGCTCCACCACGGCCAAAAGGTTGTATTCGTAATTTATCCAGATATTTTCCTCCGGTAAGCCAGATCACATAATAGGGTGAAAGTGGAGCAAGCTGACCTTCGCCGGCCACGTATGCTTTAATTTCCAGGTTAAGTCCTTCAACCGAGTTGGTATCATCGGCGGCTGAATTATACGTATTTACATATTTTTCCTTGCCATCGACACCCCGAATACCCATTTCATTAATAATTGTTCTGACAATTAGTGGGTAACGGTTTTTAATTAATACAATTGAATAATCCAGCGGATCGCGCGCCTGAAAATCGGAACCGCCGGAAAGTATCGGACAGTGCGTGGTTGGATCACATTCTCTTCTGAAATCAGGTTTGTCAATGTATCTCTGAATCCGGTCGCGAATGATCCGGAGAGTTATTTTACCTGAAATAGATCTTGAGACCAACTCACTCTGAATTTGATTCTTTTTGTTCGGCGAAAATTTTGAGTTTTCGATGCCCACAGTGATATAGCCATCCAGAAATTCAACCGGTGGAAGAATTTGAACTGGTGCACTTGTTCTGACTGTACCTTTCTTATCGTTGGGGTGATAATAATCCCATTCGGCAGTAATCACATCCGAATAATTTTCCTGAGTTGTAATGTACGTTACTTCAGCTTTCCCGTTTTCGTCAGTCATTACCTTTTCCGATGAAAGTGCTCCTTCCTTTACCCAAAAGCTTACATTCCGGTTTTTGAGAACTACGCCATCACAGTCGGTTAAGGTAATGACCATTTTTTGTGAACGGTCGGTAGTCGATTTAAACCTGACTTTATAGGAAGACTGGTCAAATTCAATTTTAGGTTCGATGGCAACATTTCCAAATTTCTCATCGTTGCTTTTATCACGTTTTTTTACTTCGTACTCATGGATTACATCGTACAACATGCGCGATCCCGATGATGTTCCACCCAATTCCAGTGTTGCGAAAACTCCGAACATTCCGGCCTCAGCAGCTTTTTCGAAGGATACAGTGGCTTCTGAAACTGTTTCATGTTCATTGGTTACAAGAATAAGGCGTAGAGAATAGGCGCCTTCCTTGCCCCGGATTTCACCCAGTATGGCATAGTCATAACCACGATTTGCCTGCCCTTTATAAGGACATGGATTTTTCCATGGAGGAGTGGGGTCACCAATTCGGCAACCCGGAAGGAGTGCCAGGCATTTGGGTGATTCTTTCGCAACCAGGTTTCCGTAATACGCACTTGAAGCATTATGCAACTGCTTCCAGAGAATACTGTCTTCCGGATTGGTTGGTTTAGGAGTTAGAATATCCAGATCCCAGCAGGTTACCAGTCTTTTGCCGCATTTTTCGCAATCGCCTGAATCCTGACTATATGCAAAAAAACAGCAAAAAGTAAAAAGGGTTAGAAAAGCACTTTTCGAAAATATGTTTGATTTCGAAGTATTCATATTTTTCTCAGTAATTGTAAAATTTTAATATTTAGCTGTAGCCGATAGAACAGATATGCTTTTTTGCCGAAGGATCGGGGAACTAACATAGAATAGAAAAGGCAGACTCATAAACCGTCTGCCTTTCTAAAAAATGTGCTATAATTTAATGAATTCAACCCGCCGGTTCAGGGCCTTATTTACAGGAGTATCGTTTGGAGCGACTGGTTTTGTTTCGCCCAGACCATCGGTTTCAAGTTGGTCAGCTTTTACGCCAAATGATTTAACCAATTCAGCCTTAACCGATGCCGCTCTGCGTTTCGACAAATCCATGTTTTTGGCATCATCGCCATCGGAATCGGTATGTCCAAATATTTTGACCTTTACATTCGGAACTTCGTTCAAAATGGTGGCAATATCTTTCAGTGTACCATACGATTCGGGTTTTACAATGTCTTTATTTACATCGAAATAAATACCATAAGTAACCAGTTTCCCTTCAGTAAGAAGTTTATTCCGGGTATCAGGCAGCCCGGCGGCAATCCTGAAATTGGTAATCATCGGATTACCCGACTCCCATAATTCGAATCGCATCTGATTGCACTTAAACCCAGCTTTAAAGACTTTGGGCAAATCAAAAATCTTAACCTGATCGAGGTAAACCCTTAGCCTGGTTTTTTGTACCCAGAATGAAAGACGGTATTTTTTACCTGCTTCCATAACAGCATCATCCTTTTCGCCACTGATGGTATAACCGGTTTCGTCGTAAGCACTATAAGTGCCACGGTATCCAAAACTCATCTTAATCCCTCCTTTTAAGCCGGGAACAGCACCACCTTCATTCATGTCTTTCGGATTTTCAGCACTATAGAGATAAAAACCAAATTCAAAAGCAGTATTATCTTCTTCCTTCGGATAAGTAATCACATCATACTCAATAGTGAAATTATCTGGCAACTTAATTCCTTCATCAAGTGCAATACAACCTTCTCCCAACATTTTAAACCAATTTCCTGGATAGAGATTCGTGGTAACCACCTCGCCCGAAGCGTTGGTATTCCATGCTGAAGGAAAATCTCCGACTGCTGATTCGGTAAAATCATCATAGAAAATAACCTTTTCGCCGGGGATAAAATCGAATTTAGAATAAGACTGAAGAGACGGCTTGGTTTCTTTTGCTGGTTTCACATCCTGTGGTTCAGGTTTTTCTTCTTCGGCTGTTTGTTCTGCAGGTTGGTCCTCTTCTGCAGGTTTCTTTTTCTTTTTGAACAGATCTTTTACTCCATTTTCAACAGCATCCAGCCCTTGATCAATGCCTTGGTCAACTTTGTTGTTCGCCCTGTTGTTGGTTTGGTTCTTTACTTTTCCGGATACATCAATTTGAGCATTTACTTGATTGAATGCCAAACAAATAAAAAATACGAATAAAAATTTTAAAGCCTTCATACAGTATAATTTTTGGGTTTCTAGAATATTGATTATAGATCCGGAAAACAAATACAGATTCTCGCCTCAAAACTTCTCTAGTGCAATTTTTTCTGATCTGCCTATTAAAGTTAGTGAACTTTAAGTTCGCTAGCATTTCTTCCGGAATATATTTTCAAGTAAATTTAGGAAGTCAAAAAAGTCTGAATATCCCCTAAAAAGGTGATTTTGATATCTCTTCGCAAAATCCCCTTTTTAAGTGATGTCGGATCAAACGAATGCCTTTAGTTTTGTTCATGTTTAATGCAATCAAATCATGCTCATAAATAATATCATTTTCCGTTTCCTTATAGCTGTAATGGGTATTTGCCTCTTTGGCAACCGGGTGAGTGCACAATCTTCGGCCACCTCGAATGCTTTTATTGATGCTTTGCTTGCTAAAGACTTAAAATCGATAACAATACATGCTTCGGACTCTATTCAGATTAATGCATACTTGCAAAAAGCGGCAGAATTTGCGGAAAAACGGAATGATTCAGTTCTTTTTTACACCGATATGGCCATTGTTGCAGCAGTGAAAGCAGGCCTAGTTTCGAAGATTTCTCTTGCCTTGCAAAAAAAGGGAAGGTATCTGATGTCAAAAGAAAATTTTGGAGAAGCAGCTTTGAACTTTATCAGTGCAATCCGATTAGAAGAAAAACTAAATAACGATTGGCGAATTGCTGATTTAAATAGCGAACTGGCTGGTGTTTACTATTATCAGGAAATATTCGATAAAGCACTGAAGTACAATGAAAAGGCTCTCGATATATATCAGCAACTCAAAGATACAATTGGAATGGCCACTGTTTTAGGCCATATTGGTGTACTACATTTTGCGCACGAGTACTGCGAAAAACGAACTCCCGATCAAATACAAAGCGATCAGAAAATAGCTATCGGATTTCTGCAGCAATCCATCGATTTATGCCTGAAAATTGGCAATATGGATGGTGTTGCCAGCGGAAATATTAATATTGGTATGTGCTATAACCGAATGAATAAACCAGAGGTGGCCATTGGTTATGTGGAAAAAGCGCTGGCTTATTATCGCGAAAAAAATGATGTGGATCAAATCTCTGGTAACCTTTTTAGCCTCGCATTAATTTACAACAAGCTTCAAAAATTTGATCTGGCAATGAAATGCTTAACCGAATCGGAAGAAATTGCACATCGCGAGAAAAAAACCGACGGCATTCAATTTCTATTCGAAGCCATTGCCCAAACTTCGTTTAACCTTAAAAATTACAAAAAAGCTGTCGACTATTACGTCAAATATATGACCATTCGCGATTCGGTCTACAACAACGAAAAGTCGAATCAGATTTTTGAATTGGAAACGAAGTACCAGACCGAAAAGAAACAAGCCGAAATCGAGAAACTTACCTTGGTTAAGCAACAGCGAACTTTGGTTATTTACATTCTTATTGCTGGTTTGCTGCTGATCACGCTTTTCGGTTACACCTATTTCAGGAACATCAAAAGCAAAAAAATTATTGCCGACCAGAAACTCGAAATCAAAGAAAAACAACTGCTTGAACTCGAAAAAGAGCGTCAGCTAACAGCAGCAAAATCGGTTTTGCAGGGCGAAGAAGCCGAAAGGTCGCGCCTGGCAGGCGATTTACACGATGGCTTGGGCGGACTGCTCACAGGAGTCAAATTAAAATTATCATCCATGAAAGAAAATTCAATCATCACCAGCGAAAATCTGGCGCATTTCAATCATGCACTCGATTTGCTCGATACTTCAATTACCGAAATGCGTCGCGTAGCGCACAATCTGATGCCCGAAACCCTGATGCATTACGGCTTACGAACAGCTTTGAACGATTTTGTCAAACAGGTTGAACCAGAGGGATTACCTTTAATCCGATTTAACACATTTGGCGAGGATTTGCGTTACAGCAAAGAACTTGAAATTACCATTTACCGAATCTCGCAAGAGTTGGTAACCAACGCCTTAAAGTACGCTCGGGCGAAGCAAATCGACATCCAGCTTTTTACTGAAAATGAACGAATTTGTGTTCAGGTAATCGACAATGGAATTGGTTTTGACCCGGAAAAGCTTGATCCTGTGAAAACAGGAAAAGGGCTGAAAAATATACGCGACAGGGTTTCTGCATTCAATGGCCAGTTCGACATTTTTAGCCTGCCCGGAAAAGGAACTGAAACTACACTGGAATTTTTAATATCTTAGGGCGATTTCCAAAATCAATCGTCCATGCCCCAACTTGTACTTATTGTTGAAGATCACCCTATCGTAAGCGAAAGCCTTGCCCGGATTATTGCCGACTCAAACCTCAATCTGGAGTGTTTACATGCCGCTAATGCCACCAAAGGACTGGCTTTTCTGAATGGAAACACATTCGACCTGATCATCCTCGACATAAATCTTCCGGACATGAATGGCATCGAGTTTTGCAAGCTTGCAAAATCAAGGTTTCCCGGACAAAAAATTCTGGCCATTACAACCGTTGCCCAGCGACATGTAGTTGAAAAAATGCTGGAACAGGGAGCTGATGGTTTTATCCTGAAAACTTCGGATATTGATGATATTGTTGGAGGTATTCGCCATATATTAAGCGGAAAAGACTTATATCTGGGGAAAGGCGTAAAAGAGATAATGAAAGGGATTAGTTCGGAAAATAGCGATTTACCCATGATCACCAAACGCGAAAGCGAAATACTGAAATTGATTGCCGATGGACTAACGAATACCGAAATAGCTGAACAACTCTTCATCAGCACCTTCACCGTTGACAGCCACCGCAAAAATTTGCTCCTGAAATTCAATGCCAAAAACACTGCCACACTGGTAAAAATTGTAGTTTCGAAGGGTGTGATTGATGTGGATTGAGAATCAACTAAAAGATAGCCTGTAAAATCTCATCACCTAAAAGCCTGTATTCATTTTGGCTTAACAATGCGCTTTTTACCACTTCGTAATCGTGACGGCACCCAAGGAGCATTTCCGTAATTTTTTGGCTCAATTCGGGCAAAATTGCACCTGAAATAGAGGCTTCAGCAATATGCCCTTTCTCCACCAGCAAACTGATCTGGATTTGGCCGTTTTTAGTTTCCAGCTTATTGGTAAAACGATAGCGCGGCGAATAACCAAAAATCCAGTCCCAGGTTTGGTATTTTTCTATGGAGAGCTTTTCAATAGCTGTTATATCGGCTGCTGTTGGTTCGTAAACCTGAAATTCTGTATAGTTTTGGCTGATTTCGCCGAAAAGGAAATTCGTAAATTCCGCGACCGAAATCGGCTTGGGCAGGTAATTCGCAATGTTGGTCACTTCGCTGCGGTTACTTTGTACCGCTTTATCTTCGAACTTCGACAAATCCACTTTCAAGGCGCCCTTCAAGGCTTCCAAACGACTGTCGAACAGCAAAGTTCCGTGGTGCAAAACCCGGTTTCGATGAACATTTTCGGCATTTCCGGAGATCTTTTTGCCGTCAATCAGTAAATCGTTGCGGCCTGTGGTGTAAGCCTCAACGCCCAGCTTTTTCAATGTTTCTACCACAGGAACGGTGAAAACCTTAAAATTGACTTCAGAAATATTCGTCACATTCCGGATAAAGGTGAAATTTACATTGCCCGGATCGTGAAAAACCGTGCCACCGCCCGAAAGGCGACGAGCGACTGGAATCTGGTTTTCGCGCACAAACTCATGATTGATCTCGGCCAATGCATTTTGATGTTTTCCGACCACAACCGAAGGCTGACTGCGCCAAAGCATGAAGAAATCTTCCTGAAAGTTTTTCAGGAAATACTCTTCGGCCGCCAGGTTAAAATACGGATCGGTGTTGGGCTGATTGATGCAGAGTGTGGTCATGAAGCAAAATATAAATCCAAATAGCGTTCTCTTATTCTGGTTTTAATTCGGCGATTGCTTTCGAAAAAATACCGAGTACTCTTTCATCAACGTTTCCAAACAAAGATATTCCTGAAGCGCCATGTTTTAAGGCTGTTTTGATTCCCTTATCCAACTCATTGTCTGTTTTAAAATCGGGCAAATACAATCCGGCATAAACAGGAAATCTACCGTTCAAAAAGTGAATGCCTTCCTCAACTGCATCGCCAATCCAGGTAACCGGTTCGCGGTAAAAACCATGGTAAATCATTGGGCAAACACCATCCAAATTCCAGTTCGTCCAATCTTGCCGAACAATTCGGCGGGCAATTTCAGGAGTTGGAAACACTGCCGCTGTAATTACTTTCTTTTTCTGATGCGCAATTTCAGCCAGCTGATTGACCAACAAATTAACACGCTCGTACCTGAATTTCCGCCACGATGGACTTTGATCGGGATGTTCAATTTCGAGCGGATCAATTCCGTATTCAGCCTTGTAATTTGCCCGGCAGGTTTCGCAATAACAGAAGTCGTATTCAGGCAACTCGCGGCTTTGATCTATTTTATAACCCTGCCAAAGATTGACGGGTAAAATGACATCGCAAAAACGCACATAATCCAGATGAATCCCGTCGACATTGTCTTTTTCGAGAATCATTTTTACCTGATTTTTCAGGTATTCCTGAACTTCAGGCTTCGATGGGCAAAGCCACCGATAATAACCCACATACGGCGGATGAGTGGCACACGATAATCCTTTGCGGCTTACAGCATACCAATCGGGGTGATTTTCCAGCACTTCTTTTTCGCCGCGATTCAGTGTCCACATCCAGCGGTGAGCTTCCAAACCAACCGATTTGGCTATCCTGAAATGGTTTTCACTGTCACTTTCAAAAAACATCCCGCGAATTCCAGCCTCATAAAAACGGCTGAATCTTTCTTTGATATGGCTTTCTTCTTCTTTATGATTGGGATTTTCCCATATCCAATTTTTATAACCGACCGATTTTTTCGGTTTCTGACTTCCGCTGACCTGGCCAAAACTCACTAATCCGATTCCGGCAAACACCGATGATTTGATAAAATCTCTTTTATTCATGATTTTTGTTTAGTTGACTTTTTTGTAATAAACTGCTCTCGTTCAGCGATAAAACCAAGCCATTATTGGTGGTCAGTTTTGCTGAAAACTGATTTTGCGAAGCAACAAGTTCCAATTTTGCAGACACTCCTGTGCTATCTTTGAAAACAACCGGCAGCAAAAGTTCGGACGGGGAAGAAGAAAAACTTCCGTGTTTTCTCCTGAATTCGTGTTGTTTGTAATAGATCAGCCACAGATAACTTTTAAGCCCTTCGTCTATCGGCATCTGAAACTTCACATTTTGATTTTTTACCGAATTTCCGGAGAATTGAAGCATTCCCCAGCGTTCGGGTGTATGCATGTTTATCTCGCCAGTGGGGCTCCAAACCCAATTGTACTCGGGCAAAGCATTCCCGGTTTTTTCATCTTTCTTTTTCTGATATTTTCCGTCAACGACATCGGTTTGCCAGTTAACCCGTGAAAAATCGATTTTCCAGATTTGCCCATCGACGGGAGCTGGTGTTATTTGTTCAACATTCATCGACTTAAAAGGAATGGCCATTTCAACTGTCCACTTCTGATCAACATCCAACGGATTATTGAGTGTTCCGACAATTGAAACAGCGCTTTTAAAACCTTCCGAATTCCAGCTAATCAGTGGCTGACAACCGTTGCGATAGGGTCGTGAAAGAAATAAATCGAACAGCGTATTGGCTGCATTTAGCTCAAACTCGTAATAGTTGTGTGTGTCTCCGTCCGGGTCAATAAAAATTTCAAAGTCATTTTCGTGGAACACAATCTGGTCGCGGGTTTTATAGTAAGACCAAATGTGCGGCTCAGTAAGTTCGGCCAGAATGTACAGGTATTCTTTATTCCAAAGCATTTTTACCTGAGTTGGGTATAGCGGTTTTGGTTTTACATCACCTTCAATATCGGCAAAATCAGCTGACCATTCGGCCTTTTTCCACGAAATGTCATCCCCTTTTCCGTCAATTTGTATGTCATTCAGGGTTTGATAAACCACATAACTCCTTTTAGGCAAAAAAAGGTGTTCGTATCCTTTCCAGATTTCCTGAGCACGGGCAACAAAATATCCGGTTTGAACCCAGATTAGCAGAGAGATAAGCGCAATCTTCTTCATTCAATTCCATTTGAAAATTATCGCTTTAAAAGTAACGCTTTACATCCGGATAGTAAAACGAAAATTCTTCAGGAAAAGAAGAAGCACATAGGAACAAAGAACACATCGAAAAAGTAGAACATTTATTATGAATAAATTGTACAAAAAAGACCTTCAAAGTCAGCGAACTTTGAAGGTCTTACAGTAAAAAATATGAGGTCTATGTGCCTTGTGTTTAAAATTCTACCTGTATTCCAATTGTTGGCAGCACTGTTCCTGAAGTATTATTTACACTCCGAAGCACATAGCGGGTTCCGTTATCGGCGGTCAGGAAGTTACCGTTTGCATCTTCTTCACGCACCAGAAAATCCTGCGATTCAGCCTGAAAATTATACAGGTTCTGTATGTCAAGGTAAAGCTTCATCGTCATTTTTTTCATGTACCAGGCTTTGTCAACACGAACATCGAGCTGATGAAAAGCTGGATAACGCTGTGAATTTAATCGTGTTTCATCAAAATAGGGTCCTCCCCGCAGATTCCATGCTTCAATCAACGTTGAACGGTTCATGTCGTATGGCGTGTAAGGCAATCCTCCAACAAACCGAAACCGCGAACCAATCTGCCAACCCTTTTTCAAGGCTGCACTTCCGGTCATGCTCAAAATGTGTTTGCTGTCCCAGGCCGAAACAATGTACTGGTTGTTCCCATCCTGAAACTCACTGCGTACAAGGGTGTAAGATAAATTCATCGTATATCCTTTCGACGAACTGACCCTGGCCTGAAATTCAGCACCAAAGGCTCTTCCTTTTGAAGTGGAAGTCAATGACTCATCCCCAACCACTCCAAAATCTGCTCCTTTATTAGCAATCGAAATTTTATCTTTTACCGAGAAAGGATAGTGACGGTAGTTCTTGAAAAATCCTTCAGCCGAAAACTGAATACTATTGGCAGGTTTAAATTCAACCCCGCTAATGTAATGATCAACTGAAATGTATTTAAGTTTATTATTCTTATTTACAAACACGTCGTTTTCCTTGTATCCGAGGGCTGTGTAGGCCGGAAGCTGAAAATAACGACCAGTATTCATGTTCAGACTCCATTTTTCTGTCAGCCTGTATGAGGCAGAAATCCTGGGCGATAATTGTTTCAAAGGATTATTCATTGATGATGAATAATTGTTGGCATCGACCCTGAAGCCTGCAGAAACAATGAGACGTTCGTCATAAAAAGTATGACTTGCCTGACCAAAAATGCCATATTTCATAATATTCAGGTCGGTACTGTAGTTTACAGGCAGAATTTCGCCATTGTAAAACCGGCGCTGAATAGTGCTGTTTGTGTAGGTCGAAAAATCGATATTCACACCATAATTCAGCTTGAAAAAATTTACCCTGACATTGTTTTCGAACCTTATTTTATTTTCAATTTCCTCTGAGCTGTAATCCAGAATTTTATTGCTTTCCGAACTTTCATCATTCTCAAAATACTTATTAATCGAGTTATTCAGATGGCTGCGGCTTAACACAATGGTTTGGTAACTGCGTTCTCTGAAATGTTTGTAAACAACACCAGCAGTATAACTCCATTGTTCGTTTTTCGGGATCTGGCTCAGAATATATTTTTGCTGATCATCCGGATTTTTAATGTCTCTGTTCAGGTCGAACAAATCGATGGCTCCAAGACCAATGAATGTAAGTTCATTTTTGGCATCAATCCGGCTGCGTACTTTAAACTGCATATCATTAAAAGTGGGTAGAAATGGCAGTTCGAGTGCGCTGAAAAGCAGTTTCAGGTAAGATCTTCTGGCCGAAACAATAAATGTTGTTTTATCGCCTGCAGGTCCATCAAATGTGGCCGAAACTTCAGAAGCACCCAAGGTTCCCCTGAATTTCAGCTTGTCGGCATTTCCGTCCACCTGGGCAAATTCAAAAACACCGCTCAGAGCATTTCCACGGTTCGAAGGAAATGCACCAGAATAATAATTCACTTCACGCAGAAAGTCAGCGTTCAGAATTCCTACTGGCCCACCCGAAGCTCCTTGCGTGGCAAAATGATTGATGTTTGGAACCTCAACGCCATCCAGATAAAACCGGCTTTCCGACGGTCCACCGCCACGAATAATAATGTCATTACGGAAAGATGGCGATGACAAAACTCCTGCAAACGACTGAATAACCTTAGAAATATCGCGGTTCGCGCCCGGGCTTTTTTCAATCTCGGCAATGCCTATGGTTTTCAACGAAACCGGACTTTCCTCAGTTTTACGGTAGGGTGAAGCACTCACAGTCACTTCATCAATTTTGGTATCAGTTTGTTCCATATTTATTTCAAGAAAAGCAACTTTTGCATTACTTACCTCAATCTGAGCTGAAAGCGCATTCTGATAACCTACAAATGAAGCCTGAATGCGAACAAATCCGGGGGAGAGACCAACCAATTGAAAATTTCCGTCAATATCGGTAATGGCCCCAATGGTAGTTCCTGAAACAATGACATTTACAAATGGCAGAGGTTCGTTGCTTACAGCATCAAAAACACGGCCTTTTACTGTCGCTTGTTGGGCCCAAAGGCCCGAAATTATAGTTATTACAATAGTAAATGTGATAAATATTCGCTGTATCATGATTCTAATTTTTTGCAGTACGAATGGTTAAAAATATTTCTTTAGCTGTGGTAAGCGTGCTCAAATCGGTGAATAAATTGCCATCTTTTCCTGATGGTTCACCATGTCCGATTGGATTTAGATAAACCGGCTCATTCATATTTTCAGGATCGATGGTAGCCGCGTAAACAAGCGATGGCTGGAGCGATGCAAAATAATTCATATCTCCCTGAAATTTGTTGTTTACCCAGAATTGGTTGGAATCCCATGGTTGATTTACTTCCAGAAGTATCCTGAATTTCCCTAAAGGCTTTTTCGAAAGCGAAGTTTTAAGAATAAAACCAATTTTGGGCGTTGCTCCTGAAATGGCATCTGGCACAGCCGTTTCGGGTGAAGGGATGTACAGACCATCGCTAGCCTGAATGTTTCTTTTATGAGACCAGTATGGCAATGCAGCCGGCCGACGAGCCTCACCAGGTACTGAATTCCATTTACCCGGAGTTATTTCTCCATGTTTAAAAATCCCTTTGGCTATAAAATTGGTCACAAAAAGTGTTTCAATATAGTTACCTTCCAAATCTTCAACCCAAAAAGCGAATGTGGGATAGTTGAACGCAATACCCTTTGACACCTCAAAAGTAATCGGAAGAGCTGTTGCTCCTTGGTTGGAAAGCATTTCCTGTTTAGCTTCGTCTGTTGGCCTCTGCGAAATGCACGATGTTAACAGAATTAGACCAATAAAAAATAAATTCTTCATTTTCTGAATGTTTAAAGGCGATTTTGTTTAAAGTTATTTTTTCATAGTTAAACAAGATATCCCAGTCAATGTTTAATCGTACCGTTTGTTTTTTATAATATTGCTTAAAATTTGATTCTATGAGATTGGTTATTCAACGGGTAAGTTCGGCTTCGGTAGAAGTAGAAGAGTTTGTTGTTTCTGAAATTGAAACCGGCTTGTTAATTCTGGCTGGAATCGAAGAATCCGATACTGCCGAAGACATAGGCTGGTTGGTAAAAAAGACCTGTCAGCTCCGAATTTTCAATGATGCGGAAGATGTGATGAACCTTTCTATTCAGGATATTGGCGAAAAAATAATTGTCGTGAGCCAGTTTACTCTGCACGCCTCAACCAAAAAAGGAAACCGGCCATCGTACATTCGCGCAGCCAGACCAGAAACAGCCATTCCCCTATACGAACAACTGATCGATGAATTCAAAAAAGTACTTGGAAACAAAAAAGTCGGAACCGGAATTTTTGGTGCCGACATGCAGGTTTACCTTGTAAATGATGGCCCGGTAACGATTATTTTGGATTCGAAGAATAAGGATTTTTAAAAGCAAGCAGCTAGCTTCTAGTAACTGGCAAAAAAGCATAGAACATGGAAAACAAAAATATCACCCTCCCCGAAGCCCAGCAAATGGTTGATCAGTGGATCAAAACCATTGGGGTGCGCTATTTCAGCGAGCTGACCAATCTGGCCATACTAACCGAAGAAGTGGGCGAACTGGCGCGAATTATGGCACGAACATATGGTGACCAGTCGTTCAAAAAATCGGATGAAGGAAAAGATATGGCCGATGAAATGGCCGATGTGCTTTGGGTTCTGATTTGTCTGGCCAATCAAACCGGCATCGATCTGAACGAGGCATTTCTGAAAAACATCGAGAAAAAAACCAACCGAGACAAAGACCGCCACCAGAATAATGAGAAACTCAAATGATTCGGGTTGCGAGATACGAGTTCCGGGTTTTCCCCGCAACACATAACCCGAAACCCGAAACAATTTAATCCTTGATAATTAACAATTCAACACTAAAAAATATGTCCATCGAAACCTGCCCATTATCACTTGCCGATATTCAATCGGAGCTGGAAGAAATACGCGAAATTGCTGCGAAAAACAACACTGTAAAGATGTATGAGAAGGCACTATCTTTCATCGATTTGACTACCCTGAATTCTACGGATACCATTAGTTCGGTAGCTGCCTTTACTGAGAAAGTAAATACTTTTCCTGCGGCATTTCCCGGGATCAGCAATGTGGCCGCTATTTGTGTGTACCCGAACATGGCTCAAACAGTGAAAAGCACCTTGAAAGTTCCAAACGTAAAAATTGCTGCTGTTGCCGGTGGGTTTCCATCTTCCATGACTTTTACCGAATTGAAAGTTGAAGAAGCCCGTTTGGCAGTTGCCGCCGGAGCCAATGAAATTGATATTGTTGTTCCTTTGTGGGCCTTTCTGGCAGACGATTTCGGAACCTGTAGCAACGAAATTTCAGCCATCAAAAAAGCAATTGGCGATGCACATCTGAAAGTTATTCTGGAAACCGGAGTGCTGAATGTTGATCAAATCTGGCAGGCATCCATTCTGGCTATTGAAGCCGGTGCCGATTTCATCAAAACCTCAACCGGAAAACTGCCACAAGCCGCATCACCCGAAGCTGCTTTCGTAATGTGTCTGGCCATCAAACAACATTTTGAGGAAACCGAACAAAAAATCGGATTCAAACCTGCCGGGGGGATTGTAACTCCTGAAGATGCCATCCTCTATCTCACTATCGTTCAGGAAATATTGGGCAATGAATGGTTAACTCCTGAATTATTCCGTATTGGAGCCAGCCGTTTAGCCAATAACCTGCTCGAAAAAATTACCGGCAGCGTCGTAAAACATTTCTAAGGTCGAAGCTGTTTTAATCAACAAAACACAAAATTCAATTAAAAAATCATTTTATCATGGCACAAATTACATTAAAAGGTAACGCAATTCAAACCATAGGCGAACTTCCTGCAAAAGGAACAAAAGCACCAGATTTCGAATTGATTAAAAACGATTTATCCAAAGTTTCGCTGAAAGATTTTGCCGGCAAAAGACTAGTTCTTAACATCTTCCCAAGTCTGGACACCGGAACCTGTGCAGCTTCCGTTCGTCAGTTCAACAAATTGGCTGCCAGCCTTGAAAACACAACCGTACTTTGCATTTCACGCGATTTACCATTTGCTCAGGCTCGTTTCTGCGGAACTGAAGGTATCGCTAATGCAATCACCGTTTCCGATTTCGCAACAGGCAAATTTGGTAAAGATTACCAGCTTGAAATTACTACCGGTCCTTTGGCAGCTTTACATTCTCGTTCAGTAGTAGTTTTAGATGAAAATCATCAGGTTGTCTACAATCAGCAAGTTCCTGAAATTGTTGACGAACCGAACTACGATGCTGCTTTGGCTTCATTGAAGTAGAGCGAAAACAAACGACATTTCAGAAAGCTGTTTGCATACGCAGACAGCTTTTTTTGTGACAATAAATTCCTGAAAGATTGCTATATTTGAAATAATCAGTCTGATTAAAATCAAATCAAAATGACCCGGAAAGATGCATTAAAGCTATTTGAAGACAAAAAAGTTCGCACCCTTTGGGATGGAGAACAGGAAAAATGGTTTTTATCCATTGTAGATGTCGTAGGCATTCTTACTGATAGTCCTAACCCAAATAATTATTGGAAAGTACTTAAGAATAGACTTAAGAAGGAGGGAAACCAGTCGGTTACAAATTGTAACCAACTGAAAATGCAATCGGCAGACGGGAAGTTCTATAAAACCGATGTGGCTGATGTTGAGCAACTTTTTAGGCTGATCCAATCCATTCCATCGCCAAAGGCTGAGCCTTTCAAACAGTGGCTTGCCGAAGTAGCACGCGAGCGGTTGGACGAAATGGACGATCCTGAACTTGGAATAAACCGGATGCTGGAGTATTACCATCGGAAAGGCTATTCAACCAACTGGATCAATCAACGACTTAAAAGCATTGAAGTTCGCAAAGAGTTGACTGATGAATGGGAGCAGCGGGGAGTTAAACAGGGTCAGGAATATGCAACACTAACCGATATTATTACACATGGCTGGTCGGGATTGACCACCAAACAATACAAACAACTCAAAAACTTAAAAAAGGAAAGCCTTCGGGATAATATGACCAACCTCGAATTGGCGCTAAATACTCTTGCAGAAGCTACTACGACTGAGATTTCGAAACAACATCAGCCCAAAACGCCGGATGAAAATAGAAAAGTAGCCGCCCGCGGCGGTTCGATTGTTGGCAATACCCGCAAAGAAATTGAAGCCAATATTGGAAAAAGCATTGTTTCACCGCTAAACGCAAAGAAAATCAGACAACTACCCGAAAACGGAATTGAAGATTAAAGATGATTTCATCTATAATTTATTTGGCTTCTTTCAACAATAGCTTCTTCAGGAATGTTTTAGCATTAAAAAACAACTATGCATCCGGTTTTAAAGGAAAATATTCAGGAAATAGGCAAGCCTTATTCCGATCTTCATTTCTTGCTTCAATGCTTTGCCGAAGTTCTCGAATCAAATAATGAAACAGATCTTGTTGCCTATATTCCCTGGCTCAATACGCAGGTTTCTACTCCGAAGCCCGAGCACGAACAGAAGACCATTCATCTCTATTCCATTTGTTTTCAGCTGCTTAATTTGTGCGAAGTAAACTGGGCTGTGCAAAGCCGGCGAAACAAACAACAGCTGCAAGGATCGCAAAGTGTAAACGGAAGTTGGGCAAATACTTTTGCTGAAGTTAAAGAGTCGGGCATTTCTCAGGAAGAAATTGTTGCTGTCCTATCTCAAATTGAAGTAGAACCGGTAATGACAGCACACCCGACCGAGGCCAAAAGAACTGTAGTCTTGAAATATTACCGCGAACTGTATCTGCAGCTCGTCATGCTCGAAAATCCGGTTTACACAGCTCTTGAACGTGACCAGATTCGCTCAGCTATTAAAGAATTACTGACCAGGCTTTGGTTTATAGATGACATTTACCTCGAAAAACCGCAGGTGGAAACCGAACTTGAAAATGTTTTACATTACCTCACCAAAGTATTTCCTGATGTATTCGAACTTCATGATAAAACATTAACGCAAGCTTGGAACGAAGCTGGGTTTCGGTCAGAGTCTATCCAGAATTACCGGTCGATGCCTAAAATTAGTTTGGGCTCCTGGGTTGGTGGCGACCGCGACGGGCACCCGCTCGTAACTCCTGAAATTACCAAATATACCTTGCAGCGCTTGCGGACAGAAGCATTGAATTTAACCAGTCAACGCCTGAATTTATTGGCTGACAGTCTAAGTATTTACACTGCACCAAGTACATTGTCGGCGGAAATTATGGAGAGAAAATCGGAACTGGAGAAGCAAATTCCCCATATCTCAGAGAACATTCAATTCAATTCTGCATCGCGTGAGCCTTTCAGGCAATTTGTACTTTTGCTGATTGAAAAACTTCCTTTGAAGCATACACTTTCAGGAGGAAATATACAACTAGCGCCAAATGCATGGAGTTATTCCAATTCAGGTCAATTAATTGATGACCTGGAAAAACTTCTCAGGGCACTTTCTCTTTGGGGTGCACCCATGCTTGCCACCAACGAAGTAAACAAAGCCTTGCGTTTCGTGCAGAATTTTGGTTTTCATCTGGCACATCTGGATGTACGGCAAAACAGCGAATTTTATCAGAAAGCTTTTCTCGGACTTCTTGAAGATATTGATCCTACAAGCTATTCCATAAATACCGATGGATCGGTAGATAAAATATTTTTGCTTCAGGAGCTTGATCGCTACCGGCCTTTTACCCATGCCTACTCCGGAAATGTTTCGGAAACAGCAAATGCCTTGGGATACCTGGGCGTTTTAGCTGACCATATTCAAAAATACGGAGCCAATGCGCTGGGTTCAATGATTGTGAGCATGACCAAAAAGGTGGACGATCTATTCACTTTTTACCTCTTAGCCCGTGAAGCCGGACTTTACATGAAAACAGAATCTGGTCCGGCATGTCAGCTGCCTGTTGTACCTTTGTTTGAAACCATTGAAGATTTACATCGGGCACCTGGAATTCTGGATGAATTTTTAGCTCACCCGATAAGCCAAAATACACTCCGCCTGCAAGCCCAACGAAAAGGATATTCCAGGCCAGTTGTGGAAGTCATGGTTGGTTACAGCGATAGCAATAAAGACGGCGGAATTTTGTCTAGCCTCTGGCACTTGTACGAAGCACAACACGAATTAGCTCAAATTGGGCGAAAACACGGTGTTGATGTCCGGTTTTTCCACGGCAAAGGGGGAAGCATAAGTCGCGGCGCCGGGCCAATTCACTGGTTTTTGAGAAGCCTTCCGCCCGATTCCCTGAGTGGGAAACTGCGTCTTACCGAGCAGGGCGAAACCATTGAACGGAAATATGCCAATAAAGTGAATGCTGCCTATAACCTTGAATTGCTTACTTCAGGAACACTTCGGAATACTTTGCTAAACACCCACAAATACAATCCCGAATTATTTGACCTGATTGGATTTATGGCGCACGAAAGTTTCACAACATACAATGCGCTCACCCGTCATCCGAGTTTTATCCGCTTTTTCGAGCAGGCCACTCCGATTGATGTGATTGAAACCAGCAAAATAGGTTCCCGTCCATCAAGGCGCACCAACCAACGCACTTTGACTGATTTGCGTGCTATTCCCTGGGTGTTCAGCTGGACACAAAGCCGCATAAATATTACCAGTTGGTACGGTGTTGGAAGCACCCTGAAGCTGCTAAAAGAACAGCATCCTGAAAAATACGAACTGCTGAAACAGCTTCTGGTATCTGATCCATTTGTTCGTTATATTCTGACTAATGTTGATTCGGGCTTAGCTGCAACTGACCCTGAAGTTATTGAATTGTACGCCTCGCTGGTGAATGAAGAACAAACCAAAACAGACATTTTGCCGCTTATATTAAACGAATTTAATCTTACAAAAGAACTTTTGGCCGAACTACTCAAAAAGCCCTTTGATCAACGACGAAAAAACCATTACCATTCAACTCGCCTCAGGGCGGTGGCTCTCGATCTGATGCACCAAATGCAGGTTAATGTCCTTCGTGATTGGCGAAACGAGAAAGACTCAGAAGATCCTGCTATGGCCAATCAACAGAACATCATTTTGCTAAAAACCATCAATGCAGTTGCTAATGCGCTAGGATCAACCGGATAGCCTTTTAATTAAATCAAAAACCAAATTCAGTATCTAAATGCAAAAAATAATAAGTCAATATTTCGACGAATTCTCAACCATGTCTGAAGCTTCACACAACGCGGTACTCGAAATCGCTGATCGTGAAGGCATTGAAATGAATAAAATTATCGTAGCAACTTCATTTTGCTTCGATGAACTGAACCACCATCAGACCAAGATGAACCTTCCCTCACCACAGGGAACATTTATTATGGGCGGACTAGCCGGTTATCCGTTTGTCGGCGATATTGGCCTCACTGCTTTTGCCGACCACATTCCCGATGGCGGAGCAGCTTTATTCATTTTCGGATCACACATTGGAATCTCGCGCTCTGGCGAAGTTGGTAAAATCAAGCGGGTAGGCCAGCACCGGCACACCAATACCTGCGGGGCATTGATGATGGTTCAGAAACATGTTTTGTCCACCTCAATCCATCAGATTGATCCGGCTGACTATTCTGAATTTCAGCCCGAATTTTTGGCACTAAGGTTATTACCAATGGCTAATGAAATAAGAAAAGCCGAGGTTCCAATCCTGAAAACTACACATTTGGTTTACGATGAAATTGAAAATGAAATTCTGAAGTTGATTATTAACAACAAGGTTTTACAGGCTGATTTTCCGGTGTATATTTTGGGCGGAATTGTGATTAACACGGATGAAACTTTGCCCAATTATTTTTCACAAAAAGTGTTTCGGAAAGTGCGGTAAGGCAGTTATTTTTTTCTGGTCGTTGAGTAATTGACCAATTCAATCAGGGCGGCTCTCGATTCACTTTCAGGAAATTCCATAATCCCAGCAATAGCTTTTTCCCTGAATTCGTTCATCTTTTGGGCAGCATAATCCAATCCACCGCGGCTTACCACTAAATCGACCAGCTCTTTTACTTTAGCCTGATTTTTATTTTTCCTTTTAATTAAATTCAAAATCCGGCTACGTTCGCCCGATTCACAATTGTTCAGGATATATAGCAGCGGCAGAGTTATCTTCTTCTCTTTGATGTCGTTTCCGGTTGGCTTTCCCAGAATTCCTTTGCTTTGATAGTCAAAAATATCATCTTTTATCTGGAAGGCAATTCCGGCATCCAATCCAATCTGGAAAAGTTTTTCAACTACTTCCTCGTCCTTGGTAACCGAAGCAGCTCCAATAGCCATGCTAGTTGCAATCAGCGAAGCAGTCTTTTTCCTGATGATTTCGTAATAGGTTTCGTTATCGATATCGAGTTTGCGACTCTTGCGCATCTGCAAAATCTCGCCCTCGCTCATATCCTTTACTGCCCGCGAAATCAGGTGCAAAAATCGATACTCTTTTTGATCGAGTGTATTCAAAAAACCACGTGCCAGAATAAAATCGCCCACCAAAACAGCTATTTTATTTTTCCATAAAGCATTAATGGAGAAACTACCCCGACGTTCGTATGATTCATCCACCACATCGTCGTGTATCAGCGTGGCTGTGTGCAAAAGCTCGATGGAAGAAGCTGCCAAGTGAGTCGATTCGTTGAATTCGCCGCACATTTTGGCCGACAGAAAAACGAACATTGGACGCATTTGTTTCCCCTTCTTTTTCAGGATGTACCGAATAATAATTTGAAGAAATGGGATATCGCTTTTAATGGCTTCTTTGAAGTAACTTTCGAAACTTTTTAGTTCTTCTTTTATCGGTGATTGTATAATATCCAAAGAGGTCATTCGGGCTTTTTTGAGTGTTTCAAAATTAAAAAATATATTGACTTTATTCTGAAAACTGCTGTGTTTGATCAACTTTCAATTTTGGATTCGTAATAAACTAATTTACACTAATTTGAAAACATTCTAAACAATAATAAGTTAAAATATGACTATACTGAAAGCTAAATATTCATATATTTGCATCTGTTAAAATTCAAACCATGTTTAATATTCAGGAAATAGATGCCGATCGATTAGAAATGGCCGCAAGTATGCTTAAAGCCATTGCCCACCCTGTACGAATTGCTATTTTGAAGCATTTGGAAGGCGGCAAAAAGCTCACTGTTACCGAAATACACGAACTTCTGGGAATTGAACAATCAACCACATCGCATCATTTGGGAATTCTGAAAGATAAAGGTGTTCTCTGTTCGCGCCGTGAAGGTAAAAACACGTATTACTATTTAAAGCATGATATTCTAAGTCAAATTGTTGACTGTTTGCAGCGCTGTACCTGCGAGTAATAAAAAGGCTCCAATCTGTTAGCAGTTTGGAGCCTTTTTAATTTGAAAAATCTTATGCCTTATTTCACAATGAGACTTGAACCGGAAGAAGAACTCAAAACATCTTTGAAAACGTTTGACTGAAGGCTTTGAATGACTGGCGACATTCCATCTGAATCATAGATCACTCGACCTTCTTCATTTTCAATCCATACTTTACCTGGATTTCCGTTATTGTCGAGCATAAAATTAGCGAAATAGAGGTCTTTAATACCGCCACTAACAATGGTTCCTGAAATAATGTGTATCATATCAGCTTGTTGTCCGGAAGATGTTGAATGAACTTTAACAAATACAGAAAATTCACTGCCATTACCTGAAATAAAACCACCTAATCCAGATCCAGATTCCGGGCCATTCAGGTAATCAAGCTTGATGCTCAAATTAGCATTATCCTGATCGTACAACCGAAATTTATAATCAGCAAAGGATTTCCCTACATTGTCACTGGGAATATTTGAAGATTTCAGGATAAATGGTGAAGCCTTGTAAATATTAGCCAGGTTGGTCGGGTTATCGCCCTTATGAATTGGCATACCCAAATCAGTAATCTTGGTTAAGGTCGATTCCGGTACAATGTTTTTAATGTCCTTACTAAGAGTCAATTTTTCTTCACAAGAACTAAGCAGTCCTGCAAAAACTGCAAATACAACAAATGTCGCAACGATTGTCTTTTTCATAATGGTACATATTAAGATTTAATTATTGAGGCATTATAAAATAGTTAATTCATTTAAAATGTGTGATTTATGGATGATTCTAACAACACGTTAACCAAAGTTACAAAACAAAGCTCTCAATACCAATTAAACCTTCACAAATTAAGCTTCTCTGTCTTTGAAAAAGATCGGACTTTAGGATGATCAATTATTTAAACTTCTTTCCTAATTTCGACCTCCAGAAATTTACAAAATGGCAAAGATCAGAGTTACCAAACAATTTGGCTTCGAAATGTCGCATGCACTGCTCAACTACGACGGGCTTTGCCGCAATATTCATGGCCATTCGTACAAACTACAGATTACCGTTGCAGGAGAACCCATGCAGGCTGCCGGAAGTCCAAAAGACGGAATGGTTATCGATTTTAGTATCCTGAAAAAGTTGATTCAACAGCACATTGTCAGTCCACTCGATCATTCGCTGATGATCAACGAAAACGCTCCAACAGACAAGCTCGACGCTTTGGGACAAATGTACGAACGCCATCACGTGGTTCCGTTTCAGCCCACCTCCGAAAATATGGTAGTGTATATTGCTGAAAAAGTGAAACCCCTTTTGCCTGAACATATTGAACTTTTCAGCGTTCGATTATACGAAACCAGTAACTCGTTTGCCGAGTGGTACGCCAGCGATAACCAATAGTTCCAAGTTAAAATCTTATCCATGACAGCACACAACAATACCGATAAACGACTTTTCCTGCTCGATGCTTATGCATTGATTTACCGTTCGTATTTCGCATTTATCAGGAATCCACGTTTCAATTCCAAAGGGCTGAATACCTCGGCTATGCTGGGTTTCGTAAACATTCTGGAACAATTACTTCGGGAACAAAAACCGACGCATATTGCTGTTGTTTTCGACCTGAATGTGCCTACTTTTCGCCACGAAATGTTTGAAGCTTACAAGGCGAACCGTGAAGCCATGCCCGAAGATCTCCAAAAATCGATTCCATACATCCGGAAAATCATTGAAGCGTACCACATTCCAATCTTGGAAAAAGCAGGTTACGAGGCCGACGACGTGATCGGAACTTTAGCCAAAAAAGCTGAAACGATGGGTTACACCACCTACATGATGACTCCTGACAAAGATTACGCCCAGTTGGTTTCCGAAAATATTTTCATGTACAAACCATCAAAAGGTGGCGAAGCTCCTGAAATTTGGGGAATACCCGAGATTCAGGAAAATTTTCAGGTGGATGAACCATGGCAGGTGATCGATGTGCTTGGTCTGATGGGCGATACTGCTGATAATATACCAGGCTGCCCGGGAGTTGGCCCCAAAACAGCCATGAAGCTTATTTCTGAATTTAAATCGGTCGATGGATTGTATCAAAACATCGATTCGCAAAAAGGAAAACTGAAGGAAAATCTTGTTGAATTTGAGAAGCAGGTTCGCATGTCAAGGAAACTGGCCAAAATTATTCTGGATGTTCCCGTTGATTTTGACGAGGACAAAATTGTCATGGAAGAACCAAATTTTCAGAAACTCAACGAAATCTATACTGAGCTCGAATTCCGTCAACTGATAAAAAAACAAGAGGCCAAACCACAAACCACGCCTGATAACCTGTTTGAGCAGGGCTCCTTATTTGGTTCTCCGGTTGCGGCTCCTGAAGAAAAACTGGTTGAAGCAAAAAATCTGGAATCCATTAACACCATTCCCCACCAGTATTACCTGATTGAAACTGCCGAACAACGCGCCAGCCTGCGCGCCGAACTTTCGGTACAAAAGGAATTTTGCTTCGATACCGAAACTACCGGATTAGATACCATGACTGCCGAACTGGTTTGCATGTCGTTTGCGTTCCGAAGCCACGAGGCTTATTGCGTGACTTTGCCCGCTAACCGACAGGAAGCCACCAAAATCGTTCAGGAATTCCGGCTGGTTTTTGGTGATGAAAAAATCACAAAAATCGGCCAAAACATCAAATATGATCTTTCTATCCTGAAGAATTATGGGCTCGAAATTCGTAGTCCGCTGTTCGATACCATGATTGCGCATTATCTGATTCAGCCTGAAATGAGGCACAATCTGGATTATTTGTGCGAGCAATACCTCAACTTCCAGAAAATTACGACGGATACGCTAATTGGGGGCAAAGGCTTGTTCCAGAAAACCATGCGCGATGCCAATCTGGAGCAATTGCGTGACTATTCGTGCGAAGATGCCGACCTTACTCTGCAATTGAAATACGCGGTTGAAAAAGACCTCGATAAAAATGGTACCCGCCAACTGTTCGACGAAGTTGAGATGCCGCTGATTTACGTTTTGGCCGATATGGAAATTGCCGGAGTGAATTTAAATACTTCGGAATTAAAGATTTACGCCGCAGTTTTAAGTAAACAAATCGTAGAAATTGAGCGTGAAATTATTGAAATGGCTGGCGAGGAATTCAATGTTTCTTCGCCCAAACAGTTAGGAGTCATTTTGTTCGAAAAGCTGAAAATCGACCCGAATGCCAAAATGACCAAAACCAAGCAGTATTCGACTGCCGAAGAAACGCTTGAAAAACTGGCCGACAAACATCCGATTATTGCCAAAATTCTCGATTACCGCGGACTGAAAAAACTGCTTTCAACTTATGTCGAAGCATTGCCATTGCTCATCAATCCGAAAACTAAAAAGCTGCACACGAATTACAACCAGGCCATTGCCGCAACCGGGCGACTGAGTTCAACCAATCCGAATTTGCAGAATATTCCGATTCGAGATGAAAACGGCCGTGAACTGCGCAAAGCCTTTATTCCATCCGACGGTGAGCACACCTTTCTATCTGCCGACTACTCGCAAATTGAATTGCGCATTATGGCGGCGTTGAGCAAAGACGCTCAAATGATGGATGCTTTCCGCAACAATCAGGATATTCACTCCATTACAGCTTCCAAAATCTACAAAATACCGCTCTCTGAAGTTACGTCAGATATGCGCCGGAAAGCCAAAACGGCCAACTTCGGAATTATTTACGGCATTTCTGCTTTCGGATTATCTGCAAGGCTGAACATTCCACGCACCGAAGCCAAACAATTGATCGACGGCTATTTCGAGAACTTTCCGGATATTAAAAAGTACATGGATTCGAGCATCGAAAATGCCCGGAATGTAGGTTTTGTGGAAACCATCAAAGGCCGAAAACGATACCTCAACGACATCAATTCGTCGAATGCTGTGGTTCGCGGAGTTGCTGAACGAAACGCCATTAATGCACCCATTCAGGGTTCAGCTGCTGACGTGATTAAAATCGCGATGGTGAACATCTGGAAAGCGATGAACGAACAAAATCTTCGCTCAAAAATGATCCTTCAGGTACACGATGAGTTGAACTTTGATGTTTGGAAAACAGAACTGGAGCAAGTAAAAACTATTGTAAAACATGAAATGGAAAACGCGGTAAACATTGGCGTACCGCTGACTGTTGAAATGAACGCAGGCGATAATTGGCTTGATGCACACTAACGAGCTTCAGATTAAAAAGTCATCTAACCAGTCATTCGTTTTCCTGCAAATTATATATAAGGAAAAAATTATGCGAGGGATGGTGAAGACACTTTTTACAGAGGATGAATACCGGGAAGCGCTAAAAAGGTTTTTAGAGATTTGTGATACGGAAGATAATACGCCCGAAGCAGATGAACTTGAACAATTGATGACCGTTATGGAAATTTACGAACAGGAAAATTGCTCCTGAAAACAGCATTCAGGAATCAGCTTTCAGTACTAATTCTATTTTCTTGCATTTACAAATCCCTAAAGATCTCCACCACTGCCGCATTGTATTTCAGCAGATTACTCGATTTTTTAACCAGTTTCATGGCTTTGTGCGGATTTTCAAACGATTCGCTAAAGTATGTCCAGAACTGATTCATTTTCATCAGAATATGACCATTCCCCTGAAGTCGTACAGAATTAGCCTCCAAAAGCTGATCATGAAATTCCTTCATTTTTTTCCGAAGTTCCTTTGCTTGCCAAGTTTCTCCTTTTAGCCGCAAAGGCAGAGAAGGATCCATCAATAAGCCACGACCAATCATAAATGCGTTCTGTTCAGGCAAGATTGTTTTCAACTCCTGAAAATCGGATTCCGAAAACAGATCACCATTGTACACCAATGGATGTTTTGCCAATGAAAGCGCATCTGCAAACAATTGTGGATTGGCTTTTCCTGTATACATCTGGCTGGCTGTGCGCGGATGAAAAATAATTTCAGTCAGCGGAAACTGGTTTAATACTCGGAGCGTTTCCCTGAAGTCTTGATCATTGGTTAAACCGGCGCGCATTTTTACAGAAAAATTAGCCGAATATCCTTGTTTATAAAGTTGGGTTAGTGTTCGGTTTAATTCCTCCGGCTTCTGCAGCCAAGCTGCTCCCCTGCCCTTGTTGGTTGCCATCGGATAAGGACAGCCCAAATTCAGATTAATTTCCTCGTAACCATATTCAACCAAAATAGACACCAGATCAAATAGTTCCTGCTCATCCGAAAATAAAACCTGCGGAACTACAGGTAGTGCGGTATTGCTTTCAGGGAATACTTCTCGTACCGAAGATTTTTTAATCTCTCTTCCTTTTCCGTACGACAAATACGGAATAAAATATTTATCTACACCTCCGAATACCGCGAAAAATGTATTTCTGAAGGTAAAATCGGTAAAACCCTGCAAGGGTGCCTGATATAATTTGAGTGTGTTTTGAATCATTGGGTATTATTTTTTACTGAATAAGCCTGACATATACGCAAAATTAAGGCTATTAATCACTACTTTTGCGCCCACAAACTTATACAATTGGCAGGCGGTATGCAATCGAATCAATTCAAATCAGACTCAACTAACCTAACCCTGAATTTGAATACAACTTTTTTAGACTCAAGTGCATTTAAAACTGGCAAAGATTTAATCAAATTCAATCTGCTCGATTCTACAGTAATCGACTCTTTAAATGCAAATTACATTGCTCCTGACAGTTTAATCATTTTCGGTTACAAACAGGAATGGTCGCAGTTCAGGAAAGCCTACGTACCCGAATTCAATTACAAAAAAGACATTGTACGGCCAATTCCATACGACTCGCTGCATACAGTACTTCCGAAAGTAGAAGTTGTTTTTCCGGGTAAAAAGGTTTTCCGTTCGAATCCCGACTGGCTGATCGGAGTGCTGGTTTTGTCAATTATCCTGTTTGCTTCGGTACGGCTTATTTTCAATAAATACCTGAGCCAGCTCGTTCAGTCAACCACCAACTATTCCACCTTTACACGCACTTTCCGCGAGCGGTATTTCAATTTGCTTCACGCCTCGTTCCGACTTGATCTGATTTTCAGCCTCATTATGGCCCTTTTCTCTTATCAGATACTAAATACTTTTAAGATCAATCTGGGAATGACCAAATCCTATTCGACATACCTGATTTGCCTGGGGATTGTAATCGGTTATTTCTTTGCAAAAAGACTAATTTATTCTGTTTTGGGAGTTTTGACCGAAAGCAGGGTCGAAGTGCAGGAATATTTGTTCAGCATCACCGTTTTTAACCGGGTACTGGGCTTATTTTTGCTTCCGGTAACAGCCACCATAGCTTTCGTTCCACTAAGCCAGGTCGAACCCATGTTAGTTGCAGGCCTTGTTATTGTTGGCATTTTCTACTTAATGTCGCTAATTCGGGGTGCAAAAATTTTCTTAAGAAAACATTTTTCAATTTCATATTTGATTTTATACCTTTGTACCCTTGAAATTTTACCATTACTTCTGATCTACAATCTATTGTTGATGTGATTTAGAAAGGAAATAATTTAAAAGCAAATACCTTGAAGATCAAGAAAATATTAGTTTCGCAGCCCAAACCTGATACTGCCAAATCACCTTATTTCGATCTGGCAGAAAAAAATAATGTGCAGGTAGATTTCCGCCCCTTCATTCAGGTTGAAGGCGTTTCAGCAAAAGAGTTCAGGCAAACCAGAGTACAAATCCTTGATCATACGGCTGTTATATTTACAAGTCGAACTGCTATCGATCATTTTTTCAGGATCTGCCCCGAACTTCGGCTAACCATTCCCGATACAATGAAATACTTCTGTAACTCGGAAGCAACAGCTTTCTACCTGCAGAAATACATTGTGTACCGCAAACGAAAAATTTTCTACGGAGCTGGTAAATTCTCTGATTTGATTGACGTGATGAAGAAACACAAGGAAGAAAAATTTCTTCTGCCCTTGTCGCAGGTTGGTCAGCCCGAAATTACATCGTTGCTCGATAAAGCAGGTTACTTCTATACCAAAGCCATCATTTACAATACCGTAAGCAGCGATTTATCTGACCTAAAAAATGTGAATTACGATATTTTGGTATTTTTTAGCCCATCTGGAATCCAGTCTTTGATCCAGAATTTTCCGGGATTTGCACAAGATGAAACCAAAATTGCCTGCTTCGGACCAGCAACTGCAAAAGCTGTAGTTGAAGCTGGTTTAAGGCTCGACATTGAAGCCCCAACCGCCGAAGCCCCTTCTATGACAATGGCTTTGGAGCAATTCATTAAAAAACACAACAAAGGACAGTAAGCACAACTTAAGCAATACGACAGGAAGGGGAAATCTATTTTCCCCTTTTTTATTGTATTTTAGTTCGATGGAAGGATTCACACTACATAAGGAAGAAAGGCTTTGCAGCGAAAAACTGATCGGGGAATTATTTTCCTCGGGCGAGTCCTTTTTATCTTATCCACTCAAGGTGGTGTTCCTGAAATCTGAGCTACCACAATCGTACCCGGTACAGGCCGCCTTTACTGTATCGAAGCGAAATTTTAAACGTGCTGTTAAACGCAATTTACTGAAACGGCGCATGCGCGAAGCCTACCGACTAAACAAACCCAGCTTTTACGACGAAATAGCCGGGAAAGGACTCCAAATCGCGATCATGTTTGTTTATATTGGTAAAGACCTTGCTGAATATGCTATCATCGAAAAAGCCATGATTTCGGCCTTTAAAAAGGTAACAGCAAAAATTGTATAAGCAGATCAGCCTATTCAAAGTTGTCGTAATAAGTGAAGTCTTTGGTTATGATTCCGTTTTCGATGGTGAAAATAGTACAAATCGGCAATTCAAATTTGGTACTATCGGGAGCTGTACCAGTCGATTTAAACTCAACAATGATGTGTTTTTCGCCTGAAGGATAAATGTTTACAATTTCGTCTTTAAGGTCTGTAAACAATTCACTCAACTGGCTGTACTTCGCAATCACTTGTTCATGCGTTTGTGAAACAATTCCCGGGCCCAGTGAAGGGTCTTTAAATTCGGCTGGCTCAGCATACATACCAGCCATCTTAGCCCAATCATGCTTGTTGAAATGCTCAAAATATTCCTTTACTAATTTTTCGTTGGCGTTGTACATTTGTTTTTCGTTCTGATTGTTACAAGATAATACGATCAATGTCGCGAAGAAGAATACTGCTACATGTTTCATTTGATGTTTCTATCTGATTGTTAAACGTTTAAATATCGAGTTTTTGTTTTGTATAACTTTAGTCAAACCCGCTAAAATCAAATATAAGATATTTAAGTCTTTTATTTGTGGTTTTCTGGAAAATCTATTGCAGAAATAAAATAGAGCTGGATTTACCACAATAATATTGGGATTTGATTTCCAAACACAAAGTATGAATCTGATTTCTCTATAACATTGATTTGTATTTATAGAGAAGCTACTCAGCCACCATCAAAGTCAGTTTTTTCTGGGTGCAGAAGGCTTTAATTTCGTTCACCGTTTTTTCGTCGGGCAGCGCGAAGCTATCTGAGTTTTTAGCCGACCAGGCTGCACCAAACCAAAAGAGGCTTTCATTTTCAGGAAACTTACTGAGTAAAAGTTTGAGCGAATCTTTACCTGAAACCCGGAGTTTGTTGGCAATAATTTCATCGTAAGTTTTCGACCTATTTGTACCGACTAAAAACGAATAATAAAAATAACTTCCTTTGGACCAGCTGTATAGCTCCCAGCCTTTCATAGAGTGAGAAATACTTATGGTGTCAAGATTTAATTGACCAGTCGGACTAATTTCCTGTTTTTTAAGGTCATCACATTGGGCAAAACAAAACAAAAATAAAATTGCAGAAACGAGGATAACAAGTTGCCGTGATTTCATAATCAAAACATTTTTAATACATTTTTAAAGATGCTTCTGGTTATCATTAGGTTGCGTGTAAAGATAACAAGTTTTAAGATTTGTTTCATCGAAAAATTCAGGCACTAAAAGAAAAAGCCGGGCAGGAAATTAATCCAATCCGGCTTGTTTAGAAATGCTCCGGTACACAGGAACAATCGCTGTTTATGTTTTAACTTTCTGTCTCCGAACTTCAGGCTTTTCCTTATTCTTTGTCCATGATCTCGGTTTGCATACGTACCGAATCTTCATGGATGTGTTGAAATAGCAACTGAACCAGGTTGCGATCCAAGTTGAGGCTTTCACCAAGTTTCATGCGCTTTTCCATTAATTCGGCAAAACGTCCAACCTGAAAAGCAGTTACATTGTTGTCTTTTTTGTACTGGCCAATCTGGCGGGCAATTTCCATACGCGACGAAAGGGTTTCCAGCAATTCGCGGTCGAGTGCATCAATGCGGTTACGCAACAATTCAAGCTGATTTTCGAACTGCTTGTTGTCGGTTGTAACCGTACGAATGATCAAACGATCGAGCAATTTGGCCAGATCAGCCGGTGTAAGCTGCTGTTCTTTGTCGCTCAACGCGCACGATGGGTCACGGTGCGATTCGATCATCAAACCATCCATGCCCATATCGAATGCTTTCTGACTGATATCAAACAAATATTCGCGTTTGCCACCAATGTGGCTTGGATCGCAGATTATGGGCAAATTTGGCATCAAACGGCGCAATTCGATCACTGTTTTCCAGTTTGGGTAATTGCGGTACTCTGTTTCGCGGAAAGGCGTAAAACCGCGATGAATGGCAACCAGATTCTTGATTCCGGCACGGCTAAGGCGTTCGAATGCCCCTACCCAAAGCTGAACATCGGGATTAACCGGATTTTTCACCATCACCACTGCATCTGTTCCCTGCACCACATCAGCAATTTCCTGCACCACAAATGGGCTGGCAGTTGAGCGGGCACCAATCCAAAGCACATCTAAACCAGCTTTCAGCGCTTCTTCGGCATGTTGGGCATTGGCAATTTCAGTACCTACTGGCATTCCGGTTTCTTCGCGAACCATTTGCAGCCATTTCAGACCTATGCTTCCAATACCTTCGAAGCTTCCGGGGCGGGTGCGTGGTTTCCAAACGCCACCACGATATACGAATACACGGTGATCTTTTACAAGTTGCCGGGCGGTATCCATAGCCTGCTCTTCAGTTTCGAGGCTGCACGGACCAGCAATAATAAGCGGGTTGTTAATTTGTGGCAACCAGTGCTTAATGGGGTTAATTTCTAATTCCATGATTATTTGGTATAAAGTTTAACAATTGTCCTTTCATTTTTGACGAGCGAATCACCATCGCCAGCCAAAATTCCACGAATACGATTGGCATTTTTCATCAGAGCCATCATTTGTTCCGGATCAGATTCGATGCTTTTCCGGAAAGCTTTTAGGTGTTTGATGTAAACATCGAGCGATTCAACAACATATTCTTTGTTTTGTTGAAAAATAGGTCCCCACATTTCAGGAGAACTCTTGGCTAAACGCACTGTTGAAGTGAATCCGCCGCTCGCCAAGTCGAAAATAATTTCGCGGTCTTCTTTGTCGAGTACGGCATTGGCCAATGCAAAAGCAGCAGCGTGGGGCAAATGTGAAATAAATGCTGTGCTGTGGTCCTGTTCGTCGGCAGTCATATAGGCAATGTCCATTCCCAGCACCTGAAACATCTTCTCGGCAAAAGCCAGATGTTGCGGCCCTGTTTTTTCTTGATCGCAAATGATGTTGATTTTGCCTTCGAATAATCCTTCCAATGCAGCACTAGGTCCTGAGTTTTCGGTACCCGACATAGGGTGGGCAGGTACGTAATTCCTGCGTTTCGGATGATTTTCAACCGCTTCGGAAATTGCTTTTTTGGTTGAGCCAACATCTATTACCGTGGTTTGGTCAGAAACCAGATCGAGAACTCGGGTGAGCGAATGCAATACTTTATCGACCGGAATGGCAATAACAACCATATCGGCTTTTGGAATGGCACTTTCCAGCGTCTCAACCCGGTCAATGATCCCCAATCGAAGTGCCGCCTGTGCATTTTCAGGACTGGCATCCACGCCCAAAATTTCGTGAGCAAAGCCAGCTTTCCGAAGGTCTTTGGCTATTGAACCTCCAATTAATCCCAAACCTATAACTGCAAGTTTCATATCTTTTTATTTTTTCCTAAATAAAAAAGGGCCTCGTTTAACACGGGACCCTTTTGTAAAATATCTTTTCGTAACTACAAGACATTACCAGCCGATCCCGATTTGAGAACAGAAGTAATAAAACCAATAATAAAAACTGTTGTTACCTGTACGTTTCATTTTGCTTTCGATATGTTGGCAAATATAGAGTTTTTATTTCAAATCAAAATTTTAGTACTCTAAAAGTACCTCGCCGGTGCAAATAAAGATGATAAAGTATTTATTTACTGAATTTTAACTTCCAAAACTTAACAAATAATTAAAGTTTAAGGCCTGAAAAAGAGCTTATTGAATCAGCATTTTGCGTGTCACAGCCTGGCCTTTTTCGGGTTCAATGGCAAATAAATAGAGACCCGGAGTAAATTTACTCAGATCAATTCCGGTTTGAAATGAGCTGGATTCCATAGAAAACGACTGATTATAAACCAGACTTCCGGAAGAATTAAAGGCTTTCAACAGGAATTTACCTAAATTTTCTTTGGCATTGATCTGAAGATTTACACGTCCAGTAGTTGGGTTTGGATATAAAAGAACTTCTTCGGAAGACAAAACCATTGAGTTAGTTCCCGTATTCACATCCTGAATATTCAAATTATCAATTATCCAGCCCCAACCATGCGAATAAGGATCAGAAAACAAGCGGAACCTGATTTGAATCGTGTCTCCGGCAATAAAATTTCCTTTTGCAAGAAGATCAAACTGGCGTTTTACAAACGAACTTTTTGTAGGCACTGCGGTGCTATTTTGACCAGACATAACACTGTTAAACAAATTATACCAAGGTTTATGTGCATTGCTATCATACCCGTCAATCAACGGTTTCCAGTTCATTCCACCGTTTTTCGATCCTTCAACAATCACATAATCCCAAAATTCTTCATCGCCAAATTTCGTCCCTAATTCACCCGGTTCAACCAATACAATTTCGTCGAAACTCATTTTGCCACCAGCTTTCAGGATAACAGGGTATTTCAGAACAGTAGTGAAGTCAAAATTCATATCATCCGTATTAGGGCTGAGATATGGATGTGCGGAATTTAATGCCGGACTATCAAAACCTGAAACAGTTGAAATTGTAAAATCGGTACTTATAAAATCGTGTGTTTCTGTATCGAAATTATTGACATACTTATCCACCGGATTCTGAATTCCTTCAATATAAAAAGTGTTGTATCCAGTTAAGGGTATGCGTCCAGTATTGCTGTTCGAAGAAATATCAACTGCCACCACCCTATATTGAACCTTATCGCCATCTTTGACCGATCCTTCAGGAAAAACAAGGTTTCCGATGTATAAATCATTCGTATCATTGGTTAATGCCAGCTTCTTAATACTTCCACCATTCACAAAATATTCCAAGGTTACTGATTTAATACCCATGTTGTCGGTTGCTTCAACATCAATCTTTGCCGATAAACTAGTTAGTAGCATATATTTTATTGGTTCGTGCTTCAGCACTGGAATTTCCTTGTCGGGCCCGATTGTAAAGCTTAAATATCTTGCAGGTGCATTAGACGGAAATTTAAAGCTTCTATTTTTGATATCATTTGCTGAAAAATAATACCGAATATCGCCATTCAAATTTGTTGATAATTGAGCACTAAAAACGGTCGGGACATTTGTAGCGTTTAACTTAACAGAATCAATTTTCGTAAAAGTACCAGACGAATAATACAAATAGGTTTTAGTCGAATCAAGATCGTAATCACTTTCAATTTGTGCATCGACTTTGATAGGAGAAGACGCAGAAACGAACTCAATATCCTTAAGTTGTTTATGCTTTATGGTGATGGTCTTCCAGCCTATATCGTACATGATACCTAGTGAATTAGGCCCCGGATCATGAATAGCCTCACCTTTTCCGCTAAATGGTGTCATTAGTGAATTTGGATTACCCGTTGAATAAGTAGCATCATCAAGATGATAAATACTGGATCCATCGTCAAAGGTAATTGGTGCATATAGTCGTGGCAATTGGCTTTCAACCAGTTTGGTATTAAATGCAAGCCAGCTTGAAGTTAAAGCCTCATATAAAGCGATTGAAGGATTTGGAAAAGCTATTGTATTGACCAGCCGATCTCCATTCTTATTTTCAACAAACTGATCAAAGGCAGCCGAAAATTCATCATAAGTACCTCTTCCACGATCAGTATAAAAGAATCCGGAAAAGCCCAGACCATGAGTTAATTCATGTAAAACGGTAGAAGCAAAATCATAGTGTGTATTGGGAGTTTTACCATCAGTACCAAAATACCAGTTGCTAAAATCTTTATTAAAAGAAGCTACAATGTCGTACTCATCTTTTGAATTTACCTCTTCACCAAGCATTTTCTCGATTAATGCCACAGGGTAGTAGCAGTTCCAAATTTGAGTTGAGTTGAAATTTTTATAATAACCGCCCGGAGAACAGCTTCCCAATACACCACTATTAAGGCTTAGCATACTGGCCTTAACACGAATAGGAACTGGAGAATAAATGAGATTTTCCCAGATATCAACCGCATATTGAAAAGCCAGTTTTGCTTCAGCAGAAAAGCCTACATAGGTAACCTCGATATTCGCTTTCTTTATTAATCCCGATTTAAGCTGTTCACGACTTAATGCCGGAGGTTTGATAAACGAATGATAAGATTCGTGCGATGCATAACAAATCGGGGCTGGTAATTTGATTCCTTCTTTTTTCCATAAATTCTGTCCCTTGCCAGTAATCACTGACGCGAGAAATAAAAAGAATACCAATTTTATCTTCATTTTTTTAAGAGATTAGTCGTCAATAGTTGTCCGAATAAAAATGGATTTACCCTAAGGACAATGCAGAATAAAATCAGCGATTTCTTCTAATTGTCCCTATTTTGGGGCTTCACTATTCAAATGTAACAGAATTTAAAGTAAATTCTTGAAACAGTTTAAAATTCATAATTTTTGATTCCAATTCTAATTTTAAACAGTTTCTTAATCTATATTTGCCTGTAATACATTCTCATTAACAATTAAGCTATGAAGTTTCCTTTTATTGTTCTCATTTTTTTTCTGGCCACATTATTTGCCTCAGCCGATAAGCCGGTAAAAATCTTCGATGAATTGTATCGTCCTCAATTTCATTTTACTCCTGAAAAAAACTGGCACAACGATCCGAACGGTCTGTTTTTTTATAAAGGAGAGTATCATTTGTTCTATCAATATAATCCATACGGACTCGAATGGGGATTTATGCATTGGGGTCATGCCATTAGCACCGATTTAATACACTGGGAACATTTACCCATTGCATTATATCCTGATAATGAATCGAAAGACAAGGAACTATGTACTGCTTTTTCGGGATGCGGATTTGTTGATGAAGGCAATATAACCGGCTTACAAAAGGGATCTGAAAAGACAATTCTATTGTTCTATACCAGTCAGAAATGTGGTCAGCGGCTGGCTTATAGCAACGATAAAGGCAGAACTTGGCAGAAATACGAAAAAAATCCGATCATTGCTTTTGATGAAACCGATGATGCGCGTGATCCCAAAGTTTTTTGGCACGAAGAGAGCAAACAATACGTAATGGTTCTGTACCGCAAGCCGAATAATGACAATAAGCAAAAAGGGGTATCATTTTATGTCTCTAAAAACCTAATTAGCTGGACTTTTAAAAGTCATTTGCCAGGATTTTTTGAATGTCCTGACTTGGTAGAATTAGCCGTAAACAGGCGCTCCGACGATAAAAAATGGGTTTTATTTGATGGAGATGGAAGCTATTTAATCGGATCGTTCAATGGAGAAAAATTTATCCCTGATTCGCCCAAAATGCCAAGCGATTATGGTGCCAATTATTATGCCACCCAAACATGGAGCAATATTCCTGAAGCAGATGGTAGAACAATTCAGATCGCCTGGATGAAAGGCGGAGAATTTCCGGGAATGCCTTTTAAAGGCCAAATGACTTTTCCCAACGAATTATCACTTAAAAAATTCACTGAGGGCATAAGATTGGTTCGAAAACCAATTAAAGAAATTGAACTTCTTCATGAAAAAGGGGATAAATGGGAAAACGAAAACCTGATTCCGGGCATCAACAAAAACCTAACTCGCGGAGTTAAAGATGATTGTTTACATATAATTGGAAACTTTAAAATAAAATCGGCTGATAGCTTTGGCTTTGTTTTGCGCTTAGATAAAAAAGACAATGGAACCGAACTTATGTACAACGTAAAGTCGAAGACATTGAGCTGTATGAATAAATCAGCAGTGATTGAACCAGTTGATGGGGTTCTGAAACTCGAAATTCTGTTGGATCGGAGTTCAATTGAAATATTTGCGAATGATGGAAAAGTAGTAATGAGTTCGTGTTTTGTACCAACAGAAAATGCAAACGGTTTATATTTGTTCAACACTGGAGGAGAGCTGCTTGTCGAAAAACTTGAGGTTTATCCTGTAAGATCAATATATGACATAAAAAAATAAGTTAACACAATATTGAAAGCCGTAAGAAGGTCGCAAGTAAACTATTATTTGCGGCCTTCTTAATTTATGGATAGCAGCAAAATAAAGAATTAAACATGATTTTCATTCTTTATTTTAAATGCTCATCAGCTTTATATTGCAGCACTTATCGAAACATATACCAAATGAAAGCAATCGTAAAAATAAAACCCGAAAAAGGAATTTGGATGACCGATGTTCCAATGCCAGTTGTTGGACCCAACGACGTTCTTATAAAAATCAATAAATCAGCCATATGTGGAACCGATCTGCATATTTACAAATGGGACGAATGGGCACAAAATACAATTAAAACTCCACTTGTAATTGGGCACGAGTACATGGGAATTGTTGTAGAAAAAGGCTCCGAAGTTTCACGTGTTCATCTGGGTGAACGGGTTACCGTAGAAGGTCATATTTCATGTGGTTTTTGCCGCAATTGCCGCCGTGGACGTCAACACATCTGCGATCATACAGTCGGAATCGGAGTGAACCGAGATGGTGGTTTTGCTGAATATGTTTCGGTACCTGCCTCCAATGTTTTAAAGGTAGATGAGCGCATTTCAGATGAATTAATGTCAGTTATGGATCCATTGGGTAATGCAACACACACTGCATTATCATTTCCGCTACTTGGAGAGGATGTATTAATTACCGGAATTGGCGGACCGATTGGAGCAATGGCTACTGCTGTTTGTAAATATGCCGGAGCAAGATACATCGTAGGCACCGATTTGAGCCCATATCGTCGAAATTTGGCACTTCAAATGGGCGCTACAAAAGTTATCGACCCCCGCGAAGAAAGTGTTAAAGATGCCATGAAATCGCTTGGAATGGTTGGTGGATTCGATATTGGATTGGAATGTAGCGGATCGGCATCGGCTTTTAACGATATGGTGGAAAATATGTACAACGGCGGAAAGGTTTCATTGCTTGGCTTACTCCCATCATCTACCCAACTCAATTGGAGCAAACTAATATTTAAAGGTCTTACCCTCAAAGGTATATACGGCCGTGAGATGTATGAAACCTGGTATCAGATGGAAATGATGTTATCGCACGGGTTGGACATCAGCCCTGTAATAACACATCGTTTCCCAGCTGACGATTTTCAGAAGGCTTTCCAAATCATGGAAGAGGGTAATTGCGGAAAAATAATTCTGAATTGGGAATAAAATCCTTAGTATAACTAAAAAAGCTTTCAGAAATGGAAGCTTTTTTAGTTTCTGCCCATCGCAATTCGCCTTCCAATGGAAATCTGCATAAAATTGGTACCATTAGCAATACCCAAATCATTGTATTTCAAATTTGTATATTGAGTTGACCGGATAATTCCCAAACGGACATAATACAAATTAAAACGATACCCAATCCCGATGCGCCCTGTATGATTAATGCTGAAACGCCAGCGATTTACATCTGGTGCAATTTCGCGTTCAAAAGAATTGTCCTGAACTCCGGAACCCAAAATATAGGATAAGGTAAAAATTCCATTTTTCAGAAACACGAACGAATAAGCATAACCCAGATTCGCATTACATGCTAAAACTCCAGATTTTGAGACATCTCTTGACCTTTGAAAATAATCAGATTTGATTTCGCGTGGCACAAAAGCAGAATCAGCAATAGTTTGATAAGAAAAGATGCTTCCACCAGCTATAAGTGAACCTGCATTTTTCTTTTGCTTTTCGTTATCGCTAAATGCGGCTTTATATGAAAACCTTGAATTATTGAAAATATAGTTAACTGAAATACCCAAATTCGATGAAGAGATATCTGGTCGCTGATATTCCAATTGCTTCGAGAATGAATTAATGTACAAATAGCTTCTTTTTAAGTAATATCCCTTTGAAAAAGAAGTTAAAACATCAATTGAAAATTTTCCGGCATAAATATAAGATTGAATTCCAAATCGTTTAGTATCGCCATGTTTATAGGAACTATTTTGAAAAATTGGAATTTTCGTCGCCAGACTAATTCCAAACCACCGATAACTAAAACCAGCACCCATGTTAAAATAACCATTTGGAAGATATCTAAGATGATAAGAATTATTCAAATCATTTAATTCCAGCGAATGCGTTTTTTCACCTGAATACAACCATACAACAAGTTCATTAAAATAGCTTTCGATGTAGTTGCTATCTTTTTTTACTTCCAGATAACCCTTCAGCGATTTAGCACTAACCGAAAACTGGAAAACAATTAAAAAGCATATTAACAGTAAGTTGCGCATATTATATATCCATATCTACCAAAACCGGACAATGATCGGAATGAACTACAGATGCTAAAATTCGTGCATTTAAGATATTATTTTTAAGGTTCTGGGTTAACATATGATAATCAATGCGCCAACCCTTATTGTTAGGACGTGAGTTTGCTCTGTAACTCCACCATGAATATTGATGTGCTTGAGAATTAATTTCTCGGAAACTATCTACGTAACCATCTGCAATAAAATTGGCGAACCAATCTCGCTCTTCAGGTAAGAAACCGGATGTATTTTGCTGTTTTTCAGGGTTATGAATATCAATCCAAAGCCTACAAATGTTAAAATCACCTGAAATTATAAGCTTAGTTCTGGTCTTTCTTAACTCTAAAAGATAATTCTGAAAATCAAACAGGAAGTCCATTTTATATTCCTGCCTAATACCGCCAGTTGTACCCGAAGGAAAATAAACACTTATGACAGAAACATCACCAAAATCAGCTCGAATAACGCGTCCTTCACTATCAAATTTTTTATTCCCCATTCCATACACAACCAGATCAGGTACCTGCTTACTAAAAATTGCAACACCACTATAACCTAATTTCTGAGCAGAAAAAGCATAACTGTGATACCCCAATGTATTAAAATCAAACTCATGCATTTGCCCCGGCTGTGCCTTTGTTTCCTGAAAACAAACGATATCAGGATTCTCAGTTACCAAAAAATCAAGCAATCCTTTACCGATTGCCGATCGAATACCATTCACATTGTAGCTTAAAATCCTTTTCACAATTTTTATTACTTTTGGTTCACCATTAATAGCTTGCTAAAGTAAAACGAATTAAATAAAAGGAAAAATATACATTGAAAAAAGGTGTGGTCATTAAATCAACAGGAAGCTGGTACACTGTAAAAACTGAAGATGGAAACCTCATAGAAAGCAGAATCAAAGGAAATTTGAGATTAAAGGGTATTAGAAGCACCAATCCTATTGCGGTAGGCGACCAAGTAGAACTCACTGAATCAAAGGAAGATAACAATGATAATGGTGAAACTGTCGGGTATATTTCAAAAATTATTCCCCGAACAAACTATATTATCCGCAAATCACCCAATCTCTCCAAAGAATCACATATTATTGCAGCCAATATTGATCAGGCTTTTCTGATTGTGACCATACAATTTCCGGTAACCTCGACCACTTTTATCGATCGATTTTTAGTTTCTGCCGAAGCATACCGAATTCCTTGTCACCTGATTTTCAATAAAACGGATCTGTACAACGACGAACAAACAGAAGTCATGAATTCGTGGATTGAAATTTATGAAAACATTGGCTATCGCTGCTTAAAACTGTCGGCCAAAAACAATTCGGGTTTTGAAGAACTTAAAAGCATGATGGCGAATAAAACCAATGTTTTTTCAGGACATTCAGGCGTTGGAAAATCAACCATCATCAACATTTTACATCCTACCGGCAAACTTAAAACAGGAGAAATCTCGGAAGCACACTCTTCAGGAAAACATACTACGACCAATTCTGAAATGTACGAATTCGAATTTGGCGGTTATATTATCGACACTCCCGGCATAAAAGGGTTTGGGGTACTCGAAATGGAGAAAGAAGAAATTTCTCATTACTTTCCTGAAATTTTCAAACTTTTAGATGGATGTCAGTATTACAATTGCACGCACACCCACGAACCAAACTGTATTGTTAAAAAATCTGTGGAAGAAGGAAAAATTGCAATGAGTCGCTACAATTCGTACCTTGGATTGCTCGATGGAGAAGAAAAATACAGGAATTAACCTATTTGCACTTAAAAATTGAAAGAAAAACGCTTAAATATTCAGTATTTAAGCGTTTTTCTTTCAATAGTTTAGCCTATAAAAATCAAAGATCAAACGTGCTTTAGAATCGCCTATTTCTTCGGCCACCTCCTGGTAACTGTGATTTTTAAGATTCTCGATGCTCTTAAAACGCTTTAAAAGTGCAGTTATCGACTTCTCCCCTATTCCGGAAATATTTTCTAGCTCAGATTTTATAAATTCGCCCGATCGTTTGTTTCGGTGGAAAGTAATTCCGAACCGGTGGGCTTCGTCGCGTAACTGCTGAATAATTTTTAAGGTCTCCGAATTTTTATCCAAATACAATGGAACCGAATCGCCAGGAAAATAAATTTCTTCCAGCCGCTTTGCAATTCCAATAATTGCTATTTTCCCACGAAGGTCTAATTTCTCAAGCGCATTTAAGGCAGCACCCAACTGTCCCTTTCCACCATCAATTACAATCAACTGCGGTAACGATTGTTCTTCGTCTAGTAACCGTTTGTATCTGCGGAAAACCACTTCCTCCATCGAAGCAAAATCATCGGGACCTACAACCGTTTTTACATTGAAATGGCGATAATCTTTTTTTGCTGGCTTTGTATTCCGAAAAACAACACACGAAGAAACCGGATTCGTTCCTTGTAAATTACTATTATCGAAACACTCGATGTGAACTGGTTGCACTTTTAACTGAAGATCTTTTTGCATGGTCTCCAAAATTCGATTGGCATTTTTCTCGGTCTTCGAAACCAACTGATGCTTCATCTTTTCAAGCCGGTAATATTTTGAATTTCGCTCAGAAAGATCAAGAAGTTTTTTCTTATCGCCCTGCTTCGGAATTTGAAACTTAACACCCTCAAGTTCGATGTCCAACTTTATCGGAACCAAAATTTCTTTTGCATTACTGAATATTTTTTGTCTGATTTCGACAATAGCAAATTCCAGCAATTCTTCGGGAGATTCATCCAAAACTTTCTTTAACTCCATGGTATAAGTCTGCATAATTGCTCCCCGAATAATTTTTAGGTAATTCACATAGCCAAAAGACTCATCCACATCAATAGTGAAAACATCCACATCGCTAATTGTATTACTGACAACCGTCGAGCGAGATTGGAATTTTTCGAGTAACTCAAGCTTCTCCTTTATAATAGCAGCATCTTCAAACTTCATTTCCGCCGAAAAATTACGCATCAAATCCTTGAGATATTTGATTACGCCCGTGATGTTGCCTTTCAATATCTCCTTTATTTGATCTATACTTTTTTGATACTGTTCGTGCTCAACTCTACCAATACAGGGTGCATTGCAATTGCCAATGTGATATTCCAAGCAAACCTTAAACTTTTTCTGACGAATATTCTCTGCCGACAAATTCAATTTACAGTTTCGCAATTTAAAAAGTTTACGGAAAAGGTCGAGCAACATCCGGACAGTTAAAATAGATGCGTAAGGCCCAAAATACGAAGAACCATCGCGAATAACATTTCTGGTTTGAAACACCCGGGGAAACTGTTCGTTTTTTATAACAATCCAGGGATAGGTTTTATCATCTTTCAGACGAATATTGTAGCGTGGCTGGTATTTTTTTATCAGGTTATTTTCGAGCAATAAAGCGTCCTGCTCGGTTTCTACCACCATGTGCCGAATGTCAGCAATATTCCTGACAAGTAATTCCGTTTTTCGGTTTTGCTGATTTTTATTAAAATAAGAGGTTACTCGCTTTTTAAGATTTTTAGCCTTACCTACATAAATGATTTTTCCAGTCGAATCAAAATACTGATAGATTCCCGGCTGATCAGGAAGAACAGAAACCAAAGACCGGATATATTCAGCATTCTTTAAAACCATTACTATCGCTGCAATAAATTAAACTAGTACTGAATTACCGAATGAGTATCGTAAGTGGCCAACTCCCTCTTTTTTTCTGTTTGAATAAAAGTTAAATCACAAATAAATGAAAAGTAAATGTGCTTAACATTCATTTGTTTTACCAGATTAAGTGCTGCAAGCGCTGTTCCACCAGTGGCCAGCAAATCATCATGAATAAGCACAACATCGTCTTCAGTTAAAGCATCCACATGCATTTCAATAGAATCAACGCCATACTCCAATTCGTACGACTCATTTATTACTTCCGATGGTAATTTCCCTTTCTTCCGAATTGGAACAAAACCAGCGTTAATACAATAAGCAATTGCACCGCCAACAATAAAACCACGAGATTCGAGCGAAACAATTTTAGTGATTCCTTTATCTTTGTAAAATTCCGAAATCTGATCAACTACATTTTTAAAAGCAACTGGCTCTTTTAGCAGAGTTGTAATGTCTTTAAAACTGATGCCATCAATCGGGTAATTTTCGATGGTTCGAACAAAATCTTTAAGTTCCATATTAAAATTTTATAGTTCCACGTGGAACATTATCTACCTAACAAAACAAGTAACACATTAATATCAGAAGGACTCACTCCTGAAATACGACTAGCCTGACCAATAGTATCCGGCTGAATATCGGCTAATTTCTGTCTGGCTTCGGTACTAATGGTATGTATTTTTTCGTAATCAAAACGTCCCTTTATAGTGATATTTTCGAGTCTTCTGAACTTATCCGCAACGAGTTTTTCACGATCGATATAGCCAGCGTACTTAATAACAATTTCTGCAGATTCCAAAATTTCATTAAATCTATCTAAAGGAATATCCTTCAAAAAAGTTTTAAATGGAACAATATCCTCTATCAAATCAAAGATCGAAATCTGCGGACGCAAAATAATATCGATCAATTTCACACCTTGCTTTAGTGTTGAAGAACCTTTTCGTTCCAAAATATGATCGATGTATTGTGGTTTGATTGAAAAATTAGAAACAAAGTCTATGATTTTATCCACAGCAACTTTCTTTTCCAAATACAAATCAAACCGATTTTGTTTAGCCAAACCAAGTTCAAAAGACATTGGAGTCAAACGAAAATCAGCATTATCTTGCCTCAATAAAATACGATATTCAGCCCTGGAAGTAAACATCCGATAAGGCTCATCAACTCCCTTTGTGACCAGATCATCAACCAAAACACCAATATAAGCTTCATCACGATTAAGCACAAACGCATCAAGATGATGAACTTTTTGATGAGCATTTATACCGGCAACCAATCCCTGGGCAGCAGCTTCCTCATAACCGGTAGTCCCGTTTATCTGGCCAGCAAAGAAAAGATTACTAATAAGCTTTGTTTCGAGCGTGTGAGACAATTGTGTCGGATCAAAATAATCGTATTCAATAGCATACCCTGGTCTGTAAATCCGAACATTTTCCAAGCCCGGAACTTCCTTCAGCGCACGTAACTGAACATCCCAAGGTAAAGAAGAAGAAAATCCATTCAAATAAAATTCGTTGGTATTCTCGCCTTCAGGTTCCAAAAATAACTGATGGGAAGTCCGCTCAGCAAAAGTTACAATTTTTGATTCGATGCTGGGACAATACCGGGGACCAGTTCCCACAATTGTTCCATTGTACATGGGCGAATCGGCAAAACCTTCTTCTAAAATAGAATGAACCTTTTCGTTGGTGTAGGTAATCCAACAACTTTTTTGCTTCAAAGCCGTCTTTACTTCAGGTAAAAATGAAAACTTTTGAACGGTTTCATCACCCATTTGCTCCTCCAATTTGGAGAAATCGATAGAACGACCATCAATACGCACAGGTGTACCTGTTTTTAACCTTCCGGTTTTAAAACCAACACTAAACAATTGATCTGAAATATGATACGAAGCATTTTCGCCTATCCGTCCACCTTCCATCTGTGACTTTCCTATATGCATTAAACCATTCAGAAAAGTTCCATTGGTCAATATAACTGATTTGGAATAAAAATCTACTCCAATCTTAGTTTTCACACCAGTTACAACATTATCCTTAATATGAAGCGAAACAACTGCATCTTGCCAAAGATCCAGATTTTCAATATTCTCTAAAATATTTCTCCATTGCTCAGTAAAACGAAAACGGTCGCTTTGTGCACGAGGACTCCACATCGCAGGTCCTTTTGACTGATTTAACATTCGGAATTGTATGCTTGTTTTATCAGTAACAATTCCAGAATATCCACCTAGCGCATCAATTTCTCGAACTATTTGACCTTTGGCAATTCCACCCATAGCCGGATTACACGACATTTGGGCGTATTTTGTCATATCCATTGTAATCAACAATGTTTTAGACCCTAAATTAGCTGCTGCCGCAGCGGCCTCACAACCCGCATGACCACCTCCAACAACTATAACATCGTACACAGGTAACATTTAATAGATTTTATAGTGTAATTAACTATCAAACAAAACTTTAAGGTAAAAATCTTCCTTCTTGGTCATTAACTTTTTGTCCCCCTTCTTTTTATCCTTGTATCCCAATAAATGCAACACTCCGTGAATCAAAATTCGATGTAATTCATTATCAAAACTAGAGGAATATTCCAGAGAATTTTCCTTAACACGATCTATGCTAATAAAAATATCGCCATTTATATTAGTATCCTCAACATAATCGAAAGTGATTATATCGGTAAAATAATCATGTTGCAAGTACTTTCTATTAACTTCCAACAAATATTCGTCAGAACAAAAAACAAATGAAATATCTCCAGGAGTCTTTCCTTCTAAAATTATTACCGATTTAATCCAGTTTGAAGTACTCCTCTTCTTAAATTTTGGAAACGGAATACTCTCAACAAAGTATTGTATACTCATTAATTCAACTTGTATTTCATTCTTACTCTTCTTCCACCTTCCAGAAAACTTAAATCATCAGCATAATGGCGGATAAGAAAAATTCCACGACCATTTTCATTTTTAATATTTTCTAAACAAGTAGGATCAGGCAAGCTGTCAAGTGAAAAACCCTCACCTTCATCTGTAATTTCAATCACTAATTCATTCTGCAAAAGAAAAACCTCTATGCTGACATTTTTTGTACTGCACTGTCTATTTCCATGAACAATGGAATTAGTCAATGCCTCGCTAAGACCCAAAAAAATACGATTAAAATAAGATTGATTTAGACAAGATTCGACAAAAATCTCCTCTAAAAATAATCTCACTTTACTGATATTAATGAGACTCGAAGATATGACCAATAAATATTTCAAACTTAATCTTTAATCTTATTTAGAAATTGATTGTATTTTTGATCATAGAAAGATCTCAATTTAAAATTATTTCGCTTTATAATTTCATTCTCATGCTTCAGCGCGTTGTTATACTCGAAATATCCATCGGGGTTTCCTTTCTTAATATCAATAGCTGTTTTTGACTCCCTTTTCTCTTCAAAATCGCGTTCAATTTCTGACTTTTCCGCTTCGAGTAATTTAGATAAAATCAAATTTTGTCGATTAACCAATTCTGAAGTAATATTTCGATTAATCAAATCTTTTCGAGTTTGCTCCAAAAGTTGATCAACTGCCTTTAATTGCGCTCCAGCTTTTGATCCAACATTATTTCCATTAAGCATTTCTCTTATCAATTGTTGCATAATCTCCTGCTGAGCAAGGGTCTGCCCGATACTTTTACTCATTTTACCCATATCACCCTTTTTCATCTGATCAATCATTTTTTGCAACTGATCCTTTATGGAGCCTTGACTATCTTTCAATTTTTTCATTCCAGGTTTAGACCCTTTGCTTCCGGGCTTATCACAATCCTCTTCACCCTCGCCTTTATTATTCTGTTGTTTCTTTATATTCTCTAAAGCCTCACTTAAAAACAAAGCCAAATTATTAGCTGCCGTTATAGTATATTGTTGATACATTCTGGACCCACCGATATTTCCTGATTCAAGAAAATCAAAAGTTGAGGCCATGTTTTGTTCCAAAGCCAATACTTCCTTATTTATGATTGAACTTATCTCTGGTGTTCTTTTTGACAACGCGTATAACGAATCTTTTATAAAAACAACCTGAGAAGCTATATTCTTTTGTTTGACTTTAATTTCATTAATCAACGGATTATTGAAATCAACATCTAGTAACTTGTTTAAAATCTTTTCCTGGTCGAAAGAAACTAAAATCAGATTATCAAGTATCTGTTTTAAGTCTTCAATATTAGCTTCATTCTCTTTTTTCTTGTCTTTATTAAGCATTTGGTCAATAGCAAAAATGAGTTGATCCAAGCTTTTTATATTGATTTCAATCGCTGAAGAAGACTTCCGTTTATTTCCCTTCTCTAATTCTGAAATTACTTTTGTATAATTGCTTGTTATCTCTAAAAACTCACGATCAAAATTGAATAAATTCATTGGTTTTGCAAGTGTCTTATTAAACTCAAGTGTCTCAGAATAATCCTTTTCAATACTCTTCAAAAGCAATAAATTTTCCTTCTCAATTGTATTTATCTGTTTTAAATCCGGATTTTTAGCCAGTTTTTCAAGTTGCAATTTTTCTGAATTATTTATTTTTTTAAGTTCCTCCAGAATTCTTTCGACTTTCTGTTCAACCTTCATCTTCTTTAATAACTGCATGTTTTTTTCAAGTTGTTTCGAAAGATCTTCAATTTTAGAATCCATTTGTTTCGATAACTGATCAAATTTCTTCAAATCAAATTGCTTGGCCAAGTCATTAAATTCTTCAAAAAGTTTCTTTAAATCATCACTGAAGACTTCATTCAACAAATTTTCAATTTCTTGTTGCTTCTTTAATATATCTTGCTTCTCTTCAGAAAATGAATTCATGAAGTTATTAGCATCCTTATTTTGCTTACTTATCTGCTCCAAAATATTTTCCAACTCATTTTTTTTACTCATTATATCTTTCACAGTTTGAAACTTTTCCCATTCAGAAACCTCAGAATTAATTTGTTTCATCTTGAAATTCTCAAATTCATTTTGGATTTCTTCAGTGAGTTTGGAACTTTTCTTAAACAATTCATCTATTGAATTGAAGTCAGTATTTTCTTTAGTAAGAATCTCCTGATAATCAGGAAAAGTAAAAGTAAAAGTTTCGCTAATCGACCTTTTAAAGTGATTAATTATATCATTATCAGATACCGAAAAATAGTATTTAAAAGACTTTCCTAAACTTCTAACTGATTCAAAATTAAATGAATAATAAAAATCTTGATTTAGGAAAAATGGTGTAAAAGGAATATGAAATACACTATCTTTTCCTTCAAAACTAATATTAAAATCAAGCTGACTAAAACCAAAATCATCAACAACATTTCCTTTAAAATGAAAAGTTTTAAAATCCATTGAATCACGAACCTGTACAGCTTTAATTTCTGGATATAAATCAGCAATTGTCTGAATTTTATACACTAAAGTGTTTTCATTTGTCAGTTTGGCATTTTTAACAAATACACTGTAATCAAAATCACTAAGAATAACGTCATTCAGCTCAAATGAATTTTCATTTCGCTTTGCAATTACTTTACTACTATCATTTAAAAACAAAAATAAACTATCAGTATCTACCGTATTAAAAACCCATTTTACAGTTGTTCCTGCAACTACCTTCATATCACCAATATTTTGCAATATTTCACTACCTATATTGGTATATGAAGGAGGAATTATTTCAACACTAAAAGAAGAAATGAAAGGCTTATTTAAAACTGTTACTTTATAAATTTTAGAAACATACTTTTTGTCGGTGAAATAAACAGAAACAGAACTATTTATATTTTCAATCTTATAAACAAATACATCAGTTTCTTTTGACATTAAAAAACGATTTCCACTAATATCAACAAACATTACTTCTGGTATTTCCTTGCCCTTACATTTCAATTTTAATTCAACCGATTCGCCTGTTACAATTTCCAAATTATTATTTAGTAGTTCAAATGTATATGGAGCTGGTTTTTCAAACTTCTGCTGAAAATGAATTAAGCGTACAGAACTCTCTGTAAAAAAATCAGGAATACTTATAAACATAGCTAAGAATAGAAGCAGTACTCCTAGTAAAACAAAAACCACTACTTTCAAATCCTTATACCGAATAGCATCAGAGAAATTAAATATCTTTAATTCATCAATTTTTTGATCTATACTAGCCTTTTGTAAATCACTTGAATAATTAGAGACTTGTTCATTAGCTAATTCTACAATATTGATGAGTCTATCTTGTATTTCAGGATATGTTTTCTGAAGTTGAGAAGATACATCGTAATAATTTAGCCTTTTTCCAATACCAAGAAGCTTTATTCCAGGTATAATTAAAAAATAAAATGAAATAAGAATTGTTATTAAAAAAGTAAAAACAAGTAGTATGAATTTAATTTTAGGATCAAAATAATTGAAGTATTCCAAAGCAGAAATACAACTATAGTAAACCAATAAAAGAAGGATAAAGAGTATAATACCCCTTAATAAGCGATAAAAGTAAAACTTCCTTATGTAGGAGTTTAGTTTATCAACAAACTGTTTATAGTTTTCATCCATCTTTATAATAAATTCATTTTTAAACACTTATATATTCACGTTTTAAACATTAAAACACAAATGATGTTTATAAATTCAAAGTAAAAATCAAAAAATAAAGGCAAAGATATTCATTGAAATTTGTAATAGGTATTTTTTTCAGTTCATGCAATAAGATTTAATCAAATCTATTTAGTCTTGATTTAAACAGAAAAACCGTAAATTTGCCTCAGTTATTTATTAAGAAAATAAAAAATTAACAGTTGTTATTATAAAATAGAGTATCTTTAAAATCAAATAATTGACCTGTTAATAACAAGTTAAAAAAAGAAAATAAAATTGTGTTTTAATTAAAAACAAGCAAAAAAAATAAAAGATATCAAGCTTATTAACAGGACATAATAATATTCATCTTATTTAATTTCATTTTAAAATATAATAATACTAATATTGAATTAATATTTTAGAAAGAAAAAACCGAGTATTAGGGTATCCTTTTGGTTAAATTAAGAATAGATAAATATTGCTTGAACAGATGAATGGTATGGTTGAAAAACTGAATATATTATTAGTTGAGGATAATCTTTTAAATCAACGTATTGTTACGTTCAGTTTAAAAAAATACAATCACGAGGTAACCATTGCCAATCATGGAGTTGAAGCAATTGAGCTATTTCTTGAAAGAAAATTTGATGTGATTTTAATGGATATAATGATGCCTGTAATGGATGGCATTGAAGCAACTATTAAAATCAGGGAAATAGAAAATGTGAATAATTTTAAAGTAAGAACTCCAATTATTGCGCTTACTGCAAATACCATGGATAACGATCGCGATAAATGTATATCATTCGGAATGGATGAATTTATGACTAAACCGTTTGATATAGAAAAGCTTAAGGCTATTTTTGATGAGCTAAAAATTCCTTCCTGATTTATCCTTTCTGTATTTTAATACTTCAAGTTTTATTTTTTTACTTTTGGCTTGGATTAAAAGCTAAAAATGAACGAACATTTCGATTTCAGAGATGAGTCTTTTTCGGATAATGAAAAAGAAATTGACAAACAATTACGCCCTTTGGAATTTGATGATTTCAGTGGTCAGAGTAAAATTGTTGAAAATCTGAAAATATTTGTCAAAGCTGCAAAAATGCGTGGGGAAGCGCTTGATCATGTTTTATTACATGGCCCTCCTGGACTTGGAAAAACTACACTTTCAAATATTATCGCTAACGAACTCGGTGTTTCTCTAAAATTAACGTCTGGCCCTGTTTTAGATAAACCCGGAGATCTTGCTGGATTATTAACTAACCTGGAACCTAATGCGGTTTTGTTTATCGATGAAATTCATCGGTTAAGTCCTATAGTGGAAGAATACCTGTATTCTGCAATGGAAGACTATAAAATCGATATCATGATTGATAAAGGTCCTAGTGCACGTTCCATACAGCTCGAATTAAACCCTTTTACTTTAATTGGAGCTACAACGCGCTCTGGATTATTAACAAGCCCTCTAAGGGCTCGTTTCGGTATCAAATCGCATCTGGAATACTACGATGTTGATATACTTACTAAAATTGTGAAACGTTCGGCTTTTATACTGAATGTAAAGATTGATGATCAGGCTGCAGTTGAAATTGCAACACGGAGCCGTGGAACTCCCCGTATTGTGAATGCCTTGTTACGTCGTGTTCGTGATTTTGCCCAAGTAAAAGGAAATGGTCAGATTGACCTAGAAATTACTTTGTATTCTCTTGATGCTCTGAATATAGATAAATTTGGACTTGATGAAATGGATAATAAAATTTTGACAACCATAATCGACAAATTTAAAGGTGGGCCAGTTGGCGTTTCTACTATTGCAACTGCAGTTGGAGAGGACTCAGGAACAATAGAGGAAGTTTATGAACCATTTCTGATAAAGGAAGGATTTATGAAACGAACTCCCCGTGGAAGGGAAGTTACTGAGTTAGCTTACAAACATTTGGGAAAAATACATTACGGCGACTCCCCTACCCTTTTTTAACAAGCTTTATTTCGAATAGTTTCGGATAAAATTTGCCGGTAACGTATATCTTTTTTGTTACCGGATCTATGGCTATTCCATTAAGCACATCAACTTGTTTATTCGTGTTAACCATCGTAAGAATTCCACTGAGATCAATTTTTGCAATTGCCTTTCCTGTTTCCGGATCAATTTTTACAATCAGATTTGTTCCCCAGATATTTGCATAAATATAACCGTCAAAATATTCTAATTCATTGATAGACAATACTGGTTCATTAGTATCATAAACCTGTATTTTTTTAACCGTTTTGTAGGTTGTTGGATCAATAAAGGTTAACACATTTGTACCATCACTCATTATCAGGCTCTTTTCGTTGTGGGTCATTCCCCAGCCTTCAGTCGATTCAAAATGGAAACTATCAACCAGTACCATATTTTCAAGTTCGTAAACAAAGCCTAGTTTTGTTTTATATGTTAGTTGGAAAATATGATTATTGAAAATAGTAATTCCCTCACCAAAATACTGATCGGCAAGTTTTACTGATTGAAGTATCTTTCCAGATTTGAGGTTGGTTTTGTAAATGGCAGATTTAGCGTTTTCACCAGTACTTTCATAAATATAACCGTTGTGAATTTCCAATCCTTCAGTAAAAAAAGTCTCGTTATGAGGATATGATTCAACTACCTCATATCCGTATTGCTCCGGTGTGATGTCTGATAAAACTTCAAAAGTCTTAAAATAAACACCCTCTACCCCATCGGTCTTTACAGCTACAGCCTTCAAGGTATGTTTACCGAGACTCTTAAATTTTTTCAGGTAGGAAGTAAATTCAGCATTTGTACTACTGTTGATCAAAACAGAATCGACAAATATTTTAGTTTCCTTTAGTTCACCATCTTTCAGTTTAACGGCTATACTAACGTTAATGTCATCACCATAAATAATCTTTTTATGAACAGATTCAACGGTAATTAGAACAGCTGGCTTTCGTGAACGGTTCAATTTATTTGAACATGAAAATGAGCTGATAAATATTGCTAAAACTATAAATGCGGCGAATAGTTTGAAATTCATTTTGTGAATTTGAGTACGTTTATAAACAGGCTTCAAATATAAAACAAATTGGCTTTCAACCTCATTTTTGCAGTTAGCCAAAAGAATAGGTTTGTATCTTTGGCTAAAATTTTAAAATTGTGGGAGCATTAAAAAAATTGGCTGGCGAAACTGCTATTTATGGCATGAGCAGTATTATTGGGCGTTTCCTTAACTGGTGGCTGGTTCCATATTATTCGCGGATTTTTCTTCCTGAAGAGTATGGCGTGGTAACCAACCTGTATTCGTATATTGCCTTTTTATTGGTCATCCTAACTTTTGGCATGGAAACAGGTTTTTTCCGCTTTGCCAATAAAAGCGATCAAAAAGAAAGAATTTATTCTACTAGTGCATTTTCGTTATTTGGAAGTTCGTTGCTTTTTGTACTAATCGCATTTATCTTCTCCGGAAATTTTGCTCGTTTTCTTGACTATACAAACAGCGAACAATATATCAAATTACTTGCTGTAATTGTGGCACTTGACGCAGCAACAGCTATTCCGTTTGCCAATTTGCGCCTCGAAGGGAAACCTGTCAGGTTTGCTATACTGAAAATGGTCAACATTTTTTTCAATATTTTCTTCAATATCTTTTTTCTTACGATTTGCCCATACATTCTTAAATCCAATCCTGATAGTTTTATCAGGTTTATTTATCAGGCTGATTTTGGCGTTGGATATGTGTTTATTTCGAATCTATTTGCATCGATTATCACGTTAATCATGCTTATTCCTGAAATTCGAAAAATAAAACCGGTTTTTGATTGGGGACTTTTCCGCGAAATGTTTTGGTACTCCTTCCCTATTTTATTGGTTGGAATTTTTGGAATGGTGAATCAAAATATTGATAAAATATTGATTCCGGAGCTTGTTCCTGCCAGTCAAAAACCGATGGAACAGCTTGGTATTTATGGAGCGAATTACAAGCTGGCTATCTTAATGAATATGTTTATTCAGGCCTTCCGGTATTCATTTGAACCCTTCTTTTTTAGCCATCAAAAGAACAGCGATTCGCGACTGATTTACGCCCAGGTGATGAAGTATTTTGTCATTTTCGGACTCCTTATATTTTTAGGAATTACGCTATTTATCGATGTTTTTAAAATTATTATTGGTGCCGAATATCATTCTGGACTACAAGTAGTGCCATCGGTTTTAATGGCCAATTTGTTTATGGGTATTTACTTTAATCTTTCGCTTTGGTATAAACTGTCAGACAAAACCTGGATGGGTGCCTGGATTGCCGGAATAGGTGCAGTTTTAACCATTGCTGCCAATGTGATACTTATTCCGGTAATGGGATATATGGGATCGGCTTATGGTGTGTTGGTTTGTTTTGTAATAATGACCATTATCTCTTATGTGGTAGGGCAGAAATACTACAAAGTTGAATACGAACTGAAGCGAATTCTGATGTATATTGGTGTTGCAGTTGGGTTTTACTATCTTTCTGTATGGGTGCAATTTTCGTCCTCAATAATGCATTATGCATTGAATATCAGTTTATTTATTACTTTTCTGGGGCTTGTATATTTTGCTGAAAAAAAGGATATTCAAAGTTTATTGAAGCTTTAGACGAATAAAATACTATTTAGTATTATTTTTGAAACAAATATGCCACTTTTGTTTGATAAGGAAGAGTTCTCCTTGAATAGTATTTCTGAATAGTGCAGGTAAAAACATTTGTTGTGCGAATTAAACTCTGACAAAACATTGATTTTGTATTAAAAATATTCGAAGAGTTATGAAAAATATGAAAATTGCTGTAGCTAGTGATCATGCTGGATTTGAAAGAAAACAAGCTGTTCTGAAATATCTTCAGGAACAAGGCATTGAATACAAAGATTTTGGAGCATTTTCTGCTGAAAGCAGCGATTATCCTGATTTTGCACATCCGTTGGCTGATGCTGTCAGTAAAGGTGAATTCGACGAAGGAATTACACTTTGTGGCAGCGGAAACGGTATTAACATGACGGCAAATAAACATCAGGGAATACGCTCAGCAATTTGTTGGTTACCAGAAATTGCGGAATTGGCCCGTTTGCATAACGATGCCAATATTTGTGCACTTCCTGCGCGATATATTACTGATGAACAGGCAATTGAAATAGTAAAAATCTTTTTGGCAACAGGTTTTGAAGGTGGCCGACATATAAACAGGATTAATAAAATACCGGTCTAAAAAATGTCTCAACAAAAGGACATATTTCTAAAAAAATCAGAAGAAATTGCTTTCGATCTGAAACATCGGGCAACGATCAAATTCAACATCTCGAAATACGATGCGGCAGTTGATCGTGGTATGAAACGGTATTCCAATCTTGATTTGGCAAAAGCCCGTGCATCGTATGTTAAATCTCAGGCAATTAATAATTTATACGACTATTTGCTGCAATTTGAAAAGAACATAACAGCCAATGGAGCATCGGTGGTATGGGCTGAAGATACCGATGAAGCGATCGCTGAAATAAAGAAAATACTAATTGAAAATGATTCAAAAACGGTGGTCAAAAGTAAGTCGATGACTACCGAGGAAATTGATTTGAATGATCATTTGGAAGAAATTGGAGTTGAATCGCTTGAGACAGATCTGGGCGAATACATTGTGCAATTGGCTGGTGAAAAGCCATATCATATTGTAACTCCATGCATGCATAAATCGCGTCACGATATTGCCGAGCTTTTTACTGAAAAATACAATACTCCCGAAGGAAGTTCTCCTGAATATCTGACCGATTGGGTTCGTAAAAAACTACGTTCCAAATTTACTTCTGCTGACGTTGGAATTACCGGAGCAAATTTTCTGGTGGCCGATGTTGGTGGGATATGCCTTACCGAAAATGAAGGAAACGCCCTGATGTCGGTATCTTTTCCGAAAATTCATATTGTAATTGCCGGAATAGAAAAAGTGATTCCGCGAATGCAGGATTTGGGTTTAATGTGGCCAATACTCGCCGCTCATGGAACCGGCCAGCAAATATCGGTTTACAATTCACTTATAACAGGTCCTAAAAAATCGAATGAGACAGATGGACCGGAGAAAATGTTTGTAATCCTGCTCGATAACAAACGTTCGGAACTTTACCAGAATGACGATCAATATGAGGCCTTGAAGTGCATCCGCTGTGGTGCTTGTCTTAATGCCTGTCCGGTATACAGGAATATTGGCGGTTATACTTACGATGCGACATACAGTGGCCCAATCGGTTCGGTAATTACGCCATTTTTCAAAGGCCTTAAAGAATATAACCACCTGAGTTCGGCCTGTTCTGTGTGCGGAAAATGTACCGAAGTTTGTCCAGTTAAAATTCCGCTTCATCATATGTTGCTTATTAACAGACGCGATGCAGTTAGGGCTGGTTCCGGAGGTTTTATATGGAATACCGGAATGAAAGGATATGAATTTGCCTTTTCAAAAAGGGACAGACTCGATTTTGTGGGAGGAAAAACAAAAAATACTTTTGCTTTGTTAGGTGCTAGTGCTTTGGGAGATAAAAAACAAGTACCAAAACTAGCCGATCAATCATTTAGCCAACAATGGACCAATAAAAAATAAAATCTATGCTATCCAATACGTGTAAATATGCTGTAAGGGCGCTCATTTATCTTGGTAAATTTTCTTCTGACGGAACAAAAATCGGAATAAAGAAAATTTCTTCTGATTTGGCCATCCCTACCCCATTTTTAGGAAAAATTCTTCAGAACCTGGTAAAACAAAAAATTCTGGTTTCGACCAAAGGACCAAACGGAGGTTTTGGACTGGGAAGAAAAACAAACGAAATTTCGCTTTACGAAATCGTTCGTATTGTCGATGGCGAAGATTTTTTCAAAAATTGCCTGATTGGACTTCAACCCTGTTCAACCCACGAGCAAAATGAAAAACCTTGTCCGGTGCATTCCCGTTTCGGCCCAATTCGTGCCCAGTTGTATCAGTTTTATCAGGAAACAACCATTGCCGGAATTTTGGGTGATATGACTGGTTTTGAAGATCTTGTAAAACTTTAAACCTGTTTTTCAGATTTAAGTTTTGCTTAAATCAATTCAACAGAAAATTATTCATTTCTGATGGCCGGAATTTACATTCACATTCCTTTTTGCCGGAAACGTTGCCATTACTGCGATTTTTTTAAATCAACTGATTTAACCCAGAAAGCCCGTTTACTGGCAGGTTTGAAAAATGAATTGGAAAGCCGTGCTCCTGAACTTAATTCGGAAGAAATAAATACCATTTATCTGGGTGGCGGAACACCCTCCGTTTTACTGATGGATGAATTGAAAGACCTTTTAAGCACCATCAGGCAAAATTACAAGGTTTCGATTGATGCTGAAATTACCATGGAAGCGAATCCCGATGATTTATCCCAAGCCATACTTTCAGCCATCCATGGGATTGGATTTAATCGGTTGAGTATGGGCATTCAGTCTTTTGCCGAATCAGATCTGAAACTGATGAACCGCAGACATGGTGTAATGCAGGCCATTCAATCGGTAAAATGGGCAAAGAAGGCTGGTTTTTCGAATATCAGCATCGACCTAATTTATGGACTACCCAATCAGACGCTGGAAGAGTGGGAGCGAAATGTGGGTATCGCTGTTGAACTTGACATTCAGCACATTTCAGCCTACAATTTGACCTACCATGAAGGCACTGTTTTTTACGATCAACTTAAAAAGGGTGTCCTGAAGGAACTTCCTGATGAGCTTAGTCTTCAGCAATTTGAGGTGTTAATCCGAATTCTGAAAGAAGCTGGATTCGAGCACTATGAAATATCGAACTTTTGTAAGCCCGGTCTTTATTCGCAACATAATTCATCTTACTGGAAAAGTAAAAAATACCTGGGCATTGGTCCTTCTGCCCACTCTTTTGATATCAACAGCCGCCGCTGGAATGTTTCATCCATAGCCAAATATCTGCAAGGTTTAGAGAATAATGAACCTTATTTTGAAACTGAAATTCTGAGCGAACAAGATAGTTACAACGACTACATTATTACAGGATTACGTACAATTTGGGGTATTTCAGAAGAATTCATTAAAACTGAATTTTCGGCTCAATACTTCATTCATTTTCAGAAAGTAAGCAAAAAATATGTACAGTCAGGACATGTCATATATTCTTCGGGAAAGCTTACCTTAAGTCAGGACGGATTATTTATTTCAGACAAAATCATGGCTGATTTTATGGTAGTTGAATCCTGCTAAATATTGTTAATGCGAAAACTTAATGTATTTCATTCAAGCTATAAATCCATATCTTAGCAGCTTGAAAAAATTTAAACAGAAATGATCGTAAAAATTGTCAATCAATCCAATAATCCATTACCCGAATACAGTACAGTGCATTCTGCTGGGATGGATCTCCGTGCCAATCTGGTTGAACCTATCGTATTAAAACCGCTTGAAAGAGTGCTTGTTCCGACAGGCTTATTCATTGAATTGCCAGTTGGTTATGAGGCCCAGATTCGTCCCAGGAGCGGTTTGGCTATTAAAAAAGGAGTAACCGTTTTAAATTCTCCGGGAACTATTGATGCTGATTATCGTGGTGAACTTGGTATTATACTGGTCAATCTGTCGAACGAAGAATTTGTAATTCAGCATGGAGAGCGGATTTGCCAGATGGTTATTGCCCGCCACGAACACATAGGCTGGGAGCAGGTTGAAGTGTTGGAAGAAACAGTACGCGGAGCCGGTGGATTCGGTCATACCGGCAAAAAGTAAAAACGAATGAAGAACAGATATTTAGCATACATTGCAGTTGTTTCAATCCTGACTACCTCTTGCGGAACGACTAAAAAACAAGTGAGTTCTGCCGTTCAGTCTAAACCTGAAACGGAGGAATCGAAGATCTCGGAAGACGATAAAAATGAATTTGAGTATACTTTTATCGAAGGCTTGAAGCAAAAGATGATTGGAAATCAACAGGCTGCGATTACGCTTTTTTCAAAATGCCTGGAGATTAATCCCAACTCATCGTCAGCCATGTTCGAGCTGGCTAAAATTCATAGTGGTAATGGCGACCAGACCAGCTCGTCGCTTTTGCTCGAAAAAGCAATCACTGTTGATCCTCAAAACAAGTGGTACAAGGTATTGCTGGCACAGATTTACCAACAGGGAAAACAATATAAAAAAGCCGCTGACTTGTACCAGCAGCTTTATGCAATTGATTCAGAAAACCTGGAATACCTGTACATGAATGCCGCACTGCTTTCTTCTGCCGAAAAGTTTGATCAGGCCATCGAGGTTTATAACGAACTGGAAAAAAAGATTGGCATCAACGATCAGATTTCGGTTGAGAAACAACAAATTTATCAGGCCGCCGGAAAGAAAAAGGAAGCACAGGCCGAGCTTCAAAAACTCATTGATTACAACCCTAAAGAACCCCGTTATTATGGGTTGATGGCTGATTATTATCTCTCTGAAAAAGATGATGATAATGCCTTAAAATATTACATGAAAATACTTGAAATTGAGCCGGAAAATGGATTTGTACTGTTTTCGCTGACTTCGTTTTACCGTCAAAAAGAAAATAAGGAAAAAGCTTGGGAATATTCCCGGAAGGGATTTCAAAACAAGTCAGCCGATGTTGAAACTAAAATTCAATATTATCTGATGATTACTGCCGAGCCTGATAAACCATTTTTTAGCGAAGCTCAGGTGAACGAACTGGTTGATATTCTGGTGAAGACAAATGGCGATGATTACCGCGTTTTTACGGTATATGCTGAATATCTGATTAGTAAAGGAAAACTGACAGAGGCGCGTGAGCAGCTTCGGAAAGTGCTGGAGACTCAAAAAGATAACTACATGATTTGGGAGCGCATGCTCTTGATAAGTAATGATTTGCTTGATTTCAAAGGTATTTATACCGATGCAGAAAAGGCACTTGAGTTATTTCCAAACCAACCCATTTTATATGGACTGAGGGCTGTAGCCTGCCTGCAACTTGAAAAATATACCGAGGCGCTCGATATTCTGAATGAAGGTGAACCGTACTTGCTGGATAATAAACCAATGAAAATTCAGTTTGATTTATACCGGGCTGAAGCCAATTATAAGCTGAATAGGGTAGAGGAGGCATTCAAGGCTTTTGACAATGTAATCAGTCTTGATCCGGAAAACTGGCTGGCTATGAACAATTATGCCTACTATCTTTCGGTAAGGAACGAAAATCTTGAAAAAGCGGAGCAACTCAGTGGAAAAGCTGTTCGTGCAAATCCCGAAAATTCGACTTATCTGGATACTTATGCCTGGGTCTTGTTTATGCGGAAAGATTATACGTTGGCTAAGTTTTATATGGAATCGGCGATTAAAAACGGTGGCGATAAGAATGGTGTAATAGTAGAACACTATGGCGACATTCTCTTTATGATGGGACAGAAAGAAAAGGCCATGGAACAATGGAAAAAAGCTCAGGAAACTGGTGATTTTTCTGAATTTTTAGTCGAAAAAATCAAGCAGGGACGTTATCTCGATAAAAAATAGGAAGTGAAATTAACAAGCTTATTCAAATATTCGGTACTTGTACTTGCCGGCGTACTCGTTTTAGGTTTATCGTCCTGTAAAACAACGCGCGTTGCAACAACTTCGGCAACAGCAAAGCCAATAAGTACGAATAAACTGATCAGGAATATTGAAAACAATGCTTTCGATTACAAGCATCTGGCCATTAAGAAAATAAATTGTCAGTTCGATAATGGCAAAACAAAAACCTCTTTTAAAGCAAGCATTCTGGCCGAAAAGGATAAGCGAATAACAGTTATGCTGACCAAATTAAACATTCCGGTTGGTCGCCTTTGGCTTACTCCTGATAGTGTAAAATTTATCAATTACATCGAAAAGAATTACTTTCTTGACGATTACAGCTACCTGAGTTCCTGGCTCGAAATGGATCTCGATTTTGCAACCGTTAATTCCATTATTTCCAACAATATTTTTGCTCTGCGCGACGAAAAAGAAAGTAAAGATAATTCTGAATATGAGACCCGAATAGATTCCGGAATGTATGTGCTGGAGTCGTTTAAAAAGCTGAAATCAACGCGTAGAAATCAGAAAGATGCTGGGAGAAGAACAAACCGAAAGTCACCCAAATTACTATCAGATTCACCGGTTCGTCAATCTATTTATATTGATCCGGAAACCTATAAACTCCGGAAAATAAAAATGGAGGATAAGGCAAATTCAAGAAATCTAAACATAGATTTTTCTGATTTTACACCGGTTGAGAAACAATTGTATCCGGGCGAAATATTTCTGAATTTTATTAATCCGGAAAGCAATATACAAATCAGGGTTAAACTGGCTGGATTTTCAATGGAGTCTGAAAATGAAGTTCGGTTTAAGGTACCCGAAAAATATACGCAGATAAACATCAATTAGAATGAAGAGCTTTTTACTTCTTTCGGTTTTTTTACTTCTTTCGGTTCTGACGAATGGTCAGTCGTTGGACGAATTGCGCAAAAAAAAGGAGAAAACAAACGAGCAGATTAAATACACCACCCGGTTGTTGGAAGAAGCCAAAAAGAACGAAAAGCAGACCCTGAATAAGTATAAAATCCTGAACAAACAAATTGAACTTCGTACCAATCTGATTACCGGAATAAACTCGGAAGTCAATGTTTTGGGTGAATTTATCGATCAAAATTCAATGCTTGTCAATTCATTGAATTCTGACTTGGATGAATTGAAAAAGGAATACGCCAGTATGATTGTGTTTGCTCAAAAGAATCAAAGCAATTACAGCAAAGTATTGTTTGTACTTTCATCCAATAGCTTCAATCAGGCCTATAAACGAATTATGTATCTGAAGCAATACACCGAATACCGGAAAAGGCAGGCAGAGCTAATTCAGTGGATTCGTGACCTTATCCAGTTAAAGATGGGGAGATTGCAACAACAGCGAACCGAAAAGGAAACACTTCTTCAGGCAAAAAAACGGGAGGCCGATCAGCTAAATAAGGAGAAAAAACAACAAGGCAAGAGCCTGGCAAGCTTGCAGCAAAAGCAAAAAGAATTTGAAAAGAAGTTGCGTGAACAACAAAAGATTGATGCCCAACTGAGTCGCGAAATCCAGAAAATTATTGATGAGGAAGTCCAAAAGGTTAAGCAGAAGTCGAAAGAAACCGGGAAGACCGGCTATGAAATGACCCCTGAAGAAAAACTTGCCTCTGCAAATTTTGAGCAAAATAAACGCCGTCTTCCCTGGCCTGTTGAACGCGGTGTAATTACCGATCATTTTGGAGTTCACGAACATCCGGTGCTTAAAAATATTCAGGTCAAAAATAACGGGGTTGATATTTCAACTGCCGGAGGTGCCCGGGCTCGTTCTGTTTTTGCCGGTGAAGTGAGCCGGGTATTTGTTGTTTCCGGAGGAAATTATGCAGTTATTATTCGTCATGGCAAATTCCTTACCGTCTATTCCAATCTGGTTAATGTACAGGTAAAATCGGGCGAAAAAGTATCAATAAAACAAACCATTGGCACTATTGGTACCGATGGTGATGACGAAAAAACGGTGCTTAAATTCCAGATTTGGAAAGAGAATGTTAAGCTCGATCCTGAAGATTGGATTTCAAGGTAATACTGATTAACTCTTACTTGATTAAACCAAAATAAGTTATCTGTAATTGTCTCTTAGTTTTGAATCGTGAAAAAAAACACTTAAATTTCATTTTTAAAAATGTTTAATGAGTAATCAATTTTATACAAATTTGGGTTATGATGAGTTTCTGACCGATAATTCAGAAATCAAATCGGTGTACCCTAATTTTAATGAAATTGAGCAACTTGGAGCAGATAAGGTTTACTTTTCAGGTAAGAATCCTACCGTTCTTTTTGTTGAGGTGAAAAGTTTCAATACCGTTTATTTAAAGAAAATTGCAGAAATTCAGCACAAAGCCTGGAATTACCGAAAAATACTACTGTTATTTGCCCTTTCCGACACTGAAATTAGAATTTATAATTGCCAGGAAAAGCCTGAATATATTGGGGAAGAAGACGACGACCCAAACAAGAAGCTGTCAAAAGCCCAGATTTTTAGTTACGACAAAACCTCAGATGAACAGGCTTTACACATCCTTTCCGAAGTATTTTCACGTATCGGCGTTGATTGTGGGTTACTTTGGACAACCGATTATGAAGTAAAAAGCAGGGTAAATATTCAGCGTAGGTTAGATAAATTTCTTGTCGATAGCCTGAAAAGAACGGCCATTGAACTGAAAAGTGATATCCCTCAACTGGAAATCATCCATGCACTTTTAATGCGTTCGTTGTTTATCCTTTTTCTTGAAGATAAAGGTGCGGCAAAGGAAGCTGGTCTTTATGAAAAGATTCTACCGGGAGCAAGCAGCTATTTTGAAATACTTGATGATATAAAGGCTACTTATCAGTTATTCAATGAAGTGCAAATACATTTCAACGGGAATGTATTTCCAATAATTGAAGGTGAAGCGGAACTTGTTAAGCCGGAACATTTAAGACTGATAAAAAAGTGCTTTACTGATGGTGATTTATCCAATCAACCTAATCTTTTTGATGGATGGAGACTTTTCAATTTTAAAATTATTCAAATTGAATTGTTGAGCGAGATTTATGAAAACTTCTTGGGCGAACTGAAACACGAGAAAGGTCAGTTTTATACACCTTTTAGTTTGGTTGAACTGATACTCAACGATAAACTACCAATCGATAATCCAGATTTCAATGTTAAAATTCTTGATCCAGCGTGTGGGTCGGGCATCTTTCTGGTAGAAAGCTATAAAAGACTTGTTAAACGATGGAAAAAAGCTAACCCAACAAAAAAAATCAGTTTTGATACATTGAGCGAGCTTTTACTCTCGAACATTTATGGTATTGAAATAGACTCAACTGCAATTAAGGTTGCAGCTTTCAGCTTGTATTTAGCATTGGTTGACGAACTTGACCCCAAAACACTTTGGATTGAGCCTAACTATCAGTTGCCTTACCTTATTTACGATCCCGACGATACAACCATAAAGAAACAAGGAAAAAACTTTTGGCGTAGGGATACCATTGGCCAGGTAAATGCTGATGAATTTGTAAAAGTGGACTTGGTGGTTGGGAATCCGCCGTTTGGAACAAAGAAAATACAAGATTCAATTAAGAACTATCTGGAGGAAAGAAAATATCCACAGCAGATGGTACTTGCTTTTATTGATAAAGCTGTGGCCTTTTCTCCCAAAGGGAAAATCGCATTGATTTTCAATACAAAAAGTCTTACCAATACGAATAAAAAATACAATCACTTTCGCAAATGGCTTTTTGCGAAGAACCATACGGAAAAGGTTTACAATTTATCCATTTTCAGAAGAGTAGAAAAGAATTTTGGAGAACAGTTATTTGATGGTGCTACAGTCCCAATTAGTATCGTTTATTTCCAAAAAGAAAAGCCATTGATAATTCCTGAGACTATAGAATATTGTGCGCCCAAAACCTACATCAGAAACAATCTTGTTGATGGAATTGTAATTGATAGTACGGATATTAAGTTACTACCTCGTAATGAGTGTCAAAAACCGGACACAAAAATCTGGAAAATTGCAATGTGGGGAGGTATGCAGGATTTTTTACTTCTAACTAGATTGAATAGTCGTTTTCCTAGCCTTAAAAGGTACTTTTCAACCGAAAAAAATATTTGGAATACCGGAACCGGTTATATTGCCGATTCTGATAAACTTGAAGTTATTCCTCCCCGAATCATTAGAACGCAAGGAATTACGCGTTACTACACCAAAGAATCAGCCTGTTACTTAAATGAAAGAAAATACAGAAAAATCACGAAAGATTTGTTTACTCCACCTTATGTCGTTGTAAAAGAAGGCCAACATGACAACGAGATTGCCGCATCATATATTGACTATTGTGCGAGTTCCTTAAAATCAACTTATCTGATCAACGGATTAGTAACCAATGAAATAAAACAAACCTTGGTTTCATATATTAATTCGGTTTTTGCAACCTATTTTCTTTTCTTATCTTCCTCTTCTTGGGGAATTGAACGTGAACGGATACTTTTTGAAGAATTACTGGAATTACCGGCTATAATTAAGGACATTAATAATGAACACCTTCAAGGAATTGGAGATTGTTTTGAGCAACTAAAATCCGTATCGACAAATCAAGAAACTAAAATCGTTGAAGAGAAGCTTAATGCCATTCTTTATCAAGTAATTGGATTAAAAGCAAAAGAGCAAGTCCTGATTGAAGATTGCCTAAAGTTTCAGCTTGATCTTTTTGATCATGGTCATAACTCCATTGCCTTACACCGCACTTTGCGACCTGAAAACCTGGCCTATGCCAACATGCTATGTTCCGAGTTTAATACATTTCTCAACCCTACAAAAACAAGAGTAAGTGCATGTATTTATGATGTTGGGCTGCGAGATCCGCTAAATATGGTTGTGCTGCATTTTGACAATCAGGAGAAACCGGTAGAAGAAAAAAATATAGATACTCTTCGGGAAAGTTTAAAGAATATTGATCGATATATGCTCAAGAAGACATCCGATAGCATTTACGTTCAAAAACAAGTGAAATATTTTGATTATGAAAATGATTTGCTTTATCTGATAAAACCCAACCAAAAGCGCTTTTGGACCCGGTCGCAAGCCATTGATGATGCTACATCGTTAATAGCTGAAATCATCAACATGGAGGAAGAATAGATGTCAGGCAAATTAAAATCTTCCATCATTCAGGATTTCGAAAGTTCTTTTGTCCAGAATTGTCTTATTCTATGGGGAGAGGCGTTTGCCTTCATTAAAGCAAATAAAACTGTAACAATTGACTGGGAAGAAGAAAATATTTCTGCACTCTTTTTTGATTACATTGATAAAAGCGAACGCGCAATAAACTTACATATAAACATTTTCAATGAGTACCGGTTATTGAATGATTCAATTTTGTCTCAGGAACAATCAGCCAAATCCGCATCACGAATAGATTTTCGGTTTACTAAAGATTGGACAGATCAGCGAAAACGTATTGAATACTTTATAGAAGCAAAAAACCTCATTGAAAATGATTGTTTTAAAAAAGGCAGAAAAACAAAAATTCTGGCAGATAGTCTTCATAAAAGGTATGTCGAAACGGGAATTGACAATTTTGTTTCAGGAAAATATCCTGAAAAAGGATGTTTGGTTGGTTATATTTTACAGGGATCACCTGAGAATATTGTTCCAATGATCAATTCTTATTTAATGAATAGATTCAACTCTGGGGAGATACTATTAAAAGTACAGAACGAAAATCCAAATTTGGATTATTGCTTTAGATCAATTCATGGTAATTTGCCTATAAAACATTACTTTCTAGTATTTCAAAGCTAGAAGAGGTCGCTTCATCAACTGAAACGACCTCTATCCATTATCCAAATTTCTTATTTCCGGCTTACAGCAGATTAGCCACTTTAGTTAATCCTGGAACATTAATGAATTTAATTTTACGTCCCTGTAAATCAATCAACTGATCTTGTTTGAATTCGGAAAGCAAGCGGATTACACTTTCGGTAGCAGTTCCAACCATGTTGGCGAGCTCTTCGCGGGTGAGCGAAATCTGCAAGGTATTTGCGTTGTCAAGCTCAAAATTTTCTTTGAGCAGGAGCAATACTTCAGCCAGTCGTTCGCGTACGGTTTTCTGGGCAATATCGGTAATGTAGTCGTTAGCTTCGCGCAATTCTTTACAAACAATTTGCAGCATGTGGTGCGAAAACTGCCAGTTGTTTTGAATCAGGTATAAAAGCGTTTGATACGGAATGTGGCTCAATACCGATTCTTCAATAACTTTAGCTGTAGTGCAGGCTAATTCCTGGCTTAAAAGCGAACGGTAAGCAATAATATCGCCTTTTTTAGCAAAACGTATGATTTGTTCTTTTCCGTCAATACCAGTCTTAAATATCTTTAAAATGCCACGGGTAACGCAGTAAAAACCAGTTAACCGACTGCCTTCTCTGTAAATGATACTTCCTTTTTTGTACAACGAACAGGTTTTGTCATAATTGAGTTGGGCAATTTCCTGTTCAGTTAATTTTTTGAATAAATGAAATCCGCTAAGATCGCAATCGTCATCTGCCGGCCGTTTTATTGAACTTCTCATCGAGTTGTTTTGTTTTGTTAATAGATTAAACAACAATATGGACTAATATACACTGAAGTTTTCAATTCGAAAAACCGAATGTGATACATTGTCATAGAATTTGAACGTAAAATTAGCTTAATTATTCAATTTGCAATAGTATAAGAAACCGTTAGAATATGAAACATGTACTTGATCTGGCCTGGAAACAGAATTTAGCTTTTGAGTGTGATATGGATGGACATCACTTGGTTGTTGATGCATCAAAAGAGGGTGGTGGCGATGACTTGGGACCGAGGCCGAAAAAACTCATGCTTACGGCTTTGGCCGGTTGTACAGGCATTGATGTAATCATGATTTTAAAGAAAATGAAGGTTGAACCAGACGCGTTCAATGTGATTGTTGAAGGTGATTTAACCGAAGAACATCCGATGCGGTATCAGAAAATGAAGATCATCTACCAATTTAAAGGTAAAGATCTGCCTTACGATAAACTCGAAAAAGCAGTTAAATTATCAGAAGAAAAATACTGTGGCGTTTCGGCAGCCTATCGTTTGGCGATGGATCTTTCTGTTGAAATAAGAGTGGTTGAATAATTTTGCCAGTGCATTGAATTGGTTAAGCTTTTCAACTACTTTTAAATAAAAATTCCACAACCTTGAAAAACCTCCGGTTATTTAATGAAGGAAACGAGAAGATTTTTACCATCAGAAAGATCTGCGATTTTAATGATGAGGAAATTGAGCACAACCTCATGCCTCACCTTCATGACTTTTATTCGATTTTCTGGATCGAATCGGGAGAGGCAATTCATGCTACCGAATTTGTCGAATACAGTCTGAAGGCTGATACTATTTTGTTCGTTCCACCCGGATTGAAACACCGGATGTACATTGACAAATCAGTTGGCGGCACATACATCCTGTTTAACGAGGATTTTATCCAGTATAACCGCAAAAACTACGTTCCGCTAAAGGAATACCGTCTGTTTAATAATCCTGATTTTAAAAGCCTGATAACGGTAATTCCGGAGAAGCGCGAAAAACTCAGGAATATTACCGAACTCATTTTTGATGAAATTCGGAATACCGATGATTACAGTCAGGATATTGTTCTGAATCTGTTGCATCTTTTCTTATTAGAATCCAGGCGTATTTTCGATCAGCAAAACCAGGCGCCCAAAGAAGAACCTGATTCGACGCCGGATACTACAATCATTAAGTTTAAGCAACTGATCGAAGAAAATTTCACGCGGGAGAAGAATGTATCGCCATATGCCGAAATGCTTAACATGAACCCTTCCTGTTTGAATGAGCTGACAAAACGCACAACCGGAATAACTGCCGGGGAGCTCATTCGCAACCGGGTGATAGACGAAACTAAAAAGCTGCTATACTCCAGCAGCATGTCGGGAAAAGAGATTGCTTTTGAGCTGGGATTTGACGATCCGGCCTATTTCAGTCGCTTTTTCAGGAAGTACACAGGCACTACTTTAAAGGGGTTTCGTGATCACAGCCGAAAAAAATACCATTAAATCCTTTTTTAGTCCATTTTTTAGCAGCATTCCTCACCGTATTTTTGTAACTGTATAAAAACAATTAAAAATTAATCAGTTATGAAAACATTTAAATCATTGGCCATATTTGTTTTGGCTCTTTCGTTATCGACATCAGTATTTGCAGGAACTCAAAAAGTTGACACTGCAAAAAGTTCAGTAAAATGGTTAGGTAAAAAAGTTACCGGCGAACACTTTGGTTCAATTTCAGTAAAAGAAGGTAGCCTTGAAGTAAGTAAAGGTAAAGTTACCGGTGGAAAAGTTGTGATTGACATGACTTCTCTCGCTGTTGAAGATGTTAAAGATGCTGGTATGAACGGTAAGCTTGTCGGACATTTAAAATCAGATGATTTCTTTGGTGTGGCAACATTTCCTACCTCAGAATTGGTAGTTACCAAAGTGGATGGTTCTACTTTTTCCGGAAATCTGACAATTAAAGGTATCACTAATCCAACAGTTTTCACTGCAACTTCATCGACAGAAGGAAAAACTACCACTTACAAAGGTACAATTACCATTGACCGCAGTAAATACAATGTAAAATATGGTTCAAAATCATTCTTCGACAACCTTGGCGACAAAGTTATCTACGACGAATTTACTCTCGATTTCAGCCTGGTTGTGGCCGAGTAATTAAGTGTCTAAAGTACTTAAAGTTTGGAGTGCCTAAAGTGTATTTATAACTCTAGACACTTCGAACTCCGAACTTAAAACTTTTTTATTATGAAACTTACAGTACATCGTTCAGGATGCAGGGGGCACGCAAATCATGGTTGGTTAAAGACTTGGCATACATTTAGTTTTGCCGGTTATTACAATCCCGATCGTATGCACTTTGGGGCCTTACGGGTTTTGAATGATGACGTTATTCAGGCTGGAATGGGTTTTGGAACTCATCCGCACGACAATATGGAAATTATTACCATAGTGCTGGATGGGGAACTTGAGCACCGCGACAGCATGGGGAATGGGTCGGTAATCAGATATGGCGAGGTGCAGGTGATGTCTGCCGGAACTGGTATTCAACATTCTGAATTTAACCATTCCGAAGAAAATGAGGCCAGCTTGTTGCAAATCTGGGTATTTCCGGATAAGAAAAACGTTCAGCCGCGGTATGGTCAGGCCAAATTTCAGGAAGATGAAATGAATGGCAAATGGCGGACAGTGGTTTCTCCTGATGGCACAGATAATTCACTTTGGATACACCAACAGGCTTGGTTTTCATTGGGAGATTTTGCTGAAGGAAGCACCGTCGGTTATCAATTAAAAAAGGCTGATAATGTCGTTTACCTTTTCGTGATTTCAGGAGAACTTGAAGTTGGCTCGGAAACTCTGAACAAGCGCGACGGATTGTGTATAGAGCAAATTGATACAGAAATTCAACTGAAAATTAAGAAGAATTCGAAGATACTGGTTATGGAAATACCGGTATAATACAGTCAGAAAACAGAAACAAAAAAGGGATTTGGGCAACCAGATCCCTTTTTTTATTTGGTGTAATGCGCTATTATTCCTGAAATTAACCGGTCAAGAATGTCTTTCAATTCAGCAGGTTCTTCAACCGTAGCATATGAACCCGAGCTAATTATCCAGGTAGCAAATCCTTTCAGCTCGGTGTTGGCAAAACGAAGCCGGCAGTATTCTCCATCCACAGTTTCTTCATCAATAAAACCATACCAGTATTTCGATTCAGCAATCAGTTGGAGGCGATTGCATGGAATCAACAACGAGATGTTTGCCTCGTCGTTAATCACGTTCATTTGTCTGATAAATTCATTCATGGTGATGTGCTGTTTACCCCGAAAATTTTCTCCCGTGGTCTTCAGTTTTCGAATACGGTCGAGCCTGAAATCGCGGTATTCGTTACGCAACCGGCACCAGGCAAATAAATGCCAACGCGAGCCGTAATTGCACAAGCCAATAGGTTCCAGTTCGCGGGTATTTAATTCTTCGCCATAGCGCGATTGGTAATCTATTTCGAGCACCTGTTTAGAAATCAAAGCCTGCTGAATTTCGTGAAGAAAAAGCTGGTTTCCTGCCTGATTCCCCGGAGCAAAATTAAGGACTGAAATTCGGTCATGCAGCTTTTCGAGCCGGTCTTTTTCTTCGGGTTTAAGGATAGCTTTGATCTTAAACAGGGCCGAACAAAAATCACGTTTGATGGAATCGTCCGACATTTTTTCAATCAGTTTTTCACCGAAAAGCAAGGCCGATGCCTCTTCTTTGGTAAACATCACGGGTGGAAGTTTGTAATTTTCCATCAGGAAATAGCCAACTCCAGCCTCCGCACCAATGGGAACACCCGACTCGCCAAGCGCCCGAATATCGCGGTAAACCGTGCGCAAGCTGATGCCAAAGCGTTCGGCAATTTCCGAAGCTTTTACAATTCGCTTGCTTTGAAGCTGAATAAGAATGGCGTTCAGTCGTTCGATGTGGTTCATGCCAACAGGTATAAAGGCAAAAGTAAAAAGTAAAAAGGATGAAATCACAAGACTTTTGCCTTTTTACTTTATCCTTTTTACTTATTTTTCAGCGATTGTTGCCCTGTTTCAGCCATGTGTGCAGCGTACCAAACTGCACCATTTTCACGGATGGTCAGGATACATTTTTCGCGGTTAGACCCAAAAATAAAAGCAAAAACTTTTGAAATAGGGTTGTTGAATTTCTTGCAGGCATTTGGCGTTTCGAGCGAACAATCGGCACAGCTGCTAAATTGCTGATCGATGTTGCAGGTGCGAATTTTACACCAGTGTTTTCCCTGAATTTGTTTGCAACTCGGGCATTTTCCACTGACATATTTCCGGCAGGCTCCACAATAAAGTCCACAATAGGCAATCAGTTGCGGATCGTTTTTGATTTCTGTGTTCATTTTACTTCAATTTGAATCTCGGTACTGTTGTTTTCGGGATTTTCAAAATCGCAAATCTGATAAACTTCGCGCGATATTCCGGTATAAGAAAGGCCTTGCTGCATAATAGCAGGCATCAGTTTCTGGTATGTCAGGCCTAATTGTGACCACGAGCCTTTGTGAATTTCACTTATGCAGTTGAATTCGAGGAACTCGGCGAACCTGAATTTTCCGGGATCACCAATTGGCTTCTTTATTGGAATAGCAATTGTTAACTCAAATTTCGTGTTTGGATTTCCATCTGAACCATCGTAAACCCAAATTTGCGGACCAGTAATTTCGAGTTTCAGTTCAACAGCCTTTTCCATCAGTTCATTCGGCAGGGTTCCGGTGTCGTTCATCATCGTTTTTAACGAACTTTTAAGCGTGTAGCAAAACACGGTAGTTTTTTGTACGGTTTTCTTTTCCATGGAAAATGTGTTTGGGGTGAATAAAATTAAGATTAAAAACAGAGCTAAAAAATGAATAATTGTTTTCATGGCTTTTTGTTTTTTAATTCCAGGAACAAAGAAAACAGGTACCGGTGACAACAGTATGTCAGTAGGGTGGGAGAGTGCTGAACTTATTTTTACTTACAGAAATATCAGCCTACAGTTGGCTTTTGTTTTTGCTTAAGGAAACCAGCGATAAAGAGGAATTATAGAAATCCGTCAAAGATATTGAACCCATTCATCGAAAAAATCAGGTGATTCATCGAAGTTATTTTTTAATTGGCTAATTTGTAACTATTTTTATTTCAATAAATTAAAATTCTTAACCTGAAGACCTGAGCTTTTATTTCCGCTTTGAGTTCAACGAAACAGAAAAATTTGATTCTGGTTTCAGGAACTAAAAAGAACTTAAATTTGCTCCCATCGCATAAGGATTTTGGGCTTGCAAAACTACCTCACGGGACTTTGGTTCCCGATTTTAGTGATACATTTAATTGCGTATGTGATGAAAAAATTCATTCTGATTTTTGTGGTGATTCCAATGATCTTGTCGTCGTGCAAATTCGTACGATTTGAAAACTCACAGCCGGTTGATGCTAAAGAATTGGCAACATTTCCGAAGAACATGATTGGAGAGTATATAGGACAAGAGAATGATACATTGATAGTTAAGAGTAAATCGTATAAAAACGGAAAGGAGAAAGAGGAATATCTTTCTCCCGGAAAAATTGTTCTGAAGAAATTCAAATCATACTATGTTTTGAATTATAACGAAGAAAAGAATTGGGATGTGTTCCTGCTTAAGCTTACCGGGAAAAATTTAACGGTTTATGCGATTGACTTTGAAAAGGAAGAGGAAAAGGTTATTAATGATCTGAAAAAGATTTTACCGGTGAAAGAGTACAATGCAGAGGGAAACTCTAAATCTTATGTCATCAATCCTACGAAACGAGAGTTTAAACTTTTGGTGAAAAAAAATCAATTCAAGCCAATCGGCACATATACCAGAATCAAGTAAAAGGCAAATTTTGTTTCATTTCAAAAGACTGAATTTCAGCTTCGATCCGCGCTAATGCTGCTCTGATATTTTGCTTTTTTCAAAATGGTTGTTGGCGAATTTGGAAGCATCAGGCTAATAGCGTTTGAAGGGTGATGAGTAGCGCAGAAAATCTTTTCTTTCTTTCTGCCACCGAATGTGCTATTTTTGATCTGACCAAAACGCTAAAGTCATGCAATCTGTCAATCCATTTACAGCCCAAATCATAGCAGAATATCAGGAGTATTCATCCTCCGAAGTTGAAGAAATCATTTCTCAGGTTGATCAGGCGTTTCAAGCATGGAAACTTACAAGTTTTGAGCAGCGTGCTGTTTGCATGAAAAGACTTCAGGCAAAATTACTTGAAAAGAAAGATGAATTGGCCGAAATTATGATTGCCGAAATGGGCAAAGTGAAACGCGAAGCCATCGGCGAAATTGAAAAATGTGCGTTGGTTTGCTCATTTTATGCTGAAAATGCAGAATCATTTCTTAGAAATGAACCCGTCAAAACTGAAGCATCCGAATCGTATATTTCCTATCAACCTATTGGAACTGTTTTAGCGGTAATGCCCTGGAATTTTCCATTTTGGCAGGTATTCCGGTTTTTAGCTCCTGCGCTTATGGCTGGCAATACCGGGGTTCTGAAACATGCTTCAAATGTGTCGGGCTGCGCTTTGGCTATAGAACAACTTGTTACAGAAGCGGGTTTTCCGGAGAATATTTTCCGCACTTTACTGATTGGTTCAAAAGCTGTCAAATCGGTTATCGAAAATCCGCTGATTAAAGCAGTGACCCTTACCGGAAGTACTCCGGCGGGCAAAGCAGTGGCATCGGCTGCCGGATATGCTTTGAAAAAATCTGTGCTTGAGTTGGGTGGGAGCGACCCCTATTTGATACTGGCAGATGCGGATATTGAAACCGCTGCCCGTTTGTGTGTAACCAGCCGTCTGCTGAATGCCGGACAAAGCTGCATCGGCGCCAAAAGGTTTATTATAATAGACCAGGTTTACCACCGGTTTAAAGCTGAATTTGTTCGGTTGATGAGTGAAGCCAAATATGGCGATCCGCTTGATGCACTGACCAGTATTGGCCCATTGGCTCGTACCGATTTGCGTAACGAACTGCACCAACAGGTTGAAGAAAGCCGCCAACTTGGCGCCACGGTTTTGCTTGGTGGATATGTTCCGGATAGTGAATCGGCCTTTTATCCACCCACGGTTTTGGAGAATGTTGTGCCTGGAATGCCAGCTTATCATGAAGAATTGTTTGGTCCGGTTGCCGTTTTATTCAGGGTGAATTCTGAGGAAGAAGGCATCCGAATTGCCAACGATACGGTTTTTGGTTTGGGGGCCGGTGTGTTTACCGCTGATGTTTCAAAGGGCAAAGCACTGGCTGAAAAAGGACTAAATGCCGGTTGTGTTTTTGTAAACGATTTTGTGAAATCAGACCCACGTTTGCCTTTTGGTGGAATCAAGGAAAGTGGCTACGGAAGGGAATTATCGGCTATTGGTATCCGCGAATTTGTGAATGTGAAAACGGTGGTAATCAAGTAAGCATATTTCTTTTATTTAGCTAAGCATAGAGCCTAACTAAAAAGGAATGCAAATTTCAAATCAGCATTTTTGACAATTTGCTTAACTCTTTCAAAGTTTTACATTTGTTAGTTCCGAATCCTAAAATCATATGAACAAAGTAAAAACACTATTTCCAGTTCTTGCATTGGCTATATTATCCTGTAATTCACCCAAAATGAAAGTTGACCAGATTGTTATTAATGCCATGGTTTATACCGTAAACGATTCGTTTACAATTGCTGAAAGTTTTGCGGTGAAGGATGGTAAGTTTCTTGCTGTAGGAACCAATGAAGAAATCAGCGCAAAATATACTTCTGATCAGATTTCAGACCTGGATGGAATGGTGGTTTATCCGGGTTTTATCGATGCGCATTGCCACTTTTACGGTTACGGCATGAACCTGATGCAGTATGCCGATTTGGCGGGTATTGCTAATCAGGAGAGTATTTACCTGAAACTTCAGGAACACTTGGCCAAGGCTGGAGGCGAATGGCTGTTGGGTCGCGGTTGGGATCAGAATCTCTGGCCTGAAAAGGAGTTTCCGGATAACCAACGGCTGAATGCGCTTTTTCCCGATGTTCCGGTTTTTCTGATCAGGATTGATGGACATGCTGCCTGGTGCAATTCGAAAGCACTTGAACTGGCTGGAATTACTGCAACAACAAAAATAGATGGGGGAGAGGTGTTGCTGAAAAATGGCAAGCCAACAGGTGTGCTAGTTGACAATGCCAAAGATTTGGTATTTAATCAAATTCCTTCTCCGTCAGTTGCTTTGCAAACAAAAGCCTTGCAAACTGCTCAAAATAATTGTTTTGCTGTTGGCTTAACGTCGGTAACCGATTGCGGCCTTCAGCTGGAAACGATAATGTTGATGGATTCACTGCAAAAACAGGATAAGTTGAAAATGCGCATCAATGCAATGATGGAACCCAGTGATGAAAACCTTAATCATTTTCTGAAATCAGGGCCTTATATTACAGATCGCTTGCAGGTAAATACAATCAAATTATATGCTGACGGCGCTTTGGGTTCGCGTGGCGCTTATCTGCTTGCTGATTATTCGGATAGCCCTGGAAACCGGGGTTTGCTGATGAACGAAGCTCCATATTTCGAAACCATTTGCCGGAAAGCATTTGAGGCCAATTTTCAAGTGGCTACACATTGTATTGGTGATGGAGCCAACCGGTTTATATTGGAAATTTATGGCAAATTTTTAGAAGGAAAGAATGATCGTCGTTGGCGAATCGAACATGCTCAGATTGTCCATCCGGATGATTTCGCCTTGTATTCAAAATATGCTGTCATTCCATCTATTCAGGCTACTCATGCGACTTCAGATATGTTTTGGGCCGACGAGCGATTGGGTTCCGAGCGAATCAAATCGGCTTATGCCTATCAGGAATTATTGGCACAAAATGGTTGGCTACCGAACGGAACAGATTTTCCGATTGAAGACATCAGTCCACTGAAAACTTTTTTTGCTTCGGTTGCACGAAAAAATATAGAAGGACTGCCTGCTGAAGGTTTTCAAATGGAAAATGCACTGACACGGGAACAGGCCTTACGTTCCATCACCATCTGGGCTGCTAGAGCTGGATTCGAGGAAACAAAAAAGGGAAGTATTGAGCCAGGTAAATGTGCTGATTTTGTGGTGTTAGATACCGATTTGATGAATTGTTGCGACGACGGTATTTTGAGGGCAAAAGTACTGAAAACTGTTTTGAACGGAGAGAAAGTATATTAGACGAAACCAATGCCGAATTATTCCCGTGTATTTTTCCACTCGGCCCAGCCAATAGAGGAAAAGTAACTCCGCAGCATTCCATCGAACAGGCGAACTGCCTGAAGTTTAGTTTGAGTTGCATTTATCTTTTGAATTTCCATCGGAATCAGTTCGATCCGTTTATCCAGAAAGGCATTAAAATCGCTAAAAGTTTTCGAATAGTTGGTGATAGTCTTTTCTTCAGCAATAAAGTGAATGTTTCCGGGAATCTGAATATCACCAGGATTAAAATCAGGAATATATTGTGACAATATTTTGAATGTATTTTCAGGTAATTTGTATTGCCAGTCAACGTAGTTCCCAATCAGCTTTACAAGTTCATCTTTGCTTTCTTTTGTTGCTTGGGCCGGAAGCTTGCCAGCTAGTTCTTTCAGGCTTTGAACCAAGGTTTCGAGTGATCCCCAGTTTGTTTTTATCATCGCAAAAGTGCTTAAGTTATTGATGGTATTATCAGTGGGAAGTCCGATAAAAACAATTTTAGTAAGGTAGGCCGTATTACTTTTTTTTACTTCTTCTATTGCTAATTTTACTTCGCTTACATCTGTTTGCAGGCTTTTAATCGATTGTTGGACAGCTGGAAATTTCAATTTATAGATGCTGCTTTCAATGCTGTCACATTTAGCTTGCACGGCATTTAATTTTTCCTGGACCTGTTCATTTTTCACTCCACTGGCCTTCACATTACGAGTCGAAAACCATTCATCAGATGTTCCTGAAACTTTAAAATAAACTATTGCTTCAGCGATATTTTCTTCTTGATTGGTTTTGTCGCTTTGGCTAAACTGCCATTTTGCATTGATGTTTACTTTCAGAAATGATTGTGAGAATGGGGTGTCGGAAAGGGTAATTTCGGCTATTGATTTTTTTGCCCCTGGAATAACTTTTACAAATTTGTCACCGGTGAACAGAACGATTTCGTCAAGTAACTTCCATTCAGATTTAACTCCGCTAAGTTGATAGATTAAACCATCTTTTCCTCTGGACAGAATTTGAGCAGTTCCGGCGATATCGGCATAAATATCAGGGAATTTACAAAAATCTCTTCGGCCGCCTTCCATTTCGGCTCCAACCGTTAATTTTTGACCAGTTACAACGGTCAGAACTTCGCCGCTCTTGATTGGTTTCCCATCAACAGTCAATTGTATAAAAGGCTTTCGTGCTGGTTGAACAGCAAATGTAAAACCAATAAATAAAAGTGTAAGCAGGACTAAAAAAAATCTTTTCATATATCTCTAACTAAAATAGCCCATGAATTGGGCTAAAATTAGTTAAAAATAGAATCGAATAAAATGCTTATCAAATAGTTTATTTCAATTTTATTTTCTCACAATTTTTTCGGTAAGAAGCTGACTGCCTGTTTTTACCCGTAAGAAATACATTCCCGACTTCAGTTGGCTCAAATTAATTTGTAGAAAATTGGTGTCGTTTTTTATGTTTTGTATAAGTTTTCCTTCGACTGAAATCAACTCTATTGCTTTTATAATTTCTTTGGATTCGACAGTGATCATTTCAGTTGCAGGATTAGGGTAAATACTCAATTCCGATTGCTTTTTTTCGATAGGAAGACTTGTTTTTAGGTCTTTGAAAGCGGGTAACTTTTTATCACTGTACAAGCGATATTCGCCAGCTTTCAGGATAATGGAAGCATTTACATCTGTTACAGTTGCTTCGTTGCCGCTAAAAAATTCGTACCAGGTTCCGGTGTGCTGAAAATTAGGAGTAATCGTCAGGTCAGCCAACCCGAAATTGCCAATCAGGGTGATGTTGTGATCGTTCAGTTTTAGCTGTATCTTTTTTACTTCTCCAAATACTGAAAGGGTTTCTGTTCCTGAAGTAAATACATCGAATTGTTGTCGCAGTCGCAGCATGGCCGAATATACATCGAAAAGTTTTTGACGGTTCCTATTATCCAGATATTCCAAATGAAGTGGTTTTGGGTCAGTTCTGCAATTGTTATTTATGGTTCCGTTTTCGCAGTAATTAATTGAAAAATCGTAACCCAGTTCACCAAACTGCCAGATCATTTTTGGTCCGGCGAGCGATAAAAAAAACGCTGTGGTAAGCTGGCTGCGTTCGAGGGCTGTATTGAGTTCTTTGGTATTGTAGGTGCCAAGTAAATTTCCATAAGATAGTGTTTTGAACAACTGACGTTCTTCGTCGTGACTTTCCATATAGGCTAGAAGTCCAGGCTTTGAATAACCTCTTGATTGATAGGATGCGCGGTTAAGGTCAGATTTTCCTGATTCGTTATATCCCATGGCGGCTTCACTAAAATTGTAGGTTACATTGCCCCAAATCAACATGCCATTGCCATAAGCTGCCAGTTCTCTCTCTTCAGCATCAGGAGCAAAATGTTCAAGAATTACAAATGCTTTAGGATTTACTTCCCATATTTTGTCGGCCATTCGTTTTAAAATTGCAATTCGTGCCGCATCATATCCGCCACCATCACCTGGCGTATTGGTAAAACCTTTGGTGAAATCGAAACGGAAACCATCGATTTTGTATTCGGTCATCCAGTATTTGTTAACGCGGTCAACAAAATCTCTGGTAGCCTGACTTTCATGGTTAAAATCAGATCCCCAGAAATAGGTTGTGTTAGGTGATGTTTGGTTAAACCATGGATTATCGGCAGCTGGTCGGTTCAATGCGTCGTTCCAATACATTTTTACCATTGGGTTAGAATTGAACGAATGGTTTAAAACCATGTCCTGAATAACGATAAAACCTTGCTTGTGACATTCGTCTATCAGTGCTTTCAAATCATTTTTGGTTCCGTAAGCTTTATCCGGAGCGAAATAGAAGTTCGGATTGTAGCCCCAGCTAATGTTGCCTTCAAATTCGTTGAAAGGCATCAGGTCTATGGTATTTATCCCCAAACGTTTCAGGTAATCGAGTTTTGCCTGAAGGGCTTTATAGGTTCGTTCCGGAGTAAAATCACGGATGAGCAATTCGTATACCGAAAGTTTACTTGCTGCTGGTGTTGTGTAGGTTGGAGTGCTCCAAATATATGGTGTTTGTGCTGTTTGCAAAACTGATGCACGGTCGGATGCTTTCCCTTCGGGATAGGCCAACATGTTTGGGTAAACAGCAGAAGAAATGTATTTATCGTCGTAAGGATCAGAAACCTTTTCGGTATAAGGATCTGCAATTTTGATTTTGCCATCAATCAGATACTGAAAGATGTATTCTTTTTTCGGAACCAGATTTTCAATTTTAAGCCAGAAATAATCTCCGTCTTTTTTCATCTGGTAACTGTTATCGAGCGCCCAGTTGTTGAAGTCGCCGGTAACAAAAATGTTTTTCTTGCCAGGTGCATAAACTAGTAATGTGGCCGACAGATCGTTGGTATAATTGATACCGGTTTGTAATCCGGCAGGTCTGCTTTCAATCGGAGTCGTTTCGCGTATAAATACCAAAACAGAGTCAAGTTTTACTGTAGTATTTTGGCTTGCTTTCACTTTCAGCCAGTAATTTCCGGCGTTGGGAATAGTCAAGTTTTGGGTAATCAAGGTTCCTGTCTGGGAACCAATTTCCTGGTTATTCAGGAATAATTTAATGTCGGCTGCACTGGTGGTTGAGGCCGTGAAAATGAATGATTCATTTTTTTCAAAAATATTGGTTCTGTTAGGCGAAGTAATGTTGACATTTAATCCTTCAGCAAAAACATCAATCAAAATATCGTTGGTTTGCTTGGTACCATCGACTGAACGAAAGACAAGAGCTAATTTTTTAACCTTTTCAGCAGGTAATACGGAAAAATATGTTCTTATGTCGGGAACTATTGACAACTCGTATATACCGTTTCCTTTGTTTGTCAATTTGGGCTGTAAAGTATTGTTTCCCCATGAACCGATTACATGTTGCCATTGTGTATTTCCTTCAACAATTACGCCGGTATGCGCATACAAATCAGAAGTATAAAATCCAAGCCTGGTTTCTTTTGATGAATCGAAAGTGATGGTTACCGCTTTGGTTTCGATGGGCAATGCAGGCGAGGTGGTAACTTGCGCAAAAATATGAATCGGAAGGATGACGGTTAAAATAATTAAGCAAATGCGGATCATGACAATATTCTTTTTGGTTTAATGTTTAAAAAACCCTGTCAGGAATTGAAACTCCTGACAGGGCATTTAGTTCTCTTTGCAGCTTAATTTGCTGCATCAAGCTTATTATTTATTGAATAACTCCGTCACCGGTTTTGAAATTCAAATTAATTGTATGAGATCCTGCTGTTACAGCAACCCGGGTTTGATCGCCACCTGTTCCACGGAATTCAATCTTTCCGTTCAGGATGATGAATTCTGATTGCCACCAGTCGGTAAACCAAGGATGCCATGCATACATTCTCAATTCATCGGCAGCTAAGGTTTTAGTAATTGTGACAACACTATTTGCATTGTCAACATTCATTAATCCGGCTGCATTAGCTGTATCCCATGAACCAATTGTATTTCCCATCAGATATACTTTAGGATCGGCAATGGCTATTTTATTTGCAATCAAGTCAACAACTACCATATAATATCCAGCAGTTCCGGGAACAGGAATATTGTCACCACCTTTGGCATAAATTCCACCGGTAGCATCTCCTATTTTTCCAAAATCGTCTTTCCATTCTTTTTGTGGAGCGAATTTGAAACCACCACTAGCATTCATCCAAACAATTTTCCAGAATAAATTAGGATGGCTGTTTACCGGAATCATTGGGAGATTAAGACTTGCCCAATCCCAACCGCCAACTCCATCGCCAATCATATACAAGGCCGAAGGATAAGCAGCTACAACTTTGTAAGTCATTGCGCCCAAATCAACTGTTACTTTGTAATTTCCGCCTGTAGCTGGAGTAGTAACTGCATCAGGATCGCTACCTCCGCCTAAGTTGACACCTAAGATACCGACAGCCTGACCAGTAGCCTGACCCCATTGTGGTTGCCAAGCCCCTAAGGTTTGAATAAACTTCATGCTTTTGGCTGCTGACAGAACTAAAATTCCTTCATAAATACCAGGAGTTGCTGTCTGGTTAATTTTAATTGCTTTGGAATTGTCCCAACCGGCTTCTGTTCCATCGCCTAAGGCATAAATTGCATCAGGCAAGGCGGCAGTCATAAAGGTTACTTCAGGACCATACGCTGTGCCTGCACTGTTGGTGGCGTAAGCACGTACATAATAAGTTGTGTTGTGCTTCAATCCTTTCAACGAGCTTGTGAATGTTCCTAAGCCAGTTCCATCAGTAGTTTTGCTGTCAGCAAGTGTTGGACTTGTCTTTAAGCCAAAACAAATTCCACGTGCGGTAATACTGGCACCACCATCTTTCGTTACACTACCTCCACCGGTTGCAGTGAAGCTTGTGATGGCCGTTACCGCTGTAGTGGTAAGTGTTGGTAAAACAGGTAAGGTAGTAAATGAATACTCCTCACCGTAGATTGTACCCGATCCAACAATTGTGGCATAAGCACGGGCGTAATACTTGGTGGCAAAATTAAGGCCTGTTAGCGCAACATTAAAGGTTGCAGCAGTTGATGTTCCTGAGTAAGCAACTTTGCTGTTTGAAATAGTTGGAGATGCAGCAGTATTGTAGCAAACTCCTTTTTCAGAAAACCCTGCGCCCTCGGCAACAATAAATCCGACAACTGTCGCCGAATTTGAAGTAATGCTCAGTAATTGAGATGTTGAAAGTCGTGAATCCAACCTTACATCAGCAGTATCCTCGGTACAGGCAGCAAATAAAAATGTTGCAGCTACAAGGATGGCCATTATTCTATATAACGTTTTTCTTTTCATGAGAAATTATTTTGACGATTTAAGGAACTGGTGTGAAAACAACTTTCATAGGAGTAGTTTCCAAATACAGTTTAATGCTGTATTTTCCGGGAGCAATATCTTTAATGTCCTGGCTATCAGTTTTTCCATCATTCTGATACAAATTGGTTAAACTTGGAGCAGCAGGATTGTAGGCAACATTTACAGCAGACCAACTGTTATGTGTGCGGAATTTAATTCCACCAGCGGTAACGGTCTTGGTAACATTCCAGGTACGATCAGTAAAATTAAACACCATTTTGGTATCATTATCCCATCCACCTACTGCATCACCAATAATTCCAATGGTAACATCAGCAACGGTCAGCTTCATTTGTCCGGTATTGATGTCAGCAGTCATGTTGTAAGCACCAGCTTCGAGCGCCATTGCAGGTCCGTTTTCGGTTAAATTATAAACGGTTGTACTTCCCGGGGCAAGAACTCCGCCATATTTTTTACCATCATCGGTATTGGTGAACTGGAGGGCAGTACCATCGGTATAAATCCAACCAGCGTATTGTTTGTTGTCGCCAGGAGATACAATGGTTTGCAATTTTCCGGCAACAGTTACCGCCAATGCTGGAGGACCATATGTTTTAACGTCGGCATTTTTCACAGGTGAACTGTAAACAAACGAACCAGTGCCGCTGCTTGTGGAGAGTACTGACCGTATTCTGAAATCAATAGAACTTGTCAGGTCAGCAGGGAATTTCTTGAGCAAAATTCCATCAAGATCGGCAACAGTAATTTCCATGGCGAGATCTTGTTTATCAGTTAAGATTGTAACGGCATCCTGAAAGTTATTTCCTTTGGCACATGCCTCCAGATAGTAAGTTACTGAGGCCTGAAATCCGGGATCAACAGCTGTACCAACAAATTTTAGCACGTTCAACCCATTGGCCCTTTTGAGGGTCAAATCGGGCAAACTCACAATCGTTGGCGCTTTTGGATTGTCTAACAAAACTGCTTTTGTTTCGTCTTTTTCACATGAAAACAAAAGTCCGATCAATCCAATGAAAGTTAGATATATTAATATTTTTTTATTCATTGTTTTAAAATTTAGAAGTTTAATTGTAACCAGGATTTTGCTTTAATGTTGGATTCGCTCCTAAATCGTTGGAAGGAATTGGATATAGATTGCGGAAACTTTCAGTTGCAGTTCCTGCTTCAGCTTTTCCTTTCCAGGGCCATAAGTACGAACCACCTGTAAACTTGCCATAACGTACAAGGTCGGTTCTGCGGTGTCCTTCCCAATACAATTCGCGGGCACGTTCATCAAGGATGAAATCCAGAGTCATTTGACCAGAAGTAATGTTTCCGGTTGCATTTCCATAAGCACGTTGACGCAACGCATTTACATATCCTAAAGCAGTTGTTGCATCACCAGTTGAACCACCTCTGAGTACTCCTTCGGCATACATCAGGTAAACATCGGCTAAACGGAATACAGGATAGTCGGTATCAACAAAATCTGGATGTGCATGAGGAGCGGCAGCACCGGTAGAAGTAAGGTTGGAGTATTTGGTAATTGCCCAACCATCAGTAAACTGACCGATATCTGCAATTTCGAGTTTTTGTCCGGCTGACCAGAACATTGCTCTTTTATCGGTTGCGCCAGTGTTATCAGCAAATTTGTTTACCAATGATTTTGTGGTGCGAATTCCACCCCAGCCACCACCAACACCAAATTGTGCAGGAGGCATGCTTCCACCAATCTGTGCATGAATCAGGTAAGTCATACCTCCATAGGTTTGGGTATGTTGTCCATCTGATGTAATTGGGAAAATAATTTCAGGGCTAAGGTTGTTATCAGCAGTGAAATTATTGGCGTATTTTGGTGCAAGTGTATAACCGGCATCAATTACTTTTTTACAATAGGTAACACATTCAGCAGCTTTTTCTGTACCAACATATACTTTAGCATTCAAATATAGTTTAGCCAAAAGAGTCCATGCCGAAGCTTTATCGGCTCTGGCATATTCAAATTTTGGAGCTCCTAAATCGGTTTCAATTGCTTTAAGCTCTGTTTCGAGGTAAGTAAATAAAGCGGCACGGGTAGTTTGCTTTGGAAAAAATGCTCCCGGAGCATCAGCTTCAGTCACAAAAGGTGGATTTCCGAATAAATCGATGGCGTGATAATAAGCCAGTGCACGGAGAAATCTTGCTTCAGCATGATATTTCACGATGTTAGCATCGGTATTGCCTTCTGTTGCACGAATGTACTCGTTACATAGGGCAACGGTGTACATGATGCGTGAGTATACAGCAGCAATAAATACATCATTCGGAGCCCATGTTTGCCAGTGGAAATCTTTGATTGAGGCATCGTTCCAAGCCATCACAGCTTCGTCGGTTGATAATTCCTGAGCATTCCAGTACTGACGAAGATAATTTCCAAAACCTTCATCAATTCCTGCAATATCAGCTTGTCCTGAAGGACCTTGCTGACCGCTTACTGCAAAAGTAGCATACAGTTTTGCCAATCCTTCTTTGTAAGCCGCAGGAGAATCGTAAACAGTAAGTGAAGTAATGATATTTGGATCTTTGGGAGTAACATCCAGATCTTTGACACATGAGGTAAACATCAGTGCGACAAAGATTACAGCTAATGATTTTATTCTATTATTTTTCATGTCGTATTCTTAATAAATGTTAGAAAGTAAGATTTACGCCAAGTACAAAAACTCTCGGACGGGGATAGAAATTATTATCAATACCACCATCAACTTCAGGATCAAGCCCGGTATATTTTGTGATCGTAAAGACATTTTGTACGGTAAAGCTTAATCGTGCTTTGAGGAACTTTTCGAAATTGTAACCAACACTCATGTTATCCATCTTGAAGAAAGATGCATTCTCTACATAGAAATCGGAGAAATACTGTGTGTTGGTGAACTTTGAGTTATTAGACTGCTTTGGAATGTTATTGTAGAATCCTGATTGATTGTAAACAGTTGAATACAAAGCGCCGGAAGCAACGTTATTATACACATAGTTTCCGATGTTAGCTCTTCCTGAAAAAGAAAAGTCAATTTGTTTATAGTTGAATCTGGAGTTAATTCCAACGGTATAATCGGGAGCCGGTTTTTTGTAATGATATTTGTTCAGGTTGTTGCTGGTTACAGTTCCGCCTGTTCCGGTACGATCAACATAAAGTCCTTCAATCGGCATTCCGTTAGAGCCATAAACCTGCTGGAATACCAAGAATGAGTTTGATGGGAATCCAACACGTTGATTCTGGATAAAGTTTCCAACACCACCGCCAATACCTCCGGTGTCAACTCCTGTATAATTAGGATCGTCAGTTTTGGTCAGCTTGGTAATTTTATTTTCGTTGTATGCTGCGTTAAGGCCAACATTCCAACTCAAATCTTTGGTTGTAATTACCAATCCACTTAATGAAAGTTCAATCCCCTTGTTTTCCAAGTTTCCAACATTTGTTGTCAGAAAGTTAGAGAAGTTACTTCCGGCTGCAATCGGAATAAAGTTCAGTAGGTCTTTCGTTACACGTTTGTACACATCAAGTGTTCCTGTAATTCTGTTCTTCAGGAAGCCAAAATCTAAACCGATGTTATACGTGGAAGTTTCTTCCCATTTAATGTTTGCATCATACGGATTTGGACGCAGTGTATTGTAAAAAGTATTTCCAAACTGATATTGAGCAGTAGCGGTACTTCCGCGGTAAACTGGAAGATATGGAAAATCGCCAGCACTGGCAATATCCTGCTGACCGGTAATACCCCAACCCAATCTAAGTTTCATGTCTGAAATTGCAGATACATTTTTCAGGAATGCTTCATCATTCATTTTCCAGGCAAATGCTGCTGCAGGGAAAAGACCCCATCTGGTATCTGCTGAGAATCTTGAAGATCCATCATCACGAAGGGTGAATGTAAATAAATAGCGATCGCTGAAGGTATAATTCAAGCGTCCGAAGAATGAAACCAGGTAGTTTTCGTTGATGAACGGTATGGTTAAAGCAGGCTGTGTTTCACTTTTACTATAGGATGATCCATCTTTATAAAAATGCTGCCAAGAGTATCCACCGGTTGCATCGATTTTACTTTTAATCGATGGAATTTCTTTTACATAGTTTAGGTAGAAATCCAAAAGTTGATTTTTCCCAGCTTGATCATAGGTACTTGTTCTTCCGATCCCGTTTCTGAAAGTAAATGCAGCATCTTTGGTGGCATTGTTATGTCCTGTGGTTGAAAAATAGTCATAACCAACATTTAAATTGGCCCTTAATTCAGGTAGGAAATGGAATTTATAATCCAATTGTAAATTACCTAAACTTCTCTGTACTGTTGATCTGTTATCAGTTTGATTCAACAAAGCAACGGGGTTGGCCACCCCAATTGGATTTGGACTTCCGTTTGGATTGATTGATCCATCAGGCAAAATATCTGAAAGGTTAATCCATGTATGGTATCCACCAAATTTGGTGTTTCCATTGTATACTGGTTGAGTTGGGTCGTAAGCAACTGCTGAACCAACGGCACCCTGATCACCAAAATTTTGTTTGGTATAACTGCCCTTCAGGTTAAGACTAACTTTCAGGTGATTATCTAAAAAGCTTGGATCAACTCCGATTGCCAGTGTTGAACGTTCCATGTTAGTGGTTTTCAAAATACCGTCTTGGTTGGTGTATCCAATTGATGCACGATATGGCATTTTTTTCAGTCCACCGCTGATGTTTACGTTATGGTCGTGTGCAAAAGCTGTTTGGTAGATTTCTTTTTGCCAGTTGGTGTTTTCTTGTCCAAGACGAGATAAACTACCCATACTTAAACCTACAGCACTTTTAGAAGCAAGATCCAGGGCCAAAGTTCTGAACTCGTCACCTGAAAGTACATCCATATAGGCAGGAATAGTATTAACTGACATCGTTGCATTGTATTCAATCTTCATTGGTTTACCGATAACACCTTTTTTTGTGGTTATCAGAATAACTCCGTTTGAAGCTCTAGATCCGTAAATAGCAGTTGCAGATGCATCTTTTAAAACGGTAAAAGTTTCAATGTCGTTTGGATTGATAGTAGATAGCGGGTTTGCTAATCCTGAAATTCCTGAATTACTTACAGGGAATCCATCAATAATAATCAACGGATCGTTGCTGGCTGACATCGAGGAACCTCCTCTGATTCTTATGGTTGCACCGCTACCAGGAGCACCTCCCGAAGTAGTAATAACGGTTCCGGCACTTTTACCAACAAGCAGATCCTGTGGTGATGTAATTCCGCCTTTGTTAAAATCTTTCGAACTTACGGTACTAACAGCACCTGTAGCATCGCTTTTCTTAACCTGGCCATAACCAATTACAACAACTTCATCCAGTTCTTCATTGTCAACTACAAGGGCAATTGAAAGTTTTGTCTGATCACCGACCACAACTCTCTGTGATTTATAGCCGACGAACGAAAAAATAACGGCATTACCCTTATTTACATTAAGTGTAAAATTACCATCAAAATTAGTGATGGTTCCGATAGTAGTTCCTTCCACTACAATAGAAACACCCGGCAAAGATTCTCCCGATGAGCTATCGGTTACCTTGCCCGATAATACTGACTGTTGAGCCATTGCGAAATTTCCAAGCAAAAGCGACATTATCAGTATTAATACATTTAGGTTTTTGCGAATAATCCTCATGTTTTAATAATTATTGGTTCAAATACTCATTTTTAGATTCATACATCCAAAATTTTAGTTAATTCCATTAAAGTTTTCCGTTAATACTTCATAAAAATTAATTCCGTGGCCAAAGTATCTATTCCGTTAAAATTTAGTTAAAAAATGTTATAATCTATTTTCTGCAATCGTTTGCGGTTTCGTTTGCAACCAAAGTGTTATAAAACAGGTGGTAACTGGTGGGTATGTTTTTGTTAATTTATTGTGATATTTTTGATTGGTTTGACCTTGAAAATAAATTATTATCTTTAGTGAGTGATTTCTCATTTGTGACCAAAAATTAACCCAACTCATGCGCAGTAATCAGATTACGATTAAAGATATTGCCCGAATTTTAGGTATCTCTCCTTCAACGGTTTCACGAGCATTAAAAGATCATCCCGATATCAATGTCGATACCAAGAAGGCCGTAAATGAGCTGGCTAATAAATTGAAATATCAGCCCAACGCAGTTGCTCTAAGTCTGAAAAACAGTCGCAGTAATACCATTGGAGTAATTATTCCTGAAATTGTGCATTACTTTTTTTCCTCGGTGATCAGTGGAATTGAAGATGTTGCTTCGCAGAAAGGTTTCACTGTGATCATTTGTCAGTCGAACGAGAGTTTTATTCGTGAGGTTGCCAATGCTCGTACTCTGCTTTCTCACCGTGTCGATGGAATTCTGGTCTCGATTTCGAAAGAGACACATACCTTCGATCATTTGGTTAATCTTCAGGAAGGTGGAATTCCGCTTGTATTTTTCGACCGTATTGCTCCTGATATTAATGCCGATCTGGTAATAATTGACGATATGGAAGCTTCCTACAAAGCTACCCGCCACCTTATTGAAACAGGACGAAAACGAATTGCCCATTTTGCAGGACCCCAAAGCCTGATTATTGGAAGAGATCGTTTGCAAGGTTACCTTAACGCTTTGGCCGAAGCCGGGATCCCGGTTGATCCTCGCTTAATTATTGAAGCTGATACCTTTGAAAAAGCACGAAATGCTGTTGTCGAAATGCTGGATTCCGGCCTTGTTCCAGATGGCGTATTTGCTGTAAATGACCTGACTGCCATTGGTGCCATGCAAACCATACAGAAACGTGGATACAAAATTCCCGATCAAATTTCAATTGTCGGGTTTTCGGATGGCCGTTTCTCCGGAATTACTGATCCAAATCTCTCATCAGTAGATCAGCATGGTTACGAGATGGGAACTACTGCTGCTGAAATGCTTTTCAATCGTATTCTTTCAGACGAAACGGAATATATTCCTGAAATAAAAGTTCTGAATGCCGATTTGATAATAAGAGGAAGTTCGGTAAAGGAATAGGCTTTTTTTCAAATTTTCGTGTTGATTTGTAATCAACACCTTTTGATCGCGGATCTGTGACCCGTATTTACCTAAACGAAAAGTATTTCTGCCAAGCCTTTCTCGCCCGGATAATTACGTGCCAAACTGTAAAGCACTCAACCTTGTATCGCTGGACTACAAATCCAGAACCTAAAAATGCTGATTACTGCCAGCCTTTAGAAGGTAAATCAACAATAGCGACGGCTAGCTTTGGTGCATATTCAAAGGGGCAGGGTCAGTTATCGGTACACAAGAGAGTTGGTTTTGTTCCGACCTTTTACTGTAATACCTCCAAAGCACAAGTATTGCAACTATTTGAAATACAATGCAAAGAACAGAACCTTCGAAGCCAAATTTACCACCGTTCCAGATGGTATCAGTTGTTCGTGATTGGGTGAAAAGCGGATAGGTTACGTGGCCACTCACATTAAACCCGAAAACTGTACCCTGAAAAAAGTTCCAGCTAAAATGCAATGCAATTGGTAGCCAAAGGCTTTTGGTGTAGATGTAGGGCATCCCGAGAAGGATACCTGCAAGGAAAATATTCCAAAAGCCCAACCACGAAAAATTGTTGTTAAAAATATGTCCCAGCGAGAACATTACTGCTGAAACCGGCAAAGCTATCAGGCGATTCATTGACTTCATCAGGTTGTTCAAGATATAGCCACGCAAGAGCAATTCTTCGGTAAGAGCAACAAGTAAGAACAAGCCGATACCTAAAAGGATATTAATTGATTCCACTTTTAGTCCTAACCAATTTATTTCGTGAATTGAAATCAATGAAACGAATCCGGTTGCCATTAGTAAGGCGCCCAAGCCAAGGCCAAATAGAGTTTCATTTATAACATTGCGGTTAAAAAAACCCATGCTTTTGAAGCTTTCTTCGTCAATAAATCGGCGGAATATTCCAACAACAACAAGAGTTCCCGTTAAAGTGAACAGTTCACCAATAATTTCCTGAGCCGGACTTTTGTTGATATTATAATTCGAAGGGTCGAGTCCTAAAGCCAGAGAACCAGCCCATTGAAATAGTCCTACAACAAATATAAAGGCAGGCAGAATGAGTATAGTTCTCACCCAAGGTTTTACGGAATCGCTGGTTTTGGTCATACAAATTTTATATGCTATATCTTATGATACAAAGATAGGTGTAGAATAGTAGTACACAAATATGTAGCCTATTAATCTACAAGTGTGCAACGGTAGTCGGTTATCTGTGATCTTTTTTAAAGAAAAAAATTTCAGGAAATAAAGAAATTGTACTTTTTTTCAAAATAATTACCTCTTAGCTGCAAACGTTTGCAATAAGGTTTTTTATCAAAAATTGTCTGTTTCACCTGAAAAATAAGGCACTTAAGCATGTTCAGGATTTGGATTTCTTGTAAATCCTTCTTTATATTTGTGCAGTTAATTCCGTTTTCCGTTAATTCCGTTTACTACTTCATTTGGTTTCCTGAAAATTGGTTTCAGGCTTGCCGCAATTAATTCCAAACATTTGACAATGTCAGTGGTTTGAATAAAGCTATAATCATGTTTTATTCTTCTGCCATTTCTGTTTACTTTGATTATTATCAAAGTATCCCGACATTCAATCAAATAAACCGATTAATACTAAATCAAATGAAGAAAAAACCTGCTTTAAGTTTTTGGCAAATCTGGAACATGAGTTTTGGCTTTTTGGGTATTCAGTTTGGCTTTGCTTTACAAAATGCCAATGTCAGCCGTATTTTCGAAACCCTTGGCGCCAAAGTTGACGACATTCCCATTTTATGGATTGCCGCCCCGGTTACAGGCTTAATCATTCAGCCAATAATTGGTCACATGAGCGACAAAACCTGGAATCGTTTCGGCCGTCGTCGCCCATATTTTATGGTTGGTGCAATTCTGGCTTCACTCGCCTTGCTCATTATGCCCAATTCTCCTACACTTTGGATAGCTGCCGGCCTGCTCTGGATGATGGATGCATCGATTAACGTATCGATGGAGCCTTTCCGCGCATTTGTTGGCGACATGCTTCCAAGTGAGCAGCGGACAACAGGTTTTGCCATGCAGAGTTTCTTCATTGGTACAGGTGCAGTGGTTGCATCAGCTTTGCCATGGATTTTTACTAACTGGTTCAATGTATCGAACGAAGTGGTAGCCGGAGAGCGCATCCCCCAATCAGTTAAACTTTCTTTTTACCTCGGTGGAGCTATCTTTTTGCTGGCTGTGTTGTGGACCGTTTTCTCAACCAAAGAATATTCACCTGAAGAGCTTGACGAATTTGAAGCAGAGAAAAAGCAAAATTTAGAAAAGCTTGATGTTCCTGTTTTTTCTTCACAAAGTCTTTTGCCCAGTTTTATCCGGAATGGTTTCATTTGGCTAATCGCTGGTATTTTGGGCAGCGTACTTATTCAGCAAATGGCTTGGGAAAAGGAACTTTACGTTCTTTCATTTGGTCTGGGTGCATTTGGACTTATCCTTCTTATTTCGGCCTGGTACACTCGTCAGGGAATGGTTCACAATGGTTTTGTTGAGGTAATTACTGATTTGATGAACATGCCTAAAACCATGAAACAGCTAGCTATTGTTCAGTTTTTTTCGTGGTTCGCACTGTTTGCCATGTGGATTTATTCAACTTCGGCAGTTACCAGTCACATTTACGGAACCAGCGATACGGCTTCGGCTTTGTATAACGAAGGTGCCAATTGGGTTGGAGTTTTGTTTGCAACCTACAATGGTTTTGCTGCCGTGGTAGCCTTTCTCCTTCCGGTATTAGCCCGATGGACGAGCCGAAAAATGGCTCATGCCATTGCACTTGTATGCGGAGGAATTGGTCTGGCATCATTCTTTGTAGTTAAAGACCCGCACATGCTTGTGGTTTCCATGTTAGGCGTGGGAATTGCCTGGGCAAGTATTTTATCCATGCCTTATGCTATTCTTACCGGATCGTTGCCAGCGCAAAAAATGGGAACCTACATGGGAATTTTCAACTTTTTCATCGTGATTCCCCAGATTTTGGCTGCCAGTATCCTTGGGTTTTTTACTAAAGTTCTTTTTGAAGGTCATGCAATCTATGCACTCATTTTAGGCGGTGTATCCTTGTTGATTGCCGCTTTAAGTGTATTGTTTGTTGACGATGTTGATCAGAAATAATTAGATGATGATTGAAGCTTGCTTATTTGATTTGGATGGGGTAGTGGTTGATACAGCCAAATATCATTTTATTGCATGGAAGGCTTTGGCTGAAGAATTAGGTTTTGAGTTTACCCTTGAAGACAATGAACGACTGAAAGGCGTTAGCCGCATGCAGTCGCTCGAAATTTTACTTGAAATTGGAGGATTACAATTTTCGGAGCCGGAAAAACTTGCGATGGCCGAAAAGAAGAACACCCTCTATGTGAGTTACATTGAAAAAATGACACCTGAAGAAACATTACCCGGAGTGGAAGAATTTCTTCAGGAATTAAGGCAAAACGGAATTAAAGTCGCGCTGGGTTCGGCCAGCAAAAATGCACCGATGATTCTGGAACGCATACAACTCTCCGGAATGTTTGATGCTATTGTAGATGGAAACTCTATTTCAGAAGCCAAACCGAATCCGGAAGTTTTTCTGAAAGGAGCTGAAAAATTGAAGGTTTTGCCTGAACAGTGCGTGGTATTTGAAGATGCCATTGCCGGTATTGAGGCTGCACAAAATGCAAACATGTACAGCGTTGGAATTGGAGAACCTGAAACACTCGGTTTTGCTGACTTGGTTATTCCCGGTTTTGATGGGTTTACGCTCAGCAAACTGAAAATGGCACTTGGGTTAAACTGATTGATTAACTCAACTGAATAGCATTCGGTATTACTTGTACCAGATGAACTATTGAAAATGTTCAGGAGACAAATTGGAAGAAAGAAACAATTCGAAATTTAACCTGATTCGCTTCAGGGTTTATTAATATACGATCGTATGAAGAACTATATCATACATAACGAGTGGAAGATCATAGAAGAAGGATTTCACAAGGAAGAAAACCGGATTACCGAGAGTTTGCTTAGTATTGGCAATGGTCGTTGCGGCCAGCGTGCTAATTTCGAAGAGAAATTCTCGGGCGATTCTCTTCGTGGCAGTTATGTGGCGGGGGTTTACTATCCTGACAAAACCAGAGTGGGCTGGTGGAAAAATGGTTATCCGGAATATTTTGCCAAGATACTCAATGCTACAAACTGGATTGGTATCGACGTGTCGGTTGAAGGCGAAGAACTTGACCTGAACACTGCTGAAATCCTGTCGTTTTATCGCGATCTGGATATGAAAGCTGGATTACTTACCCGTAGATTTGTAGCTCAGTTGCCTTCCGGAAAGCAAGTTGAAGTGCATTCCAGAAGATTTTTGAGTATTGCTGATCAGGAAATTGGAGCCATCAGGTATTCAGTTAAAGCCCTTAATTTTTCCGGCGAAATCCAATTTTTGCCCTATGTTGATGGCGATGTGGTGAACGAAGACTCGAATTACGACGAAAAATTCTGGGTCAGCATTGCACAGCGAATAGATGGTTGTACGGGTTTTGTTCGTTTGGAAACCAAAAAAACAGCATTTCAGGTTTGTACCGGAATGCAATTCAAGGTAAAACTAAATCAGGAGTTGGTAACTCCGGAAATAAACGGAGTTGAAAAAGAAAAATATATTGGTGCAGGGTTTAAAATTCAGGTAAAACCTGGTGATGAGGTTTGTATCGAAAAATACGCAGCCATCATTTCAACTTTGTACTATGCTAAAAATAAGCTTCAGGATGCTACTGAAAAGGCTCTGAAACGTGCATCAGAAAAAGGTTTTGATAAACTTTTTGCAGATCAGGATAAAGCCTGGGCTCAGCGTTGGGAAACGAGCGACATTCGCATTGAAGGCGATGTTGCAGCTCAGCAAGGCATCCGGTTTAATATTTTTCAGTTAAACCAGACTTATCTGGGCGACGACGAACGTTTGAATATCGGCCCGAAAGGATTTACCGGCGAGAAATATGGCGGCGTTACCTACTGGGATACTGAAGCATATTGCCTGCCTTTTACGCTCGGAACTGCTCCGCAAATGGTATCAAAAAACCTGCTTTTGTATCGTTATAAACATTTGCCCAAAGCGATTGAGAATGCTGAAAAACTAGGTTTTACTGATGGTGCTGCATTGTACCCTATGGTAACCATAAATGGCGAGGAATGCCACAACGAGTGGGAAATAACCTTCGAAGAAATTCACCGGAACGGTGCCATTGCATACGCAATATACAATTACATAACTTATACCGGCGACAAGGAATACCTTGCTCCTTACGGATTTGAAGTTTTGCTTGCCCTGTCGCGTTTTTGGAGCCAGCGTATTAACTGGTCTGAAGAGAAAAAGAAATTTGTATTGCTTGGAGTGACCGGCCCCAATGAATACGAAAATAATGTGAACAACAATTTCCACACGAGCTTTATGGCAGTGTGGACTCTAAAATATACGCTCGAAGCCATTGTTTATCTGAAAAAAGAGCATCCGCTTTTGTTTGAAGATTTGGTGAAGAAGCTTAAATTGAAAGAACTGAAAGAAACTTCGCGGTGGAAAAAAATTATTAAGGACATGTATTTCGCTTATGATTTTACCCGCAAAATTTATCTTCAGCAAGATGGATTCCTTGATAAGGAACTGATACCTGCAAACGAATTAAATGCCGAAGACCGGCCAATCAATCAAAAATGGTCGTGGGATCGTATTTTGCGTTCGCCCTATATTAAACAGGCCGATACCCTGCAAAGTATTTTCTGGTTCGAAGATCAGTTTGATCGCGAAAATGTAGAACGTCATTTCGATTTTTACGAGCCACTCACGGTTCACGAATCTTCACTCTCCTGCTGCGTCCATGCCATTCTGGCCGCTTCAATTGGCCGTGAAGCGAAAGCTTACGAAATGTATTTGCGTACAGCCCGCCTTGATTTGGACGATTACAACAACGATACCTGCGATGGTTTGCATATCACCAGTATGGGAGGAACCTGGATGGCTTTTGTTCAGGCTTTTGGTGGTATGAGAGTTAAAAACGGACAATTGCACTTTAAACCATTTATTCCGAACGGATGGAGTTCCTATTCCTTCCGGCTGAATTTCCGCGGAGCTCATTTGGAATTTAAAATGGACAAGAAGCAATTCAGCGTGTACAACCATTCTAAATCAACTATCGATTTGGTGGTTCATGATCAGGCGCACCATCTGCCAGCTAAAAAAGAAATCATTATTAAAAATTAGAACCCATATGAGAAAACTATATTCATTTCTAATTGGTATTGCATTGAGCATATCAACTTTTGCTTTGAATGTTGATCGCGTTGAACCTACTTTTTGGTGGGTTGGAATGAAAAATCCGACAGTTCAATTGATGGTTCATGGACAGGAAATTGCCGGATCAGAAATCAGTCTGAATTATCCCGGAGTTAAAATAAAAACCATAAGTCGTCAGGAAAACCCGAATTACGTGTTCATCGATCTCGTTATTTCTTCGGAAGCTCAGGCTGGTACTTTTCCAATTCAATTTCGAAAAAGCAAAAAGGAAGTGGTTTCATATACCTATGAGCTAAAAAATCGCGAACCGAATTCGGCTAACCGCAAGGGTTTTGATGCTTCGGATGTGATATATTTGATTACACCAGACCGTTTCGTGAACGGAAATCCGGCGAATGATGCAGTCACGGGAATGAAAGAACTGCCAAATCGCACCGACAAAAATGGTCGTCATGGCGGCGACATTCAGGGAATAAAAAACAGTCTGGATTATTTGTCTGGTTTGGGATTTACGTCTGTTTGGCTCAATCCGGTCTTGGAAAATAATATGACTCAGGTTTCGTATCATGGCTATTCAACTACCGATTTTTACAAGGTTGATCCGCGTTACGGAACCAACGAAGAATACAGGGAATTGGGCAAAGCGATTCACCAAAAAGGCATGAAACTGATGATGGACATGATTTTTAACCACATTGGCTCAGAGCATTGGTGGATGAGTGACATGCCATCGGCTGGCTGGCTCAACTTTTACCCGGAATTCAAAATTACAAGTCACCGGCGCACGGTTAATCAGGATCCTTATGCTTCGGAAGCCGATAAAAAGGTGATGGCCGATGGATGGTTTGTACCTTCGATGCCCGACATGAATCAGCGCAATCCGTTTCTGATGAATTACCTGATTCAAAACAGCATTTGGTGGACTGAATATTTGGGCTTGGATGGAATCCGGATGGATACATACCCCTATCCAGACAAATTTGGAATGGCCGAATGGACACGCCGGATGCTGGAAGAATATCCGGATTTTTATATGGTGGGTGAAGAGTGGGCCATGAATCCGGCTACAGTTGCCTATTGGCAGAAAGGCAAAATCAATCAGGATGGTTATGTGTCTGAACTTCCCGGCCTGATGGATTTTCCGTTGAATAATGCCGTTGTAAAAAGCTTGAAAGACCCTGAGACATGGGGTGGTGGGCTGGTAACTTTATACGAAGCACTGTCGAACGACTTTTTGTATGCCAATCCAAATGATCTGGTTATTTTTCCTGACAACCACGACATGTCGCGGTTTTATACTCAGTTGGGCGAAAATACGGATTTGCTTAAAATCGGAATCGCTTATTACGCAACAACCCGCGGAATTCCACAGATTTTCTATGGAACTGAAATTCTGATGTCGAATCCGGGAACTGATGAACATGGAATTATTCGTTCTGATTTTCCGGGTGGATGGAATGGCGATCAGGTGAATGCCTTTACCGGTACCGGATTGACTGAAAAACAAAAACAAGTTCAGGATTATTTCAGAAAAGTGCTGAACTGGAGAAAGACTAGCCCGGTGGTTCATAACGGAAAATTGAAACACTTTGCTCCTGTTGACGGCATTTATGTGTATTTCCGCTACAACGTGTCTGGCAAAGTGATGGTTGTACTGAATAAAAACAGTGTGGCAAAAAATCTGGAAACAAATCGTTTCAGCGAAGTGATGGCCAACTGCACTTCAGGTATAGAAATCATTTCAGGAAAAAGTCTTACCGATTTGAAAATGCTGAACGTTCCGGCCATGTCGGCTATGATTATTGAATTGAAATAGCGAATCTGTTGAGGGTTGCGCGATACGAGTTGTAGGTGAAAATAAGTAACCCGCTTCCCGAAGACTCGCAACAATTGATAACAATTACAACGACAATATTTTAAACATCCTACTATGAATAAGATTAAAAACCTGTTTTTCATTACCTTACTGGCTATGGCGATGTTTGCCTGTCAGCCTGCAGTTAAAACTACCAGCACAAGCACCCATATTCCGGAGTGGACCAAAAATTCGGTGCTGTATGAAGTTAATGTTCGTCAGTACACACCCGAAGGAACGTTCAAAGCTTTTGAATCCCACCTTCCGCGCCTGAAAGAACTTGGCGTTGATATTCTTTGGATTATGCCTATTCACCCAATTTCGGAGAAAAACCGCAAGGGTAGCCTGGGTTCGTATTATGCCGTGAAAGATTACAAGGGAGTTAATCCTGAATTTGGAACGCTGGAAGATTTCAAAGCTCTGGTAAATAAAGCTCACGAAATGGGTTTCAAGGTTATTATCGACTGGGTTGCCAACCACACCGGCTGGGATAACCAATGGATAACCGATCACAAAGACTGGTACACACATGATTCGCTGGGAAATGTTATCCCTCCAAATCCGGACTGGTCAGACATTGCCGACCTGAATTTTGACTCGCAGCCCATGCGCCGTGCAATGATTGATGCCATGGATTATTGGGTCAAAGAAGCCAATATCGATGGGTTCCGTTGCGATGTGGCCTGGGGAATTCCACAGGATTTCTGGGAGGCAGCAACGGCTTCGCTTGACTCTATTAAACCGGTTTATATGCTGGCCGAAGACGAAGATCATCCTGCATTTCTGGAAAAAGCATTCGAATCCAATTACACCTGGAAACTGCACCACCTCCTGAATGAAGTGGCTCAAGGCAAAAAAGCGGCAGCCGATATCCATAAATATTACACTGATTCAGTTAGCCGATATGCTCCCGGATCATTTCCGATGCAATTCATTACCAACCATGACGAAAATAGCTGGGCCGGAAGCGAATACGAACGCATGGGCGAAGCTGTGAAGACATTTGCCACATTGACTTTTACGCTGGAAGGTATCCCTTTGCTTTATAGCGGGCAGGAAGCCGGGCTAAAGAAACGACTTCTGTTTTTCGAAAAAGATACCATCAACTGGAGTAATCTGGAGATGCAGAAATATTATCAGTCGTTGATTAGTTTAAAGCATAACAATTCCGCTCTTTGGAATGGTGCAGCTGGTGGTTCAATGGTTTTTGTTGAAACTTCGGCTCCGCAAAATGTGCTTGCTTTTACACGCGAGAAAGATAACAATCAGGTTCTCTCGGTTTTCAACTTATCTGCTGAACCGGTTGAAGCTATTTTGCAACTCGCACAAGCTGGCGATTATACCGAATATTTTTCAGGCGAGACAAAAACACTGGAAAAAGGTTCCACAATCAAACTTGAGAAATGGGGATATCAAGTTTTTGTGAAAAAATAGATTTTTGGGGTTTATGGTGGATTAATTGGTAAGAAAAGCTTGTCTGAAAAGGCAGGCTTTTCTACTTCAGATACACCATCTTTCCTGATTCCGTTTTCCCTTCGGTTTGAATTCGATACAAGTAGATGCCTTTTCCCAATGACATCGGTTTCCAGCTTTGGTATTGTGTTCCGCGGCCAAGCTTTCCATCAAAAATGGTTTCGATTAGCTTTCCCTGAAGATTAAAAATACTGATTGTCACCGACGATTCTTTCTCAAGATTGAACCAAATATTGGTTTCCTGCTTAAACGGATTTGGGAAATTTCCAGTTCCATCTTTATTTCCAAAACCTGCAGTTAGCAGTAGTGTTGAATCAGGAAAACTGAAGGTGGCTTCGGTTAAAGCTGACCAGCGGGTACCCTCTTTTACTCTGGCTTTCACAGTACCGTTTCCATTTATTTTTAAAGGCGAATTGTACGAATAGACGCCTGTTGTAGCTATATTCCCTTCAGTTTCTCTGGGGTCAATACCGTTTACAGTGTAGTAAATTGTACCCTTGGATGCATACATTCCCAAATCAATTTCATTCGTAAGGTCACCGCCCGTGTGAGTGAATTCTGCTGCATTAAGGTAAGGGTATAAACCTGACAAGCGGAGCTGATTGACAACCAAATCAGTTCGTTGCGGAAAGTAAGTTTGAGTCAGCCAATCGCGGGTTTTTACCCAGTATTTTTCGGGAGTATATAAGTCGTTGTCGTTATCGCGTGGGTGAACATCGCGGCGGTAGTCTCCCCATCGGGCACTTTCGCACAAAATGGCTTTTTCAATTTCTTTGGCTCGTTTCAGGTAACGGTCGGAGGCCGATTGTGGAGTGAGCAGTCCATCGCCAAAAAACAATTGCTGAACACGATCGGCTACAAACATCCGGAAATCAGCATTGTCTTTCAGTTTTGTAAACAAGTGGCTGGGACAGTTTGCATTGTCTTCTTTGGTTACATCAAGCGTACTCGTCGTAAATAAATGTTCGGCATCCCAACTGAAAAACTTAAATCCTTTCCCCGGCTCAACTTTGTTGCGAGCAGCTACCCAGTTGTGATGATCCCAATCGTTGTTTCCGGCGTAAAAATTCATCAGCATATAGTCAGTCAGGTTTTCAATATCGAGGTATGGCTCGTAAGCACTGTTGCGGGTTCCATCCGGATTATGACCTTGAATTTTCTGGTAAGCTGCCTGCGTGGTTAAACCACTGTTTGCCATAGCCATCATGTTATTCCAGACTGTTATAGTACCATTTGACACTTCCGCATAATCTTTGATCACATCAAAATCGTCGGCTTTTCCTTTCAGGTAAGTTCCCATAAAATCTTCGTCTAGTCGTTCACAGAGGTTGTACATGCCCCAGTAAATACCATTCAGAAATAAATGGACGAATTTGTTGTGTGCCGAATGATGACCCATAGCCAGTTGTGTGTCTTTTCCCCAGCTGTCCTGAACGTACTTGGGCGCTTTTCGTTCGGTGGCGGTCCAGTGAAGCCAGGTATATCCGAAGTTGGCACGCAGAACCAGCGAATTGAACTGGGTGGTTGCCTCGGGTTCGCTAAAAATCGGGAAGTCGAGTTTTGAAGGTCCATACAAGGTTTTAAATTCCAGCCGGAATGAATGTTTCGGTGTTTTCTCCGGAACGCGGCTTGCACCTCCATGCAACTGAAGGGCACAATTTATCTGGAACCATTGCTGTGTTTTCGGGTCGTAATATTCAGCTGATGCCGGACGCTCCCAATCTAAGCCAAGTCCTTTTCCGGTAGAACAGGTATAAATATAGATTCCGCCGGTTACAGGATCGGTGCTGTGCGAAAAAATATTGTCGGGGTCGGTTACAATCGAAAGACTTGGCAAATCCTGAAATGCATCAGCCAGTTGCGGTTTGTAAATCGGATTGTTGCAGATTTCCGGGTCCATTTCGTAATCGGCTGGGGCAATTCCTGTGATGGCTTCAAAAGCACCCCATTCTGCCGGATAGCCTTTGGGATGATTTGTTTGCTTTAGGATACTGTCGGTAAAGAAGTAGGTGTTGGTAACCACAGCGCTGGTTTCCGAACCATTCTTTATGGAGATTGCGCTTAATGGGGTTGTTGTCTGTATTTTGATGGGTTGGGTGTAAAGAATGCCTTTTTGTGCTGTGGGGCGTATTCCATCGGTGGTGTAATAAATTTGGGTACCGTCGTCAGGCGTTTGAAGCGAAACCATAAAAGGCGATGAGTAATAGCCACGCGCTTTGCTGAATACTGGAATCTGAACTTTGTTGCTTTGAATATTTACAGTTCCCGGTGTGGGTTGATCGAAATAAACCGCCTGACCATTATAGATCCCATACGAAACATCTTCTTCCTGAGCAGGATATTGCGGTGCAAATGAGCTGAGAATAGTTTTACCGTCGGAAGAAATCAGGGCCAGAAACTCGCCCGAACCGGATAGTTTAAAATTGGAATGCAGGCTTTTGGTCGGATCGATCCGGTTTTTTTCGGAGGCAAACACAAGCAGAAATTTGCCGGCATCCAGATTTATCTCCGGAAATTTCCATTTGGTCAGGTTAAGCGAATTGTCAGTTAGGTAATATCCTTTCAGGTTTATAGTAGTTTGTCCGGTATTCTGTATTTCAATCCAGTCGGAATATTCTTTGTCTTCGTCCTGAAGGTTATGCCCATTTACAGCCATAAATTCCGAGATGATTAATTTTTCGGCAGCACATAAGGAAGCCGGAAAAAGGCAAAATATAAGCAGGATAAGATGAAATCTTTTCAGGTTCATGAGTTAGTTTAGCCAGAGAATGAGCTGCGGAAGTTAGTAAAAAAATGGAATTGGTGATTTCTGACACTTAAGTCAAAAAACATAAGCGAAATAGAAAAAATGTCAGGGGTTTTAGTAACCATTTGCGCCTGTTTTCCGAATTAGGGATTAAACGTTAACCTTAAATCCGGTGGCCATGGACGACAAACTAATTACCCTTGCATCATTACCCTATTCAAAGGCTGAAATATTGCGCTCTCTGCTTGAATTGGAGGGTATTGATTGTTTTCTGGAGAATGTCGATTTTTTGCAGGATGCGATGGATACCGGAGTTCGAATTCGTATTGCCGAAAAAGATGCACGCCTGGCTTTTCCGATATTGGAGAAGATGTTGGGGAAGGAGATCAGTGATCACTCGAAGCGGGAGAATTACGTCTTGGTTCCGATCGATTTTTCGACCTACTCGCTTAAAGCGGCTTTGGTCGGATTCGATATTGCCGAGAAGCTGGAATCAAAGATGGTTATGTATCATTCCACACCTCGTCCGGAGTTTTTAACCATTCCATATTCTGACGTAATTGTATATGATTCGGCTTTGTTCCTAAATTACGAAATGACAGAGAAAGCTACCAGCAAGAAGTTTGAAGAGTTCCTGAATAAGCTGACTTCAATGATTGATTATCACCGTTGGAAAAAAGCAAAACCCGAATATATCGTCAAGATTGGCGAAGCTGACGACGACATTCTTTCCTACATTCAGATTCATCCACCTAAAATGGTCGTGATGGGTATTCGTGGTGGAGATGCCCGGGTTGGCGATTTAATGGGCTCAACTACTGCCGGAGTAATTTTTAATACCAAAGTGCCGGTATTGGCCATTCCTGAAAATACTCCCGACAACTGGCTGAATAATTTCAAAACAGTTGTATATGCTACCAATTTCGAAGCTCAGGATTTTATTGCAATGGATAAATTGATTAAACTGGTAAAACCTTTCGATTGTAAAGTGATTTGCCTGCATGTTAACAGGGGTGATAACGGAGAGTTGGACGAGGCCATGCTTGAAGGAATGCGCGAGGCTTTGAGCGAGAAATATCCGTATGCAGCTTTTGATTGCCGCTTGGTTCGAAATAGAAATTTGCCCGAAGCGATTGACAATTTTATTCAGGACAATAGAATTGATGTGCTGGCATTAACAACCCATCGCCGAAATCTGCTGACAAGGTTTTTTAATCCGAGCATTTCACGCAAATTGGTATTGCATACTCAAACGCCTATTCTGGTTTTTCATGCCTGAATTTAACAGCAAAATAAAAAATCCCGACTTTTTTCAGAAGCCGGGATTCGTATTATATTGGGAATTATCCTTTTAATTTGCAGATTCAAACTGCTTCAGGAAGCGGACATCGTTTTCGAAGAAATGGCGGATGTCTTTAATTCCGTATTTCAGCATGGTAATACGCTCAATTCCCATTCCGAAAGCAAAGCCGGTATATTTTTTACTGTCGATGTTGCAGGCCTCCAAAACATTCGGGTCAACCATTCCGCAGCCCAGAATTTCTAGCCAACCGGTGTATTTACAAACGTTGCAGCCCTCGCCGCCACAAATCGAACAGCTCACGTCCATTTCGGCCGATGGTTCGGTAAATGGGAAATAGGATGGACGTAAACGGATTTGAGATTTTTCTCCGAAAAGTTCGCGGGCAAAATACAGCAAAGTCTGTTTCAGGTCGGCAAACGAAACATTCTCGTCCACATACAAACCTTCAATTTGGTGGAAAATACAGTGCGAACGTGCCGAGATGGCTTCGTTGCGGAAAACACGTCCGGGGAAAATAGCCCGAATGGGTGGCTGGGTTTTTTCCATTACCCGAATTTGTACGCTTGATGTGTGTGTGCGAAGCAGAACATCCGGATTTTTTTCGATAAAAAAAGTATCCTGCATGTCGCGGGCAGGGTGTTCCGGCGGAAAGTTGAGTGCCGAAAATACATGCCAGTCGTCTTCAATTTCGGGTCCTTCGGCAATGGTAAATCCCAAACGGGTAAAAATGTCGATCATTTCGTTTTTCACGATCGACAGCGGATGGCGGCTTCCCAAGCGGATGGGTTCGGCCGGCATGGTAAGGTCGATGCCCAATTCACCTTGATCTGCTCCTTCAAAATTATCCTTCAGTTCGTTGATTCTGTTGACTGCAAACTCTTTTAAATCGTTGATTGCTTGCCCAACTTCTTTCTTCAGCTCGGCGGGTACATCTTTAAATTCGTTAAAAAGCTGCCCGACCAAACCTTTTTTACTGATATATTTTATACGTAATTCTTCAACCTCTTCTTTGGCCGAAACTGAAGCTTTTTCAATTTCTTCCTTTAATTCCCTGATTTTATCTAACATCTGATTCATGTTAATATTGAGCGGCAAAGATAATGATTCAAGTTTTATGGCGAACCAATTATTCCAGAATCCTGATTTTTTTGACCCGGATGTCTTTTTTAGGTCTGAATTCGCTGTTAACTTCTACTTTCGAGATCTGGTCGGCAATTTCCATTCCTTCCAAAACTTCACCAAAAATGGTGTAAGTTCCGTCAAGGTGTGGTGCTCCTCCTATGGTTTTATAGGTGTTGCGCTGTTCGTCGGTAAATTTATGGCCAATCTCTTTTTCCAGATCATTCAATTCCTGATCGGTATAAATGCGTCCGGTCACAATATAATATTGAGAGCCGTCGGAGCGCTTTCTCATATTTTCGCGTTCCGGTTTTCGAGGCGAACCAATTACGCCACGTTTGTGATACAAGCCCGGAACAATATGGGCGGGCAACGTATAGCCAGGACCTTTCCATCCGACCACATCATCGGCAGTGGCATAACGGGTATCGGCAGCACCGCTCTGAATACCAAAGTCGCTGATTACACGATGGATGAGAAGATCATCAAAATAATTTTCACGGGCAAGTTTGATAAAATTATCGCGGTATTGAGGGGTTGAGTTGTACAATTTAATTTTGATGTTTCCCAATTCAGTTTCGATAACCAATCCTTTTACTTTGCTGTTGTTGGCGCTTTCCTGCTCAGTAGCCTGTTTTTGAAGTTCGCTTAATGCCTGAAACTTCCCTGCTTTTTTTATTAGGTCGGATATAAAGACAGAAGGTGTTACAAATGTTTGGGTTTCGTAATCGGCAATCTGGATAAAGCCCAGCCCGATACATTGCATGTTGGAGTTGAATATCGGACTTCCAACACTTTTGGATCTCAACTGATTGGTGACGCGGTACAATTTGCTGCCCAGCATATTGGAATAGCTCAGCACTTTTCCATCGTGCAGCGGAACGGTATTTCCTTGTGGCTTATCAAAAAAGGTGGTTTTTTCATCATCAGTCAGAATTGTTTCGGCCAAGTTAACAGGTGTTTTTTTTAGCCCATCCATCTTTAGCAAAATTAAATCGTTGATTCGGTCAATACTAATAAAGCCACTCACTTCGTAAGACTGGTTTTCGTCAAAGGGTGTAATTACAGCACGGTTAGCTGATTCGAAAAAGGAAAGACGGGTAACTGCCATATCGCCAGACACAAAAAATCCCATTCCGGTTTCCAGAATACGGTTATTTTCGTAGGTATCGATTTTAAAAGTTGAAGGAATCAAATCTTTAAAACCGCCCGGTTTCTGTTCTTCAGCAGTCACTGTTTTTTCAGTGTTAATTTTTTGGCCTGGTTTTTTGTCCGACGATCCGCAACTGAACAGAAGGAGACTAATCGAGCAGACTAAGTACAATTTGAGCATCATAACTTATTCAATTATAGTTACAGTAATTTTCACATCAGTAAACGGACGATTATTCTCATCTGTTTTTAATGCTGCAATTTTGTCGATTACTTCCAGACCTGAAATGCATTCACCGAAAATGGTATATTTTCCATCCAAATCAGGATAACCGCCAATGGTTGTATAGGCCTCTCGTTGTTCTTTGCTGAAAATAAGTTTTCCGGGGTGCAGAGTGTAATTGGTTTCTATTTGTCGTTTTACTTCTTCCGCAATAGCTCTGAATTCTTCGGTCTTTTTCTCGGCTTTCAGCTTTTTGAGATTTTCTTTTACTTCAGGAGTTAAATATTGTGCATTAATCTTATTCCTAATAGGCCGATTAACAGCAATTTCAATGGTATCAAGTTCTCCTTCAGTATGTACTTTACCTTTAATAATGAAGAACTGAGAAATATCTGATTGTTTAAACGGATTAATCTCGTCGGGCTGACGCGGGGCGCACAATGCTCCCTTTTTGTGAAAGAATTGTGATCTGATCTCATCATCTACAGTTTTGTCAGGATCGCCATATCCAATTCGTTTACCCGGTGCAGCATTGCGTGATGATCTTGATCCGCCCTGAATCAGAAAATTCTGAATAACCCGGTAAAATAAGGTTTGGTTGTAATAACCTTCGTTGGCTAACTGAATAAAAGCGTCGCGATGTTTGGGTGTTTCATTATACAGTTTAAATTTCATTGTCCCCAGATTGGTTGAAATTTGTACAATCCGGTTTTGTGCCATTAACTGGAAACTCCAGAATAGAATTATAGATATGACTAAACTGCGTTTCATCCGTAGTAACCCCTGAATTATTTGATCAATGTAATCTTGAATTTAATGTCTTTTTGTGGTCGGTTAAACTGATCAACGGCCTGATCGGCAATTTTGTCCAGCACATCCAACCCTTCAGTTACTTCACCAAAAATAGTATAATTATTATCCAGAGAGGGATACCCGCCAACAGTAGTATATGCTTTTCGTTGCTCTTCCGAAAATCTGATTGGCGGAAGTTTAGCCGCCTCAGCTTCAACTTCAGCTTTCAAAGTATTGAAACGGGCCATCATTTCATCCTGTTTTCCTTCAGCACCCAGCTTGTTCAACTCGGGTTCTACAGATTTCATTTTTACCTGAATCATATTCATTTTACGAGTTTCCTCGAGCTTGGTCTGTAGTGTATCCAATTCACCTGTCCTGAAAACTTTTCCCTGAAGTATATAAAATTGCGAAGCAGATGACCTTTTTTCAGGATTAACCTGATCGCCCATACGTGCTGCGGCCAGCACACCTCTGCGGTGAAAGAACTTCGAATTTATCTCAGCCGGGATAGTATAACCCAAATCGCCGCCTCCAAGTTGCTTCCCAGGCACCGCATTTTTCGACTCAGGATCACCTCCCTGAATCATAAAACTCTTAATTACCCGGTGGAAAAGTAAGTCGGTGTAAAATCCTTCCTTAACTAACTTGGTAAAATTGTCGCGATGTAATGGTGTTTCGTTGTAAAGCTTGATTTTAATGGATCCGAACTCGGTCTCGATTTGTACCTTAGTTTCATCGTTTTTTTCGGAAAGACCACATGATATGTTTACAAACAGACTTACAAATACTAATAGTAAAGCTAACTTCTTCATTTTCTAAATTTTAACCTTAATAGTTTGATTATTATTTATTTAAACTTGTTTTTGTAATTTCAGCTTGGAAACAAAGATAATCAAATCAGAATCTGATCAAAAATCCACGTTTTTGTTGTATTTTGGCTATGAGCTTTGTGATATTATTTCCACTTAATCTATTATAGAAGTTCATGCCATGGAAAAACTTACCATAGACGAAAATCAGTTTCTGGAAAAACTAAATCTGACTCACGTTGAAGCGATTTTCAACGCTATAGACCAGAACAGGCGATTTCTAAGAAAATGGCTACCTTTTGTTGATTTTACGTTCAAGCCTGCAGATACCGAGAGATTTGTAAAATCGATTTTGGAGAAATCTTCGGCCAACCGTGATGAAGTATATATAATATGGTATAAGCATGAATTTGCTGGTCTAATAGGGTTTAAAGACATTGATAGGATCAACGATAAAATTGAAATAGGGTATTGGCTAATCGAAAAAATGACAGGTAAAGGTATTGCGACAGCAGCAACCCGAAAGATGGTCAATCTAGCTTTTCGCAACATGGATATGAACCGTGTTCAAATCAGATGCGGACTTGGGAACGTTAAAAGTTCGGCTATTCCTCGTAGGCTTGGTTTCTCTTTCGAGGGAATTGAGCGGAATGGAGAACGGCATAATCATTCGTATATCGACCTTGAAGTTTTCAGTTTACTAAAGCCTGAGTGGGCCAAAACCTTGTTTTAACTGTGAAGAAAAGGGAATATTAAATTATTGCATGATTCTCGTTATTGGTAAATACTGCCTATTTTATCATTTTAATTTTGTGATTTATAGAACATTATGATTCGCCACGAAGGTTTGTAACAGAAAAAGTGTTAATAATTCTTATTTCTATTGTCTTATTTCATTTTTGACTTAAATAATCGATTGGTCGAATATTTTATTTCTTACTTTTGCGCGGTTCATTCCAAATTTTCATGGAACTAATTAATTTGGAAATAAAGCAGAAAACAATGGAAAATAAAACAATTCAGCGAACCTTGTACAAGGTTCTTCGAAAGACAGGAGTTCGGCGTGATCGAATAACTCTTGATGCTTCATTTAATGACGATTTAAATTTCGATCAGGTTGACTGGGCTCTTTTTGTATATTATCTCGAAGGATTTTTCAAGATACATCTTGAAGATCAGGAAATAAGAAATCTTTCGCATATAAATGACACTTTGGAAGTGGTGAGTAAAAGAACTTGTGTGGAATGTTAACAGAAAATTTAAAATTTAACCAAAAGGTATCCATGAAACGGATGCCTTTTTTTATGCATAAATTGAAATTTAAGCTTTTCATTTATTAAAACAGGTAATTCATAACCAATTTCGGCCAATTAGTAAAATATATTCTACTATATGGCAGAAAGATTTTTGAAGTGTCTAATTTTGAAATGCACAACAGCGGATCTCAGTTCATAATTCACATACAAGTTTTACAGTGCCAATTCACCTCAGGAGCACAAAAGGAAAGTCGACCAAATTTTGGTTGACTTTTTTCATTTTACATTTTGAATATCCTGCATCATATAAACTTTTAGTTTATTTTTGTTCAAAAATATATCTATGCTTAAGTTTAAACGAATTCTGCTGAAACTGAGTGGTGAATCTTTGATGGGCAATCAACAATATGGTATTGATCAACAAAGACTAACTGATTACGCTGAACAAATTAAAGATATCGCTGACCTTGGTGTCCAAGTTGGAATTGTAATCGGAGGCGGCAATATCTTCAGAGGGCTAAGTGGCGCTACAAAAGGCTTTGATCGGGTTAAAGGAGACCAAATGGGAATGCTGGCCACAGTAATTAATAGTCTGGCTCTAAATTCAGCTCTTCAGAGTGTTGGCTGTAAGTCACGTGTCCTAACTGCCATTCGCATGGAACCAATTGGTGAGTTTTTCTCAAAAGACAGAGCGTTGGAAGCTATGGAACTGGGAGAAGTTGTAATTTTCTCGGCAGGAACAGGAAACCCATACTTTACAACAGATACAGGCTCTTCGTTAAGAGGAATTGAGATAGAAGCAGATGTAATGTTAAAAGGAACCAGAGTTGACGGAATTTATACGGCAGATCCTGAAAAAGATCCTTCAGCAGTAAAATTTGAAAAGATATCTTTTGATGAGATCTATCAGCGTGACCTTAAAGTTATGGATCTTACTGCAACGGCAATGTGTAAGGAAAATAATCTTCCAATTATTGTTTTTAATATGGATATTAAGGGCAATCTGAAAAAAGTTTTGGAGGGTCAACCCATTGGAACATACGTTCATTGCTAAATAAATTGTATTAATTTGATTAAAAATTATTAAAGTTTTTAATTTCTTTAATTTTTTCTATATTTGTTGCCAGCACTTTTAATAAACGAAAAGAGTTAGTTCATATGCAGGAAGAGGTTCAAATGATTTTGGATATTTGCAAGGAGAGAATGGAACACGCGATTAGCCATCTTGACAAAGAATTGGTTCATATACGCGCCGGAAAAGCTTCTCCAAGAATGTTGGACTCAGTTATGGTTGATTATTACGGAAGCATGGTTCCAATTGTACAAGTATCAAATCTCAGTACTCCAGATGCCAGAACAATTGCAATTCAGCCTTGGGAAAAAGCAATGATTCGCCCGATTGAAAAAGCAATTATCAATTCAAATCTGGGATTTAATCCTGACAATAATGGTGAAATTATTCGAATCAATGTTCCGGCACCAACTGAGCAACGTCGTAAAGACATGGTGAAAACCGTGAATAAAGAAGGAGAGATTGCAAAGGTTAGTTTGAGAAGTGCACGAAAAGAATCGAATGATAATTTGAAGAAGCTTTTGAAAGACGGTCTTTCTGAAGATTTGGAAAAGGACGCTGAAGATATTGTTCAAAATATGATTACCGACTTCAGCAAAAAAATTGACAAAATGCTCGAGGATAAAAACCACGAGATATTAACGATATAATTGTTTCTAGTTTTCTGTTTTCTGAACATTGTTTAATTGTTTTCATGGCTTTGAGGCGGCTTGTTGAAGCCGTCTCAATTTTTTTT
>JAFLKN010000014.1 GCA_019163175.1 Prolixibacteraceae bacterium | reverse complement strand
AGTTTCAGGGAAACGATTTTCCAGCTCAGCATACATTTGCAGTCGGGTTTCGCGGCGGTATTCCGGATTGGTATGCCACTTTTCGCCAAAGTCGATGCCCAAAGCCGACCGGTACCATTTCGGTGTAAACCCGATTTCAGGTCTCAAAAATGGGAGAGGGCCTGAAGCTGGTCTTCTGGTGGCAGGCGCACCCGGTGCGATATAGCTGATGAGTTGTTTGGTCGTATTCATTTCAATTTGCTTTCAATGTCAATGATCTTGTCAATTAACTGATCTGCGATTTGCTGATGAACCGAATCGAACGGCAACAGGGGTTTGCGGACATTTGCAGTAGGGTAGATACCCTGCCTGTTTAGCAGCTGTTTGAAAAAGTGAATGGAAATATCCAGATGCTGGTTGGAGAAAGCCAGAACCGGAAGAATCTGATGGAATAAAAGCGTTGCTTCCTCTTCTTTCCCAGAAGTCCAGAGTCGGTAAATTTCAGCATAAATCCAATGCATTCCGGTGGGCATAAATGCATGAACACCGCGCTTTAAACCTTCAATCATTTGTGTTACTGCCCAACCTCCGCTCACATTCAGTCGGCCACTGGTCAGTTCCAGAATGCGTGAATATTTTACTCCCGCCGGAACCGTTTCTATTTTGAGGCAGCGAAAGGATTCCACCGATTCAAACAATTCGCAAATCAGTTCATCAGGCAATCCGTATCCGGAAGCGCTCCAGTCTTGCAACATGATCATTTCAACATCCATTCCAGCCAGTTCTTCAAAATGCGCCCTGAATTGCTTATCGTCCACGTACGGAATTTGGAAAAGGACATTTCTGCAGCCAAGTTCAAGATATCTGGCAATAATTCGTTTGCTTTTTCCGATTTCAGTTTCACCTGCTCCGGCAAATACAGGCAATTTACGATCTACTTTTTCCAGAACTGTTTCAACCATTTTTACACGTTCATCTTCCGATAATTTATACACTTCAGAAGCCATTGCAGGAACCAGAAATCCTGCAACACCGGCATTCATCGCTTCGCTGACATTGTTTCTCAGAGCCCTAAAATCGATGGTGTTATCGGTTTTGAAGGGCGTATTTAAAACGGTAACAATGCCGAATAGTGGATAAAGTTGTTTCATGATTTCGGTATTAAACCTAATAGGTTTCAAAACCTGTCAGGTCTGGTACAACTATTTCTTCAGTAACCAAATATCACAAATCTTAGAGTGCTGTCTCCAGTTCAGTTTCGATTCTTCAGGCTGATCGAAGGTAACCACTAGCTTACCGTCGCTCACAAATTTCTGGTTGACCAGAAACTCCTTGAATTCTTCCAGCCCTTTGTTGTAAATAGTGGGTTCAATTCGTTCGCCATCCACGCGAACCAATGCATCGCCATATCCAGCAATGCGAATAATATAGCGACCATCGGGATCGAGATCAGCATATTCCAGCTTCGGAAAATTTTGGAAAAGTTGGGTTGACAGACGTTTTCGACTCATGCCGTTGTCCCACCAGGCCACATCAGTTGCATCTTCTGTGTGCGTTTTAACCCGTGGCCCTTTTGATAAGTCAGATACATTGTCGTAGTAACTTCCTGTTTCCGGGTTTTCCCAGTTGCAGATAACTTCAAGTCGGTCGAGTTTTTCTTGCTCAGTAGCCATTTTGCGAACTTTGTCGAACTCATCGGCCAGCCACCAGCGGTTATTCAACGGGTAGTCAATAAAATCGAGGATTGCTCCACGCTCGGCACCGCTGGCATTGTATTTTTTTACGCTGGTTTGTGCTCCCACCGAATGCCACAAGGCCTCGCAGTAATCAAAGACCCGTTGTCTCAGTTCGGGTGAAACCAGATCATTATCGGCCATATTAACCAGCGCCAAAGCATCGGTCATGGCTTTTTCTGACCCGATTTTTCCGGCTTGTGCCAAAACCAAATTGGCCTCTTTTTCAAGGTTTTGCTCGTAGATTTTCCGACGACGTACATAAGTGTCGTAATAAGCCCTCATTACCAGTTGCTCCCATCGCCAGTTGCCTTTCAGCTCCGGATGTTTGGCTTCCATATTTTGCCAGAAAGCCAGTGTGGTTTCAACACCTCCATTTTCTTCCACCGGGCCGACCCAGTTACGTTCCAATGCCAGAATTCCATCGGCGCCTTGTGTTGCCAATGAATTTCCGAAGAAAAACCGGCAATATTCGGCTACCACCTGTGTAACATCTTTATCCGGATTCCAGCCCATCTGACTCCAAACTACTTTGTTTACATCGTCGTGTGTTCCGTCGGAATAGGAGAGGAACCCATCGGTGAAGGGTGCATATCGGTTATGAACTTTGGCGTAATAGAATGGCTGCGGATTGCAAACTTCGCGACCTTCGGTGAGTGCAAAAGCCTGATCCCAGTTTTCGGTTGGATACTGGCAACGTACGGTGTGCGTTAAATCGGGATAATGACGGTGTTTGTATTTTGCTGGAAGGCGAAATCGGGTTTCGGCCATGTCCGGACTACTCGGGCCAGAAACCACGCCAGCCAGCCAGTCCGGATTATTTTTGTTGAGATACTCGAAGAAATAATCGACCTGCTCGTAGCTGAATCCCTGCAATGAAATCCAAACTCCTGCGTTCGGATGATATTTTTTCAATTCAGCCGCAATAGCTTTTAGAAACGGCATAACATATTTGGGATGATTGTCGCCGGGGTCGCCTCCGGGAAAAAATACACCATCGAGTTTGGGGCAGTTTTTATAGAATTCAGCATGTTTTTTTACGCCTGACTGAAAGACTTCATCTTTCGATAAATCACCGTCTGCCGGCGTCCAAACCCAATAATCGAGTCCATAATTCTGGCAAATTTCGCTTAGTTTAGTATTCATTACATCCCGTTCAAATTTCATTACCGGACCCAGTGGACCATCTTGAAAAGGAATGTTTTCTATGCAGTTGGTACCAAACAAAGCCAGTTCTCGAAAGTATTTTTCGAATTGTTGTGGATTCCACGAGTCCCAAGAATTAGCGGTGTTTCGGTAGCCAATTTGGTGTCCTCGGATAGAATACGAAGGAGAAGACGCAATTTCATTTTTTTGATTGAAAATGATCTTGTTTTTTGTCAATTCGGCCGTCCTTAAAAACTGACCAACAGCAAAAAGAACTCCGCGTTCATCGGCTCCAATCAGCCAAAGAATTTGCTTTCCCGATTGATTTTCGGCAACCAACCGAAATCCTTCAGCTTTGTTTTCCGGAAGATTTACACCCGAAAATTTAGGCACTGTGAGTCCATTAACTTCTGAATCATTCGCGGTGGCAAGAATTATTGCACTTTTAACTAAGGAGTTGCTTAATGGCAGTTTAATCATGGTTCGCTGGGCAACTTCTTCCTGTAAAACCCTGATCACTGTTTCTTTTACCGGCGACTTTATGCTAGTTGAAACAACGATTCCCGCTTTGCTGAAATCTATGTTTTGGGCGGATAAAGATACTGTGGCAAATAAAAGTATGATTGCTACAAGTCTGAAGAAATTCAATGATGTTTTCATAGTTAGTTTATTTATTTTCAGATTTTGATAAGTTCAGCATCCAGACCATCAATTTCTATGTTTCGTATTTGGCCGTCTAGTTTGATTGTAAACGATTCTTTGGTCTCTGATAAGTTCCAGAGCAAGACCGATTTAATTTTGGGATACCAGGTACAAACAACAGGTTTATCTTCTTCGACATACGGTATGCCTTTTAGTTTTGAAACGATTTCATGTTTGAAGGCAAAGATTTCCGATAGATTCTCCGTCAGAAATCTCATTCCTGATGGATTTTGATCAGTTCCTGAACCAACTATGAATGTGGTTCCATTTGATTTAAGCTTGCCTGAACTCACATCTTTTGCATCAAAATCTGAAAGGAAAGTCCAGCCATCTGATGCAGGAATTTCAGTGACTTCAAACGGAATTCCGGAAGCCAGAAAAAGGCTGTACGGTTTGTCGGTTCCTATCATCCGACTGCTTTCGCCCCAGTAATGTTTGAAAGGTCCTTCGGGTTTTTGTCCTGAAATTTTTCGGTGCATAGCCGCTGCCTTTTTCATGGTTGGAGCCAGTGTTTCCCAATGAGCAAAAGGGAATGGATCCAGTCCGCTCATCATCATGGTATTTCGGATATCGGCAATGGTTGTGATGTGCAGTTTTGCCGCCATATTTTTTGCTGAAAGTTTGGTTGGCGGATACGCTGTTGTTTCGCTGAATGCCATTTCGGGGTTGACAAATCTTCGATGAAAAAGTGCACTGAACAACTCATCCGTTTTGCCTTTTACAGGTGAAAAATGCCGGTCTTCGAACATCAGTTCACCAACCCGCATCAATGATCCTTTGTAATCTGTCAGGCGGATTCCAGCCTTTTCGGCACCCAGATACATCACCATAATTCCGAGGTCCACTTCCGGAGCAGCAGCCTGTTGAGCCTTGAATGATGCGGTAAGTTGATCGCAATTAAAGTTAATCCAACTGTTTAAAACTGTAGTCAGATTTCGCTCCCTGATGTTTTGTTTTAAGTCATTCCAATCGTTCTCTGCATAACCGTATTTATCGAGAAATTCCTGTTGATGTTCAGGACAGAAGCAGCCGCCAATGTTTCCGGGGCTTCGTGCCAGTCGGAAATCATCGTCAAGAAACATCTTTTTAAAACCGGCCTGACTGGCCTTTTGAATGGCAGTGCAATTCTCGTCGGTTACAATTGGATGTACCGAAGTTCCTGAATACTTTTTACCATCAACATCAACACTTCGCGGCCAGCGTTGGGGAGTTGTATCAAATGAAGCATCATTGCCCAGCGAACTGCCCGGATGTCCTAACGGAACTGTCAGTGCATAAACAGCGACTCCTTTTTCCTCAAATCGTTTTTTCCAAAACAAAAGATCTTCCATAGGGTAGGGCCAGTAGCCATTCAGGAAAATGGGCATCCACACATCAGTAACACCGCTGCTTACAATCAAATTAAAAAAATCAGGATTGTTTTTCAGAACGATCGTGGTGGTGCAAAGACTAAAGCTCCGGATACCACTTCGTTTAAATGAAGTGAAGGAACTGAATCCTGCCCAGGAACCGATGCCTGCCAATGCCGATAGTTTAAGAAAGTCGCGTCTGTCAATCATTTCAGGAAAAGTACTTTTAGAATTTGTATTGCGGAATTTTCAGCAGTTCGCCATCTTTCATTGCCGATTGATGCGCTACAATTCCTGAGACAGTCAGATTAAGAGCCATAGCAATATTTACCAGGGGCTTGCGATCCTGAAGAATGGAATGGACAAATTCGTTGGTCAGGTAACCATGCGAACCACCGTGTCCACCCAATGGCATTCCCGGTGGAAGTGGTGGCCGGTTTGTATCGGTCAGATGGGTTTCGAGTCCCTGATATTTGTCGTAGAAAGAACCCCGTTGTCCACGGATACGCCCACGTTCGCCTTCGTCACCCGGAGTATCCCAGCTGACAGCCATTCGTGCCGTTCCGCCTTCACTGGTTCGGAATAGGGCGATTTCAGTGCCAAACGGGTTTTTATAAATGTTGTTGGCAGGTTTCAGATGTTCAATTTTGCTTGGCATTCCCAGGCACGAAACTTCGGTAAAACTTCCGCCAGTTACACAAATGTGAAAGGCATTGGAGTGCGTTGGGTACAGTTGCGGTGGAAGTCCGACACGCCAGTTTTTGTACGAATCTATTGGTTGTTCCATGTAGTGGTAATATTCGCCTTCAGAGTAAACCAACTCACCAAATCCTCCTGACTTGTAAATTTGGTGCATTGCATAAAGGCTCTCCCTGAACATTGAAGTTTCAAACATCATGTATTTCAATCCGCTTGATTTAACGGCTTCAAACAGCCGGTCAGCATCTTCCAGCGAGCCATATACAGCTGGAACAGCAACTGCTACGTGCTTTCCATGTTTCAATACTTCCAGACAATGACGAACATGGTTTGGAGCGTCGGTGGCTACAAAAACGGCTTCAATGGTTTTGTCTTTCACCAACTCTTCGAGCGAAGGATAGGTTTTCGAACAATTACAAGCTTTAGCCATCGCGGCACAACGTTCAGGAATCAGGTCGCTTACAGCTACCACTTCAACATTAGGATGATTTTGAAACCCAAACTGAGAGCCGAACTTGCACACGCCGTGACCAACCAGTCCAACCCGGATTTTCCGATCAGAAAACGACACCCATCCTTTGTATGGATCAACAACTTTCGAAGTGTCCTCAAATCCCTGAATTTTTGGAACTTCAACTCCTTGTTTGGTGGCACTTTTTCCGCCGGAACAACTGAATTGAGACATTCCGAGAGCTGCTACTCCAAAAGCAGAAGTGCTTAAAAACGATCGGCGGGATAGCGGCTTTATTTCTTCCCGGTTTTTAGATGATAGATTTTCTTTTCGTTTCATCTTTCTATTTTTTATTGATCGTGAATCAAATGCTTGAATGCTGAGCCATTCATAACTTTAATTTTCTAGCTTTTCCAAAGATCTTCGCCATATTCCCATCCTTTGCGAACCGGCTCCTTGATGTATACATCCAGTTCTGGATGATCCTTAATTTTCATATTTTCTGCATCATATTCCAGGCGCATATTCACCCGCTGTGACAGAACTCCAACGGCAGCCATTTCAGAGAGGCGGGCTGAATATTCAAAGTTAGCTCCCGGTATTGGTCCCTCGCCTTTAATTGCCCTGATCCATTCTGGTATTGGTCCTCCTTCTACGCGTGGAATGGTTTCTTTGGGCATATTTTTCTTGAAATTTTCCCAATCGGCATCCGGAATCAACAGTTTCGGACTAGCCGGTCTTCCGCCTGTTAAAAGCGAAACTTTATCGCCAACCATAATCATACCCCGGTTAGGCATTTCTTTCAATCCCCACTCCGGACGATTTTCAGGCCTTTGGCCACCGTCGAGCCAGGTAATTGTAACTGCCGGCATCGTCGCACGTGCAGCGAATTCAAATTTAATGGTTGATTTATCCGGGATAAAACCTTCCGGAGAATCGGGTCTTTGAATTGGTTCTGCAGTTAAAGGCATTCCCAGATCAAGCGTCCAGAAAGGAGCATCTAGCGTGTGGCATCCCCAGTCGCCAAGTCCTCCGTTGCCGAAATCGTACCAGCCCCGCCAGAAACGTGGCAGGTAATAATAGCTGAATGGTCTCATTGCAGCTTGTCCGACCCATAAATCCCAATCCAATTCGGCTGGCACATTGCTTTCTTTTGGAGGAAAAGTATCCGGTTTCATAAAATACCCTTTGGGATCGAATTCCGGTCCATCAATCCAGGCTATGATTTCTTTCACTTCGCCCAAAACACCGGCTTCGTACCATTCTTTTACATTGCGAATTCCCGGAGTAGCATGTCCCTGAATTCCCATGGCATTGATGACTTTGTAATGTTGTGCTGCTTTCCGTAAAGTGCGGATTTGCCAGATGTTATGCGCGAGCGGTTTTTCAACATAGACATGTTTGCCCAATTGCATGGCAGCCATAGCCGCTGCAAAGTGCATATGATCGGGAGTTGCAATGATTACCGCATCAATGTCGCTGGCCATTTCGTCGAACATGACCCTGAAATCCTTAAACCTTTTGGCTTTTGGAAATGTCTTAAACCCTTCAGCTGCTGCAGAGTCACTTACATCACACAGGGCAACCACGTTTTCGGTCATACAATCCGGAAAGTGATCTTTAGCCCGCCCGCCGACACCAATGAATGCGATATTTACTTTTCCTGGTTTACAGGCGGATAGTCCTGGCAGTAAGGATACTCCGGCTACAGCAATTGATGATTTTGCAATAAATGATCTTCTCGATAAATCAGACATAAATCTCAATTTTTAATGATTAGTTTTAACTTTCCAGTCTTGTTATTTTGCGACTTCAATTTTCCAGTCGGTAAATTCAACCCAATATTGCCGTTTGTCAGGTCCCCCGGCAGCAAGACCAAGGTCTATCGATTCATTGATTCCCGGAATGTCGTTCGTGTGCCTTTCGATGATCCAGTTTTTATTGTCCAGACTGATATACCCGCTGAAGCTGTTTCCATGACGAACTATTTTTAGAAAAATGGGTGTTTTTGAATGCTCCGGCAGATTCTGGCTGCTAGCTTTGTGCATACAGCCGTTTGCAAATTCGTCGTATTCAATGCCGGCACGTCCGGGAGTGCCGAAAACCAATACAGAGCCTTTGCTACCAGGCTGAACATCGAAACTTTGGGAGATATCGTTCCGCACAAACAGTCCCGAACGGAACCATTCGTGCGTACGATCTCCGAATTGATTGATTTTAACTGTGGCAACAAAGTCGCCTTGAATTCCTTTCACATAGGCCGCCGCATATGAATCTTCAGCATGATAAAAATCTGAACCGCTGGCTGTTATTTTAAACCGGTTGGCTTTGGCATCGGCTTCAATTTCATAAGGTTTTGCTTTGGCTGAGCAATACTGTATGATGGGCATTGTTGTCAGATCAAGCACTTTTCCTTCGGCAACATTCAGTTCTTTTTCAGCGCTGTTTTCAATGCGCACCTGCTGTTTTCCGGCGGTTGGTTCAAACTCAAAACTGATTGTCTGTGCACCATTTGCCTTTAATTCGACGGGCTGGCTTAGCATTTTCTGGTTGTTGACAAACAACGAAGCGATCATGTTTTGCGTACTTGAACTCAGGTTGCGGGCCATGGCAGTAGCCTTTACTTTTTCGCCTTTAATAAGCCGGTCACCCGAAAGTTTAAAATCTTCAAACACAACTGATGGCTTTTGTCCTTCAATTTTAACCGATTGGTAAGCCGTTGAGCCGATGGCAAGTTGATGGTCGCCGGCATCGTAAATGCGCAGCTCGAATTTGATTTTCCGGCTGTTGTTTTTAATCACCGGAAACAACTTTTCTTCACTGATTTTTCCGTCAACATAAAGTTCAACCGGGGCAACGCCACTTGCACCTTTATTAAACACATCAGCAGTTAGGCGAATGATGCTTCCGGCAACAACTTGTCCGGAAGCAGATTTTGAGGAAGCCTCAATTTTTAGATTGCTCATTTGAAACTCAGGTTCGCCTTCAATAATTGTTTCCGGAGCATTGGCAGGAGCCTCAATTTTAAAGTTGTTGCGGTAAATGTTGTCTTCAATCATGGCAGCGCACAATTTCCATTCACCTTGTTCCAGGTCGTAATAAATGTTTTCTTCTGAAGTCCAGCCAATCGACATGTTATCGAACCAGAAAGCCACATTGTCGTTGAAAAAACCTGCATGAACGTAGTGGATCAGGTTACGGCGAACGACCGAATTGAACGTCATTCCGGCGGTTTTGATTGCTCCCGAGTCGTCGGCGTCCATCTGAACATCGTCGAGGTGATTGTATTCTACCAGGTAGCCTCCATCGATGGCTTCTTCGAGGTTCGACCATCCACCCACGTCGATGCCATAACGGCCGCGGGTTTTGGTAAGGTAGTTGTGCGAAATGGTTGTCATTAGCGTGTAGTTGGCCAGAATATTGATTCCACCACAATCGTACAGTTTGTTGTGCGAAATGAGCGTCTCACGGGTTATTTCCCGCCCATCGCCTGGTTGGGTCGGCCCAATGGCATAGATTCCGCCATTGTCTATGGTTTCCAGTTTATTTTGCAGAATACGGGTTTGGTAACAACCTTTGTGTATGTATAAGCCGGTTCCGCTACACGAACGTATTTCGCTATCCACGATCTCGCAGGCATGGGCAAACTCGAAACTGATTGCGCTGTTTTTATCGGCTGAAGTTTCCATTACTCCTGTTTCGCCGTCAACTCCATCTGTATTTACTTTATTGGCGCTGTTGCCTGTATTAACCCCCTCAAAAGTCAATCCGTAGAAACGCAGATTGCGCACGGGTTGCCCCAGTTTTCCTTTTACAGTCACCAAATTGTTGATGACCGGAACTTCTGCCGAAACCAGATTTGGATCGTCAATACCGTTGGCAGGAATATAGCTGATTTCCTTCAGATTTTTATCGAAGTACCATTCGCCGGGTGCATCCAGCAAGGCTTTTACGTTTTCAATGTAATAGCGCGGCGGAACAATAACAACACCTTCCTGTGGCGATTTAAACGTAGCAATGCCGCTTTTTTCGTCCACTTTTACAATGGAATTAATACCTGTATGCCAGCGCAGCAGCATGGTCACACGATTGCCTTCCATCTCTTTCCAGTTTTTTATTTCACCTTTTCTGAAATTCAGTTCGCTGGTTGATGTGGAAATAACAGGTGGAACAAAATAACCTTGATTGGGAGTTCGTGCCAGAATCTGTCGTTTGCCTTTTACTACAAGCATTTTGGCTGAATCGGCATCGAATTTGGCCGTCCAAACGTTGCCTTTTTTTGTCCAGTTGGTTACCGGAATACCACCAGTAATCACAGGTTTTTCACCGGGATAAGCTGAGTAAGTTACGTAATGGTCTTTCAGTTTGTGGTATTCGAATGCACCTGTGGGCAGATTGGTTTCAACGCGCTCACCCCCATCGGCAGGACTGAAGACCAAGGGTTGTTTCAGTGAATAGGTTCCTTCGCGGAGATAAACCAAAATGTCTTTACCTTTTCCGAATGGATGAGGCGAACCAATCCATCGTTTTTCAATAGGAGCATCTTTTGGTTTGTAAACCTGGGCTTTTAAGGTGCGAACCGCCTTTTGTGCACGTTGGAGAGTTAGAAATGGACCATCAGTTCCTGAAGCATTTGGCTTGGCCAATGTTCCCGTCCAACTGTCGTTTCCTTTGGGTGAAACGTAAAAATCAGCTTTTTCGGGATAACTAAAAGGCAACCACGCTTCGCCTTCGAGGATTTTACCATCACGATGCGGTGCATTGTTTTGTGCGTTGGCGAATAAACACACTATTGTAAGAAAGAGGACCACGAAAGTCCGTGATTTCATCATCGAAAGTTTCATAGCAAGTTGATTAGTTTAGTTTGTGCAAAACAGCTGTTGATCAGGACTGTTTTTCTTTTTCAAACTTATTGAAACCAAACGAACTGATTCGATGAGTTTTTGCTTATTCGTTATGGAATTTTAACCGGATCGCAGAAAAATGAAACGGAATGGGGTAGAAGGGGCAAAATTAGTTTAAGAAAGTGTATAAAATCTCAGGTAGTCACGAATTCCCTACTTCAGCAAACTCAGGAAGTATAAACAGGTAGATTGACAATATTTCCGTTTAGGTAATTCTCTCCTTTTCGCGAGTAATTGGGCGATAAGGATATTGATTTTGCCATTTTTCTTACCGGTTAATCATTTTAGCGCTTCCTCCTGAATAACGGTCGCCTTGTACTATAATTTTTGAGGATGCGGTGTTAATTTCCTGAAGTTCTTCAGCAGTGAATTCGATTGCTGCAGCTCCTAGGTTTTCATGTAAACGGTGCAATTTTGTAGTACCCGGAATCGGGATAAACCAAGGTTTTTGTGCCAGTACCCATGCGAGTGCAATTTGTGCAGGAGTAGCATTTTTTCGTTGTGCAAATTCAGCAACCAAATCAACAAATGCCATGTTGGCTTTCAGGTATTCGGGCGATAAACGAGGAACAGTACTCCGGAAGTCTTTTGAGTCAAAAGTGGTATTCTGATCCATTTTGCCGGTAAGGAAACCCTTGCCCAGCGGGCTGAACGGAACAAATCCAATTCCCAGTTCTTCGAGTGTTGGAATGATAACTTCTTCGGGTTCGCGCCACCATAGCGAATATTCACTTTGCAATGCAGTAACCGGTTGCTCGGCGTGTGCCCGACGGATCACTTGCACTCCAGCTTCCGAAAGTCCGAAATGTTTTACTTTTCCTTCCTGAATCAGGTCTTTCACCGCACCAGCCACATCTTCTATGGGCACGTTTGGGTCAACGCGATGCTGATAATACAAATCGATATAATCGGTTTTTAGTCGTTTGAGCGATGCTTCAACAACCGTTTTGATATGTTCCGGACGACTAGTTATACCCAATGTGGCTTTTGTATTTGGGTCGAACTGAAATCCAAATTTGGTTGCAATAACCACTTTGTCGCGTATTGGCGAAAGGGCTTTACCCACCAGTTCTTCGTTGATGTATGGGCCATATACTTCGGCAGTATCAAAAAAAGTTACGCCGCTTTCAACGGCTGAATGAATCAGGGCGATCATTTCTTTCTCGTCGGAAATAGTTCCGTAGCCAAAACTCATTCCCATGCAGCCAAGCCCAATGGCCGAAACTTCGAGCCCACTTTTTCCTAACTGGCGTTTTTGAATTTTTGTTTCCATGTTTAATGCGTTTAATAATGATACAAATATCAAATAGAAATACCTTGGATAATAATTAAAAGCAAACGATAAAATACGAAAATCAAACATTTACAACAGATTTACAAGTATTACTTCCAGGGCATATTTGGCTTGTAATTAAAGTATTTGCTTAGTAATTGCTGATAGGTTTCCGGAGTATCCATGTCCAAAAGTAATTCTCCCCCTTCCATAAGAATAACGCTTTCTTCGTGTCGTTTTGTGATTTTTTTTGCGCCTTCGTCATTGCTCAATTCGCTAAGCTCTTTCAAATAGCATCGATCAAAAAGCACGGGAACACCTGTCCATCCTGAAGCAGATTGTGAGACAATGATTTGTTGCGAATCGGGCTGATAGGCGCCAAGCATTTTTTGAAAATAGGAAGTCGTAAGCAAGGGTTGGTCCAGCAGCGTGATCAGAACCCCATCTGCATCCGGAAATTTTTGGATGATCTGATCGATTCCAAACGAAATGGAGCTGCCCATTCCACTTTCCCAATCTGTATTAATCAAGACGTTTACCGGAAAATTCTCAATGACAGGAATGATGAGGTCCGAATTTGAACCGATAACTACACTTACCGGATGACCGGTTTTTAATAATGTCTGAATCTGATGCTCAATCAGGGTTTGTCCATCCCACGGAAGCAATTGCTTGGGTTGTCCCATTCGGGTTGAACCACCTGCAGCCAAAAGCAGAATCGGAATTTTAGCCATGGATTGCACCTATTTTCTCGCTCAGGGCAATGGGATTCTGATGACGAATCACACCTAAAATTTCAGCAAGAATAGATACTGCAATTTCTGAAGCGCTCTCTGCGCCAATGCTGATTCCGGCAGGTCCGTGAATCTGTTCCAGAAAATCGGTGGAGATGTCTGGCATGTAATCGAGCAGCATCGAAAGAACACGTTCTCTCCGGTTGTTCGAGCCAAGCAATCCGAGGTAAGCCGGGTTAGTATCTTTCAGTGCCATCAGGTATTGAACATCTTTGTTAAAACTGTGCGTCATTAAAACCACAGCCGTTTGTTCGTCAATTTCAGAGGTGTCGATCGTATCGAAGGTTGGGGAGATCAGCGAATTAGCTCCCGGGAAATAGTCACACGATTTCGATTCGTCGGGCGATGCAAACACGGTGACTTCCCAACCAAGCAGTTTAGCTGCCTGACACAACTGAACAGCATCGTGTTCGGCCCCAAAAATGAAGAGCTGGAAAAGTGGTTTTAAGGTTTGCGAAAAGCATTCCTGCTGCGCAATCTGGTCAATTGTAAACGAAGAATTCAGAGCAAATTTTTTACCATTAAGGTTCACCATTGTTCCCACATCTCCATATTCTCCGACTTCGCGGTAAAACCTTGACTCCATCTGAAAAGACAGCCTGTTTTCAATCTGTTTTTCGAATGCTTTGGATAAATCATCGGAGATAAAAACCGGTTCAATCAAAATATGAAGAATGCCTTCACAGCCAATCCGGAAACGTCCGTCGTACACTATTATTTTGGCTTTGCCGGTCTGGAAAACACGCTGTGCCTGTCGCTCAATTTCGGTTTCCACACAACCACCGCTCACGGCTCCAACCATTTCGCCATCCTGGCTCATAATCATGCAAACACCGGGTCGGCGATACGATGAACCTTCGAGAGCAACAACCGAAATAAAAACAGCTTTTTTGCCAATTTCCTGCCAGCTTTTTAGGGTCTGAAACAACAAGAGTATTTCGTGAGTCATTGGTAGTATGAGTTATTCTTTGCCTAAAAAAAATAAAGCCTTCATTTTGTTGAACCCACTTCGGGGTTCTCCAACTTGTTGGTTTATTTGCCTCCGGTTTCACCGGAGGTTATTCAGATTTAAGTCCTTCGGACTTTTGAAATGCGAAAATCCTGAAGGGATTTAATTTGAATAACCGTGGGTATTAACCCACGGAAAATGAATGATATAATCAGCAACCCCAAAGGGGTTGAACATTAATTAATATAGATGCTAATCGAATTTATTTTTAACAAACGGCTGATGGTAATAGCGGGTTCCAGTGGCTTTGTACAAGGCATTGGCCAATGCACCCATCACAGGAGGATAAGGTGGTTCTCCAAGTCCGGTTGGATTAATTTCATTCTGAACAAAATGAACTTCAATCTCTTTGGGAGCTTCGGCATGCCGGATCAAACGATAGCTATCGAAATTATCCTGATCGGGTTGACCTTTACTAAATGTCATCTGGCCGTACATGGCCTGACCAATTCCATCTACAATGCTACCTTCAGTCATGTTGATAGCGGCATCAGGATTGACGACAATACCACAATCGATAGCGGCATACACTTTTTGGATGACCGGGTTATCCTTATCGCCCACAATATCCACTACATTGGCCACATACGAACTGTGACAGAAATAGGCAGCCACCCCGCGATTTTTCACGGCTGAATTACTGTTCCATCCTGATTTTTCGAGCACCAGTTCTAGCACTCCGGCATATCGGGCGGCATCGTAATCGTTTCGTTTTCCAACCGGATTTTCTTTTGCCCGTTTCAACAAATCGAGCCGCAACTGGATAGGATCTTTGCCCATCGCTTCAGCTAATTCGTCCAGAAAAGACTGCTCGGCAACCGCATTGAAGTTGGACCCCGGAGCCCGCATTGCCCCAACACTAATATTCGATTCAATTTCCCAGCTTTCGGCCAGGTAATTATCAAGAGCTCCGGCAGGAAACCGGTTGGCATGAAGTGCATTTTCAGGAACACCGCCCATTTTTACATGGAAGGCAGTTAAGTTATTGTTGGCATCGAGCGCAGCACGATATAAAGCATGATAAGCCGGGCGATAAATACCAAAGGTAATTTCATCTTCGCGCGAATAAATCAGTTTAACCGGCGCCTTCATTTTTTGTGAGATCAAAGCGGCTTCCACCATAAAGTGTCCGTACAAACGTCGCCCGAAGCCTCCTCCCATGCGGGTCATCTGAATGTCAATCTTTTCAAGTGGCAAACCCAGTCGTGCCGACAAGGTTTTTTCCATGTATTCCGGAGACTGAATAGGACCAACCAATACCGCGTTATCGGCTGTTACATCGGCAAAAAAGTTCATGGGTTCCATCGGAGTGTGCGCCAGGAAAGGTGCCGTATAGGTCCGTTCAATCACCTTCGCTGCATTTTTAAAAGCTTCTTCCGGCTTGCCATCTCTTCGTTCAATCTTGCCGGGTTTGGCAGCTGCTGCCACCATTTTGGCATTGTGGTCGGCTGTACTCTCCAATCCTGCAGGAACCGTGACAAGCTGATCACCTCCCCAACCAGCCATTGCAATTTTATAATCGGCAAAAGGTTCCCATTCCACTTTTATATAGGCTCGGGCGCTCATTACTTCCCAGGTTGAGTTACCAACAATAGCAACCAGTTCAGTGAACGAAGTTGTATCGCACCACTGTGGTTTATAGTCATCATTAAAGGTTTTAATGCTAAAAATATCTTTGATTCCGGGCTTTGTTTTGGCATCTGTTGCGTCGAAGGATTTCAGTTTCATGCCAAAAGCGGGCGGATGGACGATCATGGCAATAAGCATTCCTTCTTTTTTGTAATCGAGGCCAAATAAGGGTTGCCCAGTTACGATTTTATGTCCATCCACATTTTTTCTGGAAGTCCCGATAATTTTAAAATCTTTCAGGTCTTTTAATTCCACCTCTTTCGGAACAGACAGTTGGGCTGCAGCTGAAGCAACTTCGCCGTATCCAGCTTTTTTGCCACTGCCTTTATGATATAAAATGCCCAATTCGGTTGTGATTTCTTTCACCGGTACATTCCATTTTTTTGCGGCAGCTTCTATCAGCATATTTCGTGCTGAAGCACCTGCCATTCGAAGCCCGGGCCAGCTTTGTTTGATCGAATCACTTCCTCCGGCCAGTTGCCGATTAAAAATTATAGTATTAAATGGAGCTTGTTCAACCAGCACATTTTTCCAGTCCACATCCAGCTCTTCGGCCACAATCATGGGCATGGATGTTTTAACATTCTGGCCGATTTCAGGATTTGGCGACATAATGGTTACTACACCATTTTCGCCAATCTTTAAATAACCTGTGATTTCGAACCATTCGTCAGGAATTGATAATCCTTTGGGCGCATCCGTAATACATGATGATGCAAGCCAGTTAAAACCAATCAGCAGACCACCACCGGTTAACAAAGAACTTTTTATAAAGGAACGTCTATTGAATTCCGTTTTTACAATTGTCATGTTTCGTGATTTTAGATGAGCAATTCAGAAATGAACTAAAAATATTTGTAACGGATATGAAATAAAATATCCGCTAAGAATTAGCCGCGGTTTTAATAGCAGCCTTGATTCGGAGGTAGGTACCGCATCGGCAGATATTGCCATGCATGGCTGATTCAATTTCTTCATCGGTTGGATGAGGATTCGCTTTTAATAATCCTGCAGCGTTCATTATTTGTCCGCTCTGGCAGTAGCCGCATTGCGGAACGTCATGCTCAATCCATGCCAGTTGAAGCGGATGATCCCCATTTTCAGAAAGCCCTTCGATGGTTGTAATTTCCTTGTCGCCTACTGAATCGACAAAAGTGATACACGAACGTGCTGCCTCACCATTCAGGAGAATGGTACAGGCACCACATTGAGCGATGCCACAACCAAATTTGGTTCCTACCAGGTTAAGATGATCCCGAAGTACCCAAAGCATCGGAGTCGACGGATCGACATCTACCTGAAATTCTTTGCTGTTAATTTTTAATTTAAATATGGCCATAGGATTGTGAATTATTTAAAATAAAATTACCTGAATATATTATGCAACAAGCATTTAATACAAAAGTTCATTTCTAAAATAAGATATAACAAAGCTTACCAACAATTCAAAAATACTCTATGAATATAAGCAAAATCTGTAGTTATTCCGCCACTTTCACACACATCATCCGGCTTTGATCACGGATCAATAATTTCCCATTTGATAGCGCTATTGGTGCCCAGTTTTGAGTTGGTCCTCCAAAATTGGTCATTTTGTTTCTGGTGTCTACACCTCCCTGTTTCAGTAAATCTGCAGAAGCAAGTGATTTAAAACCAGCGGGATCAGGCTCAATCAGGTATAATTTATTTGCGCCATCGGTAGCAAGGATCAATCCATCCACCAAAATCATGCTGCCTTTGTCAAATTTGGGTTCATTTTTTGTTTTCCACATGATTTTGCCATCCATGTTCATACAGACCAATCCGTCACGTTTCCCGTTTGTTGAAAATTGTGCATAGAAATAACCTTTATATAAAATTGGTGGTTTGGTATGATCTCCAAAATCGTTATGCTTAAAAAGTTCGGATACAGTGAAGGTTTTGTCAGCATTCTTTTCAACTTTTATCATCACACAACCAAGCTCATATCCCCCAACAACAAGCAATTTGTTATCACCGGCTTCCACCGCATTTGCCACAGAGATATGACATTCCCAATTCTTGTATTCCCAAAGCACTTTACCTGAAAGTGGATCTATCCCCATTATCTTACCTAAAGTTTTTACTGCATCCGAATGTCCAAATGGATTGGTTGAGGAATTTACCATTACAACCTGATCCTCTCCGGATATTTTTGCGATAGAAGGACTTACGTATGATTCGTTGCCGAGATTCGGGGTTTTCCATACGATTTCGCCGGTCAGTTTATTGTAAGTAACCACACCGGCTTCAGGAGCTTGTGATGATACAATTACCATATTTCCATAAATGAGCGGACACTGCGAAATGGCCCAAATGGGTAGTTTCGTGCCGCCAAAACCGGTCCATATATTTTTATGCCAAACCAGTTTATGACTGGTAATATCAATACAAAACAAGTCGCCAATAGCACCACAGCCAAACACAAAATTTCCATCGATAGCCGGTACACTTCTGGACCCGGGAAAAGGGCAGGTTCCCGGCGATGCGATTACATTCTTCCAAAGTTCTTTGCCGGTTGCAAAGTCGAAACTTCGCATGATATCACCGATGCTGTCGATTCGGTCAAGCAGATATACTTTCCCATCTTTTACAACCGGCCCGCCATAGCCAATGCCAATGCTGGCTGTCCATAAAACTTCAGGACCAGATGCGGGCCAGGAACGAAGTAGGTTTTTTTGCGGGGAAGTACTGTTTCTTTCGGGACCTAGAAACTGTGGCCAGTCTTGAGCACAAACGCTATTTGCGAATGCCATCAGTAAAAATGCAGATACAAAAATCAGTTGGGTTTTCATTTCGGTTGGGGTTTATGTTGAGGTTTTTTACAGAAATATAAATACTAATTACAGAGATTTGTTTCATTCCAACCTAATTACTAGGTTCTTTACATAGGCTACCTCTTAAAGTCTAATCAAACTTAAAGAGGTATTATTAGTTACCGATAGGCAATTCTTGTTTGTGCCCGACAAAGCCTTGATTAATAAATGTATAGCTAATGTGAATCTGGTTGCGGAACCGGTGGTGCCAGCAACTTCGTGAACGATAGAGATCCCAATTTCCAACTACTGCCTTCTTTAACATACACTTCTGTAACCTCGAACGGATTGGTTACTTCATTTCCACCAACTACAGCCAAAAGGGAGATTCGGTTTAAAAGAATGGCAGTATTGTCAATGATATTCACCGATACTTCATGAATATCTGTTTTCTTGTACCAAATTCCTCCGCCTTTGATGATATTAAGTTCCTGCTCAGTTCCCCATGATCCTCCCATGTGAACAAACACTGCTTTTTCATGGAAAAGTTTGCCCAGAAAATCCACATTTTTGTCGGCCATCCACTGCCATTTGTCCTTCGAAAGGTTAACGATTTCCTGTTCGGCGGTGGTGAAACTCTTTGTCGCAGGATTTTGTGCGAAGGACAATTGCGCACTCAGGATGATTAAAAATAGTCCGAGAATTGTTGTTTTCATAATTGATACTTTTTAAAATTGATTTCCATCGTTAAATGAAAAGTTGTTATTCCATCATCCCAATTTGTTCATGTGAGCTTATACCGAATGACAAAGCGATTAATACGAATAATATGATTTTGCTAATGTGCAATGGTATGGGTGTCGCGCACACTACTGAAAGTTAAGCCTAACAATTTCCATTCTTTACCCTTTTTCTGATATATCTCGGTCACTGTAAATTCAGTTTTAGCCACATTTTCCCGGACAATAGCCTCAAGCGTAATGCGGTTCCATAGGATGGCAGTGTCATCAAAAAGTTCTAAAGCTATATCATGAACATCAGCTTTCTGATACCAAATTCTTCCCGTTTTAATGATATCAAGCTCCTCGTCCTTTTTCCAGGTTCCACTCATATGAACAAATTTTGACTTGTCGTCGAATAGGGTAGCAAGCTTATCTACATTTTTGTCGGCCATCCACTGCCATTTTTCTTTTGAAAGGTTTACTATTTCCTGTTCTTCGGTAGTGAAGCTCTTTGTCCCTGGATTTTGTGCGAAGGACAATTGAGCACTCAGGATGATTAGAAATAGTCCGATAATTGTTGTTTTCATACTGAAATCTATTTAAATGAAAGAATATATACTACAAATGTAAGCAATTGCCAATCAGCCATTATTATACAGAATACGGTATCTCCTACCATTTTTACTGATTGGACCTATCGAATGATTACAGCTTGGTTAGAATCCTTAAATTTGTTTCAGAAAAACAACAACAGCTATGGAACGGATTTTCAGATTTGATAAGGTAACTGACTACAATGCGCTAAACAATCACGAAACGCTGCACCCGCTGGTAAGTGTTATTGATTTTTCAAAAGCGAATCCAAGATCGTGGGATGGTGAAAAGAGTGTCCGGATAAATTATGGCCTGTATTGCATTTTTTTGAAAGATGTAAAAGGCTGCGATTTAAGATATGGCCAAAATTACTACGACTATCAGGAAGGTACCCTGGTTTTTGTTGCACCCGGGCAAATGATGGTTGTTGAAACCGACGGACAAGTATATCAGCCTAAAGGATATGCTCTGGTGTTTCATCCGGATCTGATCCGCGGAACCTCTTTGGGCAGGATCATCCATGAGTATAATTTCTTCAGCTACAACGCCAACGAAGCGTTGCACCTATCAGAACGTGAAAGACAGGTAGTTCTGGATTGCTTTTCAAAAATTGAATTTGAGTTGCAGCAAAATATCGACAAGCACAGCAAGAAATTGATTGCCTCCAATATTGAATTGTTTCTGAATTACTGTGACCGTTTTTATGATCGTCAATTCATTACCCGTGATAACGTTAATAAGGGAATTCTTGAAAAGTTTGAAGAATTGCTGAATAGCTATTTTTCATCAGACAAACCCCGGAATTTGGGATTGCCGTCAGTCGCGTATTTTGCGGAAGAGCTTCATTTTTCGCCTAACTATTTTGGCGATCTGATTAAGAAAGAAACCGGGAAATCAGCCAAGGAATATATTCAGAATAAAATAATTGATGTGGCCAAAACCATGACTTTCGATTCGGATAAATTAGTGAATGAAATTGCTTACGAATTGGGATTCAAATATCCTCAGCATTTTACAAGGCTGTTTAAAAATGTAACAGGGTTTACGCCTAATGAGTATAGGTCGCTGAATTAATTCAAATATTCCTGATTCTCAACGTGCTCAACTGGACTTAGCGACACTACATTGGGTGCTAAAAATGACTGAGATCTTCCGGAAGATACTTTTGGCAGTTCATGAGGCAAATTAACTATTGGAATCGATTAAAATATCTGTGATGATTCAGCCAGAATATCGTTTTCTTTGATAAATATGCCTGTTGAAGGCCGAAATGCAAACTCAAACTACAAATCTCCGGATGATGAGAACCCGAATATCTTATATCCTATTGACTCTTTTGCTTGGTATTGTTCTTCACTTTCCGGGCTATTCGATCCTGAAAGCTGACTCTTTGCAACTGGGCTTCCAAAACCCACCTGCCGATTGTTGGCCGCATACGCGCTGGTGGTGGCCTGGGAATCCACTTTCGAAAGAAGAAATTACCCGCGAACTGGAAGAAATGCGCAGTCATGGCATTTGTGGTGTGGAGCAGATTTCGATGGATTCAGTATACGAAAAGGGCAACATTCCGTATTTGTCAGACGAGTTTATGGACATGCTGAAACATACCGTAAAAGAAGCCAAACGGCTGGGCATGGAAGTTTCGCTCAACTTTGGTGGCCCCGGTTGGATTATTGGCGGCGAATGGGTGAAAGAGGAAGACAAAAGCAAAGATATGGTTCCAACGTTTCTGGATCTTGCCGGAAACCAAACCTACACCGGAAGTTTGCCTGACGGACTGACCAAAACGAAACGTTCATGGGAACGATATAGCCCAAAACTTGACGGCAAAGAGACTTTGTTGGCAGTAATGGCCGGACGAATTGAAAAGGATGGAAGGCTCAATGAAAAATCGCTGATAAACCTGACTAAGTTAGTTTCAGGAAATAAAATAAGCTGGAAAGTTCCGGAAGGCGAATGGCGGCTGATGGCTTTCTGGCTGAAGAAAAACGGGATTGCCAATGCGGTCGATCATTTCAGCAAAAGCGCCATGGAAAGTTACTGCAATTATCTGGGCGGTAAGTTCTATCAGGCGTTTGGTAATGAATTCGGTAAAACTGTGGAATCGTTGTTTGCCGATAGTTTTGAGTTGCCCAACCTAGGCAGCGGCATCAATTGGTCGACCGGTTTACTCGAAGAATTTCAGAAACAAAAAGGTTACGATCTGACTCCATACTTACCGGCTATTTGGTGGGAAATGGGTGATGTTTCACCCAAAATCAGGTACGATGTCAACGACTTTTTGCATCAGACCGGGCTGAATGTTTTTTTCAAGACTTTTCTGGGATGGTGCGAAGCTCACCACATTCAGGGCCGGATTCAGGCGTATGGTTTCAATACCGATAACATCGAAGCTTCGGGCATGACCCATATTCCGGAGATGGAAATTACCGCCGGTGAGAAAGATGCTGCCGACTGGTTTGATACGCGCATCGGGCCCAAACAGTATGTCGCTTCCGGAGCACATATCTACGGACGAAAAGTTGTTTCTGCCGAAGTTTACACGTTTATTCACTGGGAACGCTACCGCGAAACATTGGAAGAACTGAAGATTGCCAGCGATGGTTATTTGCTTGCAGGAGCAACTAAATTTTACAATCATGGCTTTAATTTCTCGCCTGAAAATCAGGTTTCACCCACCCGCTCACTTCCGTTTGCAGCCTACATCCAGCCACAAAATGTATGGTGGAAACACTATCCGAAACTGGCCGAATACATTGCCCGTTGCTCGTATCTGTTGCGGCAGGGTGACTTTGTACCCGACATTGCACTTTACTCACCATTGGCAAACCAATGGGCCAAAAATGTGCTGAATCCGCGCAAGTGGACCCGCGAATTTGAGTGGGGTGAATTGGGTAATCTGCTGATTTCAAACGGATACAATTACGATTTGGTAAACGATGATGCCCTGCAAAACCTCTCGAAGATTGATGACGGAAAAATCAAAATCAGGAACATGGAATATAAAATCCTGATTTTGCCCAATGTGGAAACCATACCGCTGAAAACGCTGCAATTCATTCAGAAATATGTCGATCAGGGTGGGGTGGTTATTGCACTGGAACGTTTGCCTGAAAAGGGAACCGGATTAACAGATTACAAGCAATCGGATGAACAGGTGCAGGCCATTACCAATCAGCTTTTCAGAATACCCAAAAAGAATGAAGATAAAAATGTCAATCTGTACGGATTGAATGAACCCAAACTGGCAGAAGGTGTGCTTATGAATCCTTACGGAAAAGGCAGAACCTATCAAATTAAGACTGTGATTGACCGCACCATTTGGTGGGACAAACGGAGTAGTACACTCGATCCGTTTCTGGAAACTATTCGTACCCATCTATCCCCTGATTTTGGAATTGATTTTGCTCATGAAGGTCTGCGTAAAAATGAAGGATTGACCTTTATGCACCGGAAAGTGGGAGAGAAGGATATTTATTTTGTGTCAAATGTTCAGGATAAAGCAAGTTATATTCCGGTGACATTCCGTGTGAAAAATAAATTAATCCGGAAGTGGAATCCATATTCCGGAGAAATAACACCGGTATATAATTTCAGTGAAGTTCCTGATGGAATCAAAGTTCCACTGACATTAGCTCCTTACGAATCGCTATTTCTTGAATTTGCTCACGGAGAGCCTGAAGCTTGGGTCAGTAAGACCGGATTTGATCAAATCCTGAATGTTAAAACCAATGATATAAACGCGTTAGCCCAAAGTAACGGAACTTTTAATTCAGTAGTCGAAGAAGGTGGCCAAAAGAAAAATGTACAGGTCGTCGTATCCGGAATTCCCGCTTCCTTCGGAATTTCAGGAACCTGGAAAATGGAACTGAAAGGCGATGGATTTCCTGAATTTAGTAAAGAAACTAATGAGCTATTTTCATGGACCGACAATCCAATAACTCGAAACTTTAGCGGAACAGGTCGATATGAGATCAGTTTTCAGGTTCCGGCTGAATATGTGAAAGGCGACCTCCAATTGCTACTCGATCTGGGAAAAGTGGGGAATGTGGCTGAAGTGATTTTGAACGGTCAGAACCTCGGAACTATCTGGATGCGTGGGCAAAAGCTTGATGTAACTAAAGCAATAGAAGAAGGTAATAATAAACTGGTGGTTCTGGTAACCAATACATTAATTAACCGGATTTCGGCCATGAAAGAAGCTCCGGCGGTTCCGTCTGAATTGGTTCCCAGTTTTGGAAGTGGAACTGTAAATCCCAGTATTCCGCGCGAATTTGGTTTTAAACCCTTGCCAGCTTCGGGTTTGATGGGACCAGTTGAGATTGTACCGGTTAAAATGGTAAAAGTTAAATTTTAGAATAGGTGCAAAATACAAAGTTGAACCCACTTCGGGGTTCCAAATCATATGTATTCCTTCGCCTCCGGTTTCACCGGAGGTTATTCATATTAAAGTCCTTCGGACTTTAATATTTTGAAAACCCTGAAAGGGTTTAATTTGAATAACCGTGGGTGTCAACCCACGGGAAATAGAAGTAAAATCAATTCAACCCTGAAAGGGTTGAACCAATACAAAATATACATATGAAAAAACTAATCCTTGCTTTTCTGATTCTCGCCTTGTGTGCGGTTTCCGGCGTTTCCTTTGCTCAGGAAACCCCGGCTTTAAAAGTCAAAGTTTCGGTATCGCCCGAAATGAAATCATCCTTCATCAAGGGTGGCCGAATCATTCTTTACCTGACCCGTCAAAAGCACAAAGAGCCGAGGAATGGTTTCGATATTGTTGTTGGGGTAACTCCAAAAAACTGGGATCCGTCCACTGATTTTGTTTTGGATACTCGCAATCCGGAAGTAATCACAGCTGGGACCTTCAGCGAATTTTTGAATTCGACTGATCAGTTTTATTATCAGGTGTTGTACAAGCAAAATCCTGACGACGGACAAGAAAATGTTCCCGGCAATATGTACAGTCAGATCGATTCAACGCGATATACTCCCAACGCAAATCTCAGTTTGAAACTTCAGAAAATTATCCCACCGTTTGAAATTGTCAAACATAAATTTGTGAAGCCGGTGGTCATTCAAAGCAACTATCTGACCGAGTTCTCCGGAAGGCCACGCTATTTGCGGGCTTCGGTTTTGCTTCCTTCCAATTTTTTCGATCATCCTGAAAAATCTTACCCTATTTGCTACCGTGTTCCCGGTCTGAATGGTCGATACGATGGAATAAACGGTATGATGCGGAACAAAGATTTCACTGATTGGTGGTTTTCTGGAAATGCTCCACAAATTATCTATGTTTTTATGGATTCGCAGGGGCCTTTTGGCGACACGTATCTGGTTGACTCCGAAAATAATGGCCCTTGTGGAAAAGCGCTGACCGAAGAATTAATTCCTGAAATTGAAAAACTGGTTCATTACAAAAAGGATTCGGGCAAGCGATTTTTGGCCGGAGCTTCAACCGGTGGTTGGGTAGCTCTGGGTTTGCAGATTTTTTATCCCGACTTTTTCGACGGAACCTGGTCGTATAGTCCCGATCCGGTTGAATTTGAGCATTTCGGGCTCATTGACATTTACCATGACGAATCGGCTTTTTACAGTCGTTATGGATACCTTCAGCCTGAATCGCGCACCACATTAGGTGATATGAAGTGGACAATGAAAGAGTGCATTGAGGAGGAAAATGTATTGGGAAAGACTGGCAATTACCTGATTTCAGGTGGCCAGTTTGGTGCCTATAATGCGGTATTCGGGCCAAAAGGAAAAGACGGACTGCCTTCGCTGATGTTCGATCCGATAACCGGGAAAATAGATCATGCAGTGGCTGCACAATGGGAAAAGTACGATCTTAAAAAGGTATTGCAGAAAAACTGGGCAACACTCGGACCAAAACTTCAGGGTAAAATCTGGGTTTGGACCGGCGATATGGACGGGTTATTCTCGAATGTAGCCACCCGGTTTCTGAAAATGTACCTCGACAAAACTGAGAATCCAAAGTCAGACGCCAAAATATCCTTTACTCCTATGGCCGGTCATTGTCAGGAATGGAGCGATAAAGCTGTTGTGACAATGGTTGCAGAAAAGGCTGCAGGGAAATAACTGATTTGCTGATCAAATTTAGTACATTCACCTCATACGAAACAAACTAAACCTAACTGCGCATGAAACCTGTTCTAATTGCTTTATTTGTCGTAATACTTCTTTTTTTCGGATGCACCGGAAAGGAAACACTCAAAGTTTATAACCTGAAATGCGAAAACCTGCAAAATCCTTTAGGGATAGATAAATCCGCGCCACGGCTTAGCTGGAAAATAAACAGTCACATAAACGGAACTGAACAAAAAGCTTATCAGGTACTGGTGGCAAGTGATCCTTCGCAGCTTAAAGAAGGCAAAGCCGACTTTTGGGATTCAGGAAAAATCGAATCCTCATCTAGTATTTTGGTTCCTTATCAGGGAAAGCAGATTCTTTCCGGCTTGGCTGCCTGCTGGAAAGTCCGTATTTGGGACGAATCGGGAAAGGTATCAGACTGGAGTGAGGTGGCAGAATTTAGTGTTGGCTTGCTGAACAAGGAAGATTGGAAAGCTGGCTACATTGGATTCCCGACAGATTCGGGTTACCGTGAATGCCCTCAGCTGAAGAAATCGTTTGAGCTGAAAGAAGCTGGCGAAAAATCGCTTTTGCATGTGAATTCATTGGGCTATCACGAAGTTTACCTGAACGAACAAAAAGTGGGCGATGGGGTGCTTGCACCCGCCGTTTCACAGTTTAATAAACGCTCCTGGACAGTTACTTACGATGTGTCGACCTTAGTTAAAAAGGGGCAAAACGTACTGATGTTGTGGCTGGGAAGCGGTTGGTACACCGAGGGTTTGCCCGGAGTAGTAAATAATGGTCCGCTGGTGAAAGCGCAGCTGGAACAAATAAAGGACGGCCAACGCCAGGTGATTTTGGCCACTGATGAATCATGGTTGGGACGAAAAAGCAGCTACATGCGGCATGGAAACTGGCGCCCTCATCGTTTTGGTGGCGAAATTGTGGATGGCTCATTGGCAAAAAATGATTTGACTGCAGATGATACCAATGACAGAAGCTGGAATTCAGTTTCAGTGATTTCGGTTCCCGATGCTGATGTTAGTCCGCAAATGGTTGAACAGAATAAGATTACCGAAACACTCAAACCTCTATCAATTAAGTCAATTGCTAAAGATACTATCCTGATTGATATGGGAAAAAGTGTTGTTGGATGGACTGAAATTCATTTTCCAAAATTGCAGAAATCGCAAAAGATTATTCTTGAATATTCCGATCACCTCGATAAAAACGGCCGCTTTGAAAATCAGAGGCAGACCGATTATTACTTTGCTTCCGGAGATGGAACCGAAGTTTTCAAAAATAAATTTAACTACCATGGCTACCGGTATATCCGGATTTCAAACCTTAATGAAGCGCCATCGGCAGAATCAGTCAAAGCTTATTTGATTCATACCGGTTACGAATTGGCTTCCGGTTTTCAGTGTTCCGATCCGGAGTTGAACCAGATTCACGACATGATTTTTTATACGCTGCGTTGCCTCAGTATTGGCGGCGATTTGGTTGATTGTCCTACGATTGAGCGATTGGGTTACGGAGGTGATGGAAATGCCTCGACCGAAACGGCGCAAACGATGTTCAACCTGAATCCGATGTATGTCAATTGGTTGCAAGCCTGGGCTGACTGTGTTCGTGAAGATGGCGGGATGCCGCACACAGCACCCAACCCGTATAAAGCTGGTGGCGGTCCGTATTGGTGCGGATTCATCATTACTGCTTCGTGGAGAACTTATTTGAACTATGGCGACGCTGCTATTCTCGAAAAATATTATCCGGTGATGCAAAAATGGCTGGGATATGTTAAAACTTATTCGGCTGATGGTTTGCTGAAAGGCTGGCCTGACACCGACTATCTTGGCTGGTACCTGGGCGATTGGGCTACACCAACCGGAATCGATCAAAAAGCCGAAGCTTCAATCGGCTTGGTGAACAACTGTTTTGTGGCTGTTTGCCTCGACAATATGCAGAAAATTGCACAGGTTTTAGGTAAATCGGATGAAGCAGGAATATATGCCAGGGAAAAGACTGATCTTCAGAAACAGATTCATCAGTGCTTTTTCGATCCTGCGAAAAATTCGTATGCTACCGCCACACAGATTGATCTGGCTTACCCCTTATTGTCGGGTGTTGTTCCGGAAGAATTGAAAGGTACAGTAATTCAAAGTCTGGCAAAAGAAACAGAAAACCGTAGCGGACATTTCTCTACCGGCCTCGTTGGTATTCCGGTTTTGACAGAGTGGGCCGTAAAAAACCAGGAAGCAGATCTTTTTTATTCCATGTTGAAAAAGAAGGATTATCCGGGTTATTTGTACATGATCGAAAATGGAGCAACCACCACATGGGAGCATTGGAACGGTGACCGCAGCCGAATTCACAATTGTTACAATGGCATCGGATCGTGGTTTTATCAGGCTGTTGGAGGAATTCGACACGATGATCTGCTACCGGCTTACCGGAAAGTGCTCATTCAACCTCAGGTTCCGAAGGGAATTACCTGGGCTAAAACATTCAAGGAAACGCCTTATGGAAAACTTGCTGTTGACTGGGAACTGAAAGAAAATAGGATGGAGCTGATTGTTGAAATTCCGGTTGGTATCGAGGCGGAAGTTGTACTTCCTTCAGGAGTAAAGAAATATAGCGTAGACGGAAAGGAATATGATTTGTCTGGGGATAAACTGTCGGTTGTTGCACTTAAAAGTGGAAAATACAAGATCAACTATACAAATTAATTAATGAAATCAATTGTTATTCCCTTACTGACAGGATTATTCCTGCTGACTTTTCAACTTGCTGTCTGGTCACAAACATTGTCACAATAAGTGATGCAGCGAATTTATCAGGAAGTGAAGACACCTTTCAAATATGGATTGGTGCTGGTTCCGGAGGACAGTAAAAAAATGGTGGATAGTCCGAGTATCTTCCGCGAAGGGAAAAACTGGTACATGAGTTACATTGTTTTCGATGGGAAAGGTTACGAAACCTGGCTGGCGAAAAGTACCGATTTGCTGCATTGGGAAACACTTGGAAAATTACTGTCGTTTACTGAAAACACCTGGGATGCCAATCAAAAAGCCGGATACATTGCTTTGCAGGATTACAGGTGGGGTGGAACTTATGAAGTTGAAAAATATGCAGGGAAATTCTGGATGTCGTATCTTGGAGGTGCAACTGAAGGTTATGAAGCCGGAACTTTGGGAATTGGGATAGCAAGTTCGGAAGTGTTGAATAAGCCAACCGAATGGCAAACTGCCGGTCATCCTGTAATTTCTGTCAAAGATACAGATACACGTTGGTACGATCATGAAACTATCTTTAAGAGCACCATTATCAGGGACAAAAATAAAACGCTTGGGCACCAGTTTGTAATGTACTACAATGCCCGCGGAAGCGATAAACCAAATGGGAAAGCTTCTGCTGAGCGAATCGCCATGGCTATTTCAGATGATATGGTAAACTGGAAACGATTAGGCGATAAGCCTGTTATCGATCACCAGACCGGAATTTCAGGAGATGCTTTTATTAGCCGAATTGATGATGTTTGGGTGATGTTTTATTTCGGCGCTTTCTGGAAACCCAAAGCTTTCGATCGCTTTGCCTGTTCGTACGATTTGGTAAACTGGACCGACTGGACAGGTGAGGATTTAATCAGTCCCTCGGAAAGCTATGACAGCCAATATGCCCACAAGCCTTTTGTAATCAAAAACAAAGGCATAGTCTACCATTTCTATTGTGCGGTAGATGGCAAAAACAGACGTGGAATTGCAGTGGCTACTTCAAAAGATATCGGAAAAAGTACACTTCGTTTTCCGGAATAAGCTGTATAAATAAATTGAACCGATATGAAATCAGGAATTGTTTCCTTCATTGTCATCATGTTGTTTTGGGGAGTTATAAATGTTAAGGCGCAAAGCTCGCCTGAATCCGGTCTCCGAAAAATTAAAGATGTCATTATTTACAAAGATTCGTTGTACTATTCAGCGTTTCCATCGGTAATAAAACGTCCTGATGGTGAACTCCTGGTGGCCTTCCGCAGGGCTCCTGACCGGCGACTTTTTGGCCAGGAGGGAATCACGCATACCGATGCAAACAGCTATTTGGTCATGGTTCGTTCGCTCGATGGTGAAAACTGGACGAAGGAGCCTGACTTAATTTTCGCCCATCCGTTTGGAGGTTCGCAGGATCCGTGTTTGTTGCAGCTAAAAGACGGAACACTGATTTGTATTAGCTATACCTGGGGGCCAATCCGCTCTGATGCCGACAGTATTTTAAATGCTAAAATTACCCTGCACAAAGGAAAAGGTCAGGTTCCAACTTTTACGTTTATGGGTGGATATATCGTTCGCTCTGCCAATGGCGGAAAAAGCTGGCAAGGGCCGATTTACCCGATTAATGTTCCTACTGATGTTCAGCAAAATGTCTACGGGAAACCTTTGCCAGCCTATAATCGTGGTGCATTGTACGAGGGCAAAAAAGGACTGATTTATTGGGTGGTGGCTTCCAAAGATGCAGAGTCTCTGAACACAACATCAACGCATTTATTGACTTCAGCAGATAAGGGGCTGAGCTGGAAATATTCGTGTCCGGTTGCAACAGATAAAAAAGTGTCGTTTAACGAAACATCCATTTACGAAACGCCAAAAGGTGATCTGGTCGCTTTTCTCCGGACAGCCGATATGCCTGAAGAACATTCCTGCATTGCCCGGTCAACCGATGCCGGAAAATCGTTTCAATGGCAAAGTCTCGGTTTTTACGGCTATCCGCTCCATACTTTAAAATTGCCCGATAACCGGGTTTTGCTGACTTATGGCTACCGGCATAAACCTTATGGCATCCGTGGCCGGATTTTAAATGCTGAATGCACAAATTTTGCTACTGCTCCTGAATTCGTGATACGAGCCGATGGTGGCAGCGGTGATTTGGGCTATTGCTGGTCAGAATTGCTGGATAAAAACCGGGTTCTGGTGGTGTATTATTTCAATCACAACAATGGTAACCGGTATATCGCCGGATCAATTCTGGAAATTGAGAACAAAGCAAAATAGATAATCTGCTACTTTGAGGATCATTATTGAAAATGAAAAAACGAATTACGATGAAACGCTTTACTTTTTTCCTGTTCCTGTTTCTCCATCTGGGGCTAATTGCCTTTGGGCAGACTGGTATAGTGGTTTCGCAACTTCATATTCCTGTATTGGTAGGTAAAGATACCAATCCGGTAATGAAATTCATTCCTGAAAAAATACTAACCGGCCTGTCGCTCCAAGAAATAAAAATCAAACTAAAGGGAACTGGCCTGAAAGATATTGAATCGCTGAGTATATTTTATTCTGCCAATTCCAACGAATTTAGCACCGATAAGCAATTTGGTTCAACATTGACGCCCCAGAACGAACTTAACTTTTCCGATCATTTTGTGATTCCGGAGAAGGGCTATTTATGGCTTTCGGTAAAGTTGAAAAATAAGGTAAATCTGCTTCATCAACTTTCGGTAGCTGATGTTTCCGTACAAACATCTCCAAAGAGTGGTGTGCTGGTTATGCCCGAGCCTCTGACCCCTTTTCGTTTCGGTGTAGCATTGCGCCGGCACAACGACGATGGTGTGCATACCTATCGCATTCCGGGACTGACAAACACCTCGAAAGGTACTTTGCTGGCGGTATATGATGCCCGTCGCGAGAGCAGCCGCGATTTGCAGGGCGACATAAATATTGGCCTGAGCCGAAGCACGGATGGCGGTGAAAGTTGGGAACCAATGCGCATTGCGATGGATCGCGGAACCTGGGGTGGGCTGCCACAAAAATTCAACGGCATCAGTGATCCGTGTATTCTGGCTGACCCCAAATCAGGAAAAATTTACCTCGCCGCATTGTGGATGCACGGTGTTCTGGACAAGGAAGGAAAATGGATGGAAGGCTTGACGGAAACTTCCACTGCATGGAATCATCAATGGCGCGAAAAAGGTTCTCAGCCAGGTTTTGGTGTGAAGGAAACCACTCAGTTCTTGCTCGCTGAAAGCACCGACGATGGGATTACCTGGTCGGAACCAATTAACCTGACCGAACAATGCAAACAAAAGGAATGGTGGCTGTTTGCACCGGCTCCCGGGCACGGAATTGTATTGGATAACGGCATCCTCGTTTTTCCGGCGCAAGGCCGCAGCAACACCGGAGAACCGTTTTCAACCATCATGTCGAGTGTCGATGGTAAAGTATGGAAAGTTGGTCAACCGGCCAGTACCAACACTACCGAAAATATGGCGGTACAACTTTCTGATGGTTCAGTCATGCTGAATATTCGCGACAACCGCAACCGGCAGGATACAACTGCCACCAATGGCCGGGCCGTTTGTTTGACAAGTGATCTGGGGCAAACATGGCAAATGCATCCAACCAATCACGGTACGCTCATTGAGCCGGTTTGTATGGCGAGTATTCACAAGCATATTTACACCGAAAATGGAAAACAAAAGAGTATGCTCTTGTTTGTTAATCCGAACTCAAAAACCAAACGCGAAAAAATTACCCTGAAAGTGAGTTTCGATGATGGCAAAACCTGGCCTCAAAAACACCAGATTTTACTCGATGAATTAAGCGGAAGAGGCTATTCGTGCATCACATCGGTTGATGAAAAAACGATCGGGATTGTATACGAAAGCAGTCAGGCCGATCTGGTATTTCAGAAGATTTCGCTTGACGAATTGTTGAAAAGATGAAGCTTTAACCATTATAATCAATTCCTATGTCAGTATCAAAAATGGTGACCGTTCTTTTTCTTGGGTTATTTTTCGTTCAATGCGGAATGAATAAATCGGCTCAGAAATCAAATACCTTCTCAACAGTTGAAAAATACCATGCGCCCGACCACTTCGCGGGAATGTTTGCTGCTGCAGAGATGAAATATGCCTTTTCAGGTACATCGCAAAGCGACTTTGAAAAATGGCAAAAAGCATTTCGTCCGGAGCTTAAAAAACTACTTGGCCTTGATATGTTGGAAGTGCAACTGGCCAGTTACCATCCTAAAACTGAATTAAAATCTACCGAAGATATAGGTTATGCCATTCGCGAACGCTGGCTAATCTGGACAGAACCTGATGTTCCGCTGCCGTTTATTTTGCTTCGTCCTAAAAATGCAGTAGAGCTTCGCGGATTGGTAATTGCACCCCATGGGCATTCGAAAAATACTGAATTATACGCCGGAATTTATAACGATGAAAAAGAGCGTGAAAGTGGTGAATCAGGTGAGCGGAATGTGGCTATTCAGGCGGTTAAAGAAGGTTATTTTGCCATTGCTCCAACCACGCGTGGCTTTGGTGACACGCGCACTCCGGAAGATTTAAAAAGCGATGCCACTTCATCGTGTCGCACTTTGCTGATGCACGACATTCTGGTTGGACGAACACCCATTGGCGACCGTGTTTGGGATGTCTCGAAGCTGATTGACTGGGCGCTAAAAAATCTGCCTGTTGATCCGGCTAAAATTGTGGTTACCGGCAATTCGGGCGGCGGAACAGTAACTTTATTTGCAGCTGCATGCGATACGCGTATTTCAGTGGCCGTGCCCTCGTCGTACTTTTGCACATTCGTGGGAAGCATCGGTTCAGTTCATCACTGCGATTGCAACTATGTGCCCGGAATTATGCAATTGGGCGAAATGGCCGATGTAGCCGGTTTGATTGCTCCACGCCCGTTCTGTGCGGTACAAGGCATAAAAGACAATATTTTCCCAATCGCAGAATCCAGAAAAGCTTTCGCCCATCTGAAACAAATTTATGCTGCTGCCGGAGTTCCCGAAAACTGCGAATTATACGAAGGGCAGGAGGGGCACCGCTACTACAAAGCTGGTGTTTGGCCATTTGTTGGGAAGCATTTCAATTCGAAATAGTGAAATTCATGCACGTTTAAAAGAAATTCAATTCGTAAAAACCTGAAGATGTATAAATCGATCTTAAAACTGGCGGTTGTTTGTTGTTTTTTTATATACCCATTTTTTACGGATGCTCAGGTAAATTCCCTGACTGATCAGTCCATTTTGGATAAACTGATGATTCCGTCAAACGGTCAGTCAAAAAGGGTGTCGAGCACCGATTCAAATTTTGATGGCAATGGCGATTCGAAATTGATCATGTCGGGTGAAACCCTTGTCCTTGCTGATCTGGAAGGGCCAGGAATCATTAAACACATTTGGAATACATCGGCTTCGTTAAACCCTTATTTTGCACGAGCTATGGTTGTCAGGATTTATTGGGATAATTCCGAAAAGCCCAGTGTTGAAGTACCACTCGGTGATTTCTTTGGAGTTGGTCAGGCTGCCGGAAAAGATTTTCAGTCGCTACCGGTGAATGTATCATCGCATGGCCGCTCGCGCAACTGCTTTTGGAGTATGCCCTTTAAAAAACATGCAAAAATTACGGTTTCGAATGAACAGGATGGTTTTGGGCCTGCCTATTTCTATTACTATGTGGATTGGGAAAAAGTTGTTGCACTTCCTAAAGATGTTCTTTATTTTCATGCCAGATATAATCAGCAGTCTCCGGCCAAACCGGGTGATCACGAGGTTCTGAATACAAGCGGCCGGGGAAATTATATCGGTACAGTTTACTCTGCTTTGCAGGTGGTAAACGGATGGTTTGGCGAGGGCGATGACCGCTTTTATATCGACGGAGAAAACACGCCCTCCCTTCAAGGTACTGGAACTGAAGATTATTTCGGCGATTCGTGGGGATTTCGCGAGTTTTTCGGGGCATTTAACGGAGTGCCTTTGTACGAAGGACCACTGGCCGGAGATCGTGTTTCGGCTTATCGCTGGCACATTATGGACCCGATCCGGTTTCAAAAATCATTGAAGTTTACCATGGAGCACAAGGGCAGTTTTGTCGATGAAAATGGCAAAAAACTATCGAATTCAAACGAACGGGCCGATTGGATTAGCTCGGTGGCATTCTGGTATCAAACTCCAATTGCTTTTTCTGAAGCGACTATTCCACCTGCTGCTGAGCGGATTCCTCCTTATCAGGTGATGCTGGCTGCTAATCTGAAATATAAAGCAGCGCCCGACAAAACACAAAAGGAAACTGCCGGAATCAATTTTGTTCCGGAGCAAGCTGACGGTGAAATTGAATTTGAGTTTGAAGTTAAAGAGGCCGGTCGATACAAATTTTCGGCTGTGTTGATTGATAATATTTTCGGGAGTACTTATCAGCCATTTGTTGACAATCAGGCCATCGGTCCTGTTTTGGATATGGTCAGCAAAGGCGGCGATTGGCGGGAATTTAATATTGGTGTATTCCGGTTCGAAAAAGGTACACACAAGTTTAAATTGCAAGGTAAAGGCGCTTCTTTAAACAGTCCTCCCTCAGTTCCTCAAAAATATTCAGTCGGAATCAGCAGTTTAAGTTTGCTTCGTTTAGAGGATCTTTAATTCTAAGCAAGCAAAATAGCGGCTGAATAACCGAAGAAATCGGGAGTTCAGCCGCTATTTTGTTTTGTCCCCTAATTACTTGGAGACTTTGGATTATTAAAAGTTATTACCCAATTCGGATAATCTTCCACTTTCCATTCAGCTTTACATGAGCCTGCCCTTTGTAGCAACAGGTTCCGTGGTGGTTGTAGGCATTCTCGTAGATCAGCGGAATCACTTCCTTGCCAGTCTGGTCAATGAATCCATACTTGTCGCCCAACTGAACGACAGCATAACCGCCAATAAATTTCCATGTATGATCGTATTTTGCTGCAATCACCTCCTGACCTTTGCTGTTCACATAGCCATATTTCCTATTCAACCGAAAAGCTGCCATGCCTTCATTCAGGCTATAGGCCAGTTCGTATTTAGGCTCAATAATCACCTTGCCTTTTTCATCCTTGTAACCGTATTTGTCGTTGGTTGCCGAATAAAATGGGGCGATCTGTGCCTTCATTGTTCCGCCTATAAGGAGAAGCAGTATTATAAGTTTTATTTTCATTTTTTCGATCTTTTAAAGTTATTTTCCGGGCCAGTTTTCAGGCTTTGTTCCCCAAGTTGCTGATGGCTGATTTCCCATTGTTAAAACCAGTTCCCCGCCATTCTGAATGTCGGTATGTTTGATGTAGGTTTTGGTGTATTCGGCACCGTTTAAAGTTGCCTCCTGAATGTAAATATTCGCTTTGCTCAGATTCCTGGCTTTTACCACGAAGCGTTTGCCGGTTTCAAGATTTATCTCAGTTTGTTCGGCCAACGGACTTCCCAGTACATATTCACCATTGGCCGGATTGACCGGATAAAATCCGATGGAACTCAACACATACCATGCGCTTGTTTGACCGCAATCGTCGTTGCCACAAAGTCCATTGGGTTGGTTGCTGTAAAATTGGGTCAGGATATGGTTTACCTTCTCGGCGGTTTGCGCCGGCTGGCCCACATAACTGTACAAATACGGCACATGGTGACTGGGCTCGTTTGAAAATTCAGACAGTCCGTAATATCCGGTATTTTTACCTCCGTTTACCGATTTAAAGGGTATTGAATACAGCGAATCAAGTTTTTGCGTAAACCGCTCTTTCCCGCCCATTGCCTCAATTAAGCCATTCACATCCTGCGGCACATACCAGGTGTAAATCCATGCATTTCCCTCCTGAAATCCGATCGATTCCTTTGGATTAAACGGTAGCATCCAGTTGCCTTTGGAGTCTTTCGGGCGGGCAAAACCGGTGGCCGGATCGAAACTGTTTTTCCAATATCTGCTTCGTTTCATAAATTCATCGTAATCCGATGGCTTATTTAGTTTCTTCGCCACCTGCGCAATACACCAATCGTCGAAGGCATATTCCACAGTTTTGGTTACGCCGCGCTGACGTGGATCAAGATCGTCGGGCACATAGCCGTATTGCCGGTAAAAGTCCGACTCGCGGATGTCTTCGTTGGCTGTAGCAATCATGGCTTCCAATGCAAATTCATAGTCAAAACCCTTGATGCCTTTCAGAATGGCATCAGCAATAATTGGGACAGCATGGTATCCGGGCATCACATTGGCCTCGCGGAAATACAGTTCCCAAGAAGGAAGTAATCCGTGTTGCCGGTAAAATTCGAGGAACGAATTGATCATGTCGGGTAGGCGTTCCGTTTGCGTCAGGGTAAATAAAGGTGCAGCTGCCCGGTAGGTATCCCACAATGAATTCAAGGTGTAAATGTTCTTTCCGGAGTGAATTTTTCCGTCGGCACCAGAATAGTTTCCCAGAGCATCATCGAACTGAAAAGGTGCAAAATAGCAATGGTAGGCAGCGGTATAAAATGTTTCTTTAAAAGCTGAATCCGGAGAACTTACCTTTATTTTGCATAGTTCTACTTCCCACGCGTTTTCGGCTTGCTGCCTGACTACATCAAAATTCCAATCCGTAATTTCGTTTAACCCAGCCAGTGCACCATCGGTATTGGCTGTGCTGATTGCTACTTTCAACAACAATTGTTCCCCGCTTTTTGTCTCCGGAAATGATAAAAAAGTACTTACCCGCACAGCAAGGGCTTCTTCTTTGGAATTCACCTGAACACTATCGGCAAAAATTACCATATCCTTTATCGGACGGTTAGTTCGGGCGGCAAAATAAATCCAGCGTTCTCCCACAAAACCAACGGAACGGCGAAAGCCAATCAATGTGCTGTCATTCAGTTTTTTCAGGTGGCACTCCAGCGGTAAATCTCCGTTGTGACCTACACGTGCTTCGGCACCATTTCCAAAACCCAAATCGAGTTTCAACGCCGGGTTTTTACTTTCGGGAAATGTGTACCGGTGCATTCCGCAGCGCCGTGTTGCAGTAATTTCTGCTTTTATTCCGAAGGTTTTGAGCAATACTGAATAATATCCCGGGCTAGCCATTTCATCAGCATGTGTAAATTCACTCAGTATCAATTTGGGCGTGGCCTCAGTGTTGACAAGCGGAAAAACGGAAATATCGGATAAATTTTCGGCACCCGTACCACTGTAGTGCGTATGACTAAATCCGGTTATTTGACTGCTGCTGTAATGGTAGCCGCTGCACCAGTTGTATCCGTGAATACCATTGTCAGGACTCAACTGAACCATGCCGAAAGGAACCAGCGCTCCGGGAAAAGTGTGGCCATCCTCGTCTGTGCCTATAAAGGGGTTGACATATGCAGTCAATCTTTCCGGAGAAGTTGGCCGGCAGGAAACAATTGCGATGAGCAAAATGATGATCGAAAAATATGTTCTCATTCAGATATTATAAATTTTAAAATTTTATTCATGCAGATTATAGCAAGGATGCCGAATCCCGGTCGAGAAACAACCAGGTTGCCGGGTGCTGCTGCATGATGGAAGCCGGAATCCGGTTCGTAACTGGTCCATTCACCGTATGTTTCACCGCCCAGGCTTTGCGCTCATCGGGCACACTGCAAATGATGGCTTTCGATTTCATAATTTGCCGGATTCCCATGCTGATGGCTTGCTGCGGCACATCATCGAATGTTGGGAACCATCCTTCGCCCATTTGCTGGCGGCGGCAGGCGTCATCGAGGTTCACTACCAAATAGGCGCTTTCGGTATCAAAATCAGCTGGCGGATCGTTAAAAGCCAAATGACTGTTTTCTCCAATTCCTACAAAGGCCACATCAATATGGTGGTGTGCGATGATATTTCCCAAACGGACACATTCTGCGTGAGCATCGCCGCTGTCGCCATTCACGTAATGGAATGCTTGGGGTTGAACCAGATCGGCAAAACGCTCTTTTAGGTATTTCCGGAACGAGGCGGGATGCGTGTCGGGAACTCCAATGTATTCGTCGAGATGAAAGGCGGTGACCACCTTCCAGTTGATGTCTTCTTTGACCAATTCGGCCAGCATTTCAAATTGTGAGGCTCCTGTAGCGACGATGATATTTGCAAATCCATTTTTAGCAATGGCTTTACGAATCAAATCAGCACCAACAGTGGCGGCTTTTTTCCCAAGGTCGAGTTTGGTTTGTGAGATAATGATTTCCATAGTATAATGTTTCAAGTTTCAAATTTCAAGTTCCAAATTCTGGTTACGGGTTGCAGGTTTCGAGTTTGACTTATCGATGCGTAACCCGCAACGCGCATCACGTAACAGTTTTTTTATTTCACATACTCCAGATTATCATCCAGCGGAGTCATTTTTGGCATCAGCAGGTGGACAAAAAGTAGAATGGTGATGTATGACATTCCGGCGATAACGAAAGCCCAGAAATAACCTGAATTGTTGGCTGTGTCGAGCACAGCACCGAGTGAAAGGTCGGCAATTACAGCCACAGCCACGCCAATCATTTTGCCAATTCCGATTACAGATGCAGTCGCTTTCTTCGGAAATACATCCGACACCAGCGTGTATCCGTTAATTGACCACGACTGATGGCCGGCAGCGCCCAAACCAATCAGGAAAACAGCCAGCCATTTGCTTGTAATCACCGGTACAAAACTGACTGGCAGAATGATGATTGCACAAACCAGCATCGTTATTTTGCGTGAACTATTTATGCTCCAGCCTTTTTTTATCAGCGCTCCGGAAGCGTATCCGCCCAACAAGCTTCCGGCATCGGCCAGCAAAAATATGACCAGGAAGGGCAGTCCCATTCCGTCAATGTCAACACCAAATTGTTCGGTCAGGAATTTGGCTCCCCAGAACAGGTAAAACCACCAAACAGCATCAGTGATGGTCGTCAACGAAAAGGCCCATGTTTCGCGTTTGGGAAGCAGTTTCACCCACGGAATATTTTCAGTGGTTTCCTCTCGCGAGTCGCTGTTGATATATTCAAGTTCGGCTTTTGATAGCTTCGGATGAACTTCAGGCTTTTGATAGGTTTTTAGCCAAAGAAATACCCATAAAGCGCTTAAAACTCCGGTAAACAAAAATGGAATCTGCCAGTTGTTTCCTTCTTTTGAAACAACTGCGGCCACGATAAACGGAGCTAAAATAGCACCAACACTGGTTGACGCATCAAAAATGCCGGTAGCGAATGCGCGATCTTTCTTCGGGAACCATTCAGCTACAGTCTTTATGGCCGCCGGAAAATTACCCGATTCACCAATTCCCAAACCGAAGCGTGCCAAAATGAAGCCAATCAACCCGAAAGCCGGACGCACTGCAGCGTGGAGCATTCCGAAGATACTCCAGATGGCAATGGAAATGGTGTATCCGATTTTGGTTCCCATTTTATCAATTATTCCGCCCATAAAAAGCAAGCCAATTCCGTAGGCAATTTTAAACGACACCATAATGGCCGCATAATCTTTATTTGACCAGTCGAACAGCTTTTGCAGGGTAGGGGCTAACACACCCAAAATGCTGCGGTCGAAATAATTGATGGTGGTGGCCAAAAAAACCAGTGCCAGAATGCGGTAGCGGTAGTTGCCTATTTTAGTTGTTTCGCTCATGGTAGATCAATCAGTTTTAATGTTTCAGTTGGAACAGGTTTACAGCGTTGTCGTGCAGCATCATTTGGGCAACTTTTATGGCTTCATCTTCAGAAAAATATCGGTTTTTGACCTTTTCAATCAGTACATTCCCGACGATTTCTTTTGCAAAAAGCAAATGTCCGTATATGTTTTCCACATTTTCGTAGTCGCCGCCGAATGCCATGATTTTGTTAGCCGGAATGGTTTCAAGCCATTCGTGCAGGTAGCGTTCGCTGTACGAAGGCGAAATAACGTAGAGCCAGCAAAGGTCGATGTAAACATTCCTGAAGTTTTTGGCCAGACTGCCAAATTCGCCGCCATACGGATATCCGCCATGAAAAAGAATGAACTTCACGTTTCGGTATTTCAGTAAAAGGTTGGCCAGTAAAGCCGGATTTGAATTCTGGATGAAATTGCCATCTCCCGCCTGCAGTCCGGTGTGAATCTGGATGGGTTTGTTGTATTTCAGGGCCAAATCCAGAATCCGGTGCATCATGTAATCGGCCAACGGTTTGGCGGATTCAGGAGAAAGAAGCGTTGTTTTGCTTTCCATCACCTGCAGAAAAACTTCCTCGGCTTTTTTCTTGCTCACATCCTCAAAATTGAGTGAACGGAAATAGGCCGTCGAATTCTTAATGACTGTAAGCCCATTCTTCACAGCTTTTTCAAATTCCTGATTCAGTGTGTTTACCAGATCATCGAGTGTATTAATGGTTGTTCCCTGCTGTTTGGCCAGCTGATCGATTTTTTCTTTCGAATCGAGCTGAAAATAGCCAAATCGTTTGGTATATCTGAAATATGCAGGATCACCCGTTGCCGGTTGTCCATCGTTAATCAGAAAGTCGATGCGGCATTTGTCCTGAAGAATGGTTTTGTACCAATCAGTTTGATAAGCTGCTGTTAATTTGTCTGACAGGACTTGTACCGATTGTTCGTTGAATTCATTGATTCCAAACAGCCGATCGACTGTGAGCGCAGTCACCCGGTTGTAGCCTGTATTGAAGGAGCCTTCGTAATAAGGCTTCATGATTTTCCACTTTTCGGCGATGGTCAGCGAGTCGGTCAGCAAAGTATTGAATTGTGGTTTCGACATGCCGGCCGATTTAATGTCATCGTCGGCATAATGATGAAAAAGCCACATAAAATCGAGCGACTTGCTTTTCCGGATGCCTTCAAAGCTAACCAAATGTTCGTGCGTGTCAACGACCTTCATGGTGTCGATTGCCTGCCTGATGCGCGCTTCAAATCCCTTTTGCGGAGTTGGTTTGATGGTGACTTGTCCCGATGAAATCAGGAAAGATAAGGCCAGAAAGCCAGTCGCTAATGTTGTTTTCATATAATTTCAATGATTTTGCTGCGTACCCGTCTGGGGGGAGGGGGGCGCAGGTTAAAAATTTCATCTTTTTTCGTACACCACTTTCCCAGCTACGATGGTCTTTTGAATAACCATTTTGCCGTTTTCAAGGGTAAACAGAATCAAATCTGCACGTTTCCCTGCGGCAATTTCACCTCGGTCAGTCCATTTCATCAGCCGGGCCGGATTGGTACTAGCCATCTGAATGGCTTCGGCCAACGAACAACCAGTAAAACGCATCATGTTGGTTACGCAGGCACTGATGGGTGATGCTGCTCCGGCCAGAACATTTTCTTCCGGAAATTTCACTACATCGGGCGTCAACAACACTTTTCGTTCGCCTCGGATGTATTCTCCGGGAGGCATGCCAGCCAGATCGAGCGCATCCGAAACTAAAATGGTGCGGTCAATTCCTTTGGCTTTGTAAAATGTGCGAACTTCCTGTCGGTTCAGGTGAAATCCGTCGGCAATGACAGAGATGGAAAGCCTGTCGTCGGACAATTGTGGCCAGATGGGATTGTTGTGGCGGTCGATCAGGTTGGCGCAACCATTTCCGAGGTGCGTGGAAAGCGAGGCTCCGGCTTCGGCCGCTTTTTCAATTTGTTCGGCATTTCCGTTGTGGTGCCCCAGTGAAACAATTACCCCAGCGTTTTTGCATTTTTTGATAAACGATAGTGCACCTTCAGCTTCCGGAGCAAGAGTAATCAAGCTGATTTTATTGTTGGCAACTTTTTGCAGGGCTTCAAATTCATTCCAGCTTGCTTTGCGGATGTACTTTTCGAGATGGGCACCGCGGAATCCTTTTTCAGGCGAAATAAACGGCCCTTCCAGATGGAATCCGGGAATCGACGGTGCAACTTTGCTGTTGGCACAGGCAACCATCAACAGGGAAAAGCTCTTCAGCAGACTTTCCTGACTGGCTGTAATTACGGTTGGCAAAAAAGTAGTTACACCTAGCTGCCAAAGGGCTTCCGCCGATTTTTGAAATGCTTCCGGGCTCAGGTTTTGGTCAGAATAATCTATACCCATATAGCCGTTTATCTGCAAATCGATCAATCCCGGAGCCACATAAAAATTCGACACGTTTGCTTTCCCGCCTGGCTTTATTTTGCTGATTTGTTCGCCCGAAATTTCGACTGTCACCGGTTTCCCCGTCTGGTAGTGAATGGCCTGAATTTTTGATGTCTGCGCTTTTCCGGCAAGACCGATTCCTAAAAGCATAATCAGAAGTATAAGTTTAGTTGATTTCATCAATTTCTGTTTTTACAGTTTCCTGATTTTGATGTTGCGATACCACGATTCATCAGAATGATTGGTGATTACAATGTGTCCGGCACGGCGTTTTTCGAAATCGGGATATTTGCTGTATTTGCTGGTCTGAAATAGAGAATCAAACTGAGTCGTTCCAAACTCAAATTCTACTACTTTTTCGCCATTCAGCCAATGCTCACCATGATTGCCATTCAGCACAATTTTGCCCCTGTTGTATTGCCCGGCAGGATTGAGTTTGACGTTTTGAGGAGCAATCATGTCGTACAATGAACCTGTAAACTGACAAGGTTTAATTTTTCCAACATACAGTGTATCGTCATCATCCAGAATCTGGTATTCGAACCCCAATGCATTAAAACCCGATCCGTGTGTTTTCGAAATTTCTTCAGAAACGTTGTACTTGATTCCGCTGTTTCCACCGTCCTTGATCATCCATTCAAAAGTCAGTTCAAAATTCTCGAACGTATTTTTGGTTATCAGGTCGCCACCGTTCACTTTTTGTCCGTCAGCCCGGGGCGGAACCAATTTGTTGTCAATTTTATGAATGGTGCCATTGTCCACTTTCCAAAAGTCGGTCATCACCGAATCGCGACCCAGACCACGCCAACCATCTAGCGTTTTCCCGTCGAACAGCAATTCCCAGCCCGCTTTCTCTTCCTCCTCAGTAAGCTGATTTTGTTCATCTTTCGTTGTTTGAACCTGGCAAGAAAACAACATTGCAAGCATTAACCACAGAAGTATGACAAAGCTTTGATTGACTTTTTCATTCATCATTAATAATTTTTCATTCATCATTTCTACAGTTTCATTTCCCAGCCTTTTTCGTAGCTGCGCGACCAATAATTCAGGGCTTCTACATCATTTTGGATATGTCCGTTTTTCGGATCAACATTCAGTGACCGGCCAACCCGTTGCGAAATATTGCCCAACTGAACAAGTAAAGTGCTTTTGTGTCCCGAATCGACATTCGAAGCCAACGCAGCGCCGTTTTTAATGGCATCGAACAAATTCAGAATATGAATAGCATCCAGCATTTCTGATGGATTTGAAACGTTTCTTGGATCGATGATTTTATCTTCCTTCACTTCTTTTACCACCTTGTTTTGCAAATCGAAAATGGTGTAACTGTTGCCTGACGGAATCAATAAACTTCCGTTTTCTCCATAGAAAACTACGCCCACCGAACTTTCTTCAATGTGCTTTCCGTTGCAGCTTCGACCTTCCCAACTCATCGCCAGATTATTTCCAAATTCCATGTTAATCACCTGTGTATCGGGTGTCTCCCAGTCGTCCTGATAACGGTAGCGTCCTCCGTTTGAACTGACTTTGGTCGGATAATCAACGCCCATTCCCCAACGAAGCAGATCGACCATGTGTGTGCCGTTATTCAGAGCTTCGCCAGTTCCCCAATGCCAGAACCAGTGCCAGTTGTAGTGTACGATGTTGTCTTTAAATTCTTTGCGGGGAGCAGGTCCTTGCCATAAATCCCAGTTCAGCCAATCCGGTACCGGCGTAACTTTGCCAATTCCAATCGAAGTGCGGTTGTTGGTGTACCAACCTTTCCCGAAGTAAACGCGCCCAATGGCGCCGTTTTTTAGCTCCTGAATGGCGGCAGCCACGTTGGGCCACGACCTCCGCTGGTTGCCCATTTGAACTACTTTTTTGTAGCGAACTGCAGCTTCAACGAGCATTTCGCCTTCGTTTGGGTTGTGACTGCAAGGTTTCTCCACATAAACATGTTTTTCGGCTTGCATAGCCAGAAGCGATGCGGGTGCATGCCAATGATCGGGTGCGGCAATGACCATAGCATCAATATCTTTGCTTTCTAGTGATTTGCGGAAATCGGAGAACCCTTCAGGTATGCGGGTTTGCCGATCCTTTATGGCTTTGGTACAATTCACAATGGCTCGGGAGTCGACATCGCAAATATGCGCGACTTCACAATTTTTCTGAGCCGCAAAATTTCGCGCCAAGGCTTGCCCTCGTGAGTTAACACCCATCATCGACACCACAATTTTATCGTTGGCTCCAACAATTTGGCCGTAACTTTTCGAACTAAATCCGGGAAGAACTCCGCCAACTGATAATGCAGCGGTTCCCAAAGTGGCATTCCGTATAAAGTTTCTTCTTGATGTATTCATTTTTATAAGTGTTTAGGTTTGATGTCTTTGAATTGTAAGGATTGGTCAAATTGCTAAATGGTTAAATCGTCAATTTTGCAGCTTTTGCTCGTGCTTTTTCCATCACTTTGGTTAGCTCTACCGATTTTCCTCCTTGGGCCTTGGATATATCGGCTGCTTCCATAAAAGCCAGGATTTCAAGTGTTTCTTCTTCTTTCACCGGAACGACACCTGTTTTAAAGAATTGAATGATATGTATAAGCAAAGGATTGTAGCCCGCATAAGGCCCCAGTATTTTAATTCCGTTTTCTCCGTAAACAGTTCCTCCATAGTCAGCTTTTCCTGATCGAATGCCTCGGAAGGTACCGATTCCTGCATCATTCCATATGCCGACAACCAGATCGGTATCGTCGTTCGAAACGCGGGTCACACTTTTGCAACCCGTTCCCATGGTGGTAAACAGGGTTTCGACGCCATGAATTCCGTACCAGAAAAGGTCGGGATGAGTTTTCTCCAGCTTGGCCGGACTGTAGGCTTCGGCACCAGTCACTTTCCCGATTTTTCCGGATAGAACTTCATCCATTCCGGTGATGTACCGAAGCGAAGAGCTTGAAAATACCGGAACATTATATTTTTTAGCAGCATCGAAAATGGCAATAGCATCCGCGAGTGAAGCTGTCATTGGCTTGTCGATAAACATTCGTTTTCCAGCTTTTAAAACGGGCAATGCTTGTTCCAGATGAAGCCGTCCGTCATTGGTTTCAAGTAAAACGAAATCAACTTTTGGTAGCAATTCTTCGATGGAGTTGACGATTTCGACTCCCATTTTTTGTACTTCAGCGGTGTAGCCGGGAATGCGCTCCACGCTACTGGCAATGTCGTTGCTTCCTTTTGGATAGGCAGCTGCTATTTTGAATCCTCCAAATTCTGCTCCGGCATCCGCGCTATTCAGTGTTTTGGTAAATGCTACACTGTGCGAGGTGTCCAGTCCAATGATGCCAATTCGTTTCCCGGAATCTGCGGGGTATAATTGGCTGTTTTTCATTCCAGCACCAGCCAGGCCCAGGCCAATTCCTGAAAGGGCAGTGGTCAGTAAAAATTCTCTTCGTCCTGTTTTTCTCATGGTCAGTTAGTTTAGAACTGCTGAAAGTAATCAAATTTTTGGCTGATATAGCTCTTCGAAATTCCAGAATCAGATGGCAAGATCGGACACTTCAGTCTTTTGCAGATAATCTCCAGTTGCTGCTTTTATTTTGGTCATGTCCTCGGCCAGTTTTTGGCTGAACAGGAACATGTCGGAACTGTGCATGGCAATGTTTGCACCTTCTTTCATCCATTTGATTTGGCGATCGGGATTTCCGGGGAAATGAATACCGGCAGCAAGTCCTTTGGCGCGGGTACGGTGGATAATATCGCGCACTACTTTTTCGTATTCCGGATGTTCGTATTGTTCTGGCAATCCCATATTGATGGAAAGGTCGTGTGGGCCAATGATCACAGCATCCAGTCCCGGAACGCTGAGTAAAAGATCGAGATCGCGCACTGCGGCCATGCTTTCGATATTGACAATGCAAAGGCTCCCTGAATTGTAGTTGTTCAGGTAGTTTTGCAGTTCGGGCTCCAATTGTTCTTTCCCGGAAAGCACCCGATGAAGGCGTTCACCTTTTAATGGGCGGTATTTGGTGGCTCCAACGAGCTCTTTAATTTGTTCAACCGATTCAATGTAAGGAGCAATTACACCCACCGCTCCGGCATCTTTAACCATGCAGGCCAGGTACGGATCGGGACTTGGAATCCGGACAATCGGATCGATTCCAAGTGCCTTGTAGGTCTGACACATAAAGGTCAGTTCGTTGCGGTCAATCGGAATATGTTCGGTGTCGATAAACACAAAATCTAATCCTGAACCGGCAACTACTTTCGACCAGATTGGTGAAGTAGAAACGATACAGGTGCCGTAAACATTCTTGCCGTTTTTTAGCTTTTGAAAAAGATTTTCAGCCATTTTGAAAATTTGAATTAATAGATTTCGAGTGACTGCCATGCAGGGAATTTGGGAAATTTAACATGTGGATCAGTCTGGTACCAAAAGCAAACCGAAGCAATATCCGATTGCTGCGCCAGGTAACGGCCTCCCTGTCTCCATCCTAAATCCTGAATGGTCACTTTCAAGTCTTTCTGAAAGCGTACCGGATCCATAATGTGCCAACGGTAAAGTCCAAACTTCTGCCGGGTTTTGTAATCACCTTCAGGCCTGATTACCTGGTGTAAGCCTGCATAAGCGGTGCAAAATTCTTTGTACTTTCCATCACGGTCAAAATTGTATGAACCGCAGAAATAATCTTCGGTTCCGGTTCCGCAGATGGTAGGAAATTTGGTGTCGCCATCGATAAAAAATTTGATTTCACCTTCGCCCCACCATCCATTGTTATTTACTCCCCAGGCCAGATACAAACCAACGTATTGGCCTTTTCCTTTAATGTTGTCAATAATGGTGTAATCAGAACCTGTGTTTGGATTCGAACGCCTGAACTGGGCATGAAAATAGGCTGCATCATCAGGAACTGTGGTGAGCGTGTAATCAATCTGGTAATAGAGGGTCATTGCATCTTTCTCATTGATGTTCTCCATGGTGATTTTGCATTTTTTGCGGAAAGGCATCACCCAATAACAGTTAAAAGCGCTTCCCGGATTTACGCAAATAGCTTGTGAATTTAGGTGTGCATATTCATTCCAGCCCATTCCGAAGAAATCGCCAACCGGACATTCTACAGAAGGTTCAGTTTCATCGTCCCAGTAAAAACGAAGGATTGAATATCGCCAGTTACCTGTTGGAGTCATCCAAATGTGCTGAATAGCGCCCGGACCTTCGATTTCAGCAAGGGTAACCGTTTCGCCCGATTTAATCCGGATGTATGGATTAACTTTCCAACCCTGACCCAGATCGCGGGCAGCATTTGTAGCGTTGGCAGTATTTGGTGCAGCTTTCGTATCTGGAGTGGCCATTCCACCTTTGCCTTTTTCTCCAGTAAAATTCTCCGGACTAATGGAGCGGGTTTGTGCTTCAGACAAACGATATAGATTACCCATATTCATATCAAGTCCATTAAATCCTTTTTGTGAAAATACGTCGGTTGCAATCAGACTGAAGAATGCTAAAAATAGTAAAGCTGTTTTCATGTTTTTTTTGATTTAGTGAGAAAATATCAGTTGTACGGAAACATCGGAATGCAAATTAACTGTTGTGTTCAAATTACCTGAGTGGTTCCACCCTGGCTCAGCATAATATCCACTGGCTGATTGCTTTTCCATGAACCGCAGGTGAAATCAGGAACGTCAATGGACTGAGACCGATTCGCAACCGACCATTCGCTCAGTGGTCCAATCGAACTCCAAAGGGCGGCATCATAAACATCCTGATCGAGTGGGAGACCGTTTCGCAGGCAATCAATCGTCCGCCAATCCATCATGAAATCCATTCCTCCGTGACCACCTACTTTTTTTGCCATTTCTCCAATTTTTTTGATAATCGGTGGGCCGAAAGTTTCTTCCAACTGCTTCATTTCTTCCGGATTCATCCATTCATGTCCTTTCGAAACCCTCGCAGGTTCAGGATATTTGCTGGCAACACATTTGGTGCCGCTAACCAGGTGTAAGCGCGAGTAGGGTCGGGGAGAGCTTACATCGTGCTGGAGCATGATCGTTTTGCCTTTGCTGGTTTTTATGGTGGTTGTGTTCATGTTGCCGCGGAATGTTTTATCAGCATATTCCTGATAAAAATTATCTTCAGATGCAAGCTTTTTGGCCATCGGCGCCATCATAAAATCGTTGCTTTGTACCGAAACCAGGAAGTCCATTTTATCGCCCCGATTGATGTCCATAATCTGGCAAATTGGACCCAGCCCATGCGTTGGATAAAGGTTTCCATTTCTGAAATTTTCCTTCAAGCGCCATTGTTTGTAGTATTTGGTTTTGCTGAAATTGCCTTCCAGAAGATCATGAATATAGGCGCCTTCTCCGTGAATAATTTCGCCAAAATATCCCTGTCTGGCCATATTCAGCGTGAGCAGTTCGAAAAAGTCATAGCAACAGTTTTCAAGCATCATGCAATGCTTTTTTGTACGTTCAGAGGTTTCAACCAACTGCCAGCATTCGTCGAGCGAGATTGCTGCCGGAACTTCAGTACAAACATGTTTGCCGTGATTCATGGCGTAAACGGCAATTGGAGTGTGCAAGTACCATGGTGTAGTAATGTATATGAGATCGAGGTCGTCGCGCTCGCAAAGTTTTTTCCAATCCTCTTCTTCACCTGAATAGCAGACCGGACTATGGATGCTTCCGGCCAGTTTTTCTTTGATAAAGTCGATACGTTCGGGACGAATGTCGCACAGGCCTTTGATTTCGACACCTTCAATGTGACTCATGCGGTCGACTGCACCGGGGCCCCGGTTTCCCAGTCCTACAAATCCAATCCGGACTTTATCCAGTTTGGGTGCAGCATATCCGCTCATGTTAAAACGTTGAACCGGAGTTTTGTCGGCTTTTCTTTTACCCGAAAATTCCGGAGACATTGCATTCGAAAAATTATTGCTGATTAAGCTAATTCCTGCTAAGCCTGAAAGTTTCAGGAAATTCCTTCTATTGTTTTCCATAGTCTGGATTGATTTAGTTTAGTTAGATAAAGAAAGAAAAAATGATGCTGAAATACTTCGGGTATTTTAAGCAAAACACATTAATAATTGCTCGCCAAATGTTTGTAATCCTGACAAATCGGGCAAAATGTAATGTTTAGTGTTATTAAATCTTGTAGTTTTATACCTGTTGTTTTATAAACCTTAACTGTTATAGAATGAAGAAAATATTTATTTTACCGCTTCTTGCTTTTTTATGTATTCAATGCATGGGTGAGCCAGCTCCGCAGTCTGAAAATGATGAACCCAAAGAATTGGTAGCCGATAATGGTGTGCTCACTTTAAAACTTGACCTTACCAGGGGCGGAGCCATTTCCTATCTCTCACTTTCAGGTTCGGCAAGAAGTGTGGTGAATATTGCTGATGAAGGAAGATACATTCAACAATCGTATTATGCCGGAAAAAGTCTCGATCGTAAATCAGAAGGGCAATCGCCTGCATGGTCGCCCTGGTGTTGGAATCCAATTCAGGTTGGTGATGCATTTCGAAACAGGGCCAAGATATTGGATTACAAGCAGAGCAAGGAATCGTTGTATGTGAAATGTATTCCCATGCAATGGGATATGAATAATCGTCCGGCTGAAGCTGAAATGGAACAATGGACTACACTGAAAGGCAATGTTTTGGTCGTTCGTAACCGCTTGACCTGTCACCGCACAGATAATTTATATGGCGATAGTATTTTGTGCGATCAGGAACTGCCGGCGGTTTATCCTATTTCTGCATTGAAAAATTTAATGACATATCAGGGAAATACTCCGTTTACCAAAGCTCCGGTTCAAAAGTTGGAAGTTATTAATCTTAAAAGTGGTTTTTGGGGTAGATACAAAGATGTTTCGGAGAACTGGATGGCATTTGTAGATGAGAAAAATTGGGGAATGGCAGTTTACAATCCGCGATGCACCAATTTTCTTGCTGGCCTTGCCGGTGTGATTAACAAAGAAGCTGCTGATGGATCAACCTCATACATTGCCCCGGTAAAAAAGGAAACATTATACAAAAAATGTGAGTATGAATACGAGTATTACATCCTTCTGGGTTCGATGAACGAAATGAGAGAGAAAATTTATCAGATCAGGGCGGGCGGATTGTAAAACTTTAAGGTATTTGTAACTGTTACATGCTAAAAATTAAAACTATGCAAACTATTTTGGGTTCGGGTGGTATCATTGGAATAGAGTTAGCCAGAGCGCTTAAAAAGTACACCAACGAAATCAGGCTCGTTAGCCGAAATCCTCAAAAAGTAAACTCCACTGATGAAATTTTGTCGGCTGACCTTTTAAAAATCGATGAACTGCGGAAAGCGGTTGCCGGTTCGTCAGTTGTTTATGTGACGGTAGGTTTTCCTTATAGCGCCAAAGCCTGGAAAGAAATCTGGCCTGAATTTATCCGCAATGTAATCACCGTTTGTAAAGAGCATCAGGCTAAATTGGTGTTCTTTGATAATATTTACATGTATGATTCAAATTCGTTGAACGGAATGACGGAAGAAACCAAAATCAATCCTTCGAGTAAAAAAGGAATGGTTCGGGCAGAAGTTGCCAATATGATTATGTCGGAAGTTAAACAAGGAAAGCTGACAGCCCTGATTGCCCGTTCGGCAGATTTTTACGGACCCGGTATCAAAAAGAACTGCATGCTTACCGAAACTGTTTTTAATCCGTTAAGTTTAGGTAAGAAAGCCAATTTGCTGGGTTCAGGTAGATTTAAGCACTCGTTCACATATACGCCCGATGCAGGCAAAGCCACTGCCATATTGGGAAATACAGAAGATGCCTACAACCAGGTATGGCATTTGCCAACTGCTGCCAATCCTTACACCGGAAAAGAATGGGTAGAAGCGATTGCCGGTGAAATGGGTGTCAAGCCTAAATTTCAGGCTGCACCTAAGTTTTTGGTTCGAATCGTCGGATTATTTGTACCAATTATGGCCGAAATCGTTGAAATGATGTACCAATATGATCGCGATTATGTCTTTGACAGCAATAAATTTGAGCAACGTTTCAATTTTAGGCCGACCTCATACCGCGACGGTATTCGCGAGATTATTAAATCTAACTACCATACTTCTAAAATCTGACCGTTAATCTTCATCTTTTCCGCTAAATTTCTTCGGATATTTCTCCTTGCCTTTCATGGCAAACCAGAGGATTCGGTTGAACAAATCATCGTCTCCTGAATCAATTCCATCGAACTGTGGCTCCATGCTTTTTTCTGCATAATGAAGAGCTGTGCCTTTTAATGCTGATAATGGCGGATTCATTTCATCCAGTGGAATTTGATTTTTTACGGATTGAAATGGTGTCAGATCAGCTTTGTTGGTAAAGCAATCGAACATGGGCGAAGCCGTTGCATCCATGATGTTCATTGGCGGAATGCCTAAGATTTGCTCAATGGTTCGTACAATAGATGGTTGGTTGTAATTGGTGCGCATCACTTCGCCAGTTCGCGAATAAGGACTGATGACCATTCCGACAGTACGATAAGCCGATACATGATCCCAACCCGATTGCGAGTCATCTTCAGTTACAAAAACAACCGTATTCCCCCAAAATTTACTTTTCGAAAGCGCTTCAATAATTTTTCCCAAAGCCAGGTCATTATCGGCAACCATAGCACGTGGAGTTGGCAATCCGGGGCGTGTTCCTCCGGTATGATCATTAGGCAGAGCCATTACCATTAATTCGGGCAGTTGGTCGCCTTCCATTTGCTCGTAAGCTTTCAATTCCTGAATAAAAGCCTCGGCACGCAAGGCATCCGGAATGCGATGATCATCATACGACGGATAGGTCTTGCTTAAAATGGCTTCAACAGGTTTGATTGTTGTTTTGTTGGTGAATTCAAATTTTTCGTGATTCAGGAATGTGTTGTAGATTGAAGTCCAGGTGTGCTTGTCGTCGTATTCAGGAACAGATGCTTCGCCATAAATCATTGTTTTTTTACCATGCTTCAAGGCATTATCCCAAATAAAACCAGTTGGTGCATACACCAGCGCATCTTCCTGAACATGCGGATAGCTGCGAATCCATGCACGTACATCCTTTTCAATGTAATCGGTAACTATTGAAGCGTCTGTCCATTGGTGTCCTTCAGCAGAACACTTTCCGGAGACATAAAAGTTATCCAGAAGCATAAATTCATCACAGATTTTGTGTGTGTTGGGTGTAATCTGTTTTCCGAAAATGGTTAAGGTTGAGTCACCGTCGCCCTTTTTCATATCACCCAGAACCTGGTCGTAAGTACGGTTTTCTTTAATGATATAAAGTACATGCTTAAATACTGAAGGTTCGCCAATTCGTTCCGGAACACAGACAGGTTTGGTATTTTTTCTCGGCATTTTTTCCAGTAAGGCCAGCCTGAATAGTTGGTTGGATTCTTCAACCTTTTTGGTGTGCACTTTCAGTTGTTTGTCATCAGGAACCGGAATAATTGAAACGGAGGCAGTTTGTTTGTGCGAATTATATGAACGTTTTGTTGGACCTTTAGTCTGCGATGGGATATTTGCACCTTCGGCTTCAATGTTGGCTACAAATATTTGTTTGTTGCTGGTCACTGCAACCGCTCCCGGATAAGCTCCTGTTGGAATAAAACCTTCTATTTCACTTGCTTTTTCAGATGAATTGCCACCTGATTTTTTGCCTAGTTCAATTACCGCAAGTGCATTGTCCATACCATTGGCTACATATAAAATCTGACCGTCTTTCGAAAGTCCCAGGCCGTTGGGTGAATCTCCCCAGAACGGATTTTTTTCTTCGCTAAGGCGCACCGAAATAGTTTCAGTTATTTCATCAGTTTGCGTCGAAATGGAGTTTACTGCATCGCTGTTGGCGTTCGATACAAATACATATTTTTCGTTGACGCTGGCAATAATGTCGTTTGGATGCAGGCCAACAACTATTTCTTTCAATACGACGCCGGTTTTGGTGTCCAATACAGAAACTGTTCCTTCGCGGGTTGCACCATTTACCGGATCAACTTTAGCACTTCCCCATGGAACTCCGGCCACATTGGTATCGTTTGAATCAGGAACTGCACCTGCCCAATTGGTAACATAGATTTTTTCATTGGCTTTTGTAATTCCGAAAGGCGCAACTCCAACCTGACTTGTCCAGATTTTTTCTTTTGTCGCCAGATCAAGTTTCACTACGGTATTGTTTCCGTTCAAAACTACATAGAGGTAATTTTCCCCATTTTCATTCTGAATAAGAACTTCGTTTGGCAGAGCTGTTTCTGCTGGCTTGACGACTTCGAAGGAATAGGGTTCGGCGCTGGTTAGTTTTTTACCATCCCAGTTGGCAGTTAAAACATAAGAGCTTGACTTGTTACCGACAGCTCCCCAGAATAATTTGTATTGTTCACCTTCCTTTAGCCAGCAAATTCCAGAGAAGGTGTTCATGATATTCTGATCTTTGATTAAGCCTTTCATCGGGAGGTTGTCAGCCAGTTTTCCTGTTTCGACCGAAATAACCACCACTTCATAACGGCCTTCAACCGCGATCCATTTTTCGTCGGGCGAAAGCGCAACATCGAGTGCATGGTTTTCCAGTTCAGGATTGCCAAAATAAACTTGTGTTCCGTTTGGCACAATCCAACGGTTGTAAGGTAAAAGATAAGGATTGTCGGTTGGCGAAAGCGTTTTTTCTTCGTAGTTGCTCCGGTATTTATTTTGCCCTTTGGTTTTAGTCTTTGGCTGTGCCTGAAGAGACACTGAAACTACTAAAAGCAGCAGAACGAATAGGTTAAGTTTAAGAATTCGCATCTTGTTATAGTTTAGGTTTAATTTCTGTACTACTATTCTTTGTTTCGTAAAGTAAATAGATAAAAAAGTATATTTCTGATGATTTATTGACTTTTTTAAACGAATATTTAGTTGAAAAGGCTATTCAGTTGTTAGGATACTATGTAATACAGGTAATTTTCCGTTTGTTCATCTTACCTTGCTTTCTAATATTTGCATATACCAACTTAAACAATCATCATGAAAATAAGATTAATCAGTGCTGTATTTATTTTGTTCTCATTTTTAGGGAGCGCTAATGCTCAAACATTCAAAGCCGGTGCGGCTTTGCGAGTAATAACACCTAAAACTTTAATTCCTATTTCCGGAGGAATGGGCACGCCGGTGATGCCTACCAGCAAGCAAGGAGATTTATTTATCCGGGCTTTTGTTCTGGAAAAGGGAGAAACACGTGTTGCAATTGTGAGTGTTGATAATCTGGGTTGGCCAGCTTATTTAGGCAACCGGTCGCGAAAACTGATTAAAGGTATTCCGGCTGAAAATATTTTAATTGGAGCAACGCATGCCCACAGTGCACCTGATGCTTATGGTTTTCCGGATGAAAAGGGAAATACTGGGGCCGATCTTAAATATCTGGATTGGTGTGTTATTCAGATGGCCGATGCCGTGAACGAAGCGATTGCGAACCTGGAACCTGCTACACTTAAAACGGCAGTTGGCGTTGCCAAAGGAAAAATAGCCTATAACTATTATGCCGACAAACTTTATGATCCCCGCTGCGGAGTATTACAAGCCGTTGCTTCTTCAGGAAAAAACAAAGGAAAAACGATAGTAACATTGGTCAATTATGCTACACATCCTGAAATTTTGGGTACTGACCGTAAAACAATGAGTCCTGATTTATGCGGACCACTATACGAGCGAATTGAATCGAAAGTGGGTGGTATGGCTATTTTTATGAATAGCGCTCAAGGTGGCATGGTCACAGCCGATACCCGTCTTGAAAATGGGGGAGAGGCTAACGATTGGAATGAGTGCATTCGAATTGGTAACCTAATGGCCGACGAGGCTCTTCGCATTGTTGAAAAAGCTCCGGTTGATGAAAATCCTGATTTGTACTGTACTTCGCGGATGATTAAATTTCCGGTTGACAATGAGGTGATGCGTTACGTTTTTAAAAATTCACCTGTTGCCGGGAATGCTGCAAAGAATATGGATTTCACTTCGGTTACCACACGGGTAAATCTTTTGAATATTGGTAAGGCTCAGGTTTTAACTATTCCAGGTGAGGCATTACCCAATATTGGTTTTTATGTGAAACGTAAAATGAATACAGAACAGCCTTTCCTATTTGGATTGACTAACGATGCTTTTGGATATATCCTTACCAAAGAAGATTTTGGCGGCTTTGAACGCTACAATTATATTACCCGTACATCGTTAGGCGAAATGACCGGAGAAATTTATGAGACAGAAGCTTTAAAACTGGTTACTGAAAGTCCAAAACCAACTGGAAAATAAGTTTGTTACAATTCCTGAATTTAAATTTTACTTAGATGAAGATAATTAACCATTTGAGCTTTCGTTTTTTGTTGGTTTTTTGTGCAATTCTCTTCGGTGGCATCAACCTGTCTTTTGCACAGGTCAATTTGCCATCGGTAAATCCAGACAGAATCGTATTGAATTTGACGGTTGATCCTACTACATCGGTTGCCGTGACTTGGAGAACAGACACGACTGTTCAAAGTTCTGTTTGTGAATTGCAGCCGGCTTCAACATCTCGTTTAAATAAGGAAGAAACAAAATCATTTAGTGCTTTGACCACAAAAGTTAAGCATGCCTATGACAAGGAGCCAACCATAACTGTCAATCAACATTCCGTTGTTTTAAAAGGGTTGAAGCCAGGCGCAAAATACGTTTATCGTGTGGGTGTGGAAAATCATTGGAGTGAATGGTTTCAGTTTCAAACTTCTGAAGATTCGAAAAGGGATTTTTCATTTATCTATTTTGGCGATCCACAGCTAGATTTGAAATCGCAATGGTCAAGAGTTGTACGTGCCGCCTATCAATACGAGCCCAATTGCAGATTTATGCTTTATGCCGGTGACATTATTAATCGGGCCGGAAGAGACATTGAATGGTATGAATGGTTTGCCGCAGGTTCATATATTTTTGCAACTGTACCCCAGATCATGACTCCCGGAAATCATGATTACAATGACTTGGTTCCCGGGCTACACTGGAATACGCAATTTACTCAACCTACCAACGGTCCTGCCGATTTGGATGGAACTTGTTTTTTTATTGATTATCCCAATTTGCGACTAATTTCAATCGATTCAGCTTCTGGCTCTGAACTTGAAGATGAAAATGGATATGAATTGACAGTTCAGAAGGCCTGGCTCGACTCTGTTCTTCGCACAAATACAAAAGAATGGGTTGTAGTTACCACTCATCTTCCATTCTACTCAACTAAAGATACCCGAGATAATCCGCAATTGCGTAAGCATTTTCAGCCCATTCTCGAAAAATATAAGGTCGACTTGGTACTTACCGGTCACGATCATTCCTATGGACGTGGAAGGGCATCAGATAATCTGAACAGTAAACCTCCAATAGTTTATGTTGTTTCAGTGAGCGGACCCAAACTTTATCCTACAGGTACTAAATCATGGATGGAATTTAAAGGAGGCAACCTTGAACTTTTCCAGAAAATATCCATTTCACAAAATGGTTTAACTTATCAATCAGTTACACCCAATGGCGAACTTTTCGATGAATTCAGGCTTCAGCGGAAAAAGGATGGTGCCAAGAAATTTATTGAAATGAATCCTTTGGTTCCAAAACAAAAATAGCCTCAAAAAAGGAGTTTGATTATCAATTTAATATAGGAATTTAAGGCCAAAACTTTATCTCAATAAATTATAACGTTAGAAGCAGATTGATTTGTTGATGAACAAGCTTTCTGCTTTTAATGTTATTTAAGGTTATTTAAAGTTATTTCGTAAACGCAGGTTTTCCGGTTACTTCAGCAAATGTCGGAATATTAACATTTGTGTAATGGAATTTTAACTTAATGATTTTTTTAAATCGGTTTAGCAAGATTTTGTTAGTTAATATTTGATGTAACTCGAATAAAATTCCATAAGCTTTCTCCTTTTTTATTTCTAAAATTTGTTCCGTTGGAATATGAAAATTTTACTTCCTGTGGGAAGTTTTACCTAATTTGAGATTCTATATTTATTTACAAAACTAAATTGTCTATGAAAAAGAAAGTTTTACAAATGCTCCTTCTGGGGATGTTTGCTTTTTTAACAAGCAATGCATTCGGACAGATCAAGGTGAGTGGTGTTGTAAAGAGCTCTGATGGAGAAGTTCTTCCGGGAGCAACTATCGTGGTTAAAGGGACCACAACAGGTGTCCTTAGTGACATGGATGGTAAATACAACATTACAGCGCCGAGTGCTCAATCTACTTTGATTATTTCATTTGTTGGGATGCAATCTCAGGAAATTCCGGTAAATGGAAAATCTGTAATTAACGTTACGTTGGAATCAACAAGTATTGGTGTTGATGAAGTTGTTGTTACAGCTCTGGGTATTGCAAGGGAGAAAAAGTCCCTGGGATATTCTGTTGGAGAAGTTAAAGGTGAATCTCTTCAGAAAGTGGCACAAGAAAACATTTTAAATTCACTCGCTGGAAAAGTTGCCGGGGTTGCCATTAGTTCTACTGGTGGACCTGGATCATCCGTTAGTATGGTAATTCGTGGTGCTTCATCTTTAACCAGTGACAATCAGCCTTTGTTTGTTGTTGATGGTATTCCGATGAACAACACATTGAATAACATTTCCTCTATGGGGGGAGATAATAAAGCTGACTACGGTAATGCTATCTCCGATCTAAATTCAGAAGACATTGAGAGTGTATCTGTTTTAAAAGGACCAAGTGCTGCTGCACTTTATGGTTCGAGGGCAGGTAATGGAGTTGTATTGATTACAACAAAATCAGGTAAGAAAAAGAAAGGGTTAGGTATTTCATTCAGTTCAAATTCGGTTACTGAAAACCCATATAAATTTCTTCCGATGCACAACCTTATGGCAAATGGTAACCGTCCATACACTCAGGACAATAGACCAAACAATGGTTTAGCTTATCAGGTAATTGATCCTACAACTAGTGGTTGGGTTGGTCCAGAATTGGATAAGGGTATGCTTGCTTATCAATGGCCATACTTTAATTCAGAAGGTGCGCTAACTGCAACTCCATTGGTTTCTCACCCTGATAACTACAAAAACTTCTTTAATACAGGTTACACCACTGACAATACTTTTTCGATTAGTGATTCAAATGAAAAGATGGATTACAGGTTGTCGTATAGTAATATGCAAAATAAAGGTGTTATCCCTAATAGTGATTTGCACAAGAATTCAATATCGTTGAATTCTTCTATAAAATTGACTGAAAAAGTTAAAGTTAGTTCCAGTATTAACTTTACCACATCAGGAGCAAAAAATCGCCCGGCAGGTAACCGTGGTTCTAACCCTTTGCAAGCACTTTATGAAATGAACCCACATATTGATGTTCTTGCTTTGAAAGATTATTGGGAAAAAGGAAAAGAAGGTCTTCAACAAAATGCACCTTATCAGCTTAAAATTAACTCTAATGGTACTTATTCAAGAGGTGGTTTTATGAATAACCCTTATTTCCTGGCGAATGAAGTTAATAACGGTTTTAAAAGAGACCGGATCTATGGAAATGCAAAACTTGATTATCAGATTACTTCTGATTTATCTTTAGCAGTTGGTTATACCCATGATCAGTTCCATGAATTCAGAGACACTAAAATAGCTCCAAGCTATAACAAAGAGCCTAAAGGATATTATGGTTTGCAGAATTTATACCGTAGAGAGCAGAATGCCGATTTCCTTTTTGCCTACAACAAAAAAGCTGGTGATTTCAATATTACTGCATCTGCAGGTGGAAATTATATGTATCAATATGCTGCCAACAATAGCACCAGAGCAAAAGATGGTGGATCTGGTTTAATTATTCCTGGAATATACTCGATCAGTAATATTGTCAACACAAATATTGTTTATGGTTCCTCATGGAGTCAGAAAGCAATTTATAGTGCTTATGCAATGGCCTCTGTTGGATATAAAGATTATGCCTATCTTGATCTGACTGCCAGAAATGATTGGTCAAGTACTCTGCCTGCTGAAAACCGTTCTTATTTCTACCCATCAGCATCATTAAGTTTGCTAGTTAATAATATGGTCGATTTAGGTGACAAAATTTCACTGGCTAAATTAAGAGCTGGCGTGGCTATGGTTGGTAATGATACTGATCCATACAGATTACTTTCTACTATGGGCGATGCCGGAGCATGGGGAAGTCAGACTCGTTTGACAACTTCCGGTACTTTATTACTTCCTGACCTTAAACCAGAAATTAAAACATCTTGGGAAGTTGGTGCTGATCTGGCGTTTTTCGACAATCGCTTGAAATTTGAAGGAACCTATTATTCAGCTAAAAACGAGAACCAGGTATTAAGTATTGGTTTACCACCTTCTTCCGGTAATAGTGCAAAACAAATTAATGCGGGTTTAATTTCAAGTAAAGGTATTGAGCTTTCTCTAGGAGGTACTCCGATTAAAACCAATGACTTAGTTTGGGATGTTAATTTTGTTTTCTCAAAAAATAGTACCAAAGTTGAAGAATTGTCTAAAGGATTCAACTACATAACTCTATGGACAGATGCAAAAGGTGGCGCCGTTACTTGGGTTGGTGAAGAAATTGGTAACATCATTGATAAAAAAATGCTACGTGTTGAAGACAAAACTTCTCCATACTATGGTTGGCCAATTATGGATGATGAAGGTTGGGATAGTTCTGACGGTACTTGGGAAAAAGATGGAAAACGAGTTGCTCCTGTAATTGGAAACTTTAATCCAGACTTTACACTTGGACTTCAAACATCCGTATCATATAAAAAATGGACTTTGAGTGCGAGCTTAGATTACCGAAAGGGAGGCCAATTTGTTTCTCAAACCTTGCGTTACGGAGAATCTGATTTGCATTCGCAACGATGGATAGATAAGATGGTGAATACAAATGGAATCACAGACATTCCTGCATTCCTAAAAGCAAATGCTGACAAGTATCTTTCTCCTGATGGCGAATTCTTTGTTGTTGTTGGAGGTCCAACTAAAGAAACCGGTGGTTTGAAGTATACCGAAGGTGGTATTACCTTGTATGATGGTGTATTTATGCCAGGAGTTGAAGGTGACTATGACGAAAACGGTAAATTTATTGCAGTAGCCGAACATTTAGGAGGTGAAGGTACTCCATTAATCAGATACCAGGATTTCTATGGATGGGATTACACCAAGACAGCGACTTTCGATGCTGATTTTGTAAAGCTTAGAGAAATCTCCATTGCTTATCAGCTTCCTTCAATGAAGTCTATCGGAATTCATAATGCTTCCATTTCCCTATACAGTCGTAATATAATTTTATGGACCAAAGCCGGCATTGGTATTGATCCTGAAATGGCTTTTCAGCCTGAAAGTGGTGTACAAGGAAGTAGCGGAATTATGTTCAAACAAGGTATTGAACGTTTTAATGTTTCTCCTTGGACTATTCCAGTAGGTATTAAGTTAAATGTGAATTTCTAACAAAAAAAAATGAAAATCATGAAATTTATGAAAACACATTATAAATTATTTCTGGTTCTAATATTGGTAGTTTTTGCTTCGTGCAAGGATCTTACCGAATTAAATGTGAACCCGAATGGGGTAGACCCCTCGACTGTTAATCCTAACTTAATAGTTCCGACAGTTATTACTGCCACTGCATTGCCTTACCTCGAAAACGGTTATAATGGCGATTTGGCTGGAGTTATGCAATATGTACAAAAAAGTGGTTGGAGTTCAGGGTTAAATAACTTTGACTGGATTACTGAGCGTTCATGGGAAGGCTATTACGGAAATCTCCGTAATATCAAGCAACTCTATGAAAGATCAGTAGATGAAGGTATGGAATTTCAGCAGGGAATGGCATTAGTTTTGAGAGCATTTAATTTTGGTTACATTACCGATGGATGGGGAAATGCTCCTTATACAGCAGCATTAAACGCTCCAGTAGGAGGTCAAGAGGATATGTTTCCAGTATTTGATGCGCAAGAGGTTATTTATAAAGGAATTATTGAAGACCTGAAAAAAGCAAATACTCTGTTATCAAAATCAGTAGATGCTTATGCCGGTATTAATAAGGATGCTGACGTTCTATTTAATGGAAATCCATTGAAATGGAGAAAGCTAGCTAATTCACTCATGTTGAGATATTATCTTCGCGTTTCAACTAAACTACCTGAATATGCAAAATCTGGTATTGAAGGAATTATTTCCAATTCTACCACTTATCCGATTTTTACAGCAAATGATGATGATGCTACAATGAGTTATGTTGGAACATCAAATGCTGATTCATGGCCAGCAAACACAAAATACGATACAAGTGAAAGCAATTTTAGCCGTATTCAACTTGGTGCTGGTTTCAGAGATGTACTTGTTGCATTGAAAGACCCACGTATTGCTGTTTGGTTCAATAAAGTTAAAGTTCCGATTAAGGTTACTACTAAATACTTGCCTTTAACTGATACTAAAATAAATGGTGTTCGGTATTTAGACCCTGCTTATATGGCATCAAAAAACATGGTTGTTTATAATAAAGCTACATGGATTGCTGATGTTACAGCCGGTAAAGTTTTGGTTGATACTATGGATTATGTAGGTATACCTACTGCTTATCTTGCTGCTGAACCATATACATATAATTTAAATCCTGTTCCAACACAAGGGGGATACAATGATCACGTTTCAGCTCTTGCCGACCAATATAAAGGTGCTACCGGTGCTTTGCTAAAAGCCAGACTTATTTCTTATTCTGAAGTGTGTTTCATACTTGCTGAAGCTGCAAAAAAAGGATGGTCAGTTGGTGCACAACAATCTTGGTATGAAAAAGGTGTTAAAGCTTCACTCGATGCTTGGGGAGTGGGTGCAAGTTATGCAACGTATATTGCAATCACAGGAGTTAAATATACTGGCACTTTAGAGCAGATTATGACCCAAAAATGGATTGCTAACTGGAATGTGGCGATGGAATCATGGTGTGACTGGAGAAGAACTGGTCTTCCAAATTTAGCTTTTGGCCCCAAAGGAAGACGTAATGCCATGCCACTGCGTTTTCGTTATGATGCCAATGAGAAAAACAGAAATGCTGCCAATTATGCAACTGCGATAAGTAGTTTAGTCGAGACTGCATTTACTGCTCAGGACGGTAAAGACAGTTCATGGTCTAAATTCTGGTTACTGCAATAAAAAATACTTTCGTATTTTAACCATACTTTTTAAAGAGTGCCACCACCAACTGGAGGTGGCACTCTTTTTTATGCAACTTGTTTGTTCCCGAATACAATTATTGTGCACTCTCCAAATTTTTGGATGCTAAACTTTAACTTTGTTTTCATCACTAAAGAGAAATACTATGAAACTCAGGTTAATTTGCCTTTACTTTTTCATCTGCCTGTCAAGTAGTGTATTCAGCCAGGATTTCGTATCGGGAATTGTTTTTCTTGATGGCAACTCCAATGGAACTTTTGATGCAGCAGAAAAGGGAATTAAAGGTATTTGTGTTTCAAATGGAGCTGAGGTGATACAAACCAATTCTGATGGGAAATGGACACTTCCTGTTGGAAATGAAACCAACCTTTTTGTAGTAAAGCCTGCTAATTATGCAGTGCCTCTGAATTCTGACAAAATACCGCAGCACTTCTTTTTGTACAAAAAGAGTGACTCCGTTGCTTCAACTACTTCTGTCAATTTTCCACTGGTTAAATCTGAAGAACCAAAGAAGTTTTCTGCTCTGTTTTTCGGCGATACCCAGACTCGTGGATTAAAGGAAGTCAATTATATCAATCATGATGTGGTGGAAGAATGCATCGGAACCAATGCAATTTTTGGCGTGTCATTGGGCGACATTACTGCAGATGGCCCTGCGCTTTTTAATGAAATTAACCACGGAATTGCCCAAATCGGAATTCCATGGTACAATACTTTTGGTAATCACGACTTCGATCGCGAAGCTAAAAATACAGATGAAAAGGATGCTACGTTTAAGCGCATTTATGGCCCGTCAACCTATGCGTTTGAGTATGGACAGGTTGTTTTTATTGACTTCAATAATATTTACTTCAAGCCTGATGGCAAATACATTCCACATTTTACTGATTCACAAATCAGCTTTGTAAAAAACTATCTTGAATTTGTTCCAAAGAATAAACTGGTAGTTTTGATTATGCATGCACCCATTGTTATGTGCGATAACAAAGAACAGATTTTTGATCTGATCAGCGACAGAAAATATACGTTTTCTATCTCCGGTCATGCTCATGAACAATTGAATCTGTTTGTTGACAAAAAGATGGGCTGGAAAGGAACCGAAACTCATCACCATCTGGTTAATGCAACTGTTTGTGGTAGCTGGTGGTGTGGTCTGAATGACGAATTGGGCATACCTCATGCTACTATGAATGATGGTGCTCCCAATGGCTATTCGGTTATCACATTCGATGGGGCAAATTACAGCGTCCGTTTTAAAGCTGCACGCCGGCCCGAGAATTACCAGATGAATATTTATTTGCCTGAAGAAATAAAGATTAGTGAGTTGGATACAACCAAAATCTTAGTCAATGTTTTTGCTGGTTCGGCGCGGTCGAAAGTTGAAATGTGCATTGATAACTTCAACGTTTGGAGACCGCTTCAGCAGGTTAAGGCCATTGATCCTGAAATTCTTCGAATGCACAAGCTCAGTTCACTGCTTCAAAAGTCGGTAGATGGGCAATCTCTGGAAGATTCTTTTGGCTATTCGATGGATTCGCCAAGCAAATCAGATCATATGTGGCAAACCACCTTACCCAAAGAAATAGCATCTGGAACGCATACCGTTACTGTGAAAACAACCGACATGTTTGGCCAGGTATTTCAGGCCTCGCGTGTTTTTCGAATACCTTAGTTTTTAATTACAAGTAAACATAGATCATGAAAACCCTAAACCAATTTGCTTTTATTTTATGCCTTTTACTGATTGATCCGTTAGGTATTAATCTGGCAAAAGCTCAAAAAACGGTGCACAAAGATGTGCCTTTCTTACAGGACTACAGTGTAAAATACTACTCCACTACCGAAGGACTGCAACTTCTAAAAGTCGCTTCCGACCGCAATGGAAACATTCAGATTCTTACTTCGGCAGGCTTAATGAAACCTTTTGATGGTCAGTTTCTTTATCCCGGAACGCTTGAAGCAGATAAGTCTTATCGCCCCATGGCAGGGAAAAAGATAGTCGATCTGGCTTCGTATCAAAACCAGTTTGTTTACCTTGATGATAAATCAGTTTTGAGCAATGCCTGGGCCGGAAAGTTATTTTCGAAGCACGAAATGCCCACTGCCAGTTTATTCACCGCAGGTGATGATTTTACGTTTCTGGTGTCAGACGGCAAAACCTTAAAATGCATTAAAGATTCTAAAGTATTGTGGACAGGTAACCAAACTGACCCTATTCTCGATATCCGATATTCGGCAGCAAATGGCTTGTTCTGGATACTTGGAAATCAATCGCTGAGTACTTTTAGCCTGAAAGATAAAAAGTTGAGTAAAGTCTTTGATGGCAAAGGATTTACTTCATTCGAAGTAGTCGAAAAAGGTAGCAAAATAATCATCGGTACAAAAAACGGATACCTGGAATGGAATACCAGTTCTAAAAAACAAATTGGTGAACTGCATACAAAGCTTCCAAGCCCCGAAATTACCTGTGTAAAAGAGATCAATGGAAAGGTTTGGTTTGGTTCCGATTTCGGGGCTTTTATGCTTCGTCCGGATGGGAAGTTTAACTATTACAATGGGGAGCGTTGGCTACCGGGAAATAAAGTTATCGAAATTGCAGAAGGTCCGGATGCATCTGTCTTGATATTGACAGACAAAGGGCTGGGTCAGATTTTTTTCAAAAGCATGACTCTGGAAGAAAAGGCTTTGTATTTCGAAACTCAGGTTCGTGAGCGACATATCCGCAACGGATTTAATGCTTCATGGGATGGCTTGAAACACGGAAATTTATCGACCGGATACCTGAGTGACTCCGACAACGACGGTCTATGGACTTCAATGTATCTGGGTGGTGAAGTTTTCAGGTATGCGGTTACAAAATCTGAAGATGCCCTGCAAAATTGCCTGGAGTCGCTTGATGCCATGGAACGCCAGTATACGATCAATTCGAATCCGGTTGGTTTCCCGGCACGTTCGTTTGAGCGCAGCGGTTATATCAAGGTTTTGTCAGACCCTGACCGTTGGCAGCATGCCAAAGATCCGGAGTGGGATTGGAAAGCAACGACCAGCAGCGACGAAGCTATCGGTCATATTTTTGTTATGGCAGCCATAGCCGAACTTATTGACGATCCATCGGTAAAACTGCGGTCAATCCACCTGATTGATATTTTGATGCAGCATATTGTCGATCACGAACTGTATTTGATCGATTTCGATGGCAAACCTACTTTGTGGGGGCGCTGGAATCCGGAATATGTAAATGCCCGCCCCGAAAATGTGGGTGACCGGAAAATCTGTTCTTCCAATATCATTGCTATGTTGCAAACAGCCTATCATTTCACAAAAAAGGAAGTGTTTAAGCAGAAAGCTGTCGAGCTCATGGACAAATACGGCTACCTGAAAAACCTGATGAGACCTATGAAAGAGATTGGTATGGCTCCTGCTGATGCCGATGAGTTAAGCAAAGAATTGTCAGATGCATGGAATCACTCCGATGATGAAATGTATTTCCTCGGTTATTGGGGATTGTACCGATACGCATTGAATGAAGATTTAAAAGCCAAATTCAAAGATGCCATAGTTGATCATTGGGAAATCGAACGGCCCGAAAAAGAAGGCGCCTGGAATATTTTTACAGCAATGCTGGGCGATCGCGATTACGATTTGAAAGAAGCTGTTTGGTATTTACAGGAACATCCTCTCGACTTGATCAACTGGAGTATAATGAATAGTCATCGTAAAGATATTGAAAAGATGGAGCCTAACTTTAGGCATCAAACCTTAAAAGAAGTACTTCCTCCTGATGAAAGACCAGTTCAAAGACACAATGGGAACATGTTTAATATTGACCGCACTGGTAGTAACGGAACAGATGAACACAGTGCAGGTGACATTTGGTTATTACCCTACTGGATGGGGCGCTATTTAGGGGTTATAAGTGAACCGGTTAAAAATTAACTAAATCAACAAACAATGACAACAACCTTAATAAAAATTGCCATACTGAGTTTGGCCTTTGCAGTTGCTTCATGCAATACAAAAACTGAAAAGAAAGTTACTCAGACACATCAGGATAAAGCCTTTGTTCAGGATTACAGTATTAAGTACAATCTGGAGCTGAAAGATGCAAAACTGATAAATGCAGTAGCAGACCGAAACGGATATGTGCAAGTATTTTCAACAAAAGGTTTAATGCGCACAAGGAACGGACAATTTCTTTTCCCCGGAACTCTGGTGAAAGATATGCAGGATCGGGCAACCTCGGATAAAAAAATATCTGCTATTGGGATTTATCATGATCAACTCGTTTATATCGATGATAAAGCTGTTTTAAGCAACGCATGGGCAGGTAATTTGTACTCGCGCCATACCTTAGCTGATGCAAGGATTTTTGCCGGCGGAAGAGATTTTGCTTTCTTGATTTCAGATGGAAAGGCATTAAATTTACTGAAAGATTCAAAAAAATTATGGGAAGGTTCCCTTCCCGGTGAACAAGTAAAAGACATCAAGTATGATGAATCGAACAACCTCTTCTGGATTTTAGGTAAACCTTCAATTTTTGCCTTTTCGCCGGAAAAAAATGAGTTATCGAAAGTAACAACTGATGCCACTGCAACTTGCATGGGTTTAACTTCGAACAAGCTGATTGTTGGAACAACTGATGGTTTTTACGAAATTGATACTAAAACCCAAAAGCAAACTGGTGAGATTCAGAAAAAAATGCCTTGGACGGAACTAACTTCAATTAGTCAAATTGATGGTAACCTTTGGTTTGGATCAACCTGGGGTGCTATGATGCTTCGCGAAGATGGTAAATTTAATTACTATGCTTCGCAACGATGGATTCCTTCGGATACTGTAATTCATATTTCAAAAGGTCCTGAGAATTCAGTATTAATTTTGACGAACAGCGGATTGGGTAAAATCTGTTTTGAAGAGATGACTTTGCATGAAAAGGCCATTTTCTTTGAAAAACAGGTACGTGATCGTCATATACGAACCGGCTTTAATGCAACCGTATCCAGAATGGTAAATGGAGATGTTACTACCGGAAGTATGGAAAATTCGGACAACGACGGTTTATGGACTTCAATGTATTTGGCCGGAGAAACTTTTCGTTATACTGTAACCAAATCAGATGAAGCATTGCAGAACATTCGTGAATCACTCGATGCTATGGAGCGACTTTATACCATCAACTCTTTAAACTCAGGATTTCCTTCGCGTTCGTTTGAAAGAACCGGTTATAATTTAACTGATGTGGTTGGTGAACCGTGGCGAAATGCAGTTGATCCTGAGTGGGACTGGAAATCGACCACAAGCAGCGACGAAGCAATCGGCCATATCTTTGCTTTTGGTGCAATTGCTGAACTTGTTGCTGAACCAGAACTAAAGAATAAAGCAATCATGTTGATTGATACCTTAATGTCGCATGTTGTGAAAAATGATTATTATATGATCGATTGGGACGGCAAGCCTACCCGTTGGGGTCGTTGGAATCCGGAGTATGTAAATGCTCGTCCTAAAAATGTTGGTGACCGTAAAATTAACTCCTCCAATATCATTGGGATGTTGCAGACAGCCTACCATTTTACAAAAAAAGAGAAATATAAAGAAGCTGCTTTCTATTTGATGAAGGAACATGGGTATTTTGAAAACCTGATGCGCCCTATGAAGGAAATTGGCATTGCGCCAGCCGATGCTGATGATTGGAGTAAAATGTTGTCAGGAGAATGGAACCACTCTGATGATGAAATGTACTATTGTGGTTATTGGGGTTTGTACAGGTATGCTTTTAACGACACGTTAAAAGCCAGATATAAAGAGGCAATTATTGATCATTTTGAGATTGAACGCCCTGAAAAAGAGGGTCTTTGGAATATTATGACCGCCTTAGTTGAAGCAGACAACATTGACTTGAATGAGGCTGTCTGGTACCTTCAGGAATATCCGCTGGATTTGATAGACTGGTCTATATCCAACAGCCATAGAAAAGATATTGTGAAACTTGAACCGAATTTCAGGGGGCAAACTATTTCAGAGGTTCTTCCTCCCGACGAACTGCGGATTACAAGACACAACGAAAACCGTTTTAATCTGGATAATACCGGAATGGGTGGTTCTGAAAATAGTGCTGGTGACATTTGGTTGTTGCCTTATTGGATTGGCCGTTACCTTGGTGTAATAGGTGAACCTGAAATAAAAAAATAAACACAATTTTCAATACGGGGTTTTAGGTTTGGTTAAAGGCGTACGAAAAACAATTTGTTTCAGTACGCCTTTATAAAATTTCTACTCATTTATTTTATTCAATTTGAAATATGAAGGCATATCAATTTTCAAGAATATTTCCGATTTTACTAATATCCGTGTTGGTTTCAGGCTTGAGTTCCTGCAAACATGAGGCAAAATCCGTTAAAACTGTAATGGATGATGTTATTACAAAATTGTACCAGACCAGCGACGAAAAACAACTGTCAGCATTGAATAATGATTTGGTCATGGCCTTGTTTTCTCAGAATGAAAAAGATGCCCTGGCTACGCAGCACTGGAGTTTCGATGTCAATGTTCCCGTTGTGGTTTCAGTGATGAGAAGTGCCGAACAAAAGGTCATTCCTTTTTGGCTGCCTGAAAGTGGTTTCCAGAAAACTGAGCATACAATGAAAAACGAGCAGACAATTTATGAGGTCTGGCAAAAATCTTTTAAATCAGGTCATGTAGGCCTTGGTGTAAATGGCTTTGATCAGGAATTGGGAATGCACTATTTTGTTTCGGTTGCTCCGCAGAATACAAATGATCAGCTTACGCTCAGCAATTTTTTTCCTGAAAATCAATTTGTAGAAAATCTGGATAATGGCGCTTTTACCTATCACGATTGGGACGAATTGGTATTGACAGATGTCCCTGATGCGCTGAAAGGTCAAAAATTGTTGACAACAACCAGAGGAAGAACTGCTGAATCGCATTTAATCGGGGCTTTCAGGTCAAGCAAATATCCATCATCCGCTAATCCCGATCAGGTTCATTTAAGTTGGAGTTCCGATCCTTCAACAGGAATTGATATTCAATGGAGAACGGACACCACTGTTGCCACCTGCGAACTTAAATACCGGGTAAAGGGAACAACTGAAGAGCAGATAGTTGGTGGCGAAAGAATCCGATTGGAAGACCGATTGCTGATGAATGACCGGTATATCAACCATTTCACCGCCCGGTTGCGCGATTTAAAACCCGGCTCAACTTACGAGTATGTGGTTGGAAAGACAGCGGATTGGTCCTCAGCCAGTAGCTTCAATACCTCAGCCGACGACAATTCTTTTTCATTTTTATGGTTTGGCGATACGCATTACTCCCCAAAGTTTGGCGAAATTCTTAAGCTTTCATACGAACAACATCCTGATGCTGCTTTTTATTCCATTGTTGGTGATTTGGTTAGCGATGGTTTGTTCCGGAATCAGTGGGACGAGCTTTTTGAGTATTCACGGGAAGTTTTCAATTCAATTCCATTGATGGCAGTTCCCGGAAATCATGATAACCGCGCCGGTCTGGGTGCACAGCTTTATCGCGACCAGTTTAGTTATCCGTTGAACGCTCCTGAAGGTGTTCCGACAGAACAAACCTATTCGTTTAGCTATAAAAATACCTTGTTTCTGATGATTGATGCCACTTCTCCGATGGAGCCTCAAACTCCATGGATTGAAAAGCAACTGGCCGAAAGCAAGGCGACATGGAAAATTGCCATGTTTCACTTTCCACCATACAACTGGGAAGAGCCCTATTTCGATATACAGAAGGCTTGGGTTCCGCTGTTCGATAAATATCACGTCGATATGGTTTTCGGTGGTCATATTCATTACTACATGCGGTCGAAACCAATGAAGGAGGGTAAGGTCGTATCGTCGTATAACGATGGAACGGCCTACATCATTTCAGTTGGAATACCGAACCGGGAGCATGAAATGACTCCGGAGCCTTATGCCGAATTTCGTAATGCTACCGGACATTTATACCAGTATGTGAAAATTGAAGGAACCAATTTGAGTTTCCAGACCTACAACAATGAAAACAAACTGATCGATTCCTTCGAAATAAAAAAATAATATATGAAGAGTCTATTTTTTGTGCTTTGCTTTTTCCTTGTTCAATCAGTTTTGGCAGGCCCCAAATTGAGATTTAATGATTCAGGAAAGTTTAAGATTGTTCAGTTTACCGATACGCATATCCATCTGGTTGATGGCGATAATCTGGATGTTTATGAAACCATTCGGAAAGTACTTGAAATGGAAAAGCCTGATTTGGCAATGCTTACCGGCGATATTGTTACTGAAGAGAACCCGGAAGAAGGTTTCCGTCGTTTAGCTGAAGTATTTTCCAATGCAAAAATTCCGTGGGCAGTGGTTTTTGGAAATCACGAGTCGGAGCGCGGTTATGATCGTAAGAAAGTTGCTGACTTTATTCAAAGCCTTCCATTCTGTTTGAATAATGACAAAGGCGATATGAAAGGAAATTCGAATTTTATTTTGCCTGTATTGGGGAATACGAAAAAAACGGAAGCCGTTTTGTATTGTCTGGATTCCAACGATTACAGTACACTGGAACCCAAAGTTGGAGGATATGGATGGATCGATTTTCAGCAAATTGCCTGGTATCGCAAAAACAGTGCTGAATTTACCAAATTAAATGGTGGGCAACCGTTACCGGCATTGGCATTTTTTCATATTCCGCTTCCTGAATATACTCAGGCATGGAAAAACATTGCAATTAAAGCAATCGGAGTAAAAAACGAAGAAGAATGTAGTCCGGTAATCAATTCAGGAATGTTTACAGCACTACTCGAATGTGGTGATGTAATGGGAACATTTGTGGGCCACGATCACATCAACGACTACATCGGTGTTTACCACAATATTGCATTGGCATACGGACGCGTAACTAAAAAAATGAAAAATGTTGAAGATCCATTGCCCGGAGGACGTGTCATCGTTTTGACAAAAGGGAAATACGAATTCGATACCTGGATCAGGGAAGCTGATGGAAAGAAAGTTCAGGAGTGTTCCTTTCCGGCTTCATTTATGGGGGTTAAATAGATATGAACCACTAAACCTAAAACTATGAAAACTTACTTTAAATCAATTCAACTTGCTTTATTTCTGAGCATTTTGTCCAATACACTTTCGGCTCAAAATCCAGACAAAACTTTGGCTCATTTGTGGAAACCGCAGCAGGACAATGTTTATTTGCAAGAGGTAGCCGAAAAAATACCTACAATTTCGCCGGTTCAATCCATTGCTGTTCAGAACAGTAAATGCTATGCCGTATTCGAAGGAAGAATTTCAGCACTGAGTAATGGAGCTTTTGTTGCCGAAAAGAATTCTCCGGAAGGAGTTCGCAGACTCATGCCAGAGGCTGGCGATCTTTGGGCACTTAGCTCAAAAGGAATTTATAAATTATCGGGCACAGTCTGGACAAAAATTGACGATCGGGAATACGTCGATCTGTGCATACACCAGGGAAAATTGCACGCAGCTACCAAAGACGAAATTTACAGGTTCGAAAACGGTAAGTTTAGTTCGATTAAACCTGAAGGTGGTTACTATTCGAGCGATGTGACCATGCTTATGGAAGACGGATCGCAATTGCATGACACTCCGGTCGAGTTGGGTCCAATCAAGCGAATTGAATCCTATGGCGGAACCCTATACTTACTTCGCCCCGATAAATTAATTCTTTTTGATGGGTTGGTTGTGAATGAGGACTTTATCGACTGGGGCATGCTTCCGTCAAAAGTTACACGCGATTTGCTAAGCATCGGAACACGTTTGCTGATCGGTACCAACAAAGGTCTTGGTGTTCTGCGTGGCGCTACTTTAACCATACTCAAAGGCACCAATGGCCTGCCTGTTGAGAATACAACTTGCCTTGAAAAGGGATTTGATGGTGATGTCTGGATTGGAACCTCAAATGGTGCGGTGAGGATGCTTGAGAACGACTGGCATTATTTCGGGGGCGATCACTGGTTACCCGGCGATCAGGTAAATGGCATTGCCGTTGGCGATAAAGTGGTTTATGTGGCTACAGAAAAGGGAGTCGGAGTTATTCACTATGAACCTTATACACTCCAGAAGAAGGCGGCATATTACGAAAATCATATCAACGAATGGGGACATAAACGGCTTGGATTTATGCACATGCTGTACCAAAAAGATGGCGAATGGGTTCGCGAAGTCAGCGACAATGACGGTGGTCATACGGCCACTTATCTGGCAGCAATGAGCTATAAATATGCTGCTACCGGTGATCCAACTGCAAAAGCTGAGGCAATCGAATCGTTCAAAGCAATGATTTGGCTGCAAAAAATTACGCAGACCGAAGGTTTTATTGCCCGATCTATTTGGTCTACAACGGCTGATAAGGATGAAATGGGCAAACAGGGCTCAGGCGGATTACCCGCAAAATGGTATCCAACAGCTGATGGAAAATGGTTTTGGAAAGGCGATACCTCGAGTGATGAAGTTACTGCCCATTTTTATGCTGTCTCGCTTTTTTACGATTTGGTGGCTGAAGGCAAAGAAAAGGAAATGGCCAAAGAACATTTGCAACGGATGGCTTCATATATCTTGAAATGCGGATGGATGATGAACGACATGGATGGAAAGCCAACACGTTGGGCACGCTGGAATCCGGAGTATCTTCTGCGTCCGTATGGTTACAACGACCGCGGAATAAACGGACTGGAAGCTTTGGCTTTTATGCATTCAGCTTTCTCCATTACAGGTGATTCAAAATTCAGTAATGGCTTGAAACAGCTAATCGGCTGGGGTTATCATACCAACACAATCCGCCAGAAAAATACATTTCCGCCTGCAACATTAGCTCCTTGGGACGATAATCTGGCATTCGAAAGTTACAATACACTACTTCGCTATGCCAGCGATCCGGCCCTCCGGTCAGTTTATCTGCGCAGCCTCGAACGTACCTGGGAGGTGAAACGAATGGAACATTTGCCTTGGTATAATTTCTCGTATGGTGCATTAACCGGAAATGAATGCGAATTGGATAAAGCGGTCAAACATTTGCGCGAAATGACTTTGGACTGTGTGCAGCACAACTACAGAAATTCGGAGCGCGATGATTTGAATATTGAACCCGGATATATTTCGTACGAAGGTGCAAAAAAGAGTTTGTCGCCCCGTGAAACATCGGTATACATAGGTAGCGGAAATGCCACTGTTTTAGATGGTGGTTCTGGCGGCAGGGTTGTAAGGGAGCCAACCAGTTTTTTAAGAGATTACTGGATGGCCCGCTATCATGGCTTTATTCAGGCTCCTGAAACTAAAAATCCGGAATTGATCTTAGTTAGCAAATCCAAACCCGGTTTAGTTGGAGCCAAACCTTATGATGGTCCGAAAAGGCCTGATTTATATTAGAATTTTCAGCATATTTACATATTAGATCACTTTTAAACAGATCATTATGAAACGCTTTGTTCTCCGGTTAGTACTTGTTAGTTTTGTTCTTTGCTCAGCATTACCAGCTATTTTTGCTCAGAATGATAATCCGGTAAATCATGTAAACCCGTTTTTGGGAACCGATTTTTTTGGCCATACTTTCCCCGGTGCATCCTTGCCGTTTGCCATGGTTCATCTGAGTCCCGATATGCACACACAGGGCTGGACCTACTGCGCCGGATACATCTATTCCGAAAGTTCAATCATGGGTTTCAGTCATACGCACTGGAGCGGCGTGGGAATGGTGAATGGGGGAGAAGTGCTCCTGATGCCGACTACCGGATTAAAACTTCAGACTACACCCGGATCGCTTGAAAATCCGGACGAAGGATACCGCTCAAGATTTGATCACAGCAGTGAAACCGCCTCGCCCGGTTATTATTCCGTTTTCCTGAAAGACGAAAATGTAAAAGCCGAGCTGACTTCAACACAGCGGGCTGGTTTTCACCGGTACACTTTTCCCAAATCTGAAAGTGCACGTATTATTCTGGATTTGGGTCATCAAATCGGAAGTAACGCATCCAATGAGCTATCTGAATTAAGCATTTTGAATAATAAGCGGATTGAGGGTGTGAAAAATGCCGGATTGGGCAAATTGTATTTTGTTGCTGAATTCAGCAAACCATTTGCATATTACGGAACGTTTGACAACGATCTGAAGACTCCTGAATCGGGTGGAAGCATCTGGCCCTACAAAAATGGCGAAAACGGAAAAAATATTGGTGCTTTTGTCACCTTCAGGACAAAGGAAAATGAACAGATTTTGGTGAAGGTAGGAATTTCATACACCAGTGTTGAAGGTGCCCGAAAGAATCTAAATGCAGAAATTAATGATTGGGATTTTGATGGAATCAGAAATAAGGCGAGTGAAATCTGGACTAAAGAATTGTCGAAAGTTAAAATTGATGGCGCTACCGATGAGCAGAAAGAAATTTTCTATACAGCGCTCTATCATTCATTTTTGGCGCAGTACATTTCTCAGGACGTGGATGGAAAATACATGGGCTCGGATAAGAAAGTACACGAAGCCAAAGGATATGATTTCTACGGATCGTTTTCATGTTGGGATACTTATCGCTCCCAACATCCGCTTTTGACCTTGACGGCGCCCGACCATGTGAATGATTTTATTCGGTCGATTGTGGCGAAGACCAAAGATTACGGTTGGCTTCCGGCACAGCATTTCCTGAATGTTTATGGCGAAGCCATGGTTGGCGATCACCTCATTCCGGTAATTGTTGACGCGTACATGAAAGGTTTCCGGGATTTTGATGTGAATTTCCTTTATGAGGCCATGCGTAAAAAGGCGCTGGAGGAACCTAAACTTCCGGTACCACATTCTGCCGGAAGATCGGGACTTAAGTTTTACCTGGAATTAGGATATACGCCAGTTGACAAGGTGACCGAATCGGTTCCGAACACACTGGAACTGGCTTACGACGATTGGTGTATCGCCCAGCTGGCGCAAGAACTTGGCAAAAAAGAAGATTATCAGACATTCATGAAAAGGGCAGGAAACTATAAAAATTTGTGGGATGCCCAAATACAGTTTATGCGCCCGAAAAAGGCTGATGGTTCGTGGCTGGAAGCGTTAAACGGTCGTGAGCAGGAAATTGTTAAAGAGGGTGAGCAATCGTACTACAAGTATTTTGATCCGCTTTTGGTTGGCAAACGCCCCAACCGTCATTACACCGAATCGAATGCATGGCAGTACATCTGGTCGGTTCAGCACGATGTAAAAGGCTTGATTAACCTGTTTGGCAGTCCCAAGGCATTTACCTCAAAACTGGATACTTTTTTCGAAATGAACCCGAATATTTCAGCACCTAAATATGTAGGCGTGGTAGGTACAATTGGTCAGTATGTGCATGGCAATCAACCCTCACATCATGTGGCTTATCTTTACAACTATGCCGGCGAGCCCTGGAAAACACAATTGAGGGCACGGCAGGTAACTGAAGAACTCTATCGTAGTGGACCCGGCGGTTTGTGCGGAAATGAAGACATGGGATCGCTCTCATCATGGTATGTTTTGAGTGCAATGGGCATTTACCCGGTTACTCCCGGAGAAGCAATTTATGTTATTGGTAGTCCTCTGTTCGGAAAAGCTAGCCTTGATTGTGGTAAGGGAAAAACCTTCACTATTGAAACGGAGAACAACTCTGCAGTCAATAAATATATTCAATCGGCTACCTTAAATGGTAAACCCATGAACAAAACCTGGCTATCTCAGAAAGAAATTACTGATGGCGGAACGCTTGTATTTAAAATGGGGGCTGAGCCCAATAAAAAATGGGGCAGCAAACCTGAAGATGCACCTCCATCTATGAGCAAATAGTAAATTTTCGGGGCCGAACTGACGGCTCAGTACCATACCTGCTTGAATCCCGATGCCAGCTGGCGAACCAAGCCGAACCTGAAAAATGCCGAGCATAAATAACCGATTGGCTGGTAAATAAAAGTCCCGTATTCTGAACTTCAGAATACGGGACTTTTATTTTAGTCATCATTAGTAAAATAATTTATTCAACTCCCCAGTTTTTATTTGGGTAGGGTCCCATTTCCAATTCAATTGTTGCCCCGTTCATGAGGTCATCGTGTGTAAACCATGGTCGGTTAAGTACTTTTCCGTTCAGTTTAGCCGACTGAATGTATTTGTTCAGTTTCGATGACTTGTTGGCTTTTAGTGTAAACGTATTGCCATTGTCAAGCTTGATTTTTACTTCCTCAAAAACAGGGCTTCCTATGGTGTAAACAGGCAATCCGGGAGTAACCGGGTAAAAGCCCATGGAGGAAAAGACTACAAAAGAAGTCATGCCGCCGCCGTCTTCATCGCCCGGAATACCGAAAATATTGTCCTGAAACCATACATCAAGCAAAAACCGAATTCGTTTCTGAGTTTTCCAGGCCTGACCTGCATAATTGTACAGGTAGGGTATATGGAAACTCGGTTCGTTGCCCATCGAGAATTGTCCGACTAAGCCGGTTGCATCAGCAAATTTAGCCCAGAACTGGAATTTTGTCCGACCAAGATCTTCGCGGAATAACTGATCCAGGTTGGCAGTGAATTTTTCGTTTCCGCCCATCAGTTTGATTAATCCGGGAATATCCTGCTGAACCTGCCATTGATATGTATACGCATTGTTTTCGTCGTAATAATCGCGTCCACCGGGCCCACCGTCAAATTTGGGATCAATCTCAATCCAATTTCCATCGGCATCTTTAGGCCAGAACATTTTTTTATCCGAACGGTATAGGTTGCTGTAATTCAATGCCTGTTGACTGAAATAGTTTTGATCTTCAGTTTTTCCCAGTTCTTTAGCCATTTCACTCAATGCCCAGTCGTCGTAACTATGCCCCAGCGTGATGGCCACGCTTTGCCGTTTTTCAAAATCATGTACTTCTTTTACGGTCTCAACTTCTTCAGGATGTAAAGCTGGAAAATAGCCTTTTGCCCGGTAGAAAGTGTCGAGTGAAGTTTTTGGTCCGTTACGCCAGGGAAGCATGGTGGCATCGGTTGCATTTTTTCGTATTCCTTCGTAAGCTTTATCAATGTCGAAATTGCGCACATTTTTCCTGTAAGCATCCAGAAATACAATGGTAGAATGAAATCCATTCATCGCCGGATTATCTTTAAACAAAAGCGGAAACTGCGGCATCCAACCGCCTTGCTCGTACATGCTAACGTAAGATTGAAGCATATCCGATTCCAATTTTGGGTTTAAAATCATACGAAGCGGGTGCATGGCCAAATAGGTGTCCCAAACCCAATCATCGATGTAAAAATCGCGTGTGCTTTCGTGTACCTGATGATCGTATGCGCTGTAATACCGGCCGTATTCGCTGATGTTAACCATGCGCTCGTAATTTCGGTAAAGCGCGGTGTAAAAACTTCTGCGGTGTGCATCGTCTCCACCTTTCACCTGAATTTGTCCGAGTGTTTTGTCCCAGATTTCTTCGCCGCTTTTCTTCAGGGAAGCAAAATCACGACCAGTCATTTCTTTGTTCAGGTTTTCTTTTGCTTGTTCAGGGCTGATATACGAAATGGCATATTTAAACTCAAGCAAATCATCAGTTCCTTTGGGGAATTTATACCAGATCTGCGGCTCCTGCCGACTGGTGTTTCTCCGCTTGTTTACGATGGTTTGCTCACGCAATGTAACTTCTGCCTCCTGGCTAAACTCTCCGTAAACAAAAGCTTTCATGCCTTCAAAATCTTCTTCTCCTGCCACTGTATTTCCTGAAATTTTGTTCCAGCTTCCTTTGTTAAGGATATTCAGTTTCAGTTGTTTTTCGGAACCGGCCGGAAATTTAAACCTGAAATATCCCACTTTGTTACCCGGAACAAATTCAACATTGATTTCTTCATCGATCAGGTAAGTTGAATAATAATACGGACGGACAACTTCTAGATCGTGATCGTAAGTTTGTCGTTCGTACCAGGTATTGGCATCCGGATTGCCAAGTCCGGGTAAAATTCCAAATAATTCGCCGTTTCGATGCGATGCAATGGTCAGCGGAAAAAAACTGATTTGGTCATCCAGAAAATCAGCCCGCATCGGGTGCATCCGTATCAGTTGGTTAGGCAGCTGCACATTCGGTCGGGTGGGGTGGAGCAGGTGTCCCATTCCGCCAATATAAGGATCAACCGAGCTGAGATTAGACGATTGGTTTTGGCAACCGCTTCCGGCCAGCAAAAGAAAAGCGCCCAAAGCGGCAAATTGTAGGAAATTTTGTTTCATCGGGTATTGGTTAAGTTAGGTTTCAATGTCAAATAGAAGAACAAAAATCTGGTCAACTTGGTTCCGTCTTAGAAATTACGAAGCCCTTTTGCTTTCAGGTATGGAATTAGCTTTTCAGGTTCATCGGTTTGAATGATATTGGCCTTGAACCGAAGCAAATCAGTAATTGCCTGATCGATCTTTCCTTTTCTGATCAGATTATCTGCACCGTCAAGCGCATTAATCCAGATTAGTGCATTATTACTCCGGATCATATCAGTTAGTTTGCTGGTGTAAAAAGATTCGTCGATGTGGATTACCTGAGGATGAAATATGTTTAGTGCCGAATCAGCCATTTGGTAGGAATAGGCGCGTGGCATTAACATAGCGGCAGGTTGGTAGCTTAAAACTTCCTTCAGAGCATCGTAGTCGTTGTCGAAATAAAATACCTGCTTTTCAGTACCGGTTCTTTTCACTGCGTTTACAACCGGTTTTAAATGGCTGGTTTTAATGTCGATATCAATCAGGGCTTTCCCTTTTACCAGCGTGAGTGCATCCTCAAATGTAGCAATGGTTTCGTTGGTCAGTGTGCCATCGGGCATTTTCAGCCTGAATTGTTTTAATTCAGCCAATGTGTAATTTTCAGGATTGCCGGTTCCGTTGGTTGTCCGGTCAATTTTTCCATCGTGCATCAATACCACCACGCTGTCCCTGGTTACCTTTACGTCGGTTTCAATAATGTCGACACCAATTTCAAGCGCATGTTTGAAGGCCGACAACGAATTCTCCGGATAACCGTTATGTCCGGCGCGGTGGGCTGCAACCAACACTGTTTCTGACTTTGGATTCAGGAATTCTTTTAAAATTTGATCGGCCCGGGTGGTGGTGGTTTGTGCCGTAACTGACAGACTGCCAAAAATCAATAATAACAGAATGGAAAATCTGATTTTCATTTTATTTAGCTTGCTTTTTAGCTTTAAATTTTTGCATGATTTCTTCCCAGTTTGTGATCTGAATCTCGTTGTCTTTGAAGAATTTGATTACGACCGGATCAGAGAACAATTGCGATTCCCAAACCCGCTGTTGCCATGATCCGGTAATGGACTTTAGATTTTCAGTTTCAACCGATGGGTGAAAAATAATTTCGGTCAAGGCGTTGGGAAGCGATTTGACCAGTTCGAAGAAATTGTTTCTTTTTTCTTCGTAGGTTTTTCCGTTCGGAACACTGGTGAAGAAATCTAGTTTAGGAAGTTTATAAGCATTCATTAAATCAACAACTCCGTCGGTAATCGGGTAACCCTGCGATTTAAACAGGTTGGCCACAGTCGGATTAGATAAATCAATGGCATTGGCTGGTATCTGATATTTTTCGGCAGTTGCCAGAAATACTTTAACGTAGTCAGGTGAACCATACAGTGTTCCCATATGTGTATCCATGTGCGATGGCGTTACTCCCAAAGCAATCATTTTATCAAGTTGTGCCTGAATTTCAATTTCAACTTCTTTAGCCGATGCATGTGCAACCACTTCTGGAACTTCATGATAGAATTTTCCGTCCGGATCAATCAAACCGGGAACTTTTGATGCCTTTGTAATTGAGCCCCAACGGTATTTTTGCCATTCGCTGGTCAGGGTCAGGTGTGCTCCAATATCAGCTTTCGGATTTTTCTTTGCCCATTCAATCATTTCTCCTGAATTTGGACAAGGCATCATAACCGCTGCCGATTGGATATAGTTGTTTTCGAAATAAAATTGAGTTGCTTTGTTGGCTTCCGGACACATACCTGCATCGTCGATGTGAAGCAGTATTACTTTTTTATCTTTTGCAAACCCAAGTTTTTCAGCGTTTGTTTTGGTGGCTATTTTTTCGGGATCGACAACTACATGTTTGATCGATTTTTTCCCTTCGCCAAGTGAATATGAATACGAAATATTCAGCAGTCCATCAGGAGTTTGAATCAGGCAAGGATAAGAAAAACTGCCCCTTTTGTCAGGCATGTATTCAATTAATTCTTTCCATCTCCAGCTTGTACCTTCGTCATCTGAAAGATAAAGCGACAAGCGGTAACGTCCATCGCTAATGTCGTTTCCGAAGAAAGCCCATATGCCGTCTTTCAAAACGCATATTTCCACACTGGCTTCATTTGGAATTTCGGTTTTCTGAGAGGCGCTCCATGATTCACCGTTATCGGTTGAAATGCTGGTGTGAACGCGGGCCGGGGCATCGCCGCTATCGCGCATATATGCTACAATATCTCCGTTCTTCTTTACTGCAAGCGCTGGTTGTATCGGGCCGCGACCAACAATCGGAAGACTTGGTCTCCAGGTTGTTCCATCGTCATCAGAAATGGCCACCATTGAAAAGTTTAAGCCATCAGAATAAAGCGGCAGCAAAATTCTTCCGCTTTCGAGTGTAATCGGGTGAATACGTGTCATCCAGCCTAAACTTCTTTTTAGCAAATCTTTGCTGGCTTCTTTAATCATGTCGTCATACTGAGGAGCATAAGCTGCCCATCCCGCTTCATTGTCAGGCAATTCTTTAAATCTTTTTTCTACTTCTTTCGCGAAACTGTCGTTGGGTTTAAGCAGAATATCGTCTTGCCATTCCCAAACAGGGGCATCGTTGTCCTTGTAATTGGTCGATGTTCGGAATCTTAAAATGGCATCTTCCCATTTGTTGGCATGAACAGCAACCCAAAAGAGAAACAATTTGCCTTTTCGGTTTAAGAAAAGAACAGGGTTGCAATCCGGGATTCCTTTGGTGTCGGCCATCAGAAATGGTGTAGTCCATGTTTTTGATCCCTTTTTTAATCGTGCTCCCATTACTCTTACATCGTCAGCTGTGCGTTCGCCGCTGCCCTGAAACCAGCAAGCCAGCATATCTCCATTGGGAAGTGAAACTATACTGCTTCCATGCACATGTTCGTTCTGGTACGGGAAAATAATTTCTTCGCTTACAATCGCGTTTTTTGCATTTCGTGTCTGCGCAAATCCGCTTAATGCAGATAGCAAAAACACATATAAAAAGAATTTTAGCTTACTCATAATCGGTTTATTTGGGTTTATTCTTCGGGCCATTCGCCATTCAGAATAGGTTTGGTTTTTAGTTTTGAAGGATCAATGATCGCATGTTTAATCAACTCCCGCTTCCAGGTGTAAGTCACATGGATCATTCCGTTTTTAGCCTGAATAATGGCCGGATATGAATATTCGCCTCTTGTGTTTTGATCATCTTCAAGCAGCACAGCAGCTTCCCAGTTGATACCATCTTTTGAAACAGCAATACCGAGTTTGTTTCTTCCTTTGGTAATTGGATTGAAAATAAGAGCCTGATTTCCATTGGCTAAAGTAACTGCATCTAAACCTGAATTGTTGTTAGGTAATGATGTGGGCGCCAATGCTGACCAGGTTTGACCATTGTCTTTTGACCACGATTCGATGATGGTTTTGTTTTTACTGCGGAAAAGTAATTGCAGTGTTTGATTTTTATAGAATAGAACAGTTGGCTGGATGGTTTGGTAGGTACCGTTATCCAACTTAATTCGTTGCCAGTTATTCAAATCCTGGTCCGAAGTTTCCATATAAGAATTCCATGTTTCCGAAGTTTCAAAACTGGTAGGATAGAGTATTTTACCATCAGACAATCGCACGGGTTTGTTTTTTATCGGACCCAATAAATCGTTTGGAATCCGTGTTGCCGATGACCATGTTTTTCCATTGTCTTTTGATGTTTTATAAAGTCCCCACCAGTCGCGAGGAGTTGGACCAACCTTATAATAAAGCACAACATCACCGTTGTTTTTCCGGAATAATACCGGGTTCCAGCAAGGATATTGCTTTCCTTCATGTATTCCGTCGGCAGCCATAGCTGGTTTACTCCATTTACCCTGATTGCAGATTGAAGTATAAATGCAAACATCGGGCGCTCTTTCCTCGGTTCCTCCAAACCAGGCGGCAATCATTCCTTCCGGAGTTTCAACAATGGTAGAAGCATGGCAACTCGGAAAACTGACTTCTTCCGCAGTGTATACAAATTCAGATTTTACAATTGCTTGTGAGCCTTTAAATGGGCTTTTTGCCAAGCAGTTTAGAGTAACGACAATCAAAAGAATAGAGCCAATAGTCTTCATAATGAGATTTTTATTTGGTTATAGGTTTGCCTGAAAATAATTTCATAGAGAGAAATCCTACAATGAAAATAATTAAAGTTTCGAATACGATAGTAAGGTTGCTGTTAAAAGGACATTTAAATGTCGAAAGATTATCAGAACTGGAAACAATTGGAGCTAAATATATCCAAATGAAAACCAAAATACCTGCAATTAAGCCCGGAGTAGCATGACGTTTTTGCAAATGGGGGAATAATCCCGAAGGCATGCACCAAACCAAATTTCAAGATAATCGGATGCTGAAATTAGATAAGTCTGCACCCTGAATCAAATTGGTTAAATGTCTTGTTCCTAAATAAATAACATGCACCTAAAATTACGTTTTCAAAAGTGCGGACAATAAAAACGACTAGATCATGAATTGGAAGCTTCATTTAGATTGAGTATCAGAATTCAATTTGGCCTAAAAGGTCAACTCATTGACTCTAACAATATTTGAACGTTTTGTCTAATTTTCATACGCTCTTCTTCGCCATAACGGCGAATTGGCCATGCCACATAATCGTCGCAAATATCCATTACAGATAAAGCACATTTTATTCCTTTGATATATTTTGAGTTATTCTTGCCAACATTGTAGATCAAATCATTGATCATGATCATTTTTTCGCGAAGGATCTTAATTTTATCAAAATCCTTTGCTAATGAAGCATTGTATAAATCTACAAATAGCTTTGGAAACAGATTTGCTCCTCCGGCAACTGCACCATGCCCACCATGCAAAATTGTTTCGGGCAGAAATAATTCAGTTCCTGCTATGATTGAAAAGTTAGGTGAATCTTTAAATTCCTGAAGCAGAGAGTAAAGATAATTCATATCTCCGGAACTATCTTTTACGCCGATTGCACCCAATTCTTTTGCCCGCCTAATAGTTCCAAGAGACATATGAATTTTTGTACATCCGGGCATATCGTACATTAAAAATGGCAACGGTAATTTCGGAACCATTACTTCCAGATATTCCCTCATTTCTTCCTGCGATATTGGCAAATAATAAGGGGGCGCAATAACAACACCATCTAACCCCACTTTTGCAGTATATTCTGCAATCTCTATTGAACCTTCGAGCGAAGTATCGGTTATGCCCACAACTACTGGTATCCGATTATTTACAAATTCACTGGTTCTTTTAATAAGTTCTTTGCGTAATGCATAACTAAGGCTTGTTGCTTCACCTGTTGTTCCAAGCATAAACAACCCGTGAACGCCGCCTGATATCAAATATTCTATTAATTTTTCAAGTCCCTTTAAATCGAGAGTATCGTTATTAATTAGTGGAGTAATAACGGGAGGGATAATTCCGCATAATGGTAATTTCATAATTAATATTTCAAAATGTTGTAGTAAGAGATATAATTAGGTGCCTGAATCTGGCTGAATTAAATTGATTCATTTACACAAAGGAACATGATTGAGCGTCGTATTGCTTGTTGTATATTGTTCCGTTTGCATTGAAATTTGACTGAAATATTAAAATAAACTTCTACATTTACATTTTAAGGTTAAAAAAGACTAATTATGGAATTTGTATACGAGAAAATCTACGTGCCTCAAAAGCATTCTTTTATTACAAGAAGATTGAAGATGGATCCGAACTCGGGAAAAATACATTCTCATAAGAATTTTGAACTTAATTTGATTACATCCGGATCGGGCCGAAGAATAGTCGGAAACCATATTTCGAGCTATTCAAAAGGTGATTTGGTTCTTTTGGGACCAAACATCATGCATTGCTGGGAAATTTTGGAAATGGAACCTGATATGGATCCGGAATGCATTGTTACACATTTTTACGAAAATTTAATTTCATCAGACTTTTTTAAAATTCCTGAATTAGAGCCTGTTGTTGATTTGATGAATAAAGCAGGTGGTGGAATCTTGTTTAAAGGCCCCTTAACCGAAAAGGTTGCTGCAACACTTAAGCGCATGGTAAACCTAAAAGGCCTTGATAAGTATGTTGAGTTGCTAAAGGTATTCAGCTACTTGCTGCAAATTGAAGATATAGAATATTTGGCTCTGCCCTCGTCATTGCCTCATACCTACGATAAGGATCAGGATCACATCAATAAAATTTACGAATACGTTTTCCAGAATATTCAGGAAGGTATTAATCTGAGAGACGCCTCTTCGCTTGTTTGCATGGAACCAAGTTCGTTTTGTCGGTATTTCAAGAAAAAGACCAATCAGACATTTATGGACTATGTGAAAAGTGTCCGAATTGGTATAGCCGCCAAACTGTTGGCCGAAACCGATAAACAGATTACCCAGATATGTTATGAGTGTGGCTATAATAACCTTGCCAATTTCAACCATTATTTCAAGGTAATTATGAAAAAAACACCATCGGAATATCGGAAAGATTTTCTTTAAGCTAAAGCGGTTTTGAACCGCTTTTTTCTTTTTTTCGATGCTTTTCATGCATATCCAAATATTTTGAATGCTCTACGGATGGTCTTTAATTGTAAAGAATAGTCAAGTCAGTAAAAAAGCTTTTGTTTTTGATTAGGGTTAATATTTGTTAGTATTTGGATAACAAATAGGTAGAAAAGTTCACTGTACTGGTGTTACTTTGAATAAATATTGTCTGTATTTGACTATACCTGATTTGAAATATCTCTCATAGGTACACTAAAATTGGTATTTCAGCCAAATCAACAATTAATAGAACCTAAACTTTAACCCAATGTGCAGTAAACCGGTAAAAAATATTATCAGGATTCTTACCCTATATATATTGCCATTACTCACAGGTTGTTCAACTGGAAACCACCCGAAATTTATTTTTGACAGCATGTTGGTCGAATACGCCGAATCACCGATTAACATGGATGAAGCTCATCCTCGTTTTTCGTGGGTGATAAACGCCTCCCAACGAAATCAAACTCAATCAGCCTACCGAATTTTGCTTACGTCTTCAGCCGATAAACTAAGAGATGATCAAGCCGATATGTGGGATTCAGGTAAGATCGAATCCAGCGAAACCATCCAACACGAATATGCAGGTATAGACCTGAAGTCGAACCGGAAATACTTCTGGAAAATAATAGTTTGGGATAGAAATGGGAAGGAACATAAAAGTCCGGTTTCGAGTTTTGAAACTGCAATTTTGGATGCAGCAGAATGGAAAGCCAGTTGGATTGGCAATGGACACGAAAATGAATCAGTTCCGGCAAAAGGTTTCTACGGAAACTCAAAGGAGCAAGCCACAATGAAAGACACGATCATCCATGATGGTAATTCATTATTGGTGAGAAATGAGGTGATTCTGCAAAACGAAATTCAATCAGCAAAAGCTTTTATCACAGGTTTGGGCTATTACGAATTCTTTGTCAATGGCCAACGGATTGGAGATCATGTTTTATCTCCGGCAAAAACTCCCTACCACAAATACATCCTGTACGATACCTTCGATATAACTGAATTTCTGAAAGAGGGGAAAAATGCCCTCGGAATTCACCTCGGAAACGGTTGGTATAATCCGTATGAAAAATGGTGGAACCAATACCGAATGCAGTGGTTCGGGTCTAAAAAAGCCTTCGCACAAATTCATGTAACTTATACCGACGGCTCAACCGAAATCATAACTACAAACAAAGATTGGAAATGGGCAAATGGTCCGTTGACTTATAATTGTGTTTACGATGGTGAAGTTTATGATGCCAACCTTGAGCAAAAAGGATGGAATACGATCAATTTTAACGACTCTGAGTGGAAAAATGTAACTGTTTATCAGTCGGTAAAGTCTCGTCTAGTCTCTCAGCGAATGCCAGCTATAAAAGTGAATGAAACTATTTTGCCTAAAGAACTTGTAGCTCCTGTTCGCGGAATGAAAGTATTCGACATGGGACAGAATTTTTCAGGTTGGGTCAGCGTGAACGTAAAAGGGAATAAGAATACCCGGCTGAAAATCAGGTTTGCTGAGGATATTAAAAGCGATGGGACTATTGATGCCACGAGCAATGAAAATGCCAAAGCAACTGCGGAATATATCTTTAAAGGTGATGGTATAGAGGTTTACGAATCCGCGTTTACCTTTTTTGGATTTAGGTATGTTGAACTGACTTCAGAAAACGGACCTTTCGAACTGCTTGATATTAAAGGCAAGGTGCTGCATTCGGCCAATCAGCAGACCGGTAGTTTTGAATGCGATAATCCGCTGGTGAATAAAATTCATAAAGCCACAGTATGGTCGCAAAAGAGCAACATGATGGGCTATCCGATGGATTGCCCACAGCGCGATGAACGTTTGGGATGGCTTGGCGATGCACAGGTTACTGCCGAAGAAGCCATGTTCAATTTTGATATGGCATTGTTTTACGAGAATTGGCTGGATGGAATCAGGGAAAATCAGGATGAGACAACCGGTGATCTGCCAATTATTTCACCGCAACCCTATATGCCCGATCAGGGAATTGAATGGAGTAGCACTTATTTTACGCTGCTTTGGCAGTATTACGTTGCCTATGGTGATCGGCGTATTCTGAAGAAACATTATCCGGCAATGAAGCGCTATATGAATTTTCTTGATAGCATTTCGAATGATTTAATTCTGCCTATGGGTTGGATTGGCGACTGGGGAAGTATGGTAAAAGGATGGAAGGAAGGACAGCCAGAGTCGGTACCTACGGCATTTTATTTCTGGAATGCCCGTATTATGGCTGATGTGGCTTCAGTGTTAGGAAATAGTGCTGACCAGGGATATTTCAGAAAATTAGCTGCCGATATTCGTGATAAATACAACAAAACCTATCTGAATTCGGAAACCGGAAATTACAGTGATGGCAGCCAAATGGCCAATGCTTTCCCACTTTATCTCAGAATTGTTCCTGAAGATCTGAAGCAAAAAGTGTTGGATAATCTGGTTAATGATGTGGTGGTTAATAATTCGACGCACCTCACAACAGGTGTTTTGGGCACCAAATATATGCCCGAAGCATTGGCTAAATCGGGAAGGGCTGATGTGGCCTGGGGAATAATTAACCAGAAAACCGCGCCAAGCTGGAACGAAATGATGAAGAAATACACCACTGTTTGTGAGTTCTGGACCTTGAAACAATCGAAAAACCACGTCATGATGGGAAGCATTGATGCCTGGTTCTATAAATACATTGCCGGTATTCAGTTGGAGGAGTTGAATCCTGCATTCGCTGAATTTCAGGTGAAACCTTTGGTGTTGGATAGTCTGGGAAAGGGCAAAGCAGAAATTGAGACGATAAGAGGAAAGGTTAGTTCAGAGTGGGAGAAAAATCCGGATTTATTCACCTTAAAACTGGAGGTGCCATTTAATACAACGGCAAAGGTTTATTTGCCCGGAAATGAAAAAGATGAAATGAAAGAAGGTGGTTTGCCTTTAAAACAACGAGATGGAATTGAATATTTGGAATACAAAGATGGTACTCATCAATTAAAAGTGCACTCCGGAAAGTATGAATTCACTTTAAGAAACAATTAAGCAATGAGGAAGTTGATTGCCATATTCATTTTGGCACTGGCTGCTTGTCAGCCCACTATTAGGCAAAAGGCTGATTGTGCAAGCTATGTCAATTCATTCATTGGTACCGGTGGCGAAATGGGCAAGGGGTTTGGTAATCTGTTTCCCGGGGTGGCCTATCCTTTTGGAATGATACAACTCAGTCCTGATAATGGAGGGCAGGGCTGGCAATATTCAGGAGGATATCGGTATAAGGATAGCACAATTGTTGGCTTTTCGCATACGCATTTGAGTGGGACAGGGGTTGGTGATTATTGCGACATTTCAGTGATGCCTACCATCAAATCTATTGAAGCAAAGTATTTTATCCAGAGCGATTCTACAGTCAGCCAGATTATTGCTGAGAATGGACTAAATCCCAATGGCTTTGTTAACCGCGATGGCCATTTAGGTGCGTTTGACAAACATTTTCTCCTGAAATACCGTTCCGGATTCTCTCACAAAACGGAGAAGGCATCTCCCGGATTTTATTCGGTTAATCTTCAGGATGACAACATTGATGTGGAGTTGACGGTCTCTGAACTTGCAGCCATGCATCGTTATCATTTTAATAAAAAATCTGATAGTCAAAACATAGTCCTCAATTTGGGTTTTACAAATAGCGATCATACTACGGATGCCCAAATTCGATACCTGTCGCCTGAATTGATTACCGGTTACCGGTTTTCGTCAGGCAAAGCCAACGTACATCGGGTATATTTCGCTATGCAGTTTTCGCGGAATATGAAGGAACATCGCTCTTTTCTTGCTGATACAACAGCAGATAATCTGGTAAAGGGGAAAAAGCTTGCTGCAGCATTTTCATTCGATGGAACTGAAAGTCAGGATTTGAAGGTTAAAGTTTCAATTTCCTCGGTTAGCGAAGATGGAGCTTTAGCCAATCTGAAAACTGCCGAGACGTTTGGCTGGGATTTCGATCAGATGCATCAGGCAACCCGTGCAAAATGGAACGAAGAGCTTTCGAAAATAAAGGTCAGTACATCGGATACGGAAAAGAGAACCATTTTCTATACTTCCTTATATCATTGTTATTTGGCTCCGTATCGCTTCTCGGATGCTGATGGATTCTACAAAAACTTTAAGCATGAACCAGAAAAGGCTGAAGATTATACCCATTATACATTGTTGTCGCTGTGGGATACTTTTCGTGCCGAAAATCCTTTGCTGTTGCTGATGCAGCCAAAAGTTGAGGAAAATATCATTCATTCGATGATCGCTAAATACCGTCAGACCGGCGAATTGCCCTATTGGGAAATTTCGGGCAACGAAGGTGGATCGATGATTGGTTACCACGCTGCAGTTTTGATGGCCGATGCTTTGGCTAAAAAGTTAGGACAATATGATTTAGAAGAAATGTACAAAGCTTTGGTAGCTGTTTCAGAAACAAACAGGAAAGGCCTTGGATTTTATCGCGAATTTAGGTTTGTGCCCACCGACAAAGAAAAGAACGGAACCGTTTCAAAAACGCTGGAATACGCATACGACGATTGGTGTATTGCCCAAATAGCCAAACAATTGGGCAAGCAGGACGACTACAAGAAGTACATGGACCGCTCCCAGTATTACAAGAATTTGTTCGATCCGACTTATAGATTATTTCGTGGGAGAAATAGTGATGGCAGTTGGTATGAACCCTTTCACCCGCGTTTTGCTGAATATGGCAATCAGCATTGCGTGGAAGGAAACACCTGGCAGTACTCATTTTTTGTACCGCACGACATGCCGGGCTTAATTGAAATGATGGGCGGAAAGGCTGGTTTTGAATTGATGCTCGACAGTTTGTTTACGCAAACATCTGAATTGTTGGGTGAAGATACCGAGGATGTGACTGGTTTGATTGGCCAGTATTCGCAGGGAAATGAGCCCGACCACAACTCGGCTTATTTATATAATCTGGTCGGAAAACCTGAAAAAACACAATTCTACACCAATAAAATTATCAATACGCTGTATCAAAATTCTCCGGAAGGATTGTGTGGCAACGAAGATTGTGGACAAATGTCGGCCTGGTATGTTTTCAGTGCAATGGGCATGTATCCTGTCAATCCGGTTGATGGTAAATATTATTTCGGAAGTCCGCAATTTGAAAAGACTGAAATTCAGCTTCCAAATGGAAAGGTTTTCACGCTAAAAGCCCATCAAGTTTCGCCTGAAAATATATACAGTAAATCAATACGTTTGAATGGCAATCCGCTTGATCGGTTGTATGTGACCTGGGACGAAATTCAGGCTGGGGGTATACTTGAATTTGAAATGACAAACAAACCTATATAAACGAATCATGGAAAACCAAATGAAACTTTCGGATTTTAGCTGGCTTAATCAACCCCAAAATTTCGGGATTGAAAACGACCGTCTGATTATCGTAACCGATCCAGATACCGACTTTTGGCAGCGCACTTATTATGGTTTTCGAAACGACAATGGCCATGCTTTTGTTAAAGAAATTGAAGGCGATTTCACCTTTACTGTAAAAACTGAATTTGAAGCGAAAACGCAATACGATCAGTGTGGAATCATCCTGTATCAGGACAGTGAAAACTGGACGAAAGCTTCGGTCGAGTGCGAAAATGAGGATTTTGCACGCTTAGGTTCGGTCGTAACCAATTTCGGATTTTCTGATTGGGCAACTACTGATATACCAGCATTTATTACTGATATTTGGTATCGGCTGAGTCGGCGGGGACAGGATTTTTACATTGAATTTTCTGAGAATGGAAGGCATTTTCAGCAGATGCGCATGTTTCATATGCACAACCCAATTTCCGCTGTCCGGCTTGGTGTATATGCCTGCAGTCCATTGAAATCTAGTTTTGTTGCTGCATTTTCTGATTTCAGAATAACAGATTGCCAGTGGCCTGAATATAAAATTGATTAAAATGATAACTAAATTATGAATTCAAATAAAACGATTTTTTCGCTAATCTTTTTGTCAGTTGCACTTGCAGGCTGCCAGTCAAAACCATCTGCACCCCCGGTAAATTCGCAGGATATGGTCTATCAGGACACCCCGTTTGTTCAGGAAACTCACGATGCATATAGGGTGGGTATTGATAGGGCTGATAACGAAGTCAGAAGTATTGCTGTTGATCAGGAATCGAACATTTGGATTGCAACAGCATCTGGTATTTTCAGAAAAAATAAAGATACCAGAAATTGGGAACCAATTATTTCAGGAGAGAGCCGTGGCCCGGCTTATGCCGTAAGAGTTAATCAGAATGGCGATGTTTTGCTGGGAACCTGGGATGGAATTTACCGCTTTCGAAACAAGCAGCTGACTAAAGAAGAAGGTGTTAAACCGCCAATCTCCGAAATTTGCATTGCTGGTGAAGGAAATTATGCCTTGGGTCCACATGGAATTTGGCGCTATGAAAATAACAAATGGACACCGCAGGACTATTCCATCGCCCGGTCAGTCCGCGATGCGGCTACTGATACAAAAGGAAATTTATGGGTTGCAACTGATGCCGGACTTTACTTGTGTAAAGATGGTAAAACCAAATTGTATCAGGATGTTTCGGATTTGATAAGCTGCTATGCACGAGCTATTTCATTCGATCCATCCGGAAATATTTGGGCCGGTGTAATGGGTGGCGTTTCGGTACGCGATAATGAAAAACTAATCAAAAAGATTACGCCACAAGAAGGAATTCCGTCGATCTTTATCAACTGCATCAGCCAATCACCTGATGGACTGATGTGGGTTGGTACCAATGTCGGTATTGTTCGTTATGCCAAAGATGGCACCCATTCGTTGCGCTTCAGTAAGCGCTGGCTTACCGACAATAAAGTGAACGACCTGGCATTTGATGCTTTGGGGAATGCCTGGGTAGCTACGGCAAATGGCGTGAGTTTAATTAAGCGAAACATGATGACTATGGAAGACAAGCAAAAGAACTTCTATGGTCAGCTAATGAAAAAGCACATGCGCGATCCCTGGACCTGCGGTATTCTTCATTTGGAAATACCTGGTGATACAGCTTCATGGCGTAATTCAGACGACGATAACGATGGTGAATATACCAGCGGTTATCTGGCTATGGAAAGCTTCAGGTATGCAGCGACAAAAGATCCTGATGCCAAAATGAAGGCCAGAAAAGCTTTTGAATTTCTGAAATACTTGCAGACTGTAACCGGAACGGAAGGCTTTTTTGCTCGGTCAATTGTTCCGGTCGATTGGAAAGAAGTTCACGATGGAAACCGAACCTACAATCAAAAAGAAATTGCTGAAGAACTGGTTAGCGATCCGCGCTACAAGCCGGTTGAAAAGCGTTGGAGACCCTCAGCTGACAGCAAGTGGTTGTGGAAAGGCGATACCAGTACCGACGAAATGGATGGGCACATGATGGGCTATTTTTACTTTTATGAACTTGTCGCCGATGCCGCTGAAAAAGAGCTGGTTCGTGATCATGTGAAGAAAATTGTGGATTACGTGATAAAAAACAACTACAACTTTGTTGACGTCGATGGAACGCATACCCATTGGGCAGTTTGGTCACCCGATCAGATCAATCACGATCCGGATTGGGCTTCGGAGCGGAGTATAAATTCCTTTGAGTTGCTGGTTTATCTAAAATTTGCCGGTCATCTTACCGGTGATGAAAAATATGAAAAAGAATATCGCAGGTTGATCGATGCTGAAGGTTATCTGGACAATGTTTCACGCTTAAACTCCAAGAATCCGGCCTGGCAGATTTACTTCGACCGCACGCTCGAAGGTTATCTTTTCCCCATTATTCTGAAATACGAAAATGATCCCAAACTGAAAGAATTTTACCAGAAACTGATGGATGAGTGGATGACCAATCAGCCTGCAGGTGAAAATCTGGTGAACAATCTGGCTTATGCCTTTGCTTGCGGAAAGAAAGTGAATGTTGCGCAGACCCTTGACTTTTTGAAAGATGCTCCACTGGATTTGATGGATTGGCCGATTGATCATACCTTGCGTGAAGATGTTCAGGTGGTGAGAAATCCAATCCTGGAAGAAGTTCAGATCTCGGAATTGCCACCGGCAAGCATTCGGTCTACAGTACGCTGGGATAAAAATCCCTGGGCAGCGCGGCAAGGAGACCTCACTCAGGTGCGTGAACCTGTTTTTTGGCTCTGGCCATACTGGGAAGCCCGCTATTTGGGTATTATTCAGAATTGATATTTGCAGACAATAATTAAAAAATAGATCTATGAGAACGAAAATCTGGATGAAAGGTATAATTATATTGTTTTTACTCCTAAGTCAATTGGGCATTTCTGCGCAGGAAAGCATGTTGTGTCAGGGTGGGTATTGGACTGAAGATGAGGCAAATGTTCTGATGAAAAAATGGGCTTCGGAATGGAAAACCCGAGCCGATTGGGAGAAACGTGCAGATGTGATCAGGCAGGGAATTATAAAAGGAATGAAGTTCGATCAAATGCCTAAAGTCGATGCTGATTTTAAAGCCATTATTCATTGCACACGCACTATGGATGGCTACATTGTTGAGAATATTGCCATCCAAAGCTTTCCCGGATTTTATATTACCGGAAACCTTTACAGGCCAATTAAGGCCGATAAGAAATGCCCGGCAATTTTAACTCCTCACGGTCATTGGGAAGACCGGCGTGTTAGTGCTGATGTGCAGACCCGAAGTGCCTGTTTTGCACGCATGGGAGCAGTTGTTTTTGCTTACGATATGGTTGGGTATACCGATTCAAAACAGGTCTCACACAAAATTCCAATTGCCTTATTACTGCAAACATTCAACAGCAAGCGAGTTTTGGATTATTTAGTTTCCCGGCCTGATGTTGATCCTGAAAAAATTGGAATCACCGGTGAATCGGGTGGTGGAACGCAAACTATCATGATAACTGCTTTAGACAATCGCATTAAAGTTTCAGTTCCGGTGGTGATGGTTTCGGCATATTTCTTTGGTGGCTGCACCTGCGAAAGCGGAATGCCTGTTCACCGCAGTAAAAGCCATCAGACCAACAATGTAGAAATTGCTGCCCTTTGTGCGCCGCGCCCCATGTTGCTGATTTCGGATGGTGGCGACTGGACCAAAAATACTCCGCGCATTGAAATGCCTTACCTTCAGAAAGTATATGCTTTGTACGATGCAGAAAGCAGATTGGATAATGCTCATTTTTCGGCTGAACGGCACGGCTATGAAGCTACAAAACGATATCCAGTTTATAATTTTCTGGATCATTACCTCGATTTAAATGCTGGTCGTTTGCCTTATAAAAACGGGTTCGACGAAAGTTTTGTTACCATATTGCCAAAGGAAGCGCTTCTGGTTTTTAACGAACAAAATCCGATGCCAGCCAACGCACTTATGGGTGATGAGGCGGTAATGAAATACCTTAACCTGAAATAAAATAATAAATTGTAAATTTTCAGTTCTTAATTGTCAAATCGCAACCATGAAAATTGCAAAAATTTTATTCGCTATACTTTTTTGTTTGGGAATTTCAAGTTCTCTTTCTGCAAAAAAAGCCAGTTCTATTCGTATTGGAATGTGCACTGATGTTCACCTCTCTACCATGCACGATTCAGAATACCGCATTACCACATTTATTGATGCAATGAAGAAAGAAAAGCCAGACTTCATTATCGAATTGGGCGATTTTTCTACACCTGAACCCAAATACGCCAAGTATTTCGACATCTGGAATTCGTTTCCGGGCGACAAATATCATGTAATAGGAAACCATGAAATGGACAACGGTACATCGCGCGAAAAAGCAGTGGCTTACCGGGGAATGAAAAGCAGCTACTATTCATTCGATAAAAATGGATTTCATTTTATTGTGCTCGACGGAAATGATATGAAGGATCCCGAAGTAAAAGGATACAAGCAATTTATTGGCGCTGAGCAACTGAAATGGTTCAAGGCTGACTTAGCCGCAACGAAGTATCCCGTTGTCATATTTTCGCATCAGGGTTTGGCGCATTACAGCAGCGCCGATCAGGAATACGGTGTGGAAAATTACAAAGAGATTCAAAGTCTTTTGGAGACACACAATGCTAAAAGCCCCGGGAATAAAGTGGTTGGTTGTTTTAACGGTCATACCCATTACGATTATGCTGAAAATATAAACGGAATCTGGTACATCACCATCACTTCCATGTCGTATCACTGGTTGGGTGAAAAGTATGCACAAATTCAATATGGCGAGGAAGTCGATAAAAATTTCAAGTGGATCAAATACACAGCACCTTTTAAAGAGCCGTTATTTACTGTTGTTGAAATTTCATCCAAGGGAACTATCAAGATTGCTGGTAAAAAATCAGAATGGGTAGAGAAAACTCCCTGGGAAATGGGGTATCCTGAAGCACTAAAGAAATATTTGAGACCCGAAATTTCAGAACAAATACTAAAGTTTAAGTTGAAATAGTAATTTTTAACTAGCTAATAATGAAGAAACACCGCTTAATTATCTTTAGTCTGATTTTGCTGAGTATTATTTCCTGCAAACCTCAAAGAACATTGCCTGAGGCGAATGATCTTTGCTGCGAATATCTTACTAATCCTATTGGCTTAGATGTGTTCGCGCCCCGTCTTTCATGGAAAATGAAGAAAGATGTTCGCGGCGCAAAGCAAACAGCCTACCAGATACTGGTTGCAACAACAGATGAATTGTTGCAAAGCGGTACTCCTGATTTATGGGATTCAGGCAAAATCGAATCTGATCAGTCCATTCAAATTGAATACAAAGGCAAGCCGCTGACTTCTGGAATGAAAGTAAGCTGGAAAGTAAAGATTTGGGATGAGGAAAGTGCAGTTTCGGCCTGGAGTCCGGTCGCACATTGGGAAATGGGATTACTGGAGAAAAGCGACTGGCAGGCCAAATGGATTGGAGCGCCGGAATCTTTAGCCACCAAAGAGTGGAAACTTCCTGCTCCGCTTTTCAGAAAAACGGCAGGTCTTTCGGGTAAAATAAAGCAAGCCCGGGCATATATCAGCGGATTGGGCTACTACGAGTTGTATATCAATGGTGCGAAAATTGGTGACCATGTGCTTTCACCCAATCAAACCAATTACGACCGGCAGAAAGTTGAAAAATGGAGTGAATCGAGAATTGGAAATATGAATACCACGGTTCTTTACGAAATATTTGATATTACTTCAGCCTTAAAATCAGGAGAAAACGCCTTTGGAGTTATTCTTGGAAACGGTTGGTATATCCAGGCTGATCGTCCGAATGATACTATGCTTTGGTATGATTCTCCACGACTGCTTGCTCAATTCGAAATTGAATATGAAGATGGGAAAAGGGAAATTGTTAGCAGTGATGAAAGTTGGAAATGTGACTTAAGTCCAATATATTACAATGGTTTACATTCAGGAGAAATTTATGATGCCCGAATGGAGCAAAAAGGATGGAACGAAACAGCTTTCGATGACGCTAAATGGCAAAATGCAGTTTCCGTTCGTCCACCAACCGGTACTTTAAAAGCACAGGTTTCTCCTCCCGATAGGGTCACCCAAACCATCAATCCCATTTCTATTAGTCCGCGGGGTGAAGGGGTTTATCGCTTCGATATGGGACGGCTCTTTTCTGGCTGGGCCCGACTTAAAATTTCGGGAGCCAAAGGAACTGAGCTGAAACTTCGGTTTATTGAAGAGTTCGGGCCAACTTACGGTCAGACTGACACTTATATTTTAAAAGGAGAAGGTACTGAAATTTGGGAACCCCGTTTTACCTGGCATGCGTTCCGGTATGTCGATGTTTACGGATCGCCAACTGCGCTGACACTTGAAAATATTGATGGCCGGGTTGTAAATACTGATATTCAGCGTGCTGGCAGTTTTGAATGTTCAAACACTTTATTGAACCAGATTCTGGACAATTATCAGTGGACTCAACTTGGGAATGTTCATGGCGGAATCCCCAGCGATTGCCCGCACCGTGAGCGTCGGGGTTACACCGGAGATGGTCAGATTTCGGCCAAAGCAGCAATTTCAAACTTCGATATGTCTCAGTTTTATACCAAATGGCTGAACGATATCAGTGATGCGCAAAACCATCAAACCGGATATGTTCCCAACACAACACCTTATCAGGATGGCGGAGGTGGAACAGCATGGGGGTCGGCTTACGTCATTATTCCCTGGTATATGTACCAGTATTATGGCGATACCCGTATTTTGCAAAATCATTATTCCGGAATGAAGCACTGGATTGAATACATGAAGAATTCTCTGAATAAAGATGGAATTCTTGCCGGACAAGGGCTGGGAGAGTGGGTATCTCCTGATATTGTGGATATTCCGGCCGACTTTGTAAACAGCAGTTATTATTTTCATTGCTGCACGTTAATGGCCAATATTTCAGGCATTCTTGGAAATACAGCTGACAAGGAATATTTCAAGCAGTTAAGCGAGAAAGCAAAGGCAAATATTACCAAAGTTTATTTTGATGCAACAAATTCGACTTATTCAATTGGCAGGCAGGGAGCGAATGCTTATCCGCTAGGCTTTGGGTTTGCCGAAAAGAAAGATGTTGAAGCTGTTTTTGCCAATTTGCTGAAGAATGTGGTTGTTGACAACAAAGTACATTTTGATACCGGCATTCTCGGAACACCACTTCTGCTTGAGGTTTTGACCGAAATGGGACGCGCAGATCTGGCTTATACATTGATGAATCAGCGCGATTTTCCGGGCTTTGGTTTCATGATTGAAAAAGGTGCCACCACCATTTGGGAGACTTTTCAGGGCGATGTTTCGCATAGTCACCCCATGTTTGGTAGTGTATGCCAGTGGTTTTATCAATATCTGGGAGGTATTAGTCCAGATCTGGAAAAGCCCGGATTTAAACATTCCATCATCAAGCCGGTTCCGGTAAGCAGTTTGTCTTTTGCCAATACCAGCTATCAATCTGTTTACGGCGAAATTAAAACGCAGTGGAAGTTTGAAGGCCAAGATTATTTGCTGAATGTGACCATTCCGGCCAATACTTCAGCCACAGTTTATGTTTTGGCCGACAATGAGCAAAAAGTTACTGAAAGCGGGAAATCTATATCAGACAAACCTGAGTTGAAATTTCTGATGAAAGAGGGCCAGTTTGCTGTATATGAAATAGAATCAGGAAACTACCAGTTTCATTCGGCTGGTGCAAAAAATATTCTCCGGAAAACAATTCTTTCAAATCCAATTATTCACCCATCCGACACTTTGGCCATTGTCCGCGATTCAGTAAAAGTAAATATAAGTTCTGATGTTGCTGAGGCACAGATTCATTACACCACTGATAACACCGAGCCTGACAGTACTTCGTTGCTGTTCACAGGTCCGATTTTTATAACCAAACCTACCGTGATCAAAGCCAAAGCCTATTTGAGCGGTTATGGCCCGAGTAATACGAAGACCAATTTTGTCGATTTTATCGATCCGCAGATTAATGGCTTGATTTATAAATATTATGAAGGTGTCTGGATGAAACTTCCGGATTTCTTGAAATATCCGGTCATCAAATCAGGAACTGTTTATGAGTTTGGTTTGGATCAGATAATTCCCACCAAAGACGAGTATGCATTGACCTTTGAGGGAAAGATACAAATCAAAAAAGATGGACTTTACGAATTTACCATTCAGTCGAACGATGGAACCAAGCTATTTATAGATAATCAGCTGGTTATCGATCACGATGGTCCTCACGGGGCTGAAATTGAGAAAGCTGGTAAAGCAAAACTTACCGAAGGCATGCACCCCATTAGGCTAAACTATTTTCAGGCTGGCGGAGGTATGTTTCTCAGGGTGCAATATTCCGGACCCGACTTTGAAAAGCAGGATGTTCCGGCTATGGTTTTATTTCAGAAGTAATGAATTTAGTTTATGGTTAAAATATTGATTTTCAGTTTTCTATTGTTGCAATTTTCTCAGTTGTTTTCGCAGACCTACTGGAAGATAGAAAATGAATACGGAGATGAAATTTTACTCACGATTAATGTAAATAATGCAAAAAAAACATTTGAGGCTTATACCCGGAAAGATGCTTTGAAGGATATTGCCGGAAGCTTTATGTATACGGTGGCAAAAACTGCAGGAAAGTTGAAGTATCCTGAAATCGTTTTTATAGAAGGAACAACGCAGCAGAAAAGTGATAGTTTTCTACTAAATGGACAGTTTTATTATTTCGACAAGCAGTTTGTGTTTTCTGCTTCAATTTCAGGAAATAGCTTTAAGGGCAAATATATTGATCGAAATAAGCCTCGCTCATTAATTGGTGTGAAGATGCCGAATGACAGGCCAATCAGAGATTATGCGGGCATCATAAATTCTGCATTTTCAATCACTGAAAAAAATCTGGTTAATCCTGCCTGGCTTAAGTCTTCTGAGTGGGTTGGTTTTAAACGCAGCGTCAATGAGTTGAAATCGGTAATTTCCGATGATTACGAATTGGCTGCTGCCTATTTTTGGTTGGGAAAGAAACTCCCATTTTCTCCTTACGAAATCAATAAAGTTAATCAGCGAAAGTCTACCGTTCGGCAACGAAAGGTATCGGTTCGGGAATTGAAACCTTCGGTTGCCTTGCTTGATGCAAATTCGCTTCCGGTAACAAAAAAGGAGGTTGACAGCATCGCCGTAATCATTGAGAAAAAAGGCTATTCGAAGCTTGTTGTTGACCTTCGTGGAAATTATAAGCAGAACCCTTTGGCGGCGAATGAACTTGTTAATTATCTTTCGGGAAAAACGATTAATGCCGGCGTTTATTTGACCAGAAAATGGTTCGATGCCAATGTTGGATTGCCCAAAGTTCAGGATTACAAAAGATTGTTTAAGGACTTTTCTTATGGGGAGTTTAAGTCCGGAGAGCTTTACAAGGGGCAGGGGTATGCCTTGAGTTTAGTTCCCGTCAAAAAGGTATTTCAAGGGAAGGTCTATATTTTAACTGACTCAAAGACATCTAAGGTATTTGAAGCATGGATAGATGTGTTGAAAAAACAAAAAATAGCTACGATTGTTGGACAAAAAACAGCAGGAGCAACATGGCTGACAGAATCGTTAAAAATAAATAATGAATATGATCTGATTTTACCTGTAGCTGATTATTACACCAATGAAGGTAAAAGTCTGAATAAGGTTGGTATTGAGCCAGATATTAACGTTTCAGGTGAAGATGCCTTAACGCACATTTTAAGAACATTTTGATCAGATATTATTAGTTTGGGGTAATATTTCATATTGGTCTCATTTTCTTAAATCTTATTTTTGAACACCTGATTACCAAATTTAGTTGCTTTGCTTGTATTAAATATTTTATGTCTGGGTAAATAGTAGGATTATATGAAGAAAGCATCACTAAACGACATTGCAATACATTTGGGAGTTTCCAAAACACTTGTTTCGTTCGTACTAAACGGACGGGGAAAAGAGTTTCGGATCAGTGATGATATTTGTCAAAAGGTAATGGATGCGGCCAAGGAAATGAATTATCAGCCCAACCGCATTGCACAGGGATTGCGTACCGGAAAAACAAATACTATCGGCCTTATTATTGCTGATATTGCCAATCCATTTTTCGGAAAATTGGGAAGAGAAATCGAGAAGGAAGCTGCGCTAAACGGATACAGTGTCATATTCTGCAGTTCCGATGAAAATCCTGAAAAATCGAAACAGCAAATAGCCATGTTGCAACAAAGCCAGGTCGATGGTTATATTATTTCGCCACCAATGAACAGTGAACCACAGATTCGGGCACTTTCAAAGGGTCGCACTCCTTTCGTTTTGATTGACCGTTATTTTGCTGATATTGAGACAAATTACATTGTGGTTGATAATTTTGATGCCGCATATAAGGCAACAACTCACTTACTGAAATTAGGGCGAAAGAAAATTGCCAATATCACGGTAAATCTGGACTTGGTAAACATGAAAGCGCGTACGGAAGGATACAAAAAAGCGCTAACCGATAACGGAATTCTTGTTGACAAGAATCTGATTAAGGTTCTGCCGTTTTCTCACGAAAGTATGGATATTTCACTTGCTATTACTGAATTAGTTGGCCACAAAGAAGATCTTAAGGCCGATGCCATTCTGTTTTCAACAAGCAAGCTGGGGCTCAATGGCATCGAGTGTATTTCGGCTTTGGGACTGAAGATTCCTGACGACATTGCTATTGTCAGTTTTGATAATGCCGATGCGTATAAAATCTGTGTAAGTCCTGTAACTGTAGTTGCTCAGCCACTTCAGGAAATCGGCAAAAAAGCAGTAAATATTATTCTTGATAAAATCAATAGCCCTAATGGAACACCTAAATTTCAACAGTATACATTGAAGACTGAATTTATTATTCGAAAATCCTGTGGGTACTAATTTTTTTCTATTTTAGCTAAATCGATTTAGTAAATAAACTAACAAACTTAGATGACAGAATTTAAACATACAGCTGAAGATATTTATATCGGCCTCGATATTGGTGGAACCAAATGTGCCGTTGTTATTGGTGACGCCAATTTTTCTATAAAAAAGAAAGTTTTTTTTGAAACTCGCGTCGAACGCGGTTACGAAGCTATTCTTGCTGAATTTCAAAAGCATATTGATTCGTTGTTGCTCGATTTTTCGGACTGTCAATTGAAACGAATTGGTATCAGTTGTGGAGGTCCGTTGGATTCGGTAAAAGGAATGATATATTCGCCGCCAAATCTGCCGGGTTGGGATAATGTGCCTATTGTTGAAATCTTCAGCAAAAGATATGGCGTTGAGGCCGCAGTTCAAAACGATGCCAACGCCTGTGCACTGGCCGAGTGGATGATGGGTGCCGGAAAAGGAACGCGAAACATGATTTTCCTGACTTTCGGTACAGGAATGGGAGCCGGATTGATCCTGAATGGACAATTGTATGCCGGAACCAACGATCTGGGTGGAGAAGTCGGGCACATTCGTCTGGCGCCTGACGGCCCTGTCGGATTTGGAAAAGCAGGTTCATTCGAAGGTTTTTGCAGCGGTGGCGGAATAGCTCAACTGGCCAAATCAATCGTTTCAGAAAAGCTGAAAAACAACCAATTCGTTGGCTTCTGTTCTTCGCCGGAAATGATTGGTGAAATTGATGCCAAAATGGTTTTTCTGGCAGCACAGGCGGGTGACTCCGTAGCTCATGAAATAATACAAATATCGGCTGATTATTTAGGCATGGGACTTTCGTTACTGATAGACATTCTGAACCCGGAATGCATTGTAATCGGTAGTATTTATGCCCGAAATGAAGAATTATTCAAGCCACTGATCGAAAAGGTAATGCAGCGCGAAGCCATTCCTTCGGCACTTGATGTATGCCGGATAAAACCCGCCGAACTGGGTGATTCGATTGGTGATTATGCCGCCTTATGTGTGGCAATTTACGAAAACAAATTTTAACTGAATGGAAACGATTATACTTGACGAATTATTGAAAAGATATCCGCAGCTGCAGGTTCTGAGTTCTGAAATATCAAAAGCCGGCGATGCCCTGATCAAGTGTTATGAGCATGGCGGGAAAGTTCTTATTTGCGGTAATGGTGGAAGTTGCTCTGATTCTGACCATATCGTGGGTGAGTTAATGAAAGGCTTTGAGCATAAACGCCCGATCACTGAGGAATTGAAAGATCATTTGAAAGAACTTGACAGTGATAGAGGTGCATATCTGGCAGAGAAACTGCAACATGGGCTGCCTGCAATTTCATTGACAGCACACAGCGGTTTGATTACAGCAGTTGCCAACGATACAGATGCTAATCTCATTTTCGCACAGCAAGTGGTTGGTTACGGAAATGTCGGTGATGTGCTTTTAGCGATCAGCAGTTCTGGCAATTCACAGAATGTTCTCGATGCCATTCTTACTGCCAGGGCCAAAGGACTTTTGGTAATTGGATTAACCGGAGAATCAGGTGGAAAAATGAAGACCATGTGTGATATTCTGATCAATGTTCATGGCAAACGAACCGCATACGTTCAGGAATTGCATTTGCCTGTTTACCACACACTTTGTGTTATGGTTGAGAATCATTTCTTTGGAAATTACTATCTCGATTCAAAAGAATAACAAGACCTAATTAATCGAACTAAACATACAAAACAATGGATAATACCAACAATTCAAAAAAACAAAATCAGATTTCGAGAAGATCTTTCATAAGTAAGACGGCTACAGGTACAGCATTTCTTGCATTTGCCCCGGTAACAAGTCTTCTGGCTGATAATTTACAGCAGGCAACGCTGTGGCCAGCCAATGCTCCTGATTTTAAATTTCACATGATTGGTCATGCACATATTGATCCGGTATGGTTGTGGCCATGGACAGAAGGTGTGGCAATTGTCCACAGTACTTTTCAGTCCGCACTCGACCGGATGAATGAAACTCCCGGTTTCTGCTTCATCAGCAGTTCAGCCCAATTTTATCATTGGGTCGCCGAGAATGATCCGGAAATGATGAAGAAAATTCGCAAACGTGTTGAAGAAGGCCGCTGGAATGTGATTGGCGGATGGTGGGTTGAGCCTGATATTAATATCCCCGGGGGAGAAGCCATGGTAAGGCAGGGATTGTATGGACAGCTTACTTTTCAAAAACTTTTTGGGTGTAAAGCTACCATTGGATTTAATCCCGATTCATTTGGTCATACCAGCACTTTGCCACAGATTATTAAAAAGCAGGGCATGGATAATTATATTTTCATGCGTCCCGGACCTCATGAAAAAACGCTGCCTGCTGACCTTTTCTGGTGGAAAGGTAAAGATGGCACTGAAGTATTGACATATCGTATAGAGCAGAGTTACAACGATAGTGGGGTGGTGAAAAACCGTCTGGAAAAAGTGCTTGCCCAAGTGCAGAACCAACCCATGAAAAGCTTTATGTATTACTTTGGAGCTGGTGACCACGGTGGTGGAGCCACCAAAGATAATATCAAATCGATTGAAGAACTTAAGATAGAAAAAGGAGCACCGGCAGTTTTTTACAGTACTCCTGAACGCTACTTTAAAGAAATTCGTGCAGATAAAAACCTGAAATTGGCAGTGGTTGACGATGATCTTCAACATCATGCGGTAGGCTGTTACACGGCTGAATCGGAAATTAAAAAGGGAAATCGCCAATCGGAGACAGCCTTGATTACTGCCGAAAAAATTGTGGCTATTGGTTCATGGGTCTGGGGCGCCAATTACCCGAAAAAAGAACTGACGACAGCATGGCAACGTGTACTTTTCCTTCAATTTCATGATAGTCTTGCAGGCTCTTCTTTGTTCGACCATTCTCAGGCTGCCCGCGAAGGTTACGGTTTTGCCATGGATATAGCGCATCAGGCCAGTTATATGGCCATTCAGAAATTGGAATGGCAAATAGCTGCTGAAGATCCGGATTCGCAATATATGGTGGTTTTCAATCCGCATGCCTGGGAAGTCATAGGAAATGTAGAGTACGATTTTAACTGGAATCCAACCTTGCACAAAACTTCGCGCGTCGACGATGAAAAAGGAAATCCATTACCTCACCAGTTTACCGGTGGTTCTTCTGAAACCGGATCACGTAGGAAACTGATTGTTCATACCGCGATTCCGGCCATGGGTTATCGCCAGATAAGGCTTTGGGATGGTGGCGATTTCAATCATCAGATTACCGCATCTGCCAAGGACAACGTGCTCGAAAACGATAAGGTTAAAGTAACTTTCTCGTACAATGGAACTCTAGGAATTCTGGATAAACAGACCGGTAAAGAAGTGTTTGCCGGAGGAAATACCGGTTGCCACGCCATTATTATTGATGATCCGAGCGACACCTGGAGTCACGATATAAAAACTTACGATAAAGAAATAGGCGCATTCGGAAATGCTACCCTGAAAATTCTGGAAAACGGGCCGTTACGTTCAACCATGCGGGTAGTTGCTTCCTACGGAGATTCGAAACTTACAATTGACTGGACTTTATATGCCGGATCAAAAAATCTGGAGGCCAAAGTAACTCTCGATTGGCATGAGCATTTAAAAATGCTGAAATTTTCTTTCCCGGTTAATGTAGAAAGTCCGGTTGCAACCTACGAAACACCTTACGGACATATTGTTCGCGAAGCTAACGGAAACGAAGATCCGGGTCAGCGTTGGATTGATGTGACAGGAAAACGCAGCGGAAGCAATTTCGGTCTGACCGTTATGAATGATGCCAAATATGGTTACAACATTCTGGGAAATGATATGCGCATTTCGGTTGCCCGTGCTGCTGTCTTTGCTCACCATAATCCGAAAGTGCTCGATTTGAAGAATGAATATATGTGGATGGATCAGGGTATTCAGACATTCAGGATGTTGCTTGTTCCTCATCAGGAAAGTTGGCAGGAAAGCAATATTATCAGGCTTGCCGAAGAATTCAGTGCTCCACCATTATCAATTTACCAGGGAATCCATGGCGGTTCACTTCCAAAATCAGACTCTCTGCTTTCTATTGATTCCCCCAATGTGGTCGTTTCAGCCATTAAGAATGCCGAGACTGGTGATGATTTGATTATTCGCTGTGTGGAATCAGCCGGAAAAGCAGCTTCAGTAACAATCGATTTGGGCTTTAGTGACCGCAAATGGAGCGGTAGTTTTACTCCATGTGAAATAAAAACACTGCGGGTAAATAAGAAATCAGGCGTAGTAAAAGAAGTTAACTTACTTGAAGAATAAACCAACAATATATTAAAAATCAATTAATTAAAATAACTAAATCTAAACTTGTGACTAATTCAAAAATTGAAATGCGGAAAATACTTCCGGTATTCTTATCCTTCATCGTGATGGGATTTGTTGACATTATCGGAGTAGCAACTGGATATGTAAAGCAAGACTTTGCATTGACAGATTTTATTGCCCAGTTTTTACCAATGATGGTTCTGCTATGGTTCTTTGTCCTTTCTGTTCCTGCCGGAGTTTTGCAGGATAAGTTCGGAAAGCGAAATATGCTGAACATCGGTATGGTTATTCAGGCGATTGGTCTGGGCTTGCCATTTATACATTATTCATTTGGGATGATGTTTGCCTCGTTTATTTTGCTCGGAATTGGAAATACGGTTATTCAGGTTTCAGCAAACCCACTTCTGCAAGATGTTACTCCTTCAGAAAAACTGGGTAGCTTCATGAGTTTATCGCAGTTCGTAAAAGCAATCATCTCATTTTCAGGACCTATTATTGCTTCGTTCGTGGCAACCAGCTTCGGCGATTGGAAATTAGTATTTGCTGTTTATGGTATCACTTCTTTACTGGCCGCATTGTGGCTTTCCATGACACCAATAACAGAATCGAAACCAGATCGCAAACCAGCCTCGTTTGCCTCTTGTTTTGGCTTGTTGAAAAACAGTTTTGTGGCTTTCATGGCTTTATCAATCTTCCTGATTGTAGGCGCTGAAGTTGCGATCAATACCAATATCGCCAATATTTTGATCGCCAAATTCGGAATAACTCTGGATCAGGCGGTTATTGGTATAAGCATGTTCTTTGCCGGTGAGACAATTTCACGACTGTTGGGTGCCTTTATTTTAAACTGGATTAAACCACGCCTTTTCCTTTTGCTGATTACATTGCTTTCACTTGCCGGAGTTTTGGGTGTATTCCTTTCTCCAACAAATACAATTGCTTTTGCTTCTATCTTGGTTATTGGATTGGGTGTTGGAAATATGTTCCCCATTATTTTTTCGCTTGCGCTGGAAAAAATGCCCGAACGTGCCAATGAAATTTCCGGATTACTTATCATGGCCGTATCTGGTGGTGCCGTAATTCCGCTGGTAATGGGATTTGTGAGTACTACATTTGGACCGCTAGTCAGCGTTTCAGTGGTTGGCGCATGTATGCTTTATATCCTTTGGGTATCTCTATATGTGCGAAAAAATTAGCACGATATAAATTTTCAGTTCCTTCCGGGTAAACTAACATTTATCCGGAAGGTAAAATTTTATGAGTGTATTAAATGAACCACAATCTGAGTTTTAACTGAATAATTATGCACAAATATTACCTGCTGCTTCTGTTCTTATTTTTCTCATTAGGCAATGCAAATTCACAGGAAAGATTAAAATCCAATGGCGAAATTCCAGTTCTGGCCTGGTACAGTATTCCCGCAAGTGAAACTACTGTAGAACGGTACCAGGAAATGAAAGATGCCGGAATAACTCACTCGCTTAGTTTTTTCTCCAACATCGATGATCTGCAAAAAGCCTTGGATGTGGCAGCCAAAGTAGGCATGAAAATGCTGGTAACCTGCCCTGAACTGAAGAAAGAACCGGAAAAAACGGTGAAACGATTTATAAATCATCCGGCCGTTGCAGGATATCACCTGATTGATGAGCCCAATATTCGCCTGTTTCCTGAATTGTCAGCATGGGCAAAGAAAATTCAATCGGTCGACGACAAACATTTTTGCTATGTAAACCTGTTCCCTAATTTTGCTGATTCTACTCAGTTAGGAACGAAAAGCTACAAGGAATATGTACAGGAATACATCAGGCAAATACCGCTTCAGTTTGTATCATTCGACTATTACCCGGTAATGAAAGACAGGCTTTCAAAATCATGGTACGAAAATCTGGAATTGATTTCCGCAGAATCAAAAAATGCAGGATTGCCATTTTGGGCTTTTGCCCTCACCACCAACTACGACAACGATCATGTAACACCGCAAACACTTGCCGCAATGCGGCTTCAGGTTTTCAGCAATTTGGCCTACGGAGCACAGGGAATTCAATATTTTACATACTGGTCAGCCACATCGGTAAATTCACCATCAGGCGAAGACCAGCGCGGTGCACCAATTAGTGCAACTGGAAAGCGCAGCGTGGTCTACGATCGGGTTAAGCAAATGAGTGCCGAAATCAAGTCTCTGTCCGGGGTATTCCTTGGATCGAAAGTCGTGAGTGTACGCCATGCCGATATTGGGAAAATTCCGGCTGGAACAATTCGTCTGACAAGTTTGCCAAAAGCCATTAAAGTGCTTGACAGCAAAGGCGCTCCTATAATCGTTTCAGTATTGGAAAAGGGTGAAAATTCATTTCTGGTCGTGGTAAATAAAGACTTTTTAAACAGCATAAACCTGACCGTTTACGGGGATGAATCAGTAAAAAGAGTATTGAAGGATGGAACGATTGTGCCAGCCAGCGCTTATGAAAGTTCGATGGAACTGGATGCTGGTGATGCAGCCATCTTCATGTTCCCAACGGCAAACAGATAAAAATAACAAAGCAGATCGATGAAAAAAATTGTACTGATAAGTCTTTGGGTTCCGCTATTTTTTACTGCATTAGCGCAAGACAGATTGCCCTCCGACAAGGAGATTCCAATTATGGCTTGGTCTGGAATTCCGGCAGCTGAGACCAATTTAGAAAGGTTTAAAGAGCTGAAAGAAATGGGGATTACTATAAATCTGGCTAATTATCCTGATGCAGAATCTATGCAAAAAGCATTGGATATTGCCCGTTTGATAGATATGAAAATGGTTTCTTCGTGTCCGGAGTTAAAATCAGACTGGGAGAAGACCGTTAAAAAATTCATGAACCATCCGGCTTTGGCTGGCTATTTCCTGAAAGATGAACCAATTCGCAAAGATTTTCCGGAGTTGGGTGAATGGGCCAAGAAAATTGTGGACTTGGATACACAACATTTTTGCTTTGTGAATCTGATTGCCAGTATTCATCCAACCAATACAGAAGCTTTGGGTACCTCTTCGTATGCCGACTATGTCAGGACTTTTGCCAAAGAAGTTCCCACGCAGCTGTTATCCTACGATTTTTATCCGGTGCTGAATGATGGAGTTCATGAGAGATGGTACGAAGGCCTTGAAATATTTTCAGCCGAAGCACAAAAACTGAATAAGCCGTTTTGGGCTTTTGCTCTTGCCAGTTCGTACAACGATCTTCATCCCGAGCCCACCATCCCAGCGCTAAGGCTTCAGCTTTTTAGTAACCTTGCTTATGGTGCACAGGGATTGGAATACTGGTCGTACTGGATGTCGCAAGGTTTAAGGAGCGCCCCAATAGGTCTGAATGGTAAGCGTACGGTTGTTTACGATAGGATTAAAACTGTCAATAAAGAGATTCAAAATTTGGCCGGAGTTTTTGTTGGTTCAAAAATAGTATCGGTAAAACATAACGGAACTGTGATCCCCAGAGGTACAACACGTTTAAGCACCTTGCCATGGGCCATAAAAGTATTCGAAACAGAAGGATATGGGGCACTGGTTTCGACTTTGGAAAACGGAGAAAATACCTTTTTTGTGGTATTGAACCGCGATCTGGAAAAGCGCATGTCACTAATAATATATGGCGAAGAGTCACTGAAACGGGTGCTAAAAGATGGTTCGATAGTTAAAGCCGGTATTTACGACAGTAAAACTGAAATTGAACCAGGTGATGTTGCTGTTTACATGTTTCCAACCAAAAAATAGAATTGCAATGAAGAAGATTTTATTACTCATACTTATTGCAATTACTTGTTTCGGACAGGTTAACGCACAAGGAAAACTGAGATCGGGAGGAATAATCCCCGTAATGTCGTGGGGTGGTATTGCCCAGACTGAAGTATCGGTAGAAAGTTACCAGAAGCTGAAAGATGTTGGAGTGAACATTGATATCGCTTTTTTTTCGAACGCAGATGCAATTGCCAAAGCGCTTGATGCAGCGGGTAAAGCAGGTGTCAGGCTGATGATTTCTTGTCCGGAGCTAAAATCTGATCCTGAGAAAACTGCTGCGCGTTTTAAGAATCATCCTGCACTTGAAGGTTATTACCTTGGTGATGAACCTGGCCAATCGAAATTTCAGGAACTTGCCGATTGGAATAAAAGGCTGCAAGCTGCTGATAAAAAGCATTACAGCTTTGTAAACCTGTATCCTGACATTAATTCGAACAAAAGTAAATTTGGAACAAAAGACTATAAAGAATACATCGATTCGTTCGATAAAATATTCCCGGCACCCTATCTTTCCTTCGATTTTTATCCGGTGGTTGATGGGGGAATACATCCAAGATGGTATGAAAATATGGAGTTTTTTGTCAACAAATATCAGGCAGAGGGGCGCCCATTTTGGGCATTTGCGCTCACAACTTCCTATTTGGCCTATTCCGACGATTCCGGTCAGCCAACTTTAAATGATTTTTACCAGCTCTATAAAACTTATACGCCTGAAAAAACTTTCGTGCATGATATTCCTAGTCTGGCAGATTTGCGACTTCAGACTTTTGTAAATCTTGCGTATGGCGCTCAGGGAATTGAATACTGGAGTTTCAGGGGTTTTGGTTCGCCGCTCGATGCACAGGGAAAACGCACGGTGGTATTTGATCGTTTGCAAAAAGTCAGCAATGAGATTCAAAATTATTCCGGAGTATTTTTAGGCGCCAAAGTTATTTCTGTAGCACATACCGGCCTGAATATTCCAAATGGTACAAAACGCCTGTCTCAGCTTCCGGCTCCAATTAAATTGCTCGAAACAGTGGGCGAGGGGGCTGTTGTTTCAGTTCTTGAAAACGCCGAAAATTCATTTCTGGTTGTTGTGAACCGGGATTTCAAGAAAGCTATGAAATTGGTGATTTATACCGATGATTCAGTAAAGAAAGTACTTAAAGATGGTTCACTAATTCCGGCGAATGAATATGCCAGCGCAACAGAGGTTGAACCTGGTGATGTTGCCATTTATGTGTTTCCGACTTTAAAATAAAATATTTATAACTTATAAATTAATTCCTAATGAAAAAGGAACAACTTGTAAAGATTCTTGAAGATATAAGCACAGTAAAAATTGTTGTGGTAGGTGATTTCTGTCTGGATTCTTATTGGTTTATCGATGAGGCCATGAGCGAAATCTCTGTTGAAACCAATCAGGCAACCAGACCCGTCAGGGAGCAACGCTATTCGTTGGGTGGAGCCGGAAATGTAACCAGCAATTTAGCGGCTCTGGGCATAAAAGATATTCGCGCATTTGGAGTGATCGGTACTGATCCGTTTGGTGCTGAAATGGTGAAAATTATGAAACGCAACGGCATCAATCCTGACAATCTTTTAATTCAGGAGAACAAATGGTCAACCCACACCTATGCCAAACCTTACATTGATGATACTGAATTAAACCGTGTTGACTTTGGAAACTACAATGTCCTCTCAAAAGAAACGGCTGACCGTTTAATTGCCAATCTGGTGCACGAAATTCCCGAGGTTGATGTTGTCCTGATTAATCAACAAGTTCCTTCCGGTATTCATATCGACTATTTCAAACGGGAACTTCTGAAGGTAATCAGTCAATTCCCCGATAAAATGTTTATTGTTGACAGCCGCAACTTCAATGATTTTTACAATGGCACGATACGTAAGATGAACGACACCGAGGCTGCACGTTTGTGTGGGTTAGATAAGGCTCCTGACGATGTGGTTTTGTATTCGGAAGTAGTTGCCTGCGCCGAAGAACTGTATAAACGATTTAAGAAACCATTGTTTATTACACGCGGAAAGAAAGGTTCTTTAACCATCAGCGAAAAAGGAATCTCTGATATTTCAGGCTTGATGATTATTTCAAGAGTTGACACCGTTGGTGCCGGAGACAGTTATCTGGCCGGTGCAGCATCAGCACTGGCAGCCGGCTACGATATGGAAGTTGCGGCCGGAATAGGAACTTTTGTGGCCGGTGTTACCGTACAAAAACTTTTCCAAACAGGTACAGCTACTCCTGAAGAAATTATGGCTATAGGCAGCGATCCGGATTATGTATATGCTCCTGAACTGGCAGAAGACATTCGCCATGCCAACTACCTGCCACAAACCGAAATAGAAATTGTGAATGCGTGGAAAGAAAAACTTCAGCTAAAACATGCCATTTTTGATCACGATGGAACCATCTCAACTCTACGCGAAGGCTGGGAGCTGATTATGGGTCCAATGATGGTTAAGGCAGTTTTGGGCAAGAAATATCAGGAAGCTGATGAAGCTTTGTACCAGAAAGTTTTGGCCCGTGTGAATGAGTATATCGATAAAACTACCGGAATACAGACTTTGGTGCAAATGAAAGGTCTGCTCGATATTATTCGTGAATTTGGCTGTGTGCCAGAAGATGAAATGCTGGACGAATTCGGATATAAAAAGATTTATAACGACGAATTGTTGCTAATGGTTAAAGTTCGCGAAGAAAAATACCGGAGCGGCGAACTGGCATTGGAAGATTTTACCATGAAGAATGCAGTTTCGTTCCTTCAGAAGCTTCACGATGCCGGGGTGAAACTATATCTGGCCAGTGGTACCGATGAAGAAGATGTGAAAAAAGAAGCTGAGGCACTTGGTTATGTTCATCTTTTTGAAGGTAGAATTTACGGAGCTGTGGGTGATGTAACCAAAGAAGCAAAAAAGATTGTGCTCGACCGTATTTTGAGTTCGATCGGGGAATCTTCGTTTGGTAAGCTAATAACCTTTGGCGACGGTCCAGTTGAGATGAGGGAAACACGCAAAAGAGGCGGAATTGCTATTGGTATTGCCAGTAATGAACTGAAGCGCTTCAGCCTGAATGAAAGCAAACGCAGCCGTTTGATCAAGTCGGGTGCCGATGTGATTATTCCGGATTTTTCGCAATTAAATCAGTTGCTCAGCTTGTTAAATATTTAAGATTTAAAAAATGCCATACGCAAAATTAGATCGTGATCAGTTGGCTATTAAAAAACTGGACGATCGGAAGAATAAAGTTTATATCGAAAAAGACCATATTGAAGTAAATCAGAAGCCTGATCATCTTTCCGAATTGGGTAAAAAGCTGATTGAGAAAACAGCAGAACACATACGTTTTGCCCGAACTGAAAAACGATCGGTGATGCTCACTTTTGGCGCTCACACCATTAAAAATGGTATGTCACCGACCTTGATTGCTTTGATGGAAGAAGGATGGGTAACTCATTTATCAACCAATGGGGCCGGTATTATTCACGATTGGGAATTTGCTTTTCAGGGAAAATCGAGCGAAGATGTGCGTGAAAATGTTGAACTGGGCCAGTTCGGAATATGGGATCATACCGGTTTCAATATCAATCTGGCATTGATAGTTGGCGCCTATGAAGGTCTGGGCTATGGTGAGTCTGTCGGAAAAATGATTTCGCGGGAAGGACTTCAAATTCCTGAAATCTCCTTCCTGTACGACGAAGCTTCAGTAAAAATGAATACCAATCCTGATCTGGCTGCGGCAGCCATTGATCTGGCTGGTGTAATCAAAAAATATGAGTTGAAGGCTGGTTTCAGGAGCATTCCTCATCCGTTTAAAAAATATTCAGCCCAGGCCCGTGCTTATGAGTTGGGAATTCCTTTTACAGGTCACCCGATGTTCGGACACGATATCATTTACAATCATCCGATGAACCACGGAGCGGCATTGGGTCGTGTTGCGCAGAATGATTTTCTTAGTTTCGCCAAAAGTGTGAGTAATCTGGATTATGGGGTGTACATGTCGATTGGTTCTGCAGTTATGTCGCCTATGATTTTCGAAAAGGCGCTGTCCATGTCTCAAAACCTGATTATGCAAAAGGGTGGTCATATAGATAACCATTACATGCTGATTGTTGATTTGGCCAAATCGGATTGGGACTGGCAAAAGAATGGTGAACCGCCTATGGATAATCCGGCATACTATCTGCGCTATTGTAAAACTTTCAACCGAATGGGTGGCGAAATGCATTATCTGACTGCCGATAACCGCGACTTTTTGCTGGCTATTTACCAGGAACTAAGCGGGAAATAAATTTTATAGAAATAGTCTTAACTACCTACTAAAACCTATACAAATGACACAAAACAAGAACATGACGAGAAGGGGATTTATTGGAACCTCCTCAACAGTAGCTGCCGGAATGATGATCGTTCCTTCGAATGTTATTGCAGGTCTTGGATACAAAGCGCCAAGCGACAAATTAAATATTGCAGGTGTTGGTATCGGTGGTATGGGTTTTTCGAATCTGAAAAGCATGAAGTCGGAGAACATCGTTGCCCTGTGTGATGTAGATTGGGACCACAGCAAGAAATGTTTTGATTATTTCCCGAAAGCCAAAAAATATTGGGACTGGCGGGTAATGTATGACGAAATGGACAAGTCGATTGATGCGGTTTTAGTTGCAACAGCCGATCACAATCACGCCATAGTTGCCGCTCATGCAATGACATTGAACAAGCATGTATACGTTCAAAAGCCGCTTACACATTCTGTATATGAATCCCGACTTTTAACAAAGCTCGCTGTAAAACACAAGGTTGCTACTTCTATGGGAAACCAGGGCTCGTCAGGCGAAGGTGTGCGTCTAATTCAGGAGTGGCTTTGGAATAATGAAATTGGTGAAGTGACCAAAGTTGAAGCCTTTACTGACAGACCTTTATGGGCGCAGGGACTAACAGCCCCCAAGCAAGGAATGACAGTTCCGGAAACAATGAACTGGGATTTATTTATAGGTCCGGCAAAATCGCGTCCATACCACCGGATGTATACGCCCTGGAGTTTCCGCGGATGGTGGGACTTTGGTACAGGTGCATTGGGCGATATGGCTTGTCACATCCTTCATCCGGTTTTCATGGGGCTTAAATTAGGTTATCCAACCCGGGTTCAGGGAGCTTCCACTATGCTCATGACCGACTCGCCACCAAATACAGAATCAGTTCAACTGATATTTCCTGCACGACCCAAAGTCGATGGCATAAAAATTAATTTTCCTGAAGTTCAGGTTACCTGGATGGATGGCGGCATGAAACCAATGAAACCATTTGATTGGCCAGAAGGACGCGATATGAATGATGATGGTGGCGGTGTGATTTTCCACGGAACGAAAGATAAACTCGTATGTGGTTGCTATGGTAAAGATCCATGGCTGGTATCAGGAAGGGTGCCTAAAGTTGATAAGACGATTCCACGTGTTAAAGATAGCCACGAACAGGATTGGATCAGAGCCTGTAAGGAAAGTCCGGAAAACCGTATTGAAACCGCATCGCCTTTCTCTCAGGCCGGGCCATTCAATGAAATGGTGGTCATGGGTGTTTTGGCTGTCCGACTTCAGGATTTGAATAAAGAATTACTTTGGGACGGTCCAAATATGAAATTCACCAACATCCGCGACAATGAAGAAATTAAATTCTGTCTCGATAATGGAATGGTAGTCACAGATGGAAATCCTACTTTTAATGAAGTTTATACAAAACCAATAAATGCCAAAGCATTTGCTGAAGAACTGATCAAACACAATTATCGCGAAGGCTGGACGTTGCCAGATATGCCAGCATAAATTAATTTTTAACCTATGAAGAGAGAAGAAATACTTGCTTTAAAAACGGAAGCAATCAATCACCTAACCGGTGAGTTATTACCATTCTGGACAACCCGAATGATCGACAAAAATAATGGTGGGTTTATCACCCATTTCGATAAAGATGGAAATGATACGGGTGAAGATGAAAAATCGCTGATTGCCCAAACCCGCTGTCTGTATACCATTTCGTCGGCACACCGTGCCGGATATGGCAACGGAAAATATGCTGAAATGGCCAAACATGGAGCCGATTTTTTGATCGACAAAATGTGGGATAAGGAATTCGGAGGTTTTTACTGGATGTTGGACCGGAAAGGCAATGTTAAGATCGATCAGAAAATCATTTATGGCCATAGTTTTGCTATCTATTCCCTCAGCGAATATACCCTTGCAACCGGCGACCAGCGTGGGATTGAATATGCTGAAAAGGTTTTTGACCTGATTCAGAAATATTGCACCGACACGATGTATGGCGGTTATTGGGAAATGTTCCACCGCGACTGGACACTCAGTGGTCCGGGAAGTCAGGGCGGTGACCGCAAAACGCTCGATGTTCATATGCACCTGATGGAAGCTTTTACCACACTTTATGAGTGTTCAGGAAAAGACGTTCATCGCCGGAAATTATTGGAAGATATTGATTTGCTCATCAACCGAATCATACATCCAGTTTATAAAACTGGTATTCCGCAGTTCTTTAAAGACTGGTCGGTTGCTCCTCAAATCAAATTTGACATCATCTGGGGCTGGGATCGGTTCTCGGAAGAAGGTCAGAAAGGCAATGCTACTGATAATACCTGCTACGGACACAATGCCGAATTTGCCTGGTTGTTGATTCATGCGCTCGATATCCTGAAAATTGATCCGAAAATTTACTCTGATTTATTCAGAATCATTTTTGACCATACCGTTGACAACGGTATCGATTGGGAATTTGGCGGCGTTTATGTCGAAGGTCCACATTCAGGAGGCGTGTACGACAAGGAAAAGGAATTTTGGCAACAGGCTGAAGTTCTGATCGGTCTGCTTGATGGAGTGATTCTGTTTGGCGACGAAAAATATATTACGGCATACGAAAATGTGCATCGATTTGTGATGGATAAAGTCGTTAATAAAGGGGTCGGGGAGTGGTATCCGCTGCTTTCGCGCAAAGGTGAACCCATTTGGACACACATGGGGCATTCCTGGAAAATCAATTATCATACGGTCAGGGCCATGATTCAAAGCATACAGCGACTTGATATTTTGGCGAAGTAGGGTAGAAACTCTTTTGCACTTTTAAACTTAACTAACAACAATGGATTTATCACTAACAATTCTCGATTGGCTTGTTCTGGCAATTGTAATGGGAGGAAGTCTTTCTTTCGGACTGTATATGTCTTATCTCAAGAAGGCTGGGCAGAGCAGTGCTAACTTTTTTCTGGGAGGAAGATCGATAAAATGGCCAATAATTGGTGCGTCGCTTTTTGCGACTAATATTGGCGCCGAACATTTGGTTGGTTTATCCGGAGACTCCTATCGGTATGGACTTTCTGCCGGTTCAGTTGAATTGACCTGTGCAATTACCTTAGGTTTTGCCTGCGCGATTCTGTTTCCGCATTACATGAAAAACAATATCTACACCATTCCTGAATTTTTGGAAATCCGTTATAACCGACGAGCCAGAACCTTTTTTTCAGGATTGATGCTGATTATTAGTATCATGACGAAACTGGCGTTTACCTTATTTGCCGGCGCTCTTGTTCTGAATAGTATTCTCGGTTGGAATGTGATGACAACGGTATTCATCATCGGAATTGCTGTAGCGATATTCACTATAATTGGTGGATTTACGGCAGTAGCTTATTCCGATGCGATTCAGGTTATTATCATGATCGGTGGTTCTGCCATCATGCTATTTATTGGTCTGGATAAAGTGGGTGGTTGGGATGGTCTGATGACCAAAGTTCC
>JAFLKN010000046.1 GCA_019163175.1 Prolixibacteraceae bacterium | reverse complement strand
TAAAGACTATCATTTTCAGTCAGCTCAGTCACTCCCTTTTCTTTTGAAAGATCGGCTGATTGCTGTTCGATGGGCAGAATATTGTCGGCTTCAATTCCGGCAGCTTTTAGTTTTTCGCGCTGCTGCTTTTCCTGTTCACTGATGTCCATTTTCACGATTTGCGAAACAGCACGCAGGTTACCGCCAATTTTCCAACTGTAGCAATAAATTTCTTCGCCCGAACTATCAAATACTTTCAGGTAAAGGGCATCGTATTTTTTGTAATCGACAGGAAGACCGGAGTCCGAAGACCGAAGACCGAAGTCGAGAATTCCATGTTCCAGTGGTTTTACGTCAGGGCTGGCGAGAATACCGCTCTTCATCACCTTATTGGCAGCATGGCGATCAGTCACGGTGCTGAAATTCGCCAATTGCCATTCGAAACGGCAATCTTTCAGGTTGGTAAAATGGTAGCGATTTTCAACCGGGATTTTACCATCAAATTGCTCCGGAAGTTTTTTCAGGCTGATTTTTACCGGGCAATAAATCTTGCGAAAAGCATAATAGCTGCCTTCCTTTTCACGATGCGGACCAACAACTCCGTCGGGCGCATTTACCCGGTTGGCATCGATAAAACCGTTTAGGTCGGTGCGGACAATTCCTTCATCGGCCAGCACCCAGGTAAATCCGCCACCTGAATTTGGTGTTTTCCAGAATAACTCCCAAAAATCTTCGAGTGCGGCAGCGCCACCACCATCGTCCTGCGCATGCAAAAACTCGGTGGGCATATAAATCTTGCCTTCTGCAAATATTTTTTGCGAACTGAAGTAGTTCTCGTAATGATTGCAGTCGATACCGTTAAAATCGTTTCCAGGTCGGTGATGCGCATGAATAACCGGTCGATTCGATTTGTCGTAAATCGCAAAATTGTCATCCAATTCCTTGTTGGTTCCTCCTTCGTTGCCGTTGCTCCAGAAAATAACAGATGGATGGTTGCAGTCGCGGGTCACCATTTCTTTAACCAACTTCGCACCGGGCGCCGTCGCATACGCATTTTGCCAGCCCGCTAACTCATCAAGTACGTACAATCCCAGCGAATCGCAATAATCCAGAAAAACCTGATCGGGCGGATAATGCGAACAACGAATGGCATTCATGTTCATCGACTTGATCAATTTCACATCATCAAGATTGATCTGATTGTTCAGGCATCGCCCGGTTTCAGGCCAAAAAGCATGACGGTTGATGCCTTTCATCTTGATTTTTGTACCGTTCAGGTAAATACCGTCGCCCTGCCGGATTTCAATAGTTCGGAAGCCAAATTTTTCAGTGGTCGAATACAATTCATTTTTGCCGTCTTTAAGCGAAACCCGAACAGAATAGCGATTGGGAGTTTCGGCAGTCCACAAATCGGGATTCGAAACCTTGCAGTTCAATGTTACCAGCGAATCTTTGCCGGTTGAATTAGCTTTGCACGAAGCAATAACTTTATTTTTTGAATCGATGATTTCTGCTGAAACCGTGCGGTTGCCCTTTAAATTCTGAAGGAAAACATCCATAGCAAACGAACCGTCGGCTTTGGCATCAATGGCTACTCGTTCGATATGTTCCTCCGGAAAAGCTTCGAGGTAAACCGGACGAAAAATGCCGCCAAACACCCAGTAATCGGCAAAACGTTCGGCACGGTTCACTGAAGGTTCAGCCGACATTTTACTGACTGTAGCTTCCAACAAGTTCTCCTGACCAAATTTCAGTTTATCGGTAATATCGTATCGGAACTGGTAAAATGCACCCTGATGAACAGGTCCGGCCATTTGCCCGTTGATCTTCACTTCGGTATCGGTCATCGAGCCTTCAAATAAGATGAAAACTTTTCGGTTTTTCCAGTCAGCCGGAACCTGAAACGCATATTTGTACATTCCTTTTTCATCCGCAAATTTGAATTTCTTGCCATAAGTGCGGTAGTCGCGGCCGTAGTCGTATTCGCCAAAGCCCTGCTGTTCCCAATGCGAAGGAACTTCAATCTTCGACCATACTCCGCTGTTTCGTCCTGATGTGCAGAAAAATTCCCATGTTTTAGTGTGGGTATTGTCGGTTCCGGAGAGAAAAAGGGTTTGTTTTTGGGTTGGGGCGGCAAATGAGGAAAAAGAAAGAAGGAAAAAGAAAAGAAACAAAGCCCCCTCTAACTCCCCCAATATGGGGAGGACACGGTTGCGAGGGAATTTTTTCATATTGAGTTTTTTTAGGATAATCATTGTATTTTAATCTGGTTTTGAATTTGGTTTCTACTTGCGGCGCATACAACTTTTGTGTTTCAAATATCATTGGCTGATGCGCCTTACTTTCACTTTACTTCGTTATCCACGGGTTCCGCTTTGCTTCACCCGCGGTTATTCAGATTTTACCCCTTCGGGGTATCTTCTATTGTGTATTTGAAATTTAAAATAAAGACGATAAAACCTTGATTACCTGAAGCCTCTCCCTTTTGGGGAAAGGTTGGAGAGGGGCTTCCTAAAAATCTTTCGTCAATCCTTCCCATTTTACGTTCCACTTGCCGTCTTTCGGAAACCCGGGATTTTCGGTAGTACAGCCTTCCCATCCGGCACACATCAGCGAAATAGCTTTCAGGAAACCGCCGTTGCCCGGCATGTAAATGCGCAACCGTTCGCTTTGATAATTGTGCCCGTTTTTCAGGTAGGTATTCTTTTGAACGTCTTTAAGCAAGGCTTCCAGCGCAAATTCCGGTTCGATCAGCCGAGTGGCGCACATGGCAACCATCGGGTAATCCCAGCCCCAGGTGGATGGCCAATCCCACTTTTGCATAACCACTTTCAATGTATTTCGCATGATTTCAGGATCAACTTTGTCCCATGCAGGTAAAATGCCAAGCGTACCGGTAACCATCGGATGATCTTTCATGGCCGCAGGATTGGTATACGAATCGGGTGCATTGGCGATACCAAGGTACAAACCGTTTTCCTGAACCGGCGCCGCAATTTTGGTACGGACCTCTTCCCAAACCGGGTCAGGTTGCATGTCCAAACGTTTCCGCCATTCCTGAGCCACAGTCAGACCCCAATGCCAATAAGCCAATTCGAAAGGTGGATTCATGGTGGTTTCGCGTTTCCAGTGTTCCTGAGCCGGAATGAGTGGTGGCAAAAGATTATACACATTTCCTGAAGAATCTGGCACGGCAAAATCGGCCATAAAATCGGCAGTGGCAAAAATCAGGTCTTTGTATTTGTTCAGAATTTCAGGCGAAGGATTGCTGCGGTACAATTGCTCGGCCATGTAAATGAAATGCGGTTGCTGCCAAATTAAGTAACTGCCAACACCCGATGGACTGTTCTGTCCTTCAGGCCCCACCATTTTGGGCCACCGAATACCTTTGAAACCTTGCATTTGTGCGGTTTCCAGCGCTTTGTTATAAATGGTCTGATACCAGTCCAATTGCTTTTCCAGATAATCGGGATGTCCCCAATTGGCAAAATGGGCAGAATGCCACCAGTGCATTTCGAGGTGGAATTTGCCATACCAACTGTTGAAAACCAATCCGGTTTCCTGTGGAGGTAACGACCCTGAATTCTGAATCTGAGTCAAATATTGCGACAGTACAAACCGGCGCTCCACTTCTTTGGCGCGCGGATCGGTACATTCAGAGAAATCGACTACACCGCTGGTTTCCCAGAAACGTTTCCATGTTTCGAGGTTGTTGGTTTCGGTTTCGGCAAATATTGGCAATACCTCTGTTTTTGCTTCAGGAGCGAATAAACAGCTAAACGAAATTGTATTTCCTGATTTGGCCGAAAGCTCAAAATGATGTTTTTCGGTTTCATCTAGAGCGGCTTGTCCTTCCCAATCCAATTTTACCTGGTAGTGATCGTTATCCAGTGTCCGCAAAATTCTGGCTGAATTTTCGTTTACCTTTTCCAATTGCGATCGGTGTTTATCCGGAGAGGTAAAATCGTAGCCTGAATGCACATGACCTGGAAAGGCATAAGGAAAAATCCATTCCACTTTTAATTGGCCATTTTCAACCAACGGGGAACTGATTTTAGCCGAAATCATATCTTTTTGCTGATGGCAAAAAACCTCCACATTTACAGGCTGACCTTCAACTGAAAATTCGCTGCTGATGCGGCCTTCCCAAAGTGTCAACTGATGTTTTGGTTTTTCAATATCGGCAAGTTTCACCTCTGTTCCATCAGCTTTTTTTAGTAGTAAACGGATTACACCCAGTTGCATGCGTTGCGGATTTTCACGAAAATAATTGGCTGCTTTTGCATCGCGCCCATCGCCCGAAAATTGTACCAAATAAGGCACTTTTCGTCCGCGGTAATCCGAATATTTAGCGCTTTCCATCACCTGATAGTTTTCGGTATTCGGAAAAGTGTGCCAGCCCCAGTTCGACTGTGTGCCCAGCGTGACACCATTTTCATATTCTTTGTAAAACGTTTGCAGGCCGGTAACATCGGTTGTAAATGCAAATTCACCATTTCCAACTGATAAACTTGCCAGCGTATCGGCTTGCTCTACTAACACATTGTTGCGGGAGACCAAGGCCAACCGATCAATCTTCGAAGATTTTGGAGTTGACTGGCAGGCAGTGAATGCCAATGCAATCACGAGTATTTTTGTTTTTGAACCACATAGACACATAGAGCACATTTTTTTTAGGTTAGAATTGTTGCGGGTTGCGAGTTTTAAGCCCTCCTTTTGTCGGAGGGTTGGGTGGAACTTTATTTAATTTGTTGCAAAGGAGTCAGCGTTATCGGTCCGATTAAACCGGATTCCTGAGGTTTCCAGCCTAAAGTTGTAAACAGTCCATCGGCACCCCTATTGGTGGCTTTGTATGCCGGAAAATTGACATTGTAAAAAATCTTGTACGGCTGTCCTTTCCGCTCCATGTCGGCCATGCGATTGCCCATCAGGTTGGTCACCGAAATTTCAAGCGTATTTTCCGCCTTAAGTTCAGCTACCGGAATATTAACCAAAAAAGGTGAACAGATTAGCGTTGCGAGCTCTTTCCCATTCAGGATTATACGTGCACTGTGAGCTACTTTACCCAAATCGAGTTGCCACGATTTTGCATCTCCCGCAGGCTTTGCAAAACTGGTTTTGTATACTGCCGTTCCTGAAAAAGCTTTGTAACTGTCACCCACCAATTCGGTCCACGAACCTAATTTTTCAAGCTTTACCGGCTTGGGAAGTTCAGGCCCACCGCTCACAAAAATCAGTTGCCAATCGGAGTTTAACGTGTTTTTTTCTCCGGAAGCTTTCCAATATGCATATTCAGGAGCATCCACTTTACCCGGGAAAACCTGCACCAGACAACTTTCGCCCGGTTTAAGCTGCAGGTAAACTTCGCCAAATTTGTCCGAAGTTTTTGTCTGCGCTTTGCCAAAGGTTCCGTTCATTGGGTTGTACAAAACTGCCGACCCAATTTTAGTTTCAAGAGTAATCATTTGGTCAATAATTTCGGCTCCGCGATTGGCAATGAAATAAGTTGTGTTGGCTCCATCAATTCGCCGGATGCACTGCAAGCCGTGGTCGATCATTATTTCGTGGCGAATTTTAGCCTGAACGAGAAGTTCAGACAAATTGCCCACCAATATCTGGCCTTTGCCAACTTTGGCTTTCTGCAGGGTGCTTCCTGCCTGTTTGGCCAGATTCAACGATTTTTTCAAAGTCTGCAATTTCACTTGTCTTTCCGCCAATTTTCCCAATCCGGGAACATCTGAAGGAAGTTCTTCCATCAAAACCGTTGCGCCATTTTTAGCCAGATCAATCACTTTTTCGAATGTTTCAAGCGGAATGAGTTTTACCAGCGGAAGCAAAACAGTCTGGTAGCTTGCCCCTCCGGTCTGTATTTTTCCGGAAGCAGTTTGAAGCTGGCCAATTTGCCGATCAGAAATATAATCGAAAGCATAACCATTTCCGAAAAGGTATTCGGCAGATTTACGAACCGACGAACCTTTGGCTGCGCCATCAAAATGAAGCAACATCGACTTTCCACGAACAGCATATTCATCAGCAATCGGGTAATAAAGTAAAATATCATTATCAGGTTTCCCGGCCTGTAGAAACGATTGTGAACGGGCAATGTAGGTATTCAGTGTGCCGAAATCGTTCCAGAAAGTGTTGGTTGGCCCGAAATGTACCGCAGCATAAAACATCCAGCTCGGCCATGAAGCATCTTGTGGAGAAAATGTTGTTCCATGGTAAAAAACATGATTAATACCGGCCAGCAAAAACAAGTCGATAGCGTGTTTTACATCAGACAAAGAAGCTTCAAAGTGATCTTTCAGCCAGGTAGCCGACTCCGACGAAGCCAGTTTTTTGCCAGTAACATGTGCCACCGATGATGCTGTCTTCACTTTTACGATGTCCTCACCTTCGGTTTCCGGAATATCGGCAGCGGCATATAAATCGAGGATGTTGGCTGGCGCCCCATGTGCCTGATTGCGGATAATCTTTCCGCCTTTTGCAGCCCAGTCGTGCCAGCGTTGGGTATATTTTTCCAAAATCAGATCCGAAATCGTTTCGCGGTAGTCGCTCAACACACGCTGATTGTATTCCTGAGTGTCAAGAGCTAACAAAGCCGGAAGATATTCGCGAAGATCGTATCCACGCCGTTTCTGAAATTCGTCGAACAACAGCGGGGTAAAATTGGCTTCACCACGGGCGTCATCAACCTCGTACGAATCGTTGAAATATGCCCGTAATCCGCTAATATCATGTCCGTTAAATGAAGTTGTAAAATGTCCTAAATAATTATCAATGGCTTTATCCGAAAAGTGGTCAATTACATCGCCCTCGCCACCCGGACCAGCACGTTCGACCATTTTGCCATGCCAGCCTTCGAAAACGGCAAACAATTTCCATAATCCTTTGGGCGCTGTCCAGTTGAGTTTTCCATCCGAATCAACTTTTTCTGTCAAATTCAAAATATCGCCTTTATCAGAATATGCCATCAGGGCCTGCAAAGGCATCGCTACCGGGTAACGAACCTGTTCGATGGCCCAACTTTGCAAACTGTCGGCATTGGCATTTACCGGATATTTTAACTGCTCAATTTTTAGATTTTTACGCGAAATCGACCTCAACATTGACTCCTGAGTCATTGCCACTTTTTCCTGAAGCTGATCGCCCTCTTTGATTAGTGCATACGATTGCACAGACATATATTTGCAGGCATCTTCGGGTGTTACCCACAAACCTCCAAAAGGCCAGCCCGAAGCCATTGCCAGATCAATACCCATATCAAGTTGCTTACCTTCCTGAAGCGTGTATTCCAGATTTTTCATCCATTCAGGCGAAAGGAATTTGACAAAACGATTTTCGTAACCATGCACACCATAAATCGGCGTGATTTCCAATCCGCCCAATCCGGCTTTCGAATAGGCTTCCATCGCAGCTTTCAAATCGGATGGATTGACACTACTGCCCATCCACCACCAACGGCTCCAGGGTTTTGCTTCTTTGGTAATTAGTGGCCAACCAGCAGTGGAAACTTTAGACTGACTTTGACAAGGGGAATAAGCAATCATCAGCATTGCCAGTAAAAGTCTAGCAAATAGTGTATTTTTTGAGCATTTATTCATGTAAAGATTCGAAAAATTGGTTTATAATTTCGGATTGATCAAAAACTTTGACACTAAGTTAGAAATAGATTTTCACATTGGTATCCTGTGTTATCGGCTTATACCAATACTTAGTTTTTCTTTCGCTTTTTTAAGAAATTTAATCATCTATTTTGCTCACTTCCACCGCATAAACATTGCTTTCGCCTTCGAAATTTGCCCTGAAAATGATACATTTATCATCGGGGCTAAAATGAACATTCGGCTCCAGTCTGTATTGGTGATGTTTCATATTTACGAGTTTTTCTGACTTGAATTTATCGCCATCAGGAGTAAACAGGTAGATCCATTGTCCATCGGGAGCCTTGGCTACAGAGCCCGGATCGCCGCCATCGCCTGCAAAGAGTGTTTCCGTAGAATTGGAATTATAATGCACGCTCCATTCATTACGAAGTAAACTGTATTTTATTTCTTTGCCCGAAGTGACCTCATAACCACCTACAAAGAATGTTTCACCTCGTGGTTGTTGCAGGTCGAACCAGATTGTCTTTCCGCTTTTCCCAAACCATTCGTGTCCCCAAATTTCCCGTTCTATAGTTCGGTGATGAACCTGAGTAACCTGTTTTGTATTCACATCAATTGTCCATACCCGGTCAACCTTGTGCCAGGGACCTTCGTGGCAAAACATCAATAAATCAGGGTTTACAGAAGAAAATTGCACATGATTTAGCCATGCGCTATCAGTAAATAATTTATTAAGATGGCCTGTTTCTATTTCGATGGTAAATAAAGTTTTAGGCAGTTTAGCTTCATAAATCAAATTGAAGAAATCTCTCTTTTGGGGATTATTTTTCAGAATTTCTTTTTCTGCTTCAGTTGCTCTCGAGCCAGCCAACAATGTACCATCGGCATTTACAGTCGTAATTGATGCTTTAAAATCTTCAGGAAAAACATATACCAACCGAGGTTCTTTTGTAGAAGGCTGAAGAGAAAAGACACTGTCTTTTATTTGGTAGAATATTGTTTCGGTTTTTTCTGAAACAATTTCACCATTCATCGGAGAGGAACTATTTGTTAGCTGATTGATTTTTTTTGTGGTAAGATTGATGCTGTAAAGCTGTTTGTTTTTTACGTTCGTATTGTAAGTCTCTTCTTTTTTCATGTCAGTAACTTCATCGGGATTTTGTTTGCTACTGTTGTAAAAAACCATTTCGTCGCCAATAAACGGATTGTTGTGGAAGTAAAAACTCAGGCTGTTTCCTTCCATTTTGGCAGTCAGCTTAACGACCTTATGACCGGTGTCTTTATCAATCCATTCATCTGGCATTGGAGCAATTGAACCAGTTTCGATAACCGGCAGTTTTTTTTGCTGACAGGCACCCGAAAGTATAAAAATCAGAAATAAATACAGGTAGGTTTTCATTGGTTTGCAGGTTTTATTTGTTTTATTGGTTTACTGTTTATTAAAAAGGTGGGCACCAACACCCACCTTTTTATTTTCAATTTTACGTTTTGCCGAAGCTAAGTTTTAATATCCGGAATTCTGTTCATACAATCCGCTTTTTACATCGATTTCAGATTGAGGAATCGGATAAATGATATAATTCTTTTGAAAGGGCTGAATCTGTTTCAGGATGTCTTCTTTTGTGATCCATGCAGGAATTAAAGTTTCAACCAGACCCGAACGAACCAAATCGTGCCAGCGCAAGCCTTCAGCAATGAACTCCTTTTGGCGCTCGGCCATCAACTGTGGCAATGTTACGTTCGAAACAGGTGTGGTTAAACCGGCGCGGGTGCGAACCTGATTTACAATAGCATCCACTTCGGCCTGCGTTCCAGGGGCACCTTTAAGAATACATTCAGCCTTCAGCATTAAAATATCAGTATATCGCTGTGTTATAAAATTGATTGGCCAGTCGACACGATTGGTCGGAACTTTGGTGATATCGACATACTTTTTAAAGAAAGAGCGAGGTTCTGTTACTCCGTTAAAAACGTGGCCGGTTTGTATTGAAAAGGTTTTGCGAACATCGCCGGTTTCGAACGAGCTAATAAGCGATTCGGCCACCGGGCGAATGGTTAAACCACCCTGAACAGCCTTACCCAACGACTGAAACCAGGTGTCGGGGACCAGCAACCATGCGAAAGTTGACCCAAGTACCGGACTTGAACCCGTGATAAACTGAATATCGAAAATAACTTCAGCATTATTTTCATTGGTGTACGAAAAAATACTTGAATAAGCAGGCAGGAATGAGAATTTTTTACTGTCGATAATCGAATTCAATAAAGTAAGTGCCTGTTCCCACTCATTTAATCCTAATCCGGGGCCTTCAACACTGTAAGTTGGGCCGGAACGAGTCATATGAACCAAAGCCTGCAATCCTTTGGCACTATACTTTGTAGCGCGTCCTTTATCAGCAACTGCATATGTTTCAGATAAATTTTCAGCGGCAAACTGCAAATCAGAAATAATAAGATTGTAAACCTCAGTAACTGAACTACGAGGAACGTTTGTCGCTTCAGAAACGCTGACAGGTGAGCTAATGACTGGCACTTTGCCATACCATCTGACCAAATCGAAATAATAAAAAGCACGCAGGAATTTTGCTTCTGCTTCCAATCTTTTCTTTAAGGTGGCATCAGTTACAACACTTCCGTTCTTTTCAATCTGATCAAGAACTACATTGGCCCTGTAAATACCGTTGTAGTTGGTCAACCAGGCTTCGGCAACATACGGATTGCCTGCAATTGTTTTATGGAAACTGTTTATACCTTCCCAATCACGGACACCGCCATCTGAAACAGCGTAGAGATTATCGGATCTGGTTTCGGAGAGGTTAAGCTGCCTGTCAGGATATGACCTCAGATCAGCATAAATGGCATTTACTCCCTGAACAAAATCGTTGGTCGATTTATAGAAAGTCTCTGTAGTTGCGCTTGAAATTGGCAACAAGTCAAGCTTCTCTGAGCAGGAAGAGAATATTGTTGCCGATACTATGATGAAATAAAATATCTTTTTCATGTTTCTTGAAATTTAAGCGGTTAGAAAGTTAAGTTAAGTCCAAGTATAAGTGATTTTGCCAATGGCAATCCACCGTAATCACCTGCTTCGGGGAACGAGGAATTTCCTGATAAATCGGTATTGGTAGCTTCAGGGTTGAATCCTCCATAATACTTATCTTTTCCAAACCAGTTTTCTGCAGTAACATAAACACGAGCTCCTGTTAAGATTCTATTGCGGACAACTTTACCTAAATCGTAGCCAAGGGTAATGTTCCTGATTCTCCAGTAGTCAGAAGAATACAGCCAATCGGTATTTTTAATACGACCAAATGTTGAGTAAACTTTACCAACAGCTCCTGCTCCAGGATCTTCGGCTGAACGCCAGCGATCGCGATAAAAACCAAGAGCATTGTCAACAACACCTTGACCTGTGCGGCCTAATGCACGACCAAGCAACGAATAAATTGAACCTCCATTTTGACCCTGAACAAGGATCGATAAATCGAACCCTTTGTATTTAAAGTTATTGGTGATACCCCAAATGTACGATGGATTGGGGTGTCCAACAATTACACGGTCGTTGGCATCGATTGTTTTGTCGTCATTGGCATCAAAATACTTTGGATCGCCTATAGTTTGAGTGCCATATCGGGCAACTTGATTGTCGATATCAGCCTGTGTTAAAATTCCGATTTGTTTGACCACATAAATGCTGTTCATCTGCTCTCCAACTTTCAGGATTGAATGAGAAATATCGAACAGAGATGGAATCAGAATTTGTGTTTGACCAGCAGCCAATTCAACAACCTCGTTGGCATTGTGGCTCAAATTTGCTGAGGTGGTCCACTGAAATTTTCCAGTCGTATTCCTCGATGAAATTTCAACTTCCCAACCTTTATTGCGTACTTTTCCTACATTATTCAAAGAAGTGGCAAATCCGGTACTCTGAGGGACCGGAACGTTCAACAACAAGTTGTAGTTCAGTTTATTGTAATAGTCAAATGATCCTGAAATACGAGAATCAAAAAGAGCGAAGTCTAAACCAAAATCGATGGTTTTCGATTCTTCCCAGGTAATATCAGGGTTAGTGATTGCACTTGGAGCCTGGCCCGTAGCCTGGACAGCGTTGAAAGTGTAATTATAATTTGCCAACACAGGTATACTGCTATAATCTCCAATGTTGTAATTTCCTGATTTACCCCAGCTGGCGCGCAATTTCAGGTCATTAAGCGTTTTGAAATTCTGCATGAAAGATTCTTCTGAAATTCTCCACCCCAGTGATGCGGAAGGGAATGTTCCCCATTTGGTATTGGAGCCAAATCGTGACGAACCATCACGACGAATACTAGCCGAAAACAGATATTTACTTTTATAACTGTATTGGGCCCTGCCGAAATAAGAGATAAGTACATTTCTGGTCTCAGTTGAGTTTCCGGTTATTGCATTTGCAGCGTTCAAGGTTGTAATTACATAGCTGTTAAAGCCACCATTCGACCTCATTGTGCTAACATCAATTTTATCGTTATTATACGATGCTCCGGCCATCAAGCCTATGTTGTGATTTTCAAACAAAGTTTTGTTGTATGAAAGGGTATTCTCATTCACAAATGTCTGCTTTTTAAAGCTATTCAATGTTCCTGAAGTTAAAACAGTTAACTGCGACTGACGGGCCGACAACGAACTTGCTACTGTATAAGGAACATAGCTTTTTGATGTATTATCGGTATTGTCGAAATTGATAGTCGATTTTAAATACAGGTCTTTTATAATCTGATATTCTCCAAAAATGGATGTCAGAGTACGGAAACGTTTGGTCAATCCAATTATGTTTTCGAGCTTGGCGATCGGACTATTTGCCGATGTACTCCACTTGTATTGGGTATTGTCGAAAGCATTGGGATACAGTCCAACAGAAGCTTCCTGAACAGGAGAATAACTAACCAATTGATGTAGTATATTATCCTTACCTTCAACTCCAGGATCATTAATCAACGAATAAGTTGGAGTCAGGTTAATTCCAAATTTCAGTTTATCGTTAGGCTTTACCTCTACATTTGCCCTGGCTGAATAACTTTTTAAATCCATACCCAATACCATGCCTTCCTGGTTTACGGTATTCACCGACACGTAGTATTTCACAACGTCTGTTCCTCCATTGGCCGATAATTGATAATTCTGAACCAATCCTTTCCGGAAAGCTTCGTCCTGCCAATCAATATAGTTCAACCCGGGATGTCCATCCTGTAACCAACGATCATCAATCATGAAGTTTGTATTGTAAGCATCAGCAGCTAATCCAAGTATCTGACGACGTTCTGCTGTTGTTTGAGTTGCCAGTCGTCCGGTTCCGGATGCTACCCATTGCGCGTTGATCATTTCTACTGCTCGATCAACCCATTCTTCAGAGTTAAGCATATCCAACTTGCGGTTTGCTTCATTAAAACCAACATAGCTATTTACATTAATGACTGGTTTACCAGATTTTCCATGTTTGGTAGTAATCAAAACCACACCGTTAGCGGCGCGTGAGCCATAAATGGCAGCCGATGCAGCATCTTTCAATACCTGGATCGATTCAATATCATTCGGATTAATATTATCGAGCGGATTTCCATTGGCATAATTTCCAGAAGAATTTGGATTTGCAGCCGCAAGAGGAAATCCATCAATAACGTAAAGTGGTTCATTTCCTGCTGAAATTGAGCCAGTACCACGCACCTGAATACTGAACGCTTTGCCCAATGCTCCCGAAGTCTGTTTTACCTGAACCCCGGCCATCTGTCCAACCAATGCCTGGTCAATCCGAACCAAAGGTCTTTCGTCAATGTTTTCAGTTTTAAACGAAGTGGCTGCACCAACGACATCACGTTTGCGTTGAGTTCCATAACCAACAGCAACTACTTCTTCCAGACCGATTGCATCCTCGTTCATAGACACATTAATTACAGTTTTATTACCTACTTCAACTTCTTCTGTCTTCATACCCACAAATGAAAACACGATGATTGAGTTTGTTGATACGTTCGCTATAGTATAACCGCCGTCAGCATTGGTGATAGTGCCATTGGTGGTACCTTTCACTACGATCGAAACTCCGGGAAGCGAACCTCCGGTTGAGTCAGTAACCTTACCGGTAACTTTAGTGGATTGTTGACCACTCATCACATTGTCGGATTCGCCCGGCTTGTGGATGACAATTAATTTGTTATTTACTGTGTAAGTTAATCCTGAACCAGCTAAAATTTGATCAAGAATTTTGCTTACCGTCTGATTATCAGCAGATACATCCATACGTTTCGATAAATCAATCTGATTTGCGTTAAAGAAAAACGAAAAGTCTGACTGGTTTTCTATACGGTCAAGAATTTCACCAATAGTCAGGTTTTGGCCTACTATTTTCAGTTTAGTAGTTTGAGAGTAGCTAGCTGCAGCAACATGCATTACAGCTACAAAAAGAAAAAGAGTAACTAATTTCATAATTTTCACAATTAGAGGGATGTCGATGAAAGACCTACCCCTCGGGTGAATCCATTTTTTTTTCATAGATTTGAAGTGTTTGTACAATTAATTTTATTGATTGTTACTTGAAGGCGAACTGTTGTGGCGACAGTTCGTCTTCGTTTTTTCTCATCAGTTTAGTTTAAAGGTTTGTAAATAAGTGTAAATTCCCTGAAGGTCATTTTTCGATAATCAATTGGTGATGTGAGCCTCAACGCATCAAGGACTTGCCAGATTGTTTCCTGATTCTTAAACCTACCTGTATAGGCATAACTTTGAAGCCCTTTATCCGAATAGTTTAATTTAACGTCGTACCAACGTTCCAATCGTTTTACAAGTTCTGGAAATGGAATGTTCCTGAAGATAAATTCTCCATCTTTCCAGGCTATTTCTGATTCAATATCAGCACTTTCCAGACTATATTTTCGGGTTTTCCTATCGAGTTCAAATTTCTCACCCGGTTTTATTACAAAATTCTGGTTAGAACCTTCAATTTTTAATTCTATTTTTCCTTCCGCCAGAGTAGTACTCGAATAACTATTCTCATCGTAAGTACAAACATTAAATTTTGTACCGGAAACTTTTACATCAAAATTGGCAGTTTTAACCACAAACGGATATAGCGAATCGGATTTAACCTGAAAAAAAGCTTCACCTGAAAGCGAAACAACTCTGTTATTATCTGAAAAATCAGATGAGTATTTCAGCTCACTTCCGGAATTTAGGTTTACCAGGGTGCCGTCGGCAAGTAACACCTTTGATCTCGATCCAAGTGGAACAGAGAAAACCTGCATATTTTGATGCCTTGAAGATTTTTCCTGAGGAATTAAAAGCGAAATCACCAACCCGATTGCAAATATGGCTGCTACTGCTGATGAATACCGGACCCAAAGTATCCGTGCTTTCTTAGTCTTTTCAAGTTGATTTTTATAAAATATAACGAGCTGACCCTCAGCTCTATCGGCTTGACTTCTTGAAGAATCCCAAATATCTTTAATCGACAGATATTCATTTCGATTTTCCGGAGATTCCTCAATCCATAATTTCAATTCCTGTTGCTCTTCAGGTAAGCAAATCCCATTCAGATATCGGGCAATCAGGCTCTCAATGTAATCTTTTTCCTTCATTCCGGTCATTCAGTTCATTAGTTGCTACCAACACAACTGAAAACCGTAAACTACGTCAGCAAAATGAAATTATTTTAAAGAAAAGTATCATTTCTTTTGCAATCCTTTCAAATACAATAGGATAAAAAATGATTTTTGAGAAATTTTTTCTTTCAATGTTGATAAAGCCCTGAAAATTCGGGTTTCTACAGTCCTCAATGGTAGATTCAATTTCACTGCAATCTCTTGGTTCTTCAGGCCTTCAAACCGGCTGAGAAGAATTACTTCCTTATAGATTTCGGTCAATGAATCAATAGCATCATTAATTTGCTTAAGGCTCTCATTTTCAATCAACGATTTTTCTCCTGATTGATAATGAATTGCTTCTATCTCTCTAATATATAACCCAGACTCATGTTCAAATTGCCTGACTATTTTCTGGTGCTTCAGATAATTCAAACAACTGTTTTTTACAGAGCTAAAGAGGTAAGCCTTAACCAGATTCTCGCTTTGCTTGTATTTTCCATTCTCCCAAACAGCAACAAAGATGTTCTGGACAATATCCAAAGCATCACTTTCGCTTTCCACGTATTTTAGTGAATAAAGCAAAAGTCGCCTGTGATATTTGCGAAACAGAAAATCAAAATCGGGCATTTCAATTCCTTTAGTTTGTACAAAGTAATAATTATTTGAGGTACAGTTGCAAAAAACAGTAGCATTTCTGCGATCATCCTGAGCAACAGTCCAGCGAAAATCCGACTATCTTTAACCATGCCTCATATTAAAAACAATAGTTCGGTCGTATTAAAATACAAATATTACAGTGTACTCCGTGCATATAAAAAACAAACAAGAAAAATTTAGAAATTTCGTATATTGTAAGACCTAAAATCCACCCGACTTTCATCGGTAGATTCCTATGGTTTTTAAAATCACACTATGAGGTATGGATACTGACCGCAAAAAAGAAAAAGATTCAAATCCAGAATGTCCACAATATGTAGATATATTTAGGCAATCGCCTATTGCCATTGAGTTGTATGACTCAAACGGCAATTTTAACGATTGCAACCAGGCTTGCCTCGACCTGTTTGGGATTGAAAATATCGATGCAGTTAAGAATGTTAACTTATTTCTGAATCATCATCTTCCGGCGCAAGGAATTGCAGACATCAAATCTGGTAAGATTTTCAGATACGAAATAGAGTATGATTTTGATCTTATAACAAGAAAAAAGTATTACAAAACAACAAAAAAAGGAATATGCTTTATTGAATGTTTTATCAAACCAACGATTGATAACGAAAAAAGAACTACTGGCTACACGGTTCATATAACTGATATATCTGAACGAAAAAAAGCCGAAGTTGCCCTGCTAAAAAGCGAAGAAAAATTTCGTAGCCTCATTCAATATTCAAGCGACCCTATCTTTAGCTTTAACCCCGATGATACTTATCGTTTTGTAAATGAAGCTTTCGCCTTTCATTTTGGGAAGAAGCCTGAAGATATAATTGGGAAAACTCCTTATGATATATTCACATACAATGAGGCTAAAGGCCGTTTAGCTCTGGTACATCAGGTATTCCAATCCGGGGAAAAGGGAGAAATTGAAGTCAAAGTTGTTGATCAATCAGGTAAAACGAATTACTTCCTTACCATGGTTGATCCCGTTAAGAACGAAAAGAAGGAAGTGCTATATGTTACCTGTGTTTCGAAGAATATTACTAAACGTAGGACAATAGAAGAAGCGTTAAAAGTAAGTGAAGAAAAATTTAGGAGGATTATCGAATCTTCAACCCGTGGAATGTACTTTTACAGTTTAGATGAAAATGGCCGATTAATACTTTCCGGTTCAAATCCTGCAGCGGATAAAATTGTAGGGATAAACCATCAGCTATTGGTTGGCAAAACAATAGAAGAAGCTTTTCCAAATCTTGCAAACACAGATATTCCCAATGTTTATAAAAAAATTGCCGCAGGACAATCTGGCCCGGTGCAATTTGACATTGAATACACTGATGACCAAATCAATGGATTTTACAATGTGCATGTATTTCAAACCGAAAAAAATAGCATCACTGTAAATTTCACCGATATAACCGACCGAAAGAAAATTGAATTGCTCCTCGAAAAACAATCAAAGGAATTATTAAAAGCTAATGCAACTAAGGATAAGTTTTTCTCCATTATTGCTCATGACCTAAAAAGTCCATTCAATGCCATAATGGGATTTTCTGATTTGATGTTACAAAACTACAACGACCTTGATGATGAAACGTTCTTAAAAGGCTTAAAAACCATTGAGAGTGCATCAAACCATGCTTTGAAATTGGTTGAGAATTTATTGCTGTGGTCTAAAAATCAGACAACTGGTAAAGAATTTAGTCCAGAATTACTGAATTTAAATGAACTGATAAATGAATCGTTGATATTGGCAGAAAGTGCGGTGCTCAATAAGAAGATACGGGTTAATTTCAACGAAAAGAAAGACGTCCAAATAGTTGCTGATAAAAATATGATAGAGCTGGTGTTACGAAATCTGATTTCAAATGCGATAAAATTTACCAATAAAAAAGGGAGAATTGACATTCATATCAAAGAGCAAAATCAGGAAATACAGATTTCAATCGCTGATAATGGAATTGGAATTCCGGAAAATAGGTTGGGTACTATTTTTGAAATTAGCAAGAATAAAAATACACCGGGAACCGAAAACGAACAGGGAACAGGATTAGGATTGATTTTGTGCAAAGACTTCATTGAAAATCATGGTGGGAAAATTTGGGTTGAAAGTATAATTGGAAAAGGAAGCACATTTACAGTTAGTTTGCCTGTTAATTAAAATTGGTCTATTCGCTTGAATTATGAGTACATATCTAATTGCCGATCAGAACAATGAAAACATTACTGTTTTAAGAAACTTCCTTCTGAAGTTCGATAATTGTGCCCAAATTGTACATTCAAATTCCGGATCTGACATTTTACCCTTGGTCAACAAGAATAAAATTGACCTCTGCTTTATTAATTTAAATCTATCAGATTCAGGCTCAATCGATATAGCAAAAGAACTGAAGAAAAATACTTTAACAATTTTTATCCCTGTAATTTTAACGGGAAATGAAATGGATTTTCAAAATTTAACCCAGGAGATCATTGAATCTCAAGCCGATTCTATTCTGAAATTTCCACTTGATGAATTAATGTTCAGGCTTCAACTAAAAACACTACTGAAATTAAACAAGCAACTCCCTGAAGAAATAAGCAAACAGAAAAGCGCCGGAAGTAAGCAAAAATTAAAACGTCTGACGGAGTTGGAAGATGCTTTTGAAAAGCTAAAAAAATCAGAAGCAGAGCTAAAAAGCAACGGAGCATTATTACGTACAATTCTCAACAGTGCTCCTTTCGAAATATGGGCCAGAGATAAAAACCAAATTGGAATACTTGAAAACGATTGGTCGGTTAAACATTTTGGTAGCATTATAGGCAAAAAGCCTGAGAATGGAACCACTTCTCCTAAGTCAATAAAAATCTGGAAATCGAACAACAAAAGAGCACTGAGCGGCGAAATAATTGATGAAGAATGCGTATTTGACTATCGCGGTGAATTAAAAGACTTTCATCAAATTATAACACCAATCATTTCTGACAACAAGATTGAAGGTATTGCTGGTTTTAACATTGACATTACTGATAAAAAACTGGCAGAAAAATCATTGATAGAAAGTGAAGAAAAATTCCATGCAGTAATCGAAAAATCGGCTGACGGAATTCTTATTATTAATGATCAGGGATCAATTATCGAACTGAATAACAGGTTAGAAAGTATAACAGGCTATAACCGGAAGAACTTTATAGGGACTTCTATATGGGACTTTCAATTTGAATTGACATTACCCCAAGAAAAAACGAAAGAATACTATTCGTTTTTGAAGGGTTTCATTGGGCAAATGCTCAAATCACGCAAATCAGAATACTTTGGCAAACTTGGAGAAAGAAAAATCAAAAATGCCAATGGTCAGATTAAAATAATTGAAACAACCATTTACCCTGTAGAAACCAAAGAAAAATATTTTTTAGTTAGTGTAATACGTGACATTACTGAGCGAAAACTATTTGATGAAGCACTCAAAAACAGTGAATCTAAATATTACGGAATTTTTGATGCCAATAAGGATGGGATATCAATCTTTGTAATTAATCCTGACGATACCATAAGCAATTTTGTTGAAGCCAATAAAGCTGCCTATGAAATGCTAGGATATAGCAAAACTGAATTCCTGCAAATGAACGTATTCGACCTGGAAATTGACAAAGCGAGTCGTTCGATGACCAATAGAATTGACGATTTAAAGAAAAATAAACATATAAATATTGAAACGAAGCTCCTACATAAAAATGGACAGGCTATAAACGTCGATATTATTATTGTTCCCATACATTACAACAACCAAATTGCCATCATGAACATTGTTCGTGATATTACCGAACGTAAGAAGGTAGATGCAGAGCTTCTGGAAAGCGAAAAATTGTACCGCAATCTAGTCGAGCGTCTGCCCGATGGCGTATATAAAAGCACACACGATGGCAAATTTATAGAGGTAAATCCGGCAATGGTAAAAATGTTGGGATATCGTTCTCGCGAGGAATTAATGGCCATAAATATTAAGTCGGAACTATATTTTGAACCTGAAGACCGTGAAAGTATCATTTTACAGGAAAAACTGGAAGAAATGGGAATTTTCAGGTTGAAGAAGAAAGACGGTTCCGAAATTTGGGTTGAGGACCATGGTTGGTATACTCTGGATAAGGACGGAGACATTCTATTTCATGAAGGAATTATGCGTGATATTACAGGGCGCAAAATGGCCGAAGAAATTCTGAAAGAAAGTGAAGAACGATTTAAACTCTTGTTTGAGAAAGCACCAATCAGCTATCAATCGCTTGACGAAAATGGATTCTTGATTGATGTCAATGAAACCTGGCTGGAACTCATGGGATATGAAAAAGAAGAAGTTATTAGTTGTTGGTTTGGCGACTTTTTAACGCCTGAATATGTTGATTATTTCAAAAAACAATTCCTGATTCTCAAGACATCAGGTAAAGATCACAATGAATTTGAAATGATCAGGAAGGATGGTTCAATCATAACTGTACTACTCGAAGGCCGTGTTGGGCATAATCCATCCGGAACTTTCAAACAAACACATTACGTACTTTCAGATATTACTGAGCGAAGAAAAGCAGAGAAGGCCATAGCTGATGAGCGGATTCTGCTTAGAACATTAATCGACAATATCCCGGATCTAATTTATGTGAAAGATACTTTAGGAAGGAAAATCATTTCGAATAAGGCTGATTTGGAATTAATGGGTTTCAGCGACGAAAAGCAGGTGATTGGTAAAACCGATTTGGAATTATATGATTTGAACTTTGCAGATCACACCTATTCCGACGATTTATCTGTCATACGATCAGCAAATCCAATTATTAATAAAATTGAGCTTATTACGAATTCAAAAGGAGAAGAAAAGTACATATCAACCTCAAAAATTCCTTTAACAAACGACTCCGGCGAAATTATCGGGTTGGTTGGTGTTGGACATGATATAACCAAAAGGAGACAAACTGAGCAGAAACTAATTCAACTTTCGAAAGGAATAGAGCAAAGCCCGGCAAGTATAATAATTACCGACACGAATGGAAACATTGAATATGTAAATCCGAAATTAACTGAAATAACCGGATATACCCTCGAAGAAATCAAAGGTAAAAACCCGAGTATTTTTCAATCAGGATATACCACGCGCGAAGAATATGAAATGCTTTGGAAAACAATTTCAGAAGGAAACGAATACCGCAGTGAAATCCAAAACAGGAAACGAAACGGAGAAATATTCTGGGAAACCTTGTTGATTTCACCAATCCGCGATGAGTCAGGAATGGTTGTCAACTATCTGGCCATCAAGGAGGATATTTCTGAACGCAAAAAAACTGATCTCGAAATTCAAAAACTTTCGGTAGCTATTGAGCAAAACCCTGCTTCAGTAATTATTACAAATACGCAAGGAATAATTGAATATGTGAATAAGAAATTCATTTCAATCTCGGGCTATACGAAGAAAGAATTAATAGGCAAAGTCGTCAGAATTTTAAAAACCGGTCATACTTCTGACGAAATCTACGTTGAAATATGGAATAAACTTTTTGCTGGTCAGGAATGGAGAGGCGAACACCAGAACAGAACGAAAAAGCGGGAAAAATACTGGGAATCGGTTCTTATTTCACCAATTAAAAATAAGGAAGGTAAAGTCACCAATTTCATAATTCTGAGCGAAGATATCAGCGATAGAAAGAAAATGGAAAAAGACCTCATCACGGCCAAAGAGAAAGCCGAAGAAAGCGACCGGCTAAAGTCAGCATTTTTGGCTAACATGTCGCACGAAATAAGGACTCCATTAAACAGTATTCTTGGATTTTCTGATTTGTTAACCGATTCGGATCTTGATATAGATACACGGATGGAATTTGCAAACCTGATCAATACAAGCGGAACCAATTTGTTATCAATCATTAATGATGTTCTCGACATTTCGAAAATTGAAGCTGGCCAGATTGTATTAACCAACCACGAATTGTGCGCACAGAAACTAATTTCTGAAATAAAGAAAGAGTATTACTACAAAGCAAATTCAAAGGGTGTTGATCTCAGATTGGCATCAGACATTCCTGAAAGTGATATAATTTTCAGAAGCGACGAAATGAGGATAAAGCAAGTGATGATTAATTTCGTTGGAAATGCCATCAAATTTACTGAAAACGGATACATCGAAATTGGTGTAAGTTTGGTAAATCAAACAATCAGATTTCATGTAAAAGACACCGGTATAGGAATTTCAAAAGAGTTTCATTCATCGATTTTTGATCGGTTCAGGCAAGTTGAGGCCTCTCCTACCCGAAAATATGGAGGCAACGGATTAGGATTGGCAATTACTAAAAACCTGGCTGAATTGTTAGGCGGAAAAATCTGGTTAGAATCTGAGCCAAATCAGGGATCAATCTTCTATTTCGCACTTCCAAAATCATTCATGTCTGAATAATTATTCTGAATAGGATCGTAGTTTGTAAAAAATCGACTTACCTTTTTTCGGGAACGTTTCCGCAGATTTATACTCAGTATTCAGTGTTTTCTCAGAATACTTTCTAAAAAACTAATTAAAATTGCAGGAAAGAGCAATCTAATAATTTTAAAATATGTATTCAGAGATTATTGGCGAATCATTCACCTTCCACCTTCGAAATGCAGCTTTTTTAAGATTTACCGGCGACAGTGATTATTTGGATATTATCAGTCCATTCTCAAGATTATATCTGGTAACAGAGGGAATTGGGTATTTGATTGTTGGCCATGATAAAATAAAACTTGAAGCTGGAAACCTTTACCTGATTCCCAGTTTTACCAGATGTACATATCATTTTTCTGAAGCACTGTGCCACTATTATATCCATTTTAGCATCGAGGCCCCAAACGGACTTAGTCCATACAGCATGTATTCATTTACAAACAAAGCTCTGGCAACTGACCTCGACAAAAGTCTTTTTAATCGTTTGGTACAAATCAATCCCGACCTGCAACTTCCTCATCACCATCCCAATGTGTATCAAACCAAATTGTGGATGAATAAAAAGGTCGTTTATTCATCGGCCAGCCAATACCTCGAGACTACAGGGATAATAAAACAACTTTTCTCGAGGTTTTTGGAGCCTTGCCAAAGCCAAATCATGACCAGTATGCTGAAATACAACATTCAGCCGATCCTTCTCCACATTCAAAATAATCTGGGACGCGAAATTAGTGTCAACGAATTAGCCAATATGGCTTGCTTCTCGAAGGACCACTTTTCGAGGGTATTTAAATCAATTACAGGTTTGCCTCCCTGCGATTATATTATCCGGAAACGCATTGAAAGAGCTCAATTTCTATTACTTACAACAGAGATGGGGCAAAAGGAAATTATTGAGGGAACTGGATTCAGAAGTGCATCGTACTTTTCGCGTATCTTCAAAAAATACACTTCATACACGCCTGAAAAATATCGAAAACAAAGGGGTTGAATATAAATATCGTGTGGCTTCTTTGAAAATAAAAAAAAGAGACTGAACTCATTTGAGTCAGTCTCTTCTATGTTAATTTAATTTTGTATCCCGGTTGGGATTCGAACCCAAGACCTACGGCTTAGAAGGCCGTTGCTCTATCCAGCTGAGCTACCGAGACATCCTTTTAAGCGGTTGCAAATATATAAAAATTAGCTAAGCATCGACCTTGAATTCTTAAAAAATAAACCTGAACCGGCAATCGTACTCTAATAAGCTGATATTGTAAGCCTTATTGAATTTATTAGATTAACTCGATCTTATTTTCTTTACAAATGGCTTTCATTTCATCTGGCCAAATGCTCGATTGAATCTCGCCAATGTGTGCTTTCCGAAGAAAATACATGCACAAGCGCGATTGACCAATACCACCACCAACAGATAGAGGCAATTCATCATTCAACAGTCGTTTGTGCCAATACAGGTTTTTGCGGTCTTCGGTTCCGGTAATTGCCAACTGTTTCAGAAGTGCATCTTTGTCAACACGAATACCCATTGACGATAGTTCGAGTGATGTCTCCATCACCGGATTCCAAACCAGAATATCCCCGTTCAAACCTTTGCGATTGCCAATCGTCGGAGTTGTCCAGTCGTCGTAATCGGGAGCACGACCATCGTGTTTTTCACCACCCGGAAGAATACCACCAATTCCGATGATAAATACGGCACCATATTTCTTCGCGGCTTCATGCTCACGTTCTTTGGTGGTTAAAGTCGGGTATTGCTCTTCCAGTTCTTCAGCATGGATAAAGGTAATTTCTTCAGGAAGGATAGGCTTAATCTGTGGAAAATTTTCGGAAACAATAAACTCCGTTCTCAAAAGTGTAGAATATATTTTCCGGACAATCTTTTTCAGGAAATCCAGATTCCGTTCTTCAGCGGAAACAACACGCTCCCAGTCCCATTGATCAACGTAAAGCGAATGAATGTTTGACAACTCTTCATCGGGACGAATGGCATTCATATCGGTATATAAGCCGTATCCTTGACCAATATTTAGATCGGCCAAGGTCATGCGTTTCCATTTGGCCAAAGAGTGAACTACTTCGGCTTTATTGTCGCCTAATTCCTTAACCGGAAAAGTTACAGGTCGTTCAATACCGTTTAAATCATCATTGATTCCAGTGCCTTTCATTACAAACAAAGGAGCGGTAACACGACGCAGTCGCAGTTCTGATGCAAGATCCTGCTGAAAGCTGTCTTTGACAAGTTTAATTGCCTTTTCGGTCTGATTGACATCGAGTAAAGGCTGATAGTTTTGGGGGATAAATAGTTTCATTGGTATTATATTAAAAATTTAACAAAATTTGAACTTGTTAATCTATAATTATTTTTGAGATTTCTTTATCATTAACTTTAAGAAAATAAATTCCCGAAGGATTCCCTTTGAGATTGAAAGTTTCTTCCTGATTGTATATCAATGATTTGTAAACTACTTTTCCTGAAGCATTATAAACAAATAATTCAGTTCCGGATGGAGGAATGCTGTTCAGCTTTAAATGTACTTCACCTCTGCTTGGATTGGGATAAACAAGAAGAATAGGATTAGTTTCCAGAGAACTAGTCCCAGTCGACAACTTAACTTCAACTTTAAAAATTGCTTTAACTTCTTTCCCATTTGAGAGTGCGGTAATAAGAATTTCAGTCTTTCCGTTATATTCTGAAGAAAAATCCAATGTTAATTCAGATCCAGAGACAGTCGCTTTAACTAATTGTTGATTGGTATTAGAAATAACCGAGGAGCTTAATATGTTTTCATCATTAAAAATAGCTTTCAAATCAAAAACCTGATCTGGTGCGCCCATATCAATTGCGAAAGAAAAATTACCTGATGGATCGCTAAATTCGGCAACGTTAATAAAGTCTTTCCATTGATCAGCAGCTGCATAAAGTTGCTTTGAGCCAGATGGAACATATAATATACATTTATTTTTGTCCACCATCTGAAAAACAAATAAAGATGAGCTTAAATCAATGGGTGTTTTATGCATTGAAGTTATTGATGTCAGAGAATTGCTATTAAAGGCTACTCGTCCAATAAATGTAACCGACGATGGAATTTTAACCGAGATTAAACTATTGCAAGAAAAGAAAGCATATTCCCCGATTGAAATGACTCCTTCAGAAATAGTTACAGTCTTTAATTTTGTGCAACTATTAAATGCACTTTCACCAATTGAATGAACAGATGATGGTATTGATATTGAACTTAAATTGTTGCAAAAATAAAAAGCACCTGATCCAATTGAAGTTACACCATTTGATAGAGTGACAGAAGCTAAACTTGAACAGCTATTAAATGCGTTATTCCCAATCACACCTACCGTTGAAGGAATTATAACAGAGGAAAGACTACTACACCCATAAAAAGCTGATTCTCCAATTGTCGTCACACCTTCAGAAATGGTTGCAGAACTTAATTTTTCGCAGTATCCAAAGGCATTGTTTCCTATTGAGGTAACGGAAGAAGGAATTGTTACAGAAGTCAGACTTATACAATGATCAAAAGCACCAATCCCGATTGAAGTAACTCCTGATGAAATAATTACAGAACTTAGCTTTTCACAGTTATTAAACGCAAAAGTTCCGATGGATGAAACGGATGATGGAATACTTACCGCAGTTAAGCTGATACATTTTGAAAATGCAGATTCACTTATGGATGTAACCCCATCTGAAATGACGACTGAGTTTAATTTCTCACAACCATAAAATACATCTCTTCCTAATGAAAGTACCGTTGAAGGGATAGATATTTTCAATAAGGATTTACACTCATGAAATACAGATGCTCCAATAGATTTAACCCCTTCTGATATCTTCATTGGGTTCAATCTAAAGCAGCTTTTAAAAGCTTCATTCCCAATTGACTCTATTAATGCAGGAAGGACAGCCGAGGTCAATCCTTCACAACCAAAAAATGCTGACTCTCCTATAGATGTAGCCGATAGTGGATAAATAAAGGATTTCAAACTAGTCTTTCCTTTGTAGAATAACTGATTGAAAAAGGCTCTGGGAGGTATTTCATTTTCAGAATATGAATTTCTGGTCAAATCGGTTCCTTCATTTCCTATATAAACAGCAATATGTGCATCCTTCAGGTCAATAATTTCCAAATTTGGCATCGAATCCCTCATGGTTTTAAAATCACGAGCATCAATACTTCCGGTAAGTTTGATTCTGGTTACTATTCTCTGCTCCTCGGCGGTAAAGAGTTTGGATAATCCGCCCGGAGTAACCTGCATCGTTATTTCTTTTGCCTCTTGCTCTACTGAAATTGTTTGCATAGCTACTCCGTTTACAGATAGGATAATTTGCCCAGTTCGCGAAGCTGCAGAAGGATTGGCAGAGACTGTTATTACAAGTAAACCATTGCTGCTCCCCGAAGTTGGACTTACCGAAAGCCATTGTTGATTGGGAATAGCAGTCCACGCAATATCAGCGGAAATTTCAACAGAAGCCTTACTTCCTTCAAATGATGCCACAGTTACGGTGTTGGTTGAAAGTTTTAATACTGTAGAGTTTTCTATAATTTGGATAAAATCTTTCCATTGGTTGGCAATTGCATAAAGGCTTTTCGTATTATAAGGAACATATAATTTGCAGTTTGTCTTGTTTACACCGTAAAAAACTTCAGGAGAAAAAGTCAGATCAACCGGAACGCTGGATCCTGAAGTTATGGTAACCAGTGCATTGTTGTAACTAAAAGCATTGTTCCCGATTGAAATTACCGAAGATGGGATCGAAACTGAACCGAGGTTGGTACAAGAAGTAAAAGCCGAATTTCCAATGAAACTAACTCCTTCAGGAATGTTTATTGAGATTAACTTTGAACAATCTCTGAAAGCCTGTTCTCCGATTTTAATCACTGACGACGGAATTGAAACGGATTCCAATCCAGTGCAATAGTAAAAGGCAGATTCGCCAATGGTGGTAACCCCTTTGGGGATGACCACAGAACGTAATTTTGTACAGTAACTAAATGAATTTTTTTCGATGGTTTGAATCTTCGAAGGGATAGTAACCGAACTGATTGCACACTGATTAAAAGCGGCTTCGCCAATGGATAGGACCGATTCAGGGATGGTCACCGTGGTTAATTTTTTGCAATAACTAAAAGCATGGCTTCCTATTGAAATAACTGATGAAGGGATGGTAACAGCAGTTAATTCGCTACAGCCGTAAAAAGTATTTTTATTGATGGCTGTCATTGTTGCAGAAAGCGTCACCGACGACAGCACATTACAATTTACAAAAGCCGATTCTCCGAGTGAAACAACTCCATCGGAAATGACTGCCGTGCTTAATTTGTAGCAGGATTGAAAAGCATTGTTTTCAATAGTCTTCATTGTTGATGGGATGGTAATGGAACCGAGATTATAACAACTTGAAAAAGCCGACTCTCCCATAAAAGCTGCTCCTTCGTGGATAGTCACCGAGCTTATATTTTCACAACTGGCAAAAGCATAACTCCCAATGGAGGTAACCGATGATGGAATTATAACGGCAGTCAGGCTTTTACAAAGTGCAAAAGCTGATTCCCCGATTGAAATTACCCCTTCGGAAATAACAACCGAACTTAATTTTATGCAGCTATTAAAAGCGTTTTCTCCTATTGTTTGAATAGTTGAAGGGATGGTAACTGATGAAAGATTAACGCAATTCGCAAATGCATGCCTTCCCATGGTTACAACGCCTACTGGAATGGTGACTGAATTCAATTTCTCACAGCCACTAAAAGCGGAAATTCCAATTGAAGTCACCGAAGAGGGAATAACCATTGATAGCAACCCTTTGCATGATGAAAATGCTCCTTCACCGATGGATGTTACGCCTTCAGGAATAGTAACTGAGTTTAACTTTTCACAGCCATTAAATGTATATTTTTTCAGAAATTTTAGAGTTGAAGGAATTTTAACAGAAAGAAGGCTTGTACAATAATTAAACGCAAATTCTCCTATGGATGAAAGCCCATTTGATAGGATTACAGAACTTAATTGTATGCAATAATCAAAGGCACTGTTTCCAATTGAAGCTACTGTAGCTGGAATTGTAATGGAAGTTAGCCCTGTACAATTTGAAAAGGCTGCCTCTCCAATAGAATTAACACCAGCGGAAATCACAACTGAACTTAAATATCCACAGTTCTTAAAAGCGTTTTTGCCGATAATTCCGACTGACGAAGGGATCACAATAGCATTAAGACTTTTACATTCAAAGAAAGCTGATTCGCCTATAAACCCAACTCCTTCAGCGATAATTACAGAAACTAACATTACACAATTATTAAAAGCATTATTGCCAATTGATGTGACCGTTGAAGGAACAGAAACTGTACTTAATCCTGAATTCGAAAAAGCATATTCGCCGATAACTTTAACACCTTCAGAAATGGTTACAATACCTAGGCTTAAACAGCTTCTAAAAGCATTGTTTCCGATTGAAGTAACCGAAGATGGAATTTTAACAGACTGCAAGCTAGTACAATCATAAAAAGCAGATCTTCCTATTGAAGTGGCTGAGCCAGGAAAAACAAAAGTTGTCAAGCTGTGTTTTCCGCCAAATTGAATCGTATCGTTAAAAGCCATTCGTGGAATTTCATTTTCAGCAAACACCAATAAATTTTTGTCTGTTCCTTCACTTCCTGTATAAGCGGCAATGTTAACACCGCTGAGATCAATAATGGCCAATTTAGGCATTGCATCACGCATAATCTTAAAGTCACGGGCATCAATGATTCCGGTAATAGTAAGACTGGTGATACTATTTTTCTCCTCATCACTTAAAGTAGTCAACAGGGTTCCAGGAGTTGTAAGGTTTATTTTTTTAACAACCTGAGCATGTAGCAGAAGTAGATGAAAAATACAGAAAGATAAAAGAATAAACTTCTTCATAATTATAATTTTTGGCCGCATTCATTCATCTTCAAATTTAGCATAATCGGTCGAAATGAAATCGAAAAATTTGAATAAAAAAGCATACTCCAATAATATTTTAATACTTCTGATTTGAAGACGACCGTTCTTTTCAGGATTATTTCCGATCCATAGGCAATTAAAATACATCCAAATGATTCGAACCTAAAAGACAAAGTCCCAAATACAACCATCAATTGTAGAGTTTCAGTAAAAATTTCGGATTGAATTAGCATTAGAATTTCTATTTTCACACAAAATTAAAATTGAAGAAACTTCCAAAAAATACGTTTCAATTATACCTGATTAAAATCGCCAAATGGTTTAATCTGGTCATGCCAATTGTTGTTCTGTTTTATCAGGATAATGGTTTGAGCATGTCACAAATCTTTTTACTGAAGTCGATCTACTCCATTGCTATGGTTGCTACTGAACTTCCATCCGGATATTTAGCTGATGTTTGGGGATGCAGAAAAACCCTGCTTTTAGGCGCCATTTTGGGAACACTTGGAATACTAATCTACAGCTTTTCAGGTACTTTTTACAGTTTCGTTGTTGCAGAAATTATTCTGGGTATCGGCTTTAGTTTTATTTCAGGAGCCGATTCGGCTATGCTTTATGATTCTCTTAAAGCTGAAAACAGGGAAGATGAGTACATTAAACATGAAGGAAGAATAAGCTCGGCGGGTAATTTTGCTGAGGCCCTGGCTGGTGTAGCCGGAGGTTTGCTGGCCACAATTAGCTTACGGACTCCCTATTATTTCCAGATATTTATTGCGGCAATAGCTATTCCGGCAGCTTATTTTCTGAAGGAACCTCAACATATTCAGGAACGGATTCACCTGAAAATGAAAGAGATTTTATCAATTGTGAAGCTGACTTATCAGCAAAAAGAGATGCGAAGTGCTATTCTAATTTCGTCGTTTACCGGAGCAGCTACCTTGACCTATGCCTGGTTTGTACAACCCTATTTTCAGGAAGCAGGTGTACCTGTTTCTGTTTTCGGCATTTTGTGGACTTTGCTCAACCTTTCGGCTGGAGTTTTTTCTATGTATTCGTATCGGGTTGAAAGGCTCTTCGGCAAAAAGAACACGCTGCTTTTCATTGTAATTTTCATTTCACTTGGATTTATACTGACCTCTATCGAAATTAGCCTCGTCGGAATTGCAATCTTATTTGGTTTTTATATGGTTCGTGGAATTGCCACGCCAGTGCTTAAAGATCAAATAAATCAATACACAGACTCAAAAGTCAGGGCAACAATTCTATCGATCCGGAACTTTGAAATTCGCATCATTTTCGCCGCAATTGGCCCGGTATTGGGTTACATTACAGATACTTTCAGCCTACAAACCGCGCTGATGGTTACCGGAATTACCTATTTTATTGCAGCGCTGTGGAGCATTTGGCCATTCCTGAAAAAGTAAAAATTAGTCATTCATTGTCATCAATAGTCATTTGTCTTTGTTTTAAGAACAATAAATGACCATCAATGACGCGAAGCAAATGACAACAAGTGACTAAAACTATTTAAACAGCTTCTTCAGTTCATCACCAATCTTTTTGACTGAACCTTTAATTTCGTCAACCGAAGCTTTTTTTACTTCCTGCTCAATCTGTTTGCGTGCTTTGCTCAAGTCAAGCGAAACTTCGGGTTTGGTAAGCTGACCTTTCAAAATAACCGAAGCGTCAACCATTTTAATATTCTGCGAACCCGGCAAAATATCCAGGCCTTTGTTGATATCAGCACCTAAATCTTGACGATTCAAAATAAAATCCAAACTCAGATTTATCTCGCGTGCAGCCGACAAACTTCCGTATATAGTCGTTTGCTGATCGGCAATGGTTGTTTTAAAGGGATTCAACTTTAACTGGCCATTCTCGAACTGAAATTTTGCCGTAAAGTCATCAATTATTACGTTTTTCAGCTTCTCCTTTTTGATGATTCCCCGAATCTGATCGAAAACCGGAGAATCAATAATCATGAGGTTTTTGGTATTGAATACGCCCATTCCGTTCAAGCTTATTGGCGTAATGCGCATCTTTTCATTCATTGCTCCAGAAAGGCCAAACTGGGTTGAAATCTTTCCTTGGCTTTTTGCCGCAATTGGCAGGTAATGCCTGAACGTACTTAACGATTGATATGCAGTTGGCAAATCAATATTCTCCATGTTCAGCTTAAAATCGAAAAGAGGTTTATTTTCCTTATTGCTGGTATAAGAACCATTAATTGCAAGTTTCCCTTGTAGCATTTCCATCGAAAGGTTGGTCAAATCCAATCGTTGATCTTTTACCCGAACTAATCCGTTAATGTTGCTGATTTGCATTTTATCGTAAATCGCCTTCTGAATCGATGACTGAAAACTCAAATCAAGTTTTTCAGGAACCTGAAAAGCAACCACCGAATCGGTTGTTGCAGCGGGTGCAGTTTTTGCTTCTGCAGGCTGTTCAGCAACCGTTGTGCTTGCAGTTGGTTTCTGAATGTTTGATAATTCAGAGAAATTCATGAATGCAGACTTCAGGTTAAAATCGCCTTTCAAAATACCACCTTTAAAAATATAGGCCAGGTAATTGCTTACATCGCCGCGCAAAGAGAAATCACTCTGTCCGATTTTTCCGTCAAACCTTTCGATATTGATCTGTTTAGTATTTGCTTTTACCTGCCCCTGACCGATTTCAACAGGTTTTGTTAGCTGATTGCTTTCAATTCTGAAGTTCTGAATTGTAGCTTCCCCACTCGACTGAAACTTTTCGTATTCCTGTTTTTCGATGGACGACATCCTGCCAGCGAGTTGCATTTTTGCTTTCAAGATACCTGTAATATCGAGGCTATCAATCGGAATGGCTTGTTTGAGTGAGGCAAAATCAATAGTTCCCGAAAACGATGCATTAATGTTCGGATCGATCATTATTTCGCTAACGTTCAAGCTCAGATCGAGTGGATTATTTTTGATCGAGGCATGAGCCTTTTCAACATTCACTTTCAACAAATTCAGGTCACCTTCGGGCTTGGTAATTTGTGCCAAAATCTGGATATCCTGAACACTTTCAGGCAAATCCTGGTATTTGAATGAGGCATTGCTGGCAGAAAGCATCACATCAATGGCCGGATAAACTTCGTTGTAAAACAATCCTTTTACCGAACCTTTAAATTCAGCATCGCCATTTATCGTTGCCTTCTCTAGGTATTTCTGGTAATCAGCAGGAACCAATGCCAGAATAGTGGCAAAGTCACTTTTTTCACTCCTGAAATTCAGATCAAAAAACATACTGTCGGATGGCATGGCAAATGAACCATTGACTTCCAATGGCAAATTGTTTATCCACAATTTTCCCGGATCGAAGGCGAAGTTCATTTTATCGTAATCCACCTTCAGTAAAGTCTCGGCCTTTAGCTTGGTATTCGAAATGTACTGAACTGAATCGTATTCGAAAATAAACTCACCAGCTTCGCTTTTCATGTCAAAAGTTGTAAGCGTACCGGCAACTTCACCAGTCGATTTCAGATTCGTATTTTTCAGCCATACTTTCATAGGCATTTCCTGATCATCATACAACAAGTTCAGATTATTTACCTGAATGTCGTTCAGCTTCATTTTAAAGGCATCCTCCGGACTTACAGTTTCGGATGCAACAGGTTTTGAAGCCGATTCCGTAGCTTTTACAATATCCCAGTTTACAGCTCCCGATTTGTTAACTATCAGCAAAATTTTAGGATTGTCAATGGTCAGACTTTTCAATTCCAAACCTTTGTTACTAATCATGTCCATGAGTGAAATATTGGTAGAAATCGAACCTGCTGAGAAAATAGTATCCATAGCAAATTCATTCACGCCAACTATACTCAGATTTCGAAGTTCCATTTCAACCTTTGGGAACTGCGAAAACACAGAAAGTTTAAAATCAGCAAAATCAACTTTTGCATTAAGCTGACTATTCAATGTTGTTTTTACCTTGGCTAGCAGCTTATCCTTATATAAAAATGGCAGAATGGCCAGAACTCCAACGATCAAAACTACAATTCCGGAGATGATCAGTATTTTTCGTTTCATTTTGAAGCAGAATTATCGGTTAAAATGAATGTGCGCAATAGATTTAACGCGGTATGAGTGGTCCGTATTATATTTCGCTCGCGATTATGCTTAAAATTATACAGGTTACTTTTAACTCCTGAAGGGCCGGCCACTGCAATCCATACCGTTCCTACTGGCTTTTCAGTTGATCCGCCATCGGGGCCGGCAATTCCGGTTGTTGCCACAGCATAGTCACTATTTAAAGCATTGAGGGCCCCCAATGCCATTGCTTCGGCCACTTGTTGGCTCACTGCACCGTATATGTCAATTAATTCCATGGGCACATTCAGCAGTTTGTTTTTTATTTCATTGGAGTAGGCAACCACTCCACCTTTGAAATAAGCTGAACTTCCGGAATTGGAGGTTATAAATTGGGCTATATTTCCACCAGTACAACTTTCGGCTAAAGCCAGTGTTTTGCCAGATTCGGCAAGCATACGGCCAATAACTATACCCAGATTTTCATCGTCGAAACCAAAAACATGGTCCGGAATAATCGTTAAAAGTTCCTTAACCTGACGTGCAATTTCTTCCTCAATCAGGATTTGATCGGTTCCATATCCACTAAGACGTAACCGAACCATCATTTGGCTTGGTAAATAGGCAAGCTTGATAAATGAAGGTAAAGCACTCTCCCACTTCTCAATCCGCTCGGCTAACATCGATTCCGGCAGTCCAATGGTCAGCACCGTTTTGTGAACGATCGATTGCATAATTCCCAATTGAGTTAGGCGAGGGAAAACCTCTTCAGTCATAATGGCTTCCATTTCGAAAGGAACGCCGGGCATCGACACAAAAATGGTATTGCTTCGCTCAAACCACATTCCGGAGGCTGTTCCTGCCGAATTATGCAATACGGTACAACCGGCAGGCAGCAATGCCTGGTCGCGGTTCAATTTATTAATGGTAACATTTCGCGCTGATAAAAGTGACTGTACATGCTCCAATACTTCCGGATGAAAAACCAGTTCTGTATTAAAATATTCGCACAAACATTTTTTTGTAATATCATCTTTGGTTGGCCCCAGTCCACCGGTAATCAGCACCAGATCAACGTTATTCTCGGCATTGGCCAAGGCTGTCAAAATATGATCGTGATCGTCATGAACCGATGTAACCTGATACACTTCGATGCCATGTAAATTAAGTTGTTTTCCCATCCATGCCGAATTGGTATCAACAATCTGCCCGATTAAAATTTCGTCACCTATAGTAATTAGCTCTGCTTTCATATATTTTACGATTGGCAGTAGAGACGCACGGCTGTGCGTCTCTACCCTATTTTTAATGCGTTTAACCTTTGTAAAAGTGTTGGATGTGAATAATGGAAAAACACATATGCCGGATGTGGGCGAAGATTACTCAAATTTTTTACCGAAAGTTTTTTCAATGCAGAGGCAAGTTCTGATGCATCGAAGTATTTCGCGGCAAAAGCATCAGCCTGATATTCATTCTTTCTGGAAAAGATGTTCATTGCCAATCCTGTGACCATTGAAATAGGTGAATACAAAATACCAAAGCCTATTAGCCCAATATGGAAACTGGGGGCATTTACTCCAAGCGCAGCTGAAAGTTCAGGACTTCCGACAAAAAGTGAAAAGATAAACAAAACGATACCAGTCTGTAAAATACCCAACAAAAGGCTCCAAAGAACATGATGCTTTTTGTAATGTCCAATCTCGTGAGCTAAAACAGCAACAAGTTCATTGGTAGTCATATCATTGATTAACGTATCGTATAAAACAACCCGTTTCTTTGAACCAAAGCCGGTAAAATAGGCATTCGCTTTAGTCGAACGCTTCGAACCATCAATCACATAAATATTATCAAGTTTGAAACCTACTTTATCGGAAAAACTCTCAATCGCAGATTTCAATTCACCATCAGGAAGTGGAGTTTGTTTATTAAATAAAGGGACAATCAAATTGGAGTAGAACAGCACCATAAATATGGAGAATCCACTAACAACAAGCCATGCATAAATCCAGAAACTGGATGTCGTTAGCTGATAAATATAGATTATAAGTGCTAAAAGACCACCACCGATAATTGTTCCAAGTAGATACCCTTTCAATTTATCAAGCACGAAAGTTTTTGGAGTGGTTTTATTGAATCCAAATTTCTCTTCAATAACAAAGGTATCGTAAATAGAAAATGGTGTATTAATAAGGTCTGAGGCCAACATGAGTATTCCGAAAAATAGGAGGGCCGATAAAATTGGATTCGATGAAACTGACGAGGCCAGTCCATTAACCCAGGCAAATCCGGTGAGTAAAAACATCAACAATATAACTAAGAAACTGAAAGATGAACTTACTAAGGAGAATCGAAAATTTACCTTTTCGTAAGCTTGCTGCTGACGGTACTTTTCATCATCATAAATATCTTTCACCTCCTCCGGAAGTTGATCACTCCATTGAGTTGAATTCAGGTATTCAAGAATTCGTTCGAAAATAAAATCGGCCACTATAAGGCCGACAATGATATAAAACAAGATTTGTGACATGTAGCTAAATTTGACTTCAAAGTTAGTAAAAAGCTTACCTATCCATGATAGAATTAATGGCCAAAAAATTTATTTCAAATAGATTGGTAATCCTTAGGATGATTGATATTCATGAACAATCGAGAATTCGATTTGATCAAACTGTTGCAATCCAAAAATCGGGTATTTAATTTCTGTACTAAATTCATGAGTTTGTAATCGCCACCTTTTATCATATCCTCGATAATGGGAATTACCCGTTTGTGATAAAGACCAATCAGTGGTTCAACACCTAAATCATGTTTCGGGACGATACAATCATAATCACCTGTACTTGAAATCAGATAGTGCAGTAATTCATCGTTTACAAAAGGAACATCAACACTTACCAGTAGATTCCATTCACTTTTTGAATGACACAAAGTAGAATAAATACCAGCGATAGGGCCACAATCTGAAAACAAATCGGGAACAATCTCGGCACCAAACACCGAATAATTAGCATTCTGTCCGCTAATTGAAACACAATTACAAAAAGGTTCAATCAACTTAATCATGTGTTTAAGTAAAGGCTCATTCTGAAACATTAAAAGGGCCTTGTCTGTGCCCATCCTACTGCTTTTTCCGCCAGCCAATATGTATCCTGAAATATTTAGATTTTCCAGCATTTTATTAATTCTTATTTATGTCCTAATAGGTAAAATTTTTACTGAAAGTTATAAAAAAACCGATAAGAGCATTGTAAAATGCTTTTATCGGTTTCCTTGTTTTGTTGCAGTTGAATTTATATCCGAATTGTAACGGAGGCATTCTGTGGTAAAGCCCTAAGAATAGCTTTAGCTTCATTTTCAGGAATACTTATGAGTATTTCCGGAGTATAGGTAGGTTTTTTAAATTTAAATATATGCTCAAACGAGTTAGCAATATTTTTCAAGTCGCGTTTGAATTCAAATCCTTTCCCCAGTTTATATTTCGATTGAGCCTCTGCAATCGAATCAATACCCTGAATATCCAAGTCAAAATTCCGGTCAAGTTTCACAGTCCAGAATACATTCTCATCACGCAAAGAATCAGCTTTTGCTTCAGCGTCGGCAGCAGCTTGAGCAGCAATTGTATCTTTAGGCGCTTGTACCACCTTCAATGGATTTTTTACAATTGAAGATTTAAACTGTTGAATCGTTAAAGGAGTTCCAAACGTTGCAAAATATACATTACCATCCATCTTTTTAAAGAAACCCGATATTGAATAGTCGCGAATTTTAGAAGACAAAATAACAACTCCCTTTAATTCAAGCTGAATACGAAGTTCCTCCAGATCAATAGATAAACCGATAGAATCTCCGGCAGCCATTTTTATCCGAGACTCTAACCAAGCCTTCTCTTTCAATTGTGGTAATAATGATGAGTTTACCTGCGGGCTGCCCTGTGCTAGATTCTGAGCTGTTTTCATCTGATCGCGAACTGCCCCGACAGAAAGAATGATGTATATGGTGGTTAAGGCCAACACAGACAAAACAACAATAAAAAAAGTTCTTTTTACACCGCTGCGTTTTTCAACAAATAGACTATCAAAGTCTTCCACCGAATTTTTTCTCATATCAAAAAATATAAACTTTTGAACCTACTTCCATTGTTTTATAGACAGCTTCCAGATCTTCATCAAGTAAACGAATGCAACCATGCGTTACACTCATGCCCATCCGGCGCTTATAAATTGTTCCATGAATCATGAAACCATCACCAATTTCTAATTTGTACGCACCCAATGTTCCTGTTTCGACGCGAGAGGGATGGCGAGCTGAAGGAATAGGTAATCCTTCTTCAATAAATGCCCAGTCAGGCTTCGTCCAAACCGGGTTGGTTGCTTTGCGCAAAACCTTTCTCACTCCATAAGGCGTATGGAAAATGTGTTCATATTTCCGATCTTCTGACACCAATTTCTCATTTTTACCAGTTGAACAGATACCATCACGAATTAATTGCTTGCCTTTATAAAGGAAATAATGATTATCTGAGGTATTTACAACCATATAGGCATTTGCTGGAGTATAAGCATCAAGCTTTTTCTGAAGTTTACTAATATCTGTTTCAATAGAAGACTTATCAGCTTCAACCTCTCCTGTTCCGGAAGAATTTGAAGATAAACCAACTAAAACAATGGTTGATTCCTGTAATGCAGGAATTGCAAAAAGTACCATCGATACAAAAAACAGAATGCCAACAACCAACATTGCCAGATAAATAAAAAAATTACGAATCATAGACTTTGAATTATTATTAAACCTGTTTTATTATCAATTCTCTAAGACAATCAAAAATTTCAACTAAGCATATTTCAGATAAACTAAAAATCAACTCCACCTGTAACAGTTGCAAGAGGCTCAATTGAACCCACAATAGTTACACGTGTACCAGAACTAACCAATCTATATAAGTCATCGATATCCCGATCACGCATGCCAACGCAGCCACTTGTCCAATCAAATCCACGTCCACCATTGCCATGAATTTCAATTAAATTACCAATTCCAGCACCACGTGAAATTAATCCCTTCCGTTTCTTAATCGCAAACTGGGCACGATCTTCTGCATTGGGATAATCAAGCAACATAGCTTTGTAATAAGTTGTACTTCCTCGCTCCTTTTTGCTTGTAATGCGGTAATTGCCTTCTGGTGTAGCTTTGTCTCCACTACGTTCTTTATGAGCCATCCAGTTAGGACCAAATTCAACATCAAAACTTCGAATAGCTTTTCCCGACTGATAAACATACAATATATGCGCAACTTTATCAACAAGAATCACTTTGTTTCCACCTTTGGAAGCAGCAATGGCATCATTAGCTAGACGCTTCCACCTTGGATAATCATTAAAGTAATCGCGCAACATTTTACTGGCTGCTGTATTTGCATGGTTGATATAAATATCAGCTTTTTTAAATAGAATCTCAGCATCTTTTAATTTACCTGTTTCATGAGCAATTTTTGATTCGCTTAAAAACATTTTCGATTTATTATGCGCATCAAAAACTGATTTTGATAATGGTAAATTCTTAAATAGCTTATTATACAATTCTATTTTTTTTGCCAAACTAACAAATGCAGCTTCAACATTCTTACTTAAATTATCGGCCTTTTTTATTGATTCGTCCTTGGCCTCATCAGCAACTTTTTTTGACTTTTTCGCAAAAGCAATTATTCTGGTGTAGTCACGAAAAAGAATAAATCTGTTGTTTTCTCTGGACCAATTTACCATTGCTGAATCGTACATCTGTACCGATTGCTTATAAAGTTTTTCAGCATATAAATTAGCTTCAGCTTCTTTTGCTTCAGACAATGCCTCTCTAGCGATTCTTAAATCTTCAGTCGGCAATTCTTTCTGCGAAACAATAATTACACTTACAGTTATTGCTACAAATACAACCGACAACAAAATAATAATTAACCACTTGATTTTCTTCTTCTTTCCTAAAACCATCATTTTTGTATTAAAAAAATACCCGGGGGGAAAGCCCCGGGTATTTCAAATTTTTAACTCAGCTGAGTTATTATTTTCCACCTTTTTTAGCGATAGCTTCTTCCAATTCAGTTTTGATAGAAGTAGCTTTTTCTTTAGCAGCTTTGATTTTGTCGTTAGAACCAATCAAATCACCATTAGCTAAAAGAGCTTCAACTTCAGTTACTGTTGTTTCAGCAACAGCAAGATCACTCTTAATAGCTTCTAAAGCTTCGCGACCTTCTTTACCTTTAGGAGCTTTTTTAATTAACTCTGTGTTTTCAACTACTAATGCTTTTACTTCAACAATCAAAGCTTCAGTTTCAGCTTTCAACTCAACTTTACGAGCTTCTGATTTAGCTTTAGTGTCAACAGCCATCTGGCTAACTACTACTAACAAATCTTTAGCTTTTGTGTAGTTAGGAAACCATTTTGCTTTTGCTACTTCGATTTTTTCGTTAGCTGATTTCATTGAATCAACCAAAGCCTGATAAGCTTCAGGAACATACAAGTCTGCACCTGCATCTTTAACTTCCTGAATAGCAGCAGTTGCTGCATCAACTTCAGCTTGAGGAACTTTAGCACATGAGCTAAATAACACGGCAACACCCATTGCTGCAATAGCAATAATTAATTTACTTTTCATACTCAATTTTTAATTTTGGTTTTCTCTAAAATTATTAACTTCTAATATAACTAAAAACTTCTATTTTTACATCAAATTAAAAAAGGACTTTCAGTCAAATTTACCATTGTGACGAAGGTTTCCGGAGAAGTAACACAACTTTAAATTATTTTTTTGATTTTTTTTTGACATTCCTAATTTTCAATACTTTTTAATGGCTTCAAAAATTAAATATCAAAACAAATCAGATGAAGAAATAGTTCACTTGCTAATGGACTCAGGCAATCAGGAGCTATTTGAAATTCTTTATGCACGCTATTTTAAAAAAGTAAAAGATAAATGTTTCAGCTTTTTGAAAGACAGTAAACAATCAGAAGAATTTGCAAATGACATATTAACCAAAGCTTATGAAAAAATTCCCGGATTTAAGGGTAATTCATCCTTTTCATCATGGCTTTATTCGATTACATATAATTATTGCATCGATTATTTAAGAATTAAAAAGAAACTACACTACCCGAACTGGAACGATAGCAATGAAATCCCGGAGATAATTGATGAATCGGAAGCTGATTTTGAAGTAGCAAGCTATGAAAATCTGATTACAATTTTGGAATTAATCCATCCGGAAGAAAAAGTGCTACTATTAATGAAATATCAGGACAATCTTTCAATAAAGCACATTGCAAAAACTCTTCGAATTAGCGAGGATGCCGTTAAAATGAGATTAAAAAGAGCAAGAACTCGAGTAATATACATGTACAAACAAAAATATAATTCCACGAATTAATTCCATTACTAATGTGTTACTATTTATAGTATTTACCGTCTAATAGGTTGGAATGATTTTAAATTATTTAGCCATTCCAGTGATAACTTAACCTAAACACACAACAACATAAGGCTCATGAAAAATATTTTCAGCCAAATATTTAAATTCTCCAATATTTCTTTACCCTCTAAGGTAAAAGACTCATTTACGGAAAAATTTGGCGATTCAATTAATATTGAGTGGCTTCAAACCGATGATTTTTATGAGGCAATATTTTATCTTGAGGAAATTGAACACATTGCACACTTTGATTCAACTGGTAAATTACTCAACCTTAAAAAAAACCTTTCAACTCAGGCAACACCAAAACACATTAAGGAAAAAGCAAGTCAACATGGAGAATTAATGAATGTTATTGAAATTAGCGAAGAAGTTATTGTAGGATATGAGCTAATTATTCGTGACGAAGCTTTGATCCGGTTTTCGTTGCTCATGAATGAAAAAGGCGGATTATTGCACAAAAGCAAACTTTAATCGAGTTTCATTTTTTTTAAGATTTTTCAGCACAGACACCTGAACCATCTTTAACATTCTTCATATCAAAGACTCATCAATAAACTTCGCGGAATTAATCTGACAAGTTATTTTCTTGACAATATTATGTGATCAAAAAAGTCGAAAACTTCGTAAAAACGCGCTATGACTATTGCACAAGTAAAAAATTAAATACTATATTTGCAACCGCAAAAAGAAACACGGTGGTTGTAGCTCAGCTGGTTAGAGCACTGGATTGTGGTTCCAGGGGTCGTGGGTTCAAATCCCATCATCCACCCAACAAAAAACCCAACTAACAAATTAACAGTTAGTTGGGTTTATTTTTACTCCCATTTTACGTAAAAAATCGTAGGACTAATTAATATCATCTTCCGGATCAGTAGTTTTACCTGACTTATTTTCAGAATTCCATGCAGCTGCGATTAGCACTGCAATCAGGAAAATTGCAACATAAAGTGCATTTGGAATTGGTGGAGGATCTCCTTGTGCATAGGAGTGCATTCCGGACAAGTAATAATTCACGCCAAAAAAGGTCATTAATACTGAAGCCAAACCTACAACAGCCAGACTGCTTAAAGAGAATATACTTTTCAAACCCGGAATTTTACGCAAATGAAGAATTATTGAATAAACCAATACGGTAACCAGTGCCCAAGTTTCCTTTGGATCCCATCCCCAGTATCGACCCCATGATTCGTTGGCCCATACCCCGCCAATAAACGAACCAATTGTTAACATCAAAAGCCCAACCATTAAAGCCATTTCGATGATGTATGAAACTTCAAGAATGGTAAATCCGATATTCTTTTGATTTGTTTTATTTCTCAAAACCATTAATACCAGATTGAGTATTCCGAGTAACGCACCCATCGCCAGAAATCCATAACTTGCCGTAATAATTGCCACATGTACCACCAACCAATACGACTTCAATACAGGAACCAGATTGGTAATTTCAGGATTCATCCAGCTCATTCCGGCCACAAAAAGTATAATTGAGGTCAAAAGTGTAGTCACTGCGAGCGTAATAGGCGATCGTTTCATAAAGATAAAACCAGACAAACTCGTAGCCCAACCAATATAGATCATGGTTTCGTAACCGTTGCTCCAGGGTGCATGACCTGAAATATACCATCGAACAATCAACCCTGCAGTATACAGCAGAAAGGCAAAGAATACCAATGCTGTGCCAACTTTAATTGATTTATCAAAACGAGCAATCGGTTTAAAAATTAGAAGAAAATGAAATACCAACAAAACGAATCCGAATAGGGCATAAATCTTGGCTAGTTTGCCAAAAATGTTCCAATCGTTGTAGAGTATTTCAAGATTAATTTTTGTTTTTGAAGGTAAAATATCAGCGCCATAAGTGCTCTGGTATCTTTTGATATATCCCAAATATTCTTCTGATTTTGTCCAATTTCCAGATAAAGTTGAATTATTATATTCTTCATAATACAACGGCAAAATTTTCCCGGCAAAATCAAGTTCTTCTTTCTTCATCGTAGTTGGAAGTGTTGAAAAAGTCACCCAGGTTTTGCGCACATCATTGGGTATAGGAAAGACCTTCAGGAAATCGCCATTAAAAATCTGGTAGCAAATATTTACGCGTTCATCCACATTCATAATTTCCTTATCATACTTATTCCGCAGGGTTTGCTTTTTATTGTATGATTGCTGAACCAGATCATTCAACCGGTAATTTCCTGCCTGATCGAAAAACTGAGAGAAAGACATCAAGTCGCCTGAGATTCCCAATGTTTTCTTTAATTCAGGATTAGAAACTTTGATAATCGGAATAGTTTTCCATTTATCCGGATTTGCACTCATATCCAGAAAAAATTCGACTGACGACATCCCATCCCAGTTATCTTTTTTAGAGATTTTACGCAATAAATCAGATGCAAGAGTACTTATCGGCTCAATTCTACCCTGATGATCCTGAACGAGTAGTTTTCCAAATTCATCTACATGCTTGTCTTTTGCTGCAGCATTTGCTGAACAGCTTATTCCGGAAAGAACCAATCCAACAATCAGAATTTTAACCAATTTGCGCTTTGCCTGAAGTTTGGAACTTAAACGAATCAAAGTTTGGAAGCGACTTCCGTTAAGGAACACCGTAAAAACCATCCCCAAAGTCATCAAAAAATAACCAAGATAGGAAATTATAGTTCCCCAATAATCCTGATTTACGGAAAGAACTGTTCCAAGTTCATCTTGGTCAAAAGAAGACTGAAAGAACCGATAGCCTTTGTATTTCAGAATGTTATTCATAAAGATGCGAAATGGGCGTTCAACGGATAATGCAGGATCTTTTAATGTAATTTCGCTGGCATACGACGATGGACTCATTGACCCTGGATATCGTTCGAGCTGAAAATCGCGCAGAAAAATGCTAAAAGGCAATTCACGAATAACCGAACCATAAGAAATGCTGAGCTGAACCCCATTTATTGTGCATGTTTTTGGAGCTAGGATTACTCCATCACGGCCAAATACATTGACATGCACAACCTCATTTCCTGAAGTAATTTTCGCATTAAAGGCATCCATACCTTCCTGCCCTGACTCTGATAGTATTTGCACCAGCGAAGGCACCTGCTTTCCACTGGCATCAGGAATCATTGTTTCGGATGCATTGGGAACGAACATTTTATTTTCAATATGAATCTTCTTCCCTCCTACTTCAATGGTTTTGCTGTAAATATTATTGGTATTTGGAGTAAAAATAACCTTGGTCATTTCCGAAACTTCTTCACCTGAGGCACTAGCTTTTAGCATGATGTAACTAGCACTCGAAATCACCTGATTGGTTGACTCACCTTCGCGGATATGCATACTTCCTTCGAAACCAAAATACCGGGTAACCCCTGCTCCAACAATGATGACAATAAAAGCCAGATGAAACAGGAGTATTGCCCACTTTTTGCGCGATACAAGTTTATATTGAAATACACTTCCTGCAAGATTTAACATCCCGACAAAGAGCAGCAACTCGAACCACCAAGACTGATAAATAAGCGCCTGTGCCGTAATCGTACCATAATCGTTTTCGATAAAGGTTGCATAAGCAATGCTTATGGCAAACATCATCAGCAAAATTACAGTGAAGAACATGGAGAATAAAAATGAAGCTATTTTTTTCATGATAATGCTTAAAAATATATTTAACGGACAAATTACTCCTGAATCAGAAAAGGGGTATGAAGTATACAATTAAAAAAATTCCTTTGTTTTATACAAAAACAAAGGAATTTTCAAATTTAAACTTCACAAAAGTTTATTTCGTTGTTGGATCGTCGTGAGCAATTTTTGCTACGTATTCTTTGTAATTGAAGCCTTTGTAATTAGGACTTTCTTCATTGTGGCATTTTTTACATACTTTTTCGTCGGGCATAATCAAACCTTTAGCCATAGAAGCCTTTTGGTCTTTCATTACAGTGGCAACTTTATACAAGCTACCTGGTCCGTGACAAGACTCACAAGAAACTCCTTCAGCAACAGTAATTGTAGCAACTAAAGCCTGATCAACGCCAGCTGCTGTTGAGTGACATTTCAAACATTTTGGATTTGTGGCATCAGCACCTTTCAAACTAGCCATAGCCTTGGCATGAACACTTGACGCCCATTTATTAAACTGTTCGCCTTTCTCTGCCTTATTGTGGCACATTTTACACTTAGCTGCTCCAATATATTTAGCATCCTGAGCATTTACAATGGCTATAGAAAACACTACCATGCCAAGTAAAAAAATAATTTTTTTGTAATTCATAGTTGCTGTTGTTTTAATGATTATAGAATATTTTTTAAAATTTCATCAACAATAAAATGAGTTAGTTGAGTACAACTGATTTCATTTTCCTAACAAAAATGCACTTAATTTTTCTCTTCACAAAAATATTTCACTTAATATTTGTCAATAGAATTAGACTAATACAATTGAGAATGACAACTTGAACAAAGCTCAGTACGCCAGGCATCATCAATATCTACCGGATGTTTAAATTCAAGAGGTTCAAATGCTTTGGAATATTCTATGCTGTCGGGAGTACCTTGAGCTAGAATATTATGGCATAAATTGCAATCTCTCGAAATCACTTTCCCAGATTGGCTGGCATGTCTATCATTGTGACATCTGAAACAGCCATCGAATTCCATGTGTCCGATGTTATTTGGATAGGATTTCCAGCTTGCTTTCATAAAGGGGAAAATATTTTTGGCATAACCATTCTGAATTTCAAGGATTGCAGTTGCAATATCCGCTTTTTTACTTGTTGCCAAATCAGGATAATTGGAAATATAAAAAGCAGAAACTTTCTCGGAGATGGCTAAAAAAGCACTGTCTTTGGTAGAATATTCAGGATATAAAACCTCCATGGCAACCTTTTTAATCCCCGGCAGAGTTTTCGAAATTTTTCCTGAACTAATCATCTTATCCACAAAATTCTGAGGAGTATTGTAGTTGTGCGATGGACGATTGTGGCAATCAAGACAATCCATAACACGGATTTCGAGTGAATCGAGTTTTGCCTGACTGACCTGATTTTCGCTGTCGGTATAAACTTCACTTTCACCGGTTTTCAAATTGGTGTATTTCACCCATGGAATCACCTGCCTGTTTTTGGCAGTGGTTTTATACTCAATCCTGACATCCGGATTGATATGCTGGTGAATTCCTTTTTCCAATCCTGCAGCAGTCATCTTCGAACTGGTTTTCATTTGCAGGTGAATAATTTGTTCAGTATTTGAATCGTCAGCAAGGAACGATTCCTCCACTTTTATTTTCCGGTCATAGAATTTTTCGGGCCAATGGCATTTTTCACAGGTTTCTCTTGCCGGGCGAAGGTTTTCAATTGGCGTTGGTATTGGTGTTGGATATTTATGAGCAATTACAGAATAAACCTGATACATACCTGATAATTTACTCTTTACGTACCAACCTGCGCCTGCTCCAACATGACATTCAACACAGGCAACACGTTCATGCGATGAGCCTTGGTAAGTCGTATATTCAGGCTCCATAACCTGATGACAAAGTTTACCGCAGAACTCAACCGATTCAGTCATATGAAATGCTTCATAACTTCCAACTGACGAAATTATTACAAGGAAAATTGTACCAAAAACAAAGATTATGGAAGCATTCCTTGTAGCAACATTATTGAAATCCAATATTGGCCAATTTGTAGGCTGCCCTGCAGCATCAGCCATTCTGGCCCGTTTTCGGTTTAACCTCATCCCTATCGGAATCAGTAATAAGCCGCCAACCATAAAGGCAGGGAGAACCATATAAATGAACAGCCCGATGTATGAGCCTCCAAAATTAAAGAACGTACTTAATATGAGGAGTGAAAGGATAGCAGCCAAGTTAAAAACGGCCAGAACTGCCCCGATTATTGAAACGTAATTTTTAATTGAAGAAGGAAGTTTCATAATTTGTTTTTTAACCAATTTAGTTTATTGATTCTAATGGAACAACAATGAATAAATTATCAGAAGAACCAAAATGATTCCGGTAAAAAGGAAAACATACCCAAAGAACTTCACTGTTTTCATTCGTTTTGAAGGAAACTCGTTCCTCGAAGTCACTTCCTGAAGTTTCCCAGACTTTTCTAGTTCTTCAAATTCACGTGGGCGATCTTCTTTGTATTCATCCATCCGAACTTTTCCGGTAAAAATAACGGTATCCATTGGGAAAGCTTCTGGGCGAAGGTGTGTATTAAAGAAATGGATCGTGAAAATAAATCCAACAGCCAAAAGAGCTTCGTCGCTATGGATGATCTGTGCTACGTTAATAAGCCATCCCGGAAGGAACTTAGTAAAGAAAACCGGGAACCAAAGAACCAAACCGGTAGAACCGATCACAACAACCCCCCAGAAAACAGCCATGTAATCAAATTTTTCCCAGTATGTCCATCTTCCGTAGCTAGGCCGTGGCCCTTTGCCTACAAACCATTTGACCGATGCAAGGAAATCTTTAATATCCTGACCATTAAACATCAGGGAATTTTTACCAAAAATAAAGTCTTTCATACTGAGTCGCTTTTCAGCTTTCATTTTGAATAACGAATATACATGGTAACTAAAATATCCAAAGGTTATAACCGCGGCAAAACGGTGAACAACTCCTGCGGCGTATGCCCCGCCAATCAGTTTGACCAGGAATTTTGCCCAATCCATATAGGCAAACTTGAGCAGCATACCAGTAAATGCCAGCGACAAGAAACTGATAATTACAAAAATGTGTGTGATACTCTGACTTCTTGTAAATCGTCGCACATAAACCTTCTCTCCTACTTCTTTTGCATGAACCTTTTTCTTTCTCATGGCATCAATCGATCGTGGAAGCCATAAAAGAGTATGTATTCCGAAGAAAAGGAAAACACTGACCAACAATCCCGTCATTGCCCAGAATGTGTAATACAGCCATGGGAATTTTGTTTTGTTGTTGTGTGTGGCATGAGTTAAATAACCAGTAAACTTTTTACTGGCATCAGCATGACATTGCTGACAAGTTGCTACAATATTTTCAGGACCTACCATTGATTTTGGGTTTTCGATCTTGTAAATATTGTGTGCTCCATGGCAGTCGGAACAACGTGCAGCCTGAAGATAACCTAATTGATAAACTTTACCGTGGTAGGTTTCCAGATATGATTCGGCTAACTCGGAGTGGCATTTCCCGCACTGAGTAGTAATCTCGCCCATAAACTCATCTTTATGAACTTCCGACATATTATGTGCCGTATGACAGGTGGCACAGGTTGGATACTTTAATTCACCCTTTTCTTCGCGGTAAGCATGATCACTGGCTAAATATTCATTGTAAATACCCTTATGGCAGTTTCCGCAGGTAGCAGCTACATTTTTAGGATGTACAGATGAACGTGGATCGGATTCTTTTAATTCAAAATGCGAGGTATGACAATCGGTACAAACTGCGGCCGAGAGTAGTCCTTTCTCCGAAAGACTTCTTCCATGCACACTTTTTGAATAATCGTGAAAGGCATCCTTTTCTTTAAGATCAGTCCCTTCAACAGCTTTTCCCCCTGTTTTATGACACTCCCCGCAAAGCTTTGGAATTGATGCCCTGTAAACAGGTGAACTCTCATCCTTTTTGTATTTCACAAGATGGGTTCCATGACAATCGGTACAATATGGAGCGTTTTCCTTTTTATTGAAATAGGCCTGACCATGTCCACTTGCAAAATAGATATCAGATTCTTCGGCGTGACAAGCAGAGCAATCTACTTTTCCTGAAGTTTCGCAAGGACGCGACAAATGAATAGAAACATCTGAGTGGCATTTAACGCAAGTGATGTTCTTATGGCTTGAAGCCGCCAAATCGCCAACTTCAACTTTTAAAGAAACAGCCTTATTGTCGACCATTTTATGAGTGTCTGCATTGGCGTGGCATTTCAGACAGGTATTATCAGATATGGTTGAAATCAGATTCTTTAGCTCAACTTTATGAGGTGGGTGACACGAAGTACAAGCTGGTATTGCTCCTGGTTTCGACTCCCACAATTCTTTATTAATAACTTTTGTATGAACATCTTCGATTCGCGCATGACATTGCATACAGGTAGCAGCAATGTTTTTGGGCGAAGTGCTCGACGATACATTGGTGTGTGGCAAAATGAGGTGATTCCCGTGACAATTGTTACAAGTGGCCGAAACAATCAAGCCCTTTTTGTACAAACCTTGTCCATGAATACCTTCGCTGTAATTTTCGAGAATGTTGTGTTCCCCAATATTGTATGCCCTCGCAACCGGGGCACCTTCTTTGTGGCACGAACCGCACAAAATGGGAATATTCATCTTGTAGGTTCGTGATTTTGGGTCGTCCGATTTCAGTATTTCATGAGTACCATGACATTCTTTACAAGTGGGGGCATACTTTTCATTGTTAAGAAATGCACGTCCGTGGATTCCCCTGAAATATTTTTCTTTTGCATCGGTATGGCAAGTGCCGCAATCAACCGGTTTCAGCGTTTCAGGATGTGGAAATTCTGCTACTGCCGCATCAACGTGACATGAAGCACATAACACACTTTTATGTACTGAATGATCAAGCGAAGTTGGCTTCATATACAAAGAAACCTTTTTCCCAGCCTTATCCTTGGTCAACGTAGGATCATCGTGACAGGTGAAACAATCATCGTTTGATTGAGCCGATAATTTAGGAGCAACCTGTAATAACAGAATTGCAAGAAAAAGTAACTTGCTGCAATTTTTGAAATAAAATAAAATCTCTCTCATTTTTCTCTTCAATTTTATTATCCCCAAAAGTCCTCAAAATCCTTGCTCTATCCTATAACTAACCCAATGATATTTGTCAATTTACAGCATCAGAGATAAGTATAAGCTATGTAAAATATATTAACCTATCAATTAGATCAATTCCCCAGAATTGCAGAGCAAACTTGGCTCTTTGCCCGAAGTTTATGAGAAGTCGAAAAAAAGAAAAAGGTTGAACTCAATCCTTTTACAGACCAGAGCTCAACCTTTTTCAATGGTATTTATTATTAAACCAAAGTCAACTGATTTTCATCTCATATTTTTAATGAACATGATGCCAACCATTAATTATGCTTTTGAAATTTTCAATTGGAGATTTTCCGATTGAAGCAATGTAAAGATGTACGATTAAAAAAACTGAAATGAAAAAGCCCATTGCCGAGTGGAAAATGGCTGTTACAAATACGCCACTAAAAGTATATATCTGATCGATTATTATTTCAGGAAACAGAAGCGCAAAACCTGAAACTATTACAACCGGCACTGCAATGTACATCACTGCAATGTAAGCATATTTCTGAAGTGGATTAAATTTCCTTTTCTCAGAGATTGGATACGGAGGTTTAGCTCCATGAAACATACCCCAGGCATAATAAGTTGCTTGTTGAATAGGGCGCTTCAGAAAACCCTTTGGCTTCACAATATAGAATTTACCGTTCGGAGTAACTAAATTGCCGACAAAGAATATAAAATAACTAAGCGTAACCACAATACCAGCTATATTATGAAGGTTTATAATCCAATTAAAACTAAGTATTTGTGATGCCTCAACGCTTGATTGCATTGAAATGCCAGTAATGATTAAAACAAGAATGCCTAAAGCATTAAATCCATGCCAGATTCTTAACCAGACCGGATAAAAATATATTTTTTGAGCCGAAGTCATTTTATTTCTTTTTTAAAATTCGGAATGTAGCATGTATTATAATACCAACCAGAGTCAGGATGAAAATCACAATACTTGCCATTTTAAGATGTGGAATTTGATGTGAACCGATAACGTACGATTCGTTAGCTAATACCATTTTTAGTTCGCCATTTTCGGAGCGTTTTTGCAGATTATGGTATTTATACAGAGATGCCTGTAATCTTGAATTTGCGCTGTGACATTCAACACATTTCCTGAGTGCCTGAGTTTTTGGAAGAATATTGTGTGAAACCTGTAAACTATCCAAAACTTCAGTATGACATTCGATACACCTTACATTCTTAAAATGCAGCTCCTGATTTGGTAACCAATCGTGAACTTGTCTCAATTTCGGGTTTTCATGTCCCGAAATCAATTCGTATTTTTTCATGTCGTTATGACAAGACAGACACATTTTATTACTGTAATCAACTATTTCCAGCACATTATCGCTGTTTCTGGATGTTGCCACATAAGTATGCTGGCTATGACATTTTGAACAGCTGAAATTATCGCCATAAACCTTATAATGGACACTCTTCTTAAACTCTTCTTCAATCCGCTCAAAATGGTAGGATGCGAATGATTCATCACCTCCATGGCAATCTAAACAAGTACTTAAAGGTTCGAGCTTTAAATTACCATTGTGAGGATAACTCGCATATTCAGATGAATGGCAATCGGTGCAATCAAAAGGCTTGTGTACACCATTGGTCATGGCAACCGTATCAAGAATAAAGTAAGGATTCATTAACCTTTTCTCTTCCTTTCCCTTGACCGAATTCATAAAAGAATAAGTTTGATTGGAATGGCACTTCAAGCATTGATGATGTTTGGCATTTTCATACGATTGAGCATCAGAATGCCAGCTTACGAAGGATAAAGAAAACAAAATGAGCAAAAACAAACAATATTTCATTTTCAGGAATTAAGTTGAATATTCGATATAAATTTAAACTTGACAGAATACAAAAAGATCTGCAATATGTAATTTGAATTTTTACTATATATAAAATGGTAATATTCCAAAATCAGAATATTACCATTTCTATGATTGAATCAATAAAATTTACCTCTTTGAATTAATACGCCCAAAGCCTCGTAATTGTAAATCCAATTGCAAATCCTTTATCATTCATTTCATTCTGGTTCCACATGATATTATCCTGTGGCAATAATGAAGTGGTTGATCCCATGTAAATCTGGAAAGCATGTGTTCCGGTAGAAACTTCATATCCAAAAGTTAAAGCTGGTTTTGGATGATTTGTCCATTCGCGCTGCTCCGAGATATCTTTAATTTTAAGAGGACTATCATAAGTAAATATAATAGATCCCTGTGGAGTTACTTTGACTCTGCCATTAAAGTGAACACCTACCTTATCATGATCATAAAGCACTCCTACAGCATTGTAATGGGTAAAACTTACTCCGGCCTGAAGTGATAACCATTCATTGAATTTTCTGGCTACAACTAATTCAGAGAAATAGCTCAAGCGATCAGAAAAACCAAAATCATTTACCGGACCGGTATAAGCTTCTCTTACGCTTCCTGTTTCAAATGCACTTTTTGGCCTGCCATCAATACCAACGTTTCCATATAACATAACGGATACAGGAATAGTATTTTTGCGGGTTTGTTGTAAAACTGTCCATTTGGCATTCAAATCGGTGGTCATATATCTTTTTGTGATGCCAGCTCCTATTTGAACATTCTTTACTGGCACATAATTTAATCCCAACCGGATATTTGAAGAACCATAAATTCCCCATAGGTTTGTCCGACCATTTTCGATGGTTCCGAATTTATGCTGAATTACCATTTCCAGAGTCTTTACTTCTGGAATAACTACCGTCTGAGCATCAATCAGTACGCCACTCTCGAAAGTAGCACTTACCGGATAGTCCTTTTCTTTAACTTGGCTTGCATCTGTCGCTTCTTGTTGTGCAAACGATAAGACCGAAACAAAGGATAGAAGAACTATAAATATGATATTTTTTTTCATTTCAGCGATTATTAAATGTTTGCACTAATTATTTTTAGCTCCTTCTTTAATCCATGCCAGAATTAACGCAGCTTCTGTTGCAGAATATTTTGCATAATGGGTACCCGAAACTGGAACAGTGTAAATTTTACTATTAGCCGGAGTTCCTGTATTTACAAAAGAAGGCACGATTTGTGCAAAGGCCACATCTGCCGTTAACTTTGGTGACTGATTGTTATGGCAGCTATTACATTTCTCAACGAATATTGGTGCAATTTGCGTTGCAAAACTGATAGGCTTACTATTATCAATCGGAGGAACTTCTTCCGGTAAAATGAAATCGTATTTACAGCCGCCAATAAACAACGAAAACACAATTAAAATAAAGAATATCGAATGTTTTTTCATAATGCTCATTTTTAAGGTTTTATATAAAAAAGACTTCTCTTCCTGAAAAAAGAAGCCTTTTTAAATCAGTTAATGATTACCTTATTACAGTTTAGCAATAGAGTTGGTCAATAAAGCTTTTGTATAAGCATAGTTGTGGATTCCCAAACTATAATCTCTCAAACAAAGCTGGAAATTAATGATTGCACCATACTGAGCATTAGTTAAACTAAGTTTTGGTAAAGTAAGGTTAAAGGCTTTTTGTTCGGCTGTCCATGTTGAACCCGGAGATGGGTTCTGGAATGGACCAGTTGTATTTACATACAATGCAGAACCTAAAGTAGGGTTATTAAGTGTTACATCATAAACATTCAGATACCCATCGTAATTTTTGGTTGTAAGACCAGCCCAAAGATTTACACCTCCTAATGTTTCGTTTGTATTTGCATTTCTGTTAAGAATTTCAACTCCGCCGACAGTTAATTTGGCTGCTAAATCATCAAGTAATTTCTTGATTTCGGCACGTGGTGTAGCCCATAAAGTTGTGCTTGCTGAAGTAACAGCTGTAGTGTGACATCCTGCAGCATTACAGGTTGTTAAATTTCCTTTGGCAGCAAAGGTATGACCGCCTGCTCTTCCAACCACAGCGCCCATATGACAGTCGGTACAAGAAGCAACTGTTGTATGTGCTGAATTAGTATAAGGTAAAGTTCCAGAAAATTCAACACCACCCATACCGGCATAAACTCCACCAACAGCGCCATAATGGATGTGCATACGATAACTTGGTCTAACAATATTGGTAGTTGCTGTATTTGCGTTGGCATCGTAAGCTATACCTGTTGGATTTGCAGCAATGGCAGCATAATCTTGTGAATCACCTGTTTGCAGGTTAGTTTGCGGACGTGGCTGGTGACATTTCACACATAGGTTACTTTTTCCGCCATCGGCTTTCAGGTCGATAATTTTCTTTCCACCCCACATAACCATTGGAACAGGTTTAACAGTGGTGAAAACCAAATCGGACGTTCCGTAAGTAGTATGCAATGCACTATGGCAAGTTGAACAACCAATTTCGCCGTATGCTTTATCGGCAGTTGTAGCATAATCCAAAGTAAATCTACCGTTTGAACCTTTTGTAAATCCTGAAGAAACATTTCTAGCAACAACATCTTTAAATGCTTCCTGCGCATGACATGGTGTACATCCTGTGTTTCCAGCTTCTTCGAAAGCAGCTAAACCATATTTATGCTTCGAAAGCTGGAATTGAGTAGAAATCAAATCTACTTCACCAGCAGCATGACACATCTTACAAGTTTGATTGGCATCCTTGCCATCCTTGCCATCTTTACCTGCCGCTCCAGTTTCACCTTGCAAACCCATAGGGCCTTCTTTTACACATGATGGAGCAATACACATGATTAAAAATGCGAAAAGCACAAGTCGGGAAAAATTGTTAAGTTTCATAGAATAAGTATGTTAAGATTACTATTATTTCCTTTACGCCGCGTTTATCGCGAACGTTTTTATACTTGGCTAAAATAGGAAGCTTAACTGACTTAGAAAGACTCTATCTATTGATGTTTAGAAGCTATCAGCCTGATTAAAGGCATTACTAAAATTGATATTTATCAACCGAGAAGTGCAAAAAAAAACTTATCCTTTTCTACTTATTAAAGAAAGCGCATCTTCATCAAGTATATGAATCTGGCTTCCATCAACGGATATTATTCCCGACGTTTTTAGTTCCTTTAGAATGCGTATAAAACTCTCCATTGTCATTCCAGTCATATCGGCTAATTCCTGACGAGATAGGCGTGTATCAAATGGATTGCAGAGAAATATTTCATTTTTCAGATAAAGCAACAAATCAGCTACACGACCAGGCATGTATTTCTGAGTAATTCCGACCAGATTATTAAGCATCTGTATGTTTTGCTTGTTGTTAAGCTTCAGTAGTTCAAATGCAAACTGGCTATTTTTAGAAACAAGTTCATAAATCTTTTCCGAATCAATAAAACAACATTCCACCTCAGTAACAGCCTGAACTGTAAAGTGCCTGATTTCTTCAATAAAGATACCGCCCCCTGTTAGTATTGAATGAGTAGCGACTAATCTTAAAATCAATTTTTTGTCACCTTCACCTTCTGCAATAATTTTAGCAAGTCCTCGTTTAATGCAAACCACATGACTTGCAGAGGTATTTTGTTTTAAAATGGTCTCGCCAGCATTAAAATGAACATGTCTTTTTTCTTTAACAAGCAGTTCCAACTCCTCTGTAGTAAGGCAATTAAATATGCTTTCTTCTCCATCATCAAAACAACGTGAACAACAACGATCCTTGCACTTTACGCACGCTTCCTCTATTCTCCTTGGCTCCATAATCATAGTGTTGTAGTCTTTATTTATTTGATAATTATTTCATGCAAAATTTGAAAATCTATCCGAATAATAAAGTTGGTTAAGGTAATTAATCTATTTAAACATTCAAATGACTACATATATAGCATTATATGCTTTAAAACTAGTAACAAATGCAACTTTAAATCAAATATATTTTTTGAAGATCAATCAAAATCAAGCTCTAAAGGAAAGATATTTCGGCTCAAAAACAGAAGGAAAGAAGGAATGTTCATGGATTAATCAGAATAAAGAGGAATTTTACAGGAAAAGTTTTTTATAATTTGGACGGAAAGAAATCAAGTCAGGCACACATAGTATTCTAGCTTATTAATAGATTTACTTAACTTTAAAACCAAATTCAACATCAAATAGAATGTCATTACTTCCAAAATCCAACACTTTAATCGCATAAAATGTCAAACTCATGATATTTCTAAGTTCTATTCCGGATTTTATGGGTCAGGTTATTGTTGCAACACTGTATCAGTTTTTTGCAATCTTTGGTTTTATCCTACTATTTGGGTTGTTGCTGTACTTTATCTCACGTTCAACCAGAAATGCATTTACAAATTCTGAACATGGAAAATTAGATATTTATTTAACTGGATGGATTGGAACTCCCGTGCATGAAATAGGACATGCTATTTTTTGTGTGCTTTTTGGACATCGAATTATTGGAATTAGCTTGTACAATCCCAATAGCAATGACGGGACTCTGGGCTATGTAAATCATTCTTATAATCCGGAAAGCCTATATCAGCGAATTGGCTTTTTTTTCATTGGTTCCGGACCAATTTTGTTCGGTTCATTTGTTCTATATGCTCTGATGTATTATTGCTTACCGAATTATCGGGAAGTATCTGCGATGATTTCGCATACGAATCTTACGGGCACTGATGTTTTCGACCTGATGATAAGTATGAAAGGTGTATTAACATTCGGGATAAATCTTACTGTAAGCATTTTTGCGATAGAAAATCTTGGAAATCTTTCTTTTTGGATATTTATCTACCTATCCTTTTGCATATCCTCTCACATGCAACTCAGTCCACCTGATTTGAAAAGCATGTGGACCGGCTTATTTACAATTCTATTTATTTTCATGGTAATCAATTTAATAACTTTACTTCTGGGATTTAATATTACTAGCTATATCCTGAATCTTAGTCGGTTTTTGGGTACAATGATTGGAATCTTCATTCTAGCCTTGTTTATATCATTCATTAATTTTTCAATAACCTACATCTTACTTTCAATTTTTCACTACAGAAAGTACAAGAGATTGCTTTCGATCTTATAAATCACATTTATAAACTCTTGAACCTAGCGAAACACAGAATCTATTAAAGGTGGATCCGACCGGACAATACACCAGAAAAATTTGGGTTCTCTATGAATGGCTAACAGGTGATATATTGTCTATCCCTGATTTGCTGATTAAAAATTTCATACCTCTTATTGATGAACAGATTCAATTTTGTGTTGAAGGGAAAAAATCTTCTCGTCACATAATCATCAAAATCTCCCAGGGACACCAGATTTTTGTCCACTGATATTTAAAACCGTTAAACTTGAAGAATTTATTGCATCAAATTTTCAGGATCAAAAGAACACCTATATTAATAGTATCCATAAAGAAGTCATGCAACGTGCAGCATCGTTCCTATTATTAAAGGACTCCAAAGCATCTTTTACCATTGAAGGGGAAAATCCAGGAACTAATCGGGCATTACGTTGGGGAAAAGCAATTGGTGAAGCTGGAAGAAATCCATTAACTAAAGTTGAACTGCTAAGACTTCAGGAAATTATTATTGAAAGCAAACGATTTACAAAGATGGGGTGCCGGACCGAAGGCGGCTTTGTTGGAGATCGGGAAAGAAACACAGGAGAACCAATACCAGACCATATTTCAGCCAGATGGCAAGATTTAGAACAACTCATTGGCGGATTAATCGACACCTACCATCTTTTGGACAAAGAAAAATTCGATCAAGTTCTGACGGCATCAGTAATTGCCTTTGGCTTTGTTTTTATTCATCCATTCTCCGATGGAAATGGTCGAATTCATCGTTATCTGATTCATCATATTTTAGCAAAACTAGGTATTACGCACCAAGGAGTAATATTTTCAATCTCTGCCTCAATTTTAGACAAGATTGAAGATTACAGAATTGTTCTTGAAGCATACTCCCACCCTGTTCTTGAAATGATTGAATGGGAAATAACACCAGATCACAATGTGGAAGTTCTCAACGAAACGATTGATTACTACCGCTATTTTGATGCAACAAAACAAGCAGAGTTTCTATTCGATTGTGTGCTGGATACAATCATACGGATTATTCCGGAAGAAGTCAGCTATATATATAAATACGTTGAGTTTAAACGATTTTTAGATGACCGATTTGAAATGCCTGATAAAATGGTTTCGATGTTAGTAAGGTTTCTTGAACAGAACAATGGAACACTATCCAAAAGAGCAAAGGCAAAAGAATTCACTTTACTTCAGAATAATGAAGTATTGGAAATTGAAAAAACATATCAGGATATTTTTGAGCGGCCATTGAACAAACACGTTTTATGAAAATCGCAATCGCAAAAGATCCTGTAAGTTTAATCGAATAAAGGTCTTTAGGTAAAAGGTGGGCTAATAAGGAGAAAGTTTACCATTTATATTGGTTGAATTATTCTTTCAATTATTTGGAAAACTTGCTGAATAAAAAGGACTTAGAATTCAAGGATTCTGACATAACCGACAAATGCCAACGTTCGGATGTTATCCTTGAAGAAAAACAAAAGCCTCCCAAAATGAGAGGCTCTTATTTCAATTAATTGCACTTCATCAAAGTTGAATGTAAGAAAGCTTTGTTTAATATCTACATTAACGACTTTTTACCTACCTCACCCAATCCAATCAAATTCAAACAATTTTGGCGATTTCTCTTGGTCAAATCGTCTTCCCATATCTGCAAATCGGGCAGCGAAACGGCAAAATAATCGAGTTTAAATTCATCATTTAAATGTGCATTCCCAAAATCAATCAGTTTATTAAAACGGGCTTTCGCTTCTTCGTTTTTACCCAATTTTATCAATGCCAATCCCTGATAGAAAATAGTATCTGGTTGTTGGTCGTTATAAAAAATGGCTGGTACCGGTTCACTTATTCCGGAAGAAGCTATTTCCCAATATTGACAAGCTTTTTCGTTTTCACCCAACCCTGACCAGGCATTTCCGAGCCAATAAAAAATGGCATTTTCCTGTGCTCCGGTCAATTTTCCTTCACCCAAATTTTCCGGATAAAACTGTGCTTTTTCGAGTAGATCAATTGCTAATTCATATTCATTTTCCTGAATAGCTTTCTTCGCCAATTCAGTCAGACTGAATGCATATTGGCCGGTTACTTTACCTTCGCCACCTTCCCACGGGTGGAATTGGCGGGCCATAATTAACTCAAAAGCCTTTTCGAATTGTCCAAGTTGATTGCATAAAGTGGCGCGTTCGAGGTATAAATCATCGCGGTTGTCAACCAATTCCGGATATTTCGCCAGATTTTTCAGGCGCAGGTCTGGTGCAAAACTCATTCGTTTGTACAACTGATCTAATTCCATCAAAATGCGCGAATCGGTTTCGTCCAGTGCAAATGCTTTTTCGAGTTCGGCCAATGCTTTTTGAGCTTCGTTTTGTTTATTGAAATAGGCCAGCGACAGATTGCGGTGAACAGTTGGAAACGAATCGTCCAGTTTTACCGACAATTCCCAATTCGCGACAGCATCGTCGTATTTACGAACATTGTACCAGAAATTACCCAAATAATAGGGTGCTTTTGAATCTGTCGGATTTTGTTGCTTGGCCCATTCCAGAACCACTACAGCTTCAGCATGATTAGGAAAACAATAATCGGGGCAAGTTTTAGCAGCTTCCTTTAAGGTTTCTTCTGAAGCCGATTGGTCTCCATTTTGAGACTCGAACCAGGCTTTATAATACAATGACAATGGATAAACCGGACGATCTTTCTGTTCTTCGATGCCAATATTGATCAGTTCTATTGCTTCATCAAACAATCCGGCAAACGCAAAATCGAGGGCAAATTCGATGTAGGTGTGTATGTTGGCTCGGAGTAAGTGTCTTAACACTGACAGGTCTGCGACGCTGTCAGGTTTAAGTAAATATTTTTCGAATAATACTCCGAAGTTAAAATTATCCAGAGCTAATGATTCTTCAATCAGCTTTTCTGCATCTGCTATTTTACCGAGTTTCCTAAGAATGCTCACTTTTAACTGACGGGCTTTGTGGTTGTGCCAATTACGAATCAGTGAACGATCGATGAGTTCCAACGCTTCGTCCCAGTTTTGCTTTTTAGCGGCCAGGCGTGCAAGCTGAAAATAGCCACTGTCCATCCATGCGGCGTTCCAAACCGATTTATAAAAGGCATCGAAAGCCTCATCGTCTTTGCCCAGAAAACGCAAAGTAAGCCCGAGGTTAAACAGCGCCTCACCATCAATCGGATTCGGATTGCGCTGTGTCAGCGTTTCAATGGCCTTTCTGAAATACACTTCAGCTTTGGCGAACTGCCCGCGACGCAACAGCAATAAACCCATCGCATTGTTGCAACGACTGTCCTGTGGGTCACGCTTTAATGCTTCCAGATAATAATCGCGCGGATCGTAAGTGGCGTGCCGATATTGTTCCAGATGTAGTCCTGTAAGGTATAATTGCTCATTACTTTCAATTTCTTCTGGAAGTTTGGCGGCTTTGGCGGCCTCCGGAATTGGTTTTTGTTCGCCCGATTCTGGTTTCCAGTCGACCAGAATTTTATCTCCGGAAGTTAATAGGGCAATAGAAAGGTCTTTCGGGTCAATATTTTGAATATCAACAACCTTTTCATAAGAAGTTGCCGGATGAAAATCGAAGGTGTCTTCTAAAAGTATTGAATTGCCAGCTTTTAAAACAACTTTTCCTTCAGGATAGGAGGCAAGTGTGTATGCTTTTAGTGTTGCTTTTCCGTTTTCAACTTCCAGATTAACCATTGCTTCTTTGGTGGCGTTTTTCACCACACCCAAATCGCGGTAAGGCATAAAATACTGACTAAAAGCTTTTTCTTCGCCGGGCATGATCCACGAAAAGTCGGGTTGATTATCGGTATAAACACCGCACATCAGTTCAATGTACGGGCCATCTTCATCGGTCAGGTTGCGATCCCAGGCACGGCCAAAATCACCATGTCCCCAAGTCCATTGTTTCTTGCCGGGCGACACATGGTGATTGGCCACATGCAGCAAACCGCCTTTGCTGTCGTTTTCGTAACCTCCAACAAAATTGTAGTTCGAATTGACCGCCATGTACGAAGTTGGAACAGGGATATTTTTATAGCGAGAAATATCTGTTCCAGGCGAATAATCGACTTTGTAGTATGTTCCTTTCGCAATTGGAAACTCCGAAACATCGCGTTTGCCGTGATCAAAAACGGCATTCACATCAGGCGGAAAAACCGACTGGTAATCGTCGTTCACTTTTACGGCAGGATTGGCCCACCACAGGAAAGTCTGCGGATGGTTGGTGCGATTATATAGTTTTGCTTTTATTTCGAGGTAAGCTTTGTCGGGATGCAAGGTAAAACCAGCCATTCCACGGGTACGGAACATGCGTTCCACCTCACTACACCAAACGGTTACACTTCCATCGGCGTTTTCCTCAATGCAATGATCAACTGCATCGTAAGTTGATGGACGGTGATGCTGTGGCCAGTTAAATTCGAGTCCTCCCGAAATCCACGGGCCGGTTAACCCAACCAATGCAGGCTTAATTACCTGATTGTAATAAATAAAATGGCGCTGTTTGGTTTTATCGTAAGCCATCTGAACACGACCACCCAATTCTGGCAGGATCATGATAAGCAGATATTGGTTTTCGATAAACACGGCATTCCATTCCTGATCAATTTTTTCGTCGAGAATTTTCTCAATCACCGGATGCGGATATACCACCCCACTGCTTCCCTGATAAACCCTCTTTTCCAGAAATATAGGATTTTTTTCAGGCTTCCCGATTCCATAAGTCGGGATGATAACTTTTTCATTCCAGGCACAAGCCTTTCCCTGCTCAACCCTCGCTGGAGAGTTAAGAAAGTCAGAATTTATTTTAATCATGGGTAAAAACTTTAGTTAATAAGTTTTTTAAGTGTTTCAATTTTTAGTTCATCTTTTGGAACAAACTTGTTGCCAGTCGTATATTTTTTCAGGCTGTAAAGCAGTTGTTGTGCTTCGGGACGTTTGTCCAAATCCGTAGTCAGGTCGACTCCTGAAACCAGGATTTTGCCTTTGCCAACTTTAGCTTCGAAAACCAAGGCCAGCGGACGGTTGGTCACCCAGTCGTCAACAACCCGAACAATAGGTTTCAGGCCTGCAGGAAAAGTGGTCAAGTTTATTGCTCCTGAATGGCTCATGGCATCCCACCACTGGTAATTGCTGTGGTATTCGGTTGGAAAATCGGCCAATGCAGGATGGGCAGGATTTACAAGTACACCGAGTGTGTGTGGCGCTTGTCCCTTTGTCCATGCAGTATTCCAGAAAATGCTTGAGAATCCGATTTCCACATTGCCACCCATCTCTTTCGGTAATGATCCCTTTTTCAGGTTCAGTAAAACAGTTCCTCCGTTATTCAGGAATTGTGCTGTTTGGGCATCCAATTTCTGAACAACCCGTATGTTTTCATCTCCTGAAATTGTTTCTTTTATCGCCGGATACACCCAAAAATCCCAGCTATTGCTCAATCCGTTCACAGAAACTTCGAGCACCATTTTTTCGGCAGTTTTAATGTCGGCTAAAGGAAATTGTATATCGCCCAATTTGAATCCATTTCCCAACGGAATATCGGTTTGGGCGAATTTGCCTGATTGGATCAGGTTTCCTGTTTTGTCGGTAACTTTCCATTCGGGAGTACAGGCCGAGATTTGTCCATCGCCATAATGTGCCACTTCAACAGCGGCTTCGAAAGTTTCGTTATTGGTAAAAATCATCTTTTTCAGACGAGCCAATGCTACTGTCGAATTACAGAAACGACTATATTCTGCCGGAGAAACATATCCCTTTTCGCCCCAGAAGGGATCGAGCACACCAACCAAAGCGGTTCCCTGTCCGGGGAAATCGTGCAGGTCGAGCAACTGGAATCCGCCAAAATCTTTGGTTCGCAAAGCAGCTTCAATATCGGCTTTGTAGCAAAGCGCCTGCAATTTTCCGGAGGCAAGCAAAAAGCTGTCGGCTAATTGAGCCATGCCATTATCTTTTAGCGTTTCGCTGAACATCTCGAAGTTGCGGGCTTTCAAAACACCATCGTATTTGGCAATTTCCTTAAAATTCGGATAAACACACCATTGGCCAATTTCGTGACTCACAATTGGCTGCGGCAATGAAGAATTGTACTCCGACCAGTCGTAATCGGTTCGTGGTGCCTCGGCATTAATTATGCTTTTCAAACCTTGGCCCCACGATTGAATGCGTGGTTTTGGGTCGCTTAAAAAATCGTTGACAGGCAAATTGGGCCAACCGGCGCCTGATGTATAAATAAAGCGTGAATCTTTTTCTTTCCAGAAATTAACAAATTCGGTGAGAAATTGATGCTGATTTCGACCGCCCGGTTCGTTGCCGTACACCAACATACAGAACGACGGGTGATTTCCGTATTCTTCCACCATGCGTTGACTTTCGTCATACAGATAGGCATCAAACGGTTTTCCATCGCCCAAAGAGGTTGATTGATTGGCCCATGATGAACATTCCACATGCAGGTAAAAGCCCAATTGGTCGGCTGCGTCGAAAGCGGCTTTTGGCGGACACCACGAATGGAAACGAACATGATTCAACCCATGTGCACGGCAAACATTGAAAATCCGAAGCCATTCTTCCAAATCGGTTGCCGGGTAGCCTGTTTTGGGAAAAATGGCACATTCCAAAGTTCCACGAAGGAAAGTTGGCTGGCCGTTAATCAGGATTTGTTTGCCTGAAGTTTTAATTTCGCGCATCCCAAAAGTGGTTGTGGCAACATCGGTTAATCCTGAAGTTTTATCCTTCAGGCTGGCTTCGAGCGAATAAATGTCCGGATGAAATTCGTTCCAAAGTTTCACATCGGCACCCATTTCGAGGCTCATTTCCAATAGATTTTCGCCTTCTTTAAGTTCAAAATTTGCTGATTCGTTCTTTGAATTTTCAATCACTGCCAGATTCAGTTTTGCAGACGTTGCTTTACCAGTCGGGTTCTGAACTTTAACTTTTACAGCTATTTTTTTATTCTGAACATCAGGATAAATCTGAATATTCTGAATCTTCACCAACGGACGCGCCTCGAGGTAAATTTGCCCCACTACCCCGTTCCAGTTACTTTGTGTGTGGTCTGAAATGCTGTGCGAATTAACACCCGGATCAAAATCTTTCACGCGATTGTCAACACAAAGTGTCAACCGGTGTTTGCCGGGAGTCAGGACTTTAGAAAGGTCGTATTTGTGTGGAGTTCCCAGCGAGTTTTGCATGCCCATTTCTTTGTCGTCGACCCATAGGCGGCTTTCCCAGTGGCAACGTTCGAGAAACAAACCCACAAACTGGCCGTTCCAATCTTCAGGAATGGTAACTTCTTTCTGATACCATGCGGCGCCTTTGTAATATTTTACCGGCTGCAGCCAAAATGGAATATGAATATTTCCGGGCTGGCGGAATTTCGCATACTCCGGATTTTTATAAAACGAGCTATCCACAATCTGCCCAATCCAGGGTGTGGTCAAGGTTATTTCATCGCCTTTGCCATTGGAGGTGAGCGATCCGGGTAATTTCAAGGTATCCTTTAAATCCTGATTGAACCAGGCTTCCGAAACACCTTTGTCCTCGGGATCCATAGCGAATTGCCATGTTCCGGCGATGTCGATTTTTTGCTGAATTGCAGGTTTTTGGCAGGCGGCCAGCATGGATACAAGAACGATTATACAAGCAAATTTTAGTTTCATAGTTATTTATTTTTGAACCACATAGACACATTGGGCACAATAGTATTTGCAAGTAAATAAATTATGTGGTCTATGTGGTTAATTTTCAAATTTTACATTTTCTCAATTTCTTCAAGCGATTTCCCTTTTGTTTCAGGAAGTTTCTTCAGGATAAACAGGAATCCTGAAAAACAAATTAACCCATAGAGCCAAAAAGTTCCGCTGGCATTCAGTAATTTATTCAGGATTGGGAAAGTATAAGTCAGCACAAAACAGGCAATCCAAAGTGCAGTGGTGGCAATTGCCATAGCTGCCCCGCGAACACTGTTCGGGAATATTTCAGACAAGACCACCCAGGTAATTGGAGCCAATGTCATGGCATATGTAGCAATGGCGACCATAACCAGCACCAGAATAGCCAACCCTTTCAACTCAAAAAAGTAGCTTGTTCCTAGCATAAAATAGATAACTGCCAAACCTATTGAACCCAGTAACATCAGCTTTCGGCGACCCCAGCTATCGACCATGCGCATGGCAAGGAAAGTAAACACGAGGTTGACAGTTCCGGTAATTACAATATTAAAAAGCATATCGCCAACCGAATAGCCGGCTGAAGTAAAAATCTCCTCGGCATAATTAAATATCACGTTAATGCCGCACCATTGCTGGAAAACAGCCAAAACAATACCCAAGATTAAAACTGGACGCACCTTTTTCGAACCCAGGACCTTCCAGTCAATTTTCGAATCTGTACCCTGAAGCGTTTCTGCTATTTCTTTTTGCTCCTGAATGGCATATTGAGTTCCGCCAATACGTTCAAGCGTAGCATTTGCCTGTTTCCAATTACCAGATTTTGCCAAAAAACGTGGACTTTCAGGAATAAAAAATGAGAACACGAAAAACAGCAATGCAGGAATCGTTCCTGCCCAGAACATCCAGCGCCAGCCGGTTTGCCCGTTCCACGAATTCAGGATAAATTCGTCGGTTGCATCGGCAGGAACAGGTTCTGCAATCAGATAATTCACGATCTGTGCAGCCAAAATACCAATAACAATCGTTAACTGGTTAATTGAAACCAGTCGACCGCGCATTTCGGCAGGCGAAATCTCGGCAATGTACATGGGCGAAATGGCTGAGGCTAACCCAATACCCAGACCACCAATCAAGCGGTAAATAATAAATGGAGTAAAACTGTTAACAGCTCCTGTGCCAATTGCTGCAATGGTAAAAAGTGCGGCAGCGGTAATCAGCGGTAACTTACGTCCGAAGCGATCGGAAAAATAGCCTGATGACATAGCGCCAACCAAACACCCGATTAGGGCGCTGCTCATAGCCCAACCCTGCATATAAGGCGAATTGGCAATGTCGAAAAAGCGTTCGTAGAATGGCTTGGCACCGCCGATTACAACCCAGTCGTAACCAAAGAGTAATCCGCCCATGGCCGATACCAGAGTGATACCTAAAATAAATTGTCGGTTGAAGTTTGATTTGCTCACAAGTTCAGATTTAAGTTTCTACAAAAATAGCAAACACCCATCTGTTTTGAAATGAAAGATTTTATGAATTTATGGATTATTTTATCTTTTTGGATAAATAAAAAAAAGTATTTATAATTTGTTTTACATCCTGAATTTGAGGTATTTTTGTTTTCGAAGAATTAGTAAAAAGAAAAGCCATAATTCTGAACATTAATAATACAGCTATTTGCAAATGGAACGATGGTGAAAAATTATTTCCAGTACAGTAGGCTGTTTATAAATCCAAATATGATGACCGTGCTTTTTTAAGCCTCACCCTTCGGGGGAGGTTGGAGGGGGCTTTAATTATTTTCAAGATGAAAAAAGAAGATGGATTTCCGGGGCAAATCAGTTTTGTAATTCCTGAACGGATTCTTGCATTAATCGGGAACAATCCCTTGATTGCAGATTCTTATATCACCGATATTGGCTATTATCCACACGCCCGCCATCATTTTCGGGAACGGCCATTGGGAAGCGACCAATTCATTTTAATTTATTGTCTGGATGGACAAGGGGAAATCCGTCTGAACGAAACAACCCATGTGATTTCTGCCAATCACTTTTTCATTATTCCGGCTGGAATGCCACATGCATACCGATCTGATGAAAACAATCCATGGTCGATCTATTGGATTCATTTTTCCGGCAGCAAATCAGGCATCTATTCGCGGTTCGCTTGCCAGATTCAACCCATCGATCGCGGCAAAACATCCCGGATCAACGACCGCCTCGATCTGTTCTCTGAAATTTTCCGTAACCTCGATCGCGGGTTCAGTATCGAAACTTTGGAATATGTCAACCTCTGTTTGCCGCATTTACTTTCTTCGTTTACCCATTTGAGCCAGTTCCGGTTGATTAAGGAATCGGGCGAAAAAGATCCAGTGGCGCAAAGCATCAACTTTATGCTCGAAAGCCTGACTAAAAAACTAAAACTGGACGAAATTGCCGCCGAAACGAGTTTGTCGGCCTCGCACTTTTCACGGCTGTTCGTCAACCGTACCGGCCATTCACCCATCGATTATTTTATCCAGCTAAAAATTCAACGGGCTTGCCGCCTGCTCGATAATCCGGGCTGGATGATTGCCGATGTTGCCCGCGAAATGGGTTTCGACGACCAGTTCTATTTTTCACGGGTTTTCCGGAAAGTGATGGGCATGTCGCCGGGAGAATATCGGAAACGCGGAGTATGAAACTATCAGAATCAGTAAAGTGACTGAAACTGCCATTCTCCTGAAACCAATTCAAATGCTATTCTTTCTGGAAAATCAAGTTTTGGAGATAGGGTTATATCCAGGTATTTACCGTCTTTCCATACCAATTTACCGTTAAGTTTAACGCTTTTTACTCCTGAAACCGGAACGCCGACAATCGCTTTGGTTGCAATCGGCACAGTTACTTTCAGTTCCATTCCTGAAGTCGTGTTTCTAAATGAAGATTTTATGGTTCCTTTTACCGATTCAATGGTTGCCGAAGCTTCTGCAATCCCTGCCGGTTGAGGCATAATCTGAAAAGTGGAATATCCGGGTTTGAGGGGACTTATTCCGCATACTTTCTGTGAAAGGATGGTCAACCCTCCCCCACTCCAGGCATGGTTGGTAGTGCCACCACCATAACCTTCGGCGCCAATTCCCCATCCTTCCCAAAGCGTTTCGAAATCTGGACTGTCAACCATTTTCGCAAATTTCTTTTTTGCCCTTTCAAGCGCAAACCGGCCTTCGCCCATAGCAAAAAGCGCTTCCATCACATATTTTTCCATGTAAGGGCTGGCATACTGGCTGGTTCTGAAAACTTCAAGAATAGCCGGGTATTTTTCTTTATCAGCCAATCCTGAAACGACCGCGATTGCATGTACCCTGTCGTCGGTTTGTCCTTTGTATTCAGGATAACGATACGATTTTCCGTTCCAGAATTCGCGGTTATAGGCAACTTTAAAATCAGCCATAGCTTTGGAATATTTTTCGGCATCGGCTGTTTTGCCCAATTCGGCAGCCATCAGGCTCATTCCTTTCAAGGCCAGATAATACCAGCCATTTTCGATCAGTTCCACATCTTTTTCAACGCCCCAATCGCCCCACATCCAGTCGCCATTTCGGAACTGAACGTTACCATTTTTTTTCAGTTTCCAGACTGCCAGATATTTTTGCGCTCCATCGTACACATCGGCAATGGTTTTCAGGTCGCTGGTATGCAAATAGTAGGTCCAAAAACCATAATAGCCAATACTGGTAAGCATTTGGCAAGGAAGTTCAACACTCCAGTTTCCGGCCGGAATAGGCGAAAAAATGGTACTGTCGGCCCGTTGCCAGTTGATCAATTCATAAATTCCTTTCTTAAACAATGAATGGCTTTTGGTATCAAGCGCGTAAAAAGCCTCCTCTGCCTCAATTACCTCATCGCCCCACCATTGGGCGCGTTCGCGGTCGGGGCAATCCATGTAGGTATCGCGCATGGTAACATACAAGGTGCGTTGTGCTTTTTTCCAGAGCTTGTTCCAAAATTCGTCGGAAGAGGTAAAACTTCCGGCCATTTCGGTTCCAAAACCAGTTTCGCGGTATTTCAGCGAAATAATTTTCACCCCTTCAGGAATGGAATAGATGATTTTTTGCCCGTTCATCCAACCCAGGCTTTCATATTCCTGAATGCCTGCTTTGGTCACATATTCAGCCCTGACATTTGGTACGCTGCCTCCCAGATAATTATCAGTCTGAATGCCGATTACCAGCCCAGCCGGCGCTTCGATCTTTAAATACGGGGTTGCATGTATGTTGGATGGCAGGTTGCATTCAATGGCTTTTCCGCTGCTTACCTGGGGCAATTCGGCCTGATTTTTATACACAAGCAAACCCGAATTTTTCCACTGGGGAATCACTCGAGACGATAGTTTATTCCAAGGTTCAACAGGAGGAACACCGAATTCTTTGGCAGCTTTCCAACCACCGGACAGCTTGTAGTTTTTTGCAGTCCATTCGCCCAAAGAGTTGCGGGCATCGTACCTGATATTGGATTCGGGTAGCCTGAAGTTTGGATGAGGATTTCCGGTTGATTCGTATGAAGGATGAATGGCTGTTGTCCACGATTTATCGCTTAAAACCATTTGGTCACCGATTTTTCCCTGAAACAGTAACCCGGCCTTTCCGCTGCTCTTGTGTGAAAAGCCATCTTTTCCGAAATACCAAACCAAAATGGCCAGGCTATTTTCGCCTTCAGTAAGAAATGGAGCAAGATCGACTTCGTCAAAATAGGTATCATTTGGCGTTGGTCCACGCTTGACTCCGCCCTCGAAAATAGCCAGTTCGCCATTCACCCAAAGCCAGTATTTCGAGTCGGCGGCAATTCGGACTATGGCTTTCTCCGGCTTTTGGGCCAGTGTAATTTCCTTTCGGAATGTCAGCCAGGTGTTGGTGGCATTCTGGCAATCGGGATACGAAATCCAGTTGGCTTTCCAATCGGTGGTTGCCCCAATTCCTGAAAAAGCCAGGAAAACGCCTAGTAAAAGAAGTTTAATCGATTTTGCATTCATGATATTAGGTTTTAGCTTGTTATATTACTTCCAGACAACAACTTCGGCAGGTTTTAATTCAGGCGAGCCAAAAATAATTTGGGCATTGTCTGGCAGCGTTAGCTTTGCAACATTCGACGAATAATTGATGGCCACCCAAAACCCGTCGCGCCAGTGCTGAATGACTCCTTCAGGCAGTTCATTGTAGGTCAATCCGGCGCTTTGATACACTTTCTTCAGTATTTCTTTTTCCAGAAGTCCATCGTCGGTGTCGCATCCAATGTAGGTTACCGAACCTTTGCCGAGTTTCCGGTGCACAACAGCAGCCTTTCCTGCGTAAAACTGGTCGGAATATGTTGCCCAAACTTCAGCATCTTTCGATGGTTCCAGAATATCAGCCCAGTTGTTCCATTCGTATTGTTTTCCACCGAAGGCTATTTTCGCGAACTGATCGACCGGCATGTGGTCGAACATCGGAATATCAGCCCCAATCAGTTCAGAAACATAGGGCGCCCATTTGGCTTCGAAAAAATGCCCGTCGCGGTCTTTCTGACCTGCACGGCAGGTTAAAACCAGGTTTCCGCCATTTTCAGCATACGATTTCCATTTATCGACCAACTGTTTGTCGAGCAATTGATACGCTGGGGCAACCATCACGTTGTAGGCCGAAAAATCAACCTTTTCTGAAATAAAATCAACCGGAACGCAGAGCGATTTTACCGCGGAATACAGTTTCCCCTGATGTTTTTTGTAATCCCATTGAATGGTTTGCTTCTGCCATTCGGTATCCCATAAGTTATCGAGGTTAAAAAGGAAGGCTGTTTTTAGTGCCATGTAATCGGGTGGGCAAACAGCATTGGCATTATACCGGGTGCGAATTTGCTTCATTTCCAGCATAAATTGTTTGTATTCGGCGCCACCGCTCGACAGGGTAACGCCATCGGTGCCAACAATTCCGTAATGATATTGCTCGCAGCCAAACAATGGCTGCCGGTAGCGGTAGGTGCAGGCAAAACTCAAACCTCCGGCAAAACAATTCCACAACCAGGCACGAACCACTCCCGGATAAAGTTGCGGATTAAGTGGGGCCCAGTTGATCTGCCCGGGCTGAAGTTCCATGACGCCGGTAATCCCCTTCAACGGGCGGAAGAAATCGTTGGCATACGAAATGCGCGCCGGTTCGCCCAGCCGGAAACCCTGATCACCAATACCGGCATACCTGCCCGAAATGGGATACATCGTGTAGGAAATAAAATCGAGATCATCGTTCAGCCAGGGATTTACTTCGGTATGATGGTGCATGAAATTGGTGGTTACAAACTGCTCTTTTCGAACAGTTGCTTTCAGTATTTTACCCTGAAACGAAACGTAATCGGCGCATTCGTCGGCGCTAAACCGTTTGTAGTCGATCATTGAATGCTGGCTGGCTACATCGGTAACCTGTTTTAATTTACTTGGGATTTCAATTTGATTGAAATTATTGAATGTGATTGACCAAAATGCAGTTCCCCAGGCATGATTCAGTTTTTCGACTGTTCCGTATTTTTTCTTCAACCATTCAATAAAATGCAGCCGGGCTTCTTCGTTGTAATCAACAACTCCGTAGTGCGAAGGCTCATTGTCGATTTGCCAGCCCCAGATATTTTTATTTTGGCTGTATCGTTTTGCCATCGCTGAAACGATCTTTTCAGTCATTTCGCGGTATTTGGCGCTCGACCACGAATAATGTTCGCGGGTGCCATGCTGGGCCCGTTGCCCGGTTTCGAGTACGATCAGAATTTCAGGATATTTCTGCGACAGCCAAACCGGAGGAGCCGCGGTTGGAGTTCCCAAAATAACTTTCAGCTTATATTTTGCTGATAACTCTATTACTTTATCGAGCCACGCGAAGTCGTATTTGCCTTCTTCGGGTTCCATTTTTGCCCATCCGAATTCGGCCAGATGAATGAACTCAAAACCGATCTCGGAAATATTTTTAATATCCCGTTCCCACTGATCGGGCGACCATGATTCGGGATAATAATACACCCCGGTTTCGAGCATGTTTTCGGGCTTGAAATAAGATTGTGCAAACATGCTGGTTTGAAAAACCAGAAAAATCAGGAAAATGAATATCGTTTTCATTCGAAAATAAGGGTATTAAATAATTGGTTTTTAAGCGTTCTCATGGAACTCACATGCCAGAAAGCAGGCGCTTTGAACATTAATTTTCATTCTTTTTTTGTGCCCCTACTTTTGAAATCATTTCAGCGGCATGTTCGTTTCATCTTTAATTTTTTATTGGGCCGGTTCAATCAAGAATAAGGCAACACTGTGTTCTTTCAATGTATCGGCAAAGGTTACATTTGTTCCACTTAGCTTAAATGTTTTTACCACTTTCGCATTTTCGGTAGGACCAACTCCTGTGCCACTGAAACCTTTCAGGAAATCGGCGTAGTAGTTTCCGTTATTGGCATCGACAAGCATTTTCTTAACCGTATATTGTTGTCCACCCGATAAAGCCGGCAAATTGTTGAGGCTAGTATTGAATACAAACGTATCGAACTGGTGATTCCATAAAATCATGGCAAGTTTCTTTTGTGCAGGGTCAACCGTCACAATTCCGTAAGCATTCTTTGCAGCTGTACCATCGCCCGCGAAAGTGGCCGACACAACCGATCCGTAAAGGTTATTATAAAACAAAAATGTGTTGGCAGCAGCTTTTCGGTGACGATCGACAGTAAATAAACCCATATCGCCGCCAAACTTTTTGGCAGGATCGGCATCGGCAAAATTCCAGAAGTATATTTTCTTCAGGTTGCTGTATTCGAGTGAATTATACATTTTTTTGGCAACATACGATGCATTTACATGGGTATCGTATCCTCCGCCAACAACTCCCAGATTGCCTTCGTCCAGAGCTTTACTGTAGCCATTGTTCCATTCAGTAAGGTAAAGATCCGGAACTTTTAAGCCACGCGACGTAAACGCGTTTTCAATTTCAGGCACATATTCCCACGATGGTTTGCTGTATTGGTGGAAAGAGAAAAAATCCATTACCGGTTTGGCAGAATCATTTTTATAGAAATCGAGAAACGAATTGGCATACCCAATCCAGTCGTGGCCAACGCTTCCGTATCCTCCTACACGGGCAGTAGCATCAGCTTCTTTCACCCCTTCAGAGAAATATTTATACATTTTATAGGTTTGGGCAGGGGTAAGCTTGGTAAAACCTTCGGGTTCGTTGTGCGACTCCCAGGCCCAGCCAGTATATCCCAAATCTTTGTAGTGTTTTACAAAGGCCTTTATCGCGGATTTATACTCATCGTAATTATTGGGCTGCTCTTCATTTTTACCAAGCGCCGAAGCCATGTAGCACATGCACATCATGGGTTTCATCCCTTTTTGCACCATGGGTAAAATTATCTTATCCAATTTTGCGAAATCGTATTGCAGTTCGCCTTTGTCATTTCTAGAAACAACCTGGTAAAACCAGTCGCTCAATACCCAGTCGAGCCGGAATTCATCAATGCCAATTTCAGCGAGTTTGTCGTAAAAACCGGGCATCCAGGTCAGGTCGGTGTTGATGCCGTGACCACCACGGGCAATGTTCAATACTTTTTTCTTGTCGAACTTCGATACAACATTCGAAAAATCGGCGGTAACGGCAATTTTAGGTATTTGTGGTTCCTGAATAACAGGTTTCTCCGGTTCTTTATTGCAACAGGTGAAGGCTGAAAGTACAAACAATAATGCTAAGTATTTCATTATATTGGGTTTAAATTAGAAAATAAACTTTTTTGTAAACTTGTTTTTTCCATTCTTGAAGTGGGCCAAAATGACTCGATTTGTTATTGATATCGGGATAAACTCTGTTCCTGAAATGTTTCCCTGCCAAAGTTTCCGGCCTGAAATATCAAACAACTCCACATGGTAAGTTTCACCTTCAGGAATAGTAAGGTACACACCCGATTTACTACCTTTTAACCGAACTTCATCGTGAACCAATGTGCTAACTCCAACATATTGTTTTTCGGCCAGATAGGATACAAATTGCGAGCTATTGCCAGACCCGTCAATGGCCTTCATTTTAATATGGATAGGATAAACAAGCGAATCACTTTTTGCGTTAATCAGCATAGTCAACAAATCGGTAGTCCCAGTGAGTGAGTCGTTTACAAACACATGGTAAAAAGTCATTCCGGAGTTCTCGATGGACTTATCCCAATTGAGCCGATATTGCTTTGATGAAACCTTTGTGCCATGCAGGTTTGCCGGAGCCGAAGGCGGCACCAGATCGGAGGTTGGGATTCCAAACATCGAAAACTCTGCCGCAGATGCTATCGATAAATTATTGTATTCTGATTGGGCAACCAGTTTGAAATAACGCGCAACATGATCGGGAAAACTGATACATTTTTCACCTGTATTTTTTGAAAAACTACCGGAAGAGACAGTAAACCAATTGGAATTATCGAGACTTGACTGAAGCGAATAATTAATAATAGTACCGTTTGGATTATTGTCCTGACGTGGGACATAACTAAATTTTGAAATGCTGTAGGTTTGCCCCATGTCAATAGTCATAAAATGCGGAAACTGATCGGCTGTTGGGCTGTATTTCGTATGCCAGAAAGTCGATCCTTTGTCGTCGAAAGCCAGGTTGGCTTCATATCCTTCAGGCTGAAAGCTATTGCATTCCACTAATTTCCATCCATCTTTAGCAATCAGCGGTACCTGATTTAATATTTCGAGTTCGGCAACCGATGCCCACGAATTTCCATTTACTTCCGATTCGCCTACCAAACGAAGGTATCGGGCCTTTACCAAAGGAAAGCCAATGGTTTGTTTCTCCGCGGAATTTTTAAACTCACCTTCCACCAGCTTACCGCCCCAATTGGCCGGGTCGTTCGATGCGTAAATGCTGAATTTTCCGAGCCTTCCGTTCGACATATTTTGTCGTGGCGTGTATTTTATTGTACTAAAATAGTTTTCAGAGCCCAGATCAATCTGCAATTCGTGAGGATAGGCTGGAGTAGTATTTCGCCATCCGGTATGCCAAATAGTAGAAGGGTCGCCATCAATGGCAAAACTGGCCTTGGTATCAAATTCTTCACTGTCGCTGTAAATTACCTTCCAGTCATCCTTTTCAGGAGCTGGCTTAAAATCAACCCGAAACGTTAATGAATCGTCGTTGTGAATTGTGATTTCATCAATGGTTATTCCACCATCCATGCCATCCGACAATATACAACGGGGATTGCTTTCAGCATTAAAAAGCGAACGTCCGGCATCGGCGCTAAAATGGGCTTCCCAGGGATTTCCGTTACTCCAGAAAGAACCACCGGGCCGAAACGAATATACTTCGTCGGGTGGACCATTACCATTGCCCGAAGCAGCAGGGTTGATCCGGTAAATAACCAAACCAGAACCCGGAATAGATCCTTCAAAAGACCCTGCTTTTTTTCGGAATTCGACAATAAAGTATTCGCCTGAAGTGAAGGGTGAGGCAATTTTGTAACAGCAATCGGGTGAATTGTACAAAGGCAGAAGTTTATATTTTCCCTTTGCTTTAATTTCAGGAATATTGGTTATCCATTTTTTGCCCGAATATTTCCATTTCATGTAAGCGCTCATGTGCGAATATCCAGTTTGCATAATATCCCAGGGGCCAACTGGAGTTATACCATTATCGGTATAATGGTACAGGTCTGGAGCGCCAATACAATGAAACAGCTCATGACAAACCGTTCCGGCATTGCATTGATTTTCGGGAAGCATTGTAAAGCTGCCAACCTTTTTACCGTTGATAGTAACATCTTTATTGAGCCACCACTGATGTGCCCAAAAAACTTTTCCCCAGCCATCGTTGTCGCCCCTGAATATCATGGTGAAATTGTCAATATAACCATCATTGTTGGCATCGGTTATTAAAGTGGACGGGATCTGACTTTTTACTGCTTCGATGGCTTTGGCTACAACCTCCTGTTCGCGGCTGCCACCATCATTAACATATCCACCGGGATTTGTCGCTGCATTGTAAGGACTTAAATATCCCTTTTCGTAAGGTACAGTTACCGACAAATTAGCGTACTCATTGCTTTCAGGAAATAAATAACTGGTCAGTTTCAGGTTTCCGTAGGATGCTTCATGATAATAATTTTTTACCGATGCATTGCCTGTATTAAGTAATTCATGGTAAACATCTCGGCTCAAAGGAAATTCTGAAGTATTCGTAAACCTGACAAACAACACGATATTTGAAAATGAAGTGCCCGTAAAAGATTGCTTAACTTCAGTAGGGAATTGGGCGCTTTTTAGTTGTATATATTGGCTGGCAGGTATTACCAAACCGGGCACAACACCCAGTGTTTCGGGGTTACACGCCCCTACCAGCCCGGTTGTTGCTACCAGTTCATTGCCATCGAGCCGGGCATAGTAATAATAACCGTCACGTGTGTTCTGCACAATAGTGTATCCTTTTTCATCATGAATGCGATGAAAGTACTCATCGCCCGAAACGAAACAGGAAATCTCCTGACCATCGGGTTGTACAATTCTTATTGGCAAATTCAAAAAAGGAGCTGCCTCCAAGTGAGAAATTGCCAATAAGATTGCACCAATAACCAGAAGAACTCTTTTGTATTTAATCATTGAAGAAAATTCAATCTTTTTTAAACTGATTCTTCAAAAGACTGAAGTCTGTCTGATTTTCGGGATTGAACTTATCGGAATTCATGTATTTCAGAATTGATGATCGTAATTGAGTGGCTTCGGGGCGCTCACCCAGGCGACTGGTTAAATCCATGGAAGAAAAAAGCAGCTTCCCTTCGCCAACTTTGACTTCGAACAGATTGGTCAGGTTTCGGTTTTTAAAGAAATTATCGACCACCCTGATCAGCGGTTTTACGGTCAGACTGCCGAACTCGAGTGTTTTCGATTGTTTGCACAAATCCCACCATTGCCAATTCGAATGAAATTCGGTTGGGAAAGAACTGAATGCAGGATTTTTCGGATCGATGAGCAGCCCCATTGTTCCCGGTTGGTTTGGGAAATGAACCGGGCTCCAGAATACCTGTACGAATTTTCCTTCCAAGCCATTCATTTTTTTAATCTCCGGATTCAGCAATACTTTTCGTCCCTGTTTCAAGGCTTTTTCGGCCTCATCGAACGAACTGGTCACAACCACACTTCCGGTCTGATCAATGACAACTTCAGGATAAACCCATACTGGCCAACTGTTTTGGAAGTTTGTACCTTCGATGGAAAGTCGGATTGTTAGCCGACTGGCTTCTGTTACGAATGACAAAGGAAGTTCGAAAGTTCCAAGCATCGAAGTTTTACCAAACGGAATGACAGGCACATCAAACTTCTTTTGCTGCAAAACCCGATTGTTGCCATCAATAATTTCAATGTTTACTTTCTGTTGGTTTAACTCTTTCAGATAATTGGCCACTCCAAATTCAACTTTAATGCTTTCGTTGCTTTTGTAAACTGCCTTATCCATCCAGATTAGCGGAACCAACGCCGAACAAAAAGTTTTAAATTCAGTAGAATCCACAATTCCTTTCGAATCCCAGAAAGCATCCAACAGTCCAACCAAGGCGGTACCTTGCCCTGGAAAATCGTGAAGATCGAGCAACTGGAATCCGCTAATACCAACCGTTTTCAAAGCTCGTTCAATTTCTTCCTTGTAAAGTAATTTGGCCAATTGTCCGCTTGCCATCAGGTAATCTTCGGCCAAAGGCAACAATCCTTTTTGCTGCAGGTCGTTCTTTACCGCTTTAAAATTCATCGGATCTAAAACACCGGTATATTTTTCAATCTCCTTCAGGTTTGGGAACACTGAATATTGCCCGATTTCGTGGGTAATTAGTGGAACCTGAAGATGTTTAACCGCTTTGGTGTAATCGGTTTTGAAGTTCGGGTATTGCGAATCGAAAACACCTTGACCACGTACCCAACCGCTATCGGTATATTGTGTAATAAAAAAATCGTCGAGCGGTTCCGGAAATTTTCCATGTCCGGGTTCAAACGTAAAGGTGGTGGTAGTGTATAAATGCCTATTATCCTGGCCTTTAATCTTCGTCACCAAATCGTTCATCCGTTTAAAGTCGCCTTGCAACTCATTTCCCATCGACATCATACAGAATGAAGGATGGTTTCCATAAGCTTCAATGATTCGGGCTGCTTCGTTTTCAACAAATTCAGCAGAAGCATTGTCGGAACCAAAAGTAGTGTTCCAGTTCGGAGCTTCAACCTGAAGGTAAAAACCAAGCTGATCGGCAGCTACAAAGGCTGCTTCGGGTGGGCACCACGAATGGAAACGAAGGTGATTTAAACCATAAGCTTGTGCCGATTTAAATTGTTTTGTCCATTCCTGAACGGTTACCGGCGGATGCCCCGTTTTCGGGAAAATGGCACATTCCAACGTTCCCCGAAGAAAAACAGGTTTTCCGTTTAGCAGTATCTGCTTGCCATTGGCTTCAAGCGTACGGAATCCGAAAGGAATTGCGCGGGTTTGTACTAATTTATCATCGCTCGAAAAACTTGCTTCAAGTGTATATAACGCAGGCGAAAACTCGCTCCAAAGCTGAACTTCTTCCGGAATTTCTACGGTGAAACTTTCACCGGAACCAACTTGAAAGTTCTTTTTAACAAGTTGCTTACCTGCTGCATTTTTCACCGAAAGTTGTAACTTTTCGTTGCTTTTAAGTTCACTGTTTAATTTCACCATCACGCTCCGGTCACTCACATTCGGGAAAAGTTGAATTCCATCGAGTTGTGTGGAAGGGAAAAACCCTATTTGAAACTCGCCCAGTATACCGTTCCACTTGATTTGCGTTTCATTGGTATAGGCATGGGCCATATCAGTGTCATTCAAATCAAATTGCCTCGTGTTGTCGATACAAATCAGTATTTGATGTTCGCCGGGCGAAATAAAACCAGCCAGATCATATTGATGAGGAACCGATAAGCTATTCTCCGATCCGACAAGCTTTCCGTCAACATAAACAGTCGATTTCCAAAGCACGCGCTCTAATTTCAGAATTGCCTGCAAGCCTTTTGCACTTTCAGGAATAACAATGGTATTACGGTACCACGCTTTACCAATATATTCGTGTTTACGCTGAAGGTGGAGCATCACTTCGCGTTTCATTTCAGGCACAAGTTTATTCGCTTTCCCGATACGAGCCTCATCGAGTGTGCCGGGCAAGTTGACTTTTAAATCGAATTTCAACTGATCGATGTTTTCTGAATTTAATGAATCGAGGCAAAGTTCCCACTCGCCGGATAAATTAATCGCGCTTTCTTTTTGTGCCTGACAGGAGGAAAATATGGCAATGAATAAGATGAAAATAAGTGACTTAATTGGTTGTTTTGGTTTCATATCAAAGCGTAATAATGTTCTTTATTAAAGCAATTTCAAAATCATATTTTATTCAATTGTATAGCAAAGTGTGGCAACCGAACGTGCCGGGATTTCGATGTTCGGGCCAACGATTTCACTAACTTCGAGGTTTTTATCTTCAGACGTCAGGTACATAAGCCCTTTCGTGGAACCATCTTTTATCAGGGAATTTATTTTCAGTCCGACAGGTTCAATATTTACAAGCACAATAACCAGATTTTTCGTATCGGGTGATGAATAGGCCGACACCATAATTTTTTCGTGATTGGGACCGGTTCCGGTTTCATTGGTTAATTCGGCCTGAACCCTTTGCATTCCTGGCCTGACAAAACGTGAATAATTGCCCAAAGCCCACATTAGCTTGCTGTCGCGCGCGGTGCCGTCGAATTGCATGCTCTGGATATGATCGCCCATTTGTCCAACCTTCTGTTCAGTACCGCTGTCCAAAAAAATAAGGCCATCTTTGTAATCGCTTTCGGTAATGGCTGTCCACCATTGCCACGACCGTGCGTTGCAAATGGTCAGGTCGTTGTGAATAATCCGGGCAACAAACAGAGCTGTCGGCATTCCCAAATCGCGTTTGTTTCCCTGTCCAATTTCATCGTTATTTTCCAAAATGCAGTATTCGCTTTGCCAGTAACCCAAATTCGGGTTTACCAATTTCATCTTTTCGGCAAGCGCTTTTCTTGATTTTACTTGCTCTGCAACCGGCCAAACGGTAAAATAACTATGCGCTGAAATTATCGGAGCAACATTTTCGAAGTTGCCGATATAATTCGGTGACGATGGCGAAAAGAAGAATTCGACCTGATTATCGCGATTGTCGTCTTTCCCTACGGTTTTGTAGAGGTAATCGATTTTTCCGCCTTCGCCCGGAACAATCAGTGTTTTAAGATTTCGCTGGTTCAATTCTTCGGAAATGTATTTTACAAAGCTGAACAATTCCTCGTTTTTGGCAGGTGTGCCTTCCTGCGAGCCTTTTTCCCAATCCCACTGCGGTTCGTTAAACGGACTAAGGTAGTCGAACTCTATTCCTTCATTATTCCTGAAATGTTCCAGAACATTGGCCAGGTAGGCTGCGTAGTCTTTGTCTTTTCCGGGCAGAATGTTAAAATTGCTGACACCTTTCGTTCCAAATCCTTTTCCGTTTTTTGCGAACTGTACCGGTGGGGCAATTGTAAACGCGAGGTATTTTTCGACTCCCCTCTTTTGCGCTGCTTTCAGAAACCAGCGCTGACCTTCGTACTTGGTCCAGTCCCATTTCCCTTCAGGAGACAGAAAACTTTCGCCACGCCGCCATGGGCTGGGAATTCCGGAAGCTTCGCCCTGCTCTGTAGTACCCGCTGCCAGGTAAAAACGCCAAATCGACAAGCCAATTCCTTTGGGATTGCCTTTTTCATCCACATCGCTGCTAAAAAGCCAGTCGGCAATTTGCTCGCGCTTTTCCAGTGGCCAGTTTTTGCCCACAAACTGGCAACGCCAGGCATCGGAAGCGCCAAATCCATCGATGGTTTGATACCTGATATCTTGGCTGATCTTCAATGTATATTCATTTGTTTTTGAAGCTGTGCAACTCATGCCCAGGACAATTCCAGCTACCATCAATAATTGCAATACCTTCATGTCGTTAATTTTTATCGTTTCGCGAAACAACTACTTTTTGAGTGTATCTACCTGTCTTTCCTTTTAGATAAATCAGATAAACACCATTTACCAGACCCGAAGCAGGGATTTGAGCCAAACTTGTTGAGCCCGTTTTATCCTGATGGTATAATTTCATTCCTGAAAGTGAAAATAACTGAACTGAAGAAATCGAATTATCACCAATAGCTTCTATTCGTATTTGATCGCTTGAACCATCATAAAAAGCTTTGTAATCATCAGGTTTTGCTTCAGTATTAAAAACCGAAGTTCCGATTGAAAGATCTGCGGTAATTGTTACAATTGATTTTGCCGGAATAACAAATTTACCATCAGCCCAATTCCGGTCTTGTTTTGCCAGGTTATTAAAATCATCGGTCAGAAAAAGCAAACTGTTTTTAACCGATTTATTTCCTGAATTCTTGAGGTTGATGGTAAATTGCTTTGCTTCATTGGTTTGGTTTAAGGCAACCAGCACCATTTTGTTTTCTTCTTTATTCGTATAGGCCGAGAACATTACGGTATTGGTTTCGTCGAGAGTTGAAACATTATCAGCACGCGAAGTCCCGAGCCTGATCATTCCGGGGCGGATGAAATGGGAGAAATTACCGAACCCGTAAAACAATTTATTCAGGTGATAAGCGCCATCGGTTTTTTCTTTATTGGTAAAAGCTTCAATGAGGGTAAACCTGGTTTCTCCCTCAAATTTACCTTGTTCAAAAGTTGTCCACCATTGCCAGGCGGTGGTGTTGGCAAAATTTAAGTCGGCCATTATAATCCGGGCCAGGGGAAGCGCACATTCGATTTCGGAAAGTTTGTGCGTGGAAGGATATCCGTATCGGTATCCATTTCCCATGAAAGAGTACTCGGTTTGCCAAAGTTCGGGCACCGGATACAATTGCTGCGCGCGATTAAATAATTCTGTCCGCTCGTTAATCATCAGATTACCGTAGTCGTTCCAATAACTGTGGTACGACACAATTGGCGCAAATGAAGATTTGCTGCTCAAATAGGTTGAAGAGTTTGAATTCCAGAATTTATAGAGCTGATTCTCTGATGGCCCTGTTCCTTTAAGTAAGTGGGAAATTGTACCAGCCTCGGTAATAAACAATTTGGTAGAAACATTGCGTTTCGCAAATTCGGTGTGGATTGCCGAAACAACATCGAAAATATTCTGGTTGGTCCACGGAGTTCCTTCTTGACTGACTGTTCCTCCCGATTGATCAGGTGACCAAGGATATTGTGGCTCATTAAGTGGGCTGATGTAATCCAAATGAATCCCTTCCTTGTCAAAATGCTCGCTCACAACGGCCAAGAAACGCCCAAAATCGTCGAAGTATTCCGATTTCAGAATGGTTTCCATGGGCGAACCAAACTCGCGAAAACCCAAATTGCCTTTGGTGTAAGGTACCGGCGGACTGTTCTGCCAGCCAATGATATGATTGATATTGTATGTAGTTGCTGCTTTTTTCAGGAACCATTGTTGTCCCTTCTGTTTTTCCCAGTTGTAAGTACCGTCGGCATTCAGGAAACCTTCTGTCCGCCTCGACTCATGTGAAATCCGGCTGGCTTCACCCTGCTCCGCAGTACCGGCGCCAATATTAAAACGCCAGGACGAAAGCCCAATTCCTTTTGGGTTGCCGGAAGCATCTTTCTCGGCGCTGAAAATTAATTCGGCTAATTTTTCTTTTTTGGATTCGGGCCAGTATTTCCCGATTATTTCGGTATTCCAGCCATCGGAAGATCCAAAGTTCTGGATGGTCTGTTTTCTGTTTGTTAAATCGATGGTGAGTTCAATCGGATTTCCGGTTGGCTCCCATGATGTGGAATATTCTTTATCAGGCAAAATAGCATTTCCATTTGCTACTGCTTTAATCTGATTCGAAGTAAGCGCTTCGCTGAAATATTTAATGTCGTCGTATTTTGCAGTGATATAAAAATTGTCGGAACGATATGGATTTCCGGCAAGAAAAAGAGAGTCGCCTTTCACTACAGATGGTGTAAACATGAGCGTATTTCGTCCGGCCTCCACTCCATCAATGTAAAGGCGGCAATCTTTATTTTTTAATGTCATGGCCAAATGAACCCATTTGTTTCGGGGTAAAATCTGTCCATAAACACCTTCATAACTTTTAAATTCGCGGCAATCGCTAAGAAAAGAGAATTTGTTGTCCCAACTGTTCGAGGAACACAGAAAAATATTCGATTGAGTTTTAAAGTTGAACAGTTCGAGAAGTTGATGCCAGTTTGTTGCACCTGCATCTTCCCAAAAAAAGTAAAACGAAAAAGTACAGGTATCACTTTTCAGGAATTGTTTATTAAAAACGGCATAGCTTTTTTCCGAAGCTTTAAAGCGAAGCACAGTTCCTCTTTCGGAATCGTTCACCAGATTTGCTCCTTTGCGGAGGAAAAGCTGTGAATTTCCGGGTTCATCTTTAACCTGATTATTTGTAAAGGGATAGCTTATGTAAGGCGAAATTCCTCCTGGTTGAGCATGTAAAACAGTACTACCCCAAAATATCAGGAGAATGATAAAAAGAGAATCTAGCAGTTTTTTCATTAAAAAGGATTAGTTTTTCAGGCAGATAAAATCGCAAAAAGTTGGGTTAGCTGATAACGTTAGCAGAAGATAAAATTTTGGAAATCTCCCCGAAATGAGGAGACTTCCAAACTTAACAATACCTAATTAAAAACTATTTCACTACGATTTTTTGAACTGATTCAGTATTTTTTCCTGATTTCACGCGAAGTAAATAAATACCTTTCGACGAAGGAAATGAAACCTGTGTTGAATTCGGATGAATATCAATGATTTTTGATCCGGTAATCGAATAAACTGTCATTGAAGATATTACTTCTGTCGCATCCACATGAATCAGATTGTCAGTTTGCCACCATTTCATCGTTACTTCATCTTTAATGGGGGATAATCCGGTAACCATATTTGAAGTTTGCCCACTTTTTACCTGAACATATTCAGGAGTGATGGTTTTCAGTTTAACCTCGAAATTATCAAACACAATCCAATGTCCTGCAGGAACCATGTTGCCTTCGCCACTACCTCTAATCCCAAAACTTAGGGTACCATCAGAAACGGTAGCTGTTACTTTATTTTTTGCCAGCGCGCTTGACACAAGTAATGAAGTTGAATTTTCTTTTCCTCCACTCTGGCCAAAAAGCAAGTAACTATTGTCGTTCGATGCGAGGGTCATTGCACTAACATCATATGTTCCGTTTGCAATTCCTGAAAGAGCCTGCGAAAGAGCTACATGGTGTACAACACCTTGCCAGAAGGTAACACTTTTCGAACCTTCAACTCCTTTTTTCTCGATGTATGGCATCCAGTCGGTATCGGAGTTTTTAACCCAACCCAGAAAATCGCTTTCGAAATTAGGATTAACTAAAGGAACATCAGGAATTCTGACTACTTCCCAATTATCGAACGTCCCCCATACATTGGCCGGGATCAGATTATCGGCACCGGCACCTTTAAACCCGAATTTAAGCGTTCCATCGGTAACACTTACCTCAAGTGCAGTTTTTGCATAAGCCGAACCACCCTCCGGGAAAACAGTTACTGCTTTTGATGTACCACTTTCGGCAAAAAGCGAAATTTTATCGGCTGCACTGATTTTTGCCCAAACACTGACTTTATATTTTCCGTTTGGAACATTTAAAGTTTGAAAGGTAGAAACATGATAATCTGACCCTTTCCAAACCGCCAAATTTTTGCTTTTTTCAACGCCATCTTTCTGGATATATGGAATTCCTGGTGAATCAGAATCGCTGGTCCAGCCAGCCAGATCGTTTTCGAATCCGGGATTGTTTACTGCGATAAGCGATAACCAACGTATTTCAAAATTGTCGAATACGCCCCATCTTCCTGAAGAAACAAGGTTATCGGTTCCCGATCCCTTTACACCAAACTGAAGAGTGCCATCGGCTACTTCAACAACAATGGTCCGTTTTGTATGTGTCCATTCTTCGAAAGCCAGTTTCTTTTCCACCGAATTTGATCCACTTACAGCAAAAAATGAAATTACATCAGTTTCGCTTACAGTAGCCATTACAGTAATCTGATAACGGCCATTTGGCAAACCTTTGAGCGACTGCGAAACCATGACATGATAATCAGCGCCTTTCCAGATCGAAATACTTTTCGAACCGTCAACACCCTTTTTCTCGATGTATGGAATACCTGCATTATCCGAGTTGATGTCCCAATCTTTCAAATTATCTTCGAACCCGGCATTTTTCAGAGTAACAACTGTGTCGCCGGCTTCCAAAGCCCGTTTAAAGGTGACAATGGCATTTTGCGTGCTTTTAACTGCGGCAGTCAATTCGGTAAGCGTAGTTGCCGAAGTATTTGCAATGGTCACAATTTTATTGATGTCGGCTGTAAGCACTTGTTTGGCATCGTCAAAATCTTTGGTATTGGCAATTAAAGCTTTAGCTGAAAGAATTTCGATGATCAATTCCTTCATTTTTGCCAGATAAGAAACCGAATTATTAAAGTCGGTTGCCACACTTTTAGTGTCAGCAAGCACTGCTTTTGCTTTATCAATTGCAACAACCATTCCTGAAGCAACTTTCGGATCGTCAACGCCAGTCAATGTTGAATGATATGTTTTTGCTTCAACAATAGCAGTTACCAGGCTTTTTGCTGCAGCCAGATCAGCTTTCAGTCCATCAACCTTGGTATAATCAACACTGGTTCCGGTTAGGAATTTCTCCAAATTTGTAACAACCGCATTGAACGAAGCTTTTACAGTTTCTTCAGCACCTGCCCCATTGATAAATACTTTTGCATCGGCCACACTTTGATCTAACTCAGAAAAACTCATGAATTTAACGGTAGCGGCGTCAATCGTTTTCTGGAAAGCCAACATTTGTGCTTCAGTTCCAAATACACGGGTTTCGCGCGCTTTTTCCAACACATAAAACAAATCGCCACGAGCCGCTGCCGAAATTTTCGGTTTGGTATCGTATAACTGCTGGCCACGTTCGATTGCGCCAATAAACAATGCCATTGGATTAAACTCAACGAGTTTAAATACTTTCATGGCAGCATTTGCCTTAGTTAACGACGTTGTTTTTACACCAACAAACGAAGCTACTCCTTTAGAATTAACATTTAAAGCATCGCCTCCGGGGGTATATTCAACACCATAAAGCCCGCTGGGTTTTTCAATAGTTTCGAGAGCCTGCCAGCCTTCAAATACATGTTTAAACCTGAATATCAACTCAAGGTCTTTCTCCTGATCGCCTTCACGTCCGCCACTTTGTGGTTCAAGGTAAGCATTCCAGCTCCACGATTTCAGGAAGTGTTTTGAGGTCAGTGATTCATCCAGATTGCGAACATTAATGTAACCCGGCTGTTGATCGGGTGTTTCAAAAACCCAAAGCTGTGAGTTTGAACCATCGAAATAATTGGAGTAAGAAACTGCCTCGTTCCATCCTGCAGTAGACTTATAGCTCAGTACTTTTTCGTTACCTGCCCCGTCGTAAATAACCATGTAATATTTTGTCCCATCAAACTTGGGAACAAAATCGGCCTGTGCCCGAACAAAAGTAACGGAGCAAATCGCCAATATGATTGTAAGTAATTTTTTCATAATCATCTTGATTTAATTTTTTGCAAATGCTTTTACCAGCCGCTATTCTGGGTTAACCCATTATTCACGTCACGCTGTGGAATAGGATAAAGATTCATCCGATCATCGAAATAGCGGTCTTCCAGTTTTATTTTCTGGTAGTTGAAGGTTCCATCAGCATTTTTGGTTACTTCCATTTTGTAAACAGGCTGATTGAGTACGCTTTTTGCCAAACCCCAGCGACGAAGATCCCATGCACGCTGATCTTCAAAAGCCAGTTCGATAAAACGCTCTTCTTTAATCCGTTCGCGAAGTTGTTCTTTCGAAACGCCACTAAGTGGTATTTCCGGAAGCCCACCATGACGAATTATGGTTTGGTTAAGGATAGTCGTTGCTGTAAGATACGATGTTCCCAATGTTGCAGGGCCATTTAGTTCGTTTACAGCTTCAGCCCAAATCAAAATTATATCGGCAAACCTGAAGATAGGCCATTCGCGGTTTGATGATTGTCCCTGGCGAAGGTCGAGCGTTGGGTTAATAAACTTACGCAAATAGTACCCGGTACGCGTGCCATTATCGCGGTCCATTCCATCTAATCCTCCTCTGAATATCTCAATTTTCCGAGCCTGAACATTGCGTTCTTTCCAGTCGCTGTTATTTACAATTGCAGTCTGCAAAAGGCGTTTATCTCTTCCTGCATAAGGATTCTTAGGATCATAACCCGAACCGGCTTCATCGATTTTTTTGCCGTTGAGCATACGATAAGCATCAATCAGGTTTTGAGAAGGATTGGTACTTCCGGTGCGGTTAACACCTTCGCAACCAACAGGGAAGTTCACTGTTTCAAGAAAATTAAGATTTTTCTGACGGTAACCCAAAATCACTTCGGGGCTGGTGCCATCGTATTTGTCGTACGGACCAAAAGAGAAAATGCGGTCGAGGGCAATTTCCTGGGCAACAGTTGCAATGGTTTTCCAGTAATTTAACTGTGTTGCAGAACCTTCGGTAACATTTTTATTATAAACCGGGCTTGTCAGTAAAACAAGCGTTTTGCATTTCAAGGCTTTTACAGCAGTTCCGTTCGGGCGACCCTGATCGGCTCCATCGTCGAGTAATGGCAATGCTTTGGCATCAATAAGCGCGTTGCATTCTGCAAGAATGTAATCGGCACATTCGGTAAATGATGAACGTCCTTTCTTGAATTCAGCATTATCTAATTGGTCGATGTTTTTAGCGACACTGTTTCCAACCAGAACAACACCTCCGTAGCGTTTAATCAATTCATAATAGTACAAAGAGCGGAGAAAACGTGCTTCGGATTTGTAGTACTCCAGACGTTTAAGATACAATGCACGGGCTGCTGATTCAAACGTTTCGTATTTTACATTTTTTACCTGATCGAGAAACAGGTTTACTTTGTAAATTCCACTGTAGTATCTATTCCATGTTTTTTCAACGCCGCTTACAGAGTTCCAGTTTCCGGAGTTCATGTTCTGTATTGCACCAATTGGGTTTGAACTTTCGCTCTCATCGGTTACATTGGAATACAACAAGCCTTGTCCCAACTCTTCAGGATTAAATCCATTGGGCATCAGGCTGATCAGATCGACCATGTAGTTATCGATGTAAGTTGGATTATTCCACACCAATTCGTCGGTAATGCCTGTATCTTTTTCCATTTCAAGTTCCTGGCACGCTGTAAAAAACAGAGCTAATGAAACCAGTATGGCCAATATTTTAATATTTATCTTCATATCAGTTAAAATTTATCTGTTTAAGCTTAAAAAGTGATGTTTGCACCAAAGAAATATGTTTTCATTGGTGGATAACCTATTGAAGTGAATTCAGGGTCGGAGTATTCCCATTTACTGATTGCCAAAAGGTTTACGCCACGAACAAAAATCCGGAAACGATCCATTTTCATTGTTCGAACCAAATTTTCGGGAAGTGAATAGCCCAATTCGATGTTGCGAAGTTTCACAAAATCGCCGCTTCTTACCCAATAGCTCGAAGTATGGTAATTGTTCAGGTTCGACAGAGTTGGAGTAGGGAATCCTTCTTCAAGAGCAATTTCGGTGGCAGCATTGCCTCTCAGGAAAGGCTGGTAAAGCGAATTCCATGAAAGATTAAGGTCGCGGTTAAATTGTCCCTGTAATTGTGCTTCAAGGTCGAAATTTTTGTAATTCAGGCCTAAACGCAATCCCATATCAATATTGGCCACCTGGTCACCAATTTTTGTCACATCGCGCGAATCGATAATTTTATCGCCATTCTGATCTTTGTATTTCAGATCGCCAACTTTTACTGCACCAAATGTTTGCATCGGAGATGACTGAATATCGGCAGCGCTGGCAAAGTTGCCAATTACCTCGTATCCATAAATGGATGAAACAGAATTTCCGGTACGGTTTAAGTGGCTCAAATTTCCTTTTGAGAGCGACTCGCCCATTTCGTCGATGGTATTGTTGAAATATGAGCATACCAATTCGGCAAACCAATTAACTGTTTTTCCTTTTGAGGTATATCCCAATTTTAAATCGAATCCTGAATTGGTCATCATGCCAATGTTTTCGTATGGCAGATTTGCACCTGTAACCGAAGGATGGTTATAATTAATATTCAACACGTCGCTTCGCTTATCCAGATAATAGTCGAAGGCAAATGTCAGGTTGTTTTTAAATTCGAGATCAAATCCAACATTTAGCTTTTTGGAAATTTCCCATTTCAAATCGGGATTTGCCAACATTCCGGGCTGAACGCCATAAAACATATTCCAGCCGGTTCCAAGAGGAAATGAACCTCCTCCGGTATAAAACTGATTGTATGGATATCTTCCGTTTACATACCTGTTGTAACCGTTTATACCGTATGATGCTCTGATTTTACCAAAGGAAATATTTTTATTCTCCTGCATGAAACTTTCGTTTGAAAATACCCAACCCAAAGAAGCCGATGGGAAAAACCCATATTTACTTCCTTCTTTATATTGGTCGGAACCAAAATAGCTGGCGGAGAATTCAACTAAATACTTCTGGTTGTAGGCGTAATTAATACGGCTTGCATAGTTAGCGGTAAGGTAAGGCGACAAATCGGAGTTTCTCAAATATTGACGGTCGCCCTGATAGCGCAACAGCACATCGAGTTTACTGCCATTTACTTCAGGCATATTGTATTCCACATCGGCAGTTACAGTGGTATTGCGAACACTGCTTGCACTGCTCCAAATGTTGTAAGCTGTTGGTTGCCTGTAGGTATAATACGTGTATTTATCACCTGTTCCGGGAGCAATTTGACGAGCCTGAAAATACCTCCAGTTTCCGTCGGAGTTATTTGATCCGTTATCAAGTACATAACCCAAAGTTGCAGATAAACCTTTTGTAATGAAATCAAACTTTTGGTTTAGCTTGAACCCTGCATTCAGGAAATTATCAATCGAATTATTTCTTCCTGAAGTTTCGAGCATGGCCACCGGATTATTCAGCAAAAGTGAAGTTCCACCATAGCTACCATCCGGATTGTACACGTTAAATGCGTTTGGTGGCAAAGTAGAAATAGCATCCCAGATTTCGCCTACAGAATAGGCTGGCGCTGCACTTTTGTTCATGCTTCCGGCCAAATCCATCGAGAATTTCGTATTCTTCGATACGTTTACATCAATGTTCGACCTGACATTAACACGGGTAAGATTTGCATTTGAATTCATATCCGGATTCTTGGGCAAATACATGCCATCGTTGTACAGAAAACCCAGGTTAACGAAGTACTGGATAAAATCAGATCCCCCCTGCACCGCAAGGTTAGCTTTCGATACATTGGAACTGTTTTTCAATACTTTTTCTTTCCAATTCACATCAGGATAACGTGGAGAAGTTCCGGCCAGAGAAATTTCCTGCGCGGAATACTTTTGAGGTAATCCATCGTTTGCTGCTGCTTTGTTGTAGAGGGTCATGTAATCCTTTGCTCCTAAAACATCGATCGTTTTTGCAGGTGACTGTAGTCCCGACTGAACTGTAAATGTAATTTCACCCTTTTTGTTCAATCCGCGTTTTGTGGTAATCAACAAAACGCCATTTGCAGCTTTCATTCCATACATTGCCAATGCAGAAGCATCTTTCAAAACTGTTACCGATTCAACTTCTTCAGGCGAAAGGAAAGCCATATCCCGTTCAAATCCATCAATAATAACTAAAACATTGGTATTTGCCCCCCTTAACCTCAAGGTTGGCAAATCTTTACCAGGTTCGCCACCACCTTGAGTTACGAATAATCCGGGTAGTTTGCCATACAATGTAGAACTGAAATTCGACATCGAACTTTTAACAAGTTCCTGTCCCTGAATTGTTGAAACAGATGAAGAAACATTTTCTTTGTTCTGTTCTCCAAAGGCAATTTTCACTTTGCCTTTCGATATATCCTTAATCACCACTGTTGTATCCGATTGGGCCCAACCTTTAGACACAAAACAGATCAGGATAATAAGGAATGTAAAAATATAATTGTATTTTCTCATAATATTCACATATTAAAGCTTTAATAATCTGATTAATATCCTGGGTTTTGGTAAAGACCTGGAGTATTACTAACCCAATCGCTTTTGAATGGATGGAAATAATATTTATCCTCAAAAGTGGTTTTCCAACCCGTATTATTTCTTGAGACAACTCCCTTGGTTATTACAGCGCCTGTCATAACTAAATTCAGGTCGGCACCCTCTTTCCATCTTCTAAGGTCGAAATAGCGGCAACCCTCCATAAAGAATTCAACTTTTCTTTCGTATTTAATGGCGTTGTGAAATTTGTCTTTTGTCGACGCTCCCTGGTAATTGTTTGCATCGTAATCGGGCATTCCAGAACGTGTACGAACAAGATTCAGGAATTGAATAGCTTCAGTTGTTGGGCCATTATTTAATTCGCTGAGCGCTTCAGCATACATCAGATACAAATCGGCTAAACGAATGATCGGGTGGATTGGCCTGTAATAAATATTACCGCCTTCACCCAGATCTTCGTTGATAAACTTTCTGGGTAAAAAAGCTGAAACTGTACCGCTCCAATCGCCATTTGTACGATTAGGAACCGATGGATCGCTATCGAAGTTTACAATTTTTGTATTGTAGTTTTCGCCAAATTTCGAACCGTGGTATACCACATTCTGGTGAAACCTTGGATCTCTGTTTTTCCAATATTCCTGATCTTTATAACCTGCATCGATACCAGCCTGCGAAACAATAGGTTTGGTTCCATCGCCACCAGTATATCCTGAAATAGGAAATTTCCCGTTTTTCAGCTGATAAGCATCAACATGCTGGAAGGTTGGCTGATAGTGTTTGTCGGGTCTGTTGTACCATCCAATGCTATAAGGCCAGTTCATCATGTTATAAGTGTATGCCCATCCACCTTCGGAGTTGCTCATTTTAAACCGCTGATAAAGAATATGCTCATTAGTAAGCGTTAAAGCAAGTTTGTAAATATTTTTTTCAACTCCGGCTTCGGTATATAATGCATTACCTGCAGCTTGTGCAGCGTCAATTGCTGCTTTGCAGGCGTCGGCAGCCTTTTTCCAGCGCTGAACATCATAATTGCCATAGCCTAAAACTTCCTTGTTTGCAAAACCTGAAGCATAGGTTGGTGTTGGCCCGTTGTATAAAGGGCTGGCAGCGTATACCAAAATCTGTGCTTTAAGCGCTTTAGCAGCTACACTGGTGAATCTTCCAGACCAACGATCTTCCCATTTTGCAGGCAATAAGGCTGCAGCTTTATCGAGGTGAACCACCATACTATCGATCATCGCAGCAAACGGAGCTCGTTTGATTGGATCTTCGCCACCCTTCAGCGGTTTACTCATCCATGGTAGACTTCCCCAGTTTTTAAAACCTTTAAAATATTGGTATGCAATATGTGCATGAGCCTCTCCTGACAACCGTTTTACATATTCGGCATCGGTGGAGGAAACAGTTTTAATGCTACTTGCTTTGGATAAAAAAGTGTTGGCATTTCGTACGGCAAGGAATAACCTGTCGAGTGTATAAGCCTGAAAAGATGCCGAACTAAGCGTTCCGTCAACATACGACACATAAGGATACCAGGTTGGAGTATAAATATCTTCTCCTACATCCGACCAGCCAAAATAACCGGTATTATCCCACCAGTTGAGGGCTAGGTTATCGGGAGAGAAAAATTCATCTTCGTACAATAAAAACACTAATTGTTGCGCATTACTCGATGACGCGAAAATGGTATCGAGCGTAATGTCGGCTCCTGCTGGTTTTTCAAGGAAATCTTTTTGGCAGGAAGCCATAAAGACCATTAACAGAATAATGAAACCAGTTAGTTTAAAAAGATATAGTATATTCTTTCTCATATCAATTCTTTTTTTGAATTAAAATTCCACATTAATTCCCAGGTTAATAACTCGTGAACGAGGGTAGCGTAATACCCCGTTGGTTGTTTCAGGGTCAATGTTTTTAATACTGCTCCATGTGAACAAATCCATTCCATTGGCATAAATCCTGAAGTTATTAATACCCAAAGTCTTTACAATCTTTTTCGTAGAATCAAAAGTATAACCTACCTCAAGGTTTTTCAATCGCAGGTAAGAAGCATCCTGAATCCAGAACGAACCGGCATATTTCCAGTTGTCGTTGGTATTTACCAAACGTGGATATTTAATTGTTTCACCTGCAGCATATCTTTCAGGAGTATAGCGGTCGAGTACAAAATCGAGAATTGTACCTCTGGCAGGTGTAGGATTATAATTGGTACGGGTATTAATGGCAAAGTTCGAGGCACCCTGGAACATAATAGAAACAGAGAACCCTTTGTGCACAGCACCAAGCTTTAACGCGAACATCGATTCAGGGAATCCCGGAGTATCGAGAAACCCTTCGTCAATATTGTTAATAAGTCCATCCGCATTTCTATCAACAAACTTAAGGTCGCCGGCTGAAACATCGCTTCCGGCAGTAAAGATTTGGTAGGCCTGGTATTTTGTTTTATCAGCGGTTGGATTAAGTTTTTTGTACGTCTGCCACAATTCTTCCTTGTATGCATTTGCATCTTCAACAGTCATAAATATTTGTTCCTGTTGATATCCCCATTGTTGGCCAACTCTTTTGCCTGTTTGCATACGGTAGTCATACTTCTCTATTGGCTCATCCATTTCGATGATCTTATTTCGTGCAAACGAATAATTCAGATCAGCCGAATAGCGTGTATTTTTTATCTTTTTATTCCAACCAATTTCGATCTCGTACCCTTTATTTTGTACTTGTCCGAGGTTGAGGGCAAGAGCCCCTGTTTGCTGGTAGATTGGCACTACTCGTTGGTTGATAAGAATATCTTTGCGGTCTTCAGTAAAATAATCGAATTTAACAGATAGTTCGTCTCCAAAGAAAGTCAAATCAGCTCCATAGTTTATCTTGGTTGATTTTTCCCAGGTAACGTTGGGATTACCTGCAGCACCCTGATAAGCAACCGGGTAATTTACCACATCAGCTGGCAGACCAAAATTAATACCATAATCGAACCATCCCTGATAACCTGTATTATTCATAATATATTTATCGGGAAGATACAGGAATCGCTGGCTCATCCGGTCATTACCCACCTGCCCATACGAAAATCTTAATTTTCCATACGATAGTATTTTATCTCCAATAAGGCCTTTTAACAATGGCTCTTCACTAAAAGTCCAACCGCCAGAATATGCTGGGAATAATCCAAATCGTTTTCCTTCGGCAAAGTTTTCCGAACCGTTATAGCCCAGGTTATACTCCAACATGTATCTATTAGCATAGTTATAAGTAACACGACCTACAACTCCAAGATAAGCTCTCGGGATTTCATTCCAGTACCATTCGGTAAAATGCGACTTGTCGGCATTTACCAGTGCTAAACCTGTGACAGTGTGTTTATTAAAAGATCGGTTGTAGTTTAGAGCGAACTCGTAATACTCTTTCCGATACTTATTTTGGCCGGTATTATTTACAGGCAATCCACTTTCTTTTACCTGATAAAAATTTACTTTTCCTTTATCATCTAAAAATGGTCTCCACGATACAATTTTTTGGTCTGAAATTTCCCTGCTAATGAGGTTTCTGAAATAACTAACCAACGAAGCCGTACCTTTTGCAGAAAGCCCTTTTGTTATAAAATCGAGGTTCTGATCAACAACAAAGCTGTAATCATTGGTATTTTCCAATTCAATGTTGTACCCGCGCATGTCGGTATTTAAAAGCACAGAGTTGGCATTTTCCTGCACCATCACCAATTTATTATCGTGAACATATCCGTCCCACGGCGAGGAATGTACAAGCATACTCCAATAAAAGTTTTCGGCGGGCTCCCTGATTGATGGGCCAAGATTTATGTTTTCATTAAAACTACCTCCAATACTAATTTTAGCCAAAGTGGTTTTTGTTATATTAACATCAACATTGGTTCGGTAATTATAACGTTTATAACTTGTTGATTCATTGATATTTGAATTGAGGTTATCAAACAACCCTCCCTGACTGAAGAATCCTAATGAAGTAAAATATTTCAAATTCTCAGTACCACCGCTAATGGTTAAGTTATGCTGCTGTTGTGTGGCATAATCTTTTAACATGATATCGGCATAATTCACATTGGGATAAAAGAATGGATCGTTCGGTTGAACCGGTTTTCCTTCAACAACCCCTTTATATCTTTCGCGCAAAGTTTGTGAATATGGTGCCGATGGATTGGCAGTATTGGCCGGGAAGCCCATGTATTCGTTTGCTAAACCAGTTTGGGTATAACTGTCGATCGGGTTGATTTTAAAAGTTGGCAGCATAACTGCTGTTGAGGCCTTATAGTTTATTTGGGCAGGTCCAAGTTTTCCTCGTTTAGTATTAACAAGGATAACACCATTTGCACCTCTCACCCCAAAAACAGCGGTAGAAGATGCGTCTTTTAAAATAGATAATGATTCAATTTCGTTTGGATCAAGAAAATTCAACGCTGTTTGATCACGTTCAATTCCATCAATTAAAATCAGCGGATTTGATCCGGAACCGGCATCGAGTGTACCAATACCCCTGATCTTAATGGTAGAACCATCTTTCCCAGGACGTCCTCCCGACTGGTTGGCAATAAGTCCAGGAAGTCTTCCTGCCAATGCTTGTGATACATTACTAACAGGCTGTTCAACAAGATCAGCAGAAGAAACAGTTGATAAAGCACCAGTTACAGTTTCTTTTTTCTGAACTCCGTAACCAACAATTACAACTTCTCCGATTTCTTCTGTTTCTTCCTCCAGAACAATTTTAAGTTTTTCAGAATTAACAACTACTTCTTTTGTTTTCAAACCAACAAAAGAAAATGTTAAGATACTTCCTGAATTGGTATCAATTGCAAAATTTCCATTTGCATCGGTTACTACTCCAGTTTTAGTACCTTTAACGATAACAGTAACGCCAGGTAAAGGATTACCCGATTGGTCAACTACATTTCCTTTTACTTTCAGGTTTTGCTGCTGCAAAACAATTTCAGCCCGTTTGCCCTTCGATGCATGGACGGTTGACTGAAAATTAAGTAATAATGAAAGCAACAGGAAAATCTTCAGCGTAATTTTAAGATTACCTGAATAAAGGCCATTGAGAACTCTTTCATTCATAAGCTTTAGGTTTATATTCTTAATTTTAATTGTTGCTGGGTTGTTTATCATTTCAGAAGAGAATGCACTCAAAAGAATGTACCTTAATCCAAAATACTATCAACACAACCGATTAGTAAAATTACCTGAAGTTATATTTGGAATTGATGGGTAAATTGATCGGGGCTATCAACTAAAATGGTTTCGATTAAATATCAAACAGATAATAAATAATCAGAACAAATAGTCCCCTCAGATTGACTGATTCACCTCCTGTTGAAAGGTCTGTTATAAAGTTAAAAAACCAATTTATCCCCTACCTTTGAAAGTAATAATTGTTACTAAATACTTTTTGCAAATGAGAGTGATAACGTTACTTAAAACGATTATTCCTTGCCTTTTTCTTTCTTCTTTTTTTGTTGTCAGTGCACAACAAAATTCTCTGGATATAAAATCATTGTATTTCGAAAATATTTCGACCAAAGACAAATTACCGAACAGCGTAATTCGCAATATCGATCAAGACTCGCTTGGCTTGTTATGGTTTAGTTCAAATGATGGATTATTCAGGTACGATGGCCAGAGTTACCAGATTTTCAGAAATTCATTAAAATCAAGCTCATCAATTTCATATAACTACATACCTTTCATGCGTCTCGACCATTCTGGAAATCCCTGGATGCTCTTTTCCGGCTCAATCGATAAACTGGATGCAAAAAGTGGAAAAATAAAACATTATTACGGCTACCAAAACAATACGCGTTCGAGCCTTGGAAATACCTATCAATTAACTTTTTCACCTCAGAACAATGTTTTTGCAACCTCACTACAGTATGGTTTACTATCTCTTTCTCATGCCGATACTTCAATACAATATTTCGAGAAAGAGAAAATTAAATTCCCTGAATTAGCTGCCAATCTTGAAGCGATTACATACAGTCAGAATTGCCTTTTTGTAGGAAAAAAAAATAATGGCATTTATAAAATTCAGTTGTCCGATTCCGACTCAAAAATTGATCGTGTAGTAAAACTTATAGAATCTGATCATGCAGAAACTTATACCATCCATTTGGATAACAAAAACCGGCTATGGGCTGGCACTTCCAATGGCCTGATATACCACAATATCAACACCGGAGCTACCAAAGTATTCCGATATAACCCGAAGGTAAACAATTTCTTGCCCGACAAAGAAATCCTTTCTTTATTTATTGACGACAACAATTTTCTTTGGATCGGATCAAGGGAAAATGGATTAAGCATTGTTTCGATTGCCGAAATTGAAACCAATGGCGATCAGGCCAAAGGCATGAAATATACAACCAATTCGCTCGAAGGAAGTCTGGCGAATCGATGTATCAACACAATATATAAGGACAGGGATGGAAAAATATGGTTGGGAACTTACAGCGGCGGAATTGATCTGGTAAACGAATACCGCAATAAAATACATTCGCTAAAATTTATCCCGGGACATTCACAGAGTACAATGCATCCAAAAGTATGGGGAATAACGCAGGCTAAAGATGGCAATATTTGGCTGGGAACCGATGGTGGAGGAATTGATGTATGGAACCCAAAGCAGGGCATCATTAAACGATTAAAAAATGACGCATCGGGAAATGGATTAAGCGATAACGCGATACTTTGTGCTCTAACAGCAAAAAACGGAGACCTCTGGTTTGGAACCTACCGGGGCGGGATCAATCGTATTAATCCGGCAACCGGCAGAATAAAGATTTATGAAAAAGTACCTTCTCCGGTTCAGGGATCATTTTGTAGTGACATTCGTTGCATTTTTCAGGATTCATCAGGTAAAATATGGATAGGCACAAACTGGAATGGCATAAGCTATTACAATGAATCGACCGACTCATTTACAAACATTCCGGAACTGGGCATTATCGATGTCAGGGCAATTATTGAATCACCAGGCGGAGGATTATGGATAGGGACTCATTCACGCGGATTGATCTGGTACAATCCCAATACCAAAGAGCAAAAATTCTTTGTAACCAACCCCGACAACCCGAATAGCATTCCTTCGGATGACATTTATGCGCTAAAAGTTGATCGTAGCGGTAAACTTTGGATTGGAACTCAGTATGGCGGATTATCTTGTTATACTGCTACAGATCAAAGCTTCACAACTTTTGACTCGAAAAATGGATTGGCCAACAATACTGTTTTAGCCATACTCGAAGATTCGAGAGGCTTTTTTTGGCTTAGCACGAACGAAGGAATTTCGAGGTTTGATCCAAAAACCAGTACTTTCATCAACTACGACCAGTCGAACGGGGTCCTTCCCGGAGAGTTCCTGAATAATTCGTGTATATCGGCAACCGATGGAACTTTTTATTTTGGCGGTTCGAATGGTTTAAATTTTTTCAATCCTGAATTTATTCAACCTTCAAAATTAGCGCCCAAAGTTGTTTTTACTGAGCTTAAAATATTCAATGAACAAATTTTTCCCGGATCAGGGGTAATCGATAAAAACATTGAATTCACCCCAAAGATCAGCCTAAACCACCAACAATCAGTATTTACCATAGGTTTTCAGGCCATACAATTTCCATTTTCAGCAAAATGCCAGTACAACTATATGCTTGAAGGGTATGACGAAAAATGGAATCACGGCGGATATACCAATTCAGCTACATACCGCCAAATACCGCCTGGTGATTATATACTAAAAGTAAAAGCTTCAAATTCTGATGGGGTTTGGAGCGAGCAGATAGCTTCGGTCAGGATTGAAATAATTCCACCTTTCTGGAAAACAATATGGGCATACATTCTATATATCCTATTCTTAACTCTTGTCATCCGGTTCATCTTTTTGTTCCGAATGAACCAGATCAGAACATTGAACCAACTTCACTACGAGCAAAAAATCAGGCAGAAAGAACAAAAAATACACCACGAAAGACTCGACTTTTTCACCAATATTTCACACGAATTACGCACACCCCTTACCCTTGTTGAATGTGCAGTTGACGATTTGAAAAGATTATTGGGCAAAACAAAAAATGAAAAAATAAATGAAGCTATTAAAACGGCAAGCTTCCATTCATCCAGACTTTTGCAGTTAATCAATCAATTGCTCGAATTCAGACGGGTTGAAACCGGAACTCCTCAAATTTCTGTAGAACATATTAACCTGAATGAATGGATGTCGGCCTATCTTGCGAACTTCAAAGAACTGGCCGACAGCAAATCGGTATTTCTAAAACTTGCCATGCCTGTAAAACCTATCGACCTGTGGGTTGATTCTGATAAGCTGTCGATGATTATGAACAACCTTTTATCGAACGCATTTAAATATACCCCGAAAAAAGGCACTATCGAGGTAAGTACACAGGAAAATGAACAGGAGATATTCATTGAAGTGGCAGATTCGGGATCGGGCATTTCACCCAAAGCATTGCCAAATATTTTCGACCGGTATTTCAAGACCGAAAGCCGTTCGACCAGCACCGGCATTGGTTTATCACTCACAAAATCGTTGATCGAGCTGCACGACGGCGGCATTAAAGTGAGCAGTTCACTAGGTAAAGGGAGCAAGTTCACTGTTATCTTCCGTACCGGTAACGAACACTTTAAGCCTGAACAAATCAAGTCAACAGTAAATAACGACTTAAGTATTTCTGCTGAGAAAGTTGAAATTTTGCCCACCATTCCTGAAGAACGTCTGGATCATAAAATCATGTTGATTATCGAAGACAACCATGACATCTCAACACTTCTGGCGGAGAAATTCGCCCAAAATTTTGAAGTTCACATTGCCGATAATGGTGAAATTGGTATTGAACTTGCCCGAAAGCTAATTCCGGATATCGTAATTTCAGATATTATGATGCCAGGTATTCAGGGAACAGAAGTATGTAAAACATTAAAAAAGAGCCAGGCAACCAGCCATATACCAATAATTCTATTGACTGCTAAGGGCACGGTGGATGACGAATTGGTTGGCTTGACGACCGGAGCCGATGACTATATTTCGAAACCTTTTAATTTCAGGATTTTAGATGCCAGAGTAAATACCTTAATTCGCAATAGGGTTAACCTAAAAAATTATTTTAACGAAAAAGATTTTGATCATACCGAAAAACCGCCAACCAATACCCTATTAATTCAGGAACAAGAGTTCCTTTTAAAAACAGAGCAGTTAATTCTTGAAAAATACCTGAATTCAGATTCGTCGGTATTCAAACTGGCAGAAGATTTGAATTTCAGCCGTTCATCGCTGTACCGTAAAATAAAAATGCTGACCGGCCTCTCGATCAATGAATTTGCCCGATCGGTAAAAATTAAAAAGGCTGCCGAACTTCTTGAATCTGAAAGCATCACCATTTCGGAAGCGGCATATCGTACCGGATTTAATGATTTGAAATATTTCAGGGAGAATTTCGTTAAACAAATTGGAATTACGCCTTCAGAATACAAAAAGAACCAGAAAAAGCATGAAAAATAACACTCTTTTCCTTTTTTAACGACATTTACCTGTGAGAAAGAATCTTAGGCATGAAGAAAAAAATCCTGACATTATTTTTACTTTGCTTTCAAATATCAGTCTTTGCGCAGCAAGCAGGGTTGCCTTTTATTACCAACTACCCGCCTGAAGAATACAAAGGAACTTCACAAAACTGGGCAATTGTGCAAGACAATCGTGGTGTGATGTTCTTTGGCAACAGTAATGGAGTATTTGAATTCGATGGCATTGAATGGCGATTCATAACAATGCCCAATACTGTACGATCACTGGCTATTGACAGTGCCGGATGCGTGTTTGTAGGCAGCAATGGCGATTTTGGATATTTACATCCCGATAGTCTGGGAACCTATCAATTCCGGTCATTGAAAGAAAAAATACCACAACAACATCGCGAATTTAATGATGTATGGAATATTTTCGTTTCCAAAAACCAGGTTTATTTTCAAACTTTTGAGAAAATATTTATCTATCAAAATGAGAAATTCGAGGTAATTTATCCGGATAAAAGTTTCCATCTTTCGTTTTTGGTAAACGATTCCTTTTATGTGCGTGAAGTTGGAAAAGGGTTGATGATACTCAAAAATGACAGCTTGCAATTAATTAAAGGAGGCGAACGTTTTGCCGATGAAAAAATTTATGCAATGCTGCCTTTTGGTGACAACGAAATACTAATTGCGACACGAACACAGGGTATTTTTATTTATTCGCCACAAAAAGACAATCCTATATCTAAACCTGCCGGTTTTGAAGCAGTGGATAAATTTGTTGTTCAAAATTTGGCGTATTGTGGTAATATGTTGGGTAGCGGGAATTTTGCCTTAGGTACACTAACCGGAGGAATAATTGCTTTTAATAGCGCCGGGCGCATTCAATCTATTTACAATGCAAACTCCGGGTTACAGGATAATTCAATTCGAAAACTGTTTTACGATAACAATCAACAACTTTGGGCTGCCTTAAATAATGGGATTAGTTTGGTCCAATCCAACTTGCCTTTTCAACTTTTCACAGAAAAAAACGGGTTGAAAGGGTTTCCGATGTGTATCTATTTTTTCAACAATCGTTTATATGTGGGTACATCACAGCACCTGTGTGTACAAAATCCTGATGGCAACTTCGAGATTATACCTGGAACTGAAGGCCAAAACTGGCAATTGTATAATGCAAATGGAACTCTTTTGCTGGCAGATTTGAATGGATTATTTGAAATAAAAGATAATCAAGCTATCCAATTAATAAAAAATCACGCATTCATTAGTTTGACTCCTTTTTACAACAAACAAAATTACTTATTGGCAGGCTTAGACGCAGGCGATGGCCTATGTTTGTTAGAATATAAGCAAAAAACATGGAACCTAAAAAATACGATCAAAGGATTTTCGAAGTTTGCCTATACTGTTGTTCACGATAAAGATGAGTCTATTTGGGTACATACCAATCCAGGATTATATAAGTTGAAATTAAACGAGTCTCTGGATAGCGCTATTTCTGTAATGAATTACTCAACCGAACATGGCTTGCCACCTGATTATGCAGTTCCCTGCTTGCTTCATTCGGGAGAATTAATATTTGTTACTACAAAAGGGATATATCGCTACTTGCCGGCTACCGATAATTTTGAACAACATCCGGCATTCAAAATGATCACTGGCACCGTCTATCCGTTTCAGGAACAAAAAAACGGGGATATCTGGTTTCAGGAAGTTACAGGCAATGGAATTTACGAAAAGGGAGTATTAAAACATAACAAAGGCGAGTATCAACTTTATAAACAAGCCTTTTATAAGTTTAATAATTATTTGAATAGCGCGGATCATAATTTTCATCTCGCTTCGGATAGTGTAATGTTTATAGGCACAACCAAAGGCTTATTGCAATACAACCCTTCACAAAAAGTTGATTACAATATTCCTTTCCATACTCTTATTCGCAAGGTTTTCGTAAAAGATAGTCTGGTGTTTGGAGGTGCTATCATTAACGAAAATGATTTTGAGCACATTAAAGGTGCTGAATTTTCATACAGACAAAACAATTTAGTTTTTCACTATACTGCTGCGTTTTACGAAGATGTGGAGAGAAATCTGTATAGTTATCGACTTCTTGGGTCAGATACAACATGGTCGGCATGGGTAAGCGATGTTAAAAAAGAATATACCAACCTTAGTGAAGGCAACTATACTTTTGAAGTAAAATCGAAAAATCAGTATAAGGTAACAGGAAAAACCGCGAAGTATTCTTTTCGTATTTTACCACCATGGCATCATACATGGTGGGCCTTTCTATTGTATTTCATACTTTTTATAGCCTTCATTTATTTCACGATTAAATTATACACCCGTCGTTTGGTTGCCCAAAAAGAACATTTGGAAGAAGTGGTAAATGAACGAACAGCTGAAGTGGTGCAACAAAAGGAAGAAATACAAATTCAAAAAAATGAACTTGAAGTTGCCAATGCCACCAAAGACCAATTCTTTAAAATCATTTCGCACGACCTTCGGAATCCGTTTAACTCACTGGTAGGTTTTTCGGAACTATTAATTGAAGAAATCGAGCAAAAAGACTTTGAAAAAAGTCGCGAATATGCCAAATCTCTTCAGAAATCGAGTAACGAATTATACAGTTTAACCACCAATCTGCTGAACTGGAGCCGGGCTCAAACTAATGAAATCTCGTTTAATCCTGAACAATTAAATATCAGAACAGAAATAGATAGCAACGTCAATTTTTTAAAGAATTTTGCTGATAAAAAGGGCATTATTCTAAGCTCAACTCCCGAAAATGATATTTTTATTTTTGCCGACCAGAACATGCTAAATACTGTCCTTCGTAACCTGATTACCAATGCCATAAAATTCTCGAGAAAAGATGATAAAATCACCGTTGAAGTTGAAGAATTGGAAACATTAGTGGTTGTCCATATCGCAGACACTGGAATTGGGATGGAAAAACCTACACTGGAAAAACTTTTCAAAATAGGTGAAAATATTAAATCGCAAGGTACAGCCCATGAACCCGGAACCGGACTTGGCTTAATCCTTTGCAAAGAATTTATCGACAAGCACAACGGCAAAATATGGGTAGATAGCGAAAAAGGAAAAGGAAGCCGATTCTCGTTTACCATGAAGAAATATAAGGCATAAGCTAAAAAGTCTATAAAACTTCTAAAATCTCCACCGAAATTGTCGTGCTTACTCCTGCCTGAAGTTTAATCACCCGCGCATTCTCACCCAATTTTGATTGTGAAAGCGCTGCCGATGATTTAATTGATGAGATACCTCGCGGAATATGCACCGTCAGGTTTTGATCAACATCAGAAATAACCGAAGCTTTAATCTGATGGTTCTTCAGATCCCAGTCTAACTTTGTTATTGTTACCCTGTTTCGGCCTTTTACTCCGGAAATCGATCCTTTTGCCAAAGCAGCGGGAAGCGCCGGAAGTAACTCCAGCATCCCGGGTTTTGTATTCACCAGCATTTCGGTTACCATCGTTGGCACCGAACAAGCCATATCGCTGCAATAAATGTCGTTAACATTGGTATTGTAGTGGCTTGTCATCAGGCTTTTGTGATAAATAAAGTGGTTTTTCATTAGCGAACTTAAATACCCGTAAGCTTTGTCGCCCCGGTAAAGCTTAGCTTCCGATAATGCCCGGTAACAATAACCGAATGCAGAACCATCTTCCAAACCACTTAAATCAATAGCCTTTTTCGATGCCTCGAAAAGATTTGAAGCATCAAACTTATTGATTTCCTGTGTTGCAAAAACCGGATAAAGCTGGCTGATATGGCGGTGATTGTAGTTATTCTGCAGGCTTGGCCATGACCATTCTTTCAAAGCACCATCAGTTGCAACTAAGTAAGGCGGTAAAGCATTCAAAAGAGCAGTCCATGCCGGAATTTTATCCTGACTTAACCCAAGTTTGCCTGAATATTCGATCAGTTTGGAAAGCGCGTGTTTTGCCGCCGCAATATCCATTGTTGCGTTAACCGATGATTGCGTGTTCGAATTTGCAGGCGTATTTTCGGGCGACCACGACAAAGCAAAAACCTTCCTGCCGTTTTTATCTGTCCGGTTTAGGAAATCCTCGTAGAAAAATCCCAGTTCTTTTAACCAGGAATATAGCCTGTTCCGGAGAAAGATTTCATCGCCAGTTACCTCGTAATATTCGCAGAACGGCAGCAGCAACCAATCGGCGCCCGATGTCCAGAAATTAATAGGCCAACCAGTAAAAAAATGCGTATGCTGTCCGTCTTCACCGTCGGTTCGCACGGGCGCCATAATTCCCCGGCAACCCAGTAAGTTTCGGGCATTCACCTTCCAGTCGTCGAATTGCCGTTCAAAAAAGCTGAAATAAGCCTCCATCGATTCAGGCTGGTTCAAAATATTTCCGGCGCTAACCTGAAGGTTGGTATTGGCATCGGTGGTCCAGTCGCCGGACCAGGCTGCCCCCCATGCCCCTAAATTCAAGGTGCTTAATCGTGGCGAGCCATATCCGCTATTCGAAATGTAGATGTACAATCCGGAGTAAAACATTCGTTCGAGCAGGGCTTCGTTTATTTTGGCGCCATTGCCCTCTTCAGCAGCCATGAGGTCTTCAGAAGAAAGCGCCCGGTCAGCAATACTTCCGTTCAGGTTGATGCTTACCCGGTTAAACATGGGCGTATAAACCGCACAATGCCTTGCCAGCAGTTCATCGTAATCGGTTGCGATGTATCCAAGTTGTGCCTGAAGGTCTTTTTTGTCCCATTGGGTAAAATCATCTTTATACCTTTCCAGTCGTGACAGTAATAATACTGAATTGGCATCAGCTATATTCAGAATCGTTTTGCTTACACTTTTGGTTCCGCCGCTGGTGATCACTTTGGTAACGCCTTCGTAACCTGCATTTTGCCCGGGAACATTGTATTTTCCACGTAAGTTCAGAAAATCGTTGGTAACCAAATTATCGAAAGTCATTGAGGCAGGCAACTTGGGTAAATTCGGATCGAGGTTCATTTGACAATTGATCGGCGAACCTCCCGATGGTTTGGTCAAATAGGTTACAATCACATTGTCGGCCCTTGACACAAAGGTTTTCCGCTCCCAGTTGCCATTATTGTCGGTCCATTTGGTCGTAATCTCACCTGTTTCGTAATTCAAAGTGGCTTTATAATTCGAAATTGTTCCTGAAGAAGTCAGCGATATTTTCAGGTAACAACCCGGATGAAATCCTTGCGTATTGTACCCTTTGCAACCTTTTGCCACTGCCTCGTTGTACGAACGGTTGGCTGCAACCAGATAATTTCCGGAAAGGTTATCGTCTTTGCACTGTTCAATTACATTCGACAGATCAGGAACAAGTTGAGGCCCTGCATCAGGATAAGCAAATTTGTTGTGGTTGAGAACAATCTTGTCATTTAGGGGATCGCAAAAATCCATGGCCCCCAAAAGTCCGTTCGCACTAACCAACGCATCCTGCCACCTCGTTGCTGCAGATTTGATGTACGTATTTTTCCCTCCGGAAAACACGATGTCGTTACCGAAAAACCCGAAACCATCAACAACAACCTGAACGCCGGAACTTAACTTGTTTTTCGTGCCTTTTACCACGATTTTAATTGAATGGGAACCATTGGTCAATTCAGGCGTTTCGAATAATTGTGCATTTGACTGAAATATGGAGCTGTAAGTGTCAACAGTGTTTTGGTAAACGTTATCGACATATATCTCTGCCAACCCGCCATTGCTGCTTTTTACACCATAAAACCGGCCTTTGGTTCCGTTAAAAAAGAATGTGGCTGTTGCATTTGCATCACCGCTTTGATAACAGGTTCCATCCGAATAATCTGCCTGTGTATTGATATTCCAGCCTTTGGAATAATAAATCGCATTGCTGGTATCATTTAGTTTTATCCACGAATTAGCCGACTGAACCGACAACGGATAAACCAGAGAAACAGAGACAAGAAAGAAAACATGGAATGCACGGGTGGTTAGATATTTCATATTTACGCTTTGCATGCTACTTGTTGACCAATTGAACAACGATCAGGTTGAATGATTTAGGCTTTAATTCAACACTGAACTTTGGCAGGCTGATTTTTTTGCTTTCGCTTACAGGAACTACCAGATTCGGATTTTCGAAGGTATTCTCATCGGTTATTTTATCCTGATGAAATACAGTGTGAGATGATGAATATTCTCCGGTTTTTAACCCATCAAGTTGGTAATTCAAGCTTACATTTCGCGTCGAAACGTTCGCTATTTTCAGGATAATTTCACCTTTGTTTTTGTCGATTACCGACGAAGCGTACAAACTATCTTGTCCTGAAATTGCCTGACCATTTAAAGTTGTTGCCAGCACATTTGTCCCCACATTTTTGCTGTACAGTTGCTGCACAAAGTAACTGGGCGTTTTAACCACTTTCAGGTTATCGAACCAAATCAGGTCGGGTCGCCATTGCCAGGTATCCACATGGGCGAACAAGGGTGCGTAGGCTGTCATGTGCACCACATCGGCATTTCGCTCCATGCCGGTCATAAATGCAGCTTCGCAAAGCGCTGCTTCAAAATTATTTCGCTGACCGTTGGTGTGGCAGGCATATTCTCCGGCAAACACCTTGGGACCGGTCCGGTCGTATTTGTCGTAACGGGCCGCATTGTTCAGGAACCATTTCGGATCGCGGTAAAAATGCTCGTCAACCAAATCGGCTTTTAAGCGGCGCATTTCCTTCCATCCAAATTCAAAATCTTCTCCATGAGGATACGGACCTGAACTTCCGACAATCTGTATTTCAGGATACTTTTCCCTAATGGCTTTCAGGAATGGTTCCAAACGGGATGAATAAGGTGTTCCCCACTGTTCGTTTCCGACTGCCATAAATTTAAGGTTGAAGGGAGCCGGATGCCCCATTTCGCTGCGTACTTTACCCCATTTCGAAGTCACCGGACCGTTGGCAAATTCAATTAAATCGAGTGCATCCTGAATATAGGGTTGCAAATCGGAGACAGAACAATGCTCGTGTTCGTGTTTGCTTACATACTGGCAAATCAATCCGCAATTGATGACGGGAAGCGGTTCGGCGCCAATATCTTCGCTCAATAGAAAATATTCGTAAAAACCTAATCCGTACGACTGATAATAATCAGGAAAACGTTTGTGTGGAAAAATATAGTTCCATCGGTTGATGTTGGTTGGGCGGTTTTCAACCGGGCCAATAGTTTCTTTCCACTGGTAGCGGGTATCGAGGGTGGTGCCTTCAACAATACAGCCTCCGGGGAAACGGAAAAGGCCGGGATGCAAATCTTCGAGAGCTGTGGCCAAATCTTCGCGCAAACCATTCGTGCGGTTATTATAAGTCTTTGCCGGAAACATCGAAATATGGTCGAAATCAGCAGCCCCTTTGTTCAACAACAAAATGCGAATTTTGGCGTGGGCATCGGTGATGGAAGGTAAAAGTTCAGTTTCATATTTTTTCCACTCATTGCCCTGAATTTTCATGATTTTCGAGGCAATTATGTCGTTCGACCAGCTTATCAGGTTGACCTGAACTTTCAGTGTATCGGAACCCAGGTTTCGGCTGTAAAACGAGAGCTTGTAGGTTTCTTTTGCCTTCAGTCCGACGCCTTTAAAACCTTCGTTGTCCAATCCGGTGCTGGTCAGTTCATCCTGAAACGAAAGCCGCGCAAAATTCGGATTACGCTCAAAACAAGGCTTTTCACTCAAGATCTGTACATTTCCAAAAGCGCTCCAACCCAACAAGTGGTTATCGAATTCGAAGGAACGGTTTTTAATCAATTCGGCATACAAACCACCGTCGGCACCAAAATTTATGTCTTCGAAAAAGATGCCATACATGGTTGGCTGAATTGCTGCACCGGGTGTTTTGGCATTTACGGTAATTGTCGTTTCCTGCGAAAAAGCTTGCGATGCACCAATTAAGAAAAGTCCCAGAATGGCGCTAAAAATGGAATTTCGTTTCATATCTTCTGATTTACTGAATTTTTAATTGTTCATTGATTTCGCATTTTTCACCTGCTTTTAGATCGATCAGTTCAATCCTCTTGCCTTTGTAACTAACAGTGCAACTTCCACCAAGTCGTGGTTGAATTTTCACCGTCACCAACCGGCTGTTTTCCCATTTGATGTCAACCACAAAACCTCCTCGGGCAACCAGTCCTTTCACTTCTCCTGAAGACCAGGAAGCGGGCAAAGCTGGCAGCAAATCGATGATAAATTGTCCTTTTGAATCCAACACATGACTTTGCAAAAGCATTTCGGCAATAGCAGCGGTGGTTCCAAAATTGGCATCCATCTGGAAAGGTGGGTGCAAGCCAAACAGATTTGGCGAAGTACTTTTTGCCAGAACAACGTCAAGGCTTGTCTTAGCTTTTTCAGCAGAAAGTAACCTGGCGTACTGGCTCACCAACCATGATGCGCTCCATCCGGTATGTCCACCCCCGTTCGCGATGCGGTAATCCAATGACTTGCTCGCTGCTTCTGCCAATTCAGGAGTTTGAAAACGGTTGATCTGCGATCCAGGATGAACGGCAAATAAATGAGAAATATGACGGTGTCCCGGCTCCACTTCAGGAAATTCCTGCGCCCATTCCATCAAGCGGCCATCGGATCCTATTTGCGGACCGGCCAGATGATTTTTGGCTATCTCCACACTGGCAGTGAAATCATCGTTCACGGCAAGTTCTTTAGATGCCATTGCAAAATCATCAAACAGTTGCCAGATTACTTCCTGATCGTGTGTTGGCCCCATGCTGATTTGGCTTTTACTGCCATCCGGAGCAATGAATGTATTTTCCGGAGAAACGGCAGGTCCTGAAACAAGCTTACTGGTTATCGGGTCGGTAACCAACCAGTCCATGTAAAATTCGACTGCACCTTTCAGTACGGGGTACATTTTCTTCAGAAATTCTTTATCGCCTGTAAATCGGTAATGTTCGCCAATGTGCTGGCAAATCCACGCAGCAGCGCCGGTGTGCATTCCCCAACTGGCGCTTTCGCCCGGAGAGGTATAGCCCCAAACATTGGTGATGGGATGAACCACCCACCCTTTCGACTGGTATTGTATCTGTGCGGTTTTGCGACCCGGCTCAACGAGCGACTCAATCAGGTCAAACATCGGCAGGTGCATTTCCGAAAGGTTGGTTACTTCTGCTGGCCAATAGTTCATTTCAATGTTTACATCGGTATGGTAATCGCCATTCCAAGGAGTTTGAATTTTGTTGGCCCAAATTCCCTGAAGGTTGGCCGGCATCGTCCCGGGGCGAGAAGAGGAAATCAGCAGGTAACGGCCATACTGAAAAACCAGTTCATACAAATGGGCATCGTTCTTTGTTTCCTTAAAAAGCTGGACACGTTGATCGGTTGGGATTGTATCTTTCGTGTTGTTGTTGAGGTTTATAGTTACCCGGTTAAAGTATTGGCTATAATCGGCAACATGAGTCTTGAGCAGCTCTTTGTAATCTTTTCCACTAGCCTTTTCTATATTTTTCAGGGTGATGTTTTTATAGTCACGCCCTTTGTATTCAGGATATTTCAACTTATAATCGGTTGAAGCCGATAACAGAAGGATCACTTCGTCGGCATTTTTTACCGACACTACAGAATCGGAATATTCTACGGTTCCATTTTTATTGATGGCTTTCAAACGAGCCATATATTCGAGGCCATCACCACCTTTTCCATCCGAAAGGGCTCCAGCCATAATCAGTTGATTGTCCTCCGAAAAAGTTCGAAACCTTTCAGGACGGGTCATTGCGCATGAAAAAGAAATTTTCCCCGGTTTATCGGCAGTAAATTTTGCCACCATTACCTGATCAGGGTAGCTGGTAAAGATTTCGCGGGTATAATTCACTCCGTCTTGCGTGTAACGAACACGTGCAACAGCATCGTTTAAATCCAGTTCGCGGTAATAATCCTGATAGTCAGATTTTTTATCCCAATCAATCCATAAATCGCCCAATGTCTGAAAACAGCCAAACGGTACTTTTGCGCCATTTCCATAGCCAGAGCCCACGCCTTTACAAATCTGGGTTTTATTGGTCAGTTCCGTGGCTTCTTTGTACTTTCCTTCAAACAACAATTGCCTGATTTTATCCTGAAATTTTGGAGCATCTGGATTGTCATTGTCGTCTGGACTGCCCGACCACATGGTTTCTTCGTTCAACTGAATCCGTTCCCGGTTCACATCACCAAAAACCATTACACCCAGCGAACCGTTTCCCAACGGCAACGACTTCAACCATTCCGGATCATCCTTCCAGCCATTTTTATCGTCAGGAACAGAAGCATTAGCCGGAGTTTTATACCACAATTTTAGCTTATTTTCCTTGACCTTAGCCGAGGAACATGAAACCAATACCAATAAAAGTATGTAAATTGAATTCTTCATTGTCGTATTCATTAATCTTTTCTGAAAACTTCATTCATTATTGTCCATCCGGTCTTTGGAAAATTTTCTCCGACGGGTAAGAAAAACCCTCTCATTTTCGCAAACATCTTACTTACGATTTTTGATTCGGTATATTTTATCCAATCAGCATCAAAATCAGTCCCATGATATTCAAAATAGTTAAATAAAATATCTTCAACATGAAATACCGTATTGTTTCTGATATTTGATTTTTCAAGAGCAACAAAAAGCTCATTCGTTGGATTTTTGTGAAGAGAAATATAATCTTCAATACATTCAGGTTTAATCCTTATAGCCATTCCAATTCGTCTCATTGTGCTGTTTTAAAATTTATTTGAATTTCTACCGGTTTATTTTGTCAAAAGAACTACTGAAATTGCCCGAGGAAAACGCGTCAATTGCTTTGATTAAAATGCCAAGCAAAATTATTGAACTCTTCCATTTCGGGTTTATTAGGTTAGTTTTTCACAATACAATTAAATAATTCCCGGGCAAATTTATCCAGCCCTCTTTCCGAAAAATGTACGCCATCGTAGCGGTCGGCGGCCAAATCTATAAGGTCGGTATTGGGGCCTGCCAGAACTCCATCGTTTTCGAGGATAAACTCCTGCTGTGCTCTTTGAATTGCTGTATCAATACCATTCCATTTTTGTGTGATTGAAGGATGATAAGTTGCGGTACAGACGTAAAAAGGAGCAGTAATCCTGTATGCTCTGATTTGCCTTAAAACTTCAGCTAATTTTTTCTTATATATTTCTTTCGGAGTGTTTTCTATGTTATCAGATTCGCCCTGATGCCACACGATGTGCGTTACCCAAATCGAATCATTTTTTATAAACTGCAATGCTTCCTGAAGCTTTTTGTTGCAGTTTCCTTCGCTCCAACATTCAACAGTTGATGAGCCAATTCCAACAGGAATAATGATTACTCTTTTATAGCGATGCTGATCGATCAATAAATCAGCCAATCGGGTCCAAACGCTGCACCCATTTCCACTTGCGCCCAAAAGGGGTTCTTTTGCCTGATACAAATCTCCGTTAAAATAATTGAACACCTGATTGTGGCATTCGTAACTACCCTGCCCATGATTGGCCGAATTCGACTGGCCAAACGCTAAGATGAATGCGGTGCTGTCTGAATACAATAGCTTTTTATCCATCATCCTGCGTTCATATTTAAACTCTTTCTGAACTGCTTGTCCGCAAACTAAATTGGCGATAGCAAGAAGTATGCTGATAAAGATGATAAAATACTTTTGTTTCATGATTGGAGAGTCAAACAGGAGTTCTAAATTAGGGAAAATGAAATCAAATTAAAAATAATGGGTGACCGAAGCCACCCATTTTCAATACTTAACTAACTATGCAAAGGGGTTATTGAATGACCACGGTAACTTTGTATGTTTTTACAGTTTTATTATCAGCAGCAGTTACCAGATAGGAAACCTGGCTGCTAAAATTGCCGGGAACTCCTAACACAGGTGCAGAAGCAACAGGCTGAACACTGGCAGCAGTTGAAATAGTCGCTTTGCCAACAATATTAGCCAGATCAATTGTTTTGGTAACTTTCGCTTTGTTGATTGTAACCTTACAATCAGCCATATCAGCTGTTTCGCTAACGATACTAAATGTGCAGGCAGCTTTGATGTCAGTGAAAACTACCACTTCATACTGTTGCCCGTTAGAGTAGGTTTTTTTTACAACTTCCCGATGTTCGAACCAGAAATTTGTCATTTTGGCATCCTGAAATACCGGCAACTCATCTAATCCCATTCTACAGGAACTAAAGACGAATGCAGTAATCAAAACTGTGAATAAATATATTAATGTCTTTTTCATTTTACTCGTTTTTAAATTATTCCCAACCTGGATTTTGTGTTAAGTTTTTGTTTTCGAGAATCTCCTTTTGAGGTACAGGGAAACGGAAACGTTTTTTAGTAAATACCCTCTCCGGGAATGTAGGACCAAAATTATAAACTTTGCTTTCCAATGAATTGAAATGGGTCATATCACCACTCACGAACTTCCCATTTACAGTCATAATACAATACTTTGAACCATCGCCGCTGATATCGATATAGGTTGGATCCTGATTCAACTCCGGAACAGTACTCAAACCTTCTGTTTCCGCCCATCTGATCAAATCCCAATACCTTAACATTTCAAAAGCAAGTTCACAACGTCTCTCGCGCTTGTAATCTTTAAGGATATTGGCTGTTGATGTTAAAGCTGGAAGTTCACCGTGAATTGTTCGGGTTGCATTAATATATGGTAATGATTCAGCGTTTTTGTTTGTACGAATAAGCCCTTCAGCATAGTTCAGGTAAACTTCAGAAAGTCTGATCAACGGCCAATGATAATCGACTGCAGGTGGTGGCCACGACCAGTCAATAACATTGTTATACATACCTTTTCGTATCGTATAACCAGTCATTGCGCGGTGCAATTTCCGGTCCATCTGTTTCCGGTATGCCCAGTACGGAGGCCTTATATTAATGGTGTCGCCAAGGTATATACATCCATCGTAAATTAATGAAGAGTAAAAACGTTTATCACGGTTTTTATACATAAACTGATCGGCAAGCTTACCATTGTTTTTATTTTTTTGCCAATAAGTTGTTTCCCACCAATTCTTTGCTGTTCCATCTTCATCAACCATAAGAAATGCATCAGCAAAGTCTTGTGTTGGATAGTACATAGCCCAGCCGTACAAGTTCGGTTTATAATCTTTAATCGTACCTTTTATATCTCCTTCGCCAGTTGACAAGGGCAACCTCCATTGCATCGGACTTGACATCATATCAGGAAACCCTGTTTTTGTGCCGTATCTCATAAAAATTACTTCCGACGAATTCGTTCCTTTATTAAAATCATTGAAAACACCGGCAAAATCAGGATCAATTTTATATCCGTAATTACTTTTTGTTACGATAAATTCATTTCCTTCGACAACCACCTTATCGAAACGTTTGGCCTGCAACAACGCACGAATTAAAAAGGCATGCGCTGCAGCTTTATTCAGACGGCCTTTTTTCTTAACATCAGGCATGTTGTTTTTAGCAAAAGTTAAGTCCTCGATAATGAAATCGTAAATTTCACTTTCTGAGGCCCGGGTCAATTTCAGACTATCGGTTGGCGTTAAAACCTTATCTACTTTCATCACACCACCAAAACGGGTAACCAACTTATAATAGACCATCCCACGAAGCATTTTGGCTTCAGCAATCAGTTCTTTTTTCTCTTGTTCACCCAGTGCTGTAGTTGCAGTCATCCCTTCAATGGCTTGGTTGCAAAGCCTTATTTTTCCGTATTGATTCCAACCGGCATCGTAAAATTTATCAAATGTTTCCTGAGTTACAGCCCGGTCATAATCCGTGTGTAAATCGTCTGACCAGTCATCTTCTGAATCACTTACCCAACTATACATTGGAATAATTTGCGCGTACACATCCGACAGATATGCTTCAATCAATCCCCTGCTTTTCCAAACATCAGCACTTGAAACTTTGTCAAGGGGCGTTTTATCCAGTATGTCTTCACTACAACTATACGCTGTAATAACGAAAACAACAATTATGATTAAATTTTTTAGTAATTTCATTTCTCTTCAATTTTTAAAATTTAAGATTTACACCAAATGAATACATCTTCTCAACAGGATAAGCATAATTTGCTGCATCTCCTGTTTCAGGATCGTACATACCAAGTGTTCCAGGTGCGTAAGTAAAAAGGTTTGATCCTCCCACAAAAACTCGGGCTTCACCGATCTTAACACGATTGAGCCATTCTTTCTTGATATTGTAACCAATTTCAATATTTTTCAGCCTGACATAGCCCATGTTAACTTTAAACACTTCAGAACGAACACCGGTATTTTGTGAACGGGTACCTGAAAGATTTACCCTTGGAAATCTGGCTTCGGTGTTATCCGGAGTCCAAACGTCGGTTTGGTTATGTTGTGTCAGCGTTTCTGAACCACTCTCATAAGAATAACGTCCGCCTAACCACATATCGTAATCACTTGCACCCTGAATAACGGCAAACATGTAGAAACCTTTATAGGAGGCATTCAGGTTGACACCATAATAATAATCAGGTGTACCGCCAATTCCCAAACGGGTTTGATCGTTACCATCAATTATTCCATCGCCGTTAAGATCAACAAATTTAATGTCGCCCTGAAACAGTTCAACCATTCCGGTTCGCTGCGGACTTTTTAGAATGTCTTCATTTGAAGCGAAGAATCCACTATTTTTATACCCTGTAGTCGTATAATTTGATTCATAGGTTGATCTCATCCAAGGATTTTTCAAAGTAGATTCTGATTCACCCGGATTAAGCTCCCAGAATCTTTCATAATGGGTTAAATTGAAACTGATACCATATTCAAAATCTCCTTTTTTATCGTTCCAGCCTATATTAAATTCATAACCGCCACGGCGTTCAGCACCTTTATTAATTTGGGGTAAAGATGTTCCAAGCGGGGTTGAGTAAATGCTTTTTGGCGCTCCTAAATGACCTGATGTTCTGTAGTAAAATGCATCGACACTTCCTTTTAACCGATTGTTAAGCGTGCTGACCTCCATACCTGCATTATAACTTTTTTGAGTATACCAGGTAATATCACCGGCTGGCAAACCATTATCCCTGTAGCCAGTCACCCACTGATCGGCAAGAAAATAACTTTTGTCAACTGGCTGAAATGTTGATAAAAATGCATAACGTGCAATATCGTCTCTACCCGATTCGCCATACGACAATCTTAACTTTGCATCATTTACAATTGATTCCGGAACAAGCGACCTAAAGAAACCTTCTTTAGAGAACCTCCAACCTAAACTCAACGAAGGGAAATAACCAAAACGGTCGCCTTTACGGAAACGATCGGAACCGTCATACCTGAATGAATGTTCTAAAAGGTATTTATCTTTGTAATCGTATGAAAAACGACCAATAAGCCCCATACGTGCACCTTGGTCGGCATAACCGGTATTTGAAAGATTTACGTTCGGACCGGCAAACAATTGGTCAACTGCATCTGAAATATATCCTTCCCTGTATGCTCTCATATAATCATTGTAAAACTCACTTTGTTCATAAAATAATGAAGCATCAACACTGTGCACTCCAAATTCATGTTTGTAATTTACATAGGACTGTATAAGGTATTCCTTAGAATTCGTATTATGCTGAGTTAATTCGATTGGAGGAGTTGGCTGTGCCACACCAGCGTCGTTATACACGGGCTGTTGGGCTTTCCATGTTTTTTGTGCCAGGAAATTTAGTGTCTGGTTAGCAACTAGACCAAATTGCAAGCCTTTAACAAAAGGCACATCCCAGGTAAATTTTGCAATACCATTGAAATTCCTGCCTTTATACTTGTCGTAGCCATTATCTCCGCTTATTTCGTAAACAGGGTTATTAAAGCCATTAACCTGCATATACCTTCCTTTATCATCGTAAGCTCTTTTATAAGGAAGGTTATTGGTGGCATGTCCAAATATGGCCCACGATGAATATGGCACAAAATTGTGGTTCTGCATTGATCCCCTGAATGTAAAATCAAATACCAATCCTGATTTTCCGAAATCTTTCGTAATTTTCGATAAAACCGAATAGTTCTGTAATTTGAACACATCAGGCTCTTTATACATACTATTTTGTTCCTGTAAAGATAGTGAGAACAGATACTTGATTGATTTTTCGGTACCTGATACACTTAGGTTATGCTTCTGCGATGGTGCAACGCCAACTGTTAAATCCATCCAATTTGTATTTGGATAGTTTACAGGGTCTGATCCATCTTTAAATTTTCTAATTGCCTCTTCGCTCCATGGCAAAACAGCTAAACCGTACAATGATCCAATCTTATTATTAAATGTGGCATAATCGTACGATGATAAGGGTTCATTCTTTTGAGCCAGACTGGCATAACTGAACATGTTTGAGTATGATACTGAGTTGCCCTGTGCTTTTTTTGTTTCAATCAAAATAACTCCATTGGCGGCACGCGCACCATAAATAGCAGCAGCTCCTGCATCTTTAAGTACCGAAATATTACCAATATCGCTCGGGCTCAACCTGGCAAAATCAGTTTTATTACTGGTAACTCCGTCGATTACATATAACGGATCGCCTCCACCTCTGATAGAAATGGATGGAACATCACCTCCGGGTCCCCCACCACTCTGTTTAAGGATCAATCCCGGGGAGATACCACTCAAAGCCTGCCCCATATTAGAATAAGAAGCATTGTTAAGTTTCTCTGTATCGACCTTTGAAACAGATGTCAAAACTTTGCGTGCACTTTTATTACCATATCCAACCGCAACAACTTCTTCAATACCAATTGTTTCTTCTACTAAAACAACATTAATGGTTGATTTTCCTGAAATAGCAACTTCCTGTGTTTTCATCCCCACAAATGAAAATTGAAGAATTGCATTTGCAGGAACGTTCGCAAGTGAATAGTTCCCATCAGAATCAGTTATTGTTCCGTTTGTTGTACCTTTTTCCACAACAGAAACTCCAGGGAGTACTCCTCCGGTTGCATCGGTCACCTTGCCTGTAATAGCTCTTGCCTGCTGAGATGTTGATGGTGAGGTTTCTTCTTCGGTGAACAACACATAATTAGAGCTAAAAGACCGAAATTTCACATCTGTACCTTCGAAAAGCATTTTTAGTACTTCTTCAATACTTTTCGAGCTACAATTGATATCAGCTTTCCGATCAACATCAATGTTGCTGCTATTATACAAGAACCGATATTCTGTTTGGTCTTCAATTAATCTCAGGATTTGACTTACTGATTCTTTCTCAGCCTTCAGACTTAATTGTCCGTTGCTCTGTGAGAAAACACCTGCTGAAACCTGAAAAAACATGACAAACAAAAGAAATGTAGTTAGTTTCATAATTCTAAAAATTTGATTCATGCACGGAATTCTCCGGCAATGAATAGTCCATCGTTTTTTTTTCATAAATTTGACGTGTTAATTTGTAAATATTAATATAATCACATGCTGATTATCCGGAGGAAAGTGGTGGGACACTTTCCTCTTTTTTATTTTGCATGAATTTCTACTGAAGAACCGTTTATTTCATAGTTAAATTTTGAGGTTAATTGCATCATATTCAATAACTCGCGAAGACTTTCGGTTTTTATAGTCAAAGTAAACCTGTCATTTATTCCTACACTAGATTCAAGAGTAATATCTACACCATACCATTGTTCAATTCTTGGCACTAATTCTTCCAGCGAAATATTCTCGAAGCGTAACTCATTCTTTCTCCAAAGTGAATATATCTCGGTCTCAACCTTCTCAACAGAAATTTCATGATTTTGAATATTGTATCTGGCCTGTTGTCCCGGACTTAAGACTGTAGCACTACCTGCATTTTTTCCTTCAAGAATAACCTCGCCCTCTTCAAGAGTAGTTTCAACAATCGATTCATGAGGATAGCTCCTCAAATTAAACTTTGTGCCGGTAACTTTTATTTTTACTCCTGAAGCAGTAAAAACTTCGAACGGTTTGCCATTCGATTTTTCAACTTCAAAGAAAGCTTCACCCTGAAGATTTACTTCCCTCGGATTTAAAGTATTGTACTTCAATACCGATTGAGAGTTCAACCAAACCAAACTTCCATCGGCCAAAATAACTTTCGATTTTTCACCTTTAGGTGTTACAAATTGTACAATACTATCAGTCGGTTGTTCTTGGAAGAAATTCGCAGCCCAAAACGAACCAAACCCAACCGACAAAATGACCAATATTGATGCTGCAAATCGCAGTAATGCATTAATATTGATCACTTTTGGCGCTTGTTTCGAATCAGGTATTCTACTTTTTAATTCATTCCAAGCCTTATCCACATCAATTTCAGATTTCATTCTATTTAATGAACTGATATGCACTGCCTGATGTATTTTCCGGAATTCTTCCTGATTTTCCCCGGAAGCAGAAACCCAGTGAAGGACGTCACTGTTTTCCTGCTCCGAAGTCTCTCTTTCCAAAAATCTATAAATCAAATTTTCCTTGCTTGTATCCATGTGTTATCCTTCTTCTAAAAAGTAATACAGGATAAACAACTTTTACCCTGACAAACGAAAAACATTTTTTTTTTGGATGATATCGAAATAAATTCTGAGAATCGGTAATTGCTACAACGACTGGTTGAATTAAACTTTCACGAATCTGAAATTCAGGCAACGATATTATGTACCGGAAAAATTAGTTTGAGCTAAAAAACAGGCATACAATAAGGATAACCAGATAATCTTTAAGTTCAACTTTCAACTTAGAAAGCGCCCGACTCATTTGCGTTTCAACTGTTTTTACCGAAATTCCAAGACGTTCAGCAATTTCGGCATATTTTAATCCTTCCTGACGGCTTAAATTAAATATCAGCCTGCATTGCTCCGGCAATGAGTTTATTCCCTGATCAACACGTTGTTGGAATTCAGAATAAAGTACCGATTCGTAGGTATTGAACTCATTAAACTGATTTTTATACACCAACTCTATCACGGAATAATAGGAATCAACAACTTTTCTGTGCTCCAAAAAATTGAAGCACAGATTCTGAACCGACTTAAAAAGGTAAGGTCTTATTTTTTCGTCAAGCTTTAGCTGATCCTTTTTCTTCCAGATACTTAAAAAAACTTCCTGAACAATTTCTTCGGATTCGGCTGAGTTGGCAATGAATTTATTGGCAAAACCACACAAAAGAACGTAATACTTCCTAAATAATAATTCAAAGGCAAGTTCTTCATTCGATTTGGGTTCTCCAATCATATTCAAGTTAAATTTTTCAATCAGATTGCAAATATAGGATATTCACCTGTCTTTCGGGAATTATCAAAAAAACAAAGTTGGATGCACAAAAGCAATATTCTTATTTATTCCTGATCATTTTTCCATTCCTCAAACATCACAATCGTTTTATACAAAACACCAGCTTCGCCACGGAAAGTACCCGAACCACGGGGCTCGTTTTTTACCGAATACCATTCGTAAAATC
>JAFLKN010000030.1 GCA_019163175.1 Prolixibacteraceae bacterium | reverse complement strand
TTCCGGAACGAAAGAAAATCCGATACAATCTATTAAAAAAGCAAAGGAACTTGTCCGCTCGAAAGCCGGAAAAGAAGAGGTTCAGGTTATTTTTGCCGACGGCATTTATTACCTGACGGCTCCGATTGTTTTAAATCCGGAATTTTCGGGAACAGAAAAGAACCCTGTAATTTTTAAGGCCGAACACGAAGGTAAAGCGATCATCAGCGGTGGGAGTCCGGTTGAACTTAAGTGGGAACCCTTCAGGAATGGTATATTTAAAGCCATTGTTCCTGAAGATGCTGCCATTGATCAACTCTATGTTGATGGGCAACGCCAGCGAATGGCTCGTTTTCCCAACGCGGTGGAAGGCAAAAATGTGTTCGACACCTGGGATTTGGTTCATACCAATAACCCTGATACAATAAATGATCCAATGGCCAGGAAACGGATTTTAACATGGAGCCATCCGGAAGGCGCTTATGTGCATGCCATGCACAACGCCCTATGGGGCGATATGCACTGGATCGTAAAAGGCAAAAATGCCGATGGAAGTCTGGATATGGAAGGTGGATGGCAAAACAACCGTCCATCGGCCATGCACCCGCGCTACCGGATGATCGAAAATGTGTTTGAAGAACTGGATGTGCCCGGCGAATGGTACTACAATAAAAGCAACAAAACCATTTATTTCTATCCACAACACGGGCTCGATCTGTCCAAGGCAAAAATCGAAATTGTTCGGCTCCGGAATTTGATCGAGTTCGACGGAACGAAGGAAAAACCGGTATGTTTTGTTCGTTTTGATGGATTTATTTTCCGCCATACTGCCCGCACGTTTATGGATAACAAAGAACCTTTACTGAGGAGCGACTGGACCACCTATCGTGGTGGGGCGGTGCTATTTAATGGTGCTGAAGATTGTTCCATCACCAATTGTGAGTTCGATCAGTTGGGTGGAAACAGCATTTTTGTGAACAAATATAACCGCCGGATCTTGATCAAAAGCTGCTACATCCATCATTCAGGAGCCAATGGGGTTGCCTTTGTGGGCGATCCGGCTACGGTCAGAAGTCCGCTGTTCCGTTACGGGAATCAGGATTTTGCAGCGATAGACCGCACTCCGGGGCCAAAGGGCGACAATTATCCGGAAGATTGCCGTGTGGAAGATTGCCTGATTACCATGACTGGACGTGTCGAAAAGCAAACGGCTCCGGTGCAGATTTCCATTTCGCACAAAATTACCGTCAGTCATTGCTCTATTTATGATGTGCCACGCGCTGGGATCAACATTGATCAAGGAACGTTTGGCGGCCATGTGATTGAATACTGCGATATTTTCAATACAGTACTGGAAACAGGCGATCACGGAAGTTTCAACTCATGGGGTCGCGACCGTTATTGGACTCCGGATATCAAGGAAACCGATGTGGAAGTTCAAAAGCAGCCCGGTTTACCATTCCTTGATATGCTTGAAGCTAACACTATCAGGAATAGCCGCTGGCGTTGCGATCATGGCTGGGACATTGATCTCGACGACGGATCGACCTGGTATCGCATTTACAACAATGTTTTGCTGAACGGCGGCCTGAAGATGCGTGAAGGATACAAACGTACAGCTACCAACAACATCATTGTCAATAACAGTCTGCATCCTCATGTCTGGTACCCCAATAGCGGCGATGTGTTTACGCACAACATTGTTTTTGGCGGTTATAAACCAGCGGTAATGGCCAGGGCGATTGCTTCCGATGGGAAATGGGGCGCACAGCTCGATTCCAACTTATTCGCGATCAATAACGAAGACCGTATGCGATTTGCAAAGAACGGCTGCGATGCGAATTCATTGGTTGGCGACCCACAGTTTACAGATGCCGAAAAGGGTGATTTCAGGGTAAAAGACGGATCTCCCGCACTCCAGCTTGGGTTTAAAAATTTCCCGATGAACGAATTTGGGGTTTCTTCCGAAAAGCTGAAAAAGATTGCCAGGCAACCGGTAATTCCGACTTTGATAACCAATCAAAAGGATACTACGGGGCAAACTTATCCATGGAACGGTGCAACGCTCAAGAATGTGGAAACTTTGGGAGAACAATCGGCTGCCGGGTTGCCTGAAATGAGCGGGGTGATTTTTGTGGATATCCCTGTCAATTCTACGGTTGCGAAATCCGGAATAAAAATCGGAGACGTGGTCGTACAATGTCAGGAAGTAAAAATCAGGAACTTTAAACAACTGATTCAGGTTGCCAAAGATTCTCAGTATTTACGAGAATTGAAATTGGTTATCCAGCGAAATCAGACTAAACAAACCGTGATGTTTGGGATACAATGACTCAAAAAATTGCTGTATTGTAAATTCTTAATAATCCTTCTGGAAATGTTAGCTTTAGGGCTGAATGTGCTGGGATTGATAATTCGATATCTGCTCAACCAGACCTCCCTGAAATGGAAACTAAGAGTTGCAGGTTGCAATCTGCACCTCTTAGTCATTGATAAACAATTCCAAACCAATAAATTATCCCTTTTAAAAAAGTATTTAAAAATGAAGCAATTATTAGGTTTTATTGTAATTCTTCTGAATGTTTTCACTTTGAACGCACAGACAACTTCCCGGAAAGTTGAACTCTTAGACGAAAATTGGAAATTCATACAGAAAGAAGTAACAAATGGTGCAGTAGTTGGATGCAACGATTCTGACTGGGAAACAGTAACAGTACCACACGATTGGGCAATAAGGCAGCCTTTTGACATGAACATTGACAAACAAGTTGTGCAGGTAGTTGCTGATGGTGAAAAACAGCCACAGTTACGTACCGGGCGCACAGGAGCATTGCCTGCTTTCGGTGTTGGCTGGTATCGCCGCCAGCTTAACATACCAGCCACCGATAACGATAAACGCATTTTTATTGAATTTGACGGTGCAATGAGTAATGCCAAAGTTTATCTCAATGGAGAATACGTGGGCGAGTGGCCTTATGGCTACGCCTCATTTTCACTGGAGCTTACCAGGTATATAAAATTTGGACACGAAAACATTTTAGCTGTCCGGCTTGAGAATAAAGAAGAATCCTCCCGCTGGTATTCCGGAGCGGGCATTTATCGCAATGTGTGTTTAATAACAACTGATCCTGTACATGTTGCCCTTTGGGGAACTTACATCACAACGCCAAAAGTAGAAGAAAAACAAGCCGCGGTAAATATTAAAACTACCATCAACAATCTATCTGGAAAAGCAACTAAAGTATCGTTACTTACTGAAATAATCAACTCACGAGGTGAAAAAGTTGCAGAAAACAGGACAGAAAAATTAGTAGCTGAACAACTTGTATTTGAGCAGAATATAAACGTAAAAAATCCATTGTTGTGGAGTATTGAAACCCCTGAAACCTATAAAGCCATCAGTAAAGTTTTTGTAAACAATCAGTTGACTGATACTTATGAATCCTCCTTTGGTATCCGGACCATCCGTTTTGACAAAGAAAAAGGTTTTTTCCTCAATGGGAAGCATGTAAAAATAAAAGGAGTCTGCAATCACCATGATCTGGGTCCGATAGGAGCGGCCGTGAATTACAGGGCAACAGAAAGACAATTAGAGATTTTGAAAGATATGGGCTGCAATGCCATCCGGACTTCGCACAATCCACCCTCTCCTGAATTGCTTGAACTGTGCGACAAGATGGGCTTTGTTGTGATGGATGAAGCTTTCGACGAATGGAAAATAGGGAAGAACAAAAACGGATACAACACCTTGTTCGACCAGTGGTGGGAAAAAGATCTTGTTGCAATGATCCACCGTGACCGGAATCATCCTTCTGTTATCATTTGGAGCATAGGAAATGAGGTTCTGGAGTTGAATCATATGGACCAGAAAGGCAGGGAAATAGCAAAAATGCTAACGGCTGTTTGTCACAAGGAAGATCCTACAAGACCGACGATCTCGGCATTCAATAATTCCAGAGGAGCCATAAACAATGGAATAGCTGACGAAGTAGATCTTTTTGGCATAAATTACCCGCGTATCGGCGATATGAGTTACTCAAAATACCATGCGGAAAAGCCAAATTATTGTCTGATTGGCAGCGAAACTGAATCAACTGTCAGCACCCGCGGTATTTATAAATTCCCGGCAAAGGAAATCAAATGGCCCTGGTATTATGATTATCATGTTTCCAGCTATGATTTGGAAGGGCCCAGCTGGTTCAGTACACCTGACCATGAATTTGCCATGCAAGAAGATTGTGAAGCGGTGGCCGGTGAGTTTGTCTGGACTGGTTTTGATTACCTTGGTGAACCTACTCCTTATAATGAGGGGACACCAGCTAGAAGTTCCTATTTTGGTATTATCGACCTCGCTGGATTGAAAAAAGACAGGTTTTACCTGTATCAGAGTCTTTGGAACGACAAACCAATGCTACACCTCCTGCCACACTGGAACTGGCCCGACAGGTTAAACGATACCGTTCCCGTGATGTGTTACACCACCTATCCCAAGGCCGAACTTTTTGTGAACGGAAAGAGCATGGGAATCAGAGTGAAAGACAAAACCAAAACCTTCACACGGTATCGCCTGATCTGGGATAACGTCATATACCAACCAGGTGAGATAAAGGTGGTGGCAATGGACAACGACAATAATCCAGTGGCTACACAGGTGATTAAAACAGCAGGTGAACCATATAAAATGCGGTTAACTCCAGACAGACGGGTTATCACTGCCGATGGCAAAGACCTCTCTTTTATCACTGTAGAGGTGCTGGATAAGGATGGCAATTTGTGCCCGAGAGCCAATATTCTACAGTTTTTCGAGGTGAAAGGTGCCGGTAAACTAAAAGCAGTCTGTAACGGAGACCCAACTGACCAAACCTCATTTGCCTCAAACTACATGAGGACTTTTAACGGGAAACTGATTGTTATCGTTCAAACCAAAAAGGAAGCTGGAGAAATTGAAATTACCTCTTCTGGCGGAAAGCTTAAAGCAGGCATAATAACCGTAAAATCTGAAAAATCCTATTAATTATTGTTTCAAAATTGTTTATTAAAACTATCGCAAGCTTATGAAAAAACTAGAATTCAAACATTTATATTTTTGCTGTTTATTTTTCCACCTTGACTTCCTATCACGTGAAAGGAAGTCAAAATGTTGCAACTTCCATCCATTAGGGGAGCCAGACAAGACAAGAGGTCGAGGTTCGATACCGATACTATCCACTTTGAAAATCAAGACCTTACAGCGGCGTAAGGTCTTGATTTATTTCTGGAATGCCCATCTGGAGTGCCCTTTGAGTGCCCATTTCGATTATTTGAGTGGATTTCCAGTTGATTTTAGTTACTGTTAAATGGGTTAAATTTTCTAAAATAAGAGTTTAAGTTTTTAGTGGGTTTTAAGAGGTTAATTCCCAGATTAAGGCATTACTTCAATTCAGCATAGACAATAGGGGAACGCTCTCAGGAATTGATTTGGCGTGATTATTTTCTACCAAAAATGATTAAAACAATTTTCTCTTTTGTATTAAAACGATTTAATTTCTGAAAAAGTCCTTTTAAGTTAAAACAGGTCGAATCGATAAATATTAGATTAATAATCTGACAAACCATGGTCATAGCCATAATCCCAATTATTAGACTCAGGAGCTTCAATATTGGGAAAAACGGTGAAATTAGGCGGTCAATTTCACCGTTTTTTCCAGATATGGCTCCGGTAACAGCTCGCATTCCCATCGAAATATTTGCACCTTCAAAGGCTTGCCTGGCTGCAGTTGATACACAAACGATCCGACTTTTGTTTCCAATAACTTATTGAACCCAATAACCGTTTTTTTCTAACCTAAATATTTATATAAAAATAGTTTTAATAGGAAAAAATTATTGGTGAATATAATTATAAATGAATAATTTAAATAGTATGATCAGATTTATATCCCTTTTTACATTTGAGTTTGCCATGTAGTACTTGTAAATGTTCATCATTGCGTCAAATATCTTTTAATATCAATGATTCAAGCATTAACAAACGAATTGAGCACGAAAAAAAATTGAATAGAAAAACTATTCTGTGTTTTTAATAGCTTTGTCAATTCAAAAAACAGACTGATGAAAAGAAATTGTTACTATCGCATATTGAAATTTTTTATTGGGATAATATTTACTTTAATCTTTCAGTATTCGCATTCCACCCCCTTTAAATTTGAACGGTTCTCGAACAAAGAGGGATTTAATCAAAACTCGATTAATGCAATTGAACAAGACAAATATGGTTTTATCTGGATCGGCACGCCCAACGGACTAATAAAATACGATGGGTATGAATTCAGACAATTTAACAGTAACGAAAAAGCGAACGGGAGCATTTCCAATAATTCAGTACGTAGTCTTTTTAATGATTCCAATGGTATTTTATGGATTGGAACAGCTGAAGGTGTTGATGTATATATTCCCTGGCTTGAAAAATTTCTGAAAGTTCCAATTGGTGAACCTGCAAATGTTTTACATATAGAGGCAGATCAGAATGGTCGAATATGGATTTCAGGGTGGGGCGAGCTTTTTAGGTGTGATATTATTATTAATGAGAATGATATTTCGTTTAATATTTCGGATAACCTGATTAAAGCAAATGCTGATATCTGGGGTATTAATGATTTCTATTTTATGGGACCAAATTCTGCTCTGTTAGCAACTCAAAATGGTTTGTATAAGATTGACATTAGTTCAAATGATAAATCACAAGCACCTAGTATTGAATGTATTAATGAGTTTGTTTTTTTTGAAAATATTGAAGTCAGAACTTTAAATAAAGTGAATAATATTTTTTGGATTGGTACGTCAAAAGGATTGTTTAAGGCTACATTCGAAAGAGAAAAAATAAATATTATACAGGAATTTAAATCAATTCAAAAGCAGAAGCCAGATAATTCTGATTTGGCAATTCTTTCTGTTTTTGAAGATAATTTAGCAAATGTATGGGTGGGTACAAGGGATAATGGGCTTCTTAGATTTATTCCAGAAGATGACGATTTTGAACATTATGCCTATAATCCTAAAAATTCTTTGGGAATTAGCAGTCCCCAAATAAATTGTATTTATAAGGACGATTTTGGAGTTATCTGGATTGGAACAGCTCAGGGAGGGATTAATAAACTTGATTTAAACCAGAAACCTTTTTTTAACTATGCACACAATCCTTATGATAAGACAACAATTTCAGGCAATTTAGTGAATAGTATTTTGGAAGATAGTAAGGGTAAGGTTTGGGTCTCAACTGATGCATCGGTTAGTAGGAGCATAAATGTAATGAATGTAAGAAATGTCAGTGGATTGCTTTTTGAAAACCTGGAGAATCAACTTCCTTTTCCCCAAAAAGAGATCGTTCACACCATTTATGAAGATAAGAAGGGATTTATTTGGCTGGGGACAGATTATTCAATTGCCGTCTACAATCCACAGAATAATTTGATTAAAAAGGTAGTGCTTGATGAAATTAATAAAGAGACTCGATTTTCCCGTTGTTTTTTTATTTCTCAGATCGATGAGGACAAAATTATTTTTTGTGGTAATATAATAATTGTTGTGATGAATCCATGGGATCAAATTAAAAATGGGAAAAATGTGAGTTTAAAAATTGAGGCTATAACGGATATAAATGCTGGATGGGTATACGCATTAAAGAAAGATAGTAAAGGAATTTTCTGGATAGGTGCATCCAATGGATTATTTAAATGCAATTACAATCATAATGAGAATAGGTTGAATGTTGAGGAGCATTTTTCAACTCGGAATGATGCAGATTTATCAATTAGTAATAATAATGTATTTTCTCTTCTTGAAGATGAAGAAGGGATTTTATGGATTGGGACCTTTGGTGGTGGATTGAATAAAATGGTTTTGAATGAAAAGGCAAACGCAGTTAAAATAGAGTGCTTTAGAAAAAATGTAGTTTTGTTCGATGATGCTGTATACGGAATAATACAGCAAGATAAAGAGCATCTCTGGATTAGCACAGATATGGGACTTTGCAGGTTTAATACATCTCGGGAAGTTTCAGAAGTATTTGATGTGAGAGATGGATTACCCAATAATAATTTCAGGCAAGCGGCTTATTTTAAAGGGCAGTCAGGTTATTACTATTTTGGCGGTTTAAACGGATTAACCATTTTCAAACCCGAAAATATTGTATTAAATGATGTGTTGCCTAAAGTGATTATTACAGAAGTAAGTGTGAATAATAAATTAGTGAAGATTGGAGCCAAGCTAAATGGAAAGGTTTTGCTTAAAAAGTCTATCTCTGAAACTAAAGAAATAACTATTGGAAATAAGGATAAGACAATCGCTTTTAATTTGGTTGTACAACAAAATGCCACGCCTGCAAAAAACCGATTGGCATACATGCTTGAAGGTTTTAATAAGGAATGGATAGAAGAGAAAGCAGGGAAAACCACAGTAACTTATACCGCTCTTCCTCCCGGGAAATACATTTTCAAAGTAAAAGGAGCAAATGGCGATGGACTTTGGAACAATAAGCAGACCGATTTAAGAATAGAAGTTTTGCCGCCCTGGTATCAAACCTGGTGGAGTTATTCTGGTTTTCTTTTGATAATCCTGTTGATTGCAGCAGGAGTATCAATTTACTTTATCCAACTTGAGAAATTGAAACAGAGTTTGAAATACGAGCAGATAGATAAAAAGCGAATTGATACTATCAATGAAGGGAAATTTCGTTTTTTTACGAATATATCACATGAATTCAGAACTCCTTTGGCTTTAATTGCCGGGCCTTTGGAACGAATTATTGCACAGAATACAGACAGTAAGCAATCGAAATATCTTTTGATCATTCAAAACAATACGAAAAGACTTTTGAATCTTGTAGATCAGTTGATTGCATTTAGGCAGGCAGAACAAGGTCATTTGAAATTTAATCTAAGAAAAGATACATTGGGAAATTTTATCTATCCTGCAATGGAAGCTTTTGAAGATTTTGCCATACAAAAAAACATTAACTTTTTCTATAAAATTATTTCTCCCAATGAAGAGGTGGAAATGGATGTTGAAAAGACAGAACGTATTATTTTCAATCTGTTGTCAAATTCATTCAGATATACTCCGGCAAATGGAAGTATTAGTATTGAAGCAGATGTAATTTTAGATTCGGATCGAAAAATGATTAGCCTTAAAGTTATTGATAATGGGAAAGGAATTCCCGCTGAAAAATTAAAGTTAATCTTTGGGCGTTTTTATCAGATAGAGGGCAGAGAAGAAAATGTGGGTGGTACCGGAATTGGTTTAGCCTTTTGTAAATCGCTGATTGAATTGATGGATGGTACTATTTCGGTTGAAAGTGAACCCAACAAACGAACTTGTTTTACCGCTTTAATACCTGCAAAAGGTATTGAAGGAACTAATTTAATGGAGATTGAACATCCAGGAAAATCTTTTATAAAGAATTGGATTCAGATACCAGTTATTGCTTCAAGCGAAATTTCAGATTCTTCAACTAAAAATGCCGAGCAAAATTTATCGATACTTATTGTTGACGATGAAGCAGATGTCAGGGATTTCCTGTCAAATGCATTGGGCGATAAATATTCAATTGTATTGGCCGAAAACGGATTTGAAGGAGTTGAGAAAATCAAACAAAAGCAACCTGACCTGATAGTTTGTGATGTAATGATGCCCGAAATGGATGGATTTAAGGTATGTGAGATAATTAAAGCGGAACCAGCTACATATCACATTCCAATTATTTTACTTACAGCTATGGAAGATACCGAAAATAGAATCAAAGGACTGGAATTTGGTGCCGATGATTATATAAGTAAGCCTTTTTCTCTAAAACATCTGGAAATAAGGATTGAGAAATTAATTGAGAACAACCGACGGATTAAGGAGTATTTTTCAAAGAATAGTTATATACCTGATAAAGGAATTGAGATTTCTGTTAAGGATAAAGAATTCTTAAAAAATGTAATTGGTGCAATAGAAAATAATCTTTCGAATTCCGATTTTGGAGTTGAGGAGTTGGCTCATGAAATTCTGATGAGCCCTTCACAGTTTTACCGCAGATTAAAACAACTTACAGGGCAAATTCCAAATGTGTATTTGCGTAATTATAGATTACAAAAGGCTGCCGAATTACTGTCAGGCAGCGAAGGATTAAACGTTGCAGAGGTAATGTATCAGGTTGGCATTGAATCAAATTCTTATTTTTCAACTGCCTTTAAAAAACTACACGGAGTATCTCCTTCCGAATTTTCAAAAAAAGCGTAAATTGTTAAATTTAAGCAATCATTAATGTTATTGTCATATATACAGATATATGGTGTTCTTTTATTGTGATCAATCTGAGCAAAAGGTTGATTAAATAAAGAAACAGTTCTTTGCATCTTACCGCAATATTTGTGCATCTCAATAATGCATTTAATAATTTATTAAATTTAAATTCTATGAAAAAAATCTTAACTGTTCTTTTAATGGTTATGGCCGTTTCTGTTTTTGCCCAAAGGCAAAATATTAACGGTAAAGTAACAGACTCTGCGGGTGGTGGAATTCCCGGGGTTTCAGTTGTAGTAAAAGGAACTACCACCGGATCCATAACTGATTCGAATGGAAATTATTCTTTAACGAATGTTCCCGTCAATGCGACTTTGCAGTTTTCATTCGTGGGTATGAAATCTCAGGAAATTGCAGCTGCCGGTAAAACAAGTATTAATGTTACGCTGGCCGAGGAAACTGTTGGTATTGACGAAGTGGTTGCCATTGGTTACGGTACTCAGAAAAAAGCGACGGTCACTGGTTCAATTGCAACAATAAAAGGTGAAGAGTTATCTAAAAACCCTTCATCGAATTTTGTAGCGGCACTTCAGGGGCAGATGCCCGGATTAACAGTAAATATGCGTAATGGTGATCCTGGAAATGAAGGTTTACAAATATTGGTTCGGGGCAAGTCAACCTTGGGAAGTACTGGAGTTTTGGTCGTTATTGATGGAGTGGCCGGAGGCGATATTACAATCCTTAATCCCGCCGACATTGAGTCAATTTCTGTCTTAAAGGATGCTTCAGCTGCTATTTATGGAGCGCGTGCTGCAAATGGTGTAATCCTAGTTACTACAAAACGAGGGAAAATAGGGAAACCACAACTCAATTATTCTGGAAATTTTGGAGCTACTCAACCTACCAGAATGCAAAATTTAATGGATTCATGGGAGTATGCCGTCGCTGAAAATGAATTCCTGAAAAATAATGGACAAACTGCAAAATGGTCAGATCAGGATATCACCTTGTTTAAAAATGGAACTGATCCCCTGTTTCATCCAAATGTCGATTGGTATGATGTTTCCTTCCGCAAATGGACACCACAGAAGCAACATAACCTGACCTTATCTGGCGGGACTGAAAGTATTAAATATTTTCTTTCGGGTCAAATTGTTGATCAGGATCGTATGTTTAAAGAAAACGATGGAAAAGGATTGGATCGCTATCAGTTAAGGGCAAACATTGATGCGCAGGTCACAAAAATTTTAAAGGTTGGAATTGATATGAACTACTCAAAAGAGATTGTTGAGAATGCATATCAGGGGAATTACCGCAATTGGTGGGATATCACCCGTATGATGCCTAACGCAGTAGCTTTCTGGCCAAACGGATTACCCGGGCCTACACAATTTGGTTATAATCCCGCCATTGAGGGTTCTTCTGAAAAATTTGGATACAACCGTGAAAATACTTTTAATTATGGTACTAAGTTATCATTCGATCTCGACCTTTCTCAGATCACCGATGGCCTTTCTCTTTCTGGTTTTGGCAGATTTAGTGATGGATCTCAGAATTTTGAGAAATTCTTCAAACAGTCCTACTTCTATAATTATGATGCAGTAAAAGATGAATACATTAAGATGGCTGCCGGACAGATTGTTCAAAGTCCGGAACTTCAGGAAACGAATAACAGGAGCCAGTCTAAAACATATAACATCAAAATTGGTTATCAGAAGCAATTTGGAGCGCATAATATTGATGCTTTTGTAGCTTATGAGCAATCTGAAAGTAATTACGCCGGTTTTACAGCTTACCGCAAAAATTTTATCACTGACCAGTTGCCTGTTTTATCTGCCGGAGGCGATGTAGGGAAAGACAATAGTGGATACAAATCGGATGGTGCACGTATCAATTATTTCGGTCGTTTGAATTATGGTTATAAAGAAAAATACCTTGTGAGTGCAACACTTCGTTACGATGGTTCTCAAAACTTTCCAACAGATAATCGATTTGGTTTATTCCCGGGTGTTTCAGCAGGATGGATACTTTCTCAGGAGTCATTTATAAAAGACAACTATGCATTTGTTGACGTGTTAAAAATAAAGGGATCATGGGGGCAAATGGGGAACGATGCTGTTCCTGCCTATCAATATTTGGCGACGTACAATTATGGGAATGGCTACTATTTTGGGAATCCTTCTGTAAAATATGCTGGTTTACAGGTATCAACCACACCTAATCCTGGAATAACCTGGGAAATAGCAGAAACAACAAATTTTGGATTCGAAAGTGTACTCTGGAAAGGTTTATTCAGTTTTAATTTGGATGTATTTCAATCGAAACGTAAAAATATATTAACCAAAAAGAATGCCTCCACGCCCGATTACAGTGGGCTAACATTACCCGATGTAAATATCGGTACGGTTGAAAACAACGGATTTGAAATGGAAATCATTCATTCAAAAGTCGTTACTAATGATTTCCGGTATTCTGTAAGTGGAAATATGTCGTATGCAAAAAACAGAGTTACATTCTTTGACGAGTCTCCCAATGTTGCAGATTTCCAGAAAAAAACAGGCTATCCAATTGACAGCTACCTGCTATATCAGGCCGATGGTATATACCAGACACAGGCAGAAATTGACGCAACACCTCATTTACCAAACACGGCTCCCGGAGATATTAAATACCTTGATGTTAATGACGATAAGAAAATTGATGGAAAGGACATGGTTAGAGAAACATTATCTTTCACTCCTGAAATTGTGTATGGTATTAATCTTGGAGCAAAATACAAGAACTGGGAGATTTCAGCACTTTTTCAAGGGCAGGCCAGGTCAAAAACGAGGATAATTCCTGAAGGAATTTATATGGATAAAGAATTTTTTAATGGCAGATGGCTGAAAGAGGGAGATAATAAATACCCTCGTTCGTTTAATAGCAACAGAAATGCTGTGGGAAATAACGCACTTGAATCAACGTTCTGGTTGAAAAGTGGGGCTTTTATGCGTATGAAAAATGTGGAACTGGCTTATACTTTACCTAAAACACTGACTGATAGAGTTAATATATCGTATGTGCGTTTATTTGTAAATGGCTCAAATCTGTTTATAATTTATGACCATATCAAGATCGTTGATCCTGAACAGAATGGATTGTCTCAATATCCAATACAGCGAATGGTTAATGTTGGTGTAAGTATTAATTTTTAATAAGCTAATAACATGAAAAACTTAAAAAATGCATATTTATTTTTTATTGCAGCAGTAATGCTGTTGGCATCCTGCAGTGAAGATATACTGGATTTAAAACCCACCGATAAATTATCTGATGCAACTGTTTGGGATGATTTGAAATTGGTTGATGTATATGTCAACCAGAGTTACAACTCACTTGCACTAACTAGCTGGGGATCAAATGCAGCAACAGCTACAACCTTCGGATGGGGAAGTCACCAAGGAGTTTACGGCTATTGGTCAGGTGCTGCAGTCGATGAAATCTTTGAATATCACGACAGAGACGGCTGGTGTATTAAATCAGATTGGATTCTTCGGGGTGAATTATCCTCTACAAACCTTTCTTCAATAGGGCGCTGGAAAAAAAATTACAGCTTGATTCGTGCCATAAATACCTATTTTGAAAAGGAGTCTATTATTAAAGGAGATGCAGCAGAAATAAAAAAACTCAGCGCGCAAATGTATGCTCTCCGTGCCTGGAATTATATTCATCTCGTGAAAAATTATGGAGGGGTGCCAATTATAACCAAAGTTTTTTCAACAGCTGACACCGAATTTCAGGAGGTGCGCAAAACCTTGGACGAGTGCGTCACATTTATTATGAAAGATTTAGATGAGGCTATTGCCAACTTACCTTTAACCTATGGTGCCGCTGATGCAGGGCGTGTTACCAAGGGGGCAGCAATGGCTATGAAAGCTAATTTTTTACTTTGGTTGGCTAGTCCGTTAAATAATCCTACAAACGATCAGGCAAAATGGACCGCCGCATCCAACGCGGCAAAAGCGGTTATTGATATGCCTCAATATGCTTTATACAAACCAGCCTTGTATGAGAATATATTCATAGATAAAGCAAACTCTGAAGTTATCCTGGCCAAATATATTAATGGTACGGCTGAAAATTATGGGGCTACACATTTTGAAAGTACAACAGTAAACCGCGATTTAGCACCCAACAGTTATGGCGGATGGGGAATGGGTACACCCATTCAAAATGTTGTTGATGATTTTGAAATGGCCGATGGAACCCCATTTAATTGGAGTAATCCTGTTCATGCAGCTGCACCTTATGCCAATCGTGATCCTAGATTTGATGCAACAATTTTTTACGATGGTAGAATGCACCGTGGTGAAACAGTAGATACTTATGAAGGCGGGAAAGACAATCCGATTGGGGCAAAAGTTGAACCGACCAACGCGACCCAGACCGGTTATTACCTGCGCAAATTTGTTGATCCGGCTTGGAATACAAAAGACTGGAATTACACTGGAATGGTGATTTTTATCCGTCTTTCTGAAATTTACCTGAATTATGCGGAAGCGCAGAACGTGTTAGGCAACGATGCAGAGGCTCTGAAATATGTCAACATGATTCGCAGTCGTGCCGGAATGCCTAACATTTCAGGAAGCGGAACAATTCTTCACGATAAAATCCGCCATGAACGACGTATTGAGCTGGCTTTCGAAGGACAGCGTTATTACGACCTTCGTCGTTGGAAAATTCTGGATCAAGGTATGGGTGATGCTATCGGAATGAGAATTGTTAAAAATTCAGATGGAACAAAAACATATTCAAAGAAGACCATTCAAAAGCGTATTTACACTGAGAAGGTTTACTGGCAGCCAATCCCATTGACAGAAATCCAGAAGAATGCTAAACTGACGCAAAATCCTGGGTATTAATCTCCCGATTAATTACACATTATTTGATCAATATAATTTGATCCAAAACAAGAATGAAGCGCGTAAAACATTACGTGCTTCATCTTTGGTGCGCCGTGCATGGCGAATAACTTGACGGTGGAAGTCCGTTATGAGGTATTGTTGTTTTCAAACATTAGCCGACAGCAAGGGTGACGTGGGCTACTTCGAAGCCTGAAGATAGCTGTCGGCAAAGTTTCTACCCTAGGAACACTAACATTATCCGGCATATTCGCATAACCTTTATTATTGATCTTAAATAATTGAAAAAGTTAAACCTATGATTTTTTTAGAATTACAAAATTCCTGTAATTCTGACCTGTGGAGTCTCGATCAGCAGAACATGGTTCTGAACGAAGGCGGATCCATCACCGTGACCAACGGGATAGTATCCTTTAGTGTCTGCAACAGGTTGATCAATATGCGGATACCGAATCCGACTATCGATATTGTAATGTTGGTTTTGTATTGAATACTGGTCTAAATCATGTGTGTTTTTTGTTCGTTGAACCAATTATAGCAACGAATTGATTGAATTCAGCAAAGCGCTTGCTTATCCTGAAATACCTTTGTGATGTAATTGAAGTAAAAAACATTCGTGTTAAAGCTTGTGTAACTAAATTAAATAATCTATAAATGAAAAGTCTATAATTCTATTTAAAAAGTTTAATACCTAGTTTATAACCAAAAAATATTAAGACTATGAAATTCTTTACTACACTTTTTGTTGTTTGTTTTATGTCAGTGCTCAGTTCCTTTGCACAACATCCTGATCCCAATTGGGCATCAGTGAAAATTCCACAATTGATTATTACGGAAGCAAATCTTATTTGGCAACAAGAATATGTTGAGTTGACCAATGTTGGAGATGTGGGAATCGATTTATCGAACTTTGCTTTATCAAATCTAATTAATGTTAGTGCAACTAAATATGATCCTTTAACCCGCTATCTTGGTTCAAGGAATTTGGACAAAAGATTTACCTACTACTTTAAAAAAGGAGAAATCTTAGGTCCTGGTAAGTCTGTATTGATTATGCGGGTTGAAGATTTGGATAATGGTACTGCCGGTCAAACCAGACATCTTGAGAAATTGGTTCCAAAAGCAACACATTTCTCGCATTATCAAGGTGAATTAGAAACTGACCTTTTTAAATTTGTGAATAAACCGCAATATCAAGCCTACGATTTTGATTCCATAAATAGTGTGTCTGCTTTATTTGCCTTTAGTCCAAATCCTATGGTATTAAGCTACAGGTACCAAAGACCATACTACGATAAAGCATTGGATATTACCTATATGGTTAAGGATTCATTAATTGCTGATTGTTTTGACATGGCAGTAAATGCTCAAAAAGCATTTAATGCTCCCACAGCCGTTGCAGGTATACCAAATGTCAATACTTCCAGAGCGTATCATGTTGTCCGTAAGGCAGATGTAAAACATGGAAACGCAAACTGGGATTTATCTCGTGGTATATCAGCTGAAGACTCGGAGTGGATGTTGGTAGATTGTATGACAGGACGCGAGCCCTTTACATCAGCTGCCAATCATGGAGACTTTACAATTACCGTGACTGCAAAATGGGGTACCAGTATTGGTAGTACGGAAATTACTGTACCTTGGGAAATTTTGCGCGGCGATGACCTAATTTTAAATGCCCTTAGGCTGGGAAAGGGAATGGCATGGAAGTACATAAATTCTCCCGTCAAATCTGACTCAGCATCTTTAAGGATTACAGAAAGAGATGCTGTTATTCTTTATGCCTTCGGTAATAAACTCAGCTCGAAGAAATATACTTTTAAAGTGAAGGAAGCGGAAGCCAATCTTGCCATCGCTTACCCAAGAATTGTGAAAGACGCAAAAACAGGTTTTTATCCAAAAACTGCCTGGTTATCGATATCTAATGATAATCAGTCGATGGATACAATAGCAAATGCCGCTTATCAAACCCCGGTTGATTCATTACTGAAATATATTGATATTCCTCCTTTGGCCAGTCGCGAAATTATCTTTAAAGATGGAGATAAAAAGAGGGTTGAGGTGATGGATGGTGATGTATTGCGTGTGAAATCGGAAGACAAAACAACTACAAAAGATTATTATATAAAAGTTAATAAGTACAAAAAAAACACTGATGCTTCACTTTCAGTAATTTCATTTCCCGACTATTCGCTGGATGATTATTACTGGGATTGGGCAAGTTTAAGGCTTGATACAATTCCTGATTTTTCACCAGCGGGGTATAGTTATACCATTAAAGTATCGCCTGACAGGAAAACAATACCAGCACTTGTTGCAATCACGGGAAGTAGAAATGCCCGTATTAAACAAACGCCTGCTACCAATTTGGATGGGAGTTTGGCTGAACGAACTACAAAATTCGAAGTTACTTCAGAGTCGGGTACTACGACGAAAACGTATACTGTAACTTTTGTAAGAGAAGTATCTGATTCAGAAATTCAGCCCATAACAGGAGATGCATTTGTATCTGAGATAGCAGTGGGAATAGAATATGGTGATCATTATCTTGAGCTTTACAATCCTACCAGTAAAGATATGGATATGAGTGACTATTACTGGATTAATCTACATTGGTGGGCAACACCGGAAGCTGCATTATCATGGGGATTTAATCTTGATGCAGCAGGTCTGCCAGATTTAGATGCCTTGAGAAGGAGTATATTACCGGGACGTGAGTTCGATATCGAAAAATGGAAAACAGGGAAAGCATGTTTTTTCAAACTGGTTCCCGGGGTTAATACAATAGTTAAACCTGGAGATGTATTTGTTACGGGAGTCTGTAGTCCAGCTGGTAAAAACGAAATGGCGGTTATTAAGGAAGTCGATCAAAATGTTTTTGATCCCCGCCCTTCAGCTGTTTGGGCAAATGGTCCCGGAGCGTTTAGTTCTAATGGTTGGGCCTTGTTAAAACTATTGAATGATTCTATTAAAAACGGGCTTAAACCCATTAGCAAAATAAAAGTGAAGGATTACAAATTGGTTGATTTGTTCCGTCTATCTCAGGCAGATATTGTTAAAGGTGCTCCTTTTAACGTTGGAGGTTTAAGTTGGACTGGTCGTGGACATGATTTTATACGAAAAAGCCGTGTAAAAAAAGGTGTTTTAAAACAAGGTGAAGGTACTTCGTACGATCCTGTTGCCTGCGATTGGACACGTCGTTCCTTGTGGATTGTTCCAGGCATAAATGAAAAAATTGCCCGTGATAATATCGGCAGACATAATATGGATCCCATTACCGTCCAGTATTCTACCATAACTTCATCGGTATATAAAGTTACACCGGGATATGTGGGTGATTTAAAGGTTATAGGTATTCCATCCGGAACAGCTGTGACAGATTTCATTTTAAATGTTAATAAAGCTGATCCTGCACAGGTTTTGGTTGTATCGAACGGTGGAGCCGTAAAAGGTTTAACTGACGCGGTTATCAAAGGAGATATTCTAACGGTAACATCTGGTGATCTTAGTAATAAAACGATTTATACTTTGGAACCCGGTGCTTTGAACGGAGATGTTTCGCTTACAGCAGTTGCAGGATTGAAAGTTACGGTAACGAACAATAAAATTGGTGGTTTTGGTTACGATGCTATAATCGCGGATGTACTTGCCGGTGTTTCCTGTCACAAATTGTCATATATCAATATAATTAACAGCTTGGGTAACATTGTTCCATTGCACACCATACGTTATACTCAAGCACTTGATAAAGAAGAAAATATGGTAGTTGAAACAGTGGATTCAAAAGTGTTTGACGGACTTATCTTTGAAGTGGTTGCTCAAAATGGCGATAGAAAAAAGTATGCTATAGCTCCCGAGACAAAGGATTTATATATTACGTCAAATTATTTTAATGTTATAAAAGAAAAGACAGATATTTACGGCATACCTGAAGGATTATCAGTTACTGCATTTTTAAGCTACCTGACTTCAACCAATAACGGAACAATACAGGTGTTTAATAAGGCACATTATGTGCGAACTGAAGGCTATTTGAAAACAGACGATTACGTGAAAGTCACTTCTGCTGATGGTAAGATGAGTGTGGTTTACTCGCTCTATTTTGTGGGTGAAGAAGTTGCAAACAAAATTATCAATTCAGTTCAAAAACCTGTATTGGCAGGAAGCATGTCAAAAATTTATCCCAATCCAGTTGATCAAGTTTTAACAGTCGAGGATGCTCCTGTAGGTAGTGTTATCCAAATCATTTCTATTTCAGGAATTCAGGTATATACTCAATTGGTATCTGCATTGAACTTTACTATTCCTGTATCACAACTTGACAGGGGCTTATATATTGTCCGAATCGTTGAGAAGGAAGGTGCCAGCATTCATAAAATGATAAAAAGGTAACAAGCTGAATTTGAAATCAGATTAATATGATGATAACCCAGAAGGGGGGGCTTCCTCCTTTCTGGTTTATCTTTTTTAATCGATATTGCCGATTTATATAATACTTATTATTGATGCAAAAATTTACAGTTGTTTTTATAATTCTTTTATGTGGAGCCTATTTATTTTCCTGCAAGGATCCCATTGAGAAAAATCCAGAATACGAAAGACCTGTTTGGTTACAAGGCAAGGTATACGATGTTGCCAAGTCGGTTCCTGAGCTTTCAGTTTTTGCCCGATGTATTGAAAAAACAGGATTGAATAATTTAATTAATACCAGTGGTCTATATACGGTAATGGCCCCTACCAATAAAGCATTTGAAGCTTATTTTTCAGAACACCCACAATACGCATCAATAGATGATATAGATAGTCTTGAGTTGAAACGTTTGGTTGAGTTCCATATTCTTCTAATGCCTTTTACCAAAACGCAATTAAGGTTGCTCAATACCAGCGGATGGATTAATGAAGATACAAAAGATCCTGAGTATTCAGGCTATAAACGCGAAACGTTGTATCGACCAGATAACATGAAACTGAAGGTTACTGAACGGGAAGGGAAACAACCGGTTATTGATGTTAATGGCAATGCTGAACGAATCGTATATTCAGCTACCAACAAATATGCCCCTTTGTTTTTTCAGGAATATATGAATTACAGCAGGATTAATTCGGCAGACTATAGTTATTATTTTAACCGTTCGTTTGAAAGCAAAGAAATTTTCTTTGCAGGAGCAAAGTTGCTGAAAACCAGCGTTGATAACAATAACGATGGTGAGCTTGACGATTCATATCCGGCTGAGAATGGATATGTCTATCTGATTGACAAGGTAATCGAGCCTGTAAAAAACGTTTATGAATACTTGTGGAATAACTCATCCACATCAGGTAAGCAATATACAGGGTTTGGAAGTTTAGTTAATGATTTTGCACAATTTTCTATTAACAATGAAGCTACTTTATCTCAGGAAGGAGCTAATGAAGGTTTAGAGGTTGACCAACTTAATAATCTGACCTACCCCACACTGGCCTTTAATTTATTTGATGAAGCAACGCATACTACAGCGCGAAATAGCATCGCATATCATCATGCAATATTTGCCCCCACAAACGAAGCATACTTCAGTTTTATTTCGAATGTAATAAGGGGTGAAGGTCGTTACAGCAGCATTACGGATGTTCCTTATATGATTAAGCGGATGTTGGTAAATAACCATATGGCAAAACAGACACCGTATTACCCTTCCTTAGGTGGTTTGAACGGTTCCTTTACAACAAAATACGGAAGTAAGCTGGATTTGAAAGGAACCAAGGAGATTGAGATTAAGTACGGAAGTAACGCAACATTTGTTGGTATAGATAAGCTTATTCTTCCACGGGAGTTTTTATCGGTTGTTGCCCCGGTAATTTTAAGCAAAGAATATAGTTCTTTTATGTGGTCGCTTTATTTTACCGGTGCCTTTCAAATACTCAACAATGCTTCAATGAAATATACCTTTTTCCCTATTCCAAATGCTCAATTTGAAAAGGATTCAACTTTATTTATAACAGCCATTGATCATCAATACCAGGATCCATATCTTCAAAGTGCCAGGGTTTATAACAACAAAGAAGATGCAATGATTAACCTTAGTGTTAAGTCAGGTCGCGGAACCTCTTTGCGTAATCTGGTTTATGGTCAGGCAGCCCTCGGAGTGCCGGTACGGAATTGTAGAAAAGAGTTTTTGAAAAATCTTAATAACTACTACATCGTTATCAATAACGAAACAAGCCTTGTTACAGGAGGGATGGCTTCGGCTATTGGCTTTAATGGCGATTTACCCATTTATCAGTACATGGACAAAAAATTGGTTGAAAACCTGGGCAATGATTATGGTCAAGCACCTGATAATGGAGAAACTTACGCTGTAGATAATTGGTTCCGGTATCCGGAATCTATTTTTTCATCTACTTCTGTTACAATTGATAACAATAGTGTTTTTGTCGATTTGTTGAAAGCAACCGGGCTGATAGATCCCTATGGGCGTTTTACTTTTCTCAAAGAAGGAGAGCTGATGACAGTATTTGTTCCAAGCGATGAGGCCCTTCATGCCATACATGCAGAAACATTCGCAAAGGATGATCTTAAAAAACTGTTGTTGTCGCATTTCGTAAGTGGTACAATCATTTTTACAGATAATGTCAATAAAAATTCTTCTGCAACAAATTATTATACCAAAAGTGGAAAACAAATTAGCATTCGAACTTCAACTCCTGATGAAATTGAAATTTTGAAACCTGATCAATCAACCTATGTCACTGTTGTGGAAAATGGTTCCGATACAAACAGGATGTATCTGGGTTGGGATAATGGCAACGATTCAGATGGCAATACGATAGAAGGTAAAGCTTTGGCAGGGATAGCAGTTGTAGTTCATAAAATAGCTGTGGCAATTCAGCCTGATATTGTTTTTGATAAATGAGCCGGAATTTAAATTTAGTGAAAGTAATCTTAGATTATTTTAAGTCTTAAACTGATTTACTAAGATACAATTTCCAACAATAATAAAATTACTATGTATAAAGTATACATTATTATTATATACACTCTGATTGCATTTGAGGTTTGCGGAAAAGGTCATTTGGTTAGGGGGAACATAAAAGATGATTCGAATTCAACTGTTCCGGGTGCTACAGTTGTAGAAATTGATGCAAACAATCGGGTAGTTATCGGAACTTTAACCGATATGAATGGTAATTATGTTTTAATGGTTTCATCCGTAAATAGTAGAATACAATATAGTTTTATAGGTTATAAAACGGTTGTAGAAAATGTTAATGGAAGAAGTACAATTGACATAAAGCTTACTTCCGGAACGGAGTTGTTGCAGGATGTAGTCATTACTGCGGTGGGGAAATCAACAAGTGTATCGGGTATTTCTGACAAATTTAGGGCAGGTTCAGTGGGTGAATTAAAAATGTCATCCTTGGAAGGGGTAGTAGTTAACGATGTTGGTGATGCACTGCAAGGTCAGATTGCTGGATTGGATATTGTTTCCAACTCTTCACCTGGTAAGAGTGCAAATATTGTTATTAGAGGTCTTTCTACAATTGGGAATGCCACTCCTTTGATCGTAATTGATGGTATTGCACAACAATCGTACAGCAACTTCAACTTCGCCTCAGCTGATGTCGAAGATTTAAGTGCCCTGTTAAGTGTACCCACCCAGGATATTAAATCGATAAGAGTATTAAAAGATGCCACCGAATGTGCTGTTTGGGGATCCAGTGGTGCAAATGGCGTAATTGAAATTGAAACTAATCGAGGGAAAAAAGGGAAAACCAAATTTACCTATACCTATAAACAAACCTTAGATGAATTACAATCGCAAATCCCAATGTTATCAGGCGACGAGTATATTATGATGCAGCAAGAGCAGTTGTTTAACCGTTACGGATTGACAGATATACCCGATGAAATTGCCTACAATCCAAATTATATCGATTTCAATAATTACAACAAGAACACCAACTGGTACAAGGAGATATCAAAGAACGGTTTTATCAAAGAACATGGTTTTAAGGTTGATGGTGGGGGTGATAATACATCATATTATGTTTCTCTAAACTTGTATGATCAGGAAGGGCAGGTCATTAATGAATCTCTTAATAAACTAAGTTCGTTGGTAAACCTCTCTTATAATATTTCAAAGAATATAAGACTTACCTGCAAATTTACTTACCTAAATAGTAAAACTGGCAGTAATTATTTTAATGTGACCAACATGGCTTATATGAAAGCACCCAACATGGCTGTTTACGAACATGACGCAAATGATAATCTTACAGGGGAATATTTTAATCCTATTACGAATTATCAGGGGAATGGCATTTCGTATTTCAATCCTGTGGCGGTAGTAAACAATAGCAAAAACGATATAAGTACAAACCAGTTAAGTTCTGATTTTATGCTGAATCTTCGTTTAAGCCAATCTGTTTCTTTAAGTGAGGTAGTTTCCATTTTTAATAATGGGAGTAAAAACAATGCTTATTTGCCATATAATGCTATAGGTGCTGCTTGGAATAATGGACAAAACAATTTTACACGAGAAATTAACGGTGTTAATAGTACGCTTACAACAAGATCCACCTTGGTTTTTAAACCTGAAACCAGGAGTGGTCATACCCTTGAAACATCTCTGATGTATGAAACGGTGCAATCGAATTCAAAAAGCATGGTGACGGCAACACAACTTAACATGAGTACATCTATTCAAGATCCTGGAGCTAATTCTATTGTTAATTCCATTAGTTCAAACGATAGTAAAACTACTTCACTTGGATTATTGGGAAGTGTAGGATATAATTATCAAGAAAAATACTTTTTGACGACATATTATAGAGCAGATGCCTCTTCACGTTTTGGTATGAATAACCGCTGGGGATTTTTCCCAAGTATCGGGGCGAAATGGCGCATGAAAAATGAAGCATTTCTGAAAAATATTAACTTCCTAAACAATTCCAATTTAAGTTTAAGCTGGGGACGGTCAGGGAACCAAGGTTCAATTGGACCTTATTCGCGACATGGTATTTATACCGATGGTGGTCAGTATATGAATGATGTAAGTATCATTCCCAGCCAACCAGCTCTTGATAACTTAAAATGGGAAACAAAAGAAGAGTACAGTTCTTCATTGGATTTAGGTTTATTTGAAAGTGATAAGCTATCATTGCTTATTGAATATTACAATAAAAAAACCTTCAACCTGGCTTGGCCAAATTACAGCATTCCTTCTTCAACGGGCTACAATAAACTCGGATCGTTTAATGGTGGTATCATACGAAATGTCGGTTTCGATTTTACTGCAACCGTTAGAGACGTAGTTAAAATGAAGGATTTCTCTTTGCTCTTAAACTTCAATGTGAATAAAAACCGCAACTGGTTCGATGAGGTGCCGGATAACCAGACACTGGAATCGAATGGTGTTGTTTTGGAGAACTTGAAATATCCCTTAAAAATGCAATTGGGATCTCCAATTGGATCTTTTTTTGGTGTACGTTACTTGGGCGTATATGCTACCGATGAAGATACCAGAGCAAAAAATGCAGATGGTTCTAATAAAGTTGATTCCAATGGGAAACCTGTATATATGGTTTTCAATAATAGTTCGATTAATCGTTTTAGAGGTGGTGACGCCATCTATGAGGATATTAATCATGATGGTTCAATTGATATAAACGATGCTGTTTTTTTGGGTGATTCAAATCCTAAACTTACTGGAGGTTTTGGTACCACGGCAAATTATAAACAATTTCAACTTTCTGCACAATTCGTATTCCGCTATAAGTTTAACGTAATTAATCAAGTTGCAATGAATGCCGAATCAATGAATAACAGGAATAATCAAAGCAAGGCAACCCTTTCCCGATGGAGAAGAGAAGGTGACAGTTTTGAAGGCATTATTCCTCGCGCCTACGAAGGACACACGTTCAATAGTTTGGGATCAGACAGGTATGTTGACGATGTATCGTATATTAAATTTAATTCATTGGCCCTAACTTACCGCATGGGAAAGAATTTGAAAAGGCAATTGGGAATTAATGATTGCAGCTTATCTTTTAATGTGAGGAAATTATATACATGGACCGGATATGGTGGAGTAGACCCGGAAATTAATACAAAAATGCAGGATCCTTTTTGGGTTGCAAAGGATCAGGGAAATACAACTCCACCAAGATCTTACTCTCTTTCAATTTCCATTACGCTGTAAGTGTGTTTGTTTAATTTAGTTCGATGAAAAAACATTATGAACAATTCAATTAAATATCTTATAAAGACAATCTTGCTGTTCGCTGTTTTGTCTTCTTGTTCCGATTTTCTGGATCAAAAGCCAATAAATGGATTGGTAAAAGAAGAATACTGGCAAAATAAGGAGGAGCTTCATAAAGTAATGATGGGAGCATATTCGGCATTGGCTGATATGGATGTGCAACTTTTTTTAAACGGTGAACTAAGGGGCGATATGTTGACAAAGGGGGCAAGTATTGTCAATTGTACCAATTCCAATGCTTATACTACTGGAAACCTGCGGGATGTAATGGATGCGTCAATTCTTTCTGACAATAAATTTGCCATGTGGGACAATTTTTACAAGGTAATTAATTTGTGTAATCACGTCATTGTATATGCACCCAGCATACAGCAAAAAGATCCGACCTTATCAGATTATTACATGCAAGCCTACATTTCAGAAGCAACAACACTTCGTTCGTTAATGTATTTCTATCTGGTTAGAATTTATCACGATGTCCCATATATTGATTATCCAACTGTAAATGATGCGGTTGATTTATATCCTTCCAAAACTTCAGGAGAAGAGATCTTAAAAAAGATACTGCAAGATTTGGTAACTGTTGGAATTGCTGAGAAAATGTCGGATTTCTATGGCGACGACATTTCAACGATTGGACGTATGAATAAATTTGCAAGCTATGCTTTGATCGCAGAAATAGCACTGTGGCAATTCAATTATGATTTGGCACTGACCTATATTGAGAAAATAGAAAACTCATCGAAGTATACTCTAAAACCGAATAGCGAATGGTTTTCCCTTTTCGCAAAAGGAAACACATTTGAAAGCATTTTCGAGATACAATACGATGCCGCAAATTCGCAATCGAATGGACTGTACAATTTAACTGTAAACATTTCTTCCAGATATTTTCAAACCAGTTCGTATGTTAATAAACTATTTGTTGAAGATGTTTATGGTAACCGATCATTAGAAAGTACGCGAAAGGAAGGAACAGTGTTGTGGGACAATGGAAATTATAAAGTGTATAAATACATTGGGGAAACACCAAACAAAGACGCTATTCAAGGTTACCTTCGGTCTTCAAATGCAGCTAGTGCCAATTTCATTGTTTACAGGTATGCTGATATTTTGTTAATGAAAGCAGAGGCATTAACGCAAAAAGATGTTCCGGATTTTGATGGCGCATTAGAACTAATTAATATTCTTCGGGTAAGAGCAAATGTACCTGCTATAAGTTCTAACGTATTTGGAATTTCAAAACTGGCAGCAGAGGAGATAATACTTGAGGAACGTGCATTGGAACTGGCTTACGAAGGTAAACGTTGGTTTGACTTGCTTCGATATGCGCGCAGAAATAATTATGCTCAAAAAAACACTTTCATTGCAAAAATTACCGAAAATGCTTCTCCCTCGCAACGGTTGATCATTGCATCAAAACTAATTGATGAGAACAGTTGGTATTTACCGATTTACCAAATAGAAATTGATAACAACATTAACCTTAAACAGAATCCTTATTACGTAGGTACAGGATCATAATGGTCCCAGGCTGCTCTTTATTAAATTGTAATTTGATTATAAACAGATGAAACGAACAAGCTGCTTGAATTTATTTCAAAGGTGGCGGCACAAAAACAGAATGAAAATTAATGTTCATAGTGGATGATTCCTGGTGTGTGAGTTCCATGAGAACGTTTAATAATCAATTAATTAATATCATTATTTTCACATGAAAAATAATAAGTTATACATAGCAATTGGTTTTATCTTGTTTCTGACAAGCTTGGGCTGCAAGGAAGTCATTGAAGACAAGACCTACAAGGAGGAGTACTCAACATTATACTCATTTCTTGAAAACAACCCTGATTACAGCCATTACAAGATGATTGTTGATGCTGCGTTGATTAATTCATCAAACCAATCCATGGCAAATATATACCGATCTTTTAATTCTCATCCCGGGGGAAGTCGCTATACGCTTTTCTTACCCAATAACAATGCACTGGATAACTACTTTAAAGGTTTGGGTACCTCCTTAGATGCTTTTTTGGCAAAACCAATCGACTGTTGGAATTTAACGACCCATCACCTTATTAATAAAAGATACTATAGTAAAGATTTTCCGAACGGTGAACTTCGGGATACCTCGTTGAATGGTGCTGGGCATGTAATTCAATATATTTCAGGCAGTGAAGGGGTTACTTATTTATTGGACGAAACGGCATCGGTTTTACAAAAAGACCTTGATCAAAGTAATGGAGTAATTCATATTATCAATAAAGTTTTAACACCTTTTTCATATACAAGTTGTGATTGGTTATCGGGAAACAAAGATTATAGTATATTCGTTGAATCGCTTAAAATCACTGGTTTGTACAGTACGCTTCAAAAAACGAATACGAAGTTGTATCCTTTTACAATGTTTGTTGAAGCCGATTCCATCTTTTCAAAGAAAGGCATAAAATCTGTTGAGAATCTTATCGCGCTAATAAGCCCCAACAACAAGAATTACAATGAATTCGACAATCCACTTTATCAGTTTGTTGCTTTTCATGTAATAAGCGGCAGGAGAATCTATTTGGCTGATATGGTCGAAGGTAAAACCAGTTATGAAACATTTGCTTCATATCCTCTGTCAATATTGCTTGAAGGTGGTGTTAGTGAATCGGAAAAGTATTTTGCCGGTGTAGGAATCAATAAAGGAAAAACAGTTTTTGACACCATTATTTCTTCCAATAGCGATACGACATATATCGACTACGTTTCTATTTACAGAGCACAAAGTAATAAGCCTACACTTAGTGGAGTTTTGCATTTTACCAATCATGTAATGGAAGTTAATTCAGTGCTGTCACCCAGCCTGAAATATTTCTTTTTCACTGAAGATTTGGCACTTAATAATGCCGGGTACAAAAAAGAGATTGGGGTCGCTTATGTATTTAAAGAACACGAACTCAATTTATTTAAGTTTGGCGGTGATCTCCAGTCGATACAATATTACAGAAGTGACAATCCTAATGTGGAAAATGCATGGGGGGATGATTACATTTATTTCTCCGGAAACTTTATCATTAGTTATACCACTTCAAAAATTGTTTCAGGTGATTACACTCTGAGCTTTCAAATGGACATGAACAAATCGTATGGATTAATTGATGTTTTTGTAGATGGTACAAAGGTAGGTGGCACTTTTAACCTGGACTCTCAAAATCCTACCAGCACAACCAATCCATATGTATTATTTGATATTGGTAAAGTTCATCTGGAAGGGTATACTACTCACAAAGTTACTCTTCAGGCTATTACTCCTGGTCTGATCTATTGGGATTATATCAGGTTTACTCCATTTAAATAATATTTATTAAAAAAATATGATTAAAGTTTTATATCGTTGATAATGAATTTTTTAATTGCAGAGTGTTGATAGATTTCTGTATCGAAGTCTAATGACTTGAATCTAAGAATATAAAAATATAGATTATGAAACGTATATTTTCAATTATTATTACATTACTGATTTTTTTCTCCTGTGAGAATAAAAATGACTATCTCCTTGGTGATACACCGGTCACTGTTAATCTTCGTTTGTGGGACTGTTTACAGCTTGATTCATCGCATAAGTATTATGTGAAACTAATAAAAGAATATGAGTTGGATAGCTTGTTTGAAAGTAATAATGCATATACTCTTTTTATTCCCGATGATGAGAAATTAAAGACAATAAATAAAGATTCGGTAAATATTGGCGAGGTATTGGCTTATTCAATGGTTCCGACTTTCATCAATGTCCAAAGTATTTCTAAATCGGGTAAAATTCAAACAATGTTAAATAAATATGCATTGTTGGAGTTTAATGACCAATTAAGTGCTTACACGTTTGATGGCGTTAAGATTGTTATAGGTAGTTCAATTTTTAAAGATGGTCGTTATTATAATTTGAATAACTATGTAATACCTAGCGATAACCTTTATTCATATATATTAAAAGGAAGCTCAGTTTTTAGACATTATATAGATTTACAGGATTCTACTTACTTTGATATAGCTGCAAGTACTCCCATTGGGTTTACTTCCAAAGGTACTATTTACGACTCGATTTTTACAACACAAAATCTCTTCTATCGTGATTACTTTCCTGTAAAAGAAGAATTACGGAATAGATCTTCTACATTTATTTTATTTACACAAAAACAATTTGATGCCGCTTTAGAAAATATTAAGAACGAAATAAAGGTCGATTTTTTACCTGAAGTTTGGATAAATAATATACTTCTACCCAATTTAGTAAAAAACTATATTTTCAATAATTCACTTCAGTATAACGATTTTAAGCCTAGAATGATAAATATCAGGGGAGATTCGGTTAATGTTGATGTTGTAAACATTATTAAAGATTCCAGAAAAATTTGTAGTAATGGTGTGGCTTATTCATTAAAAAATTTCATCATTCCAGATTCTCTTTATAAAAGTCAGAATGTTTATAATGGAAAGAATGCTGTGATTGAAATTATTAAGGATCAAAAATGGACATGGGCTAAAGATTTGGTTATCAATGGTCTTGAAGGAACATCAATTGCGCCAAGTTTAGCCAAATTGACCAATGCAAATGGCGATTTAATCAGCTTAAATGATAAAGTATTAGCACTTAACTTAAAAGATTATAAACGTAGCTCAGGCAAATTGAGGATCACGTTTGTGCAGAAAGGGCTTTTTGGTGCCAAGAATTATCGTTTGTTATGGGCTGGTTCTAACAACCAGTGCGGATTGTGGAAAATATACATTAACAATGTACCAATCCAGATGCGGGATTTATCAGGTAAGAATACAAATTATTTTGACTCCTACCTGTTTAAAGAATTGGTAATAAAAAGTGTTACAGGAGTACCTGGTAATTTTAAAGGAAATGGTGGTTACAATAAAGTTGATTTTAAGGTTGAATCGTTAACAGAATATTCCAATGCTGAAATAACCTTTGAATATATAGGGCCAAGCCTTGATTCAAGTGGTGCGATCCGAGGAATTCCAGGGTTGGTAATTGATTATTTAATGTTCGAAATTTATTAGATACAAAACAAGTATTAATTTTTTAATGCAATATTCAAATAAATGCATGATAAAATTTTTTCCTGTTTACACTGAAAATGAAAAAATATATTCGTATGAAATACAAGCATATAGCTGGAATTTGTTTGGTGATATTTTTGATATTTAGTAAAACTATTCTTGCTCAGGAATCGGGTTATACGCTACAAGGTTGTCTGAAAAGTATCGACGGAGAACCTTTAAAAGATGTAACAATTAGTGTGATGGGTTCATCAGAAAGTCCATCCGTTTCCGACCAAAAGGGTAATTACACCATTAAGGTGACTTCGGGTGAAGTATGGTTAAGTTATCAACCTATTGGTAAATATATTGACAGAAAAATTTATCTCGACAACCGCAAGGTTTTAAATGTCTATTTTATAAACAAAGACCTGACATCTTCCTACGATATTGTCGTTGGAGAAGGTCAGGAAAGAAATTCTCAGAATGTCATTACAGCACATCAAAACATTACTGAAAAAGACATGAGATTTTCTGGAAACAGTACAATCGATCAATTTTTTCAGACTTCTCTGGGAGGTGCGAATGTGGCCAATATGTCAGGTATGCCCGGGGTAGGTACCACTATTTTTCTTAGAGGTTTAAATACGATTAATGCAGCCAGTCAGCCCCTTTATGTTGTTGATGGTATCCCGATGGAACGTCCAGGATACTATTTTTCATTTTTGGATGGTAATAATTACAATCCACTTACTTCAATAGATCCTATGGATGTGTCGTATATCACGGCATACAAAGACCCTTCCTATAACTCTCAGTATGGTTTTTATGGCTCGAACGGTGTGATCGAGTTTCGGACGATTAATCCTGATGCTTCGAAAACAACCATCGATGTTAAATACAGAACCGGAATAACGCTTCAGCCTGAATATCAGAAACAACTTGAGAGCGTGGAATATAAAACCCTGGCCAACGAACTGCTCTTTTCGTCTGGTATGTATCAGGAAGATTACATTAAAGCATATCCTGGTTTATTTTATACCTCCAGGGATTCACTGCAATTTATCCCATACAGCAACAATACCAATTGGCAGAACGAAGTATTTCAGAATGCTATGTTGCAAAATTTCTATTTTTCGATAAAAGGTGGAGATGCAATTGCCAAGTATGGAATATCGTTCGGATATTTAACAAGGCAAGGTTTGTTTAAGAGTTCATCGTATGATAAATTTAATACGCGCTTTGTAGGTACATTTAATGTAATTGAACGCATTAAAATGTATTTGAATGTGAATCTGGTCAATTCCAATTCCAAAATACAGACCTCTGGTATCGATGAGGTTAGAAGTCCGATTCTTGCCGGATTATGGAAAAGTCCCTTATTGTCGCCTTATGCCTACGATGAAAACGGTAATCAACTTACAACAACAGCAGATGTCGATGAGTTAGGGGTAAGTAACCCCCTGGCCCTATCCCGGGGCTTTGAGGGACTAAGCAGCAATACCAGATTCTCAATATCATCAAAAATTGTTGGCGAACTTACAAAGAAATTGAAACTTACTACCTTGATTGGAGTGAATTACAATTCAGTCAACGAAAGTACATTTTCTCCTGATTTAGGAATGGAACAATATCTTAACGGTGAAGTTTATAACGAAACAGCCTCCAGCAGTAATACTTATATTGGGTTGCATGTCAATTCTTTCCTGTCTTATTTTAATGAACTGAATAACACCGGCCGACATAAATTGCGCGCCAATCTTGGAGCCAAAACAACGATTGATCAATTTCAGAGTGATTTTGGTAAAGCCCGGAATACACCCAGCGATGATTATACAAGTTTGAATCTTGGGGTTGCAAGACTAAATCAAATTGGGGGTAACAATGTTGATTATAAATGGATGTCGGTATATGGAAATCTGAACTACAGTTTTAAAAACAAATACCTGCTTGATCTGAAAATTTCTTCTGATGCTTCGTCTTCTATTGGTATCGATGCTATTTCGCCCCTTTCAATTGGGGATGTGCCTTTCGAACTATTTTATTCAGCAGGTGCTTCATGGCGACTTTCGAATGAGAATTTTATGAATAACATTAGTTTAATCGAAGATCTTAAACTGAGGGCATCTTATGGTTTTACCGGATCTGATGGTTTCGATGTTCTGTTGTCAAGGCCGTATTATACCACCGATCATTACAATGTATTGGGGGTTTCGGTTCCAGGTCGATCTGCGAATACCGGCTTGAAATCTGAAAAAACCGGAGTTTTAAACTTTGGATTTGATCTGTCATTGAAGGGAGGCAGACATCAGCTTTCGCTGGACATTTACAACTCGGTAACCAGCGATTTATTGATTTTCAGCCGGCTCCCTTCCTTTATCGGAGAAGATTATTACCCGCTGAATTCAGGAAAGATGCGTAACAGAGGAGCTGAGTTATCAATAAATTCAAGATTAATTGCTCATAAGGATTTTGCACTTGATCTGGGTATTTCGATTGGAGCTAATAAAAATAGCGTGCTGGAGTTACCTGAAGATAAAATTGTGGTGTCCTTACCAGGTGCCGGAGAGGTAGCCATGAAGGTTGGTGAAGAACTTAATAGTTTCTATGGATATAAATACAAAGGGGTTTTTTCTACTACAACAGAAAGTAATTCAGCCAATTTGGTTAACGCAAAAGGTATACCTTTTCGTGCAGGTGATGCTATTTATGAGGATATCTCCGGAAAACAAGGACAACCGGATGGAATTATAAACAATTACGATAAGGTAAAAATAGGTTCGCCAAATCCTGATCTGACAGGGGCTTTTACTACAAAGATTACGTATAAGAACCTGGCATTGAAAGCGACTACACAATTCGTCCTGGGACAGGATGTTTTTAACTATGTAAGGTATGAAAACGAAAAGATGACCAATCTAAATAACCAGAGCATAAAAACATTACAGCGATGGTCATATCAAGGTCAGCAAACAGAAGTTCCCATTGCGACCTGGAATGATCCTGTAGGAAACAGTGATTTTTCATCACGTTGGATTGAAAATGGATCATACATTAGGTTGAAAGAGTTAACGCTATCATACAGCCCTACTAAACAATTTATTCCCTTGTTGAGAAACGTTGAAGTATTCATTACAATGGCCAATGTTTTTACAATGACTAAGTATTTAGGTTACGATCCGGAATTTAGTTATTCATATAACCCAATGGTTCAGGGAATCGACTATGGTTTAACACCTCAGTCCCGTTCATTTTCAATAGGAGTAAATATCGGACTATAATTTTTAATTTTTTATCAAGATGAAGATTTTTAAAAACATATTTCCTGCAATCGTAATAGTCGTATTGATGTTTAGTTCATGCAAAGACTATTTTTACAGTCCTCAGGTATTAGTAATTGAAGAACGTGAGGGGTTCAAAGACTGGATTGATTATCGCTCAGCTGTTTTAGGTTTGTATTCGTTGCAACAGAAATTGGTAGAGCAACTTATCGTACTTGGTGAGTTGCGCGGCGATTTGTTGAAAACCACCACAACAGCTGATCCTGACCTTATCGATATTCAAAATTTCGAAATTTCATCTACCAATAAATATGCACAGGCCAATAATTTTTACCATTTAATAGCATCTTGTAATGCATTAATACGAACGCTCGAATTATATCATCCGGAAGTAATGGATAAAAACCCAATACCTAACGATTATCACCGAATATACGGAGAGGCACTTTGTATGAGGGGATGGGCTTATTTTAATGCTGTTCGAATATATGGGAAAGTTCCGTATATTCCTGAACAACTGACAAACTATCGTGATATTATAGATTTTATTATGAATCCAGGATCAACGTTCTATGTTGATTCAAGTCGATATGCTTATGATATTAGCGGGTTGAATTTAGTTGATGTGAATGATACAGTATTTTATCCCGTCGATACTGTTTATGTGGATACTGTCCATTATGAAACATACCCCCGACGCTTTGTCGATATGCAAACGGTGGTTGATAATGTTACCTATGATTTGACAAAACGATTAAAATATGTAGGCGTGCAGCATGGTCAAAAGGATGGATTGAAAGACGATACATGGAAAGCAATTGTTTGGACAGATTCTTCCAGGGATTACCTGTTGGGTCAGATGGCAATGCAGGTCGGTAATATAAATGGGGCGTATGGGTATTTTTATTCAATATTATTCAATTATGAAAATATCCAAAGCGGGAGTACTGCTATTCGATTTGGTCTTGATGGTTCATTTGCCAATAACGCCTGGAAGTCGATACATACAGGTATAAATATCAATGAGCATATTTATACCATATGGTTTGGTAAAACACAGCAACAAACACACGAGTTGCAACGGTTATTTGATAATACTCCTGGTAACCTGTATTATATGCAACCTACAACAAAAGCAGTCCATTTATGGGAAACGGAGTGGAGAGGGCAAGAACCTGATCCTAATAATTTATGGGATAATATGAATAAAAAAGTTTTGGAACTGGATTCACTTGGGAGGCCGGGTGATTTTTACAGAGGTTACAGCAATTCTTATGTTTATAAATATGGAACCCGCCTGCTTACCCAAACGGAAGTTGAGAAAATGCTGAAATATAAATCACTTAATCAGGAAATCGACCAACAAAATCTGATGCGGGGTGTCGATACCATTGTTTATAAATTTACAATGGGGAAAAGTAATTTTCTCAACGATTCACATGTGATTTTATATAGGGCCGCTTCAGTTCATTTGTATGCTGCCGAAATCTATACCTATTCTCATTACTTAAGCGATGGAAAAGAAATTTCCAGAGCTACCGGAGCTCCAAGATTTTTAGATGGAAAATATAGAGGTATAAGTGCTACTACCCAATTGGGGGTGCGTGGCAGGGTAAACCTTTATACTCCTGAAATAGATCGGACTGTTATTGTTTTACAAGATCCTTTTACAAATAAAATAACTGGAACAAGGGATTTTTCAAAGGAAAGTGGTAACAACAATAGCGAAACATTAAGGTTACAGAAGGAATATTACGAGGAAGTCCTCCTCAATGAAAGAGCCAAAGAATTAGCTTTCGAAGGTGAACGATTTTATGATATCATGCGAATAGCTCAGCGCAGAAATGATCCGTCATTTCTGGCAAATTTAATCACCGATGCCCAGGGAAAATATAAATCGAATCTAAAACAAAAGATCAGGACAAAACTGATGAATCCTAAAAATTGGTATATCCCTTTTTACATTACTTATGGAGAATAAGAATTTGCAAATTAAAAAATGCTCTTCCTTATCTGTTTAAAGAAACTTCTATGCCATTATCGATACAATTTCGTGGCGTGGCAAATTGTTTGACGAAAGCAATTTAGCCAAAGATTCAGAAATGAAATGCTACATGCAATATAAAAAATTGGGACTGAAATGGTTTTTCAAAGTGGTGCCCCGCACCAATTTTCTGCAACGGTAATTACAAAGTCTACCCGCACTCCCCAACTTCTCATATTGCAGGACCATTGTACGCAAGCAAAAAGTTTGAGATATTGTGATGTTAATATTTATATAAAAAGATGAAGTTATGAAGAAATTATTCGGTTTAGTATGTATCATTTTTCTTTTAGTGCAGAATCTATTCAGCCAGGAACTGAGTATTTGGCCTCAATATGTTGGTCTCAATTCCTGGTTTGTAAAGATGCCAGTTGAATATTCTGAGGAATTTCCATCAATTGCTTTTACAGGAAAGTATGCCAATTATACGAATGCAGATACCTGGTATCCTTCATGGGCCTCCGATGGGAATATGTATTCTCCATGGACTGATGGGGAAATTGGTGATGAGCATGTAAACTCATGGAGTGCAGAAAAAGCACGCACTGGCCAGGCAAAAATCATTGGCGATGATCCAATGAATCTTGAAGTTATTTCCCTGGGAAGTATCGAAGGTTCTGCATTACCATATCAAGGACGATATCCATGCGGTTCCTTGGTGTATAATGGTATTTGGTATCATGGTTCGTACTGCTTGTTAAAAGATGAAAAGATGGGTATGAACTGGCCAATTATGGGACCTTTTGTTGGTTTTCGTATTTCAAAAGATTACGGGAAAACCTGGGAAAATACTGACCAAACTGGTGCCGATAATGTTTTCGAAGAAGAGACAGATGTAGAAAGTGCAAAGCCCATTAAAATAGGTTCTCCGCACTTTGTCGATTTTGGCCAAAATATGGAACATTCACCCGATGGTTATGCTTATTTGGTATGCCACAGTGCCTTGAAAGATGATCCGAAACCACGTTCTGGAAACTTAAGCTGGATAAGCGGTGATATTATCTATCTGCTTCGGGTAAAACCATCGCCTGAAAATATGAATGATAAGAGCAAATATGAGTTTTATGCGGGCAAGGGCGAAGATGGAAAAGATATTTGGTCGAAAGATATGAATGATCTTATACCAATTTTTGAATGGAACAATAAGGCTGGTTGTGTGACAATGACATATAATGCACCGCTTAAAAAGTACTTGATGTGTGTTACAGACGGTTGGCCAACTGTTCAGTCTATGGACACCTATATTATGGAATCGGATAATATGACCGGCCCGTGGAAAATGGTAAACTTCATGAAAGATTTTGGTCCACAGGCCTATTTTGTAAACATTCCTTCAAAATTTATCAGTGAGGACGGTAAAACGATGTGGCTTTGCTATTCAGCCAATTTCTCCTACGAAAGAGGCGAAAATATACCCAAAGGAAATCCGGAAGGTAGTCATTATACTATGAGTCTTCATGAGATAAAGCTTTTAAATAGTATTGAGTTGGAGAAATTACAAAATGAAGATTGAGATAGTCTCTTGAGAACAATTTAAAAACCAATACCTGATGAAGGAATGCCAGCGTACAACAATGTGTATAATTCATAAGGGTTTCAGAGGTTTTCGAGCATTTTCACCCGCATTAATTTTGGGTGGTAACTTGATAGGTTTAAAGCACGCAATCCCTTACGAAATCATACACTTACCGTCGTTGTAGCCAATGCAAAGAAAGCCTCATACAAGGTAATGACCTTCTAAAATTAACAGACAGGGTCAATATTATTAGTTAAAGTGTAGTTTATACACTGAATATAAAATGATGAAAAAATTAATTGCAATTATCCAACAACAGTTAACATTAAATATATTGAAGCGGATCAGTATAACATTATTCCTATTTATATTTTCATTATACTCATTAGTTGCCCAAGAAACCTATTATGTATCAATTACAGGATCAGACAATAATCCAGGGACTTTGAATGAACCTTTTCGAAGTATTTCGAAAGCTGCAAAACTGATACAGGCAGGAGATCGATGCTTGATTAGAGGGGGTGTTTATCGTGAAACTGTTGTTCTGGTAAACAATGGAACCAAAAGCAATCCGATCTCTTTTGCAAATTATCCTAATGAACAGGTTATTATCACCGGAACAGACAGTGTTAAAAACTGGGTGAATCTTGGCAAAGGCTCATGGAAGGCTGCTTATAATAATTCAGTTTCTCAAGTGTTCATAAATGGTGCATTAGGAATCGAGGCACGGTACCCTAATTTGCAACTCAGCATTTATGACAAGCTTAGCTGGGCTGAAGTAACAACAGAGGTAAATAAAACAGGAACAATGAAAGGCTTAGGTGAGTTTGGAGACTTGAAAGGAGCCAGGGTGGTTGCTCTTGGACAGGGAGAATGGGTGTGTGTTAATGGCACAATTACGGGAAACACCGGAGAATCTTTTTCAGTAAATAATACGGATGTCTTTTGGAGTAATATTTTACCAGGCTCCTTCCTTGGAAAAGGCCGGGGCTTTATTACCGGCCATAAAAACTTGCTTGATGCTCCCGGTGAATGGTTTTACGAAAATAACAATCTGTATCTCATTTCTCCTGGGCAATTGAATCCAAATGATTTATTAATTGAGGGAAGATCACGAAAGTTGGGATTTGATCTGAAAAACGCTGAATATGTTAATTTATTAGGGTTACATTTTAAGGCAGCAAGCCTATCCCTGCGCAATGCAACCGGATGCCGGGTAGAAAACTGTTCCTTCAGGTATCCAACACCCTTTTTTCATTTCACCAATGGTTTTAACCGAAACGATAGCATCCCGGAAAATTGGGAAGGTAAAGGTTTGGAAATATCAGGTAGCAATAATCTGATAAAGGATTGCTATATCGCACATAGTTGGGGCGATGGATTGAGTGTATGGGGAAGCTTAAACACGGTCGACAACTGCATTGTTGAAGATTGTAATTGGCTTATTTTAGATTCTGCACCTATTTCTGTTGCAGGTGAAAGAAATACAATTTCAAACAATACACTACGCATTTCCGGAAGAAGTATCCTTGTTCATCGACACCTGAAGAGAGGACTTATTATATATAACGATATGTGCCATGCTGGTTTAACTGCTGGTGACCTTGGAATAACCTACGACTACGGTACCAAAGCCGACAATACAGTAATTGCTTACAACTGGATGCATGATAATATGGCAGAACATAATGGAAAAGGCATTTACCTCGATAATTATCTTTCCGATTACTTGGTTCACCATAATGTGGTTTGGAATTGCCAGGAAGGCATCCGTATAAATCTTGATCACAAGAATTCAAAGGTATATAATAATACATTTTGGAATAATGAAAATTCAATGGGTTCATGGGGACCCGCTGGAACTAAAATGATCAATTGCCAGGTTTGGAATAATATCCAAGATCACGAAACATTTATTGGCAACGATAAGCGCAACAACTTGTTTGCAACGGACGGTTTATTTATCAACCCTGAAAAGGCCGATTTTCGGCTTCTTGCTGAATCCAAAGCCATAGATTTTGGAATTGAAATTTCTGGAATAACAGATAACTATGCCGGAAAGTCTCCTGATGCCGGAGCCTACGAACTTGGTAGTTCATGGACTGCAGGCTCCTCAATATCAATCCCGTTGTTTGATGATAGTACCCCCCCGCTTATTTCAGGATTCTCAGGCAAAGCTGAATCAGGTCAGATTGTTCTATTTTGGGATAACTTGTCGGCGAATATCTCAAAGTTTGCCATCGACCGTGCAAAGCCGGGAGAAGCTTTCAAAGAAATTGCAAGTGTTGAGAGCAATATATTCACATTTGCAGATACAAGCATTCAGCTTGTTACAGATTATGTCTACCGTCTCCGCGCAGTGAATCCATTTGGATCGAGCATTTCACCCGATTACCTCTACATCAGCAGTTTGGGAGATGAGAACATGCTTAAACTGCAAGCAGAAGAATTTGACGTAGAATCTGGTATTGTTAGCTTTGGTAGTACTATTGGTGCTTGCGATCCAGGTGATTACATCATATTCAAACAAGTAGACTTTGGTAATGGATTTAATACATTTTCAGCCTTATTGGGTATTCCAGATGAGTCTTTAAACAAATTTGTCAAAGTGTATATTGGAGGACCCAACGGTATTCTTGCTGCCACTTTAAAACCAAGAAATACAGGAAGCTGGTATACCTTTACAAAACAATCAACTGTTATGGATTCAACAATTACCGGTGTGCATGATATTCGTATTGAGTTTTCTGGTGGCTATGGTGTAGGAAACTTTGACTGGTTTATGCTTGAAAACACTAAAAAGGAAATTCCAACCGGTCTAAATATGAATCTGGCGAAGAAGAACAAATTGATTGCCACACCAAATCCATTCGAGAAAAATACAGAACTTCACTTTCAGCTGCCTCAGGCGGGTATTGTTAACTTACAAGTATATGATATTCAAGGCAGGAAGATAAAGAATTTAGTAAATGGATTCGATAAAGCAGGAGAACATTGTATACAACTAGACATGAGTACATTCCCAAAACAAATATATATTGTACGACTTACTTATGAAAACGGTACCAATGAAAGCATAATGCTCATACAGAAGTAGTTCGCTTAATTTATTTATGACCTTTATTTGTAAATTACTTCATAATGAATGCTTAATTTTAGATTTGCGATGGAGGTACATGAAAATGAGTTTAGCTAGTTTGATCAATCATTCTCTTCGACTAGAAGTTGATATTCAGTGATTTGAATATTTAACTGAAGATATGATCAGCCCGAAAAGCAATTTTAACCAAATAAAATCACTCTAAACCCCCCAAAAAATTATGCAAGAAAATAATAACATGATACATATTTTTCAAAAAATTAGAAGCTTCAATCTTTTGATTCTTTTGGGATTCCTGATTGTTTCCAATTTAGTAATTGCACAATCATTGCCGATAAAATGCTATGAAAATCAAAAAGATTATTCGTACATGTGGTGGATTAAGACAATTAAGACAGGGAATAAAACATTCGCAATAAAGACAAGCAATTACGTTTTGTCTTTTGATTATCAGACATTTGCATTGACAAATTTAATCATCAATAAGGGTTTAATCATCAAGAAGGGACAGAAATCGGAAAATATTGTTAGCCGGGAGACAAATGTCCAAAGTTTTCCTGACTATAATCAAGTTAAATTAAAATTTGGTATGGAAACCGATGTTGGAACCTACTGGGCTGAGTCATCCTCAGGAAATATTGATGATTGCCAATTAATTGAAACCGGGAAGTATTTTCAACGAAGGTTCATAAATAAACTTCCCGACCTAATTGGCTGCAATATCTACGGCAGTGGACTTGAAATCTCTTCCTGGCCCGATCGCCTGGCATTTATTCTCAAGGTAACACCAAACAGCGATTTCCAAAATCGAGGACTCGTAGTTGATTTTACTTTTCCGGCTGAATACAGTGTCCTAATAGAAAAAGGTGATATTAAAGCATTTAAAAATCCTGAGGATGGAAGTGGTTATATTATTTTAAAATCTGCACAAGCATCCGGTATCGTTGTTTCTGGCTCAACCGTCGAGGTAAAATCGGGAATAAATGCTTTATGGCCTGCAGGGAAAGAAATAAATACGGGAATGATTATTTATCCAGTTTCTTCTAATATAGAATCAAGAATTGCTGAAATTGAAGAACAGGAAAATACCCCTGTTGTTCTAAAGGCTATTCAAACTGCACCTTCCACTCAGAATCTTGATGTTAAATACGATAAAGATCATGGCTGGCATCAGGTTGCTTTAAGAAGCGATGGGAATGTGGCTGACTCTCCAGAGAAAAGCAATAACAGAATTGAGCGGGTAATGCTTTCCATCGATAATCCTTCATCGGTAGATAAAGTTATTCGTTTGAATTTTGCCAAAGGACGTCTGACTGAAAATGGAAGTTCAGTTTTTGGCATGACCGGCATAAGCGCAGTCTTTCGTGATATAAATGGTAATCCAGTAGGTATTCCGATTCAGTTATCAAAAAATTGGCATCAATCTACGGGTGTTGATTTATTTACCCAACCTTTCAGAGGGTCCTGGTTTCACGGATTAAGCATGCTAACTATTCCCGCTAAAACAAAAATCAATCTTGAATATACGAGTGTAAATGCCTTATGGGGAAATGTTCCCGCAGCTTCACATGCACAGCTCTGTCTTGTAGGTTGGGGAGCCAATCAACAATGGGACGAATCGGCCATTGGTTCCTGGGGCGAAAGTATTACGTATGAACCGGATCTGGATCAGGCAGGAGCTCCGGTATTGGATTACCGGCCATTGATGCTTCAGGATCTTTCGAACGTGAAATGGGGTTGGACGGGCAACATGGGTGGAGCTGATTTTTTCAATTATACAAAAACTTCGGGAGCACGTGGCTGGCACAGCAGAATAAGAACAGATTACAAACGATACAGTCCTAACCTGACTGAAGTAACTTATGCCGGGACGATGGATGATAATTCAATGGATTTTGAATACACTGCATCCATTGGCCGTTCAGATGATATCATCCGGGGAATATATTACATAAAACTTAAGGTGCTGAATGATGTCTCATTTAATGATTTCTCATTTTTTCAGGTTGCCGCACCCACCTACCATTACACAAAATCAAATACTTTGGCCTGGGGAAATGAAACCGGATTAAAAAACCAATGGACTGCCAGTATTGGCGGAACTTCAAGATACATAACAGCCAAACAAGTTGCCGAAGGGAAAATGCCCTGGTTCTCGTTCACTGATTCTCAATTCGCTCCCGTTTCCTCACAGGTCAGTTTCAGACCTGCGAATCGGGGATTTGTAATCCGAAGCTGGAAAGCCAGAATCAACGGGAAAGACAATGTCGCACCATCATTTGCCGAGTACAATGCCACAGGAGGACATGGCGAATCAAGTGGTTTAATAAACATTACTCCGCCGGCCGATTGCTCTTCGTTTCAGACGGGAGACTATGTTGAAGCAGAAATTGAGATGTTCCTACTACCTAAAAGTGCAGACGATTATTATGGTCCAAACCAAAATTTAATTTCAGCATTATTAACACCAAAAGCAAATACCTGGGTAATGGTATACAGAGAAGCTATTGGAAATAATCTGGATGTTGTTGTTACTTCGGGTGGTTCACTAACTACCAGTTACCCCATAAAGATAAATTCAACCAGTAACGCTGTTTCTTTCTCGGTAACCGGTGGACGAGGCTATGTGCCGCTCACAATAACAAATGTTGGAAGTTACCAATCACCTGTTTTATATCAGAAAGTAAGTGGAAGCTGGCAAAAAATAGATCAATCAGTTTATGGTAATGATTTTTGGCAAACAGATTTTAATGTGTCAACAGGGAAATGGGATATTACTTACAATGTTAACCTTGATACTCCCAACGACTTCAGGCAAACAGTCGAATTCAAATTTGAAAGCCCTGATGTTACAAGTGCAATTTTACCAACAAAGCAGCCCAGTCCCGACTTTATGATTTATCCTAATCCAAATCAAAATGGAACATTCAATATTGAAATGTCTAGCCAGGATAATTTTGCCGGCAAGCTTAGAATTGTTGATATGCAGGGCCGGCTATTTTATGAAAAGGACTATCCGGAAGATAAGGTAATTCACGTTAATTCAAATCTAAAAGCCGGGATGTACATTGTATCACTATCAAACGATCAGTCTTTAATGACCCGAAAATTGGTTGTTTATTAAAGAATATTGTAACAACTATAAATAGAAATAAGAAACATATAAAGGAAAACTTAATAAGTAGGAAGCATATCTTGAAGCTGATCTTGTATCTCAAAGGTAAGTAGATTCTCGCAAATGAAGAAGAGCTTTTTTTTTAGTATATGATTGGAATAAGCAAATATTGAAACGATTTGAGCAAGTCCACACATTTTACATCTCTTACTTTTGATCTGAAATAATTGAAAAAGTTAAACCTATGATTTTTAACAGTTGCAAATTTCCTTTTATTTTGTTGGCCTGTGGAGTGTCAATCAATAGCATTGCCCAGAAAAACCAGCGTCCCAATGTTATATTAATTATAACCGATGATCAGGGATATGGAGATCTTGGTTATACAGGCAACTCGCAGATCAAAACTCCGATTATTGACAATTTTGCCAGTAAAAGCTTAAGATTTACCAATTTTTATGTTTCTCCTGTATGTGCTCCTACGCGTTCAAGTTTAATGACAGGTCGCTATTCATTGCGTACCGGGATGCGAGACACCTATAATGGAGGAGCTACGATGGCCTCGAATGAAATTACCATCGCCGAAATGCTGAAGCAGGCTAATTACAAAACCGGGTTATTTGGGAAATGGCACCTGGGTGATAATTATCCCTGCCGGCCAATGGATCAGGGATTTGATGAGACCTTGATGCACCTTGCAGGAGGAATGGGGCAGGTTGGTGATGTAACAACCTATTTTAAGAAAGACAGTAGTTATTTCGATCCTGTCCTGTGGCACAACGGTAAAAAAGAGTCATTTAGTGGCTATTGTTCCGACATTTTTACAGCAAATGCAATCAAGTTTATTGAAAAAAACAAAAGCAATCCATTTTTTTGTTACCTCTCATTTAATGCGCCACATGGTCCATTGCAGGTACCTGATCGCTATTATCAGATGTACAAAGGTATCGACCCGTCTGTCGAATTGGAAAAGAACAACCCCATGCATTTGAAAATGACGGAACAAGACAAAGAAGATGCCCGAAAAGTATATGGAATGGTAACCAATATTGATTTCAACATAGGCAAGGTTCTTCAAAAGTTAAAAGAATTGGGAATTGAAGAAAATACCATCGTCATATTCATGACTGATAATGGACCTCAGCAATTACGTTATACGGCAGGCCTGAGAGATAAAAAAGGCTCGGTGTACGATGGAGGGACAAGAGTGCCCTTCTTTTTAAAATTTCCATCCTTGACGAACGAAAGTAAAGCCATTGAAACCATAGCTGCTCACATAGATGTTCTGCCTACACTTTCAGAATTGTGTCATGTTGATCTACCAAAAGACCGGAAAATTGATGGTAAAAGCCTTGTGCCGCTTATAAAAGGAGAAAAGGTTGATTGGTCAAACAGGTCATTGTTTACCTACTGGACGAGAAAATATCCGGAACTCTACAATAGTATGGCTATTCAGAAGTCGGGGTACAAATTAGTCGGACAAACGGACTACAATGCCACAATTGAACAATTCGAATTGTATAATTTAAAAAATGATCCCTACGAACAACACAATATTGTGTCAGGAAATATAGATATCGCCAAAAACCTGAAAAAAGAATTGGACACCATTTACCAGGAATTAATCCTTTCCGAAAACCTGACAAAGCAACCGCTCATTGTAATAGGATCTGAGAAGGAAAATTCATTGATTCTGAATCGGAATGATGCTGATGGTACGCGTGGGTTGTGGGATCAGGAAGAAATATTCGGAAAATGGATTGTGCATATCATGAAGGGACGCTATAATTTCAGGTTTAAATTTATAAAACCGATAGGGGCAAATGGACAGATGTATTTGGAAACAAATACGATTATAAATCAGATGAAGAATGATTTGAATACCGATGTCATTGAAATGAAAAACGTCAGCCTTCCTGAAATGGATGGTGAATTAATTCCCTACTATTTAGTCGGAAGCAAAAGCATCTTGCCATTATGGGTGGAAATTGAGAAAGTAAACTAAAATGGTAATCATTAAACTAAAGGACATGACTTATAAATAATTGAATATCAGAAAAACTTAAAAATGATGAGACACCTTTTATCGTTCACAATGATTTTATATCACCTCTGTCTCGTTAAAAAGAGTCAGTGTTGATATGTTTGCAATACTTCCCAATTTATTAACCGTGGCTCACTCTAAATTTTAAACAATGAGCTATAAAAATTAGACGATATTTTCATATGACATCAAAAGAACGTTTTGATCTGACCATCAACCACAAGCAGCCTGATAAGCTGGTTGTTGATTTTGGATCTACTGCAGTGACCGGAATCCATGTACTTGCAGTTGAAAACCTGAGAAGACACTATGGATTGGAATACAAACCTGTTCGAGTTATTGAACCCTACCAGATGCTTGGCGAAGTTGATCAGGAGCTGATAGCGGCGATAGGAATCGATGTGATTGGCGCCTGGGGACGAAACAACATGTTTGGAATTTACAACCAGCAGCCATTTAAGGAATTCGAAACCTTTTGGGGGCAAAAAGTTCTTATGCCTGAAGGTTTTCATACATCCTATGACAATAATGGTGATTTGTTGATTTATCCTGAAGGTGACCTGACCGTGGCACCTTCTGCAAGGATGCCAAAGGCCAGCTATTTTACCGATGCAATTATCCGTCAGGAGCTAATTGAAGAGGATAAGCTAGATCCTATAGATAATCTGGAAGAATTCGGTTTGGTTTCGGAGGTCGAACTTGCCTTTTGGAAAAATGCCACGCAAAAAGCACGTGCCACAGGGAAAGCCGTGATTGCCGGATTAGGCGGAACGGCACTTGGCGATATTGCCCTGATTCCGGGTATTCAGATGAAACATCCGAAAGGCATCCGCGATATTACCGAGTGGTACATGAGTACTATTATGCGTCCCGATTATGTGACTGCCATATTCGATCGGCAGATAGAAATTGCAATCGAAAATTTCAGGCGTTTACACGAAGTGATAGGTGATAACATCGATGCCGTTTTTATCTGCGGAACTGATTTCGGCACACAGGATTCAACCTTTTGCGCACCCGAACAATTTGACGAATTGTGGCTGCCATACTATCGTCGCATTAACGACTGGATGCATGCCAATACGAATTGGAAATCGTTCAAACACTCCTGCGGAGCAGTTGAATCTTTTATGTCGCGTTTTATTGAGGCAGGTTTTGATATCATCAACCCGGTACAGATTGCTGCCAAAGGAATGGAGGCGGCACATCTGAAAAAGACCTATGGAAAAAACCTGGTTTTCTGGGGAGGTGGCATCGACACACAAAAAACGTTACCCTATAAGACTCCGGAACAGGTGAGGGAAGAAGTTCTTAGTTTGTGCGACATTTTTGCCAAAGACGGTGGTTTTGTGTTCAATACGGTTCACAACATTCAAGCTAATGTTCCGGTCGAAAATATTGTTGCAATGGTGGATGCGATAAAGGAGTTTAACGGTGATAATCGCTAACTCTCTACAATATTATAAATCAACATTAATCTCACTTATTAATCCCTAGAGAAAACAAACTTGTAAAGTTAATTCTAAACAAATCCGATGAAAAACCTGAAATCAAAAATATTTATACTGATTATATTATTAAAAACTTGTCTTATTGGTAACAGTGCTTACAGGTTATACTCAGGAAGCAAAGAAAATGAGTGAAAGCATGGCAAGTGGGATGCATGGCGCGTCCGATGTCTGGGGGTGGTAGTTTGTGTGCAAAAACTGGCCGTTGAAAAAACACGAAAAATTGCGGACTGGCCTTTCAATAATGATGTTGATGAGAATGGAAATTACAAAGGAATTGGCTTATCAATTTGACGGTTCTATCTTGACGATGCCGGGAAAATGGTACTATACAGAACCAAACTATGAGGCGATTACTACTTATAAAAGTGTCTAGTGCTGAGAGCATTATATCTGAGGCATATTTTAAACAGCTTAAAGCATTAATTATAAGTAAATACAAATAAAATTGGACCTAAATGAAAGCACAAAATTTGTTTTGCATTGCTTTAGTAATGTTATCATGTTTTTCTTGCAAAAAAGAAAATTCATCACTGAAAATAAGCGATGGAACTGTTTTTCAACCAAAAGAATACTACCCTGAATTTAACTGGAACACCACACCACAATATTTTATGTTTGGTAATTCTGAAAGGTTGTTAACAGCTGAAGAAGTTGAATTTATCACTAAAAGAACAGGTTTTGTCTGCATTGAAAAATCACACGGGCTTGAGCCTCTGGGTGCTGCAGAATTAGGAGCAAAACACGAGGCGGCCGAATTTAAGAACATAAAATCGGGCATTAAAGTGTTATATTATTTTAACTCGGCCTGGGCCTGGCCTTACACTTCTTATAATAAGAATTTCACTAGAGAAAAAATTGACGCTCACCCGGAATTAAAGAACTTTTTGGTGATAAACCCAGAAACAGGCGAATTGAATCATCGTAGAGATATTTTCAGTTTTGATGTTTTGAATCCTGAATTCAGGAAATGGTGGGTAGAAACAGTAGTTAAGGGGGTTAATGTAACTGGTTGCGATGGTGTTTTTATTGATCAGTTGCACGGATTCTTTTATTTGCGTGATGATCGTAAAGAAGAAGTGTTAAAAGCGCAGGGAGAAATGCTGGCAGATCTTAAAGATAAAATGGGACCCGGTAAAATTCTGCTGGCCAACAACGCCAACGATGATATTGCCAAATATGTATATCCGCATATTGATGCTACAATGTTTGAACATTACAATGGTCAGCTTAGTAGCAAAGAAAGCTTGCTGAAAGAATGGGATGATATGTTGAAAAATGCAAAAACTGGAAAAATGTCAGTCTTTCGCATTGGGGTAGAACATGACTATAGGGGTACCAGAGATACAAGTATAAATGTATATAACCGGGAAATGGAAATATTAGCCAAAGAGAAACTGAAATTTTATTTGTCTTGTTTTCTGATTGGGGCACAACCATATTCCTATTTTCAATATGGCTGGGGTTGGGATTTGTCTGATGGTTCGTTGATTGATTATCCGGAGCTTCTGAAGCCTCTTGGGGCACCGAAAGGAGCTTACAATAGAATTGATCCTAAAGGCTGGGTATTTACCCGGGAATTTGAACATGCCAAAGTTTGGCTTAATACAGAAACCAAAGAAGCAAAGATAATCTGGGAATAGGGATTAATGCATTGAAAAGAAAATGAAGCATGTCAATAATTCTAATATTTCTCACAAAAAATTAAATTTTAAACAGATGAGCGTAAAACAGAATAGCATTATTATTATTGTCCTTTTACTATTTGTAAGTTCAGTATCGGCCAAAGAATATCATGTGGCCAAAAATGGAACTGATACTAATACTGGTAATGCTTCCAAACCGTTTCTGACTATTCAGCACGCAGCAAATTTCGCATACCCCGGAGACACGATCACAGTTCATAAGGGAGTATATCGTGAAAGGATCAATCCTCCTCGTGGCGGCACAGATGAAGACAAACGCATTGTTTTTCAGGCAGCGACCGGCGAAAAAGTTTTGATTAAGGGCTCAGAGCAGGTGACGGGCTGGAAAAAAGTGGAGAACGATACCTGGATGGTAAAGATTCCCAATAGTTTTTTTGGAGACTTTAATCCTTATAGTGATGTCATTAGCGGGGACTGGTATGAGGCTGATCAGCCTTATCACAGCGGGGCTGTGTACCTTAATGGGCATTGGCTAAAAGAGGCAGCAGTAAAGCATGAAGTTGTCAAATCTGAAACGCCAAAGATTAAGGAAAGTGGGGCTTTGGAACTGGTGAATGTTGAGAGTCTTTTTCTTAACAACGGAGAAGCCGGAAATATCCCTGCATCAGGATTTTCAGCATGTAACAGGGAAGTCGGATTTTTTGAGCTTCCGGAAGAAAAAAAATGCATTGGCAAGATGCAGGATGGCGACTGGCTTGCCTTCGACAATATTGATTTTGGCGAAGAGACAAAATTCATATCTATCCTCAGTGCTTCTCCGGAACACATGGCAATGGTGGAGATTCGCAAAGACAGGCCTGATGGTGAGCTTCTGGGAATATGCAGGACGGGAATTACGGCCGAATGGACGCATTTTCAACCCTACCGAGCAGACATAAAACCGCTTTCCGGAAAACAGCGGATTGTTCTGGTTTTCAAAACCAGACAGAAAGAAGAAACCTTTGATGGAAGTGAAATAGCTTATTGGTTTTCAAAGGTTGATGAAGACACGACAACGATCTGGGCTGAATTTAAGAATGTTGATCCCAATGAAGCTTTAATTGAGATTAATGTCCGGCAGACGGTTTTCTATCCGAAGAAGACAGGCATAGATTACATTACTGTAAGTGGTTTTATATTGGAACAGGCGGCCACCCCGTGGGCGCCTCCAACCGCCGAGCAGATCGGATTGGTTGGCACTAACTGGTCAAAAGGCTGGGTAATCGAGAATAACACGATCAGGTATTCCACCTGTACCGGAGTAACCCTCGGAAAATATGGCGACGAGTTTGATAATACATATAACTACCCTGAAACAATAAATCGTGCCGTGAAAAAGGGCTGGAACCGCGAAACCGTTGGCAGCCATGTGGTGAAAAACAACCAGATCCTACATTGCGGACAGGCAGGGATTAATGGTAGTCTTGGTTGCTCCTTTTCCACTATAATCGGCAATACAATTCACGACATCCGCAAGAATCATTTCTATAAAGGCTGTGAAACCGCTGGAATCAAGCTTCATGGCGCTGTTGATGTGCTAATAAAAAACAATCATATCTACCGTTGTGAGCATTGGGGTGGAATATGGCTTGACTGGATGGCACAGGGAGCCCGGGTGACAGGCAATTTGTTGCACGACAACAGCAACGATCTTATGTTGGAAGTAAACCATGGACCATTTATGGTTGACAACAACCTTTTCCTGTCCGACCGTAGCTTGGTGGCAGCCAGCGGAGGCGGAGCATATGTACACAACCTTTGGTGTGGATCTTTCAGTATCTGGCCGAATCTGGTGAATCGTCTGACACCTTACTTCAAACCTCATTCAGTCGACATCAATGGTAATTCAGCTGTCGATCATCAGGATGAACGTCATTACAATAATATCTTTATAAATAGGAAGCCATCGGTCGTAAATACTGAAGATGTAGTTTCTGACGACAAGTACAATGAATTGTTTGCGGACAATCTGGGTTTATGTGTTTACGATCAGTATGAATATCTGATTCAGGCAGAAGGTAATGTTTACCTTCCCGGTTCCAGACCTTTCAAACATGAGAAGAATTATCTGCAGATTGAACATTTTAATCCACAGATCAAGCTTCTGGAAAAGGACAATGGCTGGTGGCTGGAGATGAATGTAGATCCTGCCTGGCAGGAGAAATGCTCATACCCCGTCATTACTAGTAAATTGCTTGGAGAAGCGAATATTTCCAGCGCCACCTTTGAGACTAGGGATAAATCACCATACTTGATCAATACAGATTATTCGGGTAAAAAACGTGATGCGAATAATCCGTTCCCGGGACCGTTTGAAATTAACAAGGCCGGCAAGCAGACAATCAATGTATGGCCTAATTATTCTGCAAAGCAGAATAATTAATTACGAAGAAGGACTAGTGAAAAGTGAAAGGTGAAAAGATGATAAAAAATACGATTTCTATGTTAGTCGTCGTTGCCCTATCGGGTTGTGCTGTGCTGTCCGATTTTGGCGGTAAAGAAATTCATGTGTCAGTAAATGGAAATGACGCAAATAATGGCTCCGCGCGCAAACCGCTCAAGACCATTCAGGCGGCAGCAGTGAAGGCTCAGCCTGGCTCCACAGTTACGGTACATGCCGGAACCTATCGCGAGAGGATCGATCCGCCGCGTGGTGGCGCGTCTGACGCCAAGCGTATTACTTATCAGGCTGTACCAGGTGACAAGGTTGTCATTACCGGCTCTGAGCCTGCAAAAGGCTGGCAGAAGGTGGATGGAGATGTCTGGAAGCGGGTTATTCCTAGCAGATATTTCGGCAATTTTAATCCTTATGTGGATAAAATACGCGGCGACTGGTTCAATCCCTGTGGTCGTGTACATCACACGGGTTGCGTGTATTTGAACGGTGAATGGCTGGCTGAAGCGGTATCGCGTGATCAGGTCATGAAGCCAGCTGGCAAGATACCGCTTTGGTTTGCCGAAGTTGATGGAGATGACGGTGCCTGTCTGATGAATATCGCCAAAGTTAAACCATCAGCTGGCGCGGCTGTTTCGGGCGGAGAACCCTCTTTCCGTTATGGAGGAAAAGCTGCAGCGTGTTCTGAAGGTGGCACCTGTTCAGGATTTATTCAGAACGGTCACTGGCTGCGATTTGACGACGTTGATTTCGGCGCAGGATCGGAGAGTGTTGAGATCCGCGCAGCTGCCCAGACTGGGGCTTGTGGAGTTGTCGAATTGCGGCTGGATAATCCGGAAGGTGAACTTCTGGGTAATTGCGAAGTTACTTCTACCGGCGACTGGCAGAAGTGGCAGAACTTTACTGCAAAGATAAAATCGGTCACAGGCAAAAAAACACTCTGCCTTATATTCAAGACCGCCAAAATGGATGGAGGTAACACCACAATTTATGCTCAATTCCCCGGAGTCGATCCGAACAAGGAGCAGGTCGAGATCAATAAACGTCAAACGGTTTTCTATCCTTCAAAAAACTTTATTAACTATATAACTGTGCGCGGATTCACTCTTGAAAACGCCGCCGCTAACTGGGCGCCGCCATCATCAGAACAGACCGCTATCATAGGCGTCAACTGGAGTAAAGGATGGATAATCGAGGATAATATCATCCGCAATTCCAAGAACTGCGGCGTTTCGCTGGGTAAGTATGGTGACGGAACGGATAATACCAACGATGCCGGTGAATCCGATCCTTATACAGCCTGCGTCCGCCGAGCCCTCAAGAACGGCTGGAACAAGGAGGCAATCGGCAGCCATGTGGTTCGTAACAACCATATCTATAAATGCGAACAGACCGGCATCGTAGGCAGCATGGGCTGCGCCTTCAGTAAGATAATCGGAAACGAACTGAATGATATCAATAGCCGCAGGATGTTCTCAGGCGCTGAACAGGCGGGCATCAAACTGCATGGCGCCATTGATGTGGTCATTGCTGACAATCACATATATCGCAGTGGAAGTTTCGGACTTTGGCTCGACTGGATGGCGCAGGGCGCACAGGTCACCGGGAATCTGTTCCATGATAATAATTATGCTCCCGATATCTTCTGTGAAATGCAGCATGGTCCCATGATTATCGCGAATAACATCCTGCTTTCAGACAGGGCTTTTTGGTTCAATTCCAAAGGTATTGCAGTGGCGCACAACCTGATTACCGGTCAATTCGACAGCACTCCATTCGACGGCCGAAATACACCGTTTCATCCGGCTCACTCAACGGAAATAGCAGGCCTCCACAACGCGCCGGCTGGTGATCACCGTTTCTACAATAATCTGTATGCAGGGCGCTGGAACGGTAACGCAGTGAACAACGCAGCGCTGCCGTGCTTTGCTTCTGGAAATGTTTATACTAAGGGATCTGTTATATCCAAATTCGATACGGATGCTTTGGTCAAGCCTGACTTTGATGCTGGTGTAAAGCTGTTGGAGACGAATGGCAGCTGGTATGTTGAAGTCAATATCGACAGTAAGTGGTCATCAGAACAGAAACATCAGCTCGTCACTACGGAACTTCTTGGCAAGGCGAAGATTCCTGGTCTGCCTTATGAGAATCCCGATGGAACCACCTTGAAGATAGGCAACGACTACTTTGGAATTAAAAGAGATGCTGGCAATCCGTACCCAGGTCCGTTTGAGGTCAAAGATGGTGGTAAACTAAAACTCAAGGTTTGGCCTAAAAATGAAAAATCGGTTGACCGGCAAAGCGCGCAGAGAGCAAATTCTGATCAGTAACGTCAGCCTTCCTGAAATAGATGGTGGATTAATTCCCTATTATTTAATTGGTAGCAAAAGCATCTTGCCATTTTGGGTGGAATAGAAAAGATGGACTAAAGAATACATAAGACATGAATTTATTAAAATACTAAATGAAAAACATTATTGCAGTACTTGTTATACTTTCAACAATGCATACAGGCTTTTCTCAGGAAGCGAAGACCAGAACTGAAAGCATGGATAAAATGTGGGGAGAAACCACGGTATCGGTTGATGCTCTTAAAGCAAGCCGTGGAAAACTATTCGATGAGAGCAACTTTGGAATGTTTATTCATTGGGGCCTCTTTTCGCATCTGGGAGGTAAATGGCAGAATAAAACCTACTACGGCATTGGCGAATGGATAATGAATCCGAACATGGCAGGCATACCGGTGAAAGAGTACAGAAAAATTGCAAAGGAATTCAATCCCGTTGAATTTAATGCCAAAGCCATTGCACAGCTGGCCAAAAATGCGGGAATGAAATACATCATCATCACCAGCAAGCATCACGAAGGCTTTGCCATGTTTGACTCGAAAGCCGATCCGTTTAATATTGTCGCTGCAACACCTTTTGCCCGCGATCCCATGAAGGAATTGTCAGTCGCTTGCCACGAATTGGGCCTTGGTTTTGGCTTTTATTATTCGCACAACCAGGACTGGACTTCACCCGGAGGCTCCGGTGGACCGATACTCAATGACGATGGAACACCCGCAACTTTTGAAGAATATTTCTATAGAAAATGTAAGCCTCAGGTGAAAGAAATCTGCACCAATTATGGACCAATCGACTTTGTATGGTTCGATACTCCCGGAAACATGAAAAAAGAATTGGTGGTAGAGTTGGTTAAAATGGTGCGTGAATTGCAACCCAATGCCATGCTTTGCAGCAGGGTTGGCCATGGAATGGGTGATTACGCCAGCAAAGGCGATATGGAAGTTCCACCAAGTAATATTGAAGGACTTTGGGAAACGTGCGACACCAACAACGATTCGTGGTCGTTCGCCTGGTATGATAACAATTTTAAAAGTCCGAAAGAAATCCTACATCGTCTGGTCTCAACCGTTGGCCGTGGCGGAACTTATTTGTTTAACGTGGGGCCTGATGGGATGGGAAAAGTTCCGGAAATGGGGGCTGAATTTTTACTGGAAACAGGTAAATGGCTGCAGAAATATCCGCAAGTTGTTTATGGTGCCGGAAGTTCTCCATGGGGACATGCCCTGCCTTGGGGCGATGTGACTACCAAAGGAAATTCGATGTATCTATCTGTTTTTGAATGGCCACAGGATGGCAAACTTTACATACCAGGAATGGAAAGCAAGGTTGTTTCGGCCAAAACATTGAATGGTAGGTCATCAAAATCAATATCGTTTGAAAAGAAAAACGAATGGCTTGTCTTGAATGTACCCTTTAAACCACTCGATTCGCCGGTTTCAGTCATTGAACTGAAACTCGATACCAATGCAGAGACTGCCAAAGTAAACACCAATCATGGGATTTACCCCAACATTCAAATTGAGTTATTGACTGAATTTGCCGAAGTTACGGGAGCTGAAAAAGAAAAAGTGAGATGGATGGAGAAGTTTGGCGAATGGAAACATGTCAACCAAATCAGTAAATGGTCAGAAAACAGCAAAGCCGTTTGGACAGTAGAAGTTTTTGAACCTGGATACTATTATTTGGATCTTCGATACAAGGGAGAAGGAAAATTGGTTTGGAAAACGATTACCGACGAAGGCATTCTGGTCCAGAACCAACAGGCTGCCACTGAAAAATATGTGGATTATCACATGGGAATCATTGAATTTAAAACGGCAGGAAAACATACCATTTCGGTTAATTTGGTGGAAGGTAATCCGGGAACTTCAAGTCTTGAATCAATTAAGATATTCCCGATAAAGTAACTAATCTTTAAATCGCATGCAAGATTAAGATTTGGAATATCCTATTTTACTAAAATAATTCAAAAAATGAAGAAATCAATCTTATCTATCCTTCTTCTACTAACCTTTGTCTATGGCAGTATCGCCCAAAAGCAACAGGTCACCGATGTCTGGGTAGTTTTTAAAACACACTTCGATTTGGGTTTTACCGATTTGCCTGAAAACGTTTTTGAACGCTACCGTGGCGAAATGATGGATAAGGCACTGAATGTTATTGAAATAAATGCACTGCAATCACCTGAAAAACGCTTTGTCTGGACGGTTGCCGGGTGGCCTTTACAGGCTCAGATTCTTGGTCCGTTGCAAACTCCGGAACGAAAAACAAGAATCGAGAAAGCAATTAAAGACGGTTCTCTGGTTGTTCACGGTCTTCCGTTTACCATACACACCGAATCGATGGATTATGAAGATTTGGTGCGCGGATTGGGGTATTCGTCAGCTATATGCCGGTCGTACGGACTTCCATTACCCATCAGCGCAAAGATGACCGATGTACCCAGTCATTCGTGGGTTCTGCCAACACTCTTAAATCATGCCGGAATAAAATTTCTGCAATTGGGCTGCAATTCGGCCAGTCAGTATCCTCGTTTCCCTGAATTGTTCTGGTGGGAAGGACCCGATGGCTCGAAAATACTTTGTCAATATACGGCCTTGTATGGCTCCGACATTAAGCCCAATATAAACTGGCCCTGCAAAAATTATTTATCCATGGTCATGACCGGCGATAATCATGGGCCGCCATCAGCCCAGGACATTGACAAGCTTTTGGCCTATGCCGAAAAAGAAATGCCTGGAATAAAAATCCACTTGGGAACACTCGACGATTTCGCCAAAGCTATTCTGACCGAAAATCCAAGTCTGCCAACGGTTAAAGGGGACACTCCCGATACCTGGATCCATGGATTAATGTCGAATCCTCAGGAATCGAAGATTGCCCGCAATGTCCGTCCTCTGGAACCGGCTTTGGATGTCTTGAATACTCAAATGCAAATTTGGGGAATTCAGACCCAGCCTTTGACAGAAAAACTTGCAAAGGCTTACGAGCAAAGCCTTTTATACGGCGAACACACTTGGGGAATGAATGCCGAATTCGGGCCGCGTTACAACTACGGCGATGATTGGAAAAAATGGATAACCGAAGCAAAAGCAGAGCCAATTCCTACCGGCAGCGATTATTCAAAACTTGAAAACAGTAATGCTTATGAAACACAAACAGGTAGTAAAACCAAGTGGCTGAAATCGTACGATGCACACCGTCAATACATTCACAATACAAACGATATTATTACCGGAGAGCTGGATTCCCGACTAAACTTGCTGGCAAAATCGGTCAATATTTCCGGGAAACGTTTCGTAGTTTATAATCCACTGCCGTGGAAACGATCGGGAACCGTTGAAATCCCCAGCATAAACAGACAAACTGTTTTTGTGAAAGATATTCCGGCAAATGGCTATATCACTATTTCTGAAAAAGAGCTAAAAAAAGAAACCGTGTCCGCCGATCAAAAAACGGTTCTCCATACGCCCAATTTCACCGCAATTTTTGATCTGAAAAAAGGTGGCATCGTATCTTTAATTGAAAAGAAAACCAACCGTGAATTGGTTGACCAAAAGTCGGCTTATGCGCTCGGCCAATTTCTGCATGAGCGTTTTAGCTCTGTTGAGGTTGATAAATGGTTCAATTCCTATAGCCGGATGAAAGATGGCTGGGGTTTAAATGATTTGGGGAAACCAGGGATGCCGAAAGCAGACAAAGTTCCTTATCTGGCCTATACTCCTGAAAAATGGAAAATCGCAGTCGTTCACTCCGGACAAACAGACATTGCGACATTGACAACCACCCAAACTCAGGGTTTCGCCAAAAGTTATACGCTGATTTTCACTTTCCCGCGCAACCAGGCGTATATAGATGTGGAATGGAAAGTCGAAGCAAAAAATCCTGAAAAACATCCTGAAGGTGGCTGGCTGTGTTTCCCGTTTGCCATCGATAAGCCGACATTTACAGTGGGCCGTCTGGGAGGTCCGATAAATCCGGCAACGGATATCATTTCAGGCTCTAACCGAAATTTGATGGCCGTAAATACCGGAGTGACAATCACACAAGCCGATCACACAGGCGTGGCATTGTCGCCAATGGATTCGCCCCTGCTCAGTTTTGGCGAGCCGGGCTTGTGGAAGTTTTCGATGGATTATGTCCCGGATTCTCCCATGGTCTTTGTGAATCTTTACAACAACATGTGGAATACCAATTTCCCGCTTTGGCAGGAAGGATCGTGGACCGAACGGGTTCGCATTTGGTCGAAACCAGCGAATGAGCAAACTGTTGCCAACCTGACAGCAAAATCATGGGAAGCCCGCTTGCCTTTATTGGTTGGATCGGCAGAAGGTGATGCCGGAAAATTGAAAGATAAAAATCAAGGTTTGACAATTTCACGTGAGGGAGTTTTGGTTACCGCATTTGGCGAAAATCCCGACGGCAATGGAACTGTTTTACGCCTGTGGGAACAATCAGGTATTTCTGGCGGAGTGACGATTACCTTCCCTTCCGGAGCAAAATACACCACCGCCACACCTGTTAATCTTCGTGGCGAAAAGGGCGGAAATGCAATTTCGATCAAAGATGGTAAGATGTCTTTCACGACAAAAGCTTATGCACCAACTAGTTTTATTTTAAAATGAACCTCCCCGCCGCATAGCAGTGGGGTATCTTCGGGAATTACTTCTTATTCGCCGCAGAGCGGCGGGGAACTAACCCCGAAAGAGATTAGAAAACAAAACACTTAAAACCAATGAATACAGGAAACAAAGAAAAAGACTGAAAGCATGGCAAGTGGGGTGCAAATTCACGTGGCGGCCCAGTTCCAAATGGCGAATGGGGCGGAATGACTTTCAAAGACAACAAAATTTATGTGCATATCCTGAATTGGCCCAAAGATGGTTCTCCTCTGGTGTTGCCTTCGCTCAATAAAAAAAATCAGAAACAGCAAAGGATTAAATGTAAAAAATCCGGTGGTTAAACAAACTAAAAATGGGGTTGAAATTGATTTGCCCGTGAAGAACAGGGATGAAATTGATTCAATTATAGAATTGGAAATTGAATAATTACAAGCGATGAAATACTTACTGCTAATTACTTTCATTTATTTGCTTTTTCCCTGCCAGCAAAGCTTTAGCCAGGAAACATTCAGCTCTTTCGGAAACGGCAAAGTCCCTCAAACCCTTGAAGAGCTCTGGAAAGACTATGCCCCTCGCAAAGAACCACTGAATACCGAAATTCTTAAAGAGTGGGAAGAGGACGGAGTGGTTATGAAGGTTCTCCGGTACCGGATTGGAATCTTTAAAGGCCAGAAAGCGATGATGGCTGCTATTTACGGATATCCAAAAGGAGCGACCAATCTGCCAGGTCTGGTGCAAATTCATGGAGGCGGACAGTATGCCGATTATCAGGCTGTTCTTACCAATGCCAAACGTGGTTATGCCACGATTTCCATTGCCTGGGCCGGCCGGATAAATGCACCGGGTTACGTGGTTAATCATGAAATTGTTAAACTTTTTTGGTATGGAGCAACCCATGATTTAGCATATAAAGTCACCACGGATTGGGGAGCACTCGATGGATATCATGCTCCTAGCAAATATCCGGAGAACTCTTTTGTTGAAATTCCAACTGCCTCCTGGACTTTAGATTCCAAAGAATCGCCGCGTAATAACAGTTGGTTTTTGTGTACTGTTGGGGCTCGCCGGGCACTGACTTTTCTTGAAAAGCAACCGGAGGTAAATCCTGAAAAACTCGGAGTTTACGGCCACTCAATGGGGGGCAAACTCACCGTTTTAACAACAGGGTCAGACACAAGGGTTAAAGCATCTGCACCTTCCTGTGGAGGTGTTAGCGACAGATACAATAATAATCTACTTTTTACTGCAACCCTCGGTGATGATCTATATTTAAAAAATATCAACTGTCCAATAATCTTTCTTAATCCATCAAATGATTTTCATGGACGGATCAATGATTTAAAGCAAGCGTTGACTGAGATTCAAAGCAAAAATTGGCGCATAACTTGTTCTGCTCATCACAATCATCAGGACAATGCAGAGTGTGAAGTTGCCACGCAGCTTTGGTTCGATCAATATCTGAAAGGAACCTTCACTTTTCCGGAAACACCCCAAAGTTCGCTGGAACTGAAAACCAAAAATGGCGTGCCGACTTTTTTGGTAACACCTGATGCATCCAGAAAAATCTTGTCTGTTGATGTTTACTATACTCAGCAAGGGCAGATGGATGGAAAGGCAGATAACCGGGAGAACACCATCAACCGCTTTTGGTTTAATGCCCAAACCACTAAAAAGGGGAAATCCTGGATTGCCCAAGTGCCTGTATTCAGTATAGACAAACCGCTTTGGGTCTATGCCAACGTAGTTTATTCACTAGATCAGCCAATTACTGGTGCAGGGTATTATTATAGAATTTATTCAGCTGACAAATTCAACCTTTCGTCAACCATGACAATGGCGGGGCCGGAGCAGCTCAAAGCGGCCGGAGTGAATGCAACCATGAAACCCTCTCTAACCATAGAAACCTTCAAAGGGGACTGGGGAAAAGAATGGTTTACCTACAAACCTGAAGATTGGGCACGCAAAACACACAAATTGTACGATGACAAATGGAAAGCACCTGAAAATGCAAAACTTGCTTTTGAGGTCCTTTCGGCTAAACCTAATAAATTGGTGGTTGGAATTGATGCATACGCTTCAGAAGTTCTTCTTAAAGGAAGTAAGGAATGGCAACGTGTAGTTTTATCGAAAAAAGACTTTCAAAATGCAAAGGGAGAATCATTGCCCGGTTGGAATGGAATAATGGAATTGCGGCTGGGTATGCAGGAAACATTAAATGAAAAAATTGATTCCGAAAATAAGAAGTTAGAACTGGGAGCTAAATGGATTGGTGAAAAACCGGAGTTTAGAAACTTGAAATGGATAGACTAAATTTTAAATGGAGACCAAGTAATAAATATGGAAAAAAAATTGACTGGAATGTCAGAAACAAATAGAGAATATTATGTATAAGATGTGTTTAGCACTAACGATGACAGTAATTTGCTTCTTATTGATGGGGGCTAACTCTGCACGGACGAACAACCATGTTGCGATTACAGACTTTGATGTAACCAACGGACATAAGAATATGCTCTTGAAGTCCATCGAAGATGCAGTCATTGCAGAGCCAGAGGATACGATCACCGTTCATAAGGGCGCTCACCGTGACCATATCAATCAACACTGGGGTGGTAGAACCGAAGATAAACAAATTAATTACCAGGCGTCAAATGGTTTAGAGAAGAGTACTTTACGAACGGAGATCTGCCTGAACGGAACCTGGGAACTGAAGGTTGATGGCTTTGATGAACCTGCGAAGGTTCGGGTTCCAGGCTCCTTTGCGGGACAGGATCAGCTGTGGGGTAAAGATCATTGGGATGTCTGGGGGTACCCGAAAGCTTGGTACGACCGTGCCGCAATGTACAACCGCACTATTCAAATCCCCGAGGTTCCGGAAAATCAGCGCGTGCTGATCCATTTCGGTGGGGTTCGTCATATCGTGACGGTCGAGGTGAACGGACAAAAGGCGGGAAACTGGAGCGACTCCTATGTTCCGTTTGCATTCGACATTACTGATCTGGTTCAGGCCGGAGAGAATCAGCTAAAGGTCTATATCGCTGCCGATAAAACCTGCGGGTTGTTTGAGGATTATAACAGCAACCGCCGCGGAATCTATCAGGACGTGTTTCTGAAATTTGTGCCGGAAGTCCGCGTGACACCCGATATATTCATTCAAACCTCGGTTTCTAAGAGCATGCTGGCCTATGATGTTCCGGTGCGCAACGACGGCACCGCCCCGCAAACCGTGAGTCTGCGCTTTAAAGTAATGGATGCAGAGGGCCGGGTCGTTCAGCAATGGGCTGATAAAGAGAAGGTGACGCTGGCTCCCGGTGAAGAGAAAACGCTGAAAACCTCCAAGGTCTGGAAAAATCCGCATCTTTGGTCGATTGACGACCCGTATCTGCATTACCTTGAAACCGAGGTGGTGAGTGAAAACAAAACGGTTCTGGACCGGTACCGCCTTCGCTTCGGGTTCCGGGAAATCACCTGGGAAAATCAGCACCTTTACCTGAATGGACGGGAAATTTTTCTGCGTGGGCACGGAGGACACGAGAGCGGCGATTTGCAGCACAGTAAGGAATATGCCGAATCGTGGATTCGTCAGCTGAAGGATCAGGGCCTTGAATTGATGCGATTACATGATTATCCCCGAGATGAAGCACTGTATGATGCGGCAGATGAGATGGGATTTTTGTTTCTTTCCGAAGCGGCACATCATTTCCGTCTCCCGCCGGTGGAGTTGCAAATGGCGCACACGGAAATGATGGTCAAGCGGTTACGTAACCATCCGTCGGTACTCATGTGGTCGGTGGCCAACGAGCTTCATTGGCGTAATTTTCCAGAGCCTGTTCATTTGATCGAGCTTTGCCGCAAGCTGGATCCAACTCGCCCAGCCTTCAATAGCGACTTCAGCGGATATAGTCTGCACGGCGATGTGCTATCGAAGCATTACGCCGCCGCCAGTGTCTGGAACGACTGGGCAAAATACGGTCCCGACAAACCGATGGTGTGGGATGAAATCGGCGATGTCTGGCAACACGATCGTCCGTTGAAGCTCGGCCCGGCAGGCTATGAAATCAGTTCCCAGGATGTCGCGACCGGTATCTGGCGCGACGGCTGGGAAAAGCTTCGCTCTGACATTGAAAGTTTTGCCGACGGCAAAGAAATCAATGGAAAATTTTATCGGGTGAACGCCTACGTCCCGTGGGAGTTCAGTTATGTATTTTATCGTTATCAGCCGTCGAACAACTTCCAGCGGTTTTATCCTCAATACGATCAGATTGAGGGGGCGAAAGGAATGAAGCCGTTCTTCATCAATCCGTGTTCATCAACCCATAATATTTGGGATCCGACCCTGCCCGAGTTCCAGCCCAATCCGGGACTCTATTGTTTTAAAGAATTTCTGGCGCGGGTTCGTTGCCCCGATGATTCAAAGGAACGCACCTTCTTTTCCGGCCAGACGGTGGAGCGTAGCGGTCGTTTATTTTATGAGGATCATCGACCAGCGAACCGGGTTGAATTCCGGGTGGAAACCCCAGAAGGGAAGGTGTTGACCTCTGTGAAACGCGACGTCTCTCTGGCGGCGGGGGAGTATGTGCCCAAATTCACATCGGAGTGGAGACTGCCGAAAGTTGATGATGTTACACCAGTGCGACTGGTTCGGCAGTTCTCAAGCAAAGGTGAAACCGGGTATCGGATGGTAACCGAGGCGAAAATCTTTCCCGCTTTTCAGACAGTCGATTTGGCATCCCGGAAGATCGCCGTGGTCGGGAACTCTTTACAGCGGATTTTCGGAGGTGCTGGCGTGCCCGTGCAGACCGCGAAATTGATTATTGCCGACTCGGTTGATTCAGCTTGGGAGCCGCTCGTCTCCAAAGGGGTACGCGTGTTGGTGCTGTCGGCAGACGAAGCGGCAGGTGGAAAACAGCTCAGCCATCACAGCATAGTTCCAAAAGGGACATTTAAAGGGTTTTCCGGTCGGATCGAAAAACACACGTTGTCGGACGAATCGAAACTGGCTTTCGGGACTCCCGGACAGGAACGGTCCACCTTGACCGACAGAAGCTTCAATGTTGAAAATCCCGTTCCGGGAGCTTGGGTAACCTTCGACTTCGATGGGACATTTGATTTTTCTGCAACTGGTTTGATTCAATTGGACTATGGTTTGTGGCAGGCACCGGATAAGGACGGCTACGACAAACCTTGGAAAGATGCTGGCGGAGCACCGTTTTACCGCAAAACAATTCGGCCTATGCTCTCCGATTCGTTCGGCCGTTGGTTTGTCTGCGGGAAAAAAGATGAAGGCGTGATGACGAGGGAATTTCCAACCGCCCTTTTTGGTTCGTTGACATTCGACTGTTTGCTCTTTTCTTGGGAACCCGTTCGCCTTGAGTCTGGGTCTGTGGTTGCGACTGGCGAATCGATCGTGCCCGACTTTAGTCGTGTTTCGGCCGTCGGTTTTGTGTTTGGAGAAACGAATCCGGAAAGTCCTGTACAGTTCAATACCATCGGCCTGCGTGGCGGATCAGAACCTTCCGCGACCGTTCAGTCGGGTTCGGCCACTCATCGCCTGGTCGCCGGACTGGGGCAGGAGGACTTTTCATTCTGGCGCGGAGGAAGTGCCACCCGCAACTTGACGCCTCCGACAGGCCGCAATGTTCGCCGGATTCTTTTCGGCAACAAAGATGGATCGGGTGCCGCTCTGCAAGAAACCTTTATTGGTCGCGGTGTTGTGCTTGAGAGCGCTCTGAATACAGGCAACCTTAAGGAGCCTGTCGCTGGATTCCTTCTCAACCGGATGGTCAATTATCTTGATCAATATCAACCCGCTGAGACGGCCGCTAATCTGTGCGTGATCGGCGATGGCCGGTTTGCAAACTGGCTGAAGACGTTGGGTGCGAGTGTGCAGCCTGATCTTTCGGCGTCGAACATTGCGGCGGTGGATGCGAAGAATGTCCAGGCGCTTTCGGCGGCAAAAGACGATCTGATTGCCCATCTCGAAAAGGGCGGAACGGTTTGGTTCTCGGAAGTGACTCCGGAGACCATCAAACTCGTTCGTGAAATTTGCGGAAAGCCGCTGCGTTTAACCGAGCCGTATTTCGGACAGCGCTTTAACTGCATCAAAGCTCCGGTTTCGTGGGCGCGGCTTGGTTCGCCCAGCGAATGGGTTGATTATTATGATGGCATTCTGGCCCCGTATCCGTTCGAACCGAACTTCAGCCCGCTGCTGGCCGGCTTAGCCAATCTGGATCTCGACTGGAAGCGAACGCCTATGTTCCGTCAAGGGATTGAAATCGAAGGGATGAACCCGGTTTCGGCGGCGGCTGATCATGAGGTGCTGATCAGCAACTGGCACATCGGTTCCGAAACGCCCGACAATCTGTACGGCGAGAACCTTAATGGTGTGCGTGATCTGCGTCAGAACAGCTGGTTTGTCAATCGCGATCCGGTCGTCATGGAACTTGTTGTCGGAGGCGGACGTGTGCTGATTTCGCAGCTTGATCTTGAAGCCGGTAGCGAAAAAGCCAAACGTCTGATGCAAACGATGCTCACCAATCTAGGCGTCTCTTTTGGCGGGGCGGCTCCTGCTCCGGCGGACGTCGTGTACGATTCAGCACCTCGTACAGATCAGATGGCGCGCTTCGCGGTTTATGACCGGCAGATCGATCCGGTACAGCGTCAATACTACGGGGTGCCCAATCCTATGCCCGATTATCTCAAAGACACCCGGATCCATGCGGTTGCTTCGGATGATGAATTGCCGCTGATGGGCTTCTTCGGCGATGCGCTGACCCTGGGGATTGCTAAACCATTGGAGAAAAAGTTGGCCGAGGTCGTACGTCTGAACCAACCGGGTGCATTGACCCAAAGCGCTCAGGCTGCTCATGAACTGCGCGAGCAGATTGGCGATAAAAAATATGCACGCGTAGTCTTTTCGATCGGGGAATGGGATTTGGATGATCCCGGCCTGATATCTGATTTCGAGCACAACCTTAATGCTGTATGGAAAATTTTGGCGGAACATTCGCAGAAGATCTACTGGATCCCGATTCCATCCGCATATGGAAAAGATAAGCAGCGTGCAAAAAAAGCCAGTGAATTGAATCGGATTGCAGACCAGTTTTTTGAGGGAAAAGATGTATACAAAATTCCATTTGTTTATGCGGACATCGAGAAACTACCTATGGGCTATTTTTCCGGGAATAGTAATCAGTTCACGCCGGCTGAAGCGGAAGCTTTGGCCAAACGACTTGCTGAAGCGGTTATTTCCTTTGGGGCTCAGTAAGCGTAATAGAGTCCGTGTAGTATGTAGATCATTTCACACGGAATTCTTCTGCTCTAGTGAAAAAAATCTGAGTGAATTATTTTGGGGGAATTTAATAGTAATGTTTATTAGTGCAGGCGGCGTTGCTTGATAAGTTGGACATGCCGGACAAATTGACCACTCTGTGCCGTTTGCAATAATGGTTCCATAAGTGTCACAAGTTTAAAAACTTAAATCCGTCGTGTATGGTTCAATAATCCCCGGCGGAAGGTGTTTTTTAGTCCGGCCTTTCCAATTTACCAGAGAAAATGTATATAAAGAAGTAATGAAGATGCTGGGCTTATAATTTAATAGTAACCAACTTTTAGAATCAAAAAAACTGATATGGAAGTAAAAATTAGCATAGGCGCCGATCATGTTGGATATGAAATTAAGCAAATACTAAAAAAGTGGCTGGAACTAAAATCAATAACAATTAAAGATTTTGGCACTCACTCATTAGAGTCAACTGATTACCCTGTTTTTGGACATCAAGTTGCAGTATCAGTTCAAGATAACGAAAGCGATTTTGGCATCTTGATTTGTGGAAGTGGACAAGGAATGTCAATTACAGCAAATAAGTATAAAGAAATCAGGGCAGCACTTTGCTGGGACAAAACTATTGCTATCCTTGCCAGACAGCATAATAATGCCAATATTTTAGTCTTGCCTGGTCGTTTTCTAAATATTATTGAGGCAATGGCGATAACGGAGGCTTTTCTAACAACCAAATTTGAAGGTGGACGTCACAAAAGAAGGATTGAAATGATTGAAGCAAATTTACCAAATACAACCCAATTGCAAACAAATGGTGCATCAATTCGAAATCTTGTTATGAAACTCTATAAGCAGCAAAAATTAAATTCCGCCGTCATTAAAAATGCATTTGGAATTAAATCCAAAAGTTTAGGAGGAAACCGATTTAAGTTAGGATAGAAATACAAAAAACAGTTTTGAGCCTAATCATATAGGCTCTTGGAATAGATTTTAGTTCGAAGTTAGGCCGCATTGTAAAAAAAGCAAACTTCGATTAGAGGGAAATAGTAAATAATGATTTTATGAAAATATTTAGTTTAATTATAGTTTTATTAGTTTTTACAGAACTATCTGCTCAAAATAATATTGGCATTAAGTACTTTGCATTAAGCATTCACCCGCAAGGCGAAAATGACAATTCTTTTCTGATGCCCAACAAGCTTGATAAAGATGGATATTTTGTTTTAAATATTGGTGGAGAGATTACTTATGAATATTTTTTATACAAGGATATTTTGTCTTTAAAATTAATCCAAGCTGTATATGCTGACTGCGCAGCAAGACTGGGCGGCTTTAGCCATTTTGGAGTGAGAGGTAAAATTATAAAATCAGGAAAACATAGCTTATATGGTGGCATTGGTCCAACATTGGTTTATCGGAGAAACTGGTTAGAAATGGATGGTTATATAAACCAAAATCGTTTCAAAGGAGAATTGGAAAAAAAATGGCAATATTTATTTATATGGTATGGTGGTGAATTTGAATATAAATACGCATTTAATAATAAATTGGACTTTGCCGCTTCATTTGTTCCCGGTTTTCCTGACTTAATGAGTTTGGCATTTGGGCTGAATTATAAATTTCAATGAACGAGAAACGACTTTTCGACAGTGACAATAAAACGAAGTTTCGATCTCCATGAAGATAGTAATTCTTATTAGTTTGATTTGAGTTAATAACATTGCAAATCGAACTATTCTCTTTAAAACAACTGAAAAAAAATTGAGGACAAACGATATACAACGACCGCCTAACAGCAGCTACAAGAAATTGGCGGATCATTGGTTAAATGAAGTTTTGTGCTTCGTATCAAGTTCAGTGCTGGAAGACAGTTTTCGTCTCCGAAATCGCCAACTTCTTATAGCAGCAAAACGTTAGGTTTGCCCCTTTGCTGGAAACGGTAAGGGGGTTTTATCTTATTACAATCCGACATTTTTCAAGAAAAATCATAAATTAACTTTTCCAAAATCGGAGATTCCGTTGCCCTCAAATTTGAGAATCATTTCCGCGACCATTTCGGGATATGTGATTGTGACCGGCAAATTTTGCTGCTTAACGGATTTCCAATAAATGAGGCTAAACTGATATACCTGGTCAATCAGTTCCTACATATGATTAGCTGAATCAAGAAGCCAAAATTGTTTGCAGGTCCTGATTATTGCCATTTTACAGTGGTTTTGATATTTCATGTTTGTAAACCGTCTCAAAAAATGACCGAAAAAAATTCATTATTGAAAACCCGTCATAAGGAAGATTTAAAGACTTCCTATCTGGTGACAGGAAGTAGTTTATTAAACCAATGTGGTACTTTTTGTGATTTAGAAATTGGCTATTTGATACTTCACAGCTCACCTTTCAAAAAATGTCAATGTTGACAAGATTAAGCTCATATTCTGGAGTGCCCTTTTTGTGCTGAAGAATGCTAGAAAATCCAATATTTTGCGTTTCCATTCTTTTGTAATACACATATAATCAATGATTTATAATTATGCCTTTCTCACTGGCAGTCAAAAGGTCATCGGTTCGATTCCGATATTCTCCACGATTTTGCAGATAGTTAAAAGGGACTTTTAAGTCCCTTTTATATTTTACAAATACTTCCCTCATTCTGGAAATTTGCAATCAAAAACTATTGCTGCTGGACTTAGATTTTAGCCCTAAAATATTGCAAAGGCCACTCAATTTCATCACCTAAAGCTTTGGCAGCCTTTAGTGCAAAATAGGGTTCGCGAAGAGATTCCCTGGCAATAAGTATGAGGTCAGCCTTTCCTTTTGATAGGATTTCTTCTGCCTGATAAGTGTCGGTTATTAATCCCACAGCACTGGTTAATATGTCCGCCTCTTTCTTAATACGCTCAGCAAAATCAACTTGGTAGCCTGGCCCAATTGGAATCTTTGCATAAGGTACAGATCCGCCTGACGAACAGTCAATCAAATCCACGCCCTTGGTTTTTAAAATCGATGAAAGTTTAACGGCTTCAGTAATATTCCAGCCTCCTTCAACCCAATCGGTTACAGATATGCGTACAAAAAGTGGTAAATTTTGTGGCCATTCCGTTTTTACAGCTTTAACAATTTCAAGCAACAGGCGGATTCTGTTTTCAAAACTCCCACCATATTGATCGGTCCGGAGGTTGCTCAAAGGAGAAAGAAACTGGTGAACCAAATAGCCATGTGCCGCATGTATTTCAACAAGTTTATATCCGGCTTTCAAAGCCCTTTTTGCCGCAGTTTTAAAATCGGAAATCACCTTGTTAATTCCTTCAACATCCAGAGTTTGTGGAACGTTATCCTCCGGATTAAATGTACAGGAAGATGGGGCAACGGTTTTCCAGCCCCCTTCGTTTTCGTTAAGTTGTTTTCCTCCATCCCAGGGGCGGGCACAGCTTGCTTTCCGTCCTGCATGTGCAAGCTGAATTCCGGCGACAGCGCCTTGCTGATGAATAAATGTTGTAATACTTTTTAATTTCTCAATGTGTTCCTCTTTATAGATTCCCAGATCATACGATGTAATCCGACCTTCTGCAGAAACTGCAGTTGCTTCCTGTATAATTAATCCGGCGCCGCCTGCAGCACGGCTTCCGTAATGTACCAAATGCCAGTCGCTGGCAAAACCATCTTCGGCTGAATACTGGCACATTGGCGAAACTGCAAGCCGGTTTTTAAGCGTAATATCCTTTAATGTAATCGGTGAGAAGAGTTTTGATGTCATTCCTATGCTTATTTTAATTCGTTTAAATTTCGATCTGATTTAAACATCAGAATACCCAATAAGTTGAACTTTATCTGTGAATATAGGTAATAGTTCCGAATTCCGTTGCACATAGGATTAAGTGAAAAGAGAGAAACAAGCAGCGCCAGCCTGTTCGTTTGACCTTAAATAGGAAAGAATGTGTTTTGTCTGAGCCTGAAATAAATAAATCAATAACTTTAACACTCTGTAGTCATATAATTTCTTGTGTCCCTATGAAAAATCAAGTTTTACCAGGAAAACTTACTCTGCTTATTTTTGCCCTGTATTTAAGTTCCTTCGTTGGATTATCTCAGACCAAACCAACCCCTTTGCAGCTTTCGGTAAATGGCCGGTACTTGCAATGGAGCATTGACAAGCCGTTCTTTATCCAAGCTTGTACGGCCTGGTCATTGACTTATGCTTATACCGATCAGGAAGTGAAGGAATACCTGGAAAACAGGGTTGCGGGTAAATTCAATACCATTCAAATGAGTGCTGTTTTTGCTGAAATTGTAAAAACGATGGCAGATTCAGCCTTTCTGAATCGGGATATTTTAAAGCCATCGCCTAAATTTTGGGCAAGGGTTGATGGGGTGGTGAGACAGGCTACCGATCGTGGGTTAGTGGTCATGATCAACCCAATATGGAAACATTCACTTAACGAATTTATTCAGGCCAATGGAGCTGAAAAATGCCGAAAATTCGGAATATGGTTTGCTAACCGGTATAAAGACAATCCTCGGGTGATCTATTTTATTGGGGGAAATCAGGCTCCGGAACCTGTCCGCAATGAACTTGACGAAATGGGAAAAGGGATTCAGGAGGTTTATGGTGGAAAGGCTATTGTAGCCTACCACAGCGAAGCCGATCAATCGAGTAGGGAAGCTTATCCGCAAGCTTCATGGATTACCCTGAACTGGACGCATGCCTATTCGGCTGCTTACGGAAAGCGTTATCCTTACAGTATAAATTACGACAATTGGAAAGCTTTTCCAAAAACGCCTGTTCAATTGGCCGAAGGTTATTACGATTCTGGTGATGCAAAAGAATACGATTCCAATGGGATTAAGGAACGTTGGGGTAACAGGTTTGTCGTTCGCCGGCAAGCCTGGTGGAACATTCTTTCCGGAGGAATGGGGAATGCTTATGGAGCAGAAGGAATCTGGAACAAAAACAGCGATGGACAAATTTGGTCGTATTGCACCGAATACGGAAGCAGTAAAGATATGGCGATTCTGAAGCTTTTGACTGACAAAATAAAGTGGTGGAAATGGCAACCCGACATTGACCATGAGATACTGGCCGGAGGCTATGGAACCTATATGACCGATGATTATGCCGTTTGCTCTGTTGCTGAAAACGGATCGTTTGCGGTTGTTTATACTCCGGTAAAACAAACGCTGGAACTTAAATTACCCGATTTTGGTCAGCATTGCAGGCTACGCTGGTTCGATCCAATCACAGGAAAATACAGCCCTATCGACATGAGGTTTCCGAAGAAAAAGAAAAAATCGGTACTTATTTCTACCCCGGGAATGAACCATAGCGGAATGGAAGATTGGATATTGATTATAGAAGGAAGTAAGTTGAAATGAAGACAATAGGTAGAGATTGATTGCATTTCCGTCAGAGCCAACTTCCATCTTTTTTCAAAAAAATCAAAAATTGTTGTAACGAAACTAATTTTCGGGAGTCTTGTAGGTTATTAAACGATGTTCATGAAAACAAGATTCCTCGCGCTTAGTGTATATTTATTCACTACTACTTATTCATTTGCCCAAGCTCAGCCTAAAAAAGAATATTATGCAGGCGAATGCAGCAAAAATGAACTTTCGATAGACGGAAGTTTAAACGAAACTGCCTGGCAAAAAGCCGTCTGGCAAGATGATTTTATCCAGTTTGAACCTTCAGAAGGAAAAAAGCCCGGGCAAAAAACTGAGTTTGCTATTTTGCTCGACGAAAATTACATCTATGTTGGTTTTAAAGCCTGGGATACCAGTGCCGATAGCATTGTGCAACGCCTCACCCGACGTGACGAAATAGACGGCGACCTGGTATTGGTTCAATTCGATTCGTATTTCGACAAGCGAACTGCCTTTTCGTTTTTTGTAAATGCTGCAGGAACCAAATATGATTTTATATCGAGCAACGACGGCGGAAATGAGGATACAACCTGGGATCCAATTTGGTTGGTCAAAACCAGTCGCGATCAGTCGGGTTGGTATGCCGAGATGCGTATTCCACTTACACAGCTGCGGTTTGAAGGAAACAGTGAACAAACCTGGGGCTTGCAGGTTGGACGTTCGCTTTTCAGAAAACAGGAGGTAAGTCTTTGGCAGCCATCATCAAAAAAAACAGCAGGCTGGGCATCGCAATTTGGCGAATTGAAAGGACTGAAAAATCTGAAGTCGAGAAAAATTGCCGATTTAACACCGTATGTAGTGGCCCGGACCGACCGTTACGAGAAGGAACAGGGCAATCCATTCAAACAATCGGGCAAAAAAAATCAGCTCGATGTTGGACTCGATGGCAAGATTGGGCTAACGAATAATCTCACGCTCGATTTCACAATTAATCCGGATTTCGGACAGGTTGAGGCCGATCCTTCAGAAGTAAATCTGACTTCGTTTGAAACATTTTTTCAGGAAAAGCGCCCGTTCTTTATCGAAGGGAAAAACATTCTGAGTTTCCCGCTGATGTTTGGTGATGGAGATTTAGCTGCTGAAAATCTGTTTTATTCGCGCCGTATTGGTCGTCGGCCACACAATAGTCCCGAATTAAATGATAACGAATATCTTGATGCTCCTGAATTTACAAGCATTTTGGGTGCTGCTAAAATTACCGGAAAAACTAAAAAAGGCTGGTCGCTTGGAATTTTGGAAAGCCTGACTTCAGAAGAATTTGCAGACATAAGCAATGGCCATCGGCGAACAGAAATGATTGAACCTTTTACCAATTATTCCATCGGACGTGTACAAAAAGATTTCGATAAAGGGAATACGATTTTGGGAGGTATGTTTACCATGGTAAACCGGAATGTAGAAGAAGAACAACTTAATTATCTGCATAAAACAGCCTTAACGGGCGGTTTTGATTTTGTGCATAAATGGCATAACAAAGACTGGGAATTTGACCTGAGCAGCTATTTTAGCAGGGTAGAGGGTAGCGCCGAAGCCATAACCAATACACAACAATCGTGGATTCATGGATTTCAGCGGCCCGATGCAACACATGTTCAGCTTGATACAACCCGCACTAGTTTATCTGGTCAAGGCGGAAAAATTGTACTGTCGAAGATAGGTGGAAAATTAAAATTTATGGCCGCAACAACCTGGAAGTCGCCCGGATTGGAATTGAATGATTTGGGCTACATGCGTCAGGCTGATAACATACTGGAAGTGATTTGGGTTGGCTACCGGATTTATGAACCTTTCTCGATATTCCGGAATCTGAATCTGAATTTTAACCAATGGACAGAGTGGAATTTTGCCGGTGATTTAACCGGCCCCGGAGGAAATATTAACCTGCATGCCCAGCTAAAAAATTATTGGAATTTACATTTGGGAGGAAATATAAACGGGGCTGGGCTTTCGACCACCGAATTGAGAGGAGGCCCGGCTCTTCGCTATTCCGGCACTAAAAATATCTGGTTTGCTTTCGGATCAAATGAACAGAAAAAGATTACCGGAGAAATGCAATTTATGACCTTGGGTGGGAACGTTGAAAATTCGAAAAGCATGATCAACTGTGGAATCAGCCTTGGATACCGGCCATCAAAAAGTCTAAAAATTACACTTTCTCCTGATTTTACACACAATAACGACGAGCTTCAATATGTAACCCAGCAGGATTATGCCAACAAAACCGACTATATTTTTGCCCGGATTAATCAGAAAACATTAAGTGCATCGGTGCGGGTTAATTACAACATTACGCCCGATTTAAGCATTCAATACTGGGGGCAACCATTTTTGGCCAGCGGGAAATACACCGAATTTAAACGAATAACCAATGGTCGAGCCGACCATTATTCCGACAGATTTAGCATTTTGAACAGCAGCGACCTGACTTATCAGGCCTCGAATGAATCATACGCGGTTTCTTCCCAAGGCGGAAATTTACTCTACTCTTTTGATCAGCCCGATTTTAATGTGAAGGAGTTTCTCTCTAATATGGTGGTCCGGTGGGAATATAAACCCGGCTCAACCATATTCCTGGTTTGGTCGCAGACACGCAATCATTCCATTACCAGTGGGAACTTTAATTTCAGAAATGATCTTACTGATTTGTTTGATAATAAACCCTACAATGTATTTCTCCTGAAAATGTCATTCCGGCTTGGTCGATGATCAAATATAACTCTATTGAATATCCTTACTGCAACATATTGACTCATTTTGAAAATATGGCGCGATACGAATCCTCATAAAACTTCTTTTACTACCCGAAAATCCTTTTGCAGTTGCAGGAGGATTTTCTATTTTTATCCGATCATAAACGTTCATTAAACCTAATACATATAACATGAGTAATCCATTTGCTTTAACAACGAGCCAATTGCTCGACATTGCCAACGACTTGCGTCAAAAAATTGAAACCGGACTTCAGACTGACGGAACTGAAATCAAATGTTTACCAACCTATATTCATCCTAAGAAAGATGGGATCAAAGGTCAGGCTACTGTTTTCGATTTGGGCGGGACCAATTTCCGGGCTGCCGTTATTTCAGTCGATCAGGAAACAACCATTACCGGTTTGGCCGAAAAGAACATTACCGAAATGAAAAACGACGGATTTACAGAAACAGATCTGTACAACTCCGAAGCAGAAGTCATCAAACAGCTTAATCTACCGGCTGACTCGTCAATCGGATATTGTTTCTCCTATCCGGCACAACCCATGCTAAATGGCGATGCCGAACTGATTGTTTGGACAAAAGGCGTAAATATTCCGGGAATGGCCGGAAAACCAATTGGGGCACCAATGGTAAAATACCTGAACGATACTTTGAATGCCGGGTTCAACGGTAAAATTGCTGTGGTAAACGATACCATCACCAGCTTATTTGCAGGTTTGGCCAATCCTGGCTACGATGCTTACATTGGCCTGATCGTTGGAACTGGAACCAACATGGCTACTTTCTTCCCATCCGACTATATTCCGAAAATCGCCGGAATGGAAGGTTGGAGCGGCGAAACTCCGGTTAACCTCGAATCAGGAAACCACAATCCACCACACCTTACCGCTTTTGATGCCAAAGTGGATGAAGAGTCCGACAATAAGGGATTTCAGCGTTTCGAAAAGTCGATTTCGGGTATGTACCTCGGTCGCGTTTTCCGTGCTGTTTATCCGAACGATGGCTTTGACGAAAGCCTCGACGCAGCAGCATTGAGCCGCATGATGAACAATCCGGCCGATTACAAAGCCGAATATGTTGAAACCGCTTTCCAGATTTACGAACGTTCAGCAAAACTGGTTGCCGGATCAATCGCCGGTTTGGTTTTAAACCTGAATTCGGCTTATCCATCGGTGAAAACCGTTCAGGTTTTGGCAGAAGGAAGTTTATTCTGGAGTAAGGTAAAAACCAACAATGCCGCTTATGTTGATATCGTAAATGCAACTTTGAAAGAATTGCTAGCTGAAGCTGGTATCGAATCTACTGTTGCAATTTCGCGTATTGAAAACGCTAACCTGATCGGCGCTGCAATGTCGGTATTGTCGTAATCGAATATTCGCATATAATTTTACTGACTGGGTGACTTCAAGTCACCCAGTCAGTTTTTTTTAGCTTGGTTCAAAACTCAATTTTATAACTCAGATTTGGAACTAAAATCCGGTCAAATTTTTTCTCAGGAAGCCCAGTTTTATCATTGATTTCGCCTGCCTGAAATGATTTTGCAGTGTCAACAGATTATTAACAGAATGTAACTAATAAGACTGATACAGTGCAATATGCTGGAAAGTGGGGATTGATTTAATCTATCTGAACCGGAAAATCTTTCAACCTTCTTTCAGGAAATCAAGAATTGTGATTTTAATGGATTAAAAACAAATATCCTGAAATTCCACATTTTTCTCAATTCCTTTTTACAACTCAACCCCAAAATACAACACTTCAAATAATCCGAACTACGGTTCATTTTTTATCGCTTTAAAGACCAATTAATTGTGATTTGCTTTGCTGAAACAATTTTATTCAGTAAACAAAAAACAATGAAAGCCATGATTATTTTATTAGTGTTGCTCCTACGTCATTTCGGACATGCACATGCCGAAAAAGCAGCAAAAATTGAATTTGCCGGAAATCCGGTTGAAGTAACTGCCGAAATGCAGACAGTAATAACTGAAGATTCTTATCTAGAATTAAACAATGATTCTTTTGAAGAAGCATCTGAAGAAAAAACTGTTGAAGCATCTTCTGAATCCAGTAATTGGGAATTATGCAAGCATGAGGATGAGGTTTATATTTACCAGCGATGGATAGAAGCTGAACCTGGCCGAAAAGCCCGAGAACTCTATGCTGAGCTGGTTGTAGCCGCAAAACCAGAAGAATTATCTCAAATTATTCGTGACGAAAAGTACGGAACCAAATGGTTGTCGATTGCCGATGAATACAAAGTCCTGAAGCAGAGTTCTGAGCAGGAATGGTATGCTTATTCCAAATTCGATTTTCTACCTGCCCTACGGTTCGATCTTGTTACACGAAATGAAATGAAGGTAAATGCAGCAACCCAGACGGTCACGATTGGAATCTCCGGTGTGCCAGATTATTTACCTGAAGAAGAAAAATACAGGAGACTTTCGCATTTCGACGGGCAATGGGAATTTACACCAACCGATAACAATCACACCCGCATTCGGTATTACATGTTTTCGAAAACCAAACCCTTTTTACCTCGCTGGATGACCGATCCGTTTGTTTTTGGAGAACTGAAAAACTGCGTGGTAAATGTGAAACAACTGGCAGAGAATTCATGAATGCAAAGTCAGTAAAAGGATGGTTTGCCAGCAAGTTTAGTGTTGGCAATCTAATCCGGAAAATGGAAGGTGATCCTAAGAATATTGCCAGTGGTTATTCACTTGGTATTTTCATCGGGATGATGCCTTTGGTTGGTGTAAAAGCCTTCATTGCAGTAGCTATTGCCTCGTTTTTCAAGTGGAACAAACTGGCTGCCGGAATCGGGGTATTCAACATCAATCCGCTAACAGCTCCTTTCTTCTTCGGGCTAAATTATCTGGTTGGCAAACAAATTACAGGTTGCAGTCATCCTTTTACGTTTCCTGAAGAGCTCACCTTCAACTTCTTAAAAGAACTTTTCCTGAATAGCTCTGAAGTTCTGATGACTTTGGCCATAGGAGGTCTTATACTTGGAATTCCATTTGCCTTTTTCGCTTATCAACTTACTTATCGTACCATTAAGAAATACAGAAACTAAAAACAAAACAGCCATGAAAACAAAACAATGTCTATACACTTTAATTACCGGAGCAAGCACTGGACTAGGAAAAGAACTTGCCATTGAATGTGCCCGCAGGAAAATGAATCTGATCCTGGTTTCTCTTCCGGGCGAAAACCTGCCCGAATTATGCTTTAATCTGTCCGAGAATTATCAGGTTTCTGCTTTCCATTACGAAGCTGATCTGACAGATATGAAACAGGTAGAGCGACTGACTGAATGGGTCGTTGCCAATTTTTCGGTAAATGTACTTATCAACAATGCCGGTATCGGTGGAACACGTTCATTCGAAACGACACCAACCGAATACCTCGACCGGCTTATTCAACTCAATATTCGGGCTACTACGTTAATTACCAGGCTATTGATTCCTGAACTTAAGATGCACCGAAAAGCATACATCTTGAATGTGTCGAGCATGGCAGCATTCTCTCCACTTCCCTATAAAACTGTTTATCCGGCATCAAAGGCATTCATTTACCACTTCACCCGCGGTTTAAAAGCTGAACTTCGGAACACAAATATTAAAGTGAGCGTGGTTAACCCCGGTCCGATCATGACCAATGCAGATGTAACAAGCCGAATACTGAAACAAGGAAAACTCGGGCAACTTGCGCTTGTCTCTGCATCATCCATAGCCCGAATTTCGGTGAAGAATCTAATTAAAGGTAAAGCTGTGATTATTCCCGGCTTTCTGAATCAAATTAATGTTTTCCTGATGAACCTTATTCCTTCCGGAATAAAGCTTTCGCTTAGCGTCCGGGTTGTTCAGCGAGAACTACAGTAATCAACTTCAACTAACATTTAAACTCAGGAAAATGAAAGTACTAGTCACCGGAGCAAACGGACTTTTGGCAAGCAATCTGGTTCGTGAATTGCTCTATTCAGGATATGAAGTGCGCGGAATGGTTCGTGAGAACAGCAACTTACTTGCTCTTAAGCATGTAGATGTGGAGCTTTTAAAAGGTGAAATTACGAACACTGCTGATATTCGAAAAGCTTTTGCAGGCTGCGAAGCAGTTGTTCATGCTGCAGCAAACACCAGTCAATGGCCAACAAACTACGAAGCTTACAAAAAAACAAATGTCGATGTCACCCAATTGCTTTTGGACGAAGCCGTTCGCAGGGGAATTGAAAAGTTCATTTTTGTAAGTTCGGCCAATGCGTTCGATTCGGGAACCAAAGCAAATCCCGGCACCGAAGAATCGCCTTTCAGTATGAAAGGGAAATCAGGCTATATGCTGAGCAAACAAGTGGCGCAAGAACTAGTGTTGGGTGAATTTCGCAGAAGTGGGCTTCCGACAGTAGTGGTAAACCCAACATTTATGCTGGGGAAATACGATGCGAAACCCAGTTCGGGCCAGATTATCCTTATGGCGCAGCAAAAGAAGATGATGATTTATCCGCCGGGAGGTAAAAATTTTGTGCATGTGGCCGATGTGGCCCGTGGTATCGCGAATGCTATTTCGTTGGGAATCCCAGGCGAATGTTATTTACTGGCAGGAGAAAATCTTAGCTATCGCGAGTTCTTTGAAAAATTGCGCTTGGTCCACGGCCATCCCCAAAGGCTGGCGCGGATACCTCGTGCAGCGATTCGTCTGGCCGGAAATTTGGGCAGTTTATATGAAAACCTTTCAGGAAAACCCGCTAAGCTGAACTCGGTGAATGCCCAGCTGCTTTGTACCGACAATTATTATTCATCACAAAAAGCAGTGCAGAACCTGAATTTAGCGCAAACACCTGTTTCGCAGGCAATAGAAGATGCGATGGAATGGTTTAGCCAGTATGGTTACCTGTGAAAAGGAATCTTTTTTTGTACTTTCGTAGAAAACAACCAGTATGAAGCAGTTAAAAAGATTCCCCAATGTATTGGTAAAATACATTTCAATGTTTGTGGTGTTGAACTTGATGCATTACCTGTTTAAGTTTTACGACCGTTCATTTGAATCCATTTTGGAGTATAACGAAAGGGGAATCTTATTTCATTTATTTTTTGTGGTTTATGGTTTAATCATTTGGGTAACAGGAATCGCCTTAACCCAGTCAACGTATAAAAAACTTGGCAAGCATTTTAGACAAAACCTTCGTTTTGTGGTTTTGGGTTTGATGTTAGTTATTTATGGTATTGCTTTTTCAACCCTCTATGGTGAAGTGTACTATCGGCTTTTCTTTGTCTGCTTTAATCTGGAAAGTGCCTGGCCCGATTATCATTTGCTTGACAGGGATTTTACAATAATGATGTTCATTCTTTTTATGCTCATTCTCGGGTTTAATTCATTTATTTACTATTTCAAAAGTTGGCAGGATGCTGAGTTAACGGCAGAACGTTTACAAAAAGAGAATATCCGTTCGCAGTTTGAGGCACTGAAACATCAGATTGAACCTCATTTTTTCTTTAACAGTTTGAGCGTATTGACTTCGCTGGTCTATAAAGATGCAGATTTATCGGCCTCATACATCGCACAACTGTCGAAAATGTATCGTTACATTCTCGATGGTAAAGATCAGACTGTAGTACCTCTCGAACAGGAACTCGAATTTCTGAATGCGTACATTTTTTTAATGACTATGAGGCACAACGATAGTATCCGTTTTATCATTGAAATTAGCGACGAAAGCCGAAAATACACTTATATTCCAAAAAACTCATTGCAACTACTGGCCGAAAATGTCATCAAACACAATCGATTTTCTAAAGAAAAACCCTTACTGGTAAGAATTTCTGAAGAAGACAATTATGTCAGGGTACTAAATAATTTAGATCGCCGGGAACTAATTGAAGGATCATCAGGAATTGGCCTTGAAAACATCCGTAAGCGCTATGAATTGATCTCGGACAAAGCAATTGAGATTCAGGAAACATCATTGACTTTTTGTGTAAAACTACCTAAACTCGAAAAAAGTGAGCTTAAAACTATTGATATTTGAAGATGAAAGCCTATCGGCTGAACACCTGGTGAACCTGATCAACCGCTATGACTCTTCCGTTGAAATACAGGGGATCATGGAATCAGTAAAACAAGGAGTGGAATGGCTTAACAATCATCCGGAACCTGACCTGCTTTTAATGGATATTCAGCTTTCGGATGGCTCTTGCTTTGAGCTCTTTAAGCAAATCAGCCAGGATATCCCGGTAATTTTTACCACTGCCTATAACGAATATGCTGTTCAGGCTTTTAAGGTGAACAGTATTGACTATCTACTTAAACCAATCGATTTTCAGGAATTAAAGCTGGCATTCGAAAAGTTCAGGAAACAAGGGAAGAAGAGAACTTTTAATCCCGAACAGATTTACGACCAGGTTTATTCGCGGCTAATTCAAAATAGTCAGTATAAAAAAAGGCTACTTGTTAAGATTGGAGAACAGTTGAAGCAGGTAAATACGGAAGATATTGCTTACTTTTTATTTAACGAGGGCATGTGCTGGGCGGTTACCTTTGCCAAAAACCGTTTGCCTGTTGATTATTCACTTGACGAAATTGAGCAAATGTTCGATCCCAAAATGTTTTATAGGATCAACCGAAAATTTATTGTCAGGCCTGAGGCGATAGAGAAAATACATACCTATTTCAACAATCGGCTAAAATTGCAGCTTCGTCCGGATCCTGAAACCGATGTGCTTGTCAGCCGCGAACGTGTTTCCGATTTTAAGAATTGGCTAAACAGCTGAAAAATAATGGATTTTGAACGCAACTTTACCTCAACATTTTGCATCTTTAAGAAAATCTATGTATGAAAACATCATTTCTGTCCATCCTGATTCTACTTTTAACTCTGACTTCCTGTAAGGAAGATGAAGATTCAATAAACAACCTTTGCCAGACTTGGGAGGCAAAAAATTTTATGTCGCTTGAATCGGTTGCTTATCCAAAAAACGAGAACAAACCCATTCTGGTGACTTTTAGAAAAGATGGGACTTACAGTTTGAAGTTGGACATTAATAATTGCGGCGGAGCTTTTACTTCAGGCAACGACAACCAGCTTTTAATAGTATCGCCAGCCTGCACCGAAGCTTGTTGTGACAGTAAATTCTCCGAAAAGCTGGCATTGACAATTTCGAGAGTTACTTCATTCGATATTGAAGGGAAAACCTTAAAACTGAATGTTCCGCAATGGGGATATATTGAGCTGGAATTGGTTGAATAGCGCTAAAACCTTAACCTTTCTTTCACCTTCGGACCTTTTTCTCCCCATTCAACCGTGGCACATTCGGTGTAAAAGTCGTGTTCAAAAAAGAGAATGTATTCCTTTTCTGCTACTTCTTTCAGGAAGATTTCTTTTTCTTCCAGCGCAGTCACCGGATATAAATCGTACGAAGCCAGCCACACAATCGGAATATTGGCTGCCGTGGGAATTAAATCTGACATGTAAACGTAGGTTTTCGCTTCATACTTAATGAAGGGAATCATTTGTCCGGGTGTGTGCCCATCGAACATGCGGACTGAAATTCCGGGAAACAGTTCACATTCTCCGTTAACCAACTGCATATTTCCCTCGGTTTTCAGAAAGTTCAGAATTTCAGGATAGTAAGCAGCCCGCTCACGGATGTTCGAGATTTTAGAATGTTCCCATTGCTTCCGGCTGCACCAGTGTGTGGCATTCGGAAACTGAAGTTTGAGTTTTCCATTTTCGTTGAGCACAGCGCCATTGCAGTGGTCCCAATGCAGGTGGGTGAAAAGTACATCGGTAATATCTTCGGCACGATAGCCTTTTTCAGCCAACGATTTTTCAATCGCGTCGGTATCTTCGTGCCCGCTATTTTTACGTACTTTCTCCGGATAGTGATTTCCAACTCCGGCCTCTATCAGGATTTTTTGCTTACCTAAATCAGCCAACAAACAGCGCAGGCTTAGTTTGGTCACATTATTTTCGTCAGCCGGATAAACTTTGCTCCACATGGCCTTGGGGATAACGCTGAACAGCGAGCCTCCATCGCAGCTAAAGTTTCCGGCATATATTGGGTGTAATTGCATGGGTCTGAAATTTTAATTGGGACAAAAATAGAAAAAGTTAACAGTGGTCAGTCTCAGTATTCAGGAGAACAAACAATTGTCGCTTTTTGATCACTGCAAACTGCTACTGAACACTCTCTTTTGTGCCACCGAATCAGTTTCAAAGTCCATCACAAACTGAACTACGCCAAAATAATCTTCAATACCTTTTTCAATTTTGTGGGTTTTCAGGTACACATCATTCACCTTTCCGGCAGCTTTGTCTATTTGCTCATTTCGCATGTCAGCCCAGTGTTTCTGTACTTTCCGGATGTCGTCAATTACAGGTTTGTCGATTTGATGAACCAAATCAGCAAAATTATGCAGATGCCTGGATTGAGAAAGAAAATAGTTGATCGTGCCCAGATTGGAGCTGTAGCGTAGATGTTTCGAATTGCTGTGCGAGCAAACTAACCAACTGTAAAAATTGGCTTCGGCTTCGCTGGTTACGCCAAATTGGTGTGCGAATTCATGGGCAAGCACTGCCGGGTATTCCATCATCAGTAAACTGTCGTTTACGTGTGCCTCGCCAAAAAATGGCCCATAGTAACCTGCAATGGAAGCTTTGGCAAAAAATGAGCTCAAGGTTATTGGCTTTGGAACACGTGTCCCTTGCGGATAATTGATTTTCAAGAAAGAGGCATGTTGTTTATACGACGATTCGACCATACCAACCATTTCAGGTTTCGAAATACTGTCTAACGAACAATACGAGGCATTCGTTTCAGCAATCAGCTTTTCAAAAACCCGAACCAATTGCAGGGTATCGGGTTTCGATTTGGCTATCGAAAGTCGTTCGTTAATCCCGCTTCGGTAATAATTGAACCCCCAAAACCAATAAAATAAAGCATAACAAATTGCTGCTGTTTGAAGGAAAAGGAACAATGATTTTCCCCATTTGAGTTTGGTAAAAAGCGGGAGGATGAGCAGTGAAATCAGGAAGACAGTTAACAGGGCATAAAATACATCGTCGAGCGAGAAGGAAACCCATTTGCTGATGAATGAAAGCACGGATGCAAACAGCGGATAAAGTGTCTGTGAATAAACCGTTTCGGTTAATTGAGGATAGCTTGAAAAAAGTTCAGTCAATCCAAAGGTTATCAACGCCAACCAAACTGGTAAGGCTGCTCTGCCGAAAAGGGTTGTTCTGAATGTGTTTTTTGCCATAACTTTTAAAAAATTCCGCAAGCGAAGATCAGGATTTTTGGCTGACAATAATCGGTTTTTTTGCCTATTTTTCATGCTTCAAAAATTCGATCAATGAACATATATTTTAAATTTCGGTAATTTGGTTGATCTGAAAACATATAAACTTGGTTGGGTTTTTCTGATTTTCTTTTTTCTGATTGAATTTCAGGCTGAAAGTCAGGAGGTTTTAGATACTGGAGACAGTATCAGGCAGTCCATTTTATTTAGAACGCACCTGCTTATTCAGCCAGATGAAATGCCTTCTGAATTAATTGATTCTTTGCTGAAAAGTCGTGTTCCTTTAGCTTTGGAGTCAACCGGAAAATCAAGTGAATGGGCCAACAAATTGACTGATCGAATGCATCGTAATGTGCTACCTTTAGTAATTATTTCAGCAGATAATCACAATTTTCCGAATCGGACAAATAAGAAATTACTGGTTTTGGATTTAGCTGAATTGCAACGATTCGGACCTGAAAGGCAACTTCAACAATCGTCTTTCCTTTGGATTGAAACGCTACCCGATTCTATGTGGCAAATTGGTAGATTTATTGAGATATGGGAGCAAAATGGCAGGATGCCAAATTTTGTATCTCCTCCTAACGACAAGATTCAGCAAACCATAGCCATAGTAAAGGCATTGAATAGCCATTCAAGGATTTTCGGGGTGGTTCGCAATGGAGATCAATTGCTGACTGATGTGTCGTGGAAAGAATACCCCGGGCGTAAAACAAGCGGGTTCTTCAGTTTCCCGATTGGTTCCGACAATCATTTTGCGCTGGCTCCCTACAAGTCAGGCTATCGATTTTCACCCGACATTATCCTTCCTTCGCCCGAGAACCTTCAAAACCTGAAAGTATTCAATGCGCTGCCACTTGATCCTGATTTTGGGCTGACTGACCGGTTCACTTTTTCAGGAAAAGTCAGGAACCTTTACCGGAAAAACGACAACGAAATAATTCTGTACGGGCTCGATTTCGCAAAAGATGCAGAGCGTGGAAATTGTGCTTTTTTTGCCGGAAAAGCTTATTTGGATGGCGGTTTGAAAAGTTGTACAGCGCTGAAATCCAATTTCAGCATTACGGCCTGGATAAAGCCGACAGAGCTGGGAAACAACAATTGTATACTGGCTAAAGGGAAAGATTTTGTATTGAAAATTCATCAGGGAGAATTGACATTTACGGTTCAGGGAGTTAAAGATTATCGTTCGGCGCGAACAATGATTCCGGTTAATCGCTGGTCGTTCGTCAGTTTGGTGCATTCGGAAGCCGATAACCACATTCGTTTTTACCTGAACGGCGAACTAACCGAGCAGGTTCAATTGCTAACTCCATACAACGCATCCGACTATACCATGCTAATTGGTAGTAACCTTTGGGAAGAATTTTTCAAAGGCTACATGTCTGAAATTAAAATATGGGAACGCGAACTGAACGATGAGGAAATCAGGAACGAATTCACCAAAAGAAATGATTCACATTTTAGCCTGAGCAGAGGCTGGCTTCTGGGTATTTTCCTTTTTCTGCTGGCTCTGGGCTTTTTGCTTCGGCGCAGGTTATTGCCTAAAGAGACAGAAAATCATCCTAAAAAATTAACTGCTCCGGAACCAGGCAAACCCAAAGTGGTGGCGGAACAAATCTCTTGTTTTGGAGGGCTAAAGGTTTTTACACCGGAAGGAAAAGACATCAGCCTGAAGTTTTCGCCTAAAATCAAGCAATTGTTTGTACTTATTTTATTGCACAGTGTTGGTGGACGAAAAGGTATAAGCTCCAACAAATTGTCTGACTGTTTATGGCCGGGAGTAAGTCCGCAAAATGCCAAGAATATACGGGGTACCAACATTCAGAACCTGAAAGCATTGCTGGCACCGTGTGCCGGAATGAAGCTGGTCTTTCAGGATAAACTTTGGCTGCTTGAATTTGCCGAAAACTATTTTGTTGATTATGCTTTTGCCGAAGCTAAACTAATTGAATTGGAGTCGAACACGGATGAGGAAAAGCTGGTTGAAGAACTCGCTGACCTACTGCCGATTCTCAAAAAAGGTACGCTTTTTCCCAACATGAGCGAATCGTGGGTCGATCCGTACATCAATGCCATGAGCAACCGCATTCTTGAATTTGGTCTAAATGTTTTTAGGTTGCTCAATGAAGAAAAACATGGTTCATTGCTCCTCGAAGTTGCTGAGGTACTCAGCTTAAATGATTCGCTGAATGAGCCAGCCCTTCGTAAAAAAATAAGTATTCTAACCCGGCAAGGTAAGTTAAGTCTGGCCCATTCCGTTTTCGATAATTTTACCAAATTGTACCTCGAGTTGTATCAGGAAAAGTATTCGGGTGACTTTAAATCGTTGATAGATAACGATTAACTTTGGCAAGCGGAATTGTTAACAGGTAACGCGTGTAGGTAAGATTGAAGAAATACCGTTATAAGTCTCGAATTGCTATATTTGCCAACATCCAACAGTTCAGGATCAACGAATAAGGTATGTCGAAGCAAAATTTCATGAACGATACGGAAGCATTGCTGCAAATGGCGGATGGAAACATTACTGCCTATCGGTTCTTGTTCGATACTCATTTTGCCGATTTGTGCAATTTTCTGCTGATTTACCTCCATTCCAAAGAACTTTCCGAAGAAATTGCCCTTGAACTGTTTACCTACATTTGGGAAAAGCGTGAAACTCTTCAGATCAAATCGAACTTTAAATCCTTCCTGTTTGCTTCGGCAAAAAACAAAGCGATTAGTCATTACCGGAAAGAGCACAAAACGGTGTTCACTTCGCTTCAGGTGGGCGACTATTTGATGCCAGATGTTTCGGGTGCGCATCAGTTTATGGAGAACAATGAATTGCGCGAAATTATTGATGACGCTATAAGCAAACTCCCGGAGAAAAGCCGACAGATTTACCAATTGGCCTGGGAAGAAAACCTATCGCACAAAGAGATTGCCGAGCAACTCGGAATTACCCCAAAAACTGTAGAAAACCATGTAGGCATTGCTCTGCGCAAACTTCGCGAATTGCTAAAACCGTATTACAAACAGATATTTATGATCTGTGTAGCTCAGCTATTGATGAAATAGCGATCAGAACTTCAGTTTTGAGTCGATCTAAATCTGGAAATATTTTTGAGTGAAAGTGCAGAAAATAAGGTAAATTGGGGCGGCTTTATTCACTAACTAATTCGCTAAGCATATGAAAACTGTTAATCCATTTTCAATCGTTTTTAGATTGATGGGGCATCTTGTTTTATTGATTCTAGTATTCTCACCTGATTCATTTGGCCAAAAAGTAGCACAACCCGTTTTAGGTCATCGGAGTGTCGATATCCTGAAAATAGGAAATCTGGAATTTAAAGACCTCAATAAAAATCACCAACTCGACAAATACGAAGATTGGCGGTTATCGCCAGAAGAAAGAAGTGCTGATCTGCTTTCAAAAATGTCAGTAGAAGAAAAAGCTGGTTTCATGCTCATCAACACGGTATCCATGATTGGAGCTAGGAAAGCTGCAGCTGAAGGTCTAGTGGCCAGCGATTTTAATGAAACAGGAGGGCAGGGCCGTGGTGGTTTTGGGGGCGAACCAACAAATCGAGCAGAAGGTAGAACTCAAACAACAACCGGTGCAACAGGTGTTGCCGGAGTACTTGCAAATATGAGTGGAGGCGGAGGTGTAACCAAATTTGTTAAGGAGTATAACAATCGTCATTTTATCTACCGGATGAACGAAAGTGTAAGAAATACTGCTGAATGGACGAATAAGTTACAGGCGCTTTGCGAAAGCCAGCCTTTGGGAATTCCGGCAATTATTGCGTCAAATCCTCGGAATAATGTTACCATGAATGCATCGCTCGGCACCAGTGCCGGAACATCTGTTTTTTCAGCCTGGCCCGGAGAACTGGGCCTATCGGCTATGCGCGACCTGAAATTAACAAGGGAATTTGCTGATATGGCCCGTCAGGAGTGGCTGGCAGTAGGATTGCGAAAAGGATATATGTATATGGCCGATCTGGCTACAGAACCAAGATGGTCAAGGGTGAACGGAACATTTGGCGAAGATGCAGAATGGGTTGCTAAAATGATCATCGAAGTGATTTATGGTTTTCAGGGAGAAAAATTAAGCGCCAGTTCGGTTGCATTAACAACCAAACACTTTCCGGGCGGTGGCTCGGGTGAAGATGGGCAGGATTCGCACTTTGAGTGGGGCAAAAAAGAAGTCTACCCGGGTGGTATGTTTGAAAATAATCTGATTCCTTTCAAAGCGGCCATCAAAGCCGGCACTTCGTCAATGATGCCTTATTATTCACTTCCTTCGGGCACCAAATACGAAGAGGTTGGTTTTGCTTTCAATAAAGGCGCTATCACCGATTTGCTCCGGAATGAAATGGGTTTCAAAGGAATCATTAACTCCGATACCGGACCACTTACCGGGATGCCTTGGGGAGTTGAAAAACTGACCAAGCAGGAACGCTACAAAAAAGCAATAGAAGCAGGAGTAAACCTCTTTTCAGGAGAATCCGATCCTGCTATGCTGCTCGAAGTTATCAATAAAGGCATGGTTGATATGAGTTACATCGACAACTCTGTGGTTCGTCTGTTGAAAGAAAAATTTGAATTGGGATTGTTTGAAAATCCATATGTTGATGAAAATGCAGCGGAAAAAATAGTCAACAATGCGAAGTTTAAAGAAAGGGCCGATTTAGCGCTGCGCAAATCAATTGTTTTGTTGCAAAATGAAAACAAGACATTGCCTGTTCAACCGAAAACCAAAATCTATTTTGAGACGTATTCGAAAGGTTCAAAAGATAAACTGTCTGATCCGGGAATTATTTATAGCGCAAATGACAACAAGTATCCTGTAACATTTGTGAATACACCTGAAGAAGCAGATGTGGTGCTTTTATGGCTTGTTCCTACCGGAAATTCATTGTTTGGTTCTACCGGTGCACCTGTCTCCATTTCATTGTCAAAATGCTCGGTGGATGTGGACTATGTGAACAACTTAACGGCTAAAAAACCAACAGTTTTAGTAGTTAATTATACCAATCCGTGGGTCATTAATGAGATTTACAATGACAAAACCAAAGGCAATATTGAAGCTGTGTTGGCAACATTTGGAACTACCACCGATGCCCTTTTGGATGTGGTAACCGGAAAGTTTAACCCAAGCGGGAAAATGCCATTCTCTACACCTATTTCTGATGAAGCAGTTACCAATCAAAAGGAAGATGTGCCCGGTTATCTGGAAGAGAAGGGCTATTCACTTTTCAATTATAACGAGGGATTGAGATATAAATAGTTGATTTTCAGTTTTTATTTCCAGAATAATAAAAAAGTTTAAAAATCCCCTAATTTCGATTGAGGGATTTTTTCATTTATTACGACATATACACGTAAGACCAAATTATGCAACAACAAAACATACCGTGGGAGGCTATTTCGGCTAAGTTAAAAAACATAGCTGATGAGGAGCAGATCAAACAAATTCAGGATTGGCTGGATAGTTCGCCGGAACATCAGTTGATTCTGTCAGAAATCGTAAATACCTGGACAATTACCCAACGTAAGACTGAATTTTACCAGCCGGATATGGATTTGAACTGGGAAAAACTAATGAGTAGAATTGATTACCGCGAAAAACATAAAAATCAGAAGGCAATTTATCTTCGCTGGGCTGCTGCTGCAGCAATTCTGGTACTCGTTTTTCTGGCTGGGCTGGGATTAGGTGATGGTTTTTTGAAACAATCCAATTCGGTAAGTTACACCAAGATTATTGCTCCTGAAGGTAATAAAACGCAAATTGTTTTGCCCGACAGTACCTATGTTTGGCTTAACTCAGGTTCCGAATTACAATACGCTTCAGATTATTCAGCTCAAAAGCGTGAAGTACTAATGAAGGGTGAATGTTTTTTTGATGTGGTGAAAGACCCAAAGCATCCGTTTGTAGTAAAAGGCTCAAAGTTTCAGGTTAAGGTTTTTGGTACCCGTTTTAATGTGAACGAAGACATGGCCAAAAATATGGCTGATGTAACCTTAGTTTCCGGAAAAGTTCAGGTTCTCAATCTTCAGGACAAACTGATTTCGGAACTAAATCCAGGGCAACAATTTGTTTGTCGTGACGGGAAGTGCCATTTACAACAGGCTGAAAATCTTGAAGCCCTGACTGCATGGCTGAATAACATGCTGATATTTGACAACCAACCTTTCGAGGAAGTTATTCATTATCTTGAAAAATGGTACGGGGTAAAAATCCAGCTCGATCACGAATTATACTATAGCCACAACTATACGTTTAAAGTAAAAACCGAAAGCCTGAGAGAAGTTATGGAACTGATTTCGGTAATTACACCAATTCAGTATAAAATTGAAGGAGAACAAGTAACCATTAAATACAAAAAAAGATGAAGTAATACGGTTTAAAAAAACAGGAAGCGTTCGAGGCTCCCTGTTTCTAAGTTAGTTTTATTGTTGAACCGAATTTGCGATGCAAATGGCTTCCTGAGAAAAAGTACTGCATCATAAATTCAAAAACTAAATCATTCAAAATTATGAAAAAAAAATTAATGCACGTGTGGCGGGTCAATCTGCTCGCACAAAAAATTCTTTTAGTTATGCGACTAACACTTTTCCTAATGGTAATGAGTGTATTAAGTGCTTTCTCGAGCAGCTATGCACAGAAAACCAAGTTGAATCTTATGGTTCAAAATTCTCAGGTAAAAGAAGTTTTGAACGAGATTGAAAACCAGAGTGAATTCTTTTTCATGTACGACAACAATCAGGTGGATGTTGAACGCAAAGTCAGCCTGAAGATGGAGTCCACTACTATCGATCAGGTTCTTGAGAAGCTTTTTGAAGGAACAGAAACGAATTACAAGGTGGTAAATCGTCAGATTTTACTTTTTAATGAAAATCAGAGCAATGCTTTATTGCAACAGCAGAAATCCGTTTCAGGAAAAGTCACCGATTCCACGGGAGCAGCGCTACCTGGTGTTTCAGTTGTCGTAAAAGGTACTACCAATGGGGCGATTACCGATGTCAATGGAAACTATAAAGTGTCTGATACCCCTGCTGATGCAACTTTGCAGTTTTCGTTTGTAGGAATGAAAATGGAAGAGGTATTAATTGGAGGAAAAACCGTTATCAATGTTACACTTACTGAAGATGCAATTGGAATTGAAGAAGTAGTAGCGATTGGTTATGGTACTTCCAGAAAAAGCGATATTTCTGGATCTGTTGTTTCAGTTAACAGAGAGGAAATGATGAAAAAAGCTCCTACCAACATTCTGCAAGGCTTACAAGGATCAGCAGCCGGTGTAATTGTTTCAGCACAAGACGGAGCACCTGATGCAAATGCAGCTATTCGTATTCGTGGTGTTGCAACTATAAATGGTATTGCCGATCCGCTTTATGTCATTGATGGTGTACAGTTACGTACAAGTACTATCGTAGATGGTAAGCAAGTAGCTTTAAATGCCAATTTTGTTAATCCTAGCGATATAGAGAGCATTGAAATATTGAAAGATGCTTCTGCTACGGCTATTTATGGTTCGGCCGGAGCTAATGGCGTTATCATGATTACAACTAAAAAGGGTAGGGTAGGTTCAACTCATATTACTTTTTCCGCAGATTATGGTGTCCAAACTTTATCTTCAACATTGGATGTTGGAAATGTAGATCAGTATGCAGCAAATATTCGTCAGGCACGTGCTAATGATGGTGGAATTCTGGCTAATCAAATTTTCGCTACACAATATGACGGTAAAAGAAACAACATTGATTGGCAAAAGGAAATGACACGTACTTCCCTTAAACAACAATACAATCTTTCTGCTTCAGGCGGTACTGAAAAGACTCAGTCGAACTTCTCATTAAGTTACTTGAATAACGATGGAATTGTTATCAATTCAAATTATAACCGTTTGACCGCACGTGCTAATGTAGTTACCAAAATGTCTAATTTCCTTGAGCTTGGTAGCGACCTCAGTTTTTCTCATACAGAATCACACGGTAGCAATGCTGGTCTCGGCAATAACGGTAACCTTTCTTCTATCCGCGACTGGGCTTTCACAGCTCCTACGATGGATTATGTAGACCCGGTAACGAATAAAATTGTAAGTCCTAAAGTTAAAAACCCGAACGGAACTTATGGTTCTCCTGAACAAGGCGATGTTGGTTCAAACGATTCGAATTTGGGAAATAACATTTATGCTGAACAGATGGAGAATACTGGGATAAACAAAAATAACCAGGTACTTCTCAGCGCTTATGCCAATATTAAATTATATAAAGGATTAACTTTCAAGTCAATAGCATCATATAATTTTACCGCAGGTAATTGGTATAACTTCTGGGGCAACAAAAAACGTTACTTCCCTGACGGAACACTCGTTAAGTTGTATAATTACGATGCCAAGTATTATTTAGGAATTAATAATAGTAATTATAACAACCTTGCCATTGAAAATTATTTGACTTACAATTGGAAGAATGATATTCACAATTTGACTGTAATGGCAGGTAATTCTGTAAGCAAAGGCTTCGGAAACTGGAGTAATGCTTCCGGGAATGGTTTCCCCGGGGATAATATCCGTGATATTAGTTTGACTAATGATCCTGTTGCAAGAACTGGTCTTGGCGCTTATAATCTTGAATCTCGTGGATTATCTTATTTTGGTCGCCTTCAATATAGCTTGAAGGATCGTTATATCTTAACAGGGACAATGCGTCGTGATGGTTCTTCAAACTTTGGCTCGGAGAACCGTTGGGGTAATTTCCCATCAGCTGCCGCCGCTTGGCGTATTTCAGAAGAAAATTTCCTGAAAACAATTCCTACTATCAGTAATTTGAAACTTCGTCTGGGTTGGGGACAAACAGGTAACTCCGGTGGTCCAACAGATTTATCTGTTACGGCATTGACTACGAATAAAATTCAATATTTTTATTACGGGCAGAATGGACAATCAGGTATGAATACTACACGGCAATTAGCTACCGGATATGCTCCTACATTAACTGATCCGAGATTGAAATGGGAGACCAATGAACAAAGTAACATCGGGATTGACCTGGGACTATTCAATAATAACCTGAATTTTACCATGGATTATTTCATCCGGAAATCTAAAGATTTGTTACTTTATCAGTCAATACGCCCTTCATCGGGTTACACCCAGGTATATACTAACTATGGCGAAATTGAGAATAAAGGTCTTGAGTTCTCTGCAAATTATAAGAAGCAAATTAATCAGGATTGGAATTTCAGCGCTTCATTAACTGGTTCAACCTTAAAAAATAAGGTTGTAAAAATGGGCTCTGATTTATTCAGTGAAAACACAAGCACTACCAATGATGGTTCTAACCAGGGTGCAGTAGGCGCTCCTGCCGGAACACACTGGAATGGTCACTCAATTTGCCGTGAAGGCTATGCAGTGGGTTCATTCTACGGTTACCAGGTAGAGGGTATATACCAATCTCAGGCAGAAATCAATGCTGCCAACGCTGCAGCAATAGCTGCTGGTCACTCAGGTGGATACAATAATGGGTCAAAGACTGTTCCCGGTGATTTTAAGTTCAAAGACCTTGATGGAGATGGATATCTTAGTGATAAGGATATGACGATATTAGGAAATGGTTTCCCTAAGTTAAATTACGGTTTAACCTTAAACGCTTCATATAAGAATTGGGATTTCTCAATATACTCCTATGGAGTACTTGGAGCACAAATCTATTCTTACTCTGCAATGACATTATCGAACATGTTCCCGAGTGATAATGGTACCACTCCTAACGTGTTAAAAGAGGTTGCACAAAATGCCTGGACTGCTACTAATCCCAGCACCACAGTGCCAAGATTGTCATTCCTGGATTTGAATTACAACATGCGTGGTTCTGACGCATGGGTTAAAAATGGTGATTTCTTGAAAATCAGTAATCTTCAGGTTGGTTATAATTTTGACAAGAACCTGTTGAAGGTAATTCATGTTGAAGGTGCACGGGTTAACTTTTCTATCCAAAACTTGCTCTGCATCTCTAGCTACAACAAATATGGTGATCCTGAAGCGGGACAGGGAAGTGTGCTCTATACCGGGTTAGATACGGGCCGTTACCCTAACTCACGCACTTATGCCATTGGTTTGAACATACAATTCTAATTGTTCCACTTAAATATAGATTAATACTATGAAAAATATATCAAAAACATTATTTACACTTGCGAGTGTTTTATTCCTGCTAGGAATAAGTTCCTGCAACAATGAGGACTTTTTGACAGTGGATCACTATTCCATTTTGGCTGCCGATCAAATGTTTAAGTCTGACGATGATGCCAAGGCTGGTCTTGTTGGATGCTACACAATGATGCTTCCGACAGATATAGACGGAGACTGGGGTATTAAACCAAACCTGTTTATTGGTGGTCACCCAACCATGGATACTCAGGCAACAGGATGGGACAAAGACTGGAACACGCAAAATTGGACTCCTGGAAGTCCGGAACTATTAGGCGGTTGGAAACAGGCCTATACAGCAATCTCTCGTTGCAATGATTTTCTTGCTGGTCTTGCTAAAGCAGATAAAGTTTCTGCTGGAGTAAAAACTTCACTCGATGGTCAAGCCAGATGCATCCGTGCTTTCTACTATATGTGGTTAGCAAAAGCTTTTGGCCGTGTACCAATGTTGGCAACAGGCGAAACCTATATTAACACTCCGGACAAAGCCAGGGCTGCAACATTCACAGAAATGTGGGATTTCATTATTGCTGATTTGAAAGCAGCAGTTGATGAACTTGACTGGGATCCAATGTCAGGCCAGTATGGACGCTGCACTAAAGGGTTCGCTCTTTCATACCTGGGCGAAGCTTATATGTGGAAAGCCTATCGTGTTCCGGAAAAAGCAACTGAGAACTATACTTTAGCTAAAGACGCTTTGTTGAAAGTTATCCAAAGTGGAAAATATGAATTAAATCCATCTTTCACCACTTTGTTTGATCCAGGAGCTGTATGGACAAAAGAATGTATTTGGGAAGAAGTTCTTGACGAAGGTTCACAATGGAACCAATGGTCAAATTTATCCCAAGCCCACAACTGGATGGTTCATTTTGTAGCTCCTCCATCTGTCGGTGGATGGGGTACTTTGTATCTTTCATGGGAATGGTGGAGTTGTTACGAACCTGGCGATAAACGTCGTGAAGCTTCAGCTGTAACAGGTAAAGTAACAAAAATTGATCCTGCATGGAAATCTGCCACTAACTATGGTTACAATCCATACAATCAGGTAAAATATTCAGTTGGTGATTCATTAAATACTCATTATCATTTCTCCATGGGTGGTGAAGCAGCTCCTTCTATCTGGACTTTAAAGTATTTCCGTACAACCCGTGCAAACTATCAGGCTCCGTGGGCTCCTCAACAGATTTATTATAAACGTTATGCAAATGTTTTGTTAGACTATGCAGAATGTCTTTTCCATTTGAATGGTGAAAATGATGCAACTGCCTGGGGATATATTAATCAAATTCGTGAACGTGCCTGGGGCAATATGGAAGTTGGTAAAGAAGCAACTTTAACTGCTACTTACCTTCCTTATTATCAAAACATGGCGCAATTCTTTATCGGTAATGGCGCTACAGATATCGTAAAGCCAACTACTTATCCTCTTCCATTCAATACAAAAACAGTAAATGTGCCTGATGCCAAGACTTATTATACCTCATTAAAATCTACTAAAGGTTTTACTTCTCCGGTATGGTTGGTAGCTCTGGGTCAGGAACGTCGTAAGGAATTCAATGCTGAATGGTGTCTTGCACAGGATTTGATTCGTTCTGGTTTTATGGAAGATCATATTAAAATCAATTATCCAAAAGGGGTAGGTTATCCGATGAATGACCCTAAAATTCAAGATGCATGGCAAACATACCGCAATTTTGATTTCAACCTCAAAAGGATGGATATGCCCATTCCAACTGATGAGTTGTTGAAAAACAAATTGTGCGATCAAAATGAGGCTTATAAATAATGCTAAGACATTAGATTACATTTTTTGTAATCAAGTATTATCTTGATAATTCTATGAAAAACGAAAGGGGGAATACCAATAAGTATTTCCCCTTTTTTTATCGTACAGGTGTCTTTTTTCTTTTTTTTATAAAGAACGAAACCATCAAAATTGGTTTATGCCAGAATCTATCTGTTTCGCAACATATTTACCAGGTTCGCAAAGCTTTGCACAATGCTTTGCGGCTCATGTCAGTATAAACGTCTATTGATAATCTGGTTTTGATTGTTGAGTTTTGTAATGTTCACATATATTTATATCAAACCTATGAAAGCAAGACTTCTTCTTTTAGTTATGATTGCCATGCTTTTCGATAGCTTCAATTCGAGGCTATCGGCTCAGCCTGTAAATGCTTCAGGAACATGGAAAACCGAAATCGAGACTCCGGTTGGCTTGTTTAAATACACATATCTTATTCAGCAGGCAGGCGAAATTATCACCGGAAAAATTATTCGTGAAAAAGATGGCGAGAAAACCGAACTTGATTTAATCGAAGGAAAGATTAAAGATGGGTCAATTTCATTTGCTGAAAATCTTTCCATGAATGACCAGCAGATTAAGATTACCTACACCGGAAATCAGATCGGGAACGAAATTAAATTTACCCGTCAGGTTGGCGATTTTGCTACCGAACAAGTAGTTGCCAAACGAGCTAATCCCGAAGATCACTCCGTTCAGGAAGCCCGGAGAAATCTGTCTCGCCCCATTGTTCTGGCGGAAGATGATAAGCCAGCCTTTCCTGTGGCGCCATCTGGCTACGATCAACAGCGCGAAAACATTAAGCGCGGAAATCTTGACACCATTCAATACCAATCTACAACAGTTGGCACAACCCGAACCACATTGATTTACCTGCCTCCGGCTTACAACAAAAACAAAAAATATCCGGTTTTGTATCTCTTGCATGGCATTGGTGGCGACGAGTTTGAATGGTTGCGCAATGGTCATCCCGAAATCATTCTCGATAATTTGTATGCCGAAAAGAAAATTGCACCGATGATTGTCGTACTTCCCAACGGGCGAGCAATGAAAAACGACCGCGCGGAAGGAAATGTCTTCGATCCTGAAAAAGCGGCCTCATTCGCTACCTTCGAAAAAGATCTGGTCAACGATCTGATTCCTTTTATCGAATCGAAGTATCCCGTAATCAAGAATCGCGAAAACCGCGCATTGGCTGGTCTTTCAATGGGCGGCGGTCAATCGCTCAACTTCGGCTTGGGCAATCTCGACATATTTGCCTGGGTAGGTGGATTTTCATCAGCTCCGAATACCAAATCTCCTGAATTACTGGTGCCGAATCCAGCCGAAACGGCTTCGAAACTTAAACTGCTCTGGATTTCGTGCGGCGATAAAGATGGTCTGATTATCTTCAGCCAAAAGCTTCATCAGTACTGCAAAGAAAATACAGTACCGCATATCTGGCATGTTGAACCCGGTGTTCACGACTTTAATGTATGGAAAAGTGATTTGTATTATTTCGCTCAGCAGATTTTTAGATAGTTGTATTTCAGATGCCTAACAACCAGCCCCCTAAATCCCCCTAACGGGGGACTTGGGTTCCTGCAAGTTCTAAATGTATTTTCACTAATTGACATATTTTCAGAATCTGCGTTTCCCAGCCTCCCTTCCCTATTTTGGGGAAGGGTTGGGGATGGGGCCATTACACAAAACCGAATAACTTACAATACCATGAGATTTAAAAACTTATTTTTTGCCTTGCTAATTTCTTCCATTTCAGTCTTTGAAACAACTGCTCAAACCACTGAGCGCCCACGTCCGGCAGAGTGGAATAACCTGGTTTTTGGTGGCCGGTTTATGGATCGTTTTCTTCCGATGCCCAATGTTGGTCAACTAACACGCGATACCTGGGGTGCCGATAATGTGTTGCCCCGTTATACCGACAATGGTATCGAAAGCCGAAAGTGGTCTTTCTGGGGAGGAAACATTAAACTGGGCGAAGATGGCAAATATCATTTTTATGTCTGTGGCTGGCTCGAAAGTTCGCCAAAAGGTCACAACGAATGGCCTAATTCAACTGTATTTCATGCTGTTTCCGATAATTCAATCGGGCCTTATGTCGTAAAAGATACCATTGGGAAAGGCCATAATCCTGAAATTTTCAGGCTAAAAGACGGCCGATACGTGCTGTATGTTATTGATGGTTATTATATCGCCGATGGTGCGAATGGCCCGTGGAAGTATGGAAAATTCGAATTCAATAACCGCGACCGGCGTTTGATCGAAGGCAATTCGAATTTCACTTTTGCCCAACGCGAAGATGGTTCGTACCTGATGATTTGCCGTGGAGGCGGTCAATGGTTCAGCCAGACCGGACTTTCTGCATACAACCAGGTTACCGGAACGCGGCTCGAGGGAAATAAAGTAATTCCAATGCGAGCCTATCCGCAAAGGCCCGGAAATTTCGAAGATCCGGTAGTTTGGCGCGATAACGTGCAGTACAACCTGATTGTGAACGACTGGTTGGGGCGCATCGCCGTTTACGAACGCTCAAAAGATGGTGTAAACTGGAAAGTAGAGTCTGGAGAAGCCTACTTACCCGGCGTTTCTTTGCGTCAGGATGGATCGGTTGAAGGCTGGTGGAAATATGAACGCTTGAAAATCTTTCAGGATAAATACGGACGGGCAACACAAGGCAATTTCGCAGTAATTGATGTGGAGAAGAAATTCGATAAAGCCAGTGACAGTCACAGCTCGAAGAACATTGGCATTCCGCTTACGGTGGGGCGTTTGCTAACTATTCTCGACAAAAAACCAATTACGGCGAGCACAAAAACGATCCGGGTAAAAATTGCTGCCGAAGCTGATTTTAATCCTCAAACCGATATTGATCTGAACGCGTTGCAATTTGGCGAACCCGAAGCTGTAAATTTTGGCAAAGGAGGTAAAGTGCTTAAAACTGAAAAGTCGGGAGCCGATCTGATTGTGACTTTTGATGCCACAGCGACCCAATTTCCGGAGGATGAATTTGCCGCAAAAATGTTAGGTAAAACTACCACTGGAAAGCTTCTTTTTGGGTATGCCCGTCTGCCGGGAGTCGAATTTATTGAGCCTGTTCTTTCACCTCTAATGCCTGTAATCACTGCCAGCAACAGCGGATTCAACTTGAAAGTTGAAGTCCAGAACTTTGGTCAGGTAGCATCAAAAAAGGCAAAACTGAAAGTAGCCTACATGAAAGATAACAATGAAATTGATCTTGCCTCAGGCGCTATTCCTGCACTTAAACCGTACGAAAAAACAACGGTTACACTTAGCTGTGGAAAGTTTTTCGATACGGGTGTTGAGTATACTTTCAAAGTAACGGTTAATCCGGATACTAAACAGCCGGTTGTGCTGCATGGGAAACTCACACCAGTTAAGTAATCAGATTATGGAAACCAATTCGCGCCGGAAATTTATAAAGGGAGCAGCTTTGACCAGTATTGCTGCCTATTGCCTGCCGTCATCAGAGTCCTTTGCAGCAGCTGTGCAAGTGCGGAATCAAAGCTTAAAAAGTGGCGCTGCTATTTTATTTCAGGGCGATTCGATTACCGATGGAAACCGTGGTAGAAATACCGATCCCAATCACATTATGGGGCATGGTTACGCATTCAGTATCGCCAGTAGAGTAGGTGCAGATTATCCTGAAAAGCGATATCAGTTCTACAATCGCGGAATCAGCGGTAATAAGGTGAACGATCTCGAGAAACGCTGGCAGGCTGAAACCCTTGATTTGAAACCAGACGTATTGAGCATCCTGGTTGGTGTAAATGATTCGAGTTCGGTTGTTCTCAAAAGAGAGCCGTTTATTTCAGTAGAAAAATATGAAGAAATTTACACTTCTCTGCTTGAACAAACCAAGGCTACATTTCCGACCATCCTTTTTGTATTGTGTGAGCCATTTATTCTTCAGGTTGGCCGGGTAAAGGAAAACTGGCAAAAATATCATACCGATATTGTTCAGCGTCAGACAGTAGTTCGCAAACTGGCAGCAAAATACAATGCGGTGTTTGTGAGTTTTCAGGAAGTTTTCGATAAAGCTTGTGAAAAAGCGCCTGCCGATTACTGGATTTGGGATGGCGTTCATCCGACTGTTGCCGGGCATGAACTTATGGCAAGAGAATGGTTGAAACAGGTTGAAAAAAGGATCAAGTTTTAAAAGAAGGAATCTACTTTGCTGAAAAGGTCGGAGCGATCAACAGTTTATTTTTATCTTTAAGCAGTTTTAACCTGAACCTTCAACCGAAAAGCATGATCAAACTTTTTCTTTTTCTGTGTCTGTCTACTGGCATTTTGCTAAGTAGCTGCGCCAGTCAACCCAAAAATCCCAACGAATATTCAGCTGATATCATTATTTATGGTGGAACTTCGGCTGCGGTAACCGCTGCTGTTGAGGCCGTTCAGTCGGGCAAAACCGTGCTTGTTGTCTCTCCCGACACCCATCTTGGCGGACTTTCATCAGGAGGATTGGGTTACACCGATACGGGCAATAAATCGACCATCGGCGGACTTTCTCGCGAATTCTATCATCGCGTTTGGCAGCACTATAGTGATTCGGCTGCATGGAAATGGCAAAAGCATTCGGAATACGGCAATAAAGGTCAGGGAACGGTGGCGATGGATGGAGAAAACCGAACCATGTGGATATTCGAACCGCATGTAGCCGAGCAGGTTTTCGAAGACTTTATTTCAGAAAATAAAATTACCGTTTTGCGCAACGAATGGCTCGATCGCTCTTCGGGCGTAATCAAGAAAGACGAAAAGATCGAATCATTTAAAACCCTTTCAGGAAAAACTTTCTCCGGAAAAATGTTTATTGATGCCACCTACGAAGGCGATTTGATGGCTGCGGCCGGAGTTTCCTATCGTGTTGGGCGCGAAGCCTGTTCGGAATATAACGAAACCTGGAACGGAGTTCAGGCTGATGCCCGGCATCATGGTCACTTTTTCAAGGATAAAATTGATCCGTATAAAATTCCCGGAAAGCCCGAAAGCGGCTTACTGTATGGTATTTCTCCTGATCCGATAGCCGCCAACTGCACCGGCGATAACAAGATTCAAGCCTATTGTTTCAGGTTGTGCATGAGCAATCACCCCGATAATCGTGTGCCTTTCCCAAAGCCTGAAAATTATAATCCGGAGAACTATGAATTGCTTGGTCGTGTGTTTGATGCCGGCTGGCGCGAATGGTTTGGTAAGTTCGACCTGATTCCGAACCGGAAAACCGACACCAACAACCACGGCCCGTTCAGCAGCGATTTCATTGGAATGAATTACGATTACCCGGAAGCATCGTACGAACGCCGGAAAGAAATTATCAAAGCGCACGAAGATTACCAGAAGGGCTTGCTATACTTTGTTTCGAACGATCCACATGTTCCAAAAGAAATTCAGCAGGAAATGCAAACCTGGGGCTTGGCGAAAGATGAATTTCATGACAATGGAAACTGGTCGCGACAGATTTATGTGCGCGAAGCACGTCGTTTGCTGGGTGTGTATGTAACCACCGAAAATGATGTGCTGGCCAAAAGCGAGGTTCCAGGTTCGGTAGGAATGGGTTCGTACGCCATGGACTCGCACAATATTCAGCGCTACGTAACTTCTGAGGGTTTTGTGCAGAATGAAGGCGATGTTGGCGTTCATCCGGAAGCTCCTTATGCTATTTCGTATGGCTCAATCATTCCAAAGCGCGATGAATGCCAGAATTTGTTGGTTCCGGTTTGTGTGTCGTCGAGCCACATTGCATACGGTTCTATCCGCATGGAACCTGTATTTATGATTTTGGGGCAATCGGCTGCCATTGCTGCCTGTAAAGCCATTGATATTGACCATGCCGTTCAGGATATTCCTTACGAAGCCTTGAAAGAAAAACTGCTGGAACGTGGTCAGGTGCTGGCGCTTCCAAAAGTGGCTACAAAATAAATTCAGGATTCTTTTTTCGCATTGCTATTATTCTTTCTCTTTTTCAAGTAATCCGATTGTTTATGTTTAATTTTGGGAAAGTCTAATTCATAAGCTATGAAACGATTCCTATTGTTTTCCTTATTTTTAGTGGTTTCTCTAAGTTTGACAGCGCAGATACAGAAAGGCGCTTTAATGATAGAAGGAGGGATTAATCTTGGTGGAAATTGGGCTTATGATTCAAAACCTTTTACCGAAGGCTTTGGGGTATCATTTGGAAGAAGTGATCTTTTTGTCCAAGATTACTCAACCAAAATTGAAAAGTACTGGAGTTTCGATCAACGAATGAATTTTGCCGTTGCACCAAGGATTGGATACTTTCTTTTCAGAAATCTGGCGGTTGGTACAGATATAAAATATCGGATGAATACTATAAAATATGCATCAGATGATTTTCCAAAATATACTACATGCCAATATGGTATTTTTATGCGGGAGTATCTGGGAAACAAAAGAATAATACCTTTCATTGAAGCTGGAACAGGCTTTGGATTTTCAACGAGCAAGAGCGGTTTGGAATCTTCTTCTGGAGGAGGAACTTATACATTTACGGAAAAGAAAAATCTATTCTATTTATCCGGATCAGTAGGCGCCTCCTATTCAATTATTAAAAGCCTAAAGGTTAATCTTTTTGCAAAGGTTCAGCATACCAGAGAAAGATTTAGTGATAAATCGGATTTTACTACAAACCAAATCAGAACTTTAAATTTTGATTCGGCTCTGGTCCTATCTTTCAGCTATTTTTTCAATCTGAAAAACAAAGATTGATTTTTTTTCAAGGCTATTCCTCCAGCTTGTACCACTTTACGGTATTTAGGTAAAAAATCTTGTCAACTACTTGTTTCGGAAGATGGAGTCCGGTAAATGCACCATCTACGTCGCGCGATTTTAATTCCATTTCGCCGGAAAAGTAATTCCAGTCTTTGATTCTGGTGGCTTGAATACCGGCAAAAAAGCTGCTGTCCAGTTTACTTTCCGAATACGAAATATCGGTTCCATACAAAATCCGATCCTGGTATTTAATCAGGAAATCGCGAACCTTGTTCTTGTCTTTGGCACTTTGGTATTGCAAATGACAAATGCGTGCAGCCAAATCAACCGCCATGTTCGGAAAGCGGTCAAGTGTTTTGGCCAATTCGTCCACGCTCCATTCCAGACTTCCCAAATGGCATCCAATAAACTTCAGGTTTGGATGTTTCGTCAGCATACTGTCGCGTGCAGCAAGTTGCTCCTGATAACTTGGATATTCCGGATGCAGGTACATGTGGTATTCCGGATGTCGGGTAAAATAGCTTTTGTCGTTATTAACCGTCATCGAATCGGTGGGTAACCAGCAGTTCCGGGGTTCACCCAAATGTCCTGTTACAGGAAGCCCTTTCTGTTCGATGAATGAAATCACCGGATCAAAACGGCCGTTGCTCACCATGATGAAATTTCCGGCTCTGTCCTTTTCGGTCATGCCAATGTTTTTCCAGAGTTTTACGCCCACAGCTCCGCCCGAAATGTTATTTTCGAGTTCAGCAATGGTTTTCTCTTCCCAATTGTCGCCATTCCAAACGGCTGTGTCGAAAGCAAAAGTGGCGAGGTAATTTATCTGGCGGGGAAATTTTTTCGTCAACGCCTTGGCTGTGTCCCGCTGCCTAGATACGTTTTCGCCGGCATTCACATTAATGGTTATAAACGTCAGATTTTCCTTAGCGGCCTGTTCAAAGATCGAAGCATCGGTAGTGAGAAAATGAACGTGTGCATCAATTTTAGGCACTTTAAAATAATCGGCTTCGGTGTAATATTCGGATTTACAGGAGTAAATTGCAAGAAAAAAGATTCCACCCAAAAGTTTAGCAAGTATACAAGAGTAGAAAGACTGTTTTTTCATTTAGATTTAATTTTTTGGATAACCAATTACCCAACCCACTCCCGTGTCCGGTTGGTTTTATTTAAACAATTGATGGCAGTATTCACATTGCTGACCACCTGAAAATCGAACATACCCACACAAATAAAATCAGCGCCATTGTCGTAAGCCCATTGAAATCCGTCTTTGGGTTCGATGGCCCCGGCAGCCAGTACTTTGAATCCCATAACCGGAACTTTGGCTTTACTTACAAACTCAACAGTGCGTTCGGGGAATAGGCAGAACATGTTGTTGTGGAACCGGTTGTGGTCGAGGTATTCTTTGCCATCCACTTCAAACGGAAACCGGTTTTCGCGCGGGTGAGCCGACCAATACTGATCATGATGCATGGTTTTCATGTAATAATCGGGAATGATTCCCTGATCAGCACAGGCAATCAATGATTCAACCGAGTGAGCGCCAAGACCGGCGGTATAACCTTGCTGCCGGATGTGTTCCAGCATTTCATGTATCACCTCAAGTTTATTGTCGCGCACCAGCCAGTCGCACCAGTTTCCCTGCACCTGAATGATATCCACTCCAAAATCGATAGCCTTGTCGATATTTTCAAAAAACAATTTTTTGTCGGTGCCTGGTCCCACTTTCGAGAGTTCTTTATTGTTCAGGTTTGGTGCAACCTGCGTAATCACCTTGATTTTGCTTCCGGTCATCTTTTTGTATTTCGCCAAAAGCGGGTTCGAGGCAAACCCAATATTGATGGTGTTTATTCCGGCTTGTTCGCCCAGCATCAAGGTTTCGTATACTTTTTGCTCGGTATTGTAGGCTTTAAATAAGGTTGAAACATAGATCAAGTCGCGGGAGTGAGCCCAGCCACCAATCAGGTTTCCACCGGCAATTAACCGGCTGATCTCGTGTTTGCCAATTTTTCCTTTCGGAAGTTCGCCTTTCAATTCATTTAGGGACATTTGTTTTACCTGAATGGTTGCGCCCGACATCACATCAACGCCATAGGTTTTAATGTTACTTACCGCACCCCAACCCATTGCGCCCAAAACGGGTAACGTGGCTAGGTTTTTTAAGACTTCGCGGCGCGACGAACTCCCTTCCGGTTCAGGAATAACAGCCTTTTTCCGTTGGCGAAAGATTTCGAGCAGGGTATCGAGGCTGAATCCTTTTTCAGGATAAAAGAACAGGAAAATAAGTGCTGCGGCTTCGATAAACAGTTTATCGACAATGAACAAATGTCCTTCCGAAGCATTCATCAGCGGACTGCCAAATGGCGGATAGGCAAAATAATACAGCGTAAGCAGCAAAGCTCCGCACAAGGAAGCAATTCGGCTGAAAAGTCCAATAAAAAGGGCCAATCCAATCAGGAGTAATCCATACATATTCAGGAAATCACTTGCATGAAGAATTGCCGGAGAACTGGCTACCCAGTGATAAAATCCGGAGAAAAATCCGGAAGTGTTCAGGAGAAATCCGGAAGCGGTCCAGTTGCCCTGAAGGATTTTTGATAAGCCTTCGTACAGAAAGTGCCAGCCAATGGCAACGCGGAGAATGGTAATAAATAATCGGTTGTAAAATGTTTTTTGCTGAGGTTCCATGTTAGTTAGCTTGGGTTGTTGGTCGTTTGGTTCAGTTCAAAATCAGACCGTTAATTTCAGCAACTTTTTCGAAAAATCAGCAAAATGAGAAATATTTTTAGTGGGTTGCTTCCAGATGCTTAAATATTACCCTGTTTTCAGAATTACGGAAGTAATTTCACAGGGTGAGTTTGGATTTCCTTATTTCAGTAAATCTGAAGCTTTTCAATTTGTTCTAAAATAGCTTTGGCTTATATTTTTATTACATTTGGTTTTTGTATCAAATGTAGTTGGGGGATTTATCTGGTTCAATATGAAAAAATATCCAGTCTGCAGATAGTGATATTGGTTTGTTATTTAGTGAATGATGATATATAATAAAATTACCCTTGCCTTTCCTGAAAAAGAGGAAAAGCTATTTCTGCAAAAATATTTTTTTGATTCTCTTTTCCAGGTTAGAGTGTCTTTTGTATTGGTCACATTCCTTTATGGAATATTTGGAATTCTCGATTCAATAATGTTTCCGGAGTATGCAAGAGTTTTCCATATTATCCGCTATTTATTTGTTGTTCCTTTTCTTTCCCTGGTATTTCTATTATCATTTACTAAAGTATTTCAGAAAATCTGGCAAGCATTGTTGCTCATCAGTTTTATTATAGGTGCGTTCGGCATCAGCATTATGACAATGCTTGTGCCTGAAAATTATACCTATTATGCCGGTATGATGTTGATCTTTTCTGCAGGTTACTTTTTTATTAAACTCCGTTTCTTTTTGGCTTCAATTGCAGGTTGGGCCACACTTCTTATCTACAATATCGGAGCGATATATTATGCACAGACCCCCATTATTTTAATCATTAACAACAATTTCTTTTTTGTAAGTGCAAACATCATCGGAATGTTTGCCGCATACAACATAGAGTATTATGCACGTCGCAACTTCTTCCTGAACTATGAACTTGACCATGAGAAGTTACTTATTGAAGATATTAATAAAAACCTTGAAAAAACGATAGAAGAGCGGACCAATGAGCTTCAAAGAGCCAAGGAACGTGCAGAAGAAAGCGACCGGCTCAAATCAGCTTTTCTTGCCAATATGAGTCACGAAATCCGCACACCAATGAACGGAATACTGGGTTTTGCAGAGATTTTGAAAGAACCTGATCTGACCAGTGACCAGCAACAAGAGTATTTAAGTATTATAGAAAAAAGTGGGGCTCGTATGCTCAACATCATCAACGATATTGTCGACATTTCAAAAATTGAAGCTGGCCTGGTAAAGCTTGATATAAGGGAATCGAATATCAATGAGCAGATCAAGTATATTTTTACCTTTTTTAAGCCTGAAGTTGAAGCTAAAGGAATGATGCTCTCTTATAGAAATTCATTGCCCACAGAAGAATCTATTGTTTATACAGATCGCGAAAAAACGTATGCCATTTTAACCAATCTTGTTAAAAATGCCATAAAATACAGCCATAAGGGTGCAATAGAATTTGGGTATTTAAAAAAGGGTGATTTCCTCGAATTTTATGTGAAAGATGACGGAATTGGGATTGCAAAAGACAGGCAGGAAGCCATTTTTGAACGATTTGTTCAGGCCGACATTGCCGATTTACAGGCAAGGCAGGGAGCCGGATTGGGTCTCTCCATATCGAAAGCATATATTGAAATGCTTGGTGGAAGATTATGGGTAGAAAGTGAACTGGGAAATGGCTCAACATTTTATTTTTCTTTGCCATACAATATCGGGCCTGAAAAAATTGCAATTCAAAAAGATAGAGCTGAAAATTCAGAGAATGTTATTCCTTCTGAAGTACTGCGATTAAAAGTTCTGATTGCGGAGGATGATGAAGCATCGGAAAGGTTATTGGGCATAGAAGTAAAAAAGCTTAGCAAAGAAATTATAAGAGTTAGAACAGGATTTGAAGCAGTTGTAGCTTTTCGTAATAATCCCGACATTGATTTAATCCTAATGGATATTCAAATGCCCGGAATGGACGGATATGAGGCAACACGTCAAATCCGGCAGATGAATAAAGAAGTTGTTATCATTGCACAAACCGCTTTTGGATTGTCGGGTGATAGAGAAAAGGCCATAGAAGCAGGATGCAATGATTATATTGCAAAACCAATCAAAAATGCCGAATTACGAAGATTAATTGAAAAGTATTTCAGCAAGTAACTGCTCAGAGTTTAAAGGTAATAACGCAAATAGTTACCTAAAGTCTTTACCGGCTAGCCTCCAAATGTTTAATCACGAATCTGATTTCTGAATAGCTGTAATCGTTGCCTAAACCAGCGCGTATTTCGTTCATTCCACGCGTTTTGTGCTTCTCCATATAATCCAAAATTGCTTTTGATTTTTTCGGATCAACCACCTGATTAAGTTGCAGTTCGCCGGTCCCAACAAAATGTGCCAAATGTCCTTCAATAGTCGAAACAGCCATGCCCCGCCCGTGTGCAATTTCTGGAATAGTTTTGCCACTTTTAAAAAGTTCAAAACTGGCTTCCTGGGTACTGAGTCCCGCTTGTTTGACTTCCTTTTCGGCTTCTACCGGCAAATCCATACTTTTCTGGCGGCGGAAAGCAAACACAAGTTCCAGAATTTCCTTACCAAATTGCTGCATTCGGGTGCCGCCCATGCCTTTTACAGCTTTTAGTTCGGTTCTCGATGCGGGCAAGGTCTGCACAATTTCGTGCAGTGTTTTTTGCGGAAGTACCCGCCGAATCTCTACATTAAGCAAATCGGCTTTTTCGTCGCGCCACTTCTTCAGGAGCGAATAGAATTCGGGATACATGGTGAATGACGATGAACTGCCGGTAGAATGACCTTTGCTTCCGGACTCCGGAACTTCGATGGCTGCCTTCGATTTGGTTTCGAGATAAGTTTTGATCGAAAATCCGTTTTTGCACAACTCGAGACAAACCTTTTTGGTGTTGATTTCTTTCCGGAGCTTGTCGGCAGCTTCGTTAAAACTTTTACGAATGGCTTTGTTGTCGGTATCAAACGAAGCCGCTGAAAAAGGCTGTTCGATAATTGAAAAAAACTTTCCGGAGAAATAATCGGAAGCCTTTTTTACCCGCTCCTGAAGTTGTTGGTTCTCTTCGGCGCTGGCCTCTGCCGATATGATTTGCCTGAGCTGATTCCCAAATTTGTCGGCCACCTCAATTAGTTCGGTCTGGAGAGGCTGAGTCATGCTGTGCAACTGGGTTTTTAGCGTGCCAAGCAATTGTGCCGAATGTTCTTCACACAGTTTTTGCAGGTAATGAATCTGGCGCTGCATGGGTTTAAAATCGAAAAGTTCGGCGAGCAGGTACTGAACGTATTCTTTGCGCGATTTTTCCAGTTCGGCCTGTCCGGGCTGATTCCGCTCCACATCATCAGAAAATTGAATAACGGTTGTGTCGTTTTTAACGCTGTGCGAAGCAATTGACGAACTTAAAACCAGTCCTTCCAATGTTTTGCAGCGGCTAAGCGCAACGTAGACCTGACCGTGTGCAAACGATGCGCGTGCATCTATAATCGCTTTTTCAAAGGTCAATCCCTGGCTTTTGTGAATGGTAATGGCCCAGGCCAATTTGAGCGGAAACTGCGTGAACTGTCCGATTACCTCTTCTTCAATTTCCTGCGTGGTTTCGTTCAGGGTGTATTTGGCATTTTGCCATTCGGCTTTTTCCACCTCAATCGATTCGCTGTCGCCGGGGCAAAGCACTTCAATTTCATCGTCACCAATGCCTGTAATTTTACCGATTTTGCCATTGTAGAATCGCTTTTCGAGCGAGATGTCGTTTTTTACAAACATGACCTGCGCGCCAACTTTCAGTTCCAACTCTTGATCGGTAGGGTAAGAATACTCCGGAAATTCGCCCTGCACTTCAGCTCTAAAACGGTGCGAACGGGTGCCCAACTTGCCCAATTTGGCTTCATTAATTTGCTGCGACTGGTAATTGTGCGTGGTCAGCGTGATGTATCCTTCTTTCTCATCCGGATCAAAATTCGGAATGTAGCGCTGGTTGAGTTCCTGAAGAGTGGCTTCGTCCATGCGGTTTTCGCGCACTTTGTTCAGCAAATCGATAAACCGTTGATCGCTTTGCCGGAAGATGTGGGTCAGCTCAATCCCGATGAATTTGGAGCGTTTTAGCGCGTGACTGCTAAAGAAAAAACAGGTGTCGTAATAGGGTTTCAGAATTTGCCATTCATCATCTTTCACCACCGGAGCCAATTGCTGCAAATCGCCAATCATGAGCAACTGCACGCCACCAAAAGGCTGGTAGCGGTTTTTATAGCGACGTAAAACTTCGTCAATCCCATCCAGAATATCGGTGCGAACCATCGAAATTTCGTCGATCACCAACAAATCCAAACTCCGGATAATATTGATTTTCTCACGGCTGAAACGTTTGATTCCGGCAGCCACATTGCCATCGGCAGGCACTGCCACTTGCCGCTGATGATCGGGATCGACCGGTATTTGAGGACCAAACGACATCTGGAAAAACGAATGAATAGTAGCCCCGCCCGCATTAATAGCTGCCACACCGGTTGGTGCAACCACCACCATTCGTTTGGGCGACAACTTCTTCAGGTTCCGCAAAAAAGTGGTTTTCCCGGTTCCGGCTTTTCCGGTTAGAAAAATATTCTGATTGGTATATTGCAAAAAGTCAAAAGCGAGCTCGAGTTGAGGGTTGGATTGGTATTGCATGGAGGTCTTACGTCAATTATTTATCTTGAACAAATATACTGCATTCCCCTCAAAAAAGGAGATTGTTTTCAGTCACTAAGATTGTATGATTAGAATGTTTTATATTTATCAAGGAAATAAAGACTGATGATCGTCAGACCTATGTTAATAATAGCTGATCTTATCAGATCGATATTCAATTTATACGGCAGCTTAAAAGCAACAAAGCTAAGAATGGACAACAAATTTGTAAATTATTTTTCAAGGATATCGCCTCTTACCGAAGCAGAATCAAATGCTATTGCGGAAAATATGTGTGTCAAGACTTTTCAGAAAGGTGCTTTTTTATTGAAAGAAGGTCAGGTTTCAATTGATACTTATTTTATTCTGGAAGGATTAGTGAGAGAATATATTGTAATTGACGGAGAAGAAAAAACGACTAATTTTTTCGCAGAAGAACAATGGGTCATTTCTCTTAACAACTTTGGTTCCCGAACCCGTTCAGAAAGCAATTTGGTCTGTGTCGAAGACACAACGGTAAGTGTAGGAAATGAAGAACAAGCTCAGATCATGTTTAAAAGTTTTCCAAGATTTGAAACAATAGCCAGAGCTATTGTAGAAGCTGATTTTGTCGAGCAGAAGAAATTGTTGACGTCCTATCTTACTGACTCACCGGAGCAACGTTATCTGAAATTATTAAAATCCAGACCCGATTTATTTCAACGGATTCCACAATATCAATTGGCAAGTTATATTGGAGTTAAACCTGAATCCTTGAGCAGGATAAGGAAAAGAATTATCCGTAATGGTGCCAGTTAGGTTTTTCGGTTATTCCATTTTTAATGTTTCTACTTTTGTTTTATCTTTTTGGGGATTCCACAAGTAGAGAAAAACTGAAATCAGGATTACAAAAGTCAATCCAAAGAGACTAGCTTCTATTCCAAAATCTCCGCCACTAAGCCAAACAGGTGCATTATCGAAACCCGGTTTCAATAAACCAGGGTCTTTCCCCCCACTCACTCCAAAGCCAAGAACGGTTCCCTGCATAAAATTTGCCATAAAATGAAGTCCCAAAGGCATTGCCAGACTTTTAGTCTTGATAAATGCAATTCCAAAAAGGATGGAAGCCGTAAAAATATTAATACCTGCCAATGTTTTTACAATTCCTGTCATGCCGGGATTATTGATATGGGTTAATAAAAACAACCCCGCTACCAGTATTTGAGCCGGCCAATTCCCAAATGCATGAATCAGCCGCTGAAACATAAACCCTCTGAATAATAGCTCTTCGGCTATTGCAGCAAACAGAAACAATTGAATTCCTGAAGCGAGAGTTGAAAAGGAAAAAACATCTACCTGCCAATGAATGTATCCCAAAATGGTTAGTAGCAAAACCGGTAAACCCATTAGCACAGCCCCAATCATGAGTCCGGTGTAAAGTTGTTTTATCCAATCAAAATTAAATTTTCCAGTTAAATCACTTATTGGTTTACGCCTTAAGAGTTGGCAGATTATTGAAACGACTAAAATCAAGAAAAGCTGATGCAACATGGTTATTTCGAACGAAAAGCGATCAGCCAAAATGATCAACGGAAATAGAAAAGAAGTGAGGATCAGGAAAAATATCACCACCCACCAGACATTTCTGATTTTGTTATAGGGAGTTACAAATACATGTATTGCCATTTCGGATGAGATTTTAAAATTTAAACACTATTTAGAAAGTTCAGCAGCTTTACCATTAAAGCCTTTGAATATTAACCAGAAGCTTAGAAATATCTCAAACAGACCTCCGGGAATATCCAAAATAACATCAATACTTATTCCGAAAAGTGCAAAAAAGGCGCCTGATATAAAAATGATATACCCGATGAAACCCCAAACCGACATCCATCGAGGAACCAGTTTCGACAAGTATAGCAAATAACAAAAAAGTAATCCGCCAAGACCCCAGATAACCATCCCAATTTGATAAGAAAAGAAATTTGCTTTCTTACATAGTATGCCTAAGGTTTGAAAATAGGTCGTATCACCTGCGCCAGCGGTTACAAATTCTTCGCTTAACGGAACTAACAATAGCAGGAAAATGGCACCAACAATAAGCATTACCGTTGAAGCTATTGCCGCACTTAAGTAACCGTAAGTCAGTGTTTTGTTATATGGTTTTAAAACAGGAGTCATTATTATCCCCAAACCGATATTGATAGTAGCAAATACAGCCATCATGATTGCAGCTTCAAAAATCACCTGATTTTTATTTGCATAAATAGTAGCGAGTCCACCCGGAGAATTAATAACAGAATTTAAAAGTCCAAACCCCAGTCCGTAGGAAATATATCCTATCAGAAAGGCTATCCCAAAAGATCTTGCGGCAATTTTGTTTGAGTTCATTGTTTTTGATTGTTAATTAAATGAATTTGATAGGGCAAAATTACTTCTGAGGTTTTCCAATCTCATTGACTTGGGTTAAGAAATGAGATAGTCATCTTTGGACGACTTAAAAAGCCGATTGCAAAAAGTTATTTCATAAATGAATAAAAAAACAGCAGCCCGGAAATCCATCCGAACTGCTGTTTTAACTGAAAACTGCGACTGTGACTGAAAATTGCGACTGCCTACTTTCTTACAGTAGGCGCTTTCAGGATACCCACCAAAATGGTTGCAATAACAAGGAATACAGCAGCTACGAGGTATCCATTGCTGTATGCTCCCGTTTTATCGGCTACCATGCCGCCCAGCATTGGGCCAATCACTCCGGCAATTCCCCATCCGGTAAAGATCATTCCATAGTTCACTCCCAGGTTTTTCATGCCAAAGAATTCGGCGGTAGTGGTTGGGAACAATGAAAAAACCGCTCCGTAAGCCAAACCGGCAACAGCTGAACCGATAATGAGCGTTGGTAAGGTGGTATAGAATGCAAAAAGGAACATATTGATGGCCTGAAGCAAAAAGATAATCATCATGGCGCGGGTACGTCCAACTTTATCAGATAAAACTCCTGCTCCAAGGCGTCCAAGCGCATTGAAAACGGAGAGGATAACAACCAGCAAAAACCCGGCAGTTTTCCAGTCGGCCTGTACTACAGCAATACTCGGAAGGTGCGCAATCAGCATTAGTCCGGCAGTAGCCGCCAGCAAATACATGATCCACAACAAATAGAATTGAGGTGTTTTGGCCACTTCGTCCCAGGTAAAATTATTCCCTTTAGGAGCTGGCGCAGCCTGATTGTTAGCCGCTTTTGGCACTTCAACTTCAGGTGGATTTTTCAGGAACATGGCAAAGAATACCACTGCTACAATAGCAAATACACCCAAAATAATGAAGGTATTGCTGATTCCGTAAGTTTTCAATAAACTGGCGGTAATTGGGGTAATGTAAACAGGCGAAAGTCCTACTCCGGCAACCACGATTCCGGCGATCATTCCCTTTTTCGATGATTCAAACCATTTCATGGCGCATGGCGTGGCGGCCGAATATCCCAGACCGATTCCGATTGCACTAACTACTCCAAAGGTAAAAACCATCATGGCAAGACTGGTTGCAAAGCCGGAAGCGATCAATCCGCTGCCAAGCATCAACCCACTGAAAATAGTTACTGGCCGTGGCCCGAATTTATCCTGGGCGCGTCCGGCAAAAATCATGGTTACTGCAAAAACTGCGGCTGAAACGGTAAATGGAAGTGCGGCATCGGTGTTGGTCCAGCCCCAGTCGCTTACCAAAGCTTTTTTGATGACGCCCCACGAATAGAGAACGCCCATGACCAGATTTATGCCCAATGCGGCAAAGGTGATGATCCAACCTTGTTTGTTAGTCGATTTGTTCATTTTTTAAGAGATTTTTGGGTTCTTAAAATAATGCAAAAAATCTCACATGAACTAATGAATGATTCATAAAACATTGATTTTGCTTATTTTTTAGCTATAAATTGAATCATCTGCTTATTAATTGCAACGATTGACTGTGTTTGAATAACAAAGCGAAAATCTGTAAAATATAGGACTCATCATTAAAAACGTTCGTTAACCACATTGTTAAAAGCCGATCCGAAAGTAAAACGGATACCCATCTCGCCACTTATTTCGTAGGTGGTTGCCAACTTTCGGCGCTTCAATAATAAATCTTCAACTGATGAATCTCCTTTAGGAAGGTAGAGCTGGTCGTGTATGATTTCTGACTCGATCTCGCTGTATACCGAAAGTTGTTTGGTCAGGCGAATGGCGAATTCAGAATCGAGGGTAATGCGGTATTTCGAAAAATCGTTAAAAAAATGTCGACCTTCAAGGCTTGTTTCCACGGTACCCCACGGTTGAACAAGTTCGAGTTTTATTCTGGCTGCTTCAAAGGGTAGTTTTTCATTCATTTTGCTGTAAATGGTTTCTTCCTTGTAATCGAAAGTACGCAGGCCAGCGGCCCACGACAGCGAGAATACCCGTCTGTTACTTTCATCCCAGTCGAAGAAGTTATATTCAACAGCACCGTCAAAACTAAAGGAATTTGAAATGTTCATGTAGGTATTGGCCGAATATTCGCCAAACAAACCCAATGACAAATGCGAACTTAAACTTTTAATGAAATCGGCCTTTATTTGCTGCTCATTCTGTTTGTTCGTAAAGCGTTCGCCATCGTCATAGTAATTCTCACGATTAAGCTCGTAACTGGCTTCCATCCTTGTCTTCCATGCATTGGTAATTTTATCGCCCCTAATTTCAGTTCGCAACGAATATTCATTCTGACTTTCCTCCTTCTGAAATTCGCCTCCCGACTCAATTTGAAAGACCCATTTTTTCCAAGGATCATTGGTCATCTCATCGGCTTTTGTACCATTGACTTCCTGAATGTCAAGCTTCAGATTGTCCAGACTTCCTGCCTGTGCCATAACTGATAGCATTCCGACCTTAAATATTTTCAACAAACCTTTCCGGAGATCATCTTCGGTATCCGACGGATTGGATAAAAACTCAAGTTCGAAATTTTGCTCTGCCTGACTCCCGATTCCAATAAAATGCATGAAATATTTCCGGCCACCACTTCCCATGGGTGAATCTGAAACCAAAACATGTATGTCAGCTAATTTCGGATCTCTGACAAATGAAACAAATGGTAGCTTCTGACGCACAAAAGTCAGATCACAATCCTCACAATCGAAAAAGAAGTTAAGCTGGTTCCGGTCTTGATTTGTTTTATCCTGTGAAAAGCCAATGTAAGGTATGGTAAGTAAAATGATGCAGAATAGTAGTAAAAAAGAAGGTTTTCTCATGGTTGGTCAGGCTTGTAGTTCAAGGTTTGGGTTTTTCTCTATAACTTATGAAAACTATCGATTATTGTGGAGAAGCAACTGTAGAACACCATTTTTAAACAAAAAAAGCCAGTTCAACTTTCATAACCGACTTTTTTTTGGCATTACCCCATTTATTACCCCTCATTTTATACATCGGATGCTTAATTTGCTGTAAATTCATCAGTTCAAACCAGAACACTGCTAAATCAATGTATATATGACTGAAAAAATGAACAATCGCCGTGACTTTCTGAAGAAGTCGCTGGTAGCTGCTGCAGGGATCACGATCATTCCGCGGCATGTTTTGGGTGGAAACGGGTTCCTCGCTCCAAGTGATCAATTAACCAAAGCCATTATCGGAGTTGGTGGAATGGGGCAGGGGCACATCGTTTACGAAGGTACACGCCTGCTTGCCATCTGCGATGTGGACAAAAATCACCTCAGCAGCACCCTCCAAAAAGTAGGAAACGAAGTAAAAGGATATTCCGATTTCAGGGAATTGCTGCTTCGTCCGGAAATTGACATTGTACACATTGCCACACCTCCTCATTGGCACGGAATTATGTCGGTAATGGCTGCTCAGGCCGGAAAAGATGTGTGGTGCGAAAAACCCATGACCCGAACCATTGGCGAAGGAAAACGTGTGGTGGAAGCCATCAATGCTACCGGTAAAATGTTCCGCCTGAATACCTGGTTCCGGTTTAAAGACAATTTTTACGGATTGGGAACTCCGGTAAAACCGCTGAAAAAAGTGATCGACAGCGGTGTTTTGGGCTGGCCGCTCAAAGTAACCATCAGCGGGGTAACTGGGTTCGACTGGAAATTCTACTGGGTAGGCAAATCCAACCTGACTCCGACTCCTGTTCCGACAGAACTGGATTACAACATGTGGCTCGGGCCGGCCCCCGAAAAACCATACCATCCACATCGTGTTCACCAAACATTCCGCGGATACTGGGATTACGATGGTGGCGGATTGGGCGATATGGGACAACATTACATTGACCCGGTTCAGTATATGCTCGGAAAAGACAATACCAGTCCGGTAAAAGTGGAAATTGACGCTCCACAGCAAGATTACGATGCCATCGGAACATGGCGTAAAATAACCTACACGTATGCCGACGGTTGCCAGATTATTCTCGATGGAGAAAATAAAGATCAGAGTGCGGCTTACATCGAAGGACCAAAAGGCAAGATCTACCGCGGATTTAAATCCGACATTCCAAACCTGAAATCGTTAATCGATACCTTGCCAGATCCGGAACCACAAATTGGTTTATTTAGCGAATCGGTTAAAACCCGCCAGAAATTTGCCCTGAACGAAATGAACGGACATCGCTCGGCAACCATTGTCAACATGGGCGTTATTGCTTTGCGACTTGGCCGCACACTCGAATTCGATCCTGTTTCTCAAACTTTCATCAATGACGACGAAGCCAATAAGCTGATCGATCAGCCGATGAGAGGAGAATGGAGGATTTAAGAGCTCCAAGTTTCGGTTTTCAAGTTCCAAGTTAGCTCTGAAGGAGCTGAATCTAAATAACCCGGGGCGTAGTGAGGAACGAACGAAACCCCGGGACAAATTTTAGAGATAAAATTCACTTTCGGACGAAATAGCAAAAATGATTGAAAATGAGAATATAAAAATATACCAAATGATAAAAGTTACATCAAAAATACTGACCGTTTTACTGGCCCTTTTCCTGATGACTCCTGCTTTTGCGCAGGACAACCGTCGGTTGGAAACCAAAGTGGCCGATGTGCTGGCTCAGTTTCCGGCACAAAGTATTGAGCATACTGCCAAACTGATGGTTGAGATACTCGAAACCGGAGCACCCGGAATTGCTCAGTTCTGCGACAAAGTTGTGGCTCCCGGAACCGGTGATGATACCCAGGCCCGAATGGCATTGGAAAGTCTGGCTCAATTTGCTGGCGGCCCAAATCACGAAAAAGACAGAAAAGTGGTTGAAGGTGCTTTGCTTGCGGCTATTGATAAAGCTCCTGACAAGGATGTAAAAGCATTTTTTATCCGTCGTCTGCAATATTGTGGAGGAGCTGAGTCGGTTACGAAATTGGAAAAATACCTGAATTCGGCTGAATTGTATGCACCAGCTCTAGCTGCTTTAACCAGCATCGGAAAACCAGAATCAGGCGCATTAGTTCTGAAAAATCTCTCGAATAAAACCGGAGTGCAACAATTGGCTATGGTTAAAACACTCGGTCAGCTGAAATATCAGCCTGCTGAAAGTTCGTTAATTAAACTGACCAAAACCGCTAAAGGTGAATTGCTCCAACACACCTATACCGCATTGGCAAACATCGGCGGAAAAGCTTCGGTACCTACTTTCGAGGCTGCTGCGTTGGCTGTCGGATACCAACCTGATGTGGCCGGAACAATGGCTTCGTATATGCAACTCGCTAAGCGATTGGCTGCACAAGGCGAAACCAGCTTAAGTAATCAGTTGTGTGCTGTAGTATTAAAAAATTGCACCAACGAAAATCAGATGATCTACCGCTCAGAAGCGTTGGCAGTTACCGGATTTGGAAACAATGAGCTTTTCCTGAAAGAAATTAAAAACAGCAATAAGGTCTACCGGAATGCCGTATTGAACAACGCTTCGGCTCAACTTAACAGTGGGAATGTGGAAAGCTGGATTGCTGCCACCAAAAAAGCTCCTGCCGAAACGAAAGCTGAAATTTTGCATTTTCTGGCAAAACGCAGCGAACCCGTAGTTCTGCAAAAGGCTATTCTTCCGGCTTTAAAAGCAAAAGAAGAAGTTGTACGTCTGGAAGCTATTCGTTCATTGGCTTTAAATCAAAAGGCCAATGCAGTTCCTGCGCTGATTGATCAGTTGAAAAAGGCAAAAAGCCCTGCTGAAGTTGCCGAAATAGAACAGGCTCTCCGGATTTCTACTTCAGTAAAAGAAAGCGGTTTGCTCACCGCTCAACTGGAGGGTATGAATGATGCCGGTAAGATTGTGTTGATGAATGTACTCGGAGCCCGTCGTGCTACAGAAGCTTATCCACTCATCAAAAAGCAGAGTTCTTCACCGAATCCTGAAGTTAGTGCAGCTGCGTTTATCGCTCTCGAAACTGTTGCCAAATCAGAAAATGCTGTTGATTTGATCGGAATGCTCAAACAGGTATCCGATAAAAAGGCCGCCGCTAATCTGCAAAACGCCTTGATTAATATTTATTCAGGAACAGAAAAACCAGATGCAGGTTTGGTATTGAAAGAAATTCAAAGCGGAGGTATGACCGAAAAGCTGATACCGGTATTGTCTTCATTAAACGATCCGAAAGCGCTGAAAACCGTGGTTGGTTTGTTGAAAAGCAGCAATTCGGCTGAACGTGAAGCTGCATTTGTATCGCTCGCCAATTGGAAGAATGCCAAAGCTGCACCTCATTTGTTCAGCGTTTTTGCCAATGCAGAGCTGAAACAATTCCGCTCGGAGGCGCTGAAATCATACATCCGGATTACGCTCGAATCTGAACTTCCGGATGACCAGAAATTACTGATGATAGAAAAGCTTATGCCGGAATGTGCTTCAGCACCCGAAAAAATTCAGATCATTCAGGCTGCCCGCAATGTAAAAACTTTCCTGTCGCTGGTGTTTGTTTCAGCTTATCTTGACAATGCAGACCTGAGTGCTACTGCCGCTGCTGCCGCCAAAGCATTAGCTTTGCCTTCTTCAGGAAAAAAGAATGGGATGACTGGCGAATATGTTACCGAAGTTTTGACTAAGGTGATGAGTAAAATTAGTGGCCAGGATAGTCAGTATGATATTATCGATATCCGCGAATATCTTGAGAAAATTCCAAAGAGTAAAGGCCTGGTCAGCATTTTCAATGGGAAAGATTTGAGTGGCTGGCAGGGTCTGGTTAAAAACCCGGTTGCCCGTGCAAAAATGACTCCGGCAGAACTTGCCAAAGCGCAGGTTGAAGCCGACGCCAAAGTGGCAAATAACTGGTCGGTAAAAGATGGCTGTATTGTTTTCAACGGCAAAGGCGACAACCTTTGTTCTAAAAAAATGTACGGCGATTTCGAAATGCTGGTTGACTGGAAAATCAGTAAAAACGGCGACAGTGGTATTTATCTGCGCGGAACTCCCCAGGTTCAGATTTGGGATACAGCCCGTGTTGATGTTGGCGCCCAGGTTGGGTCTGGAGGTTTGTACAACAACCAGAAAAATCAAAGCAAACCGCTTGTTTTGGCTGACAATGCTATTGGCGACTGGAATACCTTCCGCATTAAAATGGAAGGCGACCGCGTAACTGTTTACCTGAATGGTGTGCTTGTAGTTGACAATGTGGTGATGGAAAACTACTGGGATCGCACAATGCCGATTTTTGTAAAAGATGCTATCGAACTTCAGGCTCACGGAACTGATTTGGCTTTCCGCAACATTTTTGTGAAAGAACTAAATCTGGAAGATGTGAAACTGAGTGCTGAGGAAGAAGCCGAAGGATTTAAACTACTTTTCAACGGTAAAAATCTGGATAACTGGCAAGGTAATAAAGTTGATTACACGGCCATCGATGGAGAGATCGTAGTTAGCCCAAAAGAAGGCGCTCATGGTAACATTTTCACTGAAAGAGAATACTCCAACTTCATTATGCGTTTCGAATTCCAATTGACTCCCGGAGCCAACAACGGTCTCGGTATTCATGCACCACTTCAGGGCGATGCCGCCTATGTGGGCAAGGAACTTCAGATTTTGGATAATGAAGCTGATATTTACAAGGATCTGGAACCATATCAATATCATGGTTCGGTATATGGAATTATCCCGGCCAAACGTGGGTTCCTGAAACCTGTGGGCGAATGGAACTACGAAGAAGTTGTTATAAAGGGAGATGACGTGAAAGTGACTTTGAACGGAACTGTCATTCTGGAAGGAAACATGAAAAAGGCCAGCAAAAATGGGACACTCGATCATAAAGATCACCCGGGATTGCAGCGCAACAAAGGATATCTCGGATTCCTCGGGCATGGCTCTAATCTGAAATTCAGGAATTTGCGCATTAAAGATTTATAACAGAAACCCAAACGAAGTAAATCAAATAAGCCAAGACCTTCTGTTCGAAAGAGCAGAGGGTCTTTTTTTGCAGAAAGTATATGATATTGGCGATATTATCACATTCACAGATTCAGATAATTGGTTTAATTTAGCTGCAAATTCATAAAATCAACGATTATGCTTGAAAAAGGATTCCTTCGTAACCAGAATAACGAAAACAATAAACACCGTCAGGTTGCTGAAAGAGCCAGCCAGTTCCTTCAAATTTTGGGAGTTATGGTTTTAGTTGGCTCATTTGGGTATCTCCTCATTAATTGGGGAAAGAACGATTTCCTTATTGGAATGATGATGCCATTTTTGGTCGCCGGGCTAGGATTAATTTTGGTTGGTCGACTGATTAAACGAGCATTTAGCAAACTCAAACACTAATCATTTCTGTTAAATTATTGCATTTGTCCGGATTTTCTCACCTCAAAACCGCTGATATGAAAAGGTTTTTTATTCTGTTTCTGATGCTGCTTTGCATTGGGTTGTCGGGGTTTTCACAATCCCTCTCCTCGGCTGAAATCGATAAACTCGTTGAACGAACCATGAAAACCTTTCAGGTTCCGGGAATGGCAGTTGCGCTGGTTAAAGATGGCAAAGTAATCCACTCCAAAGGTTATGGCGTAAGCTCGCTAAAGACACAATCTAAAGTAGATGATAATACGCTGTTCGGAATTGCCTCCAACAGCAAGGCATTTACCTCGGCCACACTAGCCCAGTTGGTCGATGCCAGAAAGATCAAGTGGGATGACAAGGTAATCCAGTATATTCCTGAATTCAGGTTGTATAATTCGTATGTTACCGAAGATTTTACCATACGCGATTTGTTGACTCACCGAAGTGGCATGGGGCTTGGTGCCGGCGACCTGATGATCTGGCCTGACTCTGCAAATTTTGAGATCAAAGACATCATTTACAATTTGCGGTTCCTAAAGCAGACCTCACCTTTTCGCACCAAATATGACTACGACAACCTGTTGTATATGGTAGCTGGCGAAGTAGTGACGCGTGTTTCAGGAAAAATTTGGGAGCAGGTAGTGGAAGATCAGATTATGAAACCACTTGAAATGAATCGTTCGGCAGCATCGTTTGCACGGATGAAAGATAAAGCTAATGTGATTGATGGACATACGGTTGTTGACGGGAAGCTCCAGGTTGTACCACGCCATGATCTGAAAACCGGACAATGTTCGGCTGGCGGAATCTATTCTAGCATAAGCGATATGAGCAAATGGATGATCTGTCAGCTCGAAAATGGTAAATATGGTTCGAAGCTGGATAAGCAAATTTTCAGTGCTTTGGCACAACGGGAAATGTGGAGCCCGCAAACCAATATGCCAGTACGATCCGACAAGTACAACAGTCATTTCAGCGCCTATGGGTTGGGCTGGGGATTGACCGATGTGAAAGGTACCAAACAGGTTTCGCATACAGGTGGAATGGAAGGAATGGTTACTCAGGTAACTCTATTGCCTGAAATGAAACTCGGAATTGTAGTTTTGACGAATCAGGAGAACGGAGCAGCTTTCAGCTCGGTTACGAATACCATTAAGGATGCTTACCTCGGATTGCCCAATGAAGATTGGATTGCTTTCTACAAAGAGCGTTTGTATAAAAACGAAAAGGAAGAACTCGAACTTTCTACAAAAATTCAAAGCGAAACAGAAAAGGCGCTTCAAGTGGCAGGCAACCAACCCGAATCCGGATTATTTATTGGCGAATATTCAGATAATTGGCTGGGAAAAGTAACTATCTCTGAAAGAAATGGCAAACTTTGGTTTCAGGCAGTTCGATCACCCCAGCTTAAAGGTGAAATGAGTTTTTATAAAGGAAATACATTTGCCGTAAAATGGATTAGCCGAAGCATGAAAGCGGATGCCTTTGTGCTGTTTAGCCTCGATCCGGAAGGAAAAGCTGTCGGGTTTACGATGAAAGCCATTTCGCCACTCACAGATTTCAGTTACGATTTTCACGATCTGGATTTTAAACGAAATGAGCAAGTCAACAAATAATGAAATCAGGAATTGTCATGTTTAAACTTTCATTACTGTTGGTTGGTATTAGCTTAATTTGTTTTCTGTGTTGTGGGCAGCAAAAATCTTTGCCTGTCGGGCAATACACAAAGGAAATATTTACGAACCGGATTAAGGAAAAACTACCCTACCGGCTGTTGTATCCCAAAGGTTATGATTCCAGCAAAAGCTATCCGTTGGTTTTGTTTTTGCACGGAGCCGGATCACAGGGTGACGACAATGAAAGTCACTTGAGTGAGGTGCCCCAAGTGTTGGAGCGTGCAGCAGCGGGTGAGAAACAGGCCTGTTTTGTTCTGGCTCCGCAGTGTCCCAGAGACGATGCCTGGGCCTGGTTTCCGCAATATCCGCTATGCCTGACAGCAAAAGATCCAAGTAAAGCCAGCAGATTAACTTTGGAACTCATTGATTTACTTGCTGGTAAACTGAAAATTGATAGAACCCGAATCTACGTAACCGGATTATCGCTGGGTGGCGAGGGAACTTTCGATATTATTACCCGCAGACCTCATTTTTTTGCAGCAGCAGTTCCGGTATGCGGAATTGCCGACACCAGCAAAGTCGATTTAATGAAAAGTACTCCACTGTGGATTTTTCATGGCGACAGCGACGATATAAATTCGGTTGAATACTCCAGAAATCTGGTCAAGGTTCTAAAAAAACATGGCGGCTCACCAATTTATACGGAGTATAAGGGAGTAAAACACGATTCGTGGACCAATGCCTACCAGGAACCTGAGTTGCTGAACTGGATGTTTAAACAGCATTTATAGTAGTTTACTGATTATCCAAACCAAAATGAGTCCAATATTTTTTGATTCGGCTTTAAGTTTCCGCAGATGGCTCGAAGTCCATTATAAAAGCGAAAAAGAGGTTCTGGTGGGTTATTACAAAGTGGGAACTGGGAAACCTACCATGACCTGGTCGGAATCGGTTGATGAAGCGCTTTGCTTTGGATGGATCGACGGTATCCGGCGCTCAATTGACAATGAAAGCTATTGCAACAGGTTCACGCCGCGTAATCCGAAAAGCAATTGGAGTGCCATAAACATCAAAAAAGTGGAAGAGCTGATTCGGGTGGGGAAAATGACACCGGCAGGTTTGGCGGCCTTTGAGAAACGTAGGGAAGACCGGTCGGCCATTTACAGTTACGAGAATAAGCCTGAGAAGCTTGCTGAAGAGATGGAAATCCGCTTCAAAGAGGATGAACAGGCGTGGGATTTTTTCAATTCGCAGTCAACATCATACAAGAAAACCATTTTTTTTTGGGTGATGAGTGCCAAGCAGCAAGCTACGCAGAATGCACGACTCGAAAAATTGATTGCAGCCAGTGCCAGCAGGAAACGGATATTTTAAACGTGTAGTTAAATTGTAAATTAAGTACCGGTTCAGTATTGATTTATGTCATTGAGTTTGGGATGCATTGAAAAATCAACTAAAATTACAACTAATTGTGCCGAAAATTGTTTGAGAGCTAAAGTTTTTGAATTCAGCAATTTCGCACAATAGTAAAGTCAAAAATTATAAAAATTTATAAGTCATGAGATCATTTTTTGTTATTCTTGTCCTTTTGGTGGGTTTTTCTGGTTGTGTTAAAAAGAACAAAGTACCAACAGCCCAGAATGTTGCTAATCCAGCTATGCATGAGGTAAAAGTAAATGAAGTTATTCAGACTTCGAACTACACTTACCTGAAAGTGAGCGATAACGGTACCGAAAACTGGATTGCAGTAACCAGTCAGGAAGCTGCTGCCGGAGAAGTTTATTACTATGATCAAGCGCTTGAAATGAAAAATTTCAAAAGTAAAGAGCTCGATCGTACATTCGAAACCATCTATTTTGTTCAGGGTTTAAGTAAACAACCTATTGGTGCTGCCGACGCTGCAGGTGGTGCAATGGGTGGTGCTATGGGTGGTGGAATGGCTGCCGGGCACACTGGCAAAGCTACCGATGCCCAGAACGCAGATATTTCGGTTGCACCGGCTGAGGGAAGCGTTTCTATTGCTCAATTGTTTGCATCCAGAAATGATTTTGGTGGGAAAAAAATCAAAATGAAGGGTCAGGTTGTAAAAATCAACGATGAGGTAATGGGTAAAAACTGGATTCACATTCAGGATGGAACCAAAGATGGCGAAAACTTTGATCTGACTATTACTACTCTTGACAAGGTGAAATTAGACGATGTCGTTACTTTTGAAGGAACAATTTCCCTGAAAAAGGATTTCGGCTACGGCTATTTCTATGAATTAATTATGGAAGACGCCAAGCTTGTAAAATAGGCTCAATCATCGGATTTAAATTGAAAGACTCTGTTGAACCATTCCAGTTCAGCAGAGTCTTTTTTTTGTGGTTAAGTGTGCAGTTTTGGGTGTGGGTCAATTTATTGACTTTCTTATTGTGTGTTGTACATTTTTTCGAGCAACTGCGATTTAAAGGGTTCGGCTAAAGGTAATTTATGTGTGCCAATGTGAACCTGGTTACCTTCGATGTGATCAATTTTTTGGAGATTTACAATGATTGTCCGGTGAACCTTCAGGAACAAAGAGCTTTGCAGTTTCTCGTCCCAGCTTTTCATGGTTCCGTGTACCACCAGTTTTTTATCGGTACAATGGATGGTGACATAATCGCCACAGGATTCAACGAACAGTATGTCGCCCATGTTAATCTGGTAAATGCGACGATCAGATTTTACTGTAATTTTTCCGTTTACAGGCTTGGTAGGGTTAGCATTGAAACGGTCTTTGGCCTTATTCACGGCCTTACAGAACCGTTCAAAAGAAAAGGGTTTCAGCAGAAAATCGACGGCTTCGAGATCGAAACCATCAACTGCATATTGCGAATAAGCGGTTGTAAATATGACAAGCGGTGGATGTACCAGGGAACGAAGGAAACTCACCCCGGACATTTCAGGCAGATTGATATCTAAAAACATTAGGTCAATGTTATTGTTATCAAGAAATGCCTGCGCAGAAAACACATCACGAAAAGTTCCGACACTGGTCAGTCCGGGGCAAAGTTCTATGTAATGCTCCAGAATGGATTGCGCAGCAGGTTCATCTTCGATAATGATACAGTTCATAAAGTTTCGATTTCCAGGTTCTGGTCCCTATTGATATACAAGATACGCGATTTAGTTCGTTCTGCAATAAGCATTTACTAAAAAGAATGATATCGAATCAATAAATTTGGTAATTTTAAGTTTAATCAAAAATAATTAAATCATGGAAACAAATTGGACACAGGCGCTTCAACCCTTATTTCAGCAATACGGAAAGCGCAAACATCCGCTCGACTATCAAAATCGTTACCAATTGGTCGTTATGGTTATCCTTTCAGCTCAGGATTCGGATAAGCATATCAATGAACTGGCTCCGGACATCTTCGCGGCGTATCCAACAATGAATTCGCTTTCTCATGCGACTGAGGCGGATCTTCAGCATCATATTGGTTCGGTCAGGAACTGGGGTAATAAAGCCAAATGGCTGGTCAAGTTGGCACAGACTATTGGCGAAGACGAAAATATTCCAAGAACAATGGATCAATTGACCAAATTACCCGGACTTGGAAGAAAATCCGCCAATGTGATTATCCGCGAATCGGGTGATGAGGCTGAAGGTGTGATTGTTGACCTGCACGTTTTACGCGTGGCTCCGCGTTTGGGGATTGCTGCCGAAGCTGATGCCGCAAAGCCAGAAAAAGTTGAAAAACAATTCATGGCAGTAGTTCCAAAAGAATATTGGAACGAGGCCGGAATGGCGATTTCGTTTCTTGGACGAGAACTTTGCCGGCCCACCAATCCAAAATGCGGTATTTGCCCAATGAACACCGTTTGCCTGTATTATGAAAGCCTGAAACATTAACCCTTGTTATTCGCGAGTTCAACTTTCATTTCTAACTGGAAATTACCGTCTTTTTCTCTATAACTAAGGGAATGGCGATCAGGATATATCAAATTTAATCTTGTTTCTACGTTTTTTATGCCAATTCCACCATTCTTTTCAGTGTCAGTTTTTTCGCGTTTGGCAATGTTGTTCACCGTTTTAAAAAGTAGTTGTTTCCTATCAAAACGTATTAAAATCTCAATTTTGCTCTGGCCTTTTCCTATGCCGTGCTTGAAACAGTTTTCGGCCAGAGGGAGCAAAAGCAGAGGACTAATAGTTGCTCCTGAAAAATCACCTTCAATAGTAAGACTTACCTGAATAAGTTCTGGATTAACGCGCTCTTTCTGTAGACCCACATAAGTTTGGATAATCTCAACCTCTTTTTCAAGTGGAATGGTTTCGCAGCTGGTATCGTAAAGCACATACCGCAGAAAATCAGAAAGCTTCAGGATCACTTCGGTTGTACGTTCGTCTTTTTGTGAGGCCATCGAATAAATCGTATTTAGGTTGTTGAACAGAAAGTGCGGGTTTATTTGTGCTTTCAGTGCCGACAATTCGTTGCGTGCGGCATCACGATTGGCCACCAGCACCAACGCATATTGCCAGATCAGGAACAAAACGCTGGTGAAGATAAGGTAGGCGGCAACAATCAGAATAAGCTCCCAAATCCTGAAATAGGAAATGAAAAACAGGGAGGGAAATAGTTTGTCGATGAAAAAATCGAACAGGGTAAAATTAAGTGTCGCTGATAAAACAGTTATTCCAATCACGTAGAGCAAGTACAATGAAAATCTGCTTTTATTCAGAAATCGAACAATCAAAACTTTCAGGTTTAAGTAAACTGCAGCAACAATAGTCAGGTGAAAAACAAGCACATAAAGGAAGCTTTTTACAAAGTATTCAACAAAGACTGCTACATCTTCATTGTTTCCATCGGGTTTAATTCCTTGCAGGATAACGTATCCTAATGGCACTATAAATAGCACTGAAACTGGTATTTTAACCCAAAGCCATTTTTTCCTGATCAACCAAACGAATGGAAGAGAACAGTAAAGCAGAAAGAGAAAATTGACCAACAGAATTAAATCCCACCCCACCTCAAATCCCCTAATAACACTGGTTGATTCGACGCCCGGATTAAAAATGACATTCCAGAAATTAAATGAAACAAACCAAAAAAGCAGATTCAAAGAGGGAATAAGCTGTTTTTTTAATTGCAGTATTTTCATGGCAGTTAATTTAGTCGGGTTAATTTTAGCATAGCTTGCTGATCATCCCAGTCGATAAATCGTTTTTCGCAGGCATAGCGTTCAATCATTTTAGTCAATTCTTCAGACGAAGCCGTAAGTAGCAATCTGCCGGCATCAGGTACGTACCGGTATTTGATCCTGACCCGTTTTTCTTCAATCATCCCTTTCATGTAGTCGGAGCCAAGCCACGATACTTTCATCTGTTTGTTGTCAAAAGTAATTCGGGCAAGGGTGTGAACCGTAAAATAGTTCTCCTTTGCCATCCGGCTGTTCTTAATGGCGAGAGTTTCGCGCGGACTGAAATCGGCATAAAGCACATTTTTTACACGAAAGAGGACTAATCGAAACTGGTATTGTGCTGAATCCGGATTATTACCAACAAGTTTTACCACATAATGATTTTGTGGCTTGAAAACCGTTGAGTCTTTGCCCTGTTTGGTCTTCACTTTTTCTTCGGATATGAATTGTTTGATTTGCCAGACAGATGTTGTGTCGGCCAATTCCCAATGGCTGCTGTTTTTGTCGGTCGAATCAGATTTACATTGAATGGCTTTAGCTGACCAACTTCCTTCAATTTCAGGAGAAAGCGTAATGTCTTTTTCGAGGTAGTAGGGGTTTAGCGAGCAAATCATGATAAAATCGGAACATCCTGAAATAAACAAGAGGATTCCGAAGACGATCAGTAGTTTTCTCAGTTTCATAATCGTGGGTTTTAATTCCTGAACCGAAGATAGACTGAATACAACCGACCCGAAACATTTTTCGATGAAACTCCCTGTTTTTTCGATGGGGAAGTAAAATGGCTCTTATCCGGACTTCCCGGAAAATAGAAACCGGGCAAAATATCCTTCCCTCTAAGGATATTCGCCCGGTTTAATGTTAAACCCAAAGATTTGTTTGAATCAAGAATCAGGATTTGCGAACTTCGTTTATTTTGAATTTGGGGTGGAAATTCTCTATATAGAATGTTTCGATTGATTAAAGTTTGAATGATACACCAAAGGTTAACACTGAGATTCCGTAACCGATTTCGGCAAAAGCAGCAAGTTTTTCAGAAAAGTAATAGCGGCCACCAACAAACCCGGAATAGGCCAAACCGCTTGAAGAAGCTGCTGCTCCCAGGCCGGTTACTTTTGCACTTACAATGTTGTACCCAAGCATAGCTCCGGCATATCCATCAATTTTATCGGTGTTGTAGAAATGGTAGCTACCGCGTGCTCCAAGCAGAATGTAAGAATATTCTGATTTGAAACCCATCAACTCGTATTTAGAAGCGGCGTATCCTGCAATACCGCCTACACTTATTTTTTCGGTAATTCCTTTTTCGAATGAAGCTGAAATTGGCGGAATTCCGACTTTACCGGTAGTGTAACCACCACCAAACCCAATGCCGATATTGACTAGTTTTGAGTCTTCAGTGTAAACTTGTGCTGAAACGATTCCAGCTGAAAATAAGGCAAATGCAAATAGTAAAAATAACTTTTTCATAGGTTGATAATTTGATTATTAATTGATTGTGATTGTTTGTGAATAGGAGACCTGGTTTCCGAAGGCAATAGGTTTGCCACCGTAGTTTACAATTTTGTAGTTGTACGGAACTGCCTGAACAACTCCTGGTCCTTTGGCCAATTTGCTTAGTTGCGCTGCAGTAAATGTGTACGATTTTATGTTTCCGGGAACTGTTTTAACTACATCATTAATGGCAAAAATGATGGAATCCGCTCCTGAAACACTTGAAAAGCCAAGGGTGTATCCATCAGCCTTAGTTAAGGTCTTAGCACTGGTAAAGGTGCCGGTGTAAGGAAAGGAGTTTGTTACCGTATGATTGAAAGCTGCAAAGCCATTTCCTCCGGTAATAGCCCATTTGATGCCTTTCGAAAAGTCAACTCCTGTTGGTTGGGTCACCGACACGGTAGTCATGTAGTTGTTCGACACTTTTCCGAGTGGCAGACCATTGAGTGTAACAGTACCCACATCAACACTTTTCCCGTTATCCATAAAAATTCCAACACCTGTACCTACATCAATGGTAAGGTCGGTGCCAATGTTTACTCCACCTGTATTTACAGTTGTTACTGTTCGCAGTGCCCAACAAACTCCAGCAGAGCCTTTAATAGCTGGGGTGGTTGATACTTTGTTTGCTTCAGGTGTTTCACCTGCATCCTCGCACGAATTGAATGTAACAAGCGAGAACAAAAGGAGAATCAACACTCCGGTTTTTTTTCTTTTGGTTGTCATAGAATTGTTTTTTTTTTAGGTGATTTCTATGATCCAAAGATATTGGGCAGATTGACGGTGTTCAATACGATAAAAGTCGTAGATTAAGATGAATTTGTCTTAATTTCATACGGTTTTATACGGATAAAATCAGATAATTCGTCTTTTTTTTGACTTTTTGGATTGCACCGGAGCAATAAAGCATGTTGTATATTTTACCAAATCAACTTTCATGATCAATTCCTTAAGCCATTTGCTATTCTGAAAAGGGAATTGATTTGGTTTTTCTGTTTTTCATTACATTTGGCTTCCTAAAATATATACCAATGATGACCAGAACCCTGTTTTTTTGCCTGATCTCAGGAATATTGATGAGTTTTACTACCGAAAAAGAATCGAAGCTGGAAAAGAAAGTACAGCGAATTCACGATAAATGCCTTACAGTTGACACACATTGCGATACACCGATGCAGATGATAAAGCCCGGATTCAACATTCGTGAAGAACACCAGGCACCTAAAAGTCGAGTCGATTTACCCCGAATGAAAAAGGGCGGTTTGGATGCGATGTTTTTTGCGGTTTTTACCGGGCAAAAACCACGTACCGAAGAAAATTTCCAGAAAACGTATGCTTTGGCAAACCAAATGCTCGACTCCATTCATGCCATGTTGAAGAAAGATAGCGATATCGCAACACTGGCCTTGAGAAGCGGCGATCTGGCCCAAATTGAAAAGACAGAGAAACGCGCCATTTATATCGGTATGGAAAATGGATTTCCGTTGGCTAAAGACTTGTCACGCGTTGAAGAATTTTATAAGAAAGGTGTTCGTTATATCACGCTTTGCCATTCGTACCACAACGATATTTGCGATTCGTCGAGTGATGCCAAACCTGCCGAGCACGACGGAGTTAGCAATTTTGGGAAACAGGTAATTGCCGAAATGAACCGACTGGGTATGATGATCGATGTTTCGCATGCTTCCGATAAATCATTTTTTGATGTTGTTGAACTGAGCAAAGCTCCGGTCATTGCTTCGCACAGCTCGGTTCGGGCGGTGGCCAAACACAACCGCAACATGACTGACGAAATGATTAAGAAACTTGCCGAAAAGGGAGGTGTTATTCAGATTTGCCTTTTAGATGATTACATTAAAGAACCCGACACTACTGCGGTGAAATTTCAGGAGATGAAGAAGCTGCGAAAAATATACCGGACTACCTTCAACCAAATGAACGAAAAGGAAAAGGAAGCTTTTTCGCAGAAATGGGAAGAAGTGCAGGCACTTAATACACCTGACATGCCAACTGTTAAAAATCTGGTCGATCATATCGATCATGTAAAGAATCTGGTTGGGGTAGATTATGTGGGTATTGGCAGTGACTTTGATGGCGGCGGTGGATTATTGGATTGTGTCGATGTCGCCCAGTTTCCCAACATCACCCGTGAATTAGTTCGTCGTGGTTACTCGGAAAAGGAGATTCGCAAAATATGGGGAGGAAATCTGTTGAGGGTATTCGGTGAAGTTGAAAAATGTGCCGGAAAAATAACGACCAATCATGATAAACTTGCGACCAGTACTATTTCTGAAAATTAGCATTCCTGTTCTTATTTATTGTTTGATCTTGCTGAATAGCAATCTGCTTTCGGCTAAAACGATTTTGGTCGGATCGGAATTGCCAAATAAAAATCTGGCTGAAGCAATTGCGCTTGCTGTCCCGGGCGATACCATTCGTTTTCAAAAGGGAATTTATTCGGGAGGACAAATTATAAAGGACTTAAAGGGCACAGAGAAGGGCTGGATTACTTTGTATGCTTCAGTTTCCGATTCGGTAATTATTCGTGGAGGATCGACTTCGTGGCAATTCACCGACCCTGCTTATCTGCAGATCGAAGGTTTTATTTTTGAAGAACAAACAGCCAACGGAATGAACATCGACGATGGTGGAGACTATTCAACACCTGCACATCACCTGTTGATTAAAAACTGCACATTCAGAAATATAAAAGCTACCGGAAATAACGATTTGCTGAAACTTTCAGGACTCGATCATTTCGAAATTAGCGGTTGCCAATTCAGGAATGGTTCGCCCGGTGGCAGCGGAATCGATATGGTTGGCTGTCATCAGGGAACCATCGAATCCTGCGAATTCAAAAATCTGGGAAGCAATTCGGTTCAGGCAAAGGGCGGTTCGCAACACATTCGTATCATCCGGAACAAGTTTGTAAACGGCGGTCAGCGTTCAGTTAATTTAGGCGGAAGCACCGGGCTGCCATTTTTCAGGCCTATCGATGCAACTTTTGAAGCTGCTAACCTGGAAGTTTATGCCAATATTTTTGTAGGCTCCGATTCGCCCGTTGCTTTTGTAGGTTGCGTCAACTCGATGGTTGTCAACAACACCATTTACAAACCCGGAAGATGGGTGGTTCGAATTCTTCAGGAAAATAGCAATCCCCGATTTTCGCAGTGCGGTGAAAATACCTTCAGCAATAACCTGATTTATTACGAAAACCTGCGCACAGAAACCAATGTTGGAGCAAATACCCGTCCGGAGACCTTCAGGTTTGCCAACAATTTTTGGTTCGATTTTGCAGCTTCACAGCCCCGCCCGCCTTTAATTCCTGTCAAAGATTCAACGATTAGTTTCGGGCTGAATCCCGGATTTGTTGATGCAGAGAATGGAAACTTCAGGTTGAAGAGGGATAGCGCGACCCAGAGGAAAATAAAATTTTCCGGAGAACCGGTAACCGATTTTTATAATCGTTCGTTTATGCCTTTGAGAAGTCCAGGGGCGGTCGAATCGGGAAAATAAAGTAGAGGTTCGTTACGCAACCTTTTAGCTTGAAAAATAGTCTATATTCTAAAATCAGGAATAATGAAACCGCTTATTCTACTTATTTTCGCTATCTTTTTGTTTGCTTGCTCTGATCAGGTAGTTGAAGTTCAATTGAACGATCTTGCGAAGTACAACATGAAAATTATTCCTGAAAAACCAACCAGCAACGACAAAATCAAATTGGTTGTTTATGACGATTGTACCTACAATAAACTTTCCGGTGTTACCCAAACGGGTCGTAATATCGATATCGAAAAACGATTCAATGGCATGATGAAATGGCCGTGTGTGATTCAGAACGATACAATTGAGATTGGAAAACTAACGTCAGGGAATTACCATGTAAACTATAAGCTTGTTGATATTGCTAACCCACCCGGAATCACAGTTCAGGCCTTGTCATTTGAGTTGGTTGTCAACAAATAGAATAACACTTGCCTTTTTGTACGAACGACTCCAATTCGGTCGATTTTGATGACATAAATCACTCTTTTTAACAACAATTGCCGAATTTAAGTATTAACGTATGTAACTACCTGAATATCCATTACCTGCAAATGTTACCTAATAATTAAAAACTTAAAGGAATCGTCCTTGCCCTTGATTAAAAGCACTAATTTTGCCCCGATTTTCTAAACAGTTACATTATATTATGGCAGAAAAATATAACAACCTATTTGAAGAATTTCCGCCAGTCAGCACCCAGCAGTGGATGGACAAAGTTACTGCTGACCTGAAAGGAGCCGATTTCAACCGGAAATTGGTATGGAAAACAAACGAAGGCATCGATGTTCAGCCGTTTTACCGGGCCGAAGACCTGGAAAGCCTGAATTATCTAAACAGCCTTCCCGGAGAGTTTCCTTACGTTCGCGGAACCAAAAAGAACAACAACGAATGGTTAGTTCGACAGAGCATCGTAGTAAACGACCTCGCTGAAGCCAACAAAAAAGCCCTGAATTATCTGATGAGAGGGGTTGATTCGTTGGCTTTCGTATTTAAAGCATCGACCGAATTGTCGGTTGCCGATTTGGATGTTTTGCTGAAAGATGTTAGTCTCGATGCCGTTGAAGTAAACTTTGTGGGCTGCTGCTCACGCAGGGCTTCTGAAGCTTTCACTGCGTTCGTGAAACAAGGTGGTTGGGATCCGAAAACGATCCGCGCGTCAGTTGAATACGATCCATTTGGAAAATATGCTTTGACCGGAGTTCTCCGCAATGGCGCAGAACACGTGATTGAGAATGCGATCAAATTGATCAACTCAACCTCTGAACTGACTAAGTTCAAAACTTTGGCCGTGAATGGCAAAAACTTCGGAAACGCCGGATCATCAATCGTTCAGGAATTGGCTTACTCACTGGCTCTGGGTGCTGAATACCTGACTGTTTTGACCGAAAAAGGCACTGAAGTGGACACAGTGGCTAAAAAAATGAAATTCAACTTATCGGTTAGCGCTAACTATTTCCTCGAAATAGCTAAACTGCGTGCTGCCCGTTTGCTATGGGCACAAATCGTGAAAGCTTACGAACCAAAATGCGATTGCTCAGCAAAAATGACCATTCACGCCGAAACCGGAAGCTGGAACAAAACCGTTTACGATGCTTATGTGAATATGCTCCGCACACAGACCGAAGCGATGAGTGCTTCTCTGGGAGGTGCTGATTCAATCACTGTTCTTCCTTTCAACGCCGCTTACGAAGAAAGCAACGAGTTTTCTGACCGTATTGCCCGCAACCAACAGTTGTTGCTGAAAGAAGAATCGCATTTCTCGAAAATTGCCGACCCTGCTGCAGGTTCCTATTACATTGAAGAACTAACTGCTTCTATTGCCGATCAGGCATGGAAACTGTTCCTAGAAGTTCAGGATAAAGGTGGATTCCTTGCCGCATTGCGCGAAGGATTCATTCAGGCTGAAATTAAAAAAATGGCGGCCAAACGCGATATGAACATCGCTACCCGTCGCGAAAATCTGTTGGGTGTAAACCAGTTCCCGAATTTCACAGAAAAGATTGAAGGTGATGTTGACGCTTCTGTTTTTGCTGCGGCTGATCTGACTTCGGAAGAAGCTGAAATTGAAACACTGAAACCTTACCGTGGTGCCCAGGCTTTCGAAGCGCTTCGTTACAAAACCGATGTTTACGCCAAAAGCAACAAACGTCCGCTGGCTTTCATGATGCCGGTTGGTAACCTTGCTATGCGCAAAGCCCGTGCACAATTTGCCTGCAACTTCTTTGCTGTGGCTGGTTTTGATGTACTCGACAACAATGGTTTCAAGACTGTTGAAGAAGGCTGGAAAGCTGCTCAGGAAGCTGGCGCTCAAATCGTGGTTATTTGTAGCTCCGACGACGAATATGCTGAACTTGCTCCTGCCGCATTCGAAGCAGTTGCCGGAAAAGCCATCTTCGTGGTTGCCGGTGCTCCTGCCTGTACCGAAGAATTGAAAGCCAAAGGCATTGCCAATTACATCAATGTAAAAAGCAATTTGCTCGCTGAACTTAAAGCGTACCAGTCAACATTGGGAATTTAATACGGACACAAGTATCAGGATACAAGTATCAAGACAAAGCCAAAATGCATAATTACAAGGAACTGAAAATATGGCAAAAGAGCAGAGAGATTGTTAAAGAAGTTTATGCTTTGACAACAAAATTCCCTGCAAAAGAGCAATTTGGGATTACCTCTCAATTGTGTCGGGCTGTAGTTTCAATACCTTCAAACATTGCAGAAGGGGCCGGTCGGGAATCTGAAAAGGAATTTGCTCACTTTCTGGCCATCGCCAATGGGTCAGCATTCGAAGTAGAAACCCAACTTTATTTGTGTTTTGATCTCAATTATATTTCAGAAACGGAACTCAATGACTTTCTGATTAAAATTCAGGAAATACAACGAATGATCTTTCGCTTCAAACAACAATTGAAAAGCTCTTGATACTTGATACTTGAATCTTGATACAAAAACATAAAAAGATGAAACCTAATTTTCAAAAGATAAACATCAAAACGGCAGCAGCCCAGCCAAATACAGCTGAGTGGAATGCAGCCAATAAGATCGAAAAGAACTGGATCACTCCGGAACAGATTCCGGTGAAACCAGTTTACACCAAAGAGGACCTCGAAGGCATGGAACACC
>JAFLKN010000007.1 GCA_019163175.1 Prolixibacteraceae bacterium | reverse complement strand
AGCAGCAGCATCTGGAATACGATTTGGGTTCGGAGAATGTGCTGAAGGTACTGGGCAGCGTTAAAGGCAAAACACTGAAAGTTGGTAAGCGCGATTATTCATTGGTAGTTATTCCGGCGGAAATGGAGAACATTGACCAAATAACGTTCGATTTGCTGGAAAAATATCTGGGCAATGGTGGTAAAGTGCTGTCATTCCGGAAAGATATTCCGATGTTGGATGGCGAGACTTCTGCCGCAGTGAATGAGTTAATCAGTAAATCAGGCGACAACTGGGTAATGGCCGAAAACCTTACCGACGCCGCAGCTTTAACATTGCTGAAAAGCGAAGAATTTGCAATGAAAGATCGGACTAAAAACGGGATGACTTATCACCAACGCCGCATACTCGATGACGGACAAGTGCTTTTTGTGGTCAACTCGCACCCAAATAAAAAAGCATCAGCTGAAATTACCATTGAAGGCAAATATGTTTCGAAACTTGATCTCGTTTCCGGGAAAATTTACAGTTACCCAATCAAATCGGCTGATGGAAAAATTACCCTTTCGGTTGACCTGGAAGCTGCGGGAAGTGCCATGTTTACGGTTTCGAATGATAAACCAACCGAACCGGAATATGCACCAGTATCAGGAGCAAAAACAACTATTGAACCAACAGGTGCAGTTTCAGTAAAACGCGAATCGGACAACATCATGATGGTGAATTACCTCGACCTGAAAACATCAAAGTCGGATAAAAAAGACGTCTATTTTATGAATGCGCTCATTGGCTTGTTCAACGAAAATGGCGTGGCAATGGGCAATCCGTGGCAACATAAAATTCAGTATAAAAAGACTTACCTGGAACTTGATGCACAGTTTAAGGCCGAGTCGGCATTCGAAGCCAGTTACCATTTTAACATCAATCCAAACCTGAATGCAGAAGCCATGAGGTCGATCCGTGCAGTGGTTGAACGCCCGGAATTGTGGACGGTGAGCATCAACGGCAATGAAGTTTCGAAAACAGAAGGCCGCTATTGGATCGACAAAAGCTTTCCGGAGTTTGCGGTTGGACAATTCCTGAAACCGGGCAAAAATACGCTGACACTGAAAGCTCCGCGAATGAATGTGCTGGCCGAAGTGATGCCGGTTTATTTCATAGGCGATTTTTTGGTAAAACCAGCGAAGCAAGGATTTGAAATTACCGATGGAAACATCAGCACTTTGGGTTCGTGGCGCGAAGCCGGTTTGCCATTCTATTCGCAGAAGGTGGCGTATTCCGAAACATTCAACGTGGCAAAAGCTTCCGGAGTGAATTATAAAGTGAAACTGAATAAGTGGAACGGCTCGGTTGCAGAAGTGCTGGTAAACGGCCAGCAGGCCGGATTGATTGCCTGGCAGCCGAATGAACTGGATGTGACTTCAGTGCTGAAAGACGGTGACAATGAAATTACCGTGAAAGTGGTTGGAAGCTTGAAAAATACGTTTGGCTATTTCTTTAAGGAAGCCGACAAATGGATTTATGGTCCGCATGAATGGAACTATGCGCCCGAAAAAGCACCCGATGCCACCGGATATTTTCTGGTTGATTACGGAATGATGGAACCATTCGGATTGGTGCAGGTGAAATAGACGAAAGACAGAATATTGATGTCCAAAATAGTCGTTGAAAATCAATAGTTTCGTTTTAAATTGCACTTAAATTCGAACCCATGAGAAATTACCTGATCTTTTTCGGTGCTGTAGTTTTTATGCTGCTGAGCGGATGCCAGAGGCCTGTTCAGAAATTGGCCGATGAGCCGATCAGAGCCTATAACATTGATTTCAATTGGGGTGAAGGTGGACCGAACGGCTTTGCAAAACCAGGTTTGTGGGCCGATGCCAATCCCGAAGATCATGTCAATTGGTATGCAGCTTTGGGATGCAATGTTATTCAGTCGTTTGCTGTTTCGTGCAATGGTTATGCCTGGTATAAAAACGGCATTGTCCCCGAGCAGCCGGGCTTGAAATTTGATTTTCTAACCGAGCAGGTAAAACTGGCTCATCAGAAAGATATGAAAGTTTTTGGCTATTTCTGCGCCGGATCGAACACCAAATGGGGCCTCGAACATCCCGATTTAAGTTATGGTATTCCTTCAGCACCGCACATTCCATACACCACTATCTACCTCGATTATTTGTGTGCATCGATTAAAGATGCCATCATGAAAACCGGAATTGACGGTGTTTTTATCGATTGGCTGTGGAATCCGGGAACGACAATGGAGCCCTATCCACCTCTGAAATGGATAGCCTGCGAACAACAGATGTACATCGAACTGATGGGTGAAACTTTCCCCGGAATTGAAAAGATAAGTCCGGATACTGAACTTCAGTTTCGCCGGAAAGCGATTGACCGCTGCTGGAAACGAATCCGGGAAACGGTGAAGTCGACCAATCCTGATTGTCTGATCTGGCTAACTTCCTGTCAGTTGACAAGTAAAGACATTGCCGGATCGGATATGCTTAAAGAAGTTGACTGGGTGTTGAACGAAGCTGGCGATATCGCAACCACAGCCTCGGTTCGGAGCATGTTGGGTACGCAAACTAAAATTGGAACCTGTTTGGCTAATTGGAACGGACAAGATCCGAAAAAAGTGGTGCCGGCAGCCATCAGCGAAAAGGTGGGTTTGTATGGTTTTACCAAACCTGTTTTGGGTTCACTAATGCCACCGGTAGAGTATTATCTGTCAGTTCCGCTTGATAGTTTGAAGGGAGACGAAAAGAATATAGGTGTGCTTGCCCGGACCTACAATAATTTGGATTTCGGCTATGTGAAAAATAAATGAACAACATTAAAACAAAAAACGATGGGACTTTTTTCAGCATTAATGGGCAACGCAGGAGTCGTTAGCCAGGAAGAATTAATCAATGACTACGGAAAACTTTTAACCGAAGGTGAAGCAATAGATTTAGGATTTAAACTTCTAAGAGATACGTTTATTTTTACAAACAAACGATTGATTTTGGTTGACAAACAAGGCCTGACCGGAAGCAAGACCGAATATCTGTCGATTAATTACAAACAGATTTCGAGGTTTAGTGTCGAGACTGCCGGAACTTTCGATCTGGAAGCCGAGCTGAAGATTTGGATTTCGAGCGAAGCAGTGCCAAGTATCACCAAAAGATTCAACAAATCGGTGAACGTGTATGATGTACAAAAGGTATTGGCACATCATGTTTTGAAATAATTTAAACTGAATGTCCTTATCCTTACCAAATGAGATTTTCGCTCTTAAGAATATAATCATCCTATGTTTGTTCAAACTGAACAAACATAGGATGACCATTTAATAACTCCTTCTAAAAATTAGGCATGGTTTGTACTTATTAATGTTTTTACTGAGGCTGCAGCGTATGCATGCTATTGTTGCCGAAGGTGAACAAAACGGATATACATACCTTGCCGGAAGTTCGTCTTTTACAGGGCACTTTAGGAATTAAGAACGCATGTGTTTATCCGAAGAACTTTGATTTCGGGCTATGTTCTTTAAGGTGGTGGTGCAATGTTAAATTTAGTGTAAGGCTGCCAACAATATGTATTGCTGAAAATATATTTTTGGGATATATATTTACTTTTATCGTGTTACATTTAGTCATGGATGGGTTGGTTGGTAGGAGTATTCTTTTTGATTAATCAGGTTAAATCATTTAAAAACTATCTCATGTATAACTCACATCATCAGTTGGTTTACAATCAAATAGTTGATGGAATAAAAATCAAGCTTATGAAGAAGGACGAATCGGCTGTTATGACTGAATTCGAACTTCAGAAGGGCACGATACTTCCTGAACACATCCATACCAAAGATATCTCAGCTTATTTACTTAAGGGAAAAATTCGAATCATTGCCGACGGACTTGCAAGTGAATTCGTTCAGGGTGATAGTTGGTGCATTAAAAAGAATATTTGCCATACTACCGAAGCACTCGAAGATGCATTGGTGCTTGAGGTGTCTGAGCTTGAATCTGAAGAAATTAAGAAACTTCAATTGACCGCCGACTCTGAAGTATTTGTATAAACAGCGTATTTCATCGAATGATTTCTAAAGTAAACTTCACGAATATTTCGTTCCGGCTTCATGTTAAAAGCTATAAAACTCATAGTAGCACTACTATTTCTGATTTTTTTGCTGAATCCGGTTCAGGCAAAAGTCAGGAATTCCCGATTTAAGGCCATCGCCTTTTATACCGGCAAAAACGATCCGGCTCATGTGAGTTTTGTCCACGAAGCCAACCAATGGTTTTCTGTAATAAGCTCAAAATATCATTTCACTTACGAGTCAACCAACAATTGGGATAAGCTGAATTCCGAATACTTATCACAATTTCAAGTGGTCATTTTTCTGGATACACGACCTGATTCGGAAGCTCAGCGTAAAGCCTTTCAGGAATATATGGAAAACGGCGGAGCTTTTATGGGCTTTCATTTTTCGGCTTTTGCACTAACTCCTTCGGGCTATCCGCAAAACTGGGATTGGTACCACAACCAGTTTTTAGGCTCGGGCGAATATAAAGGAAATACCTGGAGGCCAACTTCTGCAATTCTGAAGGTTGAAGACCAGAAGCATCCTGCAACCAAATACTTACCCGGAACATTCCAGTCGCAGCCTAACGAATGGTACAGTTGGAAAAATGATCTGCGAAAAAATCCCGATATCCACATTTTAGCCTCCATTGATTCAACGAGTTTTCCACTTGGTACAGGTCCCAAACTTCACGAAATATGGCACCATGGTGATTTTCCGGTGGTTTGGACGAACGTAAATTACCGAATGATTTACATCAACATGGGGCACAATGATATCGATTATGAGCATGGCAACAACAAGGAATTATCATTTACCTTCCGGAATAAAATGCAAAATAAACTGGTGATTGATGCTTTGTTGTGGCTTTGTCGATAGAATCCAATCACTGATTTGCTTTTTTTGAGGTTGAATATATTAGCTGATTTTGAAGTTAATATCTATCGTGAAATTATTCTGCAGAATTCCACCGCTTATTTTGACTTTCCGGACAAATTCACACATACATTTTGATTTTTCTGTTTTCACCAAAAATAGTTGTTATTTTTGAACTCAATTATTTTCTGCAAGCTCAACTCTTTTTCAGATTTTAACATGGAGTCAAGAGGTCTCAAATCGAATCAACTTCAGGATATCTGGAGTAACTTTAAAGGTGGCGACTTTGCCTCTTTAGGAATTCTTTTTGAGACTCATTATCAGGAACTTTTTTACTACGGAATTAAAATTGTTGCCTTGCCCGAATTGGTAAAAGATACTATTCAGGATTTATTTACTGATATGTGGGAGCGGCGCAGCAAAATGTCAACAGTAGAAAATATAAAAGCATATCTCATTATTTCGTTGCGGCGTGAATTGATTCACCGGATATCGAAAGTAAGGAAAGAGAATATGGATGATCAGTTGCTTCCCCTTCAATTTTCATTTTCTGCTGAAGATTTTCTGATTTCGACCGAGCAAAATACAGAACATTCGCGACTGCTTACTAAAAGTATGGAAGGACTCACTGACCGGCAACGCGAGGTTATTTTGCTTCGCTTTTTTCATGGACTCGAATTTCAGGAAATTAGTCAGGCGCTTGAGATGAATATCCAAAGTGTTCGTAACCTGCTTTTCCGCTCTTTGGATAAAATCCGGAAAGACATGTCGGAACAGGGCGTTACGGGGGTTGAGAATGTAGAAATGTTCCTTTGGTCTGTTTTCGGAAGAAAAAAATAAAAAAAATCTGTTTGGATTGAGTATAAAAGTGTCAGATTTACTCTTTATATAAAAACAAAGAGTAATGAGGCAGTGGGATCAGAACATATTTGAAGAATTAATATCCAACACTCAGTTTTCCGATTGGGTAAACGGCAACGATTTATCGAAAGCGGAGTATTGGAATGCCTGGGAGACTAATCACCCGACACATAGCGATGAATTTCAGGAAGCCATTAAGATTGTAAAAAACCTGCGCTTTCGTGGGTCTGGAGTAAAAACAGCTGATATTCAGTATATGTGGTCAAAAACTTCAGAAAGAATTCAGCATGCCAAACCCTCCACTAAATTTCGCCGGTTTGTTATACAGCTCACCAAAGTTGCCGCTATCTTATTGTTGCCGGTTGTACTGGCTTCGGCCTGGTTGCTTTACACGCAATACAATTTGTCTCAAAAATATTCCAACCTTCTTCAAAACAAGCACGAACAAAAAGTTACTGTTGTAGCCCCCATTGGTGCCCGTATTGTTGTAGACCTGCCTGATGGATCGAAGGCCTGGTTAAATTCAGGCTCTGAAATGACTTATCCAATTGTTTTTAACACCAGCGAACGGCGTGTCAATCTGAGCGGTGAAGCATATTTTAAGGTTCAGAAAGATGAAACTCCATTCCTGGTTTCCAATCTGGGTCCCGAAATAAAAGTTTATGGCACTGAGTTTAACGTAAATTCATACAACGACGAAGATATGGTGACTGTGGCTTTGGCTGAAGGGAAGATTTCACTTAATCTGAATGGGACGGAAGAGTTTTTAGCTCCCGGGCAGGTTTCTTATTTCGATCGGAAAATGAACAAGGTGAAAATTGAAAATGCTGATATTCAGGTGTTCAGTGGATGGCGTGAAGGGAAATATATTTTCCGTGAAACACCACTTTCATCTATTCTGCGAATTTTACAGCGTCAACACAATGTAAACATTCAGCTAATGAACTCTGAGCTGGGTAATTACCGGTATAATGCAACCATAAACAATGAAAGTCTCGAGCAGATACTTCAAATGTTATCATTTTCGGCGCCAATAAAATACAACTACAAACACAAACGGTTAAATCCTGATGGCACTGTAGAGCCCGATAACATTGAAGTGAGCGCCGACAAAACAAGAATTATTAAAAACTAAAAATAAGTATTGCCTATGAAGCAAAAAAAATGCGAGTAATCTGGACCATTACCCGCATCTGCAATTAAAAATTAATTAATAGTAAAAAATTAATCATTACAAAACTATGAAAAAAATTGCACCTAAAGGTTTGTCGCTGAGCGCAAGCCTGAAAAAACTTTTATTAATTATGAAACTTGCTATCTTCCTGATGGTGTTTACTGTTCTTCAGTCCATGGCCGGAACAGTTTTCTCGCAGACTTCTGGTTTGACCCTCAATGCCAGGCAAATCAAAGTCGAAGAAATATTGCTTCAGATCGAAAATCAGAGTAATTATGTTTTTCTCTACAATAAAGACCTTATTGATGTAGAAAAAACAACCAGTATCAATGTAAAAAGTGCTTCGGTTGATGAAGTGCTGAACATGTTATTCGAAGGCTCTAATATCAATTACAAATTGATGGGTCGGCAGATCGTTCTTTCACCTGCATTTGCCCAACAGCAAAAGAAGGTGACCGGAAAAGTCACTGATGCCAATGGTGAACCAATACCCGGGGTTGCTATCACAGTTAAAGGTACGACCAACGGCGCTATCACCAGTGTTGACGGAACTTACGAATTACCTAAAGTTGAAGACAGTTCCATCCTCGTTTTTTCTTTTGTTGGTTTAAAATCACAGGAAATATCTGCTTCAGGAAAATCTACAATTAATGTGGTTTTGGAAGAAGATAAAACTGATTTGGATGAAGTAATCGTTATCGGTTACGGTACGGCCAGACGTCAGGATTACTCAGGCTCGGTAAGTTCAGTAAAAATGGAAGGTTCTGCGATATCTCAGCTTCCCAACCTGAATGCACTCGAATCATTGAAAGGTAATGTGGCAGGTTTGAGCATTGGTGCGACCAACACCGCCGGAGGACAACCTTCGATGGAAATTCGTGGACAGAACTCTATCAGCGGCGATAATAATCCTTTAATCGTGTTGGATGGGGTGATCTATTTGGGAAGTTTGAGTGATATCAATCCTAATGATATTGCTACTTACGACATTCTGAAAGATGCCGTTTCGGCAGCAGCTTACGGCTCTCGTTCTGCAAACGGGGTTATTGCTATCACAACTAAAAAAGGTAAATCAGGTAAGCCGGTTATCACATTCAACACTTCGGCTGGGGTTCAGAGTTGGCAAAATCAACCAGTTATGATGAAAGGCGAAGAATGGATTGGTGTGGTAAACGCCCGCAATAAATATGCTGAAGGTTCAACCAATTGGATGAAAACCGGTGAACTAGCTAATCTTGCTGCCGGAAGCGAAACTGTTTGGCTCGACCAGGTAACTCGTACTGGCGTTGTTCAGGATTATCAGATTGCCGTTTCTGGAGCTGCTCAAGATGTAAATTACTATGTGTCTTCATCATACAATGCGAATAAGGGGATTGTGGTAGGCGACGATTTCTCTCGCATTTCCTTATTAGGTAAAATTAATGCCAGCATAACCAGTTGGTTAAAAATTGGATTGGATGCCAGCTATTCCAGAAGAGATTATTCAGGTTTTGCGGCTAACGTAGGCGAAGCTCAGACAATGTCTCCGTATGGTGTAATGTACCGCGATGACCTGGGTAATCTGGAAAAATATCCATATACACAATCATCGATGAACCCTTTGTGGGGAGTAAATGATGACACCCGTGAGAATAAAGATATCCGGAATAACTACCGGTTAAATGCCTATGCAGTAATTGATGCTCCTTGGGTTAAAGGGCTGAATTATCGAATTAATGTACTGACGAACCTGGATAACAATCAATCAGGAAACTTCACAAACGAAACCTACTATATTAAAGAAGGCGAAGGTTTAGCCAGATATGAGCCAGCTACTGTTGTTGGGTTTTTAGCTACAGCAAATGGCAATGTCGATAATAATAAAACTTTCAGTTACGTTTTCGACAATATCCTGAATTATAAAAATACATTTGGGAAACACAGCGTTGAAGCAACTGCAGTTGCAACAAGAGATTACCGTCGATATGAGCAGGTGAATTCAACCGGATCTGATTTTGCTGGCAACGGAAACACCACACTAGGAATGTGGGGGCTTGCTAAAGCAACCATTCAAAAGGTAAATATGAATATTGATGAACGTGCCAATATTGGTTACTTGGGCCGTGCAAGCTATTCATTTGAAGATAAGTATTTCTTTACCGGATCGTATCGTCGTGATGGAGCATCTGTTTTTGGAGTTAACAAGAAATGGGGAAATTTTGCTGCCGCAGGTGCAGCATGGAAAATCTCAAACGAAGAATTTCTGAAAGACTATAAACCTCTTAATAGTTTAAAATTGAAAGTGTCGTGGGGCCAAAATGGTAATCAGGGAACCGGTCCTTACGGAACATTATCGACTATTGCCAATGGAACTTCTGGAGACATACGTTATGAATATTCCAATGCACAGGGAAAAATCAACTATGGTTTGTATCAGAATGCTTTGGGTAACTCCGACCTAGGTTGGGAATCTACCAATACATGGAATACTGGTTTTGAATCAGTATGGTTGAATAGCCGTATTTTTATTGATTTAGACACCTATTTTTCCAAAACTACGGACCAGATTTTTGTTCGGAATATTCCAGTAATGACTGGTTTTAAGACGATTAAAACGTCTATGGGTCAGGTAAATAATAATGGAATTGAATTAACTGTAAGAACAGTAAATATCAAGACTCAAGATTTAACCTGGAATACCTCTGTTACCTTCTGGCAGAACAGAAACAAATTGGTAAAACTCTATGGCGATGATAAAGATGGCGACGGTATTGAGGATGACGATATTGCAAACTCACTCTTCATCGGGAAATCACTGAGCGCTATTTATGGCTATGAACAAGATGGTATTGTACAGGCTGAAGATACTGAATACAAAACCTTGACTGGCGCTGCTGACGGTGCTCCGAAATACAAAGATTTGGATAATATTGCAGGAATTACCGCCGCAGACCGTAAAATACTTGGTTACGGGAAAGAGAATTTCAGGTTGAACATGAGCAACAGTGTGACTTATAAAAACTTCGAACTGTATGCCATGATCACCGGCACTTTTGGCGGAAACGGTTATTTTATGAAAGCAAATACTGCAGCCTATATGACTTCAGGAACTGGTCGTTTTAACGATAATATGACATCAAAACCATACTGGACTTCTGAAAACAAAAGTAATATATATCCTTCAGCCTATTTTGCCGGCGATGGTCGTTTCCTGGCACTTCAGTCACGTGGATTTGTGAGATTTCAGGATGTATCCTTGTCATATTCATTCAACCAGTCATGGGTGAAAGCAGCTAAGATTAATACTTTGAAAGTATTCTTCAGCGCCAAAAACCTGGCAACTATTACCAATTGGTTCGGAGGCGATCCTGAAACAGGAACCCCCGTTCGGGAAAATACGTTTCCGGTTCCATCAACCTATTCTATTGGTGCAAATATTAGTTTTTAAACTTACTTAAAAAGACTTCGATATGAAAAAGATAAAATATATAGCTGGTATCTGGTTTCTGCTGCTCATGGTGAGTATGGTAAGCTGCGAATCGGATGAAGAATTTCTGAAAGAAGATCCTCAAACATTTTATACTGTTGACAATGCCTTTTCTACCTCAGCTCAGGTTGACCAGGTATTGGTTTCGATTTATTCACATTTGCGCGATTTGTGGGCTAATCCCGGAGAGTCGGGCTGGATCTTTGTTTTCCGCGGTAACGGAACCGATATGTTTGATGTGGCCAGTATCCGCAGAAGTTCTACCTTTAATAATTATGGTGTTATCAACCCTGATAACGGGAACTTTTACGAAAATTACACCACCTGGTATTATGTGATTTCACGAGCTAATTTGGCTCTTTATGCTGCTGAGTTACCACAGATTTCGTGGTCTTCGGCTGCTGAAAAAGCCTATGCTGTTGCTCAGGCAAGGTTTTTCCGTGCTTTTGCTTACCGCAACCTGGCTGAGCTTTTTGGCGGTGTTCCAATTGTAACCGATATCTCCACCATTCCTAAGTACGATTTTAAACGTTCAACCCGTGTTGAAACTTATCAGTTTGCAATTACTGAACTCGAAGCTATTGAAGCTGATCTTCCGGAAATCACCACTATAGGAGGACGAGTGGTTAAAGGTGCTGCTCAGCACAACCTTTGCGAACTTTACCTGGCCATGGGAACTCAACTGGCAGCCGACGGAAAAGCCAGCGAAGCTTCTGCCGCATATACCAAATCAATTAGTTTTGGAAACAAAGTGATTGATGGCGGAACATACTCTTTGATGAAAACCCGCTTCGGAACCCGCAAAAGTTCAGCCACTATACCTGTCAATGTTTATCAGGGAGGTAGTGCAAGTGCGCCAGTTGATACAGTTTTGCAAACGGCCAATCATTACTGGGATTTGTTCCAGGAAGGTAATGTAAACTATCAGGATGGAAACAAAGAATGTATCTGGGCGATGCAGGTTGATTATGCAGCTTATAAAGCAGAAGACAAACGTTCTAAACTGCCTTATTCGCGTACTTACGGAGCTGTTTTCCGCGATGGCGTGAAAAACCACATTACCGGAACCTTAGAAGATGTTGGTGGACGCGGAATTGTACAGATTATGCCAACCATGTACACCCGTGATGGCATTTATGCTGATAAGTTTGGCGCTGACTTGCGCAATTCAGATATCGTATTGCGCAGAAGATTTAAAGGAAACGTTGCTGCATCAAGCTATTTCAAGAAAATTGTTCCATGGACTGAAATGTACAACGGAAGCACGGATGCAACTACTAATGCGAATAATAAAAGTTTGTGTTTCCCGATTTCTTGTAAGATTGCCACCGATAAATATACTGGCTTGCCAGATGGTGAAAACCTGAGCAATCTATTCCGCGACGACTATTTTATTCGCTTGTCGGAAACCATCTTGCTGCGTGCCGAAGCCAAACAACGTGCTGGTGACAAAGCTGGTGCTGCCGCCGACATCAACCTGCTGCGCGATCGTGCAAACTGTACCTATAAAGTTACTGCTGCCGATATGGACGACAATTTCAACATGATTCTGGACGAACGTGCCCGTGAGTTGGTCTACGAAGAATGTCGTTGGAATACCTTGCTTCGTATGGGTGGAACAATTGCTACCGACCGCATTAAGAAATATGCTTACTGGCCGGAAGCTGCTGCTACATTGACATTCAACTACAATTTGTGGCCAATTCCACAAACAGTTATTGATACCAATAAAGATGTGAAACTGGATCAAAATCCGGGATGGGCATCTAAATAAGTCAAAATATTTCTTTCACAAACAGGGGCATCTTTTCAAAAAGCTGTCCCTGTTTTTTTCAGAAGAGTTACAGTTTCTCTGAATTTTCCTGATTTCGTCAGTTCAAAAGTTGTAATTTTAGCTTTTGCAGTTTAATGCTGACAAAGAACCCAAACCGAATTAAACCAACAAATAAATGAACCGACTACAAAAATTATTTCAGCGAGTGAATCTTTTGCTTTTCCTGATATTTATGCTCAGCGGTATATCTTTTCAGGTGCAAAGCGCCATTCCTGAAAAGAACCAGCCTTCGGGATTGACAGTCGATTTTCTGACTCATTCCGGACAGGTTTTCCGTAATGGCTATCCTGTAAACACGCCGCTTTATCTGGCTGCCGGGCGAAAAGAAAACTTCCAGTTTGCCGAAATTTCCCGTAAACAACCATTCTTTGGTTGGGTCGTTAATTCCGATCAAAACAACACAATCCAGACAGCGTACCAGATTTTGGTTGCATCCAGTCTCGAAAATATTCAGAAGAACACTGGCGACTGCTGGGATTCAGGAAAGTTAGACGGTGATCAGTCCATCAATGTGGTTTATGCCGGAAAGGAGCTTCAGCCCAATACCGTTTACTTCTGGAAAGTTAAAACCTGGGACAATCATGGGATTGAAAATGCATTCTCAATCCTTTCGCAGTTTAAAACCGCTGCTGTTTTGTCGGATTATGCCACTTCGCGCTATCCGTTGCAAAAACAGGATGTATATCCGGTTGCCATAAAGGCCTTGTCTGGTTCGCATCAGTTTGTCGATTTTGGCAAAGCCGCATTCGGAACCATTCGCCTGAACTTATTTGGCAAAACCGAATCAGACACCGTGCTGGTTCATTTGGGTGAGGCGCAGAAGGAAGGAAGGATTAATCGCACTCCGGGTGGAACTATTCGTTATTCAGTTCATAAATTAGTCTTGAAAAGGGGTTGGAATACCTATACAATTGCTATTGCACCTGACAAACGAAATACCGGGCCGCAAGCAGTATTAATTCCTCAGTATATAGGCGAAGTCACGCCATTCCGCTATTGCGAACTGGAAGGTTACCGCGAACCTTTAACGAAAAATCAGATCGTTCAGGAAATTGTATTCTATCCGTTCGACGAAACCGAATCTGATTTTACGTGTTCCGACACGGTACTAAATCAGGTTTGGAACTTGTGCAAATATTCGATCAAAGCCACTTCGTTCCTGGGCGTTTATGTTGATGGCGACCGAGAACGCATTCCTTATGAAGCCGACGCATACATTAATCAGTTGGGGCATTACGGTGTAGCCCGCGAATACAGCATGGGGCGCTACTCGCACGAATACCTGATCAATCGTCCGACTTGGCCAACTGAATGGATTTTACAGTCGGTACTGATGGCATGGAACGATTACTTGTACACCGGAAATAAAGAGTCACTTCAGCACTTTTACACCGATTTAAAAGCAAAGGCTCTGTTTCCGCTAGCTGACGAATCGGGCTTGATCAGCACCAAAGCCGGCAAAGTAACTCCCGAAGTATTGGAGTCTATTCATTTTAAAGGAACGCTTAAAGACATCGTGGATTGGCCGCAAACTGGCATTCTTGGGTTGGGCAAAAATGAACCCGGAGAGACTGATGGCTTTGTTTTCCAGAATGTGAATACGGTGGTAAACGCCTATCATTTTCAGGCCGTCAGCCAACTGGTTCAAATTGCAAAAGTGCTGAGCCAGACTGCCGACGAACAGAAATTTGCGGCCTTGGCAGTGAAACTGAAAGCCGCATTCAACGAAAAGTTACTCGATAAAAAGCGTGGAGTTTATTCCGACGGAATTGGAACTGATCATGCTTCTTTGCATGCCAATATGTTTCCGCTCACTTTCGGTCTGGTGCCTGAAAAATATATCTCACGAGTGAATAGTTTCGTTCAATCGCGCGGAATGGCTTGCAGTGTTTATGGTTCACAATTTTTAATGGATGCTATTTACGACGGAAACAATGCCGATTATGGATTGGAACTTCTCTCCTCAACTTCAGAACGTAGCTGGTACAACATGATTCGCGTTGGTTCAACCATTTCGCTCGAAGCGTGGGACAACAAATACAAGCCTAACCAGGACTGGAACCATGCATGGGGTGCTGCTCCGGCCAACATCATTCCCCGCAAACTGATGGGGATTGAACCACTCGAACCTGGTTTCAGGAAGATCCGGATCAAACCGCAACCTGCCTCGCTCGAACATGCTGAAATAAAATGCCCAACCATTCGCGGCGATGTGCTGATGTCGTTTAATAACAAACCGCAGCAATCGTTCTCCATGAATCTGACTATTCCGGCAAACACTACTGCAGATGTATACCTGCCATTCTGGTCGAAATCGCAAAAAGTAACGCAGAACGGAAATGCAGTTAAATATCGTCAGGATGGATACTTTGCTGTTGTTGAAGGAGTTGGCTCCGGAAGTTCTGTATTTGAAGTGGCCAAATAAATTTGAACGTTCATAGGATTCCGCTTCGCTTCATCCTATGCTGATACCTATCGGGGATTTGCCCCTCGTAAACTAGAAATAGTTTCTCATTGAGCAAAGGTCTGAAAGACCGTTTTGTAAAAGCACAGGGCGAAACCCTGTGAAAAAGTATTTGAAATAGACAATAATTAACCAAACATGTTAAAAACTAAACTAATCACATTCTTTTTGCTGGTGAGTCTTTTTACTTCAGCCCAGCAAAAAAATATATTTACAAGCACCAATATGCCTTACGAGGAACTGAAAGCCGGTTTTGCCAACACGCCTGCTGAAGCACGTTTGCGTTGCTATTGGTGGTGGCTCAACAGCATGGCTACCAAAGAATCAATCACCCGCGATCTGGAAGAAATGAAAGACAAAGGCTATGGTGGGGCATCCATTGTTGACGCCGGAAGTTCGAATTACCAGGTAGCTGCAAAAACTGCTGCGGGACCTGTTTTTATGAGTCCCGAATGGATGGAATTGTACAAACATGCCGTTAAAGAAGCCGACCGGATTGGCATCGAACTAAGCGTGAATGTGCAAAGTGGCTGGAATCCAGGTGCACCATCCATCACTCCAGAAATGGCGATGAAGAAAATCGTCTGGACTGAAGTTGATGTGACCGGAGGAAAAACCATCAGCATGGAATTACCAAAGCCCGAACAAAAACTGATGTATGCCGATGTTTTGGTTCAGGCAATTCCGAAGAAAGCGGGTGCTCCGGTTCAGAATGAAGCCATCGAAAACTGGAAGAAAAAAACATTCAGGGAAAAGATTGGTTGGAAAGGTGTTTATCCATTGCATCAATTGCGTGATGATTTTGATGGCGATGGCAAAATGATGGCCATCCGGAAAGATGAAATCATTGATCTGACCGCGAATTACAAAAATGGCAAACTTGAATGGAACGCTCCGGTGGGCGAGTGGACAATCATTCGTTATGGCTACACCTGTACCGGAGCCAAAACCTCGACCAACAGCGACGGATGGGAAGGTTTGTCGGTCGACCACCTGAGTGTTGAGGCTTTTGAGCTATTAAGCAAAACAGTAATTACTCCGCTCATTCAAATTGCACAGTCGGTTGGAAACAGCGTGAAATATTTGCAAACCGACAGTTGGGAGATGGATTTGGTAAGCTGGACGAAAAGTTTCCCTTCGGAATTTAAAAAATACCGGGGTTACGACATACAAAAATACATGCCCGTTTTGGCAGGCCGGATCGTGGAGAACCGCAACGAATCGAATCGCTTTTTGCACGATTTCCGAAAAACAGTGGGCGATTGCGTGGCAGAAAACCATTATCGCCTATTTTATGAATTGGCACACAAATACGGAATGGGTATTCATCCTGAATCAGGTGGTCCGCATTCGGCGCCGGTTGACGCGTTGATGGTAATGGGAATCAGCGATTTTCCGCAGGGTGAATTCTGGGCAATGGCTAACACGCACCGAATTAAAGACGATGAGCGGTTGTCGGTAAAACAAAGCGCTTGTGTGGCGCACACCAACGGCAAACGTTTTGTAGCTGCCGAAGGCCCTACCAGCATTGGTCCGCAGTGGGAGCGTTCACCCATGGACCTGAAAGGCAACATCGATCGCGTATTTTGTTCGGGAGTAAATCGTATCGTGTGGCACACGTTTACCTCCTCGCCCAAAGAGTTTGGCTTGCCCGGAAACGAATATTTTGCCGGAACGCATCTCAATCCGAATGTAACATGGTGGGAGCAATCCAAAGATTTTATCGGCTATCTCGACCGAAACATGTACATGCTTCAGCAGGGATTATTTGTTGCTGATGTGCTGTATTATTACGGCGACGATGTACCGAATTTTGTATTCCTGAAAGAAGATTTTCCGGAATTGAATTTTGGCTACGATTGGGATAAATGCTCGAAAGAAATTATTCAAAACCGCATTTCGGTAAAAGATGGAAAGATTGTTTTGCCCGACGGAATGAGCTATCGGGTGATGATGCTGGCTCCTGAAAAGGGAATCGACCTGAATGTGCTGCAAAAACTGGAACAATTGGTCAAAGAAGGAATGACGCTGATTGGCCCACGTCCGACCGAAACAACCGGATTGACCGGCTACCCCAAAGGCGATCAGGAATTGAAAGCTATTACCGATAAGCTTTGGGGTAAAACCGATGGCCGTTCAATTACTGAAAATCAGTATGGGAAAGGCCGCGTGATCTGGGGAAAGGATGTCAATAAGGTATTGGCTGATATGGGCATTCAACCTGATTTGCAATTCAAAGGAACACATGAAAAAACGGCACTGGATTACATACACCGCACAACCAGCGATCAGGAAATTTATTTGGTGAGCAACCGGTTTTCGCAAATGAAATACAACGATTTTGAATACCGCGACCTTACTACTTTGCCCGACCGCTGGGAACAGGTGGAATGTAGTTTCAGAGTAAGCGGTAAAGTTCCTGAATTGTGGGATCCGATTACCGGCCAGATCAAAGAAATTGTGGCCTATCGCGAAGAAAACGGACGAACCATTATTCCGCTGCTTTTTGAGCCTGAAGGATCAAAATACATTGTTTTCAGGAACGAAAAACAAAAACCACATATCACAGAAATCCGAAAAAATAATCAATCGATTTTCCCGGGCTTCAGTTTAAAAACAAGTGACTATCCACAGATTGATTTCAACAGAAACGGAGAAAATGTGACCGCTGAAATCAATGAATCAGGAGCTTACTCTTTGGTTTGGTCGGATGGCCATCGCGAAGAACTGAAAACCAATAATGCGGGTGAGCAAATTGAACTTTCAGGTTCTTGGGGTATCGCTTTTTTCTCCGATCTTCCTTCTGGTGTAAGAACTTCAGAATTGAAGTCGTGGACCGAGTTTACGGAGCCGGAAATTAAATACTATTCAGGGAAAGCTAAGTATCACAAGACTTTCGATTTATCAAAGAAAGATTTGACAGGTAACCGTTTAATAATTGATTTGGGGAATGTGAAAGAGATGGCTTCAATAAAAATCAACGGGCAAAAATTGCAGGTTATTTGGTGCGCACCTTTCCATTTCGATTTAACTTCGTACCTGATACCCGGAACGAACGAACTTGAGATTGAGGTTGTAAACATGTGGGTCAACCGGCTAATTGGCGATGGAAAACTTCCGAAAGACCAAAGGATAACCAAAACAAACATTAATAAATTTGATGCCCCCGATGCCGATAAATATCTGCGTGTTTCAGGTTTAATGGGGCCGGTAAAGATCAGTGTAATTAGTACCCACAATTTGAGATGATGGAAATGATTGGTTCAAAAAAAATCATGAAGTTGTTCTTCGTGGGGATTATTTTTGTCATTGTACTTGGGGGTTGCAAGAAGGGATCAGGCGATGTTTCGACAGTTACCCCGACAGAAAACGATAATTCGACCTTGTCGTATGTCGGGATGGGATGGGCCAGGAACTCGGTGAATACAGTTATTTTCAGGCATAATTCGATCACCAGCAATTCAGAATACCAGTTTATAAGCTACTACGATCAGGATAAAAAAGTGGTGTTGGGTAAGCGAACAATTGGAAGCAAAACATGGGAGGTTGTTACAACTTCTTATGCAGGAACTGCTACTGATGCACACAATTCGATCAGCATCATAGTTGATGGCGATGGTTATTTGCATGTGTCATGGGATCATCACAATAATGCCCTTAGGTATTGTAAAAGTGTTTCGCCCGGAAGTTTGCAGATGACCGCAAAAGTGCCCATGACCGGCATAAAGGAAGGAAATGTCACCTATCCGGAGTTTTACCGGTTGTCCAATGGCAATCTTATTTTTGTTTATCGTGATGGATCGTCAGGCAATGGCAATCTGGTGATGAATTTGTATGATCTGAAAACCAAGACATGGAAACAATTGCATCAGGGACTGATTGATGGTCAGGGATTGCGCAATGCATACTGGCAGTTGTGTGTCGATAAAATCGGAACCATTCATTTGTCGTGGGTTTGGCGCGAAACAGGCGATGTGGCTACCAATCACGATTTGTGCTATGCCAAATCAACCGATGGCGGAATTACCTGGAAGAAATCGACCGGGGATGTCTATCAACTGCCCATTACGGCAACCAATGCCGATTACGTTATGCGTATTCCTCAAAGCAGCGAGTTGATCAATACCACAGGGATGTGTGCCAGCGATGATGGCTACCCGATGATTGCAACCTATTGGCGCGATGGAAGCAAAAGCGTTCCTCAATACCATTTGGTTTATTTCGACGGAACAGCGTGGAAAAAGTCTCAGGTTTCGAAACGTATTAGTGATTTTTCGCTGAGTGGCGGAGGAACCAAGCAGATCCCGATTTCCCGTCCGGTGGTATTGACCCGGGAAAAGAACGGAAAACAGCAGGTGCTGATGGTTTTCAGAGATTCCGAACGATCGGATAAAGCTTCGGTTGCTGTCTGTAATGATCTTTCTGATCCATCTTGGACGATTACAGATTTGAATAAAATGATGGTTGGTTCCTGGGAACCTTCCTGCGATAAAGATTTGTGGTTAAACAGGGGAATCATGCATCTTTTCCTTCAGAATACAGTTCAGGTTGATGGAGAAGGCCTTTCGCCTATTTTATCGCAACCGGTATACGTACTTGAAAGTACGGGCATTTAAATTTTGAATAAAACAACAAATAAACTTCAACTTATGAACTCTCGCGAACGTGTTTTAAAAGCTTTTAAACGCTTACCCGGATTACCCGACCGTGTGCCGATTCAGTTTGATTTATGTCGGCAGTTATCCGATCATTTTGGGAAACAACTTGGTATTCCTGTAAATTATACAGAAAATCCGTATGAAGATGTTACTTACCGGATTAGCGCCAACGAATTACGCGTGGCTTTGGGAAGCGATGTGGTCATCACAGGCGCTTCGGTTTCGGACGATTACCAAATTGTGAAAGCTGCCGACGGAACCTGGCTCAATGAATACCAAATGCGGATGAGGCAGGGTGATATTTATGTGGAAGTGGTTGATTATCCGCTAGCTCATGCCGAAACAAAGGCTGATGTTGACGCCTATCAGTTTCCCGACCCGAATGCGCCTGGGCGTTTTCGCGATGCCGAAGCTTTGGTGAAGAGATATAAAAATGATTACCTGATTTTTGGCGATATTGAAGTTACCGTATTTTCTCTGGCTCACCAGTTGGTTGGTATGGAAAAACTGTTGATTGACATGATGATGGAGACCGAATATGTGGTTCCACTTTTCGAAGCCTGCGCCGAATATCAGACACAGATTGGCCTGCATCTGATTGAAAAAGGTGTGGATGCCATCTGGTTTGGTGATGATTTTGGAACTCAGGTTAGCTTAATAATACCGCCTGAAACTTTCAGGGATCAACTCAAGCCGATTTACAAAAAGATGATTGATCGTTTCAAATTGGCCAAGCCTGATATTATTCCTATTTTGCACTGCGATGGCGCTGTAGCCGACCTGCTTGATGATATTCGTGAGATTGGATTCGAAGTTTTCAATCCGGTTCAACCGGGCGTTCCGGGTCACTTACCTCATGATATGAAATCCAGGTTCGGAGATAAATTTTCATTTTGGGGCGCCATCGATCAGCAGGATTTACTGCCAAATGGAACCGATGAAGAACTGGAACGCGATATTATCGAAAAAATCAGCATTCTGGGAAAAGATGGCGGATACATGATTGCCCCGGCTCACATTCTGCAAAACGATGTTTCGCCGGAACGGGTATTGCAGTTCATCGAATTGTGCAAAAAGCATGGAAATTTAAATTTATAGATATGTCCCGCATTTTAGTCTTTATTTTTTGTCTTTTTTCGATTGTTTCGGTGGCGCAGAACGTTTATCTTTTTTCATACTTCGTTGACAATGGTCAGGATGGACTGCATTTTGCCTACAGTACCGATGGTTTGAAATGGACTCCCTTGAATGAAGGGAAATCTTTCCTGACACCAACAGTCGGGAAAGACAAACTGATGCGCGATCCCTGCATCCTTCAGGGAAAAGACGGGCTGTTTCACATGGTGTGGACAAGCGGCTGGTGGGACCGGATTATTGGCTATGCGTCGTCGCCCGATTTGATCAACTGGTCAGAGCAAGAGCCCATTCCGGTGATGGAGCATGAGCCAACAGCAAAAAACAGCTGGGCTCCTGAATTAGCCTTCGATCCGGAGAAAAAAGAATACATCATCTTTTGGGCAACCACCATTCCCGGACGACATTCTGATGTTGCTTCGTCTGAACGGGAAAAGGGATTAAACCACCGCATGTACTGCACCCGGACAAAAGATTTTAAGACTTTCAGCCCGACAGAGCTGTTTTTCAATCCTGATTTTAGCACGATTGATGCCACCATTTTCCCTAAAGGCAACAAGTTTTATATGTTCCTTAAGAATGAAAATCCGAATGCGCCCCAGAAAAATATCCGAATAACCATAGCTAACAAAGCTTCTGGTCCATATCCTGTAAAGGTTTCGGAACCAATCACCGGCAAGTATTGGGCTGAAGGCCCAACTGCGCTTCAGGTAGGAAAATATGTGTATGTGTATTTCGACAAATATACAGAGCATAAATACGGGGCTGTCCGCTCAAAGAATATGGTTGACTGGGAAGATGTTTCTGATCAGGTTTCTTTTCCCAAAGGGCTAAGACATGGGACTGCGTTTAAAATTTCCGATAAAGTTTTTCAGGTATTAGTGAAATCAAAATAGTTGATTTCGATAGCAATACAACGTATTTTTTATTTTTACTTGACTGGATAAGTATGAAATGGATAGAGCTGCAAATAATATTTTGTTTGCAAACTTTTTTCTTTTTTAGCTTTTATAGGTTTACTTTTGGGTAATTATTCACTTGAGTATAATATTGTAAATTTTACATATGAAGAAGAAAATCTATTTGGTATTCCTTTATGTAGGCTTGCTTGAAATTTTTTGTTCTTTTTCTTTTAATTTTAGTTGTACTGTTTCTGCGTCAAATGTTCATTCAGAGTTAATGTCTGATACCGCGATGTTTGTTCTCCGGAAAGGAGATATTCTGGCACGACCAAATTGGGCTGGAATGCCTGGGAGTAGTAAGGTTGAGAATGGTAAAAAATCTGGTCATGTTGCCATTGTAACGGTCGAAGCTTCAGGAAAGACACCCGAGGAGGCACTAGAAAAGGCCATGGTAATTGAAGCTCTTTTTTTTGATCAGGCAACAAGAAAATTACAATTTAAAAGAGAAAATCAGATTCGCGAGACAACTGGTGCAGTTTCATTTGGCCAACGTTTTAAGGGCATTCGGTACCGGTTGCGTATGAATCTGACAGATGAACAGACTGATGAGGTAGTTCAATTCATGCAAAGTCAGTTAGATCGGGGCTATAGTTTATTATCTCTTAAGAAAAGGTTTAATGTAAAAGATCATAAGAAATCAGTTTCTCGCAAATTAAGAAATGCCAACTGGAATTGTGCAACTTTGGTTTGGGAGGCATTTTATCTAAGCGTAGGTATTGATGTCGATTCGAATAAGGGGCTTCCTGTTTTTCCTGCAGATATTATTACCAGTAAATACTTTGACCAGCCTGAGGGACGAGTCTGTTTCTGATTTATAGTTATTTATTTGCTGGAAAATCTGGGTAAATTCTTGTTTCTAATTTTATTTAGAATCAATGCCTCAAAAATCAGTGGGTTCAGAATTTCCTCCTGAATTTCCTGAAGGCTTTTAAAATTGATGATTCGCACTTCCTTCAGTTCTGTTCGTCCCAAAAGATGATGCTCTGCCATTAACGCACCTTTGCAAAATCCCAGGTCAACACTATCTGATTTGGGATTCAGGTAACAAAAACGTCCGAAGTAATAGTAAAATGGTATTTTGTAGGTAAGTTTTGCTTCTATCTGTGGTGCACATGACGAGATGATCGAATGTAATTTCAGCAACATTGCTTTAATTCGCGGCTCTTTTTCAAAGATATATAAATCGACCTGATTCATTTACCTATTTTTTCGGCTGCAAATTCATCAACGTACCAGAATGCATTATTCTTCAAAGGCTTGATGTGCACAGCAGGAAGCTGATGCGCTGTTTCATTTCCACTAAAAATCTCAGATATTCGTTCTGCCTTGTTTTCTCCTGTTATCAAAAAACAAACTTTGTCGGCATTATTAATCACTTTCCCGGTTAGCGTAATCCGTTTTTGTCCGGTTGACGGATGTTTCGCAACGGCACAAATCTTATCCGATTCAAGCAATTCCATTTGATCGGGGAAGATTGAAGCCGTGTGTCCATCGTCTCCCATGCCAAGTAAAATCAAATCGAAAACCGGCCATCCATTTTGTTGTTTCAGATTATTCTGAATCTGCTGAGAGTAAGCTAAGGCTTCAGAATCGGGTTCATTTTCACCTTTAATACGTTGGATATTTTCTTCCGGAATAGATATTTTTGAAAAGAATAGCTTATCTGCTACGCCGAAATTACTTTCTGCATTTTCCGGCGAAACCATGCGTTCGTCAACCCACCAAAAGTGAACTTTTTGCCACAATGCAGAAGCTGCAAATTTTTGTGCTAAGACAGAGAAGAGTAGGTCAGGGGTCTTTCCTCCGGAGATGGCCATGTTAAATGTTTTACCCGTGTGGTTTTGCACCCAATCCATAATTTGGTCGGCAAACTGGTCTGCTAAATCTTCCTGATTTTTAAATATATGTAGATTTTGTGTCATTTTTAGTTTTCTAACTATTCTACATTTCTACTATCAGACCAATACTGCCCGTAAACAGTGACTTGTTTTCCGGAGCAGTAACCCCACTTGCATTGCTTTTCCACCAGGTCTTTGAATAACCCAGCGAGCCCACCACCCGGTAATAATTTAATAATCTGCTGTTTCTGATTTTCCAGTCGAACTTAAATTCTGACTGCATAGTCCAGTCATAAATCCCATCTTTAGTAAAATTTAGTAAAGGGTACTTATAAATGTCAACTGCATTTGTCGATCCTTCCAGCTGATGGCGGTACACATCACCATAAATCTGATAGATATTTGTACTTGCTAAATCATTTGTTCCGTGAATAATCAGGCGATTGTCAAGTGTTAAAACCAAATCATCAACCGAAATATTTTCCAGTTTCCAGTTTAACTCTCCCGAATTAGGAGGCAAATAGAAACCCAGATTAGCTTCATCGTGCGTATAAGTCATATCCAAAGGACGAGTACTCCCAAAGGTGTTAAAATCGGTTTCGGGATAATGGGTATAAACAAAAGGTGTAAGTCGGGTGTATTTTAAGGTAGAGGTTGTGCCCGGAATAATTTTTGACAAGTAGGTAGTTTTCCAACCAAGCTGCCAGGCGTAACGATTTCGTGGCATTTTCATTAGCTTTCCTGGGGTATCAAAGCTGAATTCATCAACAAAGAGGCCGGCCCATGCTTTTCCAATACTTGGAAATTGAACGGCAACATCAAAATAGAGTGAAAGATTATCATGATCGCCTACATCAATCTGGGTAAAATGTGGCAGCACAAAAGGCATCAGGTAAGCCAGTTCAAGCCTTTTCGACCAGATATTGCCACCGGCTGCCGAAATTTGTAGCCATTTCTTCGGTGTAAATTCAAGCAAATGGTAGGTAAACATTTTTTGAACCTGCCCCAAATCGTATCCGTAAATTTGCTTCCTGTAATTGCTGCTTTGATTTGCGTATGAGAACAATGAACCTGTCAGGTATGAATAACGAATCCAGCTTGCCGGTTGAATCTTTAACTCGACCCCCGGAAATCTTCTGGCCGTTGATGAAAGTACCAGATTATTTTGATCATGACCCCAGGCTCTTCTTTGGTTATTGATACTGAATTGTACCGCGCCATCAAACCATGAGCCGGATAATTCTGTGTGATAAATCATCCCTGCAGTAAGTTTATCCTGAACAGGCTTTCCCTCTCCTGAAGTGCCTTCAGCCAAAACATGTGCCCACATCGTTTCAAAGTTAAACTGATAGGGCAAATAGGAATATCCCAGCGATTCGTTTGGAAAAACAACTTTTTTATCGCGGGTGTACGATTGGTAAAACATATCCGGTGTAAGACGTTCAACTGCAAGTCCCATTCCCGCAGTAAAGCTCCAGTGCTCACCCAAATCTCCTGAAAGGTAAGGTTCTCCAACCAGGCTGGTTGACCACGTTCCATTGTCTCCAGCACCGGCACGAGCCGAAGTTTCGGCGCTAAATCCGGCAAGCGCAAATATACTTTTGCCTGCTTGTTTGTAGGCGGTAAGTCCATTTGAATCCTCAGTAATATCTGCCAGATATTTACTTATCATTTTCTTTTCACCCTCACTCACGTTCTTTTTCTCAAGAAGTTTGGTAAGTAATTCAGCAATGTATCCTTTGGTATATGGCTTTGCCTGAGGCAAAAACAGCAAATCACCTCTTGTTTCAAAAAAGTCGATAATTTTATAAACCGGATTGGTCAGAGGTATAATTTTATTCTTTATCCTTAGGATCTTGGGATCAGTTGGTTCTACTTTCGATCTTCTCTTTTGGTTTCCGGAATCCGTAATTTCTTTTGTCGAAGATGGCTTTGTCAAAGCCATTATTGAAACGGATGAAGCTGGTGCGACTGTTGCTTCCTGATTTTGTCCAGTCGATTCATTTGTTGTAATTGTCTGGCCATGAACTTGTATGGCGCTAATTGAAAAACAAATGTATATCGCTAAAACAACTGATTGTATTTTCATAGGTGATATTATAAGTTCTATATTATAAAGGTAGAACAAATCAGTTAACAAAAACTGAAAGTTTAAAATGTACTTTTTGTAAAACACTTATTTGCATGGTTTAGTTGCAGTAATGTTTTTAATTGGTCCGTTTTTCTCTTGAACTATTTCCAAGGACTTATTCTTTGTTAGCGTGTTAAGCGTTTATTAAACTTGGAGTATTTGAAAAACTTGAATGAAAGTAAATTGTTAATTCAGTTTAATGGTCTGATTAATATTTTCTAAACCAATTGAAAAAACGATACTTTTGTGCTCCGAAACAGTTATTTATTTAAAACGATTATAAATTATGGCAACACATAAAAAAGCACTTTTAATGATCCTCGACGGCTGGGGTATTGGTGATGGCACCGAAAGAGATATTATAGCCACAGCTCCAACGCCCTTTATGGATTACCTTAATGCGACTTATCCGCATTCACAATTACTTACCTGCGGCGAATATGTTGGTTTGCCTGACGGCCAAATGGGAAACTCTGAAGTGGGGCATCTCAATATTGGTGCTGGTCGTGTAATTTATCAGGACATGGTTAAGATTACCAAGTCTATTCGTGATAAATCGCTATGGAAAGAATCTCAAATAGTTAAGGCTTTTACTTACGCAAAAGAGAACAACAAAAATGTTCACCTCATTGGGTTGATTGGTCCTGGTGGAGTTCATGCCCTGAGCGCTCATATGATTGCTCTTTGCCAGATTGGAACTGATTTTGGATTGAAAAACACCTTTATTCATGGATTGACCGATGGGCGTGATACTGATCCGCGTTCAGGTCTCGGATTTTTGGAAGATGACCTTAAAAATCTGGAAGGAACCAATGGTAAATTTGCTTCGCTTATTGGTCGGTACTTTGGAATGGATCGCGATAAAAATTACGATAGGTTGAAGTTAGCCTACGATTTATATACCGAAGGTAAAGGAACTCCATCAACTGATTTACTTAAAACAGTGAAAGAATCTTACGATTCGGGAGTAACTGATGAGTTTCTGAAACCAATTGTTATGGTTGACGAAAATGGGAAACCGCTTGCGACCATTCAGGAAAATGATGTGGTGATTTGTTTCAACTTCCGGACCGACCGTTTACGCCAGACAACCATTGCGTTTACTCAACAGGATTTACCAGATTTTGGAATGAAAACCATGCCTTTGCAATGGTATACTATGACCAATTATAAGGCTGATTTCAAGAATATCAATGTAATTTTCGACAAGCCAAACCTGGATAATACAATGGGCGAAATCATTTCAAAGGCTGGAATGAAACAAATCCGTATTGCCGAAACTGAGAAATATGCCCACGTAACTTTCTTTTTCAGCGGTGGCCGCGAAGAAGAATTTCCAGGAGAGAAACGCTTAATGGCTCCATCACCCAAGGTGCCAACCTACGATTTTCAGCCTGAAATGTCGGCCCCTATGGTCCGCGATCTTATTGTTCCTGAATTACTGAATCAGACTGCTGATTTTGTTTGTCTTAACTTTGCAAACGGCGATATGGTTGGGCATACGGGTGTTTACGAAGCTATCTCTAAAGCAGTAACTGCTGTTGATAGCTGTGTGAAATCAGTTGTCGAAGCCGCACAAAAGGGTGGTTACGAAATCATCATTATTGCTGATCATGGAAATGCGGATAATGCCGTAAATGAAGATGGATCGGCCAATACTGCACATTCACTTAATCCGGTGCCTTGTATTTATATCTCCGAGAATAAGAGTGTTAAAATTAAGGATGGTATCCTTGCTGACGTAGCTCCGACATTACTTAATATTATGGGTTTGGATATTCCTTCAGAAATGACTGGAAATGTTTTAATCGAAAAATAATTTTATTTGCTATATTTAATCCTGACAGGTGTTTTATTGCCTGTCAGGATTAATTTTATCTGCTATGTTGGAAATTGGAAGGACCATTGTTAGTTTAGATATTCTGGAAAAGAAGTTTTTGTGTGACTTGCTGAAGTGTAAGGGTGCGTGTTGTGTTGAAGGCGATTCAGGAGCCCCCGTTACACCTGATGAAGTGAGAATTATTGAGGAATCTTATTCTGAAGTTGAATCCTATATCTCTGAAAATCATAGAAGAGCTATAAAGGAGCAAGGCTTTGCTGTAATTGATATTGAAGGTGATTTGGTCACTCCATTGGTTGATAATCTGCAATGTGCATACTCTTTTGAAGAGAGAGGCATTATTAAATGTGGAATTGAAAAGGCCTTTTTAGACGGTAAAATCACTTTCAGGAAACCGGTTTCATGTCATTTATTTCCTGTCCGAATTACAGAATACAAGCGGTTTGATGCAGTAAATTACGAACAGATTGATATCTGCCAGCCGGGTCGTGACTGTGGAAAAAGCGAAAAACTCCCCGTATATGTTTTTTTGAAAGAACCATTGATTCGTAAATACGGCGAAGAATGGTACGAACAGCTTACCTATGCTGCTGAGAATCTTCCTAAACTGAAATAAACCTTTTCGTTAAGTCAGAATTTCGATTCTGTTTTTTTCCGGATCATAAACAGCGCTCTCATAATATCCGTCACCAGTCATTCTGCCCGGACTTATAATCTCGAAACCATCGGCTTTGAGCATATCGGTGATTTGATCAACTCTTTCGCGCGAACCAACACGAAATGCGAAATGAGCTATTCCTGTATGATGTTTTTTATAATCGTTTCTGGAACTGGCCACTGTTGGCATTTCCATAAGCTCCAGTCTGCATTCACCTCCAAAAGAAAGAAAGTATGATCTGAACTCCTTCGAGTGATTGAAGTAGCATGATCCTGAAACTGCATCGAAATAATGGGTATAGAAGTTTCGCATTCCTTCCAGGTCATGGGTCCAAATGGCAATGTGTTCTATTCTCATAATCACAGTATTTGTAATTTGTATTCGTTTATTTTTTTGCTTCCCATTCATCAAAAAACTGGTCTAAATACTTAAGCATAAATTGATGACGTCCTTCTGCAATTGTTCGGGCAGCCTGTGTATTCATCCGGTCTTTAAGCAACAATAGTTTTTCGTAAAAATGATTTATAGTTGGTGCTGAGCTTTTTTTATATGAATCAAAATCTTCATGCATATCTATCCGAACTTCAGGATTATAAATTAGACGACCGTGATGACCACCATAAGCAAACGTTCGGGCTATTCCAACAGCTCCGATTGCATCAAGCCGATCTGCATCCTGAACTGCAGCAGCCTCGACCGAACTTACCGGAGTATTTGTTTTAGCACCTTTAAATGATACCTCATCAATAATCCTGAGAATCCTTAATGCGGTTGCGGTCTCAATATCCATTTTATTTAACCAGCCTTCAGTTTTTGAAAGCCCTGCTGATTCAGAATTTGTGAGTTTCCAGTCGTCAAGATCGTGCAGAAGAGCTGCCATTTCTGTTATAAACAGATCGCAATTCTCTTGAATCCCAATTCGCAACGACATCTTTCGCACGCGATCAATATGAAACCAATCATGTCCGCTACCTTCAGAACTAAATTCTTCGGCAACATATTTCTCAGTGCTTTGTATGATTTCTTTATGATTCATTTCCTTTCAAATTTAAATTATTTATGCGCTTAATCTGAATAATTACATCGATTTATTTTAGTTTTATCGTTTAAAATTGGATGGTTCATGCAACCAATTCAAGCTGAGTGCGTTTATTTATTTGGGAAAGTAATTTGTTAACTGTCTGTTTTTCGGATTAACAAAACTGTGACGAAAATATTCCAGAATTCGATAGAAATACTTTTCCAGAATTAATTTGTGCCCGAAGTGCCAATTCCATTTGAATTCCTGAAAAGGAACTGATCATTTCGATACATTTAAATTTACTATAAAAGTTGATTTATGGGTAGGTTAGAGTTATTGACCATTCCTGCTATGTTGCAGGCGAGTTTTAGAGATTATGCAAAAAATCAGTCGCTGATTTTTGTTGGCGAAGAAGACCGAACCTATGCGCAACTCGAAATTGAAGTTAAGAGAGCAGCATTGCAACTTCAGTCAATAGGTGTTAAAAAGGGTGATAAGGTTGCCATTTATAGTTTGAACATGCCGCAATGGGGAGTTGCTTTTTTTGCTACTGCAATTTTAGGTGCTGTTGTTGTTCCTGTATTGCCCGACTTTCATGCAAATGAGGTTAATAATATTCTTCAACATGCTGAGGTCTCTGTGGTTTATATCTCAGAGTCATTGCGGTTAAAACTTGATCCAATTGAAGCTTTAAAAATAATTCAGATCGAAGATTTTAAAGTAATCTCGGATACTCCTCAGCTAAAGTGGGGAGATTTTGATGAAAAGCTCTTTGAATATGAAAAAGTTGATGAAAATGATTTGCTTTCGATTATTTATACTTCAGGAACGACTGGAAAATCAAAAGGAGTAATGCTGACTCACAAAAATATTGTTTGGACCGCGCAACAAAGTTGGTTAATTCAGAACATAGTACCCGGTGATCGGTTCCTTTCAGTTTTGCCGCTTTCTCATACATTCGAAAACACGTTGGGTTTAATTCTGCCTGTCAAATACGGGGCTACAGTAAACTATCTTCAGAAACCACCTGTTGCCTCAGTTTTGCTGGCAGCACTAAAGCAGGTTCGGCCTACAGTTATGCTTGTAGTACCATTGATCGTTGAGAAAATATATAAAACAAAGATACTTCCAGAAATAAATAGAAAGACAGTAACCCGGATTTTATATAAAATACCAGTATTCAGGAAGTTGTTGAATAAGGTAGCTGGCAGAAAATTGTATGAGACTTTTGGAGGTTGTCTTAAATTCTTTGGAATTGGAGGCGCCAAACTCGATGATAACGTGGAACGATTCCTGATGGAAGGTGGATTTCCGTTGGCTATTGGGTATGGTATGACGGAGTCATCACCCTTACTTGCAGGAGCTGGTGTCGGGAAAACTCGCTTTTTGTCAACAGGAGCTCCGGTGGTAGGTGTTCAGGTTCGGATCGACAATGCTGACCCAAAAACCGGACAGGGTGAAATTCAGGCCAAAGGTGAAAATGTGATGTTGGGCTACTATAAAGAACCTGAAATTACTAAAGAAACATTTACTTCCGATGGCTGGCTAAAGACCGGTGACCTTGGGTATTTCGACAAAGATGGAAATCTTTACATTAAAGGACGGATCAAAAATATGATAGTGGGTTCGAGTGGAGAAAACATTTATCCCGAAGAAATAGAGTCAGTTATTAATCGGATGGAATATGTGCTTGAATCTCTGGTCGTTCAACAGAAGGGTCGGTTAGTCGCTCTGGTCCACCTTAATATGGAGGAGCTTGAAAAGAAATATCAGGATATGAAGACTGAGGCAGTGACCTATATGAACGAAAGGGCCGAAGAGATTCTAAAGGAAATTCAGCGAAAGGTAAATGAGGAATCGAATAAGTTTTCGCAGATTCAACGGATCGTTTTACAGCAGAATCCATTCGAAAAAACGCCAACACAAAAAATTAAGCGGTTTATGTATTCTGTCTAATCATGAATCACCCTATTCCCGCTATTTTAACAGAGCCCAAATGGCTGAAAACCAAACTTAATGCAGGTTTTTTTGTAAAAAGGATAAAAAAAGCAAAACCCATTATGTTTGTAACACTTTAATTATTTAAATTTAAGGTATATAAACACCAGTAGCTGATATGTTTCTTCCGACCCAAAATACAGATTCTTATTCAGGATATATAAAGCTCAGTGAAAGTCAATTGATCGAAGAATTTTCAGGGCAGATATGTCATATCCTTCGGATAGAAAATCTGGAATTACATACAAGCTTTAGTCATCTTGCAGATGAATTAAAAAAGAATCTACGACTTTTTTTTGAAAATGAAATTTTGCCTGCGATTACGCAACATGAGGTCAGGCATTTTAGCTTTGAGCGGAAGAATACTAATCTTTCGGTGGCTGTAACACCTCTTGGCTCAGGACTTACACTTCTCAGTTTCGAAGAAACAGTTCGTATAGATAAGCCAGATAGCGATGCCTTGTCAGAAAAGCTAAATGAAGTTGTATATAGAATTGATACTGATTTAAGGATTCTATATGCATCAAAAAACAGCAATGTAAAATTTGGAAAGAAAGCCGCTGATCTGATTGGGAAGAGTGTTGAAGAGGTTATGCTGTTTGATGAAAATACGCCTTTAATTATTGAGATGATTTCGGGTGTGTTTCAGCAGCAAAAGCATCGGGAGAAGGATCTTCTCTTAAAAAGCGAAGACAAGCATCACTGGTGGAATATGAGTTTTATCCCCGAAAATGAAGTTTCGCCGGAGCAACAATCGGTTCTTATTATATTGAAGAATATAAACAAGTATAAACTGATTGAGGAAAAATTATTTGAAAGTGAACAGCGCTATCAAATGGCTACTGAAGCTGCCGATCTGGGAATCTGGGATTATATTGTAGATACAGGAACAACGTTCTATTCCAGACGATGGAAATCAATTCTGGGCTATTATCCAGATGAAATTGAAGATAGTTTATCTGTCTGGGAGAATCTGCTTCATCCGGAAGATAAGGATCGAATGATTCTTTACATGAGTAATTTTATTGAAAGCGATTTGCGCCTTTACGAAGCCGAGTTTCGTATGAGGCATAAAAATGGACACTATATCTGGATTCGTAGCAGGGCAACCGCTTTGCGTGGTGAAAATGGAAAAGCAATCAGGTTATTGGGTACACACCGCGATATTACAGAAGAAAAAAAATCAATCAGCGAATTCCAAAAGCTTCATCAGGCTATATTACAAAGCCCTATTTCGGTTATTATTACCGATAAGGATGGCGTTATCGAATTCTTTAATCCTGCATTCTGTAAGGTAACCGGATGGAGTGATCATGAATTGCTCGGTAAAAAACCAAATATTCTTAAATCTGGGTTTCAGCCAGCCAATTTCTATGAGAAGCTTTGGAAAACAATCAGTTCAGGAAATGAATGGCAAGGCGAGTTTAAGAACAAAAAGAAAAATGGCGATTTTTACTGGGAACTGGCCAGTATTTCGCCAATCAGGAATAGTTTTGGAACGATAACCCATTACGTTAAGATTGCCGAGAATATAACTTATCTGAAAAAGATTGAGAAAGACTTGAAAAAGGCCAAGCAGGATGCCGAAGTGGCCAACAAGTACAAAAATCATTTTCTGTCGAACATGAGTCACGAGATCAGAACACCTATAAATTCAATTATAGGATTTAGCGAACTGATGAAGAACGAGAGCCTTTCGTTTCAAAAGCGAAATAAATACTCCGAAATCATAGAAGAAAACAGCCAGGCTTTACTTCGGCTCATCGATGATATTATTGATGTGGCAAAAATAGAAGCGAATGAATTAAAAATAAGAAAGGAAGCTTGTTCGTTGCGCGATGTACTTTCGGAACTGGAATTAACATACAACAACTTCCTCCGAAGAAAGCAAAAGCCGAATCTCGAAATCGTTTTCCATATTCCGGAAGAGGATCATCACGATACCATTTTTACAGATGCCTATAGATTAAAACAGATTTTGAATAATTTGTTTATCAATGCTTTAAAGTACTCTGAAGTTGGCCATATCGAGATTGGCTATACAATTTTAAACGAAAGTAAGCTTCGCTTTTTTGTGTCGGATACGGGATCTGGAATTCCACCCACCCGGCTGAAAAATATCTTCAAACGGTTTAATTACAGCGACGAGACAGCAGTAAGTGAATCGCCTGGAACTGGACTTGGTCTTTCCATTTGTAAAGATTTGGCTATTTTGCTTGGAGGGGATATTAACGTGAAATCGGTGCAGGGAGAAGGAAGTGTTTTTTATTTGACTCTGCCTTACGACAAAATTAAAGTGCCAGCAACGACTCGTGCTACAGCTAAAGCACCCGTTCAAACACGATATAATTTTAGTGAATTCACCATCATGATTGCTGAAGATGTCCAGTTTAATTACGAATACTTAAATCTTATTTTACAGCGGACAGGAGCAAATATCCTTTGGGCTAAAGATGGTATTGATGTTCTTAAATTGTATAAGAGTTCGAAAATCGATCTTATACTGATGGATATTCAGTTGCCCGAAATTAGCGGGTATGAGGCGACAACACAAATCAGATTAACGAATAAAGAGCTTCCAATTATTGCTCAAACAGCATACGCCATGGCCGAAGACAAGCAAAAGTGCATAGAGGTAGGGTGTAACGAAGTATTGACTAAACCTATCCGGATGGACGACGTGCTAAATACGGTTGCTAAATACTTGCTCAAATAAAATAGTCTAAAATTCTGATCCTTTCCTGATTATTCAATTTCGCTGATTAAATTTGGGCCTCACAAAAGAAATGGAATATGCATATTGATCGGTTTCCATCGCGATTACTTGAAAATGCAGTAAATGAATTTGCCAAATTACCTGGTATTGGCAGAAAATCGGCCTTGCGATTGGTCTTACATTTGTTGAAACAAGATGTTCAGGACGTGGAAATATTTGGGAATAGTTTGATTCAATTGCGCTCCGAAATCAAACATTGTAAAATTTGTCACAATATTTCGGATACAGACATTTGCGGCATTTGCTCCAATCCCTCACGCAACCCATCGCTTATTTGTGTAGTCGAAAATATTAAAGATGTGATGTCGGTCGAGAATACGCATCAATTTAACGGATTGTATCATGTTCTGGGTGGAATAATTTCACCCATGGATGGTATTGGGCCGTCAGATCTGGAAATTGAATCGTTGGTTAAACGAGCCGAAGCAGGTGACATTGACGAGGTGATTCTGGCTTTAAGTACCACAATGGAAGGCGATACAACCAACTTTTTTATCTTTAAGAAATTAAAAAATACGAATGTGAAGATTTCGACACTGGCGCGTGGTGTTTCAATTGGCGACGAACTTGAATACACCGACGAAGTTACTTTGGGCAGGTCGATTGTAAACCGGATGAACTTTGAAGACTCGATAATACGTTAGGTTTAAAAACAATAAAAATGTCCGTTCGAAGTTCTTTTGGTATCTATTTTTAACCAATATCTTTTGCAAAATATTCAGGAATGAAACTGTCAGTCGTAATTGTTAACTACAATGTCAAATATTTTCTGGAACAGTGCCTTCACGCCGCCCTGAAAGCTGCCGAAATGGTCGATTCGGAGATTATTGTAGTTGATAATGATTCTGTTGATGGTTCCTGCCAAATGGTCGAGGAAAAATTTCCTGAAGTAAAACTAATCAGCAACAGGGAAAATCTGGGCTTCTCGAAAGCCAATAATCAGGCTATCCGGATTTCCAAAGGTGAATATATTCTGCTACTTAATCCCGATACAGTTGTTGAAGAAGACAGTTTCCTGAAGATTGTGGGATTTATGGATCGAACACCTGATGCCGGAGGTTTGGGCGTTAAAATGATTGATGGCAAAGGTCGATTTTTACCTGAGTCGAAACGTGGTTTACCTACCCCTGAAGTCGCATTCTGGAAGATGTTCGGCTTTTCAAAACTATTTCCACACTCTAGATATTTTGGTCGCTACCATTTGGGGTATCTTAGCAACGATGAAATTCATGAAGTTGAAGTGCTTGCAGGTGCATTTATGTTACTCCGAACCAAGGTGCTTAATAAGATCGGGCTGCTCGACGAAGATTATTTCATGTATGGCGAGGACATCGATCTTTCTTACCGGATCATGCTTGGAGGCTATAAAAACTACTATTTTCCTGAAACTACCATTATTCATTATAAAGGAGAAAGCACCAAAAAAGGCAGCATCAATTATGTGAAAGTGTTTTACAATGCCATGATCATCTTTGCCGGAAAGCATTTTTCGAAAGGGAATGCGCGTCGTTATGCAATTCTCATAAATCTGGCTATTTATTTTAGAGCCTTTTTAACTCTGGCCGGAAGCTTTTTTAAGGCATTATTTCTGCCAGTTATCGATGCCTTAATGATTTACCTGGGTTTTGCGCTGCTGTTGCCAAACTGGGAAGCTTATAAATTTGAACGCGGCTATTATCCGCCTGAATATCTGCACATGGCAGTTCCCATCTATATTCTCATTTGGATTGCAAGTATCTGGCTCAGCGGTGGCTATCGTAAAAATATCCGGTTCAGCCGAATTTTTAAGGGTTTGCTGTGGGGTACTATATCCATTCTGGTGTTTTACTCTTTGGTTAACGAGAGTTTGCGCTATTCACGAGCGCTTCTTTTGCTTGGTTCGGCCTGGGCTTTTGTTGTACTTCCGGCATATCGCTATTTTTTATCCAGATTTAGGGTTATGGGTTTGGAGCTTGAACTGGGCAAGCAAAAAAGAGTTGCAGTGGTTGCTGCCGAATCTGAATCGAAAAGAATTGCTGAACTGATTGTGAGTTCTGGTTTAAAAATCGATACCGTTGGATATGTTTCGCCTGATGATTCGGTTCATCATCAGTTTTATCTGGGTAACATTCATCAACTTCCGGAAATCATCCGGATTAATAAAATTGATGAACTCATTTTTTCTTCCGAGGATATTCCATCGCAGGAAATCATCCGGATTATGCTCGATTTGAATGACCTGAATATTGACTACAAAATTGCTCCTCCCGAAAGCCTTTCTATTATTGGAAGTAATTCAATTTCAACCTCGGGCGATTTGTATGTGGTAAATATTAACTCCATTGCAAAAGATAATAATCGGCAAAACAAGCGTGCTTTCGATTTGGTTTTTAGCCTCATCCTACTTCTGATTTCACCAGTTTTAATGTGGTTTATTCCTGAAAAGACTGGATTGCTCAGGAATATTTTTGCAGTTTTTTCAGGACGAAAAAGTTGGGTAGGTTACTGCTCGGGAAATCAAAGTCATCTTCCGCACATCAAACAGGGCATACTTTCTCCGGCTTCACTTTTCTCGGAAGCCATCCATGATAAGAAAAGGGATGAACTGAATATTTTGTACGCCAAAAATTACAGATTCGTGAACGATCTGGAAATCGTGCTAAAAGCCTTGAAAAATATAGGGAAATCATGAGCAGTAAAAAACTTGAATTTGGAAAAATTCGATTTCGGGCACTCGAGCCAGACGACATCGATTTGTTGTACGAATGGGAAAACGATGCCAAAATATGGGAAGTTAGCAATACGTTTGAGCCGTTTTCAAAATACATTCTGGCTAAGTATATCAAAGAGTCGCAGCGCGATATCTACGAAGCGAAAGAAGTTCGAATGATCATTGAAACACTCGAAGGAACTGCTGTCGGCGCTATTGATTTATTCGATTTTGATCCATTTCATCTCCGCGCCGGAGTAGGGATTTTGATTCACGATGAGAAAGACCGCAAACTGGGATATGCAACTGATGCCCTTCAATTGCTTTGTACCTATGCCACCAACTACCTCCGCTTACACCAACTTTACGCCAATATCACTGAAGACAATCTGCCCAGTATTCAACTTTTTACAAGTAATGGCTTTGAACTTTGCGGCACTAAAAAAGACTGGCGGAATACGCTCAATGGCTGGAATGCTGAATTGATGTTTCAGAAGATTTTGTGAATTATCCTCTTATAATTTGCTAAGTGCATCAATAATTTCATCGGTATTTGACCGATCTCCATGTGAATGACTAATTTTGGAATATACAATTTTCCCATCCCGATTAATTACAAAAGTAGAAGGATAAGAAGTTTCCTTTTCAGCATTCCAACGCAACCCATATAAATTTATCATTGAGTAATCAGGATCAACTGTAAAATAGTAATTCTCCGGGAATTGAAAATCTTGTTTAAACTCTTTTGCATGTTCTGTCAGTTCTTTGGAGGGACCTGGATATACCATGAAAATGGAAACGTGATGCTTTTCAAATTCAGTAGCCGATGATATAAGAGTACCTACCTCTTTCGTGCAAATAGGACACTGGTAACCTGGCCAACCTCTTAATACCACAAGTACTACTGGTTTCGATTTCAACAACTCGTTTAAACTTAGTTTCTCACCATCAACCGTTTTTAGCGAAAAATTTTTTGCACTTTCGCCTAAGGAAGGCGTCCATATATTTTGCCCAAATGATGCTGATGAAATGATCAAGGCAGCAAAAAATATTAGTTTTCTCATTAATTAAATGATTAAATATGAATTTATAATGCAACATGAAATAATTGCTTTTGTTTAAAGTAAGCGGACAGTTTGCACTTATTAACACAACCCATCAATTGAACAAATATCCTATGCAATTGGCTTCAGCCACAGATCAAAAAAATGAAAGAGATATGATCATCTCCCTATTTGATTATTTTCCGCATCAAGCCAATGTCTTTTAAACCACTATTTCTTTCAACACAAATCGGGATACATCCATGCAAGTTAAAGTATAAAAAGTTAAGGGTTCGTCTTAAATCTGAAAAATTCAGAGGGTTTCTGAATATCCTTCATCAATAGCCCTTACATTTGCACCTTCAAAATCTGATCGGTATGGAACCAATTTTTCTTCCTAAAACATGGAGTCTTTTCAAGAAGGGCTTGTTGTTTAAAAATTTATCAAACGACATTTTTGCCGGAATCATAGTTGGAATTGTAGCATTGCCATTGGCCATTGCTTTTGCAGTTGCCTCAGGTGTATCGCCCGAAAAAGGAATAATTACGGCTGTCGTTGCCGGTTTTATTATTTCATTGCTTGGGGGAAGCCGTGTCCAGATTGGCGGTCCAACCGGTGCTTTTATCGTTATTGTTTACGGCATCCTTCAAAAATATGGATTCGATGGACTGATTATTTCAACAATCATGGCTGGGGTTATGCTTATCACTTTTGGTGTACTTCGGTTGGGATCCATCTTGAAATTTTTCCCACATCCGTTAATTGTCGGGTTCACGAGTGGTATCGCACTAGTTATTTTCTCCACCCAGATTAAAGATGCATTTGGTTTGCCTATCGAAAAACTTCCTGCTGAATTCATTGACAAATGGGAAATTTATTTTCACCAGATGCAGAATTTTAATCTTTCAGCCTTGCTAATTACTGTCGGAACCATTATCATGACTGTATTCTCGGGTCGTTTGATTCCCAAAATTCCCGGGTCATTCATTGCCATTGTTGTGATGACTACGATTGTTGCCGTGTTTGGTCTTCAGGTAAGCACCATAGAGAGTGTATTTGGTGCTATTCCCAATAAATTTGAACTCACATTTCCCAATATTCAATTTGACCAATTGGGACAATACATGCAGCCGGCACTTACCATTGCGCTGTTAGGTGCAATCGAGTCCTTGCTTTCTGCCGTTGTTGCCGACGGTATGATCAGTAGTAATCACCGTTCGAATACCGAGTTGATTGCCCAGGGACTGGCCAACATTGTGACACCTTTTTTCGGTGGAATACCGGCAACCGGTGCAATTGCGCGTACAGCAACGAATGTTAAAAATAACGGAAGAACCCCGATAGCAGGAATAATACATGCTGTGACACTTTTGTTGATCATGCTGGTTTTTGGCCGTTGGGCAGTTCTGATTCCAATGCCATGTTTGGCTGGTATCCTGATTGTTGTTTCGTACAACATGAGTGAAATGAAATCGTTCTTTTCGATTCTGAAAGGACATAAATATGATATATTTATATTACTCAGCACGTTTATTTTGACTGTATTTGTCGATTTAACTGTTGCCATTGAAGTTGGCGTGGTGCTTTCGTCATTGTTGTTTATGCAGCGTATGTCGAATCTGAGTAAAGTTATCCCGCTTGAAACAGAATCGGATTCGCTTGAAAATTATGCTGATATTCCAAAAGGAGTCGAGATATTTGAGATCAGCGGTCCTTTCTTTTTTGCTGCAGCTCGTAGATATGAAGAAACTCTGAAAGAAATAAGTCACACTTCAAAAGTGGTAATTATCCGTATGCGGCATGTTCCGTTTATAGATGGTACCGGATTGCGAAATCTGAAACAAACGCTTAAAGATCTTAAATCAAGGAGAATACAGATTATTCTGTCAGGGGTTCAGCCTGAAGTTTTTGAAGAGCTTGATAAAGGTGGGGTTCCGGCTTTAATTGGGCCAGCTAACATTACTTCAAACTTTGATTTGGCATTAGCCCGGATGGAATTGATCCTGAAAAAGCAAGAGTAAGAACTAAATTACTGCTGAAAATTCAGGTATTTCAGGAAGGAAAGCATACGAATTATCATTGTAATTAATCCGGCAGCAATAATGCTGCAATCCGTTGCTTACAATCAGAAGTGGTACCTTAAGTTGCATATTGTAGCGTACAATCTGATCGAAGGTTTGTTGGCTGATCTTTATTTCAGGAGCTTTAAATTCAGCGACTAAAATTGGATTCCCTGCACGGTCGAAAACTACCAAATCGGCCCTTTGCGGATTGTTGTTTACTTTTACACCGGCTTCAACAGCTATTAATGAAACGGAATATTTCTTTTCTGTCACCAAAAACTGAACAAAATTCTGACGAACCCATTCTTCCGGAGTTAACCGAACATATTTTCTTCTAAGTGAATCAAAAATATAGTCTTTATCCTCTCTGGTTTTAAATTTGAAAGAATATTCGGGCAAATTCAATTTTTGCATGATGAAGCCAACAAAGTTTGTATTTTTGTCATTATTGAGAGGATAAATGTAACAATTAACTATGAAGACAAAAGAGGAAATTGTATCCAATTGGCTTCCAAGATACACAGGAAGACCCTTAGAAGAGTTCGACGAATTAATTTTGCTGACCAACTTCCATATGTACGTGGATATGTTTGCCACTAAATTTGGTGTGCCTGTTGTTGGTGAAAATAAAAATATGCCTAATGCCAGCGCAGAAGGAATTACCATTATTAACTTTGGAATGGGAAGTCCGAATGCTGCTACCATGATGGATTTATTGAGCGCAGTGCATCCTAAAGCGGTTCTTTTTCTAGGTAAATGCGGAGGCTTAAAGCAGAAAAACCAGCTTGGTGATTTTATTTTACCGATTGCGGCCATTCGAAGCGAAGGAACATCAAACGATTATTTACCTCCTGAAATACCGGCACTTCCGGCATTTAATCTTCAACGCGCGGTGTCGACAGCCATTCGTAACCGAAAACATGATTATTGGACCGGGGTAGTTTACACCACCAATAAACGCGTTTGGGAATACGACGAACGCTTTAAAAAGTATCTGGAGAAATCAAGGGCGATGGCGATCGATATGGAAACAGCCACCATTTTTACTGTTGGGTTCTGTAATCAAATCCCTTCAGGAGCACTGTTGCTTGTGTCAGACCAACCAATGATTTCTACAGGGGTTAAAACTGAAGCAAGTGATCAGATTGTTTCGAACAACTTTGTGAAAGAACATTTGGAAACCGGGATTGATGCGCTTCTTGAAATAAAGAACAATGGAGAATCGGTTAAACACCTGAAATTTTAAGATTTCACATGGCAATTACATACGAGGAAATTATTGGGAACCTACAAAAAAAAATATATCATCCCATTTACTTTTTAATGGGTGAGGAAACCTATTTCATTGATAAAATAAGCGATTACATTTCTGACAATGTACTGACTGATGCCGAAAAAGGCTTCAATCAGACAATCCTATATGGTAAAGATCTGGAACCAGCCCTGATTATGGGTAATGCCCGCAGGTTTCCAATGATGGCAAACCATCAGGTGATTGTTGTTCGTGAAGCCCAGAATATCAAGAAAATAGAAGATTTGGAACCGTACGTTCAGAATCCGCTGAATTCAACCATTTTGGTTATTAACTACAAATACAAAACCCTCGATAAAAGAAAGACTTTTACCAAGTTGCTCGACCAGAAAGGTATCCTTTTCGAATCGAAAAAAATATACGACAACCAGCTTCCTGCATGGATTTCTACCTATCTGAAAGCACAACAATACACCATTTCTCCTCAGGCAGCTGCCATGATTGCAGAATATCTGGGAGCTGATTTGAGTAAGGTTGCAAACGAGCTAGATAAACTGATTATTTCATTACCTGTTGGTACTCAAATTACTCCTGATCACATCGAACGAAATATCGGGATTAGCAAGGAGTTTAATGTATTCGAGCTTCAGAATGCATTGGGCGACCGCGATCTATTGAGAGCCAACCGGATCATCAATTATTTTGGAGCTAATCCATCTACAAATCCGGTTACGGTGGTTGTTTCATCGCTTTTTAGCTATTTCTCAAAACTACTGAACTACCATTTTTTGGAAGATAAATCTCAAAACAATGTTGCTTCGGTATTGCAGGTACATCCATTTTTTGTGAAAAATTATGTGGCTGCTGCCAAAAATTACAACATCAAAAAGCTGGTTGAGATTGTTAGTATTTTGCGCGAATACGATATGAAATCAAAAGGTTGGGGAAATGTTTCTGCGTCGCCGGCTGACCTGCAACGCGAAATGGTATACCGGATTTTACATTAAATCATTTTATTTATGACTATTATTTTGATTGCGATTACTGTAGTTGTTTCTTATGCTGCCTTCAATTCAGCTAAACTTATGGACAAGCTGCAGTTTAATGCCAGTAAAATTTGGTACAAAAAAGAATACCACCGGCTGATTACACATGCTTTTGTTCATGCAAACTGGGAACATTTGTTTGTGAATATGATCGTTCTGTTTTCTTTTGGCAGAGCTATTGAGGCCTACTTCAAATATAATTTTGGGAGTAATCACATACTTTATTTCTTCCTTTTGTATTTTGGAGGTATTCTTACTTCGAATATTTATGCGCTTATCAAGCATCACAAAAACTATTTTTACAATGCTGTTGGCGCTTCAGGCGCTGTTGCTTCGGTGCTTTTTGCTTCTATCTTTTTCGATCCCTGGAATAACATTTATTTTTTCGGCATCTTGCCAATCCCCGGAATTGTCTTTGCTGGCTTGTATTTGGTTTATTCGTATCAAATGAGTCACAAACAAAAAGATAACGTGGCTCACGATGCCCATTTCCTTGGTGCACTCTATGGCTTTATATTTCCGATTATACTTAATCCCCGACTATTTCAAACTTTTTTAGACAAACTCTTCGGATTAATCTGATAGATAAAAGTTATCACTGCCAAATCACGGAAAAGGTGTAACTGAATTTTGATGGACAAATATTTACTACATTTCTGAACCAATGAATACCGGCAAATACATATTGGTTAACGGCACATTCATTCCAACCGATGAATACCGGATTTCACTTCAGGAATCTGGTGCATTTTTATTTGCTGAAAAGATTAGAGCAGTGCGGACAAACTTCCCTTTTTTTACTGAAACGCTGGAAATACTCATACTCAAATTACTCATTTTCAACCAGTCATTTCCTGAATTTACCGACCGCGATGGTTCTGGATTTAAGCGTCAATTGGAACGTACACTGACTAAAAACAAACTTTTTTTAGGAGCAGTATTTACCATCACTTTCAGATGTTTTAATGATAAGTTACATTACACGATTCAAGCCGAAAAATTTGAACATACGGATTTCGAACTGAATGAAAAGGGGTTGTTCGTAGATGTATTTGATAAAATTCAGAAGCCATCATCTTCGCTTTCCAATTTGTCGCTGGGTTCCGAAGTGTATTGGAACATTGCCCGAAATCATTTAAAAGGTTCGCAGGCCGATCAATTTCTATTGGTAAATCAAGAGGACAATATTGTAGAGGCGATTGAAGCGAATGTTTACTTGATAAATGGCGATGAGATTTTCGGCGCGAGTTGCGAGCATGGTGCATATTTAGATATCAGTCAGCCTCTTTTACTCGATATAGTTAGTAAATTAAATCTTAGGTATTCGGAACGTGACAAAATAACTCTTCAGGATATTCGCTCTGCTGAGGAAATTATGACTGTGAATGCTATTGAAGGAATAAGATGGATTGTTGGATTTGAAGGTAAACGGTTCTTTAACAATACAATTAGGAAGATTAGCGACATTTTTGGAAAGAGCTTGCTTAGTTAAGTGAAGGATTTTCAGGAAAGTTTTCCCACATGCTGTATTTGCCGCCCATTGCCCGAACAGATTCAACCCACATCAAATTTTCATCGATGGTCATTAAATCGGCCTCCGAAATGTCAGCAACCAACCACGAATTTTGATTAATCTCTTCTTCCAGTTGGCCTGCTTCCCAGCCCGAATAACCCAGAAAGAAACGCACTTGCTCGGGGTTTACCAAGCCTAATTTAATCTGGAGTTTAAGTGTTTCAAAGTCGCCACCCCAATAAATGTTTTCTTTAATATTTATGCTTCCCGGAATTAAATCACCAAGCGTGTGAATGAAATAAATGGAATCAGTTCCGACAGGGCCGCCAATGTGAATTTCAGAATCAAAATCAGGAAAATTTGCAAAAAGATCCTCAACCGGATAATCAACTTTTTTATTCAGGATAAAACCAACTGCACCATTTTCTCCATACGAAGCAAGCAGAATAATTGACCGATTAAAATAACTTCCGGACAAAAAAGGTTCTGCAATCAGAATATGTCCCTGTCTTGGGGCTACATGATTGGTTTCGATCCGAAATATATTAGTATTAATCTTCATCAGCCAAACTTTATTGAAGAAATATAGTAATTCTCATTCTCTTTTCAAAGAAAAAAAACAGGTTCAACTAAAAAATATCAAATGTCTAAATTCGAGTAAGTTAGTTGTTCCGAAAATGAAAATTCGAGAGTAAAGCAACTCTTGGAAATATGGTGAGACGGGAGAATAAAAGACTAAATTGTCTTAAATTTTTAATTTTCTTCAACGATGACGTAGATTTCTTCGTCGGCTTTTTTCATTAAAAATTGTTCACGGGCAAACTTTTCAAGGTTAGCATCGTTGGTTTGCAATTCATACAATTTCTGCTTGTCTGCTTCAATTTTCTGTTTGTAGTTCCTTACTTGTTCTTCAAGAAGTGCCAGTTCCTGACGGTTCTTCTGATGTTGCCGCAGATTATTCTCATCAAAAAACATGATCCATACAACAAAACCTACCAAAGCAAGGAGGTATTTGTTGAAGATTGGTTTCACGATTTTAGTCCCTAATTCTTTGGCTTCCATGGTAATGATTTTAAACAAAAATAGAGTTTTTAAGGATAAAAAAAAAGGAGATGAAAAAAATCATCTCCTTTCCTTTAAAAAATCTTATTCCTGGTCAGGTAAAAAGTTAGGATAGGTATAACTCTTTGGTGAAACAAAGTTTTCTTTAATGGTCCGAATGGATGTCCAGCGTAAAAAATTGAAGATAGATCCAGCTTTGTCGTTTGTTCCGGAACCACGCGCTCCACCAAAGGGCTGCTGGCCAACAACAGCTCCGGTTGGTTTGTCGTTGATGTAGAAATTTCCTGCTGCATTTCCCAGCTTTTTTGAAATTCGTTCAATGCTATAACGATCCTGCGAGAATATGGCGCCAGTTAAGGCATAGATTGAAGTTTTATCCAAGATGTCAAGCGTTTTATCCATTTCTTCGTCAGGATATACATAAACAGTTAGTATCGGTCCGAATAATTCTTCAACCATGGTTACATAATCTGGTTTCTTGGCCAGAATTACGGTTGGCTGAATGAAATACCCAACTGATTTATCGCATACTCCACCAAACAAAACTTCTGCATCCTCATCTTTTCTGGCTTGTTCAATAAAACCAGCAAGTTTATCGAATGATGATTCATCAATAACAGCATTAATGAAATTGGTGAAATCTTCAGGTGGACCCATCTTTACTGTAGCCAGTTCATTGCCTAAACGTGTACTTACTTCATCCCAAATACTTTGTGGTATATAAGCTCTTGAAGCAGCCGAGCATTTTTGACCCTGATATTCAAATGATCCGCGCAGCATGGCTATAGCAAGCGCTTGTGGGTCAGCGGTTGGATCGGCAAAAATAAAGTCCTTACCACCAGTTTCTCCAACAATGCGGGGATATGATTTGTATTTGTAAATGTTTTCGCCGATCGTTTTCCAGATACTCTGAAATACTCCGGTTGATCCGGTGAAATGGATTCCTCCAAAATCGGGTGACTCAAGCACGACATCCGCCGCCGCCGGGCCTCCAACATACACCAGATTAATAACTCCGTCAGGCAATCCTGCTTCCTGAAGTACCTCCATAATTACAGCAGCCGAATAAACTGCAGTTTTTGAAGGTTTCCATACGACCACATTTCCCATCATCGCCGGTGCTGCAGGTAAATTTCCGGCAATAGAAGTAAAATTGAAAGGTGTTAAAGCAAAGATGAATCCTTCCAGCGACCTGAATTCATTGTAATTCCAGATTCCTGGAGCTGATTCAGGTTGCATTTTATAGATGTCGGTCATGCACCGAACACCAAATCGGAAGAAGTCAGCCATTTCGCAGGCGGCATCAATCTCTGCCTGATAGGCATTTTTTGATTGGCCCAGCATAGTTGCAGCATTTATTTTGTCGCGGTAAGGTCCTGCAAATAAATCAGCAGCTTTTAGAAAAATTGCTGCACGATGATGCCATGCCATTGTATTCCATTTTTCGCGGGCCATCATGGCAGCATCGATGGCCATTTGTACATGCGAAGTGTCTCCCTGATAATAATATCCTAGAGTATGTTTGATCTCGTGTGGAGGGCAAATTCTTACCCGCCTATCAGTAGTAACTTCTTTACCGCCAATAATCATAGGCAGTTCGAGTTCTTCCGATCTCAATTTTTGGAGCATTTTTTTTAGCTCAATTCGTTCCGGTGAACCTGGAGCATAGCTTTTTATGGGTTCATTTTTAGCATCTGGGATATTAAAAAATCCTTTCGACATAACTTTATGTGTTTTTGAGATTGATTTAAAATTTACGCTACAAAACTATGTTTTCCTCCTAGTTTAATTCCTAATAAAAATCACCTTTCAATTTTCCAACTAAATTGGCTTAAACATGTTTGGATTCTAAATTTTACTATATTTATTCCCTCGTAAAACTGAATGTGCACGCAACTTCATGCTAAAAGCAATTACTACAACGATTGTAAATCGTTACCATATCGAAGCCCAGAATGATATCCTGAAAATTATTGGACTTCATGTTTTTATACTACTAGGCATATTTACCGGCCTTATCATGTTTATACGTGATTTGGCAGGCATTTCAACAGACATATGTTTACCTGGCGACATTTCAATTTTAGTTATTTTTGGGATTGCATTGTACGTATTGAGATACGTTCGTATTAGTTGGGCTGTTCAACTTTTTTTTCTTGTGCCGTTTATACCTTACTTTTTCTTCATATCGCATACCACTTCAATTTTACCAAATCACCTTTCTGTTCCAAATACGCTTTGGACACTGGTTCCATTTTTGCTCTTTTTTCTGCTTTTTAGTGAGAATAAAAGGGATTTAATTATTTTTTTCGCTTTGGCATTTTTGACTCTTGGCTTGCACGTTTATCTTGTTGGGCTAACCGATCTATTATTCAGTTTTAAATGGGAAGTTGAATCTGTGTATATAAATCCCTTTTTGACACTAAGTTCTTTTTTCCTTGTTTCACTTTTAATTGCATTGAATTTTCAAAACAGGATCAACAAATTAATCGAAGAAAAGGAGAATACAGATCGAATTATTAATCAGACGATACGTAATCTACCTCAGGGGATGTTGGTTCTTGAGTTGGTGCCAGACGAATTTGGAACTCCGTCTCATTTGGTCATTCGTAAAACCAATCTTGCTTTTGAGCGCCTCTTTAAAATAACATCGCGCGAGATTAAGGACCAAAAAGCCGATGATGTATTTCCTAAGATATTCAGAAATTCTTTTGATTGGAATAAACAGTACCTGAGCTCAAAAAAACGTCATTTCTCGTTTTATCTTGATAGAATGGATAAACACTACGAGGCTGATAGTTTTAATCTGACTGATAATCAGATTGTAAGTTTGTTCTCCGATGTGACAGTTAAGCAAAATGCAATAATTGAATTGCAAGAAAACAAACTGCGTTATCAGGTGCTTTTGGAAGCCATTCCTGATTTGTTCTTTATTATCGACAGAGATGGCGTTTATGTAGATTTTGTATTTAAAGCCTCTGATGCGCTAAAAATTAAACCGGACGATATCATTGGCAATTCAATTTTTGAAGTTGGATTTTCAGAAAAAATGTCAGCCAAAATATTGCAGTGTATTCAAAGTTGTATCGACAATGATACCATCGAAACTATTGAATATGCTTTGGAGCTTGAAGGTTCATCTGCAATGTTTGAAATGCGTATTGTACGGCTTAGTGACCATACTGTAATTTCATTGGCACGTGATATTTCCAAGCGCAAACTTGCTGAAATCAGGCTTGAAGAAGCTAAAAATAAGGCCGAAGAAGCTGATCGTTTAAAGACTGCATTCCTTGCCAATATATCTCACGAAATCAGAACTCCGATGAATGCTATTATCGGATTCTCTAAGATGATTGGTTCTGCGGAATTTGATGATGAAGAGAAAAGTAAATTTGTTGAGATTATTATCACAAACGGGAAGGTGCTACTTACACTAATTAACGACATGATTAGTCTTTCGAAGATTGAAAGCAATACGCTTGTAGTTAAAACAGCGCCATGTAGAATTAACGACTTAATGGTTTCCCTCTATAAAGAATTTGGCTACGATCTGGAAGATCATAAAAACATTGCATTGAAGGTAAATTGTGACAATTCGAATCCGAAATTTGCCGTGACAACTGATCCTGTTTTGCTTCAGTCAGTATTGCAAAAACTCATCGATAATGGAATTAAGTTTACCGAAGAAGGCGAAGTTGAGTTTGGCTATAGGGTTCTTCCGAATAAACTTGAATTTTTTGTTCGTGACACGGGTATTGGTATTGCCGAAAGAGATCAGGAAAGGATTTTTGAACGTTTCCATCAGCTCGATAACAGGACCATTCGTGCCTACGAAGGCACTGGTCTGGGCTTATCTATTGCACAGCATTACGTTAGATTAATTGGCGGAAGTTTGAATGTGAACTCAAAGCTTGGCAAAGGATCAACATTCACTTTTACAATCCCCAACATTAAAGAAGACAGTCCGCTGAAGATTGTTCGCTAGTTGAAATGTTATTTCTAACTTGAAATCTTAATTTTTTATTGCCGAATTAAGGTTTGTGAACCCAACCAAACGGTCATACCGGCCACCCTGATCACGATAATATGCAAAAATCTGGTAATCATTTTCTGTAAGGAAATGCGTTCCTTCTAAATTCACCAAATCAGCTTTTTGGGCTCCATCAGGAATATAGGCGTATTGATAATTGTAATACCCCTGCTTAAGTAACATGGTTAGTTCATAACCTGCCAATTCAAAATTCCATTTCATTTGGTTAGATTGGTTTGCATTCCAGCCTGTAACTGCACCAAAAATATTTACCGATCCACCAATAAGCTGGCTAGGCATAGGCAAAAGAAAGTGCACAAACATATAGTCGCATTCTGTATCGTAATCGGTCACCCTGTCCTGACTTTCAACGACAAAATTTCCGTTCATTTCTTTGTAAGTACTGAATTTTTTATTTGTCCGTATTAAATCGGATAATAGCGTCACATGATAATAGGGCCTAATGAATTTAATTTCACTAACGTTTTCGCCATTGTATCGTTTGGTCCGAATATCAAAATACCTGAATTCATTGCCTCCAGGAAACACATTTTCTTTGCTGTAATCATATTCCAATACATTATCCCGAATAAAGCTAGGTTTTAGTGTTCGGATGGCATTATCCCATCTGCGGTTTTGCATAAGCACAACTTTAATGTCATCACGGGGGTTTAACAGCCTAAGTTTTTCGTTAAATATTTTAAAATCAACCTCCTGATTTTCTCCGTTAAACGCATCGAATGTGGCTTTCTTAACCAGTCCTTCAATACGGACTAATGACTCAACCACATAAAACCTTTGAATCAAAACCAGATTTTCGCGGTTATTATCCTCAAAAACAACAAGTGCATAATTCCCGGAAAATTTGGGTGAACATTCCTCACTGGGTATCCTGATCTGATAATTCACAAATTTCACTGTTGTATTAAAACTCATGGCATAATCAGATACCGGATTATCAGGAAAGCCTGAAAGGTATTCGCTTTGCTGAATGAATGATTCGTTCCAGTTGGCATCACAATGAATAATGGTGTATGAGAAATTTTTTGCATCCTCGGCCAGATCGTCAAATTTTAGAACTAGTTGCACATCGCTACCTAATTCAAATACCGGATTTGAAAGTTCGTTGCCATCCCTGAATAGTTTTACGGATTTAATCTCTTCACGGTATACTGCATTCTGATAATAGAACTTGTCGGGCTTACTATCGGCCCATGAATTTAACGTTAAAATAACATTCAGAAAGCTAAAAAGGAGTGCTCCAAGACGGTTCATTTGTACAGGAATTTGAGTAAAAACAAGCAGATTTGAGGTGTTTACCTTGAAATATAAAATCAGTGTCTTTTTAGATAACGTTTACAGATATTTAAATATTTCAATTCATATAAGTTTGTAAAACAAAGATTGTGAAAAGATTTTAAATTCTTTACTTTTGCCAACCTATTATTAACCATACGAGGGAATACAATGTCAAAGGTTATCAATTTAAAACGTGGATTAAATATCCGTTTAAAAGGGGATGCCGAGAAAATTTTTGGAACTTCGATCGAAGCAGACAAGGTCGCCCTTAAACCGACAGATTTCCCCGGACTTTCACCAAAAATTCTGGTAAAAGCCGGACAGGAAGTAAAAGCCGGTGAGCCTATATTCTTCGATAAAAACAATCCCGAAATTTTATTTACCGCTCCTACCAGTGGTGAAGTGTTGGCAATCAACAGAGGCGAACGCAGAAAGGTGCTTGAAATTGTTATCAAAGCTGATGGAAAGAACGAGTCTCTTGATTTTATAAAAGCTGATCCACAAAAGCTTTCCCGTGAGGAAATCAAAGAACAGTTGAAAAATAGCGGACTGTGGCCGTTTCTAAAACAGCGTCCTTACGGAACTGTTGCTAAACCTGGCAGTTCTCCACTCCATATTTTTATTTCAGGTTTTGATTCTTCGCCGCTAGCACCGGATTATGAATTTATTCTGAAAGATCAGGCTGGCACTTTTCAGACAGGGATTAATGCTCTATCTAAATTAACAGATGGTAAAATCCATGTTGGAATTAGTCCTGTTCAGGCTGGAGGTTTCTTCTCTGCCATTAAAAATATTGAAATCACTCAGTTCTCTGGCCCGCATCCTGCCGGAAATGTTGGTATCCAAATTCATCACGTAAGTCCTATTAATAAAGGCGATATTGTCTGGACAATCAGTCCTCAGGAAGTGATCTACATCGGGCGGTTGTTTGAAACCGGGAAGATCAATTTTTCAAAAGTTATCGCTCTTGCCGGATCAGAAGTCAGCGCACCTAAATATTTCAGAGTTATTCATGGTACATCTCTTTCCGGATTGCTTAAGAAGTCAACAAAACAAGAAATTAAGGAGCGTTATATTTCAGGAAATGTTCTGACTGGGAAACAGGTTGATGCCGATGATTATCTTGGATTTTACGATCAGCAGTTAACGGTTATTCCTGAAGGAGATTATTTCGAATTTTTAGGCTGGGCAATGCCACGCTTTAATAAGTTCAGTATATCTAGATCTTATTTCTCATGGTTAAATCCAAAGAAATCATACCGAGCCGATGCCAATTTAAATGGTGAAGAACGTGCCTATGTAATGACAGGACAATACGAGAAAGTTCTTTCGATGGATATTCTTCCAGTATTTTTGATGAAAGCAGTTATTGCTGAAGACATTGATAAGATGGAGCAGTTAGGCATTTATGAAGTCATTGAAGAAGACCTTGCATTGTGCGAATACGTTTGTACTTCCAAGACTGAAGTTCAGAGCATTTTGCGCGATGGTATCAATTTGATGATTAAGGAACTGGGTAATTAACACGAAATTTAAGTCATTCGATATAAATGAAATCACTCAGAAAGTTTTTAGACAAAAAAAAGCCGCTATTTCAAAAAGGCGGTAAGTTTGCCAAATTCGGATCGACGTTTGGAGCATTCGAAACATTCCTGTTTACTCCCAATCATACCTCCAAATCAGGAGTTCATATTCACGATGCCATCGATTTAAAGCGTACAATGATTGTTGTTGTTTTAGCTTTAGTTCCTGCATTGTTATTTGGAAGCTGGAATATTGGTTATCAGCATGGCCTTGCATTTGGAATCGAAAGAAGTCTGGTCGAAAATTTCCTTTTTGGATTTTTAAAGATACTTCCGGTTATTGTAGTTTCCTATGGTGTTGGTTTAGGTATTGAATTTATATCTGCCCAAATCCGTGGACATGAAGTCAATGAAGGATTTTTGGTTACCGGTATTTTAATTCCGTTAATTCTGCCAGTTAATATCCCACTTTGGATGGTTGCGCTTGCTGTGACTTTTGCCGTAATTTTTGGTAAAGAAATTTTTGGAGGAACTGGGTACAACATTATGAATGTGGCATTAATTGCACGAGCATTCTTATTCTTTGCCTACCCCTCTGAAATGTCGGGTGATGCCGTTTGGGTTTATGAATTACCAGGAAACACTCCTATTGATGGTTTTTCAGGTGCAACTCCATTGGCTCAGTTAGCTCAGGGTGCATCAACTAATATGGCATCCTTTGGCGATATGTTCATGGGATTTATTCCTGGTTCGATGGGCGAAACTTCTACTATTGCTATTCTAATTGGAGCCGCAATCCTGATTTTCACGGGCATTGGAAGTTGGAAGATTATGCTGTCGACTGTATTGGGAGCACTTGCAATCGGATTGCTTTGTAATGTTTTGTCAGTGAATGATTATATGTCACTTCCTCCTTATTATCATTTGGTGATGGGTGGCTTTGCTTTTGGAGCCGTTTTTATGGCAACAGATCCTGTAACAGCTTCGCATACCGAGAAAGGGAAATGGATTTATGGATTTATGATCGGTGCATTAGCTGTTTTGATCCGTGTATTTAATCCTGCTTATCCGGAAGGAATGATGTTGGCGATTTTGCTTATGAATGTTTGGTCTCCGCTTATCGATTATTTTGTAATTGAAGGACACATCAAACGAAGATTAAAGAGAGCTAACTTAAAAGGTAACGCTTAAAACGGAAAACCATGAAGAACTTTAGTAATACTTATATTTTTACCTTTTCCTTTGTTATGGTTGTTATCGTGGCTTTGCTTTTATCCTTGGCGGCCATGCAATTAAAACCATTTCAGGACAAGAATATTGAAGTAGAGAAAAAACAAAATATTCTCGCTTCAATCCGAATTAAATCTACTGTTAAAGATGCCGTTGAGTTATATTCAAAGTACGTTACCGAAAGCTATGTAATTAATAGCAAAGGCGAAAAACAAGAGGGTGCTGATGCTTTTTCTGTTGATCTAAAAGCAGAACTTGGTAAACCTGTCACCGAAAGAATGCTTCCGGTTTTTGTCGGAACACTCGACGATCAAACTAAAGCCTATGTAATGCCCCTTAGAGGTAAAGGACTTTGGGGACCCATCTGGGGATATATTTCGCTGCAACCAGATATGAATACGGTTTATGGAACGGTTTTCGATCATCAGGGCGAAACTCCCGGACTTGGAGCTGAAATTTCTACCGAATGGTTTCAAAAACCTTTCCAGGGTAAAACAATTTTTAAAGACTCGACAGAATTTATTTCAGTGAAAGTCTTGAAAGGTGGGGCAAAAGATGATGATCCACATGCTGTTGATGCTATTTCAGGTGGAACAATTACTTCTAAAGCACTTGAAGCAATGTTGGATTCATGCCTTGTTACTTATAAACCCTATTTTATTCAAAATCGTCACAAATAAAACCCTATAGCAATGAGCATATTATCTTCAAAAAACTTCAAACTGCTGTCGAACCCTCTCAATATGGAGAACCCGGTAACGGTTCAAATTTTGGGAATTTGTTCGGCTCTTGCAGTTACTACCAAGTTAAAGCCAGCTATTGTAATGGGACTTTCGGTGTTGGTAGTTACAGCATTTTCAAATCTTGTTATTTCGGCTATGCGTAATTATATTCCACCGCGAATTCGAATTATTGTACAATTGGTTGTGGTAGCGTCAATGGTTATTCTGGTTGATCAGTTGTTAAGAGCCTTTGTTTATGACGTAAGCAAACAGTTGTCAGTTTATGTCGGATTGATCATTACCAATTGTATCATCATGGGACGTTTGGAAGCCTTTGCAATGGGCAACAAGCCATGGCCTTCTTTTATTGATGGAGTTGGAAACGGTATAGGATATTCAGTTATTCTTATCGTAGTGGCCTTCATCCGCGAGCTTTTTGGATCTGGTGCTGTTTTGGGTTATCAAGTTGTTCCTCAATCTTTTTATGATGGCGGATACGTTAACAACGGGATGATGATCATGCCAACCATGGCTTTGGTTCTTGTCGGTGTTATTATCTGGATACAACGTAGCTTTAATAAAGAACTGATCGAAAAAGACTAATCCCTTAAAATAAACTGATTATGCAAGAAATTATAAATATATTCATTAAGTCGGTCTTTATCGACAATATGATCTTTGCTCTTTTTATCGGGATGTGTTCTTATCTGGCTGTCTCGAAAACGGTAAAAACCTCTATTGGCTTAGGAGTTGCCGTAATCTTCGTACAAATTATAACTGTTCCGATCAATTATTTTTTGCTGGAACATGTTATGAAACCAGGAGCACTTTCATGGTTAGGCGATAGCTTTAAAGAAGTTGACCTTACGTTTCTGAGTTTTATGGTTTACATTGCAACTATAGCGGCGATGACCCAGTTGGTTGAAATGATTATTGAGAAATTTTCACCTGCATTATACAACTCATTAGGGATATTCCTCCCATTAATTGCCGTAAACTGTGCTATCCTAGCCGGATCGTTATTTATGGAACAACGTGAATACAAGAATATTGGTGAGGTTCTTTCATGGGGCTTAGGTTCTGGTGTGGGGTGGATGCTTGCAATTGTATCGCTTGCAGCAGTTCGTGAGAAATTGAAATACAATAAAATTCCTGCACCATTAAGGGGAATTGGTATTACGTTTATCATTACCGGCTTAATGGGAATTGCCTTCATGAGCTTTCTCGGAATCAAAGTTTAATACGAACAAAATTCAAATCCAATGATATTAGGTTCAGTCATTTTTGTAGTAATTTCCAGTATAGTAGCTTTTTTGGTTATTGTTCTGGTATTAGTTTCAGCCTTGTTATATGCCCGTGCCAAACTTACTGCTGTTGGTCAGGTAAAAATTAACATTAACGACGAAAAAGAAGTAACTGTTAATCCAGGAAGTTCACTTCTTTCCACCTTATCCGAGAGTGGAATTTTTCTTCCTTCGGCCTGCGGTGGTGGTGGTACCTGTGCACAATGCCGATGTCAGGTTGTCGAAGGTGGCGGTTCAATTCTTGCAACCGAAACCGACCACTTTACCCGTAAAGAACAACAGGAACACTGGAGGCTTGGCTGTCAGGTAAAAGTTCGCGAGGACATGAAAATTCAGGTTCCTGAACATGTACTTGGAGTTAAGAAGTGGGAATGTGAAGTTGTTTCAAACAACAACGTAGCCACCTATATCAAAGAATTTGTGGTTCGTCTTCCTGAAGGTGAAACTCTTGATTTCAAATCAGGTGGTTATATACAGATTGATGTTCCGCAAATTGATGTGGATTTTAAAGACATGGTTATTGGTGATGAATATCGTCCGGAATGGGAACGCTACGGAATGTTTAGTCTCCAGATGAAGAATCCGGAACCTACCTTCCGTGCTTATTCAATGGCTAATCACCCTGCTGAAGGAAATATCGTGATGCTGAATATTCGTATCGCTACTCCGCCTTTCGATCGTGTAAATGGTGGTTTCCAGAAAATCAATCCTGGAATTTGTTCTTCATTCATTTTCTCTCGCAAACCTGGTGACAAAGTCACTATTTCAGGTCCTTACGGTGAATTCTTCCTAAAGAACAATGACAATGAAATGATGTTTATTGGCGGTGGTGCTGGTATGGCACCTATGCGTTCACATCTTTTCCATCTTTTCCATACAGTAAAAGAAACAAAGAAAAAGGTTACTTTCTGGTATGGTGCCCGTTCCTGGAGAGAAGTTTTCTACTACGATCAGTTTATGGATATTCAGAATAGATTCCCGAATTTCACTTTCCATTTGGCTCTGTCTGACCCTCAGCCTGAAGATAACTGGACAGGTGCTAAAGGATTTATTCATCAGGTAATATACGATCAGTACCTGAGTAAGCATGATGAGCCCGAAGAAATTGATTACTATCTCTGCGGACCACCTATGATGAACAGCGCAATCAATAAAATGCTTTATGATCTTGGTGTTCCTGATGAAAACGTCTTATTCGACGATTTCGGAGGCTAAAACATAAATTTTTAATTCGAAAAAAGACGTGATGCTTTAGCATTACGTCTTTTTTCGTGAATCTGAAAAACCATTTTTATCATTTTATCTGAAGTATGATTTATCACCGCAAATTTGTTCATCCGAAATCAAAAACATGGGTCGTTTTTGTCCATGGGGCAGGTGGAAGCAATGTGGTTTGGTTTCGTCAACTAAAAGAATTCAAGAAACACTTTAATGTTCTTTTGGTTGATTTGAGAGGGCATGGTAAATCGAAGCCAACAAGTAGCGATGAAGATTGTGGATATTCGTTTGATGAAGTTGCACTAGACGTGATCCGGATTATGGATCACCTGGAAATTAAAAAGGCTCATCTGGTTGGAATTTCGTTGGGTTGTATTGTTATCAGGGCTATTGATAAGCTTGCACCGGGAAGGGCTGAGTCTATTATACTGGGAGGTGCAATTATCCAATTCAATAAAACGCTCAAGGTATTAATTGGTATGGCCAAAATCCTGAACTCAGTATTGCCATATATGTGGCTCTACAGGCTGAACGCATTGATATTAATGCCATACCGAAAGCACCGGGAATCTCGTAACGTTTTCATCCAGGAAGCTATTCAATTAGGCGAAAAGGAGTTTGCCAAATGGATGAATATGACACGCGAAATTAAGTCGAATCTGAATGAGTTTTTGAAACGTGAACCTTCGGTGCCTGTTTTGTATTTGATGGGTGATGGCGATCATATGTTTCTTCCTATGGTAGCCGAACTGGTCAAAAGACAGGTGAATGCAAAATTGGAAATCATCAAGAATAGCGGCCATTGTTGCAATCTTGATCAGGCAAATCTTTTCAATGAGATTTCAATTCATTTTATAAAACGTAATTCAGTAAAGGAAGGATTGCCGGTTTAATACTTACATTAAGCTGGAATAGTGAAATAGAAACACGAACCTTTTCCAACTTCTGATTCTACCCATATTTCACCACCAAACATTTCTACCAGTTGTTTGGATAGAAATAATCCAATGCCAGTTCCACGGTAAAGATGTTGCTTGTCGTTGTCAATTTTTCGAAAACGGTCGAAAATCACACTCTGATTTTCTGTCTGAATACCAATTCCTGTATCTTTTACAGAAAAAACATAAAACCCCTTATCCTTCTTACAACCTAGTTCAATAAGCCCCTTTTCAGTAAATTTAACTGCATTCGAAAGCAGATTGCGTATAATCTGTTCGAACCGGATAGGGTCAATTTTAATAACAAGACTCGACATGTCAAGATTGGCAGCAACAACTACATTTTTGTTGTCGGGCATGGCTAGCTGGAAAGACTGGATAACTTGTCTGATATGTGGAATAACGTCGAAGTCCTGAATTTTTACTGTTAGCTGATTTGCTTCAATCTTCGAAACATCAATGATATCTTCAATAAGATTTAGGAGGTAATCGCTATTGGTTTGAACCTGTTCCCCAAAAGTTTTTTTGTCTTCTTCACAATTTTCCGGGTCTGTCAAAAGCGATGAAAATCCAACAATAGCATTTAGCGGAGTCCTGATTTCGTGTGACATGTTCGCAACAAATGCCGACTTAAGTTGGTCCGACATTTTTGCGCGTTCATATTCCTTAAGGTAATTCTTCTTTATCGCTGCAAGGAATAAAAGAATTATCAGGATGCTAAAAACCAGTCCGCTATAATTATCATTCAACCTGGTCTGTTGATCCTGATATTGCCCTACAAGCTCAGGAAAGTTTAATTCAGCAAGGTATAGACCAATTATATTTATGACTATAGCAAGGGTTATTAATAAATAATATTTTCGGTCGAACAGCAGAATCAGGAAAGAGTAATAAACAACGCAAAAAAGCATAACGGGTCCCTGTGATCCAAAATTAACGAACCAAACCAAGTCAATAAATAGCAGAATAATTAATGCTACCAGGAAAAATATGAACTTACTTCTTGAGATGAACCGTGTTATAAAATAGAGAATCAGAAAAATTACAACTCCTGCTATGGATGTAAGAATGATGGAGGGTTTCAAATCAAAGAGGACATTTAATCCAAAACTAATGAATTGAATAAGCGAAAGTGTTAAAGTGGAAGACAGTAAGAGCTTGTCTTCGAAAGAATTGACCGTTTTGCCAAAGATCAAATCCTGTAGTTTATTCAGATAATTGTCGCTTTTCCCCATTTGTTTCAGCAAAAACTTTTATTTTCAGATTCGTCTAGAGAAATCTGCTTAAAGCGAAGCTCTTTTCTGGCCTTCGCCTGTTCTATCTTATCAAAAGTTTGCGCACAGGTAACACCATTGTCTTTCATGTATTTATTGCTTCCAATATGTGTGTTCGGAAATTTCCCTCCCTTTTTTAACAGAGTTTGTATACCGAGTCCAACAAAAGCAAAAGACATAATACCAATGGCTAATAAAACTACTTTCAAAACTTCCATAACTATTTCCTCCTCATTACTGATATGCAAAGGTATATCTTAAAACATAAAAGTACTAATTACAAGCTAAATAAAACAATTCTTTGCGTTTTTTGATTTAATACTTTATATCGGATGACGCATTTTGAGGAATGAAAATAAAATTGAAGAAATGGATGATAATATGTACTTTTAAATCAGCATAAAATCCATTCTAAAACCTACCATCATGGAAAAACATATTAATGTGGTTGCTGCGCTTCAAATTGGACTTAGTATTTTTAATTTATTGATTGCATTTCTGATTTTCACTGTCCTTAAACTAGTTGGTGGATTTGTTGACGATGTCAATGCAACAACAATTTTGTCGATAGTTGCTGATGTTTTAGCCATCGTATTTATTGTTGTTTCCGTACCCGGTATTCTCGCCGGAATGGGACTTTACAAAAGAAAAGAATGGGCTCGTATCCTTACCTTGATTCTTTCAGTTATAGAGATTTTTAGTTTTCCATTCGGTACTGCGATCGGAATTTATTCCATTTGGGCATTGATTCAACCCGAAACAATTGCTGCTTTCGGAAAACCTGGTGAAACTAATTTTTCAAACTAGAGTGAAATCTGTTTATATGCTTATAAGTGGCCGTGTTCAGGGTGTCGGTTTTAGATATTTTACCCAATACAAGGCCAACGAATATCAAATCTTCGGATGGTCCAGAAATACGCCGGATGGGAAAGTTGAGATTGAGGCAAGTGGAGATACTGAAAATCTGGAAACTTTTATAGATTGGATGAAAATTGGTCCAACCAGGGCAGTTATAAAGACATTCACCGTATCCGATATTTTTCCAACCAGACTATTTACCAATTTTACGATTCGATAAACTTACCAATGAAAAATATGAAGAACTTTCACATGTCTTCCGAAGAGTTTCGGAAGCAAGGGAAACAAATGATAGATTGGATTGCAGACTACTACGAAAATGTGGAAAACTATCCGGTATTGTCGCAGGTTAAGCCTGGAGATATAAAAAACCAGTTGCCCGAGACTGCGCCTGACGAAAGCGAGTCGATGGATCAAATTATGTCGGATGTTAATTCCATTTTGATGCCTGGAATTACCCACTGGCAGTCGCCTAACTTTTTTGCTTTCTTCCCATCCAATTCCTCCGGACCTTCTGTTTTGGGCGATTTACTTTCTTCTGGATTGGGTGTTCAGGGTATGCTTTGGGCAACAAGTCCATCATGTACCGAATTGGAAACCCGAGTTTTGGACTGGCTGGTCAATATGCTTCAACTTCCAGATAAATTTAAATCAACTTCGGCAGGTGGAGCAGTTATTCAGGATACAGCATCAAGTGCTGCGCTAAGCTCTGTTTTGGCGGCTCGTGAGCGAAAAACCAATTATCAGACCAACGACTCCGGAAGCCTTGGAAATCTGGTCGCCTATGTTTCAAGCCAAACACATTCGTCCCTCGAAAAGGCAATTAAGATTGCCGGTATAGGGAAGAACAACCTCCGTTTGATTGAGGTCGATGAAAATTTGGCGATGCGTACCGATCTTCTCGAAAATACTATTCAGGAGGATTTGCAGGCTGGGCTAATTCCGTTTTTCGTTTGTGCAACTGTTGGTTCAACATCAACCAATGCGATAGATCCTTTGCCCGAAATTGGACAGATTTGCCAAAAATATCAGCTTTGGATGCACATTGATGCTGCCATGTCGGGCACTGCTGCTATTTGCCCTGAATACCGCTTTATCCTGAATGGTGTTGAACTGGCTGATAGTTTCTCTTTTAATCCGCACAAATGGATGTTCACTAATTTCGACTGCAACTGCTTTTTTGTGGCTGATAGGTCAGTGCTGATTAAAACACTGAGTATCCTTCCAGAGTACCTAAAAAATCAGGCCACCGAAAGTGGGGCAGTGTTTGATTATCGCGATTGGCATATCCAACTCGGACGAAGGTTTCGGTCACTGAAACTATGGTTTGTGATCAGAAATTATGGTGTCAACGGATTGCGATATTATATTCAGGAGCACATTCGAATTGCACAGCAATTTGCTGAATGGGTTCGTTCATCCAGTGAATTTGAAGTGGTTGCTCCGGCTCCCTTAAATCTTGTTTGTTTTGCCCATCGCAATGGAAACGATTTCAATAAGAAATTGCTCGAGACAATAAACTCGGCTGGGAAAATGTATTTTACTCACACTGTCATCGGTGGCAATTATGTACTTCGAATGTGTATTGGCCAGACAAATACCAATGAAGAACATGTTCGTAAGGCTTGGGAAACGATTCAGCAAACTGCCAACGAATTAATTCAGAAGGATTAAACTAGTCAATACTACAAAAACATGTTCAACAACAAGCTAAATAGTGAATAATTGCATAAGTGTTATATTTACATTTATTATTAATTCTCTATTTTTACCTCATCAAAACAGATTCATCTAAAAATTTAAATCATGATAAACTTAAAAGAACTTGAAGTTTGGTTTATTACAGGTAGCCAGGATTTATATGGGCCTAAAGTGCTACAACAGGTAGCTTCCAACTCAAAGGAAATTGGAGCATTTTTCAATAATTCCTCTTCTATTCCGGTTAGTGTAGTATTCAAATCGGTTATGAGAGGTATGGAGGAGATAACCAATATCTGTATTGAGGCTAATGCAGCCAAACAATGTATTGGAGTAATTACATGGTGCCACACTTTCTCTCCTTCAAAAATGTGGATTAATGGGCTGAAATTATTAAATAAGCCTATGCTTCAACTGCATACACAATATAATCGAGACCTTCCCTGGGCCGAAATCGACATGGATTTCATGAATCTAAATCAGGCTGCACATGGCGATCGCGAACATGGTTTTATTTTAACCCGTCTCCGTAAAAGTCGCAAAGTTGTTGTTGGATATTGGAAAGAAGATGACGTACAGGAACGTATTGGCGTTTGGAGCCGTGCTGCTGCTGCATGGTACGATATGCAAGGTGCTAAACTGGCCCGTTTTGGCGACAACATGCGCGAAGTTGCAGTTACTGAAGGTGACAAGGTAGAAGCTCAGATTAAACTTGGACTTTCGGTTAATACCTGGCCCGTTGGCGACATTGTTAAAATTATTAATGGTGTAAGCGAAGCTCAAATCGACAAATTGATCGAGGAATATAACGACACCTACGAATTCGACAAAGAAGCGTTGGTGGGCGGCAAATATCATGATAGTGTCCGCTATCAGGCGCGCATCGAAGCTGGAATCAAATCATTTCTGGAAGCTGGTAATTTCAAAGCTTTCACAACCACGTTTGAAGATCTTCATGGACTTAAACAACTTCCGGGTTTGGCTTCACAGCGTTTAATGGCAGCAGGATACGGTTTCGGTGCTGAAGGTGATTGGAAGCATGCCGCATTGGTTCGGGCTGTAAAAGTGATGGGTATTGGCCTTGAGGGTGGTTGCTCATTCATGGAAGATTACACTTATCATCTGAATCCAATTTCCGGATATAAAGCTTTGGGCTCACATATGCTCGAAATTTGTCCTTCTATTGCCAATGGTAAAGCTAAAATAGAAGTTCACCCATTGGGAATTGGTGGTAAAGATGCTCCTGCTCGTTTGGTATTCAACACTCAAACTGGTCCCGCAACATGCACAAGTCTTATCGATATGGGAACCCGTTTCCGTATGGTTGTACACGATGTTGAATGTGTTGAACCAGAAGCTAAATTGGAGAAACTACCAGTTGCCAGTGCATTGTGGACTCCAATGCCAGACCTGAAAACGGGTGCTGCTGCATGGATTTATGCCGGAGGTGCCCATCACAATGCATTTAGCCAGGCAGTAACTGCTGAGTATATTGAAGATTTCTGCGACATGGCTGGCATTGAACTGGTTAAGATCAATAAAAATACATGTATTTCCGATTTCAAAAAAGAGTTGAAATGGAATGATCTATATTACTTATTATCAAGCGGAGTTAGATAAATTAAATACAGCATCCCCCGATAAAGAGCCGGAGAATTTTTTCTTCGGCTTTTTTATTGCTAGTTATCGGCATATTCTTTCAACTGGGTTATAGCTTCCTCCAAATTTTGTCTCGGATAATACTTTTGATGAGCCAGATTCAGGAAACGAAGGATAATAAAAGCATCAAAAAACTGAAAAAAGCGTTTTCTGAATGAGATAAAAGTCGAACTGTTTTGATTGATTTCTGCAAGCTTAGTCGGAAATTCCAGCGTTTGAAGGTATTCCTGAACGGAATCAGGTAATGCGGATTTGAACTCGGAATAATTTGCCTCACTGAGCCTGAATAAATAATCAACCTGATTGAACAGTCGTTTTAAATCCAGAAAAGCTGAAAAATGGTATGTCAGGTTTAAGTCCTCGGTTTCATTCATCCATTTGGTCATGGCAGCACCTGTCCCAAATGGAACGCGGTCTGAAACCCGGGCTGAAGGATAGACAAAGGCTTCTTTAAGCTCTGTAATTTGTCCAAGCTTAGTTAGCTTGTTCAGAAAGTAAAAATCTTCACCGGCTTGTCTTCGGTTCATTCCGCCTTGCTTCACATAGGCCTCAGCTCTTACTGCAAATGCCGAACCGATGGTGTAAATTGAATCTGGAAATCCGGTAAAATCCAAAGCATTTTTATAATAATGAAGATAATCTTCGTAAAGCAGAATGCCCTGTTTCTGTTTCGGATCATTCATTTCTTCAAACCGGTGCTTAAAATTTATTGTCGCCGCAAAACAGTATTTATTTCCGGCAAAACACGATTCGATTTGTTGCAAATAATTGGGCGAAACCAGGCAGTCCGAATCAAGAGAGACAATTGTTCCATTGGGTTTGTTTATCGCGTTAAATCGCCTTATTGCTTCGTCCATTCCAATTTTGCGAGCCATTCCGGCGCCTGCAAATTTAGCGAGCACATCTGAAGCATAAATGGGATATAAAATCAGGTTTGTCCTGTCATTTTCTTTTTTCCAGATGTGAAGTGTTTGGTAAGTTTCGTGGTTAAATCTTTTTATTTCAGGCGAACTTGTTTCCGAATCGTTAACAACAACGATTACTTCGCAAAACGATTCAATTGGGGTGCAACTCCAGAGAGATTCAAGAGTGCGTATTATTTCCGGTTCATTAAGGCAGGGTATCATCACGATTATCGAAAGTGATGGTGCAACTTCGTCCGAAATGAAAGTCGGATAAATTACATTATTCTGAATATACCTGTCGGCAAATGATCCCATGGGTTAGTATCAGATTTTATAAAACAAAAAAATCCGAAGTAATTCGGATTTTTAAAAGTATAAAGTTGCTTTAAACTATTTCAATTTTGCCTTGGTGTATCTGGCGTTCAGACCAACCAAAACCTCCTTGGTTACATTTTGAGTTTCATCTCCAATAAGTACCTCAGCAGCATTTAATATGTAACTGTATTTTTTATCCTTGTTGTATATTTTCAGGTAATTCATAACACTGTCCAACAGTTGTTTGTTGTTATCAGCCTGCATCTGAGCAAGTTTAGTCGATAATTCCTGATCGAGTTTACCAATTTGCTGTTCTTCACCAACTAAACGGTCACGTTCCTGCATAGCACGTTCTTGAGTTAAAAAACCACCACGCTGCACTTTTTCCTGAAATGCGGCTGCCTGAGATTCAAAACGATTGCGTTTTTCTCCGTATTCTTTGGTAAATGATTCCTGTTGTTTGGTAAATACATCATGCATTTCCTGTGCAAAATCGTAGTTAACTACCAGCGAGTCAACCTTTATATAAGCAATTTTTAATTCGGAAGAAGCACCATCATCTTTAGCACCACCAATTCCGGAACCAGTTGAATTTCTTCCACTGAAATGCAGTACATAAAGAACTGCAACTGCAACAAACAAAACAGCACTAACCACTAATGATGTATTTTTCATATGCCTCTTTTCAATTAAATTTTGCCAAAAATAAAAATTTATTGTCACTATCCATTCATAAACCAGATTATTTTTCGGATCGGGCTCCGAAACAGTTTTAGGTAGAAAAAATGGCATAAAAGCTGCGTAAAATCATAAGTTCACCTTGATAAACATCATGGAATCCAAGCATTTTTTCGAAGTATTTTTGTTTTGTAAAATCTGAACTGAAACATTACGAAATGCTAAATAAACTAATTGCAAACGCACTTCCATACATGCCCAAGAAATTGATTTGGATATTTTCAAAGCGATATATTGCGGGTGAAACAATTGAAGATGGACTAAAAGCTTGTCGGGAATTAAACCAGCAAGGCGTTGAGGTTACTGTTGATTTGCTTGGCGAATTTATTACGACAATAGAACAGGCAGAAGAGAATAGAATCAAGTATATCGAAATCATCGAACGATTTACCAAGGCTGGAATTGTTGGAAACTTCTCTTTGAAGCCTACCATGTTTGGGTTACTCATAGATAAAGACATTTGCTTTGCCAATATTGAGGACGTGATTCGAAAAGCAGCAGAAAAGAAAAGCTTTGTCCGGATTGATATGGAAGATTCGCAGTGTGTTGACAATGAAATGGAGATGTACCGTAAACTTCAGCAAAAATATCCGGCACATGTTGGCTTGGTTGTTCAGGCATATCTTCGACGTACCAAAAACGATTTGATGGACCTGAGCAATATTCATGTAAACGGTACTCCTCTTAACTTCAGACTTTGCAAGGGAATATACATAGAGCCCAAACAAATTGCTTTTAAAACTTATGAAGAGGTTTGCGAGCACTACCTCGACGATCTGAATTTCATGTTTGACCAACGTATGTATGTGGGTATTGCCACTCACGATAAGTTTTTGGTTGATCAGGCTACACGAATGATTGAGGAAAAGAATATTGATCGGACTAAATATGAGTTCCAGATGCTTTACGGTGTAACACCAGAGCTCAGAAGCGGTATTGTAAAACAAGGACATAAAATGCGGGTATATGTACCATTTGGAAAAGACTGGTTTGGTTATTCGACCAGAAGGTTAAAGGAAAATCCACAAGTGGCCTCGCACATTATAAAGGCACTTTTTTTTAGGGGTTAATTTTAGGGGTTATTACAAGGGAGGTTATGAAAAGACCTCCCTTTTTTGTGCGGAGAGTGAGGGATTCGAACCCCCGGTACCCCGAAGGGTACAACAGATTTCGAGTCTGCCCCGATCGACCACTCCGGCAACTCTCCTGTTGTCGTACAAATATAAAAAATCTATCCTATTTCCTTCTTTAGGAATTCTGGCAATTCAGTAGTTAAAACAGTTTTAGTTCGAAAGCAATATTGGCACGCAACCTTTTTATCTATTTTTAGGTCTTAGAAATATGGTATAATTCATTACAAACTAATGAAAAGCGTCCTCGCGTATTTATTTCTCATTTTTATCTGGATACATCCGAATAAGGTAACCTTTGCTGCTGTAATTACCGGTAAAGTTGTCGACATTTATACGCAAAAACCTATTGTTGGCGCGAGTATAAACATTCCGGGTACACCATATAAAACCACAAGCTCAAAGAGTGGCTATTTCAGTTTAATTACCTCCGGGGACACCGATTCTGATGACTATTTCTATATTGGAGCCTTGGAAAATTCCTTAATCTGGCAGACAAGAAATTCCTTAACGTTGGATATTTACAGTATTCTTGGACAGAAAATAAATATTAAGAGTAATGTTGTTGAAGGTAGAGGAGAACTTAAACTTGAAAATCTGGCAAATGGCATTTATGTGTTGAATTATACGGTGAATGGAAAACGTGAGGGTGTAAAGTTTGTAAAAACAGCTCAAGGACTTATTTTTCCGGAACAAAGACCTTTGGTAAAAAGTGGCACTCCTGTTGAGTCTGCTCTTGACAGTCTGGAAATTGTATTCAAGGGTTATTATTCGCACAAATTCAGCATTCAAACAGCGCACCCAAATTATGAATTGTTGAAAATTCACTACAATTCAATCTCATATTTGAATAAGCTGCCTTATCCTGAGGCTTTTAATGTGCTTCAAAGTATACCATTCACGCCTACTTTCGGCGAAGTGCAATCTGTGAAAATAGTCTATTCGATTCCCGACAAGCAGATTTATTATATGAATTCGTCAGAATTCTTTATTCATTATGATTTTGCCGCTGAAATTCTTGGTTACTCGAAAGGACACTATTTATTTAATATAGAGCAGTATAAGGTCAATAAGAACAGGATCTATTATTTGGGTTATCTAAATCATTTTAAGTCATCAGATATTTATACTCTCGAATTCTTTTCGGGCGACGAAATTACCTGCGAAGGGGTGCAGGAACTCTGCACTAAAATTGCTGAAACAAGTTACATCGGAAATAAATTACGCTTCTATCCGAATAATGCAAAATGGGACATTTGTACCCAAATTCCCAAAATTACTTCAGAAGAACTTTACAAAGGTCAAAATTATCAACCGCTGAATCCGGGTGAAAACTTTGGTTACCTAAAGAAAATTGAAATCGATCAAATTGGTGAAACTTATCTTGGACGCCATGCCATGGTGCTGGTAAATGGCATTCCCAACGACATTTCGGTTGTTGCCGGAATTATTACTACCGATTTTCAAACGCCATTAAGTCACATAAATGTTTTAAGTCACAATAGGGGTACGCCCAATATGGCTTTGCGAGATGGATGGACAAATCCAAAACTAAATCAGTTTCTCGACAAACTTATTTATCTCAAAGTTACGCTCGATTCGTTTTACATTCGTGAAGCCACAATTGCCGAAGCTGAAAGATTCTGGGCACAAAAAGAACCAACACAATTTCAAAAGCTTAAAATTGATACGTTAACCGCCGGACTTGTGAATCTGAAGACTGCTAACCACAATTCGGTTTCTACTATTGGCGGTAAGGCCGCAAATTTTGCTGAGTTAATGAAACTTACTTTTGCCAGTCAGCCTATTCCGCTGCCTGAAGGTGCTTTTGCCATACCAATCAGCTACTATTGGAATCACCTGAAAAGCAATAAGATTGACGTTTATCTGAAGGAAATGCTTGCCAATCCTGAGTTTAAAACTAACAATGCAGTCCGAATTTCGATGTTGACCAATTTGCAGAATCTGATAAAAGGATCTGCGGTAGATACAAATTTGGTGAACTTGATTGCAGCCAAGGTAGAAACGATTAGCGGGTTCACGAATATCCGTTTCAGGTCATCAACCAATGCCGAGGATATTGAAGGTTTTAATGGCGCCGGTTTGTATAATTCGTATACCGCGATCAAAGGCGATACTAAGAAAACAATTGAAGCAGCAATCCGCAAAGTTTGGGCGAGTTTGTGGAATTTGAAAGCATTTGAAGAGCGTGAATATTTTAAAATTGACCAGTTAAATGTTGGAATGGCAGTTTTGGTTCATCGGTCATTTCCGGCAGAACAGGCCAATGGAGTGGTAATTACCGAAAATCTATTCAATATTTATAATCCGGGAATTACAATTAATGTTCAGGTTGGCGAAATGAGTATTGTAATCCCCGAAAATAATTACCTGCCCGACCAGATTATTTATTATTCGTTTGAAGATCAGTTTCCTGAATCTTACAACTATATAGCTCATACTACAGTTCCTGGGATGGAAGGGAAAACCGTTCTTACACCTCAAGAACTTAAAACTCTAAACGACTATTGTACTACAATTCACAACCATTATTGCCAATTAAACGGCACTTGTAAGACTATGGATATAGAATTTAAGGTTGACCTTGTTAATGGGCAACAGAAAGTCTATATAAAACAGGCAAGGTTGTATTGAGAATTATAAAATGCTTCTTATTTCCGCTTGTTAAATTCTGCCAATGCCTGATCTAAAAATTCGACAAATCGGTCAGCATTTAAATCGTAAGCACGAGGTTCAACCAATTTTTGCTCTTTCCCATCAAGCAATACATAGTAGGGCTGTGCATTTACACCATATCTCGAAATCTGAAAATCAGCATACTTCTTCCCAAGAGTCTTTTTAACTTTTCCATCGTAGGTCGAAGTTATCCATTCGCTTTCGGGCAATGTCGATTTATCATCAACATACAAGGCAACGACTACAAAGTTATTTCGTAACCGATCCAAAACGCGGGGATCAGACCAAACATTAGCTTCCATTTCGCGGCAATTTACGCAGCCATGCCCTGTAAAGTCAATGAAAACCGGTTTGTTCTGTTTCCGTGCACAAGCCATTCCTTGTTCAAAATCGAAATAACCTTCCAGTCCGTGAGGTAAATGTAAGAACTCACTGAATTTAGGTTTATCACAGATTTCTTCATTGTTTACTGTAAGGCCCGAAGCTGTTTGATGTGGGGTTCCAAGTTTGATTTCGTCCCGAATGATCTGATGCAAATCAAAATCGTGAGTCGCTTGTGGAGGAAGATAACCGGAAATTGCTTTTAACGGAGCGCCAAACATGCCGGGAGCCAGATAAACCACAAACGAGAAAGAAATTATTGCCAGAAGTAAGCGGGGCACTGATACATGTTTTACATCGCTATCGTGAGCGAATTTAAGTTTCCCAAGCAGATAAAATCCAAGTAAAGTAAAAATCACAATCCATAAAGCCAGATAGACTTCACGATCTAAAATTCCCCAATGATAGGTTTGATCAGCCACACTCAGGAATTTCAATCCTAAGGCCAATTCTAAAAATCCAAGTACCACTTTCACTGAATTTAACCAACCACCTGATTTTGGCAGATTATTCAACCATCCCGGAAATAGTGCGAATAGTGTAAATGGTAATGCAAATGCCAATGAAAAACCAAACATTCCAACAATTGGCTTCAAAATCTGCCCACCAGCTGATTCGACCAAAATGGCTCCAACGATAGGACCGGTGCACGAAAATGAAACCAGCACCAATGTCAATGCCATAAAAAATGAACCCATGAATCCACCTTTATCAACCTGTTTGTCAGATTTGTTAACCAACCAACTCGGTAGTACAATCTCGAACATTCCGAAGAAAGAGAAGGCAAAAAGCATAAATACAGCAAAGAAAATCAAGTTTGGAATCCAGTGTGTACTTAGCCAGTTTGCAGCACCCGGACCAAAGATTACGGCAACCAAAGTGCCTACAATGGTGTAAATTCCAATAATCGAAAAACCGTAAAAAGCAGCATAAAGGCGTGATTTAAGTTTCGATTCGCCACTGTTCATGAAAAATGACACAGTCATCGGAATCATCGGGAAAACGCAGGGTGTTAAAATCGCAGCAAGACCTGCCAAAAAGGAAAAGAAAAGGAAAAGGAGCAAATTTCCAGAACCTTTTGTTGCGTCAACACCATCTTCATGGGCTAAAGTTGATGAAACTTCAGTTTTAGAATCAGAAGAATTTAGATTGAAAGAAAATTCAGACTCAGTTGGAGGCGTGCAACTTTCATCATTACACGACATGAATTCTACAAATCCTTTGATGTCAACTTTATCTGTATTTTTTAATTTGATCTTTTGAGTTAACACCGCCTGCTTGCTGAAATATCCCAGCTTCATATTAAACGTCTTATCAAAGACTTCAGTTGGCTGAGGATCTTTAGTTAATTCACCTGCAAGCTCGAACAATGTAGAATCAGCGAAATGAATGGATGTTTTGATCGGGCCACCTTCAGGCAACTGGGTATCATACAAATGCCAGCCTTCTTCTATTACAGCTTTAAAAATCAAGGTGGCTTCGTTGCCGTCCTGTTTTGATTCAAACGTCCATTTTACAGGTTCAAGAATCTGTGCAAACAACTGAAAACTGATAAAAAATAGAATGCTAAGCAATAGAGTAGCCCGTTTCATCGATAAGATTTTAAGAATTGGAAAGCAAAAATACACAATGGATTTTATCAATTTATGAAATGTGTCATTGAAAAACTCTAACAGTTGATCGAGAATAAGTATAGTTCATAAAAATAAAAAATCCCGACATCAAAATATCGGGATCTTTTACAAGAGATTAAAATACAATCTCTTCTTGATTTTCGTCAAAGAAATGATATTCTATTAAGGAATAGGAACTCATTTCCTGAATTTTAATGTTTTTAAGGAATTTGAAAATCCACTTCCACCTTAATGAATAAAGGCCTTTGTTTAAGTAGGCTGCCAGATAGGGGTGAGCTTTAATAATTACTTTACCCTTATTTAGCTCTTTAAAGATGTAATTGACTTTACTTTCCAATTCATCAACCACTAAAATGGTTGGTGTTACTTTGCCTGTACCTTTACATACCGGGCAAACTTCAGCTGTTTCAACATGTTCTTCAGGACGAACACGCTGACGTGTAATCTGCAATAAGCAGAATTTGCTCAATGGCAAAATGTTGTGCTTTGTGCGGTCAACAGCCATTGCTTCTTTCATCCGCTCAAATACTTTATGGCGGTTTTCGGCTTGATGCATGTCGATAAAATCGACTACAATAATGCCACCCATATCTCTCAACCTCAGTTGGCGGGCAATTTCTTCGGCAGCAGCCAAATTAACCTCAAGAGCGTTAGTCTCCTGGTCAATTCCTGCTTTCGAACGGTTTCCACTGTTTACATCAATAACATGAAATGCTTCAGTGTGTTCGATTATCAGGTATGCTCCATTCTTGAAGGATACAGTTTTACCAAAAGATGCTTTTAATTGTTTATCAATCCCATAGTATTCAAAAATCGTTTGATTGCCATTGTAAAGCTTCACGATTTTCTTTTTTTCAGGGGCGATAGATCCCAAATATTCAGTAATTTCTTCACAAACAACAGCATCGTTTACAATGATACTGTTGAAGTCGGGATGATAAATATCCCTGAGTAAAGCGGTTGTTCTGCCTAATTCGCCAACGATTAGGGCAGGTGCATTTACTCTTCTTAATTTCTGAAATGTTGTTTCGAACTTGCTAACCAATCGTTTCAATTCCTGATCAAGTTCTGCAACACGTTTTTCTTCAGCAGCGGTTCGCACGATAACGCCATACTTTTTGGGCCTGATACTCTGGATCAGCTTTTTAAGTCTGTTTTTTTCTTCAGCAGATTCAATCTTCTGAGAAATACTAACTTTTTCGCTGAATGGCATCAACACCATATTCCGGCCGGCGATCGACAATTCTGAAGTTAAGCGGGGACCTTTGGTGGAGATTGGCTCTTTAGCCACCTGTACCAAAATGTTTTGCCCTACTTTAAGAATGTCTGAGATTTTTCCCTCCTTGTCAATATCAGGTTCTGACTGAACCTTTGAAATGGAGGTGATTCTGTTGTTTTTCGACGTGGCAATTTTCAAAAATTTGTTGAGTGTTGAAAACTGTGGCCCCATGTCGAGGTAATGCAAGAAAGCATCTTTTTCGTAACCTACGTCAATGAAAGCAGCGTTAAGACTGGGCATTATCTTTTTCACTCGTCCGAGATAAATATCTCCAACTGCAAATTTAGCCCCAGTCATTTCCCTGTTAAGTTCGACTAACCGTTTATCTTCCAATAAAGCAATTACCACTTCCGAAGGAGAGACGTCTACAATTAAATCGCTACTCACTACGTTTCTTGTTTTTCAAATTAAAACTACCAGACTTAAAAACAGATTAAACCTAAAGCGCAAAATGTGCTTTAGGTTTAATCGTAATAAGTACTTTAAAAGCTAATGCTTAATAAAGAAAGACTATTTTTTCTTTTTATGTCTGTTTTTTCTTAGTCTCTTCTTACGCTTGTGCGTAGCCATCTTATGTCTTTTTCTTTTTTTTCCGCTTGGCATAATAAATTATTTTACTTGGTCTTTAACTTGTGCTACAAAAGTTTTAGCTGGCTTGAAAGAAGGAATGAAATGCTCAGGAATAATGATTGTAGTATTTCTTGAAATATTACGCGCAGTTTTTTCTGCCCTCTTTTTTACGATAAAACTACCGAATCCACGAAGATAAACATTTCTTCCTTCGGTTAGTGAATCTTTCACTGTTTCCATGAAAGCTTCTACTGCTTTTTGTACTGTCACTTTCTCAATACCAGTGTTCTTACTTACTTCGTTAACAATATCTGCTTTTGTCATCTCTAAAAATATTTAATTATCAACAATTTATATTACTGAAACAATTGGTGTGCAAAAATAAAAATTATTTAAAAATTAGGAACATTTAAATTCGATTATTTTTACAATTTGAAAAGATTTTAAAGTAGTTAGGAAAAATATGGAATTTTTCAACTTGCAAATACATGGTTGGTACTCTAAATATAAGCGCGATTTACCTTGGCGAAACTCCCACAATCCATATTTCGTATGGCTTTCCGAGATAATACTTCAGCAAACCAGAATTGATCAGGGCATGGCTTATTATCTGAGATTTACGGAAGAGTTTCCGACTGTTTTAGACTTGGCAAATGCCTCCGAAGATCAGGTTTTGAAACTTTGGCAAGGTTTGGGGTATTATTCACGTGCCCGCAACCTCCTTTTTACCGCTAAATTTATTCAGGAACATCATCAAGGTAAATTTCCTGAAGATTACAATTCGATTCGATCATTAAAAGGAATTGGCGATTACACCGCTGCGGCTATTGCGTCAATTTCGTTTAATTTGGAATATCCGGCTGTTGATGGAAATGTTTACCGGGTACTGAGTCGATTTTTTGGTATTTCAGAGCCAATTGACTCGAATACTGGAAAGAAGACATTTGGTTTGTTGGCGAAAGAACTGATAAAGGGTGCCGATCCCGGAATGCATAATCAGGCTTTAATGGAGTTTGGTGCATTGCAATGTGTCCCGAAAAGTCCAAATTGTGCACTGTGCCCTCTAAATGAAAGTTGCTTTGCTTTCGCTAACAATAAAGTGGGTGAATTGCCGGTAAAGCAAAATAAGACAAAACAACGTGACCGGTATTTTAATTATCTGGTTTTTGAATTTGCCAATAACACATGGTTGCGTCAACGAATTAAAAACGATATATGGCTTGGGCTTTTTGAGTTTCCGGTGATTGAAACTTCAGAAGAAACAGAGGTCGGGTTTGTTCTAAATCATCCGGAATTGGGTGAGCTGACATCTCTCAGGAATACATCGGTTAAACGCATTAGCAATTGGAAGATACATATTTTGAGTCACCAACGAATACATTATCGGTTTATCTGGTTTGATTTATCTGAAGAAATCAAATTGACTGATGGGTTGATTAAAGTAAATAAGGAAGATATTCTTAACTTTGCTGTGCCTAGATTAATAGAGGAATGCATAATTGAACTGAGTGAAAATGATAGATTCATGCGTTAAAAATTATGTGTTGAACATGAATTTTGGCTAATTCATAAATTTTTGCAGTAAAATGAAAAATGACGATAGAAATTATTGTAAATTTAGTTCTATCAAACATTAAAACCATACAAGTATGTCAGTAAACAAAGTTATTTTAGTAGGAAACGTTGGACGTGATCCTGAAACAAGACATCTGGATAAGGGTGTTGCAGTTGCAAATTTTTCATTGGCAACAACTGAAACGTATACAGCAAAAACTGGCGAAAAAGTGAGCACCACAGAGTGGCACAATATTGTGGCTTGGCGAGGTCTGGCTGAAGTAGCAGAAAAGTATGTAAAAAAAGGTAGCCAGCTTTACATTGAAGGTCGGATTAGAACCCGTGCATGGGATGATAAAGATGGGAACAAACGTTATACCACTGAAATTTATGCTGACACCATGCAATTGTTGGGTAAACGTGATGGGCAGGCTGAGATTCCGGGCCAGCCAATGATGAATGCAGAACTCCCTCAGAGTGTAAATGAACCAGACTTTAGTCAGCCAGAAGAAGACGATTTGCCATTTTAATAACTTAAACAACACTTAATTGGAAACTGATCCTGTACCCACGCTTAGCGCAATTTCCTGGAATATTCAATTTCACCCATTTACAACAGGTGTTGCAATTAGCCTGATAGTTACATTTGTATTAATAGTTTGCTCTGCTTTAATTTCCGGTTCTGAAGTTGCGTACTTCTCGTTAAGTCCTTCTGAAAAGCATAAAATTTCCGGAAGATCAACTAAAAAGAGTTTTTATATCAATAAAAATCTGGAATCTCCGGAGCAATTGTTGGCCACTATTTTAGTAGCCAACAATTTTGTTAATGTGGGTATTGTTATTTTGTCGAGCTTCACACTTAATAATCTGGTCGATTTTTCAAACGAACCTATTTGGGGTTTTGTTTTTCAGGTGGTAGTTATTTCTTTTATTATTTTGCTTTTTGGCGAGATAATACCTAAAGTTTACACAACGCACCATGCTTTTAAGTTTGCTCGTTTTATTGCCATTCCTCTTTATTACCTGATAAAAATTTTCAGACCGATAAATTCCATTTTAATTTATTCTACCTCGTTTGTAAATAACCGGATTCGTGCTTACAATCAGCATATTTCTGTTGATGAATTGTCTCAGGCTTTAGAGTTAACTTCTCAAACTGAACTCAAGGAGGATAAAGAAATATTAAAAGGGATCGTGAAATTTGGGAACAAGAGTGTTGCTGAAGTTATGCGTTCGCGCGTTGACGTGATTTCTGCAGATATAAATGAAAGCTTTCCAAAAATCATGAATTTGATTACAGAAACCGGCTTTTCAAGAATACCTGTCTATTCCGATTCTTTTGACAACATTAAAGGCATTCTGTACATTAAAGATTTGCTTCCACATGCTCACAAAGGGGCAACCTTTCGTTGGCAAAATATTATTCGTCCGCCATTTTATGTCCCCGAAACAAAGAAGATTGATGATCTGCTGGAAGAATTTCAGAAAAACAAAGTACATATGGCCATTGTTGTTGACGAATATGGCGGAACCTCGGGTATTGTAACATTGGAAGATGTATTGGAGGAAATCGTAGGAGAAATTACAGACGAGTTTGATGAAGAAGAAAAATTCTATACCAGAATAGCCGATAATAAATACCTGTTCGATGGTAAAACCATGTTAAATGATTTTTATAAAGTTATTGGAACAGAAGATACAGTGTTTGATGATGTAAAAGGCGAAGCCGACACCCTTGCAGGACTTATTTTGGAATTGAAAGGTGAGATTCCGCTCAAAAATGATACTATTAATTGCAAGAATTACGTTTTCACCATTGAAGCAGTGGACAACCGGCGGATTAAACAAATTAAAGTTGAAATCAAGGCGATAGAAGATTGAGCGCCGTAAGACTCGGCTACCATAAATGAAATGATCTTACTAAATAATGAGAAATTACTTTTACCTTTTTTTTGTGCTCTTTCTTCTGATTCATGTTTCGTGCAAAAAGGAATATGTGCCAAAACCTCGTGGATTTTTCCGTATTGAGTTTCAGAAGAAAGCCTACCATCAACTTTATTCTGCCACTTTCCCATATCGGTTCGAAATACCTGAATACAGCCAGATTGTACCCGATGATGAACTACGTGCCGAACCTTTTTGGGTGAATCTGAAGATCCCGGCACACAAAGCTGAACTGCACATTAGCTATAAAAAGGTGAATGACAATCTGGCAAAACTTACTGAAGATTCGCGTACTCTGGCTTACAAACATTCCATAAAAGCTGATGCCATTAATGAGCGCGTGTTTGTAAATCCTGAAAAGAAAGTATATGGAACGATTTATCTCATTGATGGTAATGCAGCCTCGCCACTTCAATTTTACCTGACCGACAGCACCAAAAATTTTCTTCGCGGAGCATTGTACATTCGCGAAGTGCCAAATATCGATTCCATTCGCCCGGTGATCGATTTCTTAACTCCCGACGTTATTCATTTGATTGAAACCACAGAGTGGGTCCATTAAATGGCATTATTTAAAATCATACCTGCAGACGGCGGTCAGATTGGCATTTGGCAGCTGACGGAATCCTCAGAGGAATTGCTGGATTATTTTTCTTTAGAAGAGCCAGTAGATTCGGATTACCTGAAATATAGCTATGAGAAAAGAAAAGTTGAATGGCTGGCTACACGCGTTTTACTCAAACAGGTGCTTGGGTCAGAATTCAAAATCACTTATTCCGAATCAGGGAAACCCATCTTAACCCATACAAACTATAAATTTCTGTCAATTAGCCATTCGCGCGAGTTTGTAACCGCTTACATTCATTCCGATTGCGAAGTTGGAATTGATCTGGAATGTATTAGCCGGAATTATAATTCAATTGAACGAAGATATTTGTCGGATGCTGAAATCATTCATACGAATGGAAACCCTGTTTTGCAATGTCTGTACTGGTGCGCTAAAGAGGCTATTTTTAAGTTGGTGCCTGATGAAGGAATTGAATTCAGGGAGGACATTCAAATCTTACCTTTTAATCCTGAAAAGGACAATCATTTTACTGCATGTTTTACTTTTGGAAGTATCCCGAAGGTTTATACGCTTTACTATCAAATATTTGAAAACCATTGTATCGTTTGGGTAAAGGCCTAAGATGCTGATTCCTTGTACTGGATTTCCATTTTTTATAAACCTTATAGCATAAGTCTATATCCGATTTTAGAATTTCGATCAATCAAATTTGGCTTTTATTCGTTTAGATATAAATTTCATTTTCAAAGAAAGCAATTGCTATCATGAAACAATCCGATCCACACATATTGGTCATTTTTGGAGCTTCAGGCGACCTTACCAAAAGAAAACTCATTCCTGCCTTGTACGAATTGCACACGCAGCAACTGCTTCCTGAAAAGTTGGCAGTTCTTGGCGTATCCCGAACTGAACTTTCCGATTCCGGATTCCGTGAGAAGATGAAAGAGTTTCTTCCTATAGAAGCGCGCAATCAAAAGGATATTGAATCGTTTTTGGAACATTTGTATTATCAGCCACTTTCAACAGCTGACTCATCAGAGTATCCTTTGCTAAAATCAAGGCTTGAAGGTCTTTGCAGCGAGTTGTCGATTCCCGAAAATTACATTTACTATTTATCTACTCCGCCTAATCTGTATCAGGTTATTCCACAAAGTTTGGCCGAAGTGGGTTTAAATGATTCATCAAAAGGGTTTAAGCGGCTGATTATTGAAAAACCTTTTGGTACTGATCTAAGCAGTGCAAAGGCTCTCAATAAGAATTTGCTCAATTATTTTAATGAAGATCAGTTGTACCGTATCGATCATTATCTGGGGAAAGAGACTGTGCAGAATATGTTGGTTACCCGTTTTTCGAATGGTATTTTTGAACCCATCTGGAACCATAATTTTATTCACCATGTTGAAATAACTTCAGCAGAAACGCTGGGCGTTGAAGATCGTGGTGGCTATTACGATCATTCAGGTGCAATGCGCGATATGGTTCAAAATCACCTGATGCAGGTGTTGGGTCTGGTTGCCATGGAACCCCCTGTTGTTGTTGAGGCGGATGCAATCCGAAATGAAGTGCTGAAGGTTTTTCAATCCTTGCGGCCAATTCATCCTGATCAGGTATCGCAGCAGGTTATCCGCGGGCAATATACCCAATCGCGCATCGGGAAAGATCTTGTTAAGGGCTACCGCGACGAATCGGGTGTCGATCCGCAATCGCGCACAGAAACTTTTCTGGCCATGAAATTTTATATCGATAATTTTAGGTGGGCTGGAGTTCCTTTTTATATCCGGACAGGCAAAAAATTACCTGCAAGAGTTACCGAAGTAGTGATTCATTTTAAAAATACACCTCACCATTTGTTCGGTAATCAATCCGATTCGGGCCCTGTAAACAATCAATTGGTTCTTCGCATTCAGCCCGACGAAGGAATTCTGCTTAAAATCGGAATGAAAATTCCCGGTGCAGGCTTCCGGGTTCAGACTGTAAATCTCGATTTTCATTACAATGAGCTGTCAGATGTTTATCTTCCTTCGGCTTATGGCCGATTGCTGCTCGATTGCATTCAGGGAGATGCCACTTTATATGCCCGTGGCGATGCCGTTGAGAAAGCCTGGGAGTATGTTCAGCCTATTCTTGATGCATGGCAAAATAATCCTGAAATTCCTATTTATGGTTATCCTGCCGGAACCTGGGGCCCGGAAGTGGTCGATCAGCTGATGGAAGATGGCCAGTGGCGGTATCCGTGCAAAAATCTGGCGCATGACGGCGAATATTGTGAATTGTAACAATAAAAATTCGGTTTAATATACAGCAAAAAACCTCCAAAGTTCAAGTCTTTGGAGGTTTTTTTGATTTGAGTTATTATCTACAGATCAACTTTTGGTTACCTGCAATCCGGTTTTGGAAAGGCTGAAATCAACCAGTCTTGCTCTTTCGTTTACCGGATTTGTATTTAGTTCGTGCCTGATTTTTCCCGCTGCTTTTTCGTCATGGGCAAAAATAAGCATAAAGCCACCACCACCGGCTCCGAGCAATTTATGACCGGCCATCCATGGTGAAATTCGGTCTATGATTCTCTGAATTTCAGGCGTGTTTGTTCCACCGTCTAATTTCTGGTTCAGATGCCAGCTGCGAAGTATGTTTTTACCGAGACCTTCAAAATCTTTAGCGGAGAGAGTTTCGCTGGTATTTTCAGCATGATATTTTAATTCCTCAAGCAAAGCCAGATGAGGAGCCGAATTTAAAAACATACCCCGTACAATTTCGGCCAGAATACTTTTTGCTATTCGGGTTATTCCGGTGTAGTAAAGTAACATCCTGTTTTTATAAACCGGATCGGTAAAGAGCGATTCCGGCAACCATTTTATCTGAGGACTTTGTAGCTTCCCTGGAGTCGTTTCCAATAGTTTGATGCCTTCCAGAATGCCCCCGAACTGATCTTGCCAGCCACCGCCTGTAGTCAATAGTTGCTCCAATGCAAGAGTGCGACGGCCTGTTTCTGTTTTATCCCAATTTAAGCCGCATACTTCCGAAATGGTTCCGAGTACAGTGGCTGCCAGTATCGAGCTTGTGCCCAGGCCTGAACCTTTTGGTACTGCTGAAAGAATGGAAACCTCAAGTCCACCGCCAGCATCAGAAAGTTGTTTTTGGAGAGACGGATACTTCCGGTATGAAAATTCAGGAATGAAACCTGCCAAAGCCAATGCTGCTTTGGGAATGGCAAACGGCGATCCAATGTTGTGAAAGGCCCTCAGCTCATCAAAAGTTGTAATTATTTCCTGCGCTCCCAAATCAATCGACCGAATTACAAATTCAGGTTTTTCTGAGGCTTTTATGTAGCAATGCAATGGTGGCTGACCATTTAATTCAGCAGCCAGATTAACTACTTTGCCTCCGTGCAGAAAACAATAGGGTGGGGTATCGGTCCAACCGCCGGCAAGGTCAAGCCGAACAGGACTTCGCCCCCATGCAATTTGGTCGGGCAATAGTTTAATTACGGGTTCAACCGGATGCTGATAGAAATGTTCAAGCACTGAATCGCGCAGAAAGTCGAATGCTTTCTTTTCTTCCAGATTCCATTCCAGTTCTCTTTTGCGCAAAACCGAAGCTCTGAACATGTGAAAATGCAAAGGTAACCAGTCGTTATTTTTACCCTGAAGTGAGTCGGGAAGTACCAGATTTTGGATGGTATAATCATTTGCAACTTTGGCCAAATCAAGTTGGTAGAAAACCGAGTTGCTGTAATTTCGTGCAATTGCCGGGATGGCTTTCAACCGATACTTGTTGCTTTGTTCTTCAATAAACGGAATTTGACTCATCCGACTGATCTCATCCGAACTTACTCTTCGACCATTCAGCCATTGTTTGGTAAAATCATCTCGTTTTTCAGGTTCATCGTCAATTAGCCATTGAATAAAGGCCGCATCGATTTTATTTTTTCTCATTATAGGGAAAAGAGGTAGAAACTGAATGTCGGTGCTTCCTTCTGATTTGCTGAATGCCTCAGTTAAACCACGTTTGCTGAGCCATTCTCTCAGTGCTATTCCCATAAAGAGAGTAGATTCATTGCACAGTTCACCTCTGAACGGGTCGTTAAATCCATAATTCCGGATGGCAAGTTCGTCATCAGATAAAGGACTGAGATCGAGACAGGTTCCTGAATGTAATTTCAGTGTCCAGTTATTCTCCGGAATGTGCGTTAAGGCATGATTTCGGCTTAACTCCCAACTTGACGGAATGCTGGAATTTTCGATCCACAAATTGGTCTGTTGTGCAGTTAATTGTGTTTGCGTTTCGGCATTCAGGATAAAAATCGATGGATGTGGTTTAATCTGCCGATGCCATATTTCGCGCTGATCTGTAATCCGGTTCTGAACTGCCAGATTGGATGTGATTAATTCGGATGTATTTCCTAAATGGTAAAATTCGCCTCTTTCAAGATTTACCAAAGCAACATTCAGCTTACTGATTTCCTCGTCAGTTTCAATGGGAGATTCGCCCATCGTCCGGCCAAAGTCGCTGTATAAATCGTAAAATTCAGGAGTTTGGTTTTTATAAGTTTCGCCATTCCAACCGCTGCGTTTCATTAACAGACTTACCGCTTTGTCGCTGAGCAGCCAAATCCCGATGTCCATCAGAAAGTAGAACTCGTGAATAAGTTCTTTAATCTTTTGGATCGATGGCTTTTGGAGCATAAACTGCAAATTGCCCGGAGCCTCATGACTAGCGAAAAATACGCCATGATTGGTTGCTTTTTCAGGTTCAAGCCACATTCCAAAGCAAACAATATCAGCTTCAGGAATTTTCGGAATATTTTTGCCTGAAAAGATGAGTGTATCGCCGCTGGCAATCAGTGTGTGGAGTTTCTCAGGCGCCCTTTCAAGTATTTGATCAAATAACGGAGTCTGCAAATGAATTAACCGCTGATTCAGACTTTGTCCGCGCGACCAGCGGAAAACAGGCATGGGGAGCAAACTTTTCCCCAGTGCAGCATAAGCAGGAAGCCTGCGACTTTGTCCGCCCGCATGAATAATAACCCTCTTTTCTCTTGGAAGCCATTCATCGAAATTAACTTCTTTATCCTGATGAAAGTTTTCAGTCAGCAAATGAGCTGTTCCGCCTCCGGAACCAACGCGTTGCCCTTCAGGATCGGAAGAAACAAACCATTCTTCCGGAGAAAATCCTGAAATCTGGTGAAAATATGAAATGGTGTTTGATGGAACTGAGATTAGATGCTTCATGCCTGATTAAATGGGAACTAATTTAGCGATTTAAGTACCAGTTTAACAATTTTTCAATGCCTTCACCGATTTCGATCTGATGATGCCAACCTAATGAATGAAGCTTAGAAGGATCAGTAAGTTTACGCATGGTACCATCTGGTTTGGATGTATTAAATACAAGTTCTCCGGTAAAGCCTACTTTCGATTGAATTAGTTGAGCCAAATCGCGAATGGAAATTTCATTACCCGTTCCGATATTTATGTGTGAGTTTCGAATTTCGCCATTTGTCGTCGGATTGTTTTGAATGGCATCTTGAAAGTCAATGTTCTCCATAAGGAAAACACAGGCATCGGCCATTTCTTCGCTCCAAAGGAATTCCCGCATTGGTGCTCCGGTTCCCCATATCTCTACTGATACTGATTTTGACTGAGAACTATTAATTCCATATTTAGAAAGAATAGCAATAATTGCGTCTTCTTTGCCTAATCCACTAATTCCTTCGATCGGCCGTTTATTCAGGTCTTCATGTATTGCATCCCAATTGTTTTCTTCCATACATTTTCCCAAATACATTTTCCGGAGCATAGCAGGAAGTACATGCGATTTTTCCAGATCAAAATTGTCGTTTGGGCCATAAAGGTTTGTGGGCATTACCGAAATAAAATTGGTGCCGTATTGCAGATTATAACTTTCGCACAATTTGATGCCGGCGATTTTGGCAATGGCATAAGGCTCGTTGGTATATTCGAGAGGTGCTGTTAGCAGACAGTTTTCGGGCATGGGTTGTGGTGCTTCACGTGGGTAAATACATGTACTTCCAAGGAACAAGAGTTTCTTCACCTTATATAGGTAAGCAGCATGAATCACATTGTTCTGAATCATCAGATTTTCGTAGATGAATTGTCCACGGTAGGTATTGTTTGCAACAATTCCCCCCACTTTTGCTGCAGCAAGAATGACATATTCAGGTCGTTCCTGTTCAAAGAATGCATTTACAGCATTGGTGTCCATCAGATTTAATTCATCCAATGTTCTTCCGATTAGATTGGAGTAGCCTTTTGCCTGGAGATTTTCCCAGAGTGCTGAACCTACCAGTCCGCGGTGTCCAGCTACATATATTTTCGAGTCTTTATTCATTTTTGAGTCTATCTAATCAAAGTTTACTCAAAATAATTCATGGTTCGGTAGCCGCCTTCTTTAAGCCATGCATCTTTCTTCATTACTTTGATGTCCGATTGCATCATGTCCGTAATTAATCCCTGAAGGTCGTATTTAGGCTCCCATCCCAGTTTTGTTTTTGACTTGGTTGGATCACCAATCAACAAATCAACTTCAGTTGGTCGAAAATATTTTGGATCGACATTCACAATGGCATTTGAAAGGCTTCCTTCAACCAGTTCAGGAACCATCCTGGCTTTAATACCTGCCAGATAGTGTGAGCCAACCCGTTCGTTAAATAGTTTCTCATCAACACCAACTAAAAATCCCTTTTCTTCTGCTCCTTCTCCAATGAAGGCAACCTCTAAACCTATTTCGGCACAAGACAATTTTACAAAATCGCGGATAGTTGTGGTTATACCTGTTGCAATCACATAATCATCCGGTTGATCCTGTTGAAGTATTAGATACATGGCTTTTACATAGTCCTTAGCATGCCCCCAGTCTCGTTTCGAAGAAAGATTACCAAGGAAAAGTTGGTCTTGCATGCCTAATGCAATACGGCTAATTGCACGAGTGATCTTACGAGTCACAAATGTTTCACCCCGAATGGGTGATTCATGATTGAAAAGAATACCATTGCTGGCATGCATTTTATAGGCTTCACGATAATTCACAGTAATCCAGTAAGCATACATTTTTGCAACAGCATAGGGTGAACGCGGATAGAAGGGAGTCCTTTCTGTTTGCGGTACTTCTTGAACCATCCCATATAATTCGGAAGTTGATGCCTGATAAATTCGCGATTTCTGGCTTAATCCTAGCAAACGAACAGCCTCTAATATCCGTAGGGTTCCCAATCCATCAGCGTTAGCCGTATATTCCGGAGTTTCGAAACTAACTGCAACATGACTCATCGCTGCGAGGTTGTATATTTCATCGGGTTGAGTTTCCTGAATAATACGTGTCAGGTTCATGCTGTCAGTTAAATCTCCGTAATGCAATTTAAAATGCCGATTTTCAACATGTGGGTCTTCATATATATGATCGATACGATCAGTATTGAAAAGGGATGAACGACGTTTGATACCGTGCACTATGTATCCCTTTTTTAACAAATACTCACTTAGGTAGGCACCATCCTGACCGGTTACTCCGGTAATTAATGCGATTTTTTGTGTCATAGCAGGCAGATTATAATTTGATATTTTTATTTTTGAAAATAACTTCAAAATCAAAGAGGTTCAATTTACGGTTGAATATAATACAAAATTTAAGTATTAAAGTTCAATTTTTCACAAATGTATCTTGTAATTGTAATAATTGGGGCAGAAATTTACATGAAGTTATTAAATAATATAAAATACTATTAGTTGTAATTGTACAGTAATTGCAAAATAGTATGCTAGGAAACTAAATTGTCATTGGATTTCTTTTCCGTAACATAGGTCTTAATCAACACATTGGCAGCAGGCCGAAAATTCCTTTGTATTTTGCTTATTCTCAGAGGTTTTTCGAGAAAATTTTCCTCCATTTGAACGGTGTTTTTAGTTGTATTGGTTTTACCATAGAATAGTGTCTTCAAGGCAATAAAGTATGACTTAAACCATATTCTTGTGGCAATCGAATTTTCGGATTTAATGAATTCATATATAAAGGCAGGTAAAGCCATTAGCAGAGTTACCATAATCAAAAGTAAGGCCAGTAGTAAATTGTTGTTTAAAGTACGTAAAGGGTAAATAATTCCAATGATAGCCAGATTTGTTATAAGAATTATTCGCCTGACTGAGCGATGAGAAAGTCCAAGTTTAAGAAGCATGTGATGGATATGATTCATGTCTGGAGAAAATGGTGATTTTCTTTGCATAATACGCAATGCAAATAGACGGATCATATCAAAAAGGGGAATGGATAAAATGGCCAGCGTTAAGATGGGCGAATAATGTGATGTGATTGTACCTATAGGAGTAGTTTCAATATAATTTATTGCAGAAACAGCTAAAATTAAGCCCAATATTAATGAGCCTGTATCTCCCATGAAAATTTTATTTGTTTTTCCATGTACATTAAACAGGTAGAATGATGCAAGGCTTCCAGCAGTTGCAAAACAAAGTATGGCATAATTGAAATTACCCAAAATATAGAACAGACTTCCAAAAATTAATGTAGCCATTATTCCTAGGGCAGCGGCCAGACCATCAATGCCATCAATAAGATTCATTGCATTGATTGTACCTACAATCAAAATCAAAGAAAAAATTACGCTAACCCAATAGTTGATTTCATGAATTCCAAGAATACCTTGAAAATGCGAAATTCGAATATCACCAAGCAGAATTAAAATCAGGGCGCAAATAACCTGGGCTGCAAGCTTTTTATGGGCAGAGATAACCAGAATATCATCTTTTATGCCAATAAAAAACAGAATAATCATGCCCGATGATATGTACCGCCAATCAGGGAAAGTGTCTCTTAGAATTCCAATCAGGGTACCAATTGAAATGCCCGCAAACAGGGCAATACCTCCCAGGTTTGGTACAACTGTATTATTTACTTTCCGCTCACCAGGAACGTCATACAAGCGTTTGGCCACAGAAATTCTGACAATAACAGGAATCCCATAGGCCACAACGATAAGGCCAATACAAAAAGCAAGTATTATTTGAAAAATTGAAATTGTCATGTGTTGGTTGGTACTTACTTGTTTAAAACAATCATCAAATTCCCTTGATTCTTAAAATTATTACCTACAAGGTTATTCCAACAAAAGTTCCGATACCCTAATCAAAAATAAGCTATTCTAATCACTTTTGTTTCCTTTTATGATAATCTGACATTATTAGTTCATAAAATGAACAGTTTTCAGGATGAAATATATTGTATCATGCATGAAATGATGATTTTTTGGAAAATAGTATTAAAAGAAAATAAGCTAACCTTCGTATTACTATAATAATTAGCTATTATTTGTCAATTGTTAATGGATATAAGTCAGCTTGTTAGACGTGAGCTTTACTGAAGTATTTGTAATTTATTTCTTGTATTATTTCAGGTCATTTGTATGGCCTGTATTTTTTTTAAGTTGGGATAGAGTTGAAGATTCTGTATGAATTATTTGCCCATTTTGTCATCGTACCAATCTGGAGTGTTGGCTGGGGAGGCCTGCCCCTTTTTCTTTTTGATTTTGGATTGGATCAATTGTTTTTCTGTTTCAGTTCGTTGTTCGAAATAGCTTGACTTTTTCTTTTTGGAAAAGTTAAATCCATATGAAACCCCAAATGATAAAGCCAAATAGCTATTTACAGAATGACTGGAATTGTAAAATATAGTTTGTATCTGGTAAACAGCCTCTGCTGCATCCGAGCTTCTGTTTAATTCCAATGAACTACTCAGGCTAAGATTGTTCGAAAGCTGGTAATTTACTCCTGCCCCAAGTCCTGTAAGTACGGCGACATTGTTGATATACTTGTTTTCAGTTCCATAACCATCTGGTACCGTTCCTGGTGGCAATTCATCGAGGTGTTCATTTTTTAAGGAGATCGCTCCTATTTTGTAGTAAATAAAATAATTGAGTAACGGCTTATAATCTTTGATTCCTTTCAAATTGTACTGGATCAGGTATGAATGGTTGAAGGCCTGGGTTAATACCCTTATATTTTCATTCTGAACTTCTACCTTGCCCTGAATGCGAATGTAATCGAACTGATATCCCATCATGAGATGTGAGGTAATACTTTTTCTGGCAGTAAATATTCCGGCCGGACCTGGGATCCGAATAGGAATATTGACATAGTTGATGTTTTTGAGGTATTTATCCGGTACCGGGGACATTAATGCAGCAATTCCGGTTTTGAATTCAACTTGCCAGTTTTCGCGCCAGGAAGTACTTCTCAGTTTTGGTTCCTGGGCAAAGGTTTGGACTTGAATAAGGCAAAGAAAAAGTGTTTTAATTAAAAGGCGCATTTGCAAAGTATAAATTTACCGGTTTGCTCCTGAAACAGCAAAAATAGATAAAAACAATTGGAATTAAGAATCCTCGCGACCGTTACTGCGAATGAAGCAATCTATTGTAAAATGGGATTACTTCGTTTCATTTCATTCTACTTGCAATGACGAGTGTTTATGGTGTGCGAACGTATTGCCACGCTCCTGTGTCGCTCGCAATGACGCTTTGTAGTGGGGTCTTTTGCACCAAAGTGTTAATCCCCGCGAACGTCATTGCGAGTGAAGCATAGCGGAACGTGGCAATCTGCTATTAATGTGAGCTTGATAAATCGTTCCAATCTGGATTAAGTTTATTGATTAAATCCAGTTTTTTTTGTCTGGAGCCAGCTTTGATTTGCTTTTCACGATAGATGGCATCTTCTATAGATAAGAACTCCTCGAAATATACCAACTTGGTTACATTGTACCTGGATGTAAATGAATCTTTGTAAAAGCCATTGCGATGCTCATATAAACGTTTACCCAAATCACTTGTAACTCCGGTATACAGAACTGTGTGATTTTTGTTGGTCAAGATGTAAATATAACCGCCTCGTTCCATAAGGTTGTCTATTTAAGTGTTACGTCATTGCGAATAGCATGAAGCAATCTGTCACACGAAGAGTTTGCTTCATTTCATTCCACTCGCAATGACGGAAAAGGTGTTATGCGAACAGATTGCCACGTCCTCCTTCGTCGTCCTCGCAATGACGCGTTGATTTTAGGATGTTTGTAATGATAAGTTAATCACTCGCGAGCGACACTGCGAATGAAGCAATTTGTTGTTTGAGTGATTTCCTTTTGATCGGAATGTATTTTAAGTGAATCATTGTCAGGTTTACATCAATCAATATCAGTTTGAAATGAATCATTGTCAGCGTAAAGTCGATCATAATAGATTTGCAATGAAACAATGTCAGTTTTTAGTAAAGCATAAGCTGTTTTTGCTGAATTTATGTCTTGTTTATGTTGTTCAATGATGATTTAAATACAGTAGAATATTATTGTAAGTGTTTATTTATTTGTTCTTATTGATTTGAATAACTGTTGTTTAAAATTTACACAAATTTTTTAAAATTGAAATGAAAATATGTAAATCAGTATTGACTTTTTCAAATTTAAGTTGTAATTTGTATTGATTTTTTAATTGTATTCAAAATCAAAGTATTCCACCCCTGTTTCTGCATATACCTTATGGGTATTGACACTTGGTATTAATCTTAAAATACAAAGCAAATCCGGAGATAGGAAATCCAGGGCATTCCTTGGTTTTGAAACCTAGTATTTACCCTAATTTTTTTATTATCATGAACAGAGGACAAATTAACAAGAGCCGGATGTACTTTGCAACCAATATGGTGCTTGAAAAGTACTCCTCTCTGACAGCAGGGTTTCCTGAATTTATAGAAGCCCACGAAAGATTCAAAAGCAAATTGAGTGCTATTGATGAAAACCGGCAGGTGCAGGAAGCTGACAATACCGGTCTTACGCTGAAGAAAACAGGCATACGACAAAATATCGTGCGCCAGATTCTGCAATTTTCAGCGGCACTTCAGGCTTATGCTACAGTGACCAAAGATCTGGTACTAAAAAACAAAGCTACGTACAGCAATACGGATCTGATTCGTGCTGCTGACCCGGTTTTGTATGACATCGGGCACTTGTTGCTGAGTTTGGCGACACCTTTGAGAAACGAATTGCAGCGTTTTTTCGTGAATCAAAAGGAATATGATGAGCTGGTAGAAAACCTGAATCAGTTTAAGCTCGCCATTCCCCAGAAACGTGTGGCTACAGGTACATCGAAGGTATCGACCGGAAACATTGGACAAATGTTTGAAACCATCGATCTTTTATTGAAACAGGAACTGGATGTGCTTATGCTCCCGTTTCAGTTTACCAACCTTAATTTTTACCAGGAATACAAAAATGCCCGTTTAATTATCGGTTATAATGGAGGACGTAGTAGCGCTGTTGTTGAAGAGCCTGCCACTCCATAGCAATTAACTGACGACCTGAGAAATTGCAATTACGCCGGAGCAGATAAAAAACTGTACCGGCGTTTTTGTTTCTTTTATTGGCTGATCCCCGTGCAATCTGTAAAGCCCCCTTCTTATTCCCCCAAACGGGGGAAGGATCGGGCATTGGTATTCGGTTTTATTTTTCAGACTGAAGGCCTGATTAAATTTAGCCCGATGGCAACGCCTTGGGAATTATAAATTTCGGAATGTTTACGTCCTGTAAGGGCAGTTTGCGGTTGTAAGTGAGTTCTATTAAAAGAATAAATAAATGTGGTAATTCATATTCAGTGTTTTATTGACTCACCCCAAGCTCGCAGCGCTCGCTTTGCCCCTCTCTACTTGTAGAGAGGGGGGACGTCCGCTAGCGGATGTGGGGTGAGTCAGGGAAAAATGCACCAATAAATTGTTTAACCTATTTATGCTTCTTAAAAATCAGTTGTGGCAGTTTGGAGATATTTTTGGCAAACAGAATCCAGATCGGGAAAGGCATGTTGTTGGCTTTTAAAACCTGATAATCTTCCTTCTTCATGTTTGCCAGGTTTTTTAACCCGCGTGTGCTAACGCCTCCAATACGCATTTTTGTAATTACCTCCGGCAGATAGGAAAAGCCAAGAGTCTTATCCTGAAATACCCGAAGGATGTAATCGTAATCGGCAGCGCATTTCAGGTTGATGTTAAACAAACCGTGTTTTTCGTACACCTCGCGACGCATAAAAACAGTGGGGTGGGGTGGCATCCATCCTTTTTGGAGCATACCATGCTGGTAAGTGTGGCTTTTCCAATAGCGTACTATTTTTGAAGAATCTTGCTGATCTATAAAAATTAAATCCCCGTGAAGGACAGAAGCCCCCTCCCGACCTCCCCCGAAAGGAGAGGCGGTGGAAAACGCGCGAATAATGTTTTCCACAGTTTGCGGTGATGCAAATACATCATCCGAATGTAAAAAGCCGATAATATCACCGGTTGCCAGACGAATGCCTTTGTTAAGCGCGTCGTAAATGCCTTTATCCGGTTCCGATATGAGTTGAACAGGCAGGCCGCTTTGCCGGATATACTCAACTGTACCATCCGTTGAGCCACCATCTATAATCACATGTTCGATGTTCGGATAGGTCTGTTGGCTGATGCATTCCAATACTTCGGGCAGATGCCTGATGCTGTTGTAGGTGGCCGTGATAATGGTGATTTTTAATTCGCTGATCATATTTGTTTAATTTCTGATATTGTGGGATACGCCATTGCGAATACAGCGTAGCGGAATGAAGCAATCTGCGGTGAAGAAAGATTGCCACGCTCTTTTCAATCGCTCGAAATGACGCTTTGTTGTAGGGTTATAAAACTGCTAAATCTCGATAGCATACTCCTTTTTAAGATAAGCCCTTATTTTTGTTTTATCTGTGCCGCAAGCTTTTTTAATTTCATAAATTTTGGCATCAACTAAAGTACGATACCACCAGCCTTGCAGGAAATGCCAAAGGAAACCTTCTTTGCCTTCAGTAAAACCTAATTTGAAAATGTAACGGTAGATGAAATAAGCAAACGAACGCCAGAATAAGGGTTGTTTAGCATATCTGTATTTTTTGAGACGTTTTGCTGCGGCCTGTGGACTAAGTTGAATGCCAGAATCGGAAGAATTCAGTAGTCCTAATTCAATATCTAATAAATCAATGGCTTCGCGAATTGAATAACCGTTGTGCTTAGCTGTCCACCAAGCGATTGTATTGAGGTTGTGGTCTGCAAATTCATGCGTAAATTCAATGGTATTTCCTTCTGATAATTGAATGTGCTCATCCATCCAGCGTTGTTCGCAATGGCCTTTGCCATATAGAAAGAGACGCAGTAATTTGATGGAACCCGTTCCATGTTTGATTTGGCGATTCATAAAAACACGTCGTAACGGGATAACTACACCTGTTGTATCATGAGGTAAATTGTCTAGTTTTTCTTTTAATTCCAGAACCAATTCGAGTGTTAAGTACTCGTCTGCATCTAAGCGAAGAACCCATTTTGTTTGAATGGGCAGGTTATTTAAAGCCCAGTTGAATTGTTTTGCGTAATTGTTTTCCCATTTGTTTTGAAATACTTTTGCGCCCAGGCTTTGCGCAATTTCAAGGGTTTTATCATTTGAAAAACTATCAACCAAAAAAATATCTTTAGCAATCGGACGAATGCTATCAATGCACCGCTTGATGTGTATTTCTTCGTTATAGGTAAGGATAATTACTGTGATAGCCTGCATTCTATTATTCTTTTATTTCGCGTGTTTTTATGAATTTAGCAGGATTTCCACCAACAATTGACCATGGTTCAACATCTTTAATTACAACAGCTCTTGCAGCAATTATGGCGCCATCTCCAATAGTGATTCCTGGGCTGATAAAAGCTCCCGCACTTATCCAGACATTCTTCCCAACAATTATATCTTTCCTCAAAAGTGGTAATGTAGATTTTGTATAATCATGTGTACCCCCACATAAGTATACATCTTGTGATAAAACCGAATTATCTCCAATATTTATTTTATTCAAATTGTAAAGATGTACACGTGGCCCAAGAGTTACATTTTTCCCCAGGGTCACGTCCCAGGGACGAAGAATATCGGTCGAACCAAAAGCTTGAGTCTGCCAATATACATTTGCACCAAAAAGTTTTAACAATGCTGTGCGTAGATAATAGAAACGGTGCCAGGATAATTTCCATAAGGTATATTTTACCAGAATCCAGGGTATTCTGTAGATATAATCCTTTACGGGATAAGGCCAGCGAACGGTTTTATTGAGCTCTTGCTTCATCAATTGTTTTTTTATAAATGTTTATCCACTCATTTGTAATAGAATCCCAGGAGAACCTGTTTTTTGAAGCACCTAAATTTAAGGTAAATTCCTTGTAATGTTCAGTATTAAAGCAAATATCATCGATTGCAGTAGTCCAACTTTCAATATTAAAATCGGGGACCTCTATACCCAACTGCATTTGGTTAATTTCTTTAAAGTTACACTCCTTTGAAATTACACATGGAATTTGAGCACCTATAGCTTCTGCAATTACTACAGGCCAACCTTCACCTTTTGATGGAAGAAACAGCGCTTTTGCATTTTGCAGTAAATCCCATTTCGCCTGTCCAATAACGCGATCTGTAAACAGTATATTTTCACCAATTATTAAATTCAAAGAATCAATTAAGTCTTCCAGATTTTGTCTGAACCCGTATGAATCCGGACCAGATATAACAAGCTTTAACTCTTTAACTGCTTTGGATTTGCTAAATGCCCGAATTAATAAATCGGGTTGTTTTCTTAATTCCAGATAGCCAAGAAACAACAGGTAAGATTTCGGAGGCAAGTGCCATTGATTTTTATAAGCAACATTGGTTAGGCAAGGGGTGTACCCATTGTACAAAAAAGAAAATGGCCCCTTTAAACCCATGGCTTTTGCATACTCTATCTCGTCACTTGAACTAGCGACAATTCTATTTGCCTGAATTAAATGTTTTCGGACAAACAAGTTGAAATATACTTGTTTAATGAGCTTTTTATTTTCAAACAATGTAGGGCTTAACTTGCCATGTGGTGTGAAAATCCAGGGAATCCTGTTATTTGTAAAATACTTTGACGAATACTCTGCAATTGCAGAAAAGCAGGTATGAACATGAGCCAGCGAAATGTTGCCGATTGATTTTAATATTGAATTTAGTTTTTTCTTTGGCACCCAAAGTGGGTTTTTGTGTTGGCTTACTATGTGTATCGTCAAAAAATCGGAATATTCAATAATTCCGGCTTCGGCTACTATTCTCCCTAATTCAGTGTTTGTACAAATCAAAACAGTTGGAATCTGGCTTTGCTCAAGCTTCAAACAAATCTGCCTGATAATATTTGCAACACCCCCGGTCTCTTTATGGATATCAACATAACAGGGCGCAATTTGAACTATCTTCATGTAATTTTAGTTATTTTGCCCGCAATAAAAGCTCTTTTGAATTAAAGGCAAATCCGGTAAATTTCATTAATGAACGATAATATTTTATGCCAAACCTATTGTAAATGAATAAAAACAATCGTTTGCCTGTGAAAAAATTTTACTTCCATTCGATATCTTCGAATTCGGCATTTTTTAATAAATTAATGGCCGTCCTTGGAGTCCAACAAAATTGGTGAAAGTCAATCTCATTTCTAACTGGTTTAGCTTTTGTTTCTACTGGCAAAACAAGTATTAATTCGCCATCCGGTTTAAGCAAAGATTTAAGATCGAGCAAAACTTGGAGTGGATTATCAACATGTTCCAAAACGTGACGGCATAAAATAATATCGTATTTACCAGAATTTGAAAGTTTCAAATCTGGTATTGAAGAAGCTGTTTTAATTCCGAATTTCTCAGCATACTTTCGTCCTAAATCAGAAGGCTCAATCATCCAAATGTCAGATTTATTGGCCAAATAGATTAAATTATGACCTAATCCACCTCCAAATTCCAGAATGTCCTTTTTAATTTCTCCTTTAAAGTATTCATTAAATGCAAATTCAGACCATGCCTTGGTTAATGTTTCGGATTTCAGAAACTCAGGATGTCTATCTTTGTGGTATTGATCTGATTTATAATCTATAGTTTTCATTAATTGTAATTTGGGTGATATCTTTAAAATACAAAGTCTGGGTTTTCCCCACCTTCCAAAATCCAACCATACAAGCGTATCATTTTTTTTGCTACAGCTTCTATCGCATAGTTTTCTTCTACCAATTGGCGACCGTTTTGCCCCATGATACTGTGTTCTGTTTTACTAAGTTGCATAGCTTCATTTAGTGTTTCGGCCAGAGATTGGACTCCAATCTCAATCCACCAGCCAGCTTTACGAGTGTGAATTTCTTCCCATGGTGTGCCTTTGGAAGCAATCACCGGGATCTCGCGAATTAAAGCTTCTGGCACTACCATCCCAAAGTTTTCTGACTTGCTCGGCAATACAAGATAAGCTAAGGAATTAAGCATTTCCTCCTTATCTAAACCAGATACAAATCCTGGAAATGAAATGTTTTCAATACCTAAATCTGATGCTAGTTTTACTAAAGAATGCTGGTATCCAGCCGGACCGTCACCAATTAAAACCAATTCCCAATCTTGCCTATTCTTACCTGCTTTGGACCATGCTTCAATAAGAAGTTCTATATTTTTTATAGGAGCAAATCGACCTATAAAGCCAATCCGTTTGATTGTACTTTTATTATTTGTTGAAACGACTTTATGTTTTGAAATTTCTAAGGCATTAGGAATTACAGCTATTGGAGTCTTAATTCCCAAGGATCTTATATGTTCCATTTCCTGCATGCATGTAGCATGAATGACAGTAGCTTTATCCAAGAGTGCTCGTTGATACAAGGCCAATGAAATTCGTTTAAGCCATTTCGATTTTTTTAAAGCTTCCGGATATAACATGCCATGAGGCATGATCACATTCGGCTTATGGTGCTTATTTGCAAATCGGGCAGCTGCATAAGACGGATATTGCCACAATCCGTTTGAATAGTATATGTCATAAGGGTGGTCTTCTAAAAAAATATTAACCTGCGAAGAATATGCAAATCGGGAATACCAGGGAGTTGGTATGGTATAAATAAATTCATCCTGTGCAATCATTAAATTCTTAGCATTTTCTTTGGCGTAAGTAAGAATCTCTACGTCTAAACCGATTTCTCGGCACCCTTTTACCAAAGTATAAATACTTAAAGAGGGTCCTCCGGATTTCTTATCCAGACCAGAGATTGTGTGTAAGATTTTCATTATTTATGATATGGTATATCTAATTTTATTAGAAAATCTTCCAGATAATGGTGAATAGATAATCTCGAAGATAATTCCAGTGACTTTTGGGAATAACTCTTTATTTTCTCTTCGTTAAGACTTTCAAAAGCTGAAAGCCAATCAACTTTTGATCCCACATTTTGAATTAATAACCCAGTTTCCTCATTAACAAGATAATCGAAAGTCGCACCAACGCTTTTTGACGATATGATCGGTTTCCCAGTAATTGATGCTATAGCAATTGCAGTTGAATATGGTTCAGAACCAAAATGTACATATACGTCGCTCATTGCATAATATTTTGGCAAATCTAGGTATTTAACATTGCTCAAAATGCTATAGTTACGTACATCATGTTTAATACAAAACCTTTCAATTTCTCCTTTTTCTGGCCCGTCTCCGATTGCAACCAAATAAGAATTTGAGTTTTCTTTTTGAAATTCAAAAAACGTTTCAAAAAGCAGTTTGTGATTTCTGTTGGGCGTAAAGTTTGCAACCATCAAAAATACAAGTGACTTATTTGATATACCATATTTTAACCTATTTTCTTCTCTTATAATTAAATTACTTGTATGAATTTCATTAATAGTTTTTTCGTCTAAAGCATAAGCGCCCTTAATAATCTTTTCACTTTCAATGCCATAGGTTGTACTGTGAAATTGCTCTGATGCTATACCTGGAATCCATAGAAATGAGAATTTCCTTAATAAATATCTTTTTAAAGTATAACTGAATTTGTTATTTCTTCTTTCTAAAATATTATCCGTTTGCATAATTATTTTCTTCATGAATAATAAAGAAAATACTATTGCAAAAATTGAAGTATAATGACTCCATCCTGGTATTACAATGTAATCGTATTTAGAAAATAAAACTGGTATGATACCTATATGAAAGTACTTCTTTGAAATATGAATAGGATATGTGAGCGTTTTTTGATTGTACTTGGGAGGTGATAATTCCCAAAAAGAATGCCCTCTATCGTTTTCAAAATAATTGTAAACTATTAATTCAAGATTTTTAATTGATGATAATTCATTGAATAAGGGATCTCGATAAGGTGCAGGATGAATTGATAGAACAAGTATTTTAGTTTGCTTTATAGACTTACTTTTCATATATGCTATAGATATTTTTATCTCTCATTATAAATTGATCGAAGAAACCTTTTATATATTTTAATGATGAGAATTTGGTATAATAAAAATATACCTTTAAAGGTACATTCGGTGGAAATTTAGAGTAATATAAATCGTCTAATATTTTTTTCTCTTTTCTCTTTTGAATTTGCGAAGGATGATCTTTTTGGCTTAACTCAGATTCTTTAAAATTATGTCCCGACATTTTAGCTTCTTCATGTATCCGAAATCCCCAACAATAATTATTCAATCTAACAAATTTTACATTGTTAATTAATAGCCTCATCCACATTTCCGTATCCATCATATAATGCATGTCTTCTCTCAATAATCCATATTTTAAGATCAAATCTTTGTGCATGAAGGTTGATGGTCCATAAGCTAGTGCCAAAAGTCTTTTCCCTAAATAATTGTTGTAATTTTCACCTTTTCTACATTTTAATATTTTATCATTTTTATCAATCCAGATAATATTTCCAGTAATCCATTCTATTTTGGAATTTGACGTGTAAAGTCTAGCAACCTCAGCTAATGTTTCCGGTAACAGAATATCATCACTATTCAACCATGTTAAAAAATCTCCAGTTGCTTTTTGAAATCCCTTGTTTATAGCATTGCTTTGCCCGCTATCTTTTTCGCATATATAAATGTCGATATAAGGCTTGTATTTGTTAATAATTTCCTTAGTTTCATCAGTACTTTGATTATCTATTACAATAAACTCTTTGTTTGAATAATTTTGATTTATGACAGAAAGTATTGCTCTTTCGATAAATTTACCTTGATTATAAGTAGGCATTATGATAGAGATTTTGGGTGTCATAATTTAATTTTGTTTTGTTTGATCTTCGGCTTGCATTAAAACTATAAAAAAAACTAGCGAAGTCGCTAATAAAGGTCGTTGGGAGAATGGACTGAATAAAATGTTCCAAATTGCGTTTGCTAGTGAACAAAGAATATAAGCCTGATATCTTGGATATAAAAACAAATATTTTGAAATATAGACTATAAGAACTCCTATAAGAATATAAATCCAAAAAACACCACCGAGGAAACCATTATATACCCAAGCTTGCCATATATGCGAATGTGTCGGAATGTAATTTTCACCAATTCTATTCATATTCCATTCAAGTGATAAATCATTAGCTCCTATTAATTTGGCAGCTTGATATCCATAGCCAACATTATCTATGGCATAGGAGCCGTGTCCCAATATGGGTGAATCTTTAATTGCCAAAAAAGAAGAAATTATTTCTCCCCTTCCGGAAAAAAGTCCAATTTTTGTAGATGATTGATCATCGTATTTTTGTCTTTCATTCTCTCCCAAGTATCCATTTGTAGCACTAAACGAATAAACCCCTTTTGCTGCAAAAATTAATACAATAATATAAAAAGAGAATCTGGTAACTTTTCTTTGTAGATTCATTGACCATATGTCACCGTCCCAATGTAGATTTTTCGTTATTCGTAGTATATAAATTAATGAAATCGCAACTATAAAATAAATCAAAAATATACTTCGTGATCCATCTAGGAGTACAATAAATGAAAATGAAAATATCACCAATGTAACAAATCTGGGAAATCTTTTAAAATATGTAATGGCAAAAGCGCCTGAAATAAAAGCACTAATTATCCACACCTTAATTTTATTATAATGATCTAATTGGGTTACTCCGGCTACTCCTTTTGTTTGAATCATTTCTATGTAAAATGCATCAAATCCGAAACCTGCGCTTAATGTAAAAGAAATTACATATCCCCATAGAAACGGAATCATCAATTCGTAGTTTTTTCGTAAGAGCCAATAGGCAAATATTAGGCAGGCTAAAAAGGGAACTAATGTAAAAAATCCTTTTGCTGCATTAGTCATTGTTGAATGGTTGTAGATATCAGAAACAACGGTTGATGCCATCCATAAAAGCAATAAAATAATGACTCTACGAAATCTTCGGTCGACAAACATATTTTGTTTGAACGCCAGAAAGGGTAAAAAGAATATTGCAATTAAATCACTGATAGCAAAAATGCCAACCATTCGTATGGATATGGTTGCTCCAAGTCCAAAAAGAAAAGCAATAAGCTGATTTTTAGAAAATTTCATTTTCGTTTAAAATATCATATAAATGACCGTTTAATCAAAAGGAAAAAATTATTTCCAGGTTTCCGGTTCGAATAAAGTGTTAAGGGACGTAAAAAAAATATCTGCCTGTAATAATTCGCGATCATCTTTTCTTTTGATAACAGAAGTCATATCATAAATTCTAAAACCATTTTCAGAAAGAAAGTTTATAATTTCATGTGCAATAGGAGCCTCATTATAGACCTTTTTAAATGATATTTCGACCTGTATAACTTTACATGAATTAAGCATTTTGGTTGCACCTTTTAAAACATCTAATTCTGCTCCCTGTACATCGATTTTCATGAAATTAATTTGACCATCATTATTGGCAGTTAAAAAGGAATCCAAGGTGCGCAATTTTACCGTGCGTTTTAATCCGCCCCATTCACTTTCAAATTTACTTGTCTGGTCAGAATGGACATTTATCTCAATTTCTCCGTTTCTTTCACCCAAAGCACAGCAATGATTAGTCATAGAAGGATAAATGTTAGTTAATTTCCTTAAATGGATTTCATTCTCTTCTAAGGGGTCAAACAATAAATATTTTGCATCTGGGAATTCTTTAATTAGATTATTTGACCATTCGCCTCGTGCCGCACCTATATCAAATATTTGGTTTGGCTTAATTTGTTTTTGCTTTATTCTTTTCCATACATCGCCTTCGGAGTCTAATGTATGAATGACGTGTACCAAGTTACATGAGAAGTATTTAATTAATATTGGATTAATTAATTTTAGCAACCATTGTTTCATTTTTTTTTAATTTTATTGATTAGTAATTGGTCTAAGGAAGAAATTCCTGATTTATTGATTCCAAATGCCTTTAGCATTTCCATCTAAAATTAGTCTAACTTGTCTAGACGTTAGATATATTATTGTAACATAAAATATTGATGAAGAGATAATTACTCCTCCTATTCCTATCTTTGATCCTAGTAAAAGAGATAATGGGATATGAAAAAATACGGCTAAGGAATAACTAATAATCTGTATTTTTATTTTTCCAATACCATTAAGAATTGGAGTGTTTAACCAAATTAGTATTTGAAGTATAGTGAAGATAGAGACATAAAAAGTAAGCGAAATTGGTATTGTAACCGTATCACCAATCCATAATTTATAAATGAATTTTGATATGGATGCAAATATTATAACTCCAATAATTCCATAGTAAGAAATAGTATTTAGTCTTAGTTTTGTTGATTTCATCCAAGCAATATCTTTTTTCGCAAAGGCCTCCGTGAAAGATGACCAAAATGGCGTCATAATAATTGAAAATATCATCACAACAGTTCCTAAATATTTGTTTGCAATATTGTATGCTGTAACATCCTCGGGATTACCTATATGTGCTATTAGCAAATTATTCATTTGATAAATTACAATCACTGAGATTTGAATTAAAAAAAACTTAGAACCAAGTTTGATTATGTCACTAATTGCTGCAAACTGAAAATATTTAAATGATGGCCTGAAGTATTTGTATTTTGTTGAAAAGAGCCAGATAGAAGAAGTGATCAATATTAGAACCGGAGCAAGTCCAAATGATAATCCCAAATAAATAAGAGAACCTTGTGTTTTTTTAGTTAAAATATAAATGATTATTAATGATATCAGTTGTCCCAGCATATCAAAAAAAGCAGCTTTGGCAGGCCTCTGATCGGCAATAATTATTGTATTAATGGTTTTTAAAACAATTTGAATACAAAAAAAGCTAAATACTATAATAGCTAAAGTAGATAATTCTAAAGCCATTTTAGGTGGGGTATTAAGTATTTTTGTCCAATCAATCCAATAGTTTCCCACAAAAAAAAATACCCAAACAAGGCTAAAAATTAACGTAAGAACAGCATAAGTAGTGCTTACATAAATTCGCGCTTTTTCGAAATTACCTGTGGCCTTAGCTTCGGCAAAACGATTACGCAAACCATGTCCAAAACCAATATCGAAGAAGCTAAACCAGGCAACAATAGAAGACAAAGTAAGCCAAATTCCATACTGTGTTGGATTTACGTAGTTTATTGTCAAGGGAACCAAAGCCAGATTAATAGCGATGCTTATTCCCTTAATAAATAATGAGGCTGCTATATTTTTTTTTGCTTCAACCGTGCGTTGATGGCCTTTTGTAAAAAAATCGGATATGTATATTTTAAGTTTAGTGGCTAAGCCCATTTGAATTAACGTTATTTAAATCCACTGGATAATTTTTTCAAGTAACACCACTTTACAGCAGTTTGGTGATTTAAACTAGAATGAGATTTGTTTTTGTTGTTGTGTGATTATTTCGTCTTCGGCTTTGCCAATTGTTTAGTTGAGATTGCCACGCTCCTGAGGTCGCTCGCAATGACGGATTGACGGTCGGAATGGTTAGTGGTTAATGGTAAATGGTTCGTGTTGTCCAAAATTGGTATATTATCGTTTCCACCAGGGTTTTGTAGTTTTCTCAGAGGTAAGATCCTCTTCGGGGCAGATAAGTTTAAATATTTCGCCCCAGGAAGGAAGTCCACCGAGGTTACGGTCGTCGATGTAAATGTCGGCGAGTATTTTACGGCTGTCCTTTTCGTTCCATTTTTCCTCCGGGTAGTTTTTATTTACGGCATAGAATTCCAGTCCATTTTCGCGGCAAAAGGAAACCGCCTCATCCAGTTCATCTCCTGAGCGGTGCGTCCATAAGATGATCCGGTGGTTCTTTTTCTGAAGGGCTTTCAGTGTTTCGAAAGCAAACGGACGGATTCGCCCAATGGCGGGATAACGGTGCTCGACGATCGTACCGTCGAAGTCGATAGCTAAGATCATGGTGTATTAAGTTACGGGTTGGGGGTCTAAAGTTTCAAGTTCCAGGTTTCAAGTCGCCACGTCGCCTTGGTCGCCCTTTCGCCTGGTCGTATAAAGTTTCAAGTTGCCTTCGACTGCTTTCCTTCGACACGCTACGCACCCTTCGACTGCTTCTCGCTCAGGGCAACGCTCAGGAACCACGTGCTCAGTCACCGGCGGGTTATAGTTGTGGGTTGCGAGTTGCGGGTTTCAAGTCGCCCTGTCTCCTCGTCGCCCCTTGTTGGATGGGTTTGTTTGCACCAACGTGTAAATCTTCGCGACCGTCATTGCGAATACAGCGCAGCGGAATGAAGCAATCTGTTGTTTATTTCATGTCATTCGTCATTGCAAACATCGTGAAGCAATCGGGTGAGGAAAAAGGTTGCTCTATTTCAATTGCTCGCAATGACGGAAGTGGTGGTTTGCGGACAGATTGCCGCGTCCTCCTTTGTCGTCCTCGCAATGACGGTATGCTGACAGATTGCTTCGCTCCTTCGTCACTTGCAATGATGGAATCCAGACTAGGTGCCTTATATTCTTTTACTACAATTTAAACAGATGAATAGAACTACTTTTCTTATATAAGGTTTATAATTTAAACACGTTCTCTGCAGTCTCTTTAATTACATTTCTTAGATCCACAATTAGTCGGGCATGTTGCCGAATCATTTCTGCGTCGAATACCGAATGATTGGTTGTGATTACCACGCAGTCTGCCTCCTCTAAAGTTTGAGCGGTTAATTCCACTGATTTTAAGTGCTTCTTATGTCCAGTCTGTAGGTTTGGAATATGCGGATCATGATAGCTGACATTGGCGCCCTTGCGAGTAATGATGTCAATGATTTCCAAAGCAGGTGATTCGCGGGGATCATCGATATCCGGTTTATAGGCTACTCCCAAAAAGAGAATATTACTGCCATTAACTGCCTTTTTAATGCTGTTTAAAGCGGTGGATATTTTAATGACCATGTAATGAGGCATCCGCATATTAATATGTCCTGCTGTATGAATCATACTGAGGTCAAAATCGTATTTCTTAGCAATGTGTTCGAGATAAAACGGATCGAGTGGAATACAGTGTCCTCCAATTCCTGGTCCGGGATAAAAAGCCTGAAATCCGAAAGGTTTGGTTTTTGCTGCTTCAATCACTTCCCAGATGTCGATACCCATTTTACCGGATAATAAGGCCAGTTCGTTAATTAGGCTGATGTTAATCAGCCGATAGGTGTTTTCAAGTATCTTAACCATCTCGGCAACCTTTGGCGAACTCACAAGATGCAGGTGATCGATAGCTTTGGAATAGATTTTCTCTCCGATTTGTAGTCCTTCCGGAGTAATGGCTCCCAGTACTTTGGGTGTGTTTTTTGTATGGAAGTTGATATTTCCCGGATCGACGCGTTCCGGAGAATAAGCTAGCCAAAAGTCAATGCCATGTTTGAATGTTGCAGGTTGTGTTTGAACAGCTTCTGATTTCTGATTTCTGACCTCCTGCTTATTGATCGGGTTTTCCTTTGATGCTTCTTCGATAAGAGGTAGCATAAAGTCTTCTGTTGTAGTGGGGTAGGTGGTGCTTTCAAGACTTATGAAAGTTCCTGATTTCATGTTTTTTCCAATTGAGATACAGGCTGATTCTATGTAACTCATGTCGGGTTTGCGGAATTTATCCAACGGAGTGGGAACACAAATAAGTAGGGCATCGCATTCGCGGATTCGGCTAAAGTCTGTGGTGGCGCTAAGGGTAATGCTTTCGACGACCTCGCGTAATACAGCATCGCGAATGTCTTTAATGTAGTTGTCCCCACGATTGATCTGATCGACTTTGGCCTGAGATTTATCGAAGCCAATTACTTTAATATTTGCCTGCGCAAAGCTAACCGCCAGAGGTAGTCCTACATAACCAAGACCAATAACGCCAATGGTTTCGGTATTGGAATTAATTTTTGAGAGTAAGGTTGATATCATGAGTTCAGGTTCTAAGTTGCAAATTGTTTTGTTGCATTGTCACCCCATCGGATGAAGTTTCAGCTTGAGATTGCTTCCCACCGCGTTTCTCGTGGTCGTAATGACGGGATAAGGACTAGTTGTTTTTTGTTTTTCTTTTGCGGCGTTTGTCGATTCCCTGGTCTTCGGCTGTGTAATAGGTATTTTGGTAGTCTTCGTATTGGTAATACTTGTAATAGGTATAGCCGAAAGAATTAGTCTTTATATCATTCACTACAATAGCCGGGTTGGGGATCATCTGTTTTGCGGCATACTGGTTAATCATTTCGAGCTGGTGTTTGTGTGAAACGCCGTAGCGCAGGATAAAGATGTTCAGGTCTGAGAGCTGACCCACAATAAATCCATCAGTTACCAAGCCCACCGGCGCGTTATCGATGACAATAAAGTCGAACATGGAGCGGGCTTTTTCAATCAGTTGGCTCATTTCAGGCTTACCCAATATCTCAGCAGGATTGGGTGGAATAGGTCCTGAAGGAAGCAGGGAAAGGTTTTCGATTTGTGTGGGTAGCATGACATCTTCGAGACTGTCGTAACCGATAAGCAAGGTACTTAATCCCTTTTCGTTGCTTGCATCGAATATTTTGTGTGCACGTGGTTTGCGCATGTCGGCGCCAATCAGCAATACCTTTTTGTCGTTCATGGCAAAGATGGTAGCGAGGTTAATGGCGTTAAAAGATTTTCCTTCGCCGGGATTGGTGGAGTGAATGGAGATCACCTGTCCCTTGTTTCCGTTTGCCGTAAGCATAAACTGCATGTTGGTGCGCAGGGCTCTGAAGGATTCAGCCAGATTGGATTTGGGTGTTTCGAACACAGCGAGGTCAGACTTGATCACGTTGTGCATGATGTTTCCCAATATCGGAAGCGTCGTGTTGTTTTCCATGTCTTCCTGCGTGCGGATGCGGTCATCGAAGAAATTGATGAGCAGAATGAAAGCCAGTGGAAGCACAAGTCCAATCACGAAACCAATAAGGAGGATCATTTTATGGGAAAGACTGATGAGCAATGCATTATCGGGCCGAGCAATATCGATGATTTGTACATCGGGAATACTGGAGGCAAGTGCAATGTTGGTTTCAGCGCGTTTTTGCAGCAGGAAGGTGTATATTTCGTTGGTCAGGTCGAATTGCCGCTGTATGTTGATCATCTGCTGTTCTTTCTGCGGCAGTTTATTGAGTTGCGTACTGATGTTCGACTGCCTGTCGGCCATACTGTTGATGGACTTGGTGGCATTGTCGATAAGGTTACGCAGATTTTCGTTGAGCTGTGTGCGAGCCTGTTTAATTTCCTTGTCGATCATGACCAGGGTAGGGTTGTTTTCTTTTGCACTGAATGAAATGACCTGTCGGCGGTTGTACAATTCGCCGAGTTTAAGTACCACCGTGTTGAGCGAGGCATCCTCAATGCCAACAACTGAAGGAGAAACCAACTGTTTGATGTCGGTGGTGTTGTTCAGGTATTTTAACAGGTTCTGGAAATAGTCGAGCTGCATCTGGCTTTGCGCTTTTTCCGATTCAATTTCCTTTAGGTTGTCCATCACGAGTTTTCCTTCGTTGCCCAGGTCAATAATCTTGTTTTTCGAACGGAAATCGGTGAATTTGGAGCTGGCCGAGTGGAGTGAATCGGATATTCCGGTGAGCTGGGCGTTAATGAATTCAAGTGAACGGCGCTGGGCTTCATTTTGCAGGTTCATTTTGCCCTCGATGTACACATTGATCATTTCATTCAGGAATTCGCCTTCCCGGGCAGGTTCTTCACCTTCAATGGTACATTGGATGATGTCGCTGTTTTTATCTTTAATTGTGGCATTCAGCTTTTTTTGGTATGCTTTGGTGGCATCGTTCAGGTCGTTAAATACAAAATAGTATTCGCCGCTTACCGATTCTGTACTGTTTACCTTTTTCAGGAGGGTAAAGTTGAAATAAGGGTTGACAAACGGCGTATTAAATGTGCCCTGGCTCTCGAACTTAATCTCAGCGCCACCTTTTGTTTTATCATCTACTGAAATCGTATAGGTATCGGCAGTTTTAGGCCTGATGTTGATTGCAATTCCTTTGGGATTAACAAAGTTGGCTGTTTCCTGGACATCGAAGGGCTCCTGTTTATAGATGCCTTTCCAGGTAAGCCAGTCTTTTTTATACCAATTGGTCCGCCAGTTCAGGTTCGCCAGAGTTTGGTTGATGTTATAGTACGATTTAATGATCTCGATCTGGTTGTAGATGTTGTTGTTGTTCTGATCGAGGGCGCCTTCGAACAGGTTCTTCATGTCAATTCCATCAGACTTCTTGGGGACAAGCATGGTTGCGCTGACCGAATAACGCGGTTTGGTCAATTTGTTGTACACATACGCTCCGCCCAGACCCAGGACTCCAAAGAGTAAAAACCAGTGCCATTGCCTGATGATTAAATAGATCATTTTTTTGATGTCGATCTCTTCTTCCTGCTTTTTTGCTAAGGGATTGTTGTTCGTATTGTTGACCATGTTAAACTTGTTTAGCATTAATGAATGCCTGTTTTATTCAGGCAAGAACCGGTAACCCGGACAATTGTACATCGCCTGATTTATTTCAGTACAAAACCCAAAACGGCAATAAGTATCGACAGCGAGGAGAAAATAAGCGAATAAGCCTGGCTGTTTAACTGGAAATTTTTGTATTTGTCGGGTTGTACAATAACGTAATCGTTGGGGTGAAGGTAAAACGCCTCGGACAGATAGGTGTTCTTTGAACTCAGATCGAGCAGGAACGATTTATTACCGTCGGGGAAAGGCCTTACCACCATTACTTTTTTGATGGAAGCAAAATCGGTATTTCCGCTGGCCAGTGCCAGTGCTTCAATAACAGTAATGGAATTGTTGTAGTTGTAATATACGCCTGGATTCCTGACCTCGCCGATCACCGTAACTTTAAAATTCAGGAGTTTTACTTTTACAATGGCGTCGTTCAGCAATTCGTCGGCTTTTTTCTGTACAACAGGTTCAGCCTGCGAAATGGCAATTCCTGCCAGTTTAATTTTGCCCAGCATGGGTAGTTTAATGTTTCCTTCAGCATCCACTTCGAATCCGTAAAGGTAAGCCCCGCTTGGAGTGGTGAATTTCTGGAATGAATTGCTGGTGTTTCCTTCTTCCATAGTTGACTCCGGATTAAACAGCATGTTAACTTCCGGGTTCATTGATTTGATGCTGACGTAAAGAATATCGCCGGTTTTAAGGATGTGTTCGGTTGTTTGTGCCGGAAGCTTGCTGATAATGTCGTTGTCGGCAGCATCTTTCAGATAGATGAGTTCCTGGCTACTCCGGCAGGAGAACAGACTTAGAAACAATAAAAAGACCAGAAGTTTCGGATAATCTTGCATGCCTGTATATGTTAATGAAAGGATAAATTGATACTGATGTTAACGGGTGTACTTAGAAAGAACGAATATCGTATTTATTTCGATTTCTATTTATCAGTTTGTAATTAAAATTTACGGATTTATTGTATTGTTGATTTAGAGACTGTTAAAATTTAATTTCAAAACTATCATTCTCAACGTTTAAACAGTTTCTTTCAGTGTTTATACTACCTATTCTTTTTTCCAAATTAAAAATACCGGCTTATTTAGGGAGAGTTGTGTCATTTCTTCGTGGCTGAGAATCCGATATTGAATTTTGCGGCTGATGAAATTTTCCGTTCTTGCTACCAGCGAATCCACATAGGTCTGGTCAATGTTGTCGCCAACCAGAGTCATATTTATAATGGGAGAATCATTTCCGGAAGCAAATTCTCCAATGAGGTACGCAGCCTCAAGATTGCCAATCTGACTTGTAATTTTATCGATGATTTGGTCAATGCCCACAAATTTTTTCAGGATGCTGTGAATGTCGTCGAAGAGCGGATGGCTGGTATTCGCATAAAACAATTTTTTATTGCCTTCTAAGGTCGAATTGAGCAATCCGGCACTCTCCATCTTATTTAATTCCATCCGGATTGAATTGGTTGATTCGCCAAATTCGCTTTCCAGTCCTCTGAGGTAACTTGTGGTTTGACTATTCAAAAAGAATCTGAGTAAGAGTTTGATTCGGGTTTTAGATGTGATTAAACTTTCAATCATATATTGAGAAAAAAGAGAATTCCTGAAGTTTCTGTTGGAATTGTCGGGATAAAACGCGGTATAAGGAGACTTGTAAATCGGTGATTTCGTGGTAGGCTTTCGCAGCTTCGCCTCCTCAGTCACAGAAATTGTATGAGCATTGTATCGAAGCTGTAAATCGAACCAATACCAGTCGATTTGCTAAGTTAGTTGATTTTTGGCTAAAATAATGAGTATAAAAATAACTCAATATTGTTTTGATTGTATCTTTTTGCAGTGAAATAAACAGGAAAATGTATGAACAGGCTGATATTTTATACGAAACCTCTGTTTTTCGGTGATGAAATAGCCGTATTTGCAAAAAGGAAGAAGCAATTGAAGTGTAATCTTAATAGGAACGACAGGGTGAATGAGCGACAGGGCGACAACTCTACAACAACGTGTCATTGCGAGTGGAATGAAATGAAACGAAGCAAACACTTCGCATAAGAGATTGCTTCCCGCCACGTTCCTCGCGGTCGCAATGACGAATGACATGAAATAAAAAACAGATTGCTTCATTCCGCTCCGCTGCATTCGCAATGACGGTTGCAGGTGGAATGTCATGGTCGGATGTTGTTCGACGAGGTATTAAAACAAAAAAAGAGGACAACTTTTGTTATCCTCTTTTACGTGGGCGATGACGGATTCGAACCGCCGACCCTCTGGGTGTAAACCAGATGCTCTGAACCAGCTGAGCTAATCGCCCTTTTTGTTGTTTGGTGAACGCGCTTTGTTTTTTAAAGCGTTGCAAAGATATACTGCTTTTTGAAATCTGCAAACAAAATAATTAAAAAATCTTACAAAATTTCAGCCACAACAAATGTGCTTCCTCCAACAAATATCATATCGTTTTTATCAGCATTGGTGAGGGCTGCAGAAAGTGCCTCACGAACAGTAGGGTAGCAATTTCCTTTCAATCCAAAGCGGGCTGCTTTTTCTGCCAGCTCTTCGGGATTGGCTGCACGGGGAATGCTGGCTTTGGTGAAGTAATACTGCGCATCGGTTGGAAGTAAGGCTAAAACCTCATCCTGATCTTTATCATTTACCATGCCAATTATCATGTGCAAGGCTTTCCAGGCCGTTTGATTGATTTGTTCAACCACGAACCTGATGCCTGCCGGATTGTGCCCCGTGTCGCACACCGTTAACGGATTGGTACCGATTATTTGCCAGCGTCCCATTAAACCGGTATTCTTAATCGTATTTTTTAATCCCTCTCTGACTAGCTTCTCCGAAATGTTCCACCCCTTTGCATTCAAACAATCAATGGCTTTTAAAACTGTCGGAACGTTATGGCGCTGATAAATACCTGTCAGGTCTACCTGCAAGTCAGGATAAATCAGGGTTTCATTTTTCCGGATATTCAGACTTTGTTTCCCGTCAATAGTCAGCATGGAATAATCAGCCCGATATTCCTGATCGGCAAAGACAAGCGAAGTCTGTACGTTCTTTGCAAACTCTTCAAAAACTGGATTTGTTTCGGGGGATGATTCGCCAACAACTACGGGGATGTCTTTTTTGATGATGCCAGCTTTTTCAGCAGCAATTTTGGACAAGGTATTTCCCAGGAGCGACATGTGGTCGAAACTAATGTTGGTTATAACCGATACTTCAGGAGTGATGATGTTTGTTGAATCGAGTCGTCCACCAAGTCCAACTTCAATAACTGCAATGTCAACTTCGCTTGTCCGGAAGTAGTCGAAAGCCATGGATACGGTAAGCTCGAAAAATGAAGGCTCAAGCTTTTCGGTTTTATTCTTTTCGAGGTATAGATTGGTGAATCGGATCACGGAATTTTCTTCGATCATTTCACCATTTACCTTAATTCGTTCCCTGAAATCTTTCAAATGAGGCGAGGTATATAGCCCTGTTTTATATCCGGCTTCCTGAAAAACCGATGCCAGCATGTGCGAAACAGAACCTTTACCATTGGTTCCGGCAACATGAATGGTTTTAAACGTGCGATGCGGGTGCCCGAACATTGCATCCAGACGGATGGTATTGTCCAGGTTATCTTTGTAGGCAGCCGGGCCAGTGCGTTGAAACATAGGTAGCTGGCTGTATAAGAAATCAAGTACTTCCTGATAGCTTGTCATGAGTAAAAAACTTATGAACACTGGTTAAAAAATAGAACGGTAAAATTGAGAATTTAAAGGCTCAATCGGGATTATTACATCCTAATTTTTCTAAATTTAGGGAAACCTTAAAGATAACGGAGATGGCAAGGAAAAAAATTACCAAAATTTTCGTGTTGGATACCAATGTAATCCTTCACGATCATACCAGTATTTACCAGTTTCAGGATAATGATATTGTAATTCCGATAACCGTACTCGAAGAATTAGATAAATTTAAGCGGGGAAACGACCCGATTAATTTTCAGGCCCGCGAGTTTGTGCGTGAACTGGATGAAATTGTTGGCGATAAGCTGTTCAATGGTGGAATAAAACTTGGTCCGGATAAAGGAAAGCTGATTATTGAAACAGGCAAACCCATTCCGGAAGAAATGAAACAATCCTTCAGGGAAGATATTCCTGATCACCGTATTCTGGCCATTGCCATGTACATTGGTCATAAATTTCCTGACCGACCAACCATTTTGATTTCCAAGGATATTAACCTTCGGATGAAAGCCAAATCATTAAAAATTCAGGCTGAAGATTACTACAACGATAAGGTGAAGGATATTCAATTTCTGAATAAGGGTGTGACGGAATTGGCTAATTTTGACGACACGCTGATTGAAAAACTGTACAACGAGAATTCGCTTCCGGTGGAAGTTATGGGATTGGAAGATACTCCGGCAATTAATGAGTACTTCATAATTAAATCGTCGAAAGCGAGTGTTTTGGGCCGATACGATGGTGGTCTGAAGAAAATGATCAGGGTTGAGAAAAAGACCGCATACGGAATTAAGCCTCGGAATGCGGAACAAACCTTTAGTCTTGATGCACTTTTCAATCCGGAAATAAAACTGGTTGCGCTGACAGGAAAGGCGGGTACCGGAAAAACACTTCTGGCTTTGGCAGCTGCACTCGAACAGCACAAAAACTTTGGGCAAATTTTGCTTGCACGCCCCATTGTGGCATTAAGTAATCGCGATTTGGGTTATTTACCCGGCGATGCCCAGGAAAAAATTAATCCCTATATGCAGCCTCTTTTCGATAATCTTGCGGTCATAAAGCACAATTACAATCCGCGTAGTATGGAATATCAAAAAATAGAAGAGTTGCTGAAAGATGAACGCTTGATTATTACTCCACTGGCTTATATCCGGGGCAGAAGTTTGTCGAATTCTTATTTTATCATCGATGAGGCTCAAAACCTGACTCCCCACGAAATTAAAACCATTATTACAAGGGCAGGAGAGGGGACTAAGCTGGTTTTCACCGGGGACTTGCAGCAAATCGATTCGCCTTATCTCGATATGAAGTCAAACGGATTGGCTTATATGACTGAGAAAATGAAGAATCATGAAATTTTTGCGCATGTAAATCTTTTAAAAGGAGAACGGAGTTATCTGGCTGAACTGGCCAGCGATTTGCTCTAGTGTGAAATCAATCTAATCAGCGTTAAATAATTTGCAAATTTCATTTGGTATTCAACTAAAACCAGTTTCAATCGTTTAGAATCAAAACAATTTAATTTCAGGAGACATGTACATTGGTTTTTTACATTTACACAATACCCTTCGTTGGTTACTGTTGGTGGTTTTAGTTATTACCTTAGTTAAGTATCTGGCCGGATGGTTGGGAAATCAGTCCTGGAAAAAGACTGACAATATTTTGGGCGTTGTTTTTACTTCGCTGATGGACTTGCAATTATTGGTTGGTTTAGCGCTCTATTTTTTCATTAGTCCTATTACTACGCTTGCTCTAAGCGATTTTGGTGCTGCGATGAAAGATGCCGATTTGCGCTTTTATGCAGTTGAACATTTTGCAATGATGTTGATTGCTGTTGTTCTGGTGCATATTGGCCGGGCCAAAGCGAAAAAGGCTAAAGTTGACCGGAATAAATTTAAAACGGCTTTTATTTTCTTCGCAATTTCGTTGGTTGTAATACTTGCTGCAATACCCTGGAGCAGGCTCTAGAAATTGCAATTTGACAGAAATCGCCGTTTAAAGAGTTGAATTCACTCTTTGAGCGGCGATTTTTTTTGAGTTGATCTGAACCTTTTGTTTTTGGCGTGTACAGGAACTAAAAAAGTATGATCTTTCAGAAAAAGAAATATATCGGATTGGTACTGATCGTCAGTTTACTAACTTTGGGTTTCATTTTAATGAGTGGCGGAGGGTCCAATGATCCGAACGTTTTTAACGAAAAAATATTCAGTTTCAGGCGGATAACTTTGGCCCCGATAATTGTAATGAGTTCATATGTTGCCTTAATTTGGCTAATATTAAAAAAGTCGTCGAATTGATATTCCGTAGAAAAAATAAGGTGTACACCGACAGTGAGTTGATGCAGCAAATCGTTTCGGGCGATCAGGCAGCATTCAGCGAACTTTACCTTCGGTATAAAGATCGCATGTATTATTATTTCTACCGGATGTTGAATAATTCGGCTGACCAGGCTAATGATTTTTTGCAGGAACTTTTTATGAAGCTGATTGAAAAGCCTGAAAGTTATAAACCAGCATATCCTTTTGCAACTTGGTTGTATTCGGTGGCCAATAACATGTGTAAAAACGAATACCGACGTCGTGGCGTTCGGCAGGAATATCAGGAATACCAGGCACTTGATCAGAAATTCGATCACCCCAATGAATATACTATTGAACCGGAACAGTTGATTGAAAAGGTGTTTCAAACGCTCGATCAATTAGGCGAGGAACATCGCTCTGCATTTTTGCTTCGGTATCGCGAAGGATTTCCGATTAAAGAAGTGGCCGAAATTCTGGACCTTCCGGAGGGAACAGTGAAATCGCGTTTGTTTTATGCAAAGAAAATGCTGTCGGAAAAGTTGGAGTACCTGAAGGATGAAATTGAATTTTAAAAATCGCATATCATGAAACGAGCCATGAAAGATAATCTAACACAGTCGCATGATTATCAATGGCGAGTTCCATCTGGCAATAAAAAACAAATTATACACAAATGAAAAATACGAATCAAGATCAAAGGTTAGAACAACTTCTTCGGAAGGATCAGGTTGGAGAACCCGACAAGGCTATTGAAGATCGCTTGATGTATTCTTTTTTGCTGAAAAACAGCAGCTCAAAAGTTAAGCAAAACTCATTTGTAAGCTTCTTTGGCTGGATTTTTTCGGTTCAAAGTCTGGGACTAAAAACCGGGCTGGTGTCGGTTGTGCTATTCTTCTCGGTCATGAACAATCAATTAAGTATTGATCATGGAACAATTACAACAGCTGATAGTCTATTCACTAAAAAGGTTTTGGTTGCCGATTCAACCGTTTTTATTCAGCCATTGGATTCCATCTGTGCCGATAGCTTGAATTAATCGCCAAAACAAACGATTGTTTTAAGCCACCAGAATAATACTGCATTTAATCACTATTATTCTTGAAGTAGGTCATTCATAAATCCTTGATGCGACTCCCGGATTTTATCTTTCCTTTTTCGAGTATTTTAAAAATGTTTGATTTTCGCATCAAATTTTCATGGTCAAGAATCGCCGTCTAATTTGTCGACAAACTGCATCAGTTTTTGCTTCATTTCTTTCAACTCCGACTCCGGAAGCGTGTCTTCAGCCTGTTTAATTAGTTCATTATACAGCGACAATTGATATCCTGCTTCCTCCTGAACAGACTTTTTCTGATGTGCATCAAATCCGGAATAGTAGGCCAGACCTTCTTCGAGCGACGAAGCCAATTCTCGGAACCGGTTCTCTCCCAATTGCTTTTTACCGTTACCCGCATAAAGTTGGGCCATCAGGATGCTTTGATAATCGACGGGCCAGAGTTTTAAACTGACTGTCTGTTCTGCTTTTTTCAGCACTTCAATGGCTTTGGTGGTTTGTTTTTCGTCGGTCAAACTTTTTGCCAGGCGGTAAAAAGCGTTGCGTATTTGCATACTGGCCAGCATCCGGCGGTGGTGCCAGTCGAAATAAACAGCAGGATTAGCCAGATTGTCCCAATTGCATTTTTGCATCAGGTTGGTGTATAGTTTTTCCGTTTCAACTTTCCCCATGTCGAGCACCGAATTGCTGTCTGTCTTTTGATCGGTTAGCCTAAAAATCAGTCCATCAAAAATCAGGTTGTTTTTCAAACCATGCTCCTCCGGATCGACCCACGAGGTGAAACAAACCGGGCGTTTCCCTTTGTTTGATGCGATAATATCCCAGAATGCCAGGTCGCCTTTGTTGATGGCACGTTGCTTCAATTCCAGATGAATGGGCTCTTTCCCGATCATTTCCAATCTCATTTTGTCAACAGGAATGTAGCTGATTTGCTCCCGGTTTTCCACCGCGAGTTTAGTTTTTGATGAGTCACTGGCCACAAATTCAAGAATATCGGTTAGTGATTGTTCGGTTTCAATTTTCGGCACAACATACACGTAATCAACTTTTCCGGATTGGTATTTTTCCAGCGGAATAGTCATTTTTAGTGCTTCATTCTGATACATCTTGCGCTGTAATTGCTGAATGTACCATTCTGCCTGCAAATATGGCATCACTACTACCCGGACGTCGCGTCGGATTCCTTCGACTTCCTGGCAGTACCACAACGGATAGGTATCGTTGTCGGCATGGGTAAACAGGATTGCATCTTTTTCGCAGGATTCCAGATAGTTTCGTGCTAAATCGCGAGCCGAATACCTGCCCGCACGATTGTGGTCATCGTAATTTTGTGCCAGCAGCAAAATAGGAGAGGCCACCAAACCAAAAGTTAATGCTGAGATTATTGCCACTCTTTCTTTCAGTAATTTCTGAAATTGGCTGAAAATGGATAAAACGCCCAAGCCAATCCAGATGCAGAAAACGTAGAATGAACCAACATAAACGTAATCGCGTTCGCGGGGAGTGTTTGGTATTTCGTTGAGGTAAACTACCAGCGCAAAACTCATCAGGAAGAAGAGCAAACCGGTGCTTAAAAAGTTCTGCCTGTCGTTTTTGTATTGGAAAAATATACCCAAAATGCCGAGCAGCAAGGGTAAAAAATAATACGAGTTTCGGCCTTTGTTTTCTTTTGCAGCTGAAGGTAGATTCTTTTGAGGCCCGGCAATCTGTTCGTCGATAAAGGAAATTCCCGATTGCCAGTTTCCGTTTGTTATCCCACCAGATCCCTGAATGTCGTTTTGGCGACCAACAAAATTCCACATAAAATAGCGGAGGTACATAAACCCAAGCTGATATTTCATGAAGAAGGAAACGTTCTCCTGAAAGGTTGGAATGATGGTATTGGTCAATTTCCCTTCCTCATCCTGAACCGGAATCTTCCGTCCTTTTATATCGACCCAGTTTTTATATGATTCCATGTGTTCCGGATCGTTGCTGTGCATGCGAGGGAAAAATCCAATGGTATTTTCATCGTATTGAATATCCGGATTTAACTGGCTTTTGATGTATTTTCTGTTTGAGGCAATCCATGTATTTCGGTCTTCATAGCCTGTAACGACTGAGCCGAAATTTGCTCCGTACAAAATTGGTCGAGTACCATATTGCTCCCGGTTCAGGTAATTCAAAAGACTGAATGTGGTTTCCGGATTACCCTGATTAATTGGCACACCTGCCGAAGCACGAACGATAGTTGCAACATACGAAGTATAGCCAATCAGAAGAAATGTCAGGCATAAAATGGCAAGGTTTAGCTTAGGCATTTGTTTGCGATGCGTGTAAAACAGTCCTGCTATTATTGCGCCTGTCAGCAAAATAATGTAGGTAAACAATCCCGAATGAATTGGCAAATGAAGTTCGTTGACAAAGAGCAGTTCCAGATTTTTGGAGATATCAAGAATTCCGGGAATTACGATTTTGAGTAGGGCAATAATTCCAATTCCGCTGATGATAAGGGCGGCGAACAATCCTTTCAGCGAATACTTGTATTTCCGGAAATAGATAATCAGACCAACTGATGGAATTACCAGTAAATTCAGTAAATGTGCGCCGATGGATAGTCCAACCAGAAAGAAAATAAGTATGATCCATCGTGAAGAATCGGACACATCAGCTTCGCGTTCCCATCGGGTTGCCGCCCAAAGAATAATGGCACTGAACAACGAAGAAAGGGCATAAACTTCGGCTTCAACTGCTGAAAACCAGAATGAGTCGGTAAAGGCAAACGACAAAGCGCCAATAGCTGCTGCTCCGAATTTCAGAAGCATTGGAAATGACCTTTCTTGTTTTTGCTCCATTTTAGCAACCAGCCATACAAGAGTCCAAAATAAAAACAATATAGTTGCAGCACTGGAAACTGCCGAAACTAGATTTATGGTATAGGCAGCCTTTGTTGGATCACCAAAACTGAATAGAGAAAAGACCCGCCCAAGAAGCATAAACAATGGTGCTCCCGGCGAGTGGTTAATTTCCAGTTTATAGGCAGATACCAGAAATTCACCACAATCCCATAAGCTGAGCGTTGGTTCGAGGGTTAAAACATAAACGAAAAGAGAAATGCAGAAAACGGCCCATCCGGCCCAATTGTTTATCCGTTGCTGATTCATGACTAAACTTTTTCCTTTCAGTACACGCCGAAATCGAAAAGTTCAGTGAGATTTTATTTTTCGGTTTTGGTCCAGTCAACCAGAAATTTCCCTCCACTCAATACAATGCTGTCTGTTTCATCAGTCTTTTTCGAATTGTCATGATCATGAGCTCCACCTTTTGTTAACATACCTCCACCAGCACTAGTAAGTAACTTGTCTCTAAGATTGCCTTTTAAACCTGATCCGGTCATAGTAGCCACAGCTCTTTTTTTGTAATAAACACCGGTTAGGTTTGCCTCAAAACTTCCTTCTATCGATGTTTTTGTAACATTGGTAATTATCAGATTTCCACTTAATGATTCGCCATCGTGAAAAGCATGACCAAGTCCTTTAGTTTCTTCGGTGTAATCCACCAAAACCCAAACTAGTTGTTTGTCGGCATTCTTTCTTGCTTTTGATTCAATGTCTTGTTCCGATATAATCGGGTAAGTTCCCGGCTTCAAACTATCGGTAAAGTAATAGAGCGTAATCCATACCTGAACATCAGGATTTACTTGAAAAGCTGCGAGTGCAAGATATTCGAAGCCGTTAATCGGAATTTGCATCCTTTTGGCTTCAGCTTTCCATTCTTTTCCGTCAACTTTACATGAAATGAAATTTTTGTAATCCTGCGCGTTAAGTCTACTTCCAGCGATCGAAAGAATTATTAGTAAAATAAAAGTTAGTTTTTTCATCTGTTTTGTTTTTTGTTAGTTTAACGGAAAACATACAACTCAGTCATATTGTTTAGCTTGGCTAAATGAAGATGAACTTTTCCTATTCAGTCAGTTGCGAAATATGGAATTATGGGGGAGAGATATTATTTGTATACTAGTTCTTCTTGTAAAAAAAAGGTGCCAATACGTTGACACCTTTAAATTTAATATTTTAGTACCTTATTTCAGAAATTCTGAGGGTATTCCTTCTATATTTTCGATCTCCACTTTGCGGATGAAAAATTCGCCCCCTTCAGATTGGATCTGAATTTTACCCTTGGTAAGCGGAAGTTTTTGTCCGTTTTCAATTTTGCTGCAATTGGTATTGATCATTACCAGTTGACCGTTTACCACATGCACCGAAGTTTGTCCGAAGCAATACAAATCAACTGTATTCCATTCGCCAAGTGGTTTCTCCGCATCTTTCATCTTTTTAATCGAGCGTCCGTTATCAGTTTCGCTGAATGCTTTTATTTTTCCTGTGGATGAATAAAAGAATGTTTTCTCATCGGCTCCGGCTGTTGTGCTGGTTTCGCACCATGTGTTCGCCATTAAATAAGTGTCACCAAGATTGTCGTGCATTAATTGGTGCTCAATATTAGCCATCCATGTGCCAAAAGCGACACCAAAAGGGCCATAGCTGTGATATAGTAGGCCACTGTTACGTTTGCCATAAACTTTTTCGCCCCATTTAAATTCAAGACGAAGGTGGTAATCCCCATATTCCGCTTTGGTAGCAAGCGAGGCAAAAATATCACCTGAAACATGGATGACTTTTTGTCCATCCATTTTGAGGATACTGTATGTTGAGGCGGGCGTAGCTTTCTTGGCCAGATCTTCGAATCCGGTAATAGGGCTTCCAAGGAAAATCTCCCAGTTCTTTAGGTTTTTTCCGTTAAAGAGCGGCTTTTGCGAAAAGCTTGAAACATACAAAAAGCAGAGGGCAGACAGAAAAATTAGGTTTTTCATGATTGTTGGTTTTGGTTGAATTTTACAAAAAAAAACTGCCCTATAAAGATAGGGCAGTCTATTGAATAAATAAAATGATTTTTTTAATTCGAATGCGTTGAAATTAATTGCTGTGCTCTGTCAAGAATAGCAGTGTCGTCCAGTAAAACAACGCCTCCGTCTGGTCCCGGTTCAATGTGTAGTCCTACAGATTTACCTCTGTCATAGTTTGCGCCTCCAAAATAATTCCTGACGGTTTCAACTTCAATACCAAATTCTTGCGCAATTTGATGGATTGAACCGGCAGGTAAACTGTCTTTGATGTGACGTAATTCGTTAAAAGTGATTTTCTTTTCCATGACAATTAGTTTTTATGGTTTTACATCTTTTTTCTATTTAAACACCCTTTAAAGTTAGAATTAATAAGGAAATAACAATAGGGTAAAACCTATGTTTTATCAGCAGGTATTGGTGTTTCCTAACATCAAACCATATTTAACATTTTACTAAAAGCTATCTTCTGCTTGTATGATAAGCGATTTGGAAATTAAATCTATTACAAATACGTTACGAAATGATAAAAATTTTAACAATTTTTAATAGTTAATTGCTACCTTTTTTTATCGCATCATAAATTGCCTGATGCATTTTTGTTCGGATATTTAAGTCGTTAATCGTTGTAATTCTGCGAGTTGGATGCACTCTATTGGAAAGAAATATGAATAGCAATTGGTTTTGAGGATCAGCCCAAACAAAGGTTCCTGTAAAACCGGTATGCCCGTAACTATCGGGACTTGCATCGGCGGCTGGAAATGTGTTTTTCCCGTTTTTCCCCAAATTCGGTTTGTCAAATCCAAGTGCTCTCCGGTTTTCAGTCAGAGGAAACTGAACTTTAGTGAACTCACAAATAGTCTCAGGATTGATGTATTGTTTCCCTCCGTAATTTCCCATTTGAAGATACATTTGCATGAGTTTAGCCAAATCGTTTGACGTACTAAACAGTCCTGCATTACCCGAAACTCCACCAAGTAAAGCTGCTAATTCGTCGTGTACAAATCCTTGCAAAAGCTCTTTCCTGAATGTTAAATCATTTTCAGTAGGAGCTATCTGTTGGATTGGGAAGCGTTCGTAGGGTTTATACCCAAGAGAAACGGCACCCAATTGATTGTAAAATTCTTTGTTTAAATATTCGGATATGTTGGTGTCGGTTATCCTTTCAGCTACAAAAGGGAATAGGCCAAAGCCTAAATCCGAATAATGAAACTCCTTCAGATTCCGCAAGGGTGATTTGATTATGTCGGTAATAATTTGGTTTTTAAAATCATTTCTTGCATACAAATTGGCAGATACTCTGACCTGATATTTGTCGGAAGGCTGGTCGCGAAATACTCCATAACGTAGTTTACTATTACTCCCGGGTTCCAGCCAAAATGGTATTCCACTCTGAAGACGAGCCTGATGGGTAAGAACATCGCGTACTGTGAATTCTGATTTATTCGTGTTTTTAAATTCGTTGAAATACGTTGAAAATGGAGCATCAAGCTTAATTTTTTTTTCGTCGTATAATTTCATTAGGACAGGCAGAGGTGCCGTGACTTTTGTAACCGAAGCCAGATCGTAAAGGTTATTGTTCTGAACTGCCTGTGTTTTCCCGTTGGCTAAAAAGCCATAACTTTTATGAAATATGACCTTGCCATTTTTTGCTATCAAAACCTGGCAGCCAGGGAAAGCTTTTTTTTGCATCCCGTATTCTGCCAGCGAATCGAGTTTTGATTGAAGATAGGCCGAATTAATGTTTACTTCTTCCGGAAGTGTATATTTTAAGCGCTGAATAGGTTCAATCACAATTCCTGTTTGGGCAGGAAACATATCTTTTATGGTTACGGGAAGCTTTCCGTTTGCTCCTGTAGCTCCAAAAATTAATTGAGCAGCCATTTCCTGAACATCTGTATCGTTCTGGTAGGCAATGATTAATCCCTCCGATTCAATGATTGAAGGAAAGTTTGGAAGTGAATAGGGATTCCCTAAATAGGAAATAATTGTATTTTTACTTTTCAGTTTGTCAATAAGTTCAATTTGCTGATCAGAAATTCCAAACCTTCGTGATGGATACATACCCATTCCATTTATACCAATAATCAGGAGATTATATGGATTTAGCTGACTAAGCAAACGATTAATATCTTCCGCAGAAGGTGTTTTACCTACATTAAAATGATCGATCTTCGTATAATTTTCAAGCATTCTCTGGAACGGTGCAGTCAATTCAGAACCGATCATCAGACTGGCAATTTTTAGAGTGTCCAATTGCTTTAGCGGAATTAGATTCTGTTGGTTTAACAGAACAGTCAGCGATTGTTCCTGTAGTAAGCGCTTGGTTAACAGGTATCTGTTTTGATTTAGTCTGGAATAGAGATTCTTTGTATCAACAAATTTTTGAGCATCAAGTCCGAGCCAATGCTTTGCGGTTAAAATCTTTCGACACTTTTCATTAATTTCTTCTACAGTTAATTCTCCGCTTTTAACGGCCAGTTTTACACCTTCAATTGCTCGGTCAAGTCGGGGGACAATTTCAACCATATCGTTACCTGCCTTTAGCGCTTTGACTGCTGATTCTGAGGACGAATATATGTTACTGACACCTTTCATATTCATGGCATCGGTAATCACAAGCCCTTTAAATCCAAGCTCTTTTTTTAATTTATTGGTTACGATTTTTGATGAAAGGGTTGCTGGAATTTTTGTGTTTGGTTCAAGTGCAGGTACCTGTAAATGTCCGGTCATGATTGCGCTTATTCCTTTGTCAATCAGGTATGAAAATGGGAATAATTCTAAAGAATCCAATTCCGTTTTAGTTTGTTTAATCACAGGTAGATCAACATGCGAGTCAACCTCAGTATCACCATGCCCTGGGAAATGTTTGGCGGTTGCCAAAATGCCTGCATCTTGCATCCCTTTGGCGTAAAGCCATGATTTGCGCGCCACTTGCATACGATCCTCGCCAAACGAACGGTGGTTAATTATTGGATTCTGCGAATTTAAGTTGATGTCAGAAACAGGTGCCATGTTCATGTGGATTCCAACTTGGCGGCATTGTTCTCCAATTTCATACCCCATGCGGTAGATCAGCGAATCATTAGTTATTGCGCCCAGAGCCATTTGTGTGGGATAGCTTAATGTAGAATCTAATCTAAAACCCAATCCGTTTTCGCCATCAATCGCAACCAAAAGTGGAATAGTCGATGCTTTCTGAAGCGTGTTCGATATTTTAGCCTGAGCAATAGGTCCGCCCTGCATGAAGATCACACCACCCACCTGGTAATTCCTGATAAGCAACAAAAGATCTTCAATATGTTGGTTTTTTTTATTTGAATAAGCCTGAATCATAAACAATTGACCAATTTTTTGATCTAAAGTCATCTTATTCATAACTGAGTCAACCCATTGATCTCTGCTGGTTTTTAAAAAAACAGGGTTTTCTTTTGCATTGGTTATTCCTGAAAATGAAATCAGGAGGAAAAGTATTGCATGTAAATGTCTCATTCTTGCTCAAATTCTGTGGGTAAAGGTAGAAAACTATAAAAATGCTGAATAATACTTGAGTACCCATTTTGAAATATTAACAATCAAAACATATAGATTTATTAATATTGGATATCACATTCGTACTTTTGTTATAAGTGGTTGTTAATATGTGAGTTGTGAAAACGAATGATGCTTTTTTGTTTTTTTAGCAGACATTTTTATCTGATTTAAGTGTATTTTTCACACATTATGGCTGGAATGTTAAAAAATGTAAAAATCATTTATTATTTTTGGGATACTAAGTGTTTGAAATCACCGTTTTTATCTGAAAAATTGATTTGAAAAAATTAATCTACATATTGATATTTGTTCTCTCTTTGGGCTATTTATTCTCCTGCGAAGATGAGAAATATCTATCTTCATCAGATGTAAAACTTCATTTTTCGGTTGATACTGTCATGTTCGATACAGTTTTTACTACAATTGGATCAACTACACAACATTTAAAAATTTACAATCCATTCGATCAGAAGATTCTCATATCATCAGTAAAGCTGGCGAAAGGTGAAACCTCTAATTTCAGATTGAATATTAATGGTGTTTCTGCCAACGAGGTACAAAACTTAGAAATTGCGCCCTACGACAGTTTATACATTTTTGTTGAGGTTACTGTCGATCCAAGTGGTCAAAATCTTCCGTTGGTTGTTAAGGATTCAATTGAGTTTGTGACTAATGCAAATCGTCAGGATGTTGATCTGATGGCATGGGGACAAGATTTTAATTTGGTCAAACGTGCAATTCCGAAGAATTCAACATGGACAAATGACAAGCCTTACCTTGTTTATAATCCTGCTTTTGTTGATAGCAATTCAACCCTTACAATTGAAGCGGGAACAAAGATATATTTCCATAAGGATGCAGGCTTGTTCGTGAAAGGAAAAATTATTGCAAAGGGTACTGTTGAAAATCCAATTCATTTTTCAGGTGACAGACTTGAAGATGTGTACTCCAATGTTCCTGATCAATGGAGTCGGATTTTATTGTATTCAGGAAGTAAAAATAATGTTTTCGAAAATGTTGAGATTAAAAATGCGAATATAGGATTGCAAGTCGGAAACATTGAGGATGATGGTTTCGCTACAGTAAAACTCTCGAATGTGAAGATTCAAAATATGGCTTACGCAGGAATATTTGCATTAAAGTCTGATATTGTAGCAGATAATTGTCTGGTAACTAATTGTGGTTTTTATGCTGTTGCACTTCTGGTTGGAGGAAGCTATGAGTTTAATCATTCGACTATCGCCAACTATTGGGGTGGATACGGATTTAAGGCCCGGAGCACTCCTGCGGTGTTAATTTCAAACATACTTAGCATTTCGAAAGATAAACCCGACTATGTTGGGGATATTGTTAAAGCTGATTTTGGTAACACTATTATTGCTGGAAACGCTATAGATGGGAATGAGCTTTTCTTAAAAGGAAACTCAGATGCAATATTAAATTACAAGTTTGATCGTTGTATTTTACAGGTTGCTGATACATTTAAGACTTCAAATGCTGATCATTACATAAATGTGATAAGAGGCAAAGGATCTGACCCCAAATTTGTTGATCCGTATAAAAAGATGAACTTTGAGTTGGACACACTCAGTCCGGCCAAAGATGTGGCTAAAGTTGCAATCGGTAAACTATTCCCATTCGATTTAAAAGGTCGTGATCGTTTCCTTGATAAAGGTCCGGATATTGGAGCCCTTGAGCGTCAGGAAAAGAAGGCTGCCAAATAAGTCAGGACTTCACTTTGATTATTTTTCAATACAATTATTTGTCTGATCATTGAATTTTTCATTGCTATGAAGCAATTGTCAGTTTCTGTTTTTCTGCTGATTCTGTTGTGGGCTGCTGAATGTCAAAGTCAAGATTGGTCCGGAAAAGATGAATACACCTTCATGTTTTATAATGTTGAGAATTATTTTGACAGTGAAAATGATTCGTTGACAAACGATAATGAATTTACCTTTGAAGGGGATCGGCGTTGGAATCAGGGGAGATTGAATGATAAGACTGATCGTATTGCCAAAGTGATTTTGGCAGCTGGGAAATGGAATCCACCGGCATTTGTGGGCTTATGTGAGATTGAAAACAGGAGAGTGCTTGAGTTTCTTACGAACAACACATCACTATCAAAATTTAATTATAAGATTATTCAGAAAGATTCTCCTGATCAACGGGGAATTGATGTTGCATTGCTGTTTCGTCCCGATTTATTTCGACCATTTGACTATCAGGCAATAAAAGTATCTGACCCTTCAGATCCGACATTCAAAACAAGAGAAATCCTTCAGGTTAGCGGTGTTTTGAATAGCTGCGATACCATATATGTATTTGTGAATCACTGGCCATCAAGGTATGGCGGAATGATGGAAACCGTTAAGTTTAGGAAGCTTGCAGCTGAAACTCTTAAAATAGCTGTTGTAAAAGTTAAATCTAAATTCCCGGGAGCCAAAATCATTTGTACTGGAGATTTTAATGATACTCCAAGTGATGAAAGCTTGATGAACGTGTTTGGAGCAGTTGAAACAAATAACCCGATTCGATCAGATGAAATGATTAATCTGTCAGCGCGATGGATGTCGGAGGCTGTACAAACATTAAAAAATGAATATACCTGGCAAGTATTTGATCAATGGATTGTTTCAGATGGTTTTTTAAGCGCTACTAACTGTTTCAAATTTGTGAATGCTGAAATATTCAAAGCTCCTTTTTTGCTTGAGACTGACTCTAAATTTGGGGGTGTTAAACCAAAGCGCACTTATGTTGGCTTCAAATATCAGGAAGGCTTTTCAGATCACCTTCCGGTACTAATTCACTTCCAACTACAGAATCACTAACTTTTTAAGGGAGTCAAACCCAATTCCTTTGCCTTTTCTAGCATATACTGATAAGCCTGATCGTGATCATTCTGGATGATTCCATCAAGAATAGCCTCTTTTATCGCCGCTTTAATCAGGCCAATTTCTTTACACGGATTTAATCCAAAGACTTCCATAATTGTTTCACCGGTAACTGGTGGCTGGAAATTCCTGATGTGGTCTCTTTCTTCCAAATCCTTTAATTTCTGTCTGACCAACTGAAAATTGCCATAGTATTTTTTTACCTTTTCCTGGTTTTTTGATGTAATATCAGCTTCACAGAGTGTCATCAGATCGTCAATATCATCGCCTGCTTCGAAAAGCAATCTGCGAATAGCTGAGTCTGTTACCTCTTCTTCTGAAAGAACAATTGGTCGCATATGCAATTCAACCAACTTCTGGACATATTTCATCTTTTCATTCAACGGAAATTTCATTCGTTTAAACATAGTGGGTACCATTTTGGCACCTACAAAGTTGTGCGAGTGAAATGTCCAGCCCAATTGAGGCGAGAATTTTTTTGTTACCGGTTTGGCAATATCGTGAAGCAAAGCCGACCAACGTAACCAAAGATTATTCGTATTGGGTGCAATCCGGTCGAGTACCTCAAGGGTATGGTAAAAGTTATCTTTATGTCCAATTCCATTTACTTCTTCGCGTCCTTTCATTCGAAATAGTTCCGGAAAAATAAGCTCCAATAAGCCAGTTTTTTCTAAAAGTTTAAAACCGATGGATGGTTTTGAAGACAAAATAATTTTATTAAGCTCTTCTCCAATTCGTTCTTTCGAAATGATATGAATTCGGTTTTTGTTTTTTGAAATGGCTTCAAGCGTTTTGTCTTCGATTGCAAAGCCCAGCTGTGTAGCAAAGCGGATAGCTCTCATCATTCGCAGGGGATCATCGGAAAATGTGATTCCTGGTTCAAGAGGAGTACGAATAATTTTATTGTCTATGTCCTGAATTCCACCAAACGGGTCAATTAATTCTCCAAAGCGGTTACCGTTAAGGCAAATTGCAAGCGCATTGATTGTAAAGTCCCTTCGATTTTGATCTTCTTCAAGCGTCCCGTCTTCTACAACAGGATTTCTTGAATCCTCCTGATAAGATTCTTTGCGTGCACCAACAAATTCAACTTCAAGAGATTGGTATTTGAGCATGGCAGTGCCATAGGTTTTAAATACACTTACCTGGATGTTTGGTCCTAACTTTTTGGCAACCATTTCGGCAAGTTGAATACCGCTACCGATTGTAACAATATCAATGTCAGATGATGCCCGGTTTAAAATGAGATCTCGGACAAAGCCGCCAATTACATAAGTTTCCTGATTGATCTGGTCGGCTACTGAGGATAGTACCGAGAATATATGATGTTGTAGATGTTGTTTCATGAAATAAATTCCGGAATGTCGGGTATTTAAATGCTTGAATGTGACAATTTGTTTTCAAACGGTGACAAAATTACAATTAATTGGAGTTTTAGGTCAATATCTGGCTTATTAATTTATTGGCATATGAATTGATATCTACATATTAAAAAATGTATATATTTGTATAATTAAAATTTGTAGCCATGTTAGAACATTTAACAAAAGAGACCTTCAAAGAAAAAGTATTCAACTTTGAACTCAATAAAGAATGGAAATACGAAGGAAAGACTCCTTGTATGATTGATTTTTATGCTGATTGGTGCGGCCCATGCAAAATGGTAGCTCCTGTTTTGGAAGAACTTCAGAAAGAATATGGTAGTAATCTTGTTATTTATAAGGTTAATACCGAAAATGAGCGCGAATTGTCGGCAATGTTTGGTATTCAAAGTATTCCTTCACTGCTCTTCGTTCCGGTTGAAGGTCAACCTCAGATGGCTATGGGTGCTTTACCAAAGGCTACGTTTGAAAAGGCCATTGCTGATGTGCTGAATGTTCAGAAGCCAACAATTAATTAAGATAATAAGTCAAGAATTTTCTCCAAATGGATTCCGCGGGATCCTTTGATCAGAATAAATTTGTTTTCAATAGGTTGTGTTTTTAGGTAGTTTGAAAGAAGTTCGACATGTTCGAACTTCTTTTTTTCTTTCCGGGTTTTCGATGCCATAAATACTGGACCCACAAGATATACTTCTGAAAAATTTTGATCTTCAATGTAATCCACAACCTTTTGGTGTTCGGCTTCAGATGCCTCGCCCAATTCGAGCATATCCCCAAGAATTAAGCATTTCTGATCGTTTTTAATGCTTGCAAAATTGACAAGCGCTGCCATCATGCTCGTTGGGTTGGCATTGTATGCATCCATTATAATTGTATTTTTTTCTTTCCTGATTAGTTGAGAGCGATTGTTTGATGGTGTATAATTGGCAAGTGCTGCCTGAATTTTTAATGGATCAATCTCAAAATATTTCCCGATACAGGCTGCTGCCAACAGGTTTTCAAAATTATAATCGCCAACTAATTTTGTTTTTAGGTAAAGCCAGCCACTGGCAAAAAGTGCCTTAACAACCAGGTAACTATCAGTACTTGCAAGTTCTCCAGCCATAAAATAAGCTGTTGAATTTCCATAGGTGATCTGTTCGAGACCTTTGGCTTGTTTTATTAAAAGCGGATTATCGGCATTAATAAAACATTTGGTTTCTTTCGCTTTCAGGAAGTTATACAATTCAGATTTTGTCCTTATCACACCTTCAAAAGAGCCAAAGCCTTCCAGATGTGCTTTGCCAATATTCGTGATAATGCCTAAATCAGGATTAGCAATCTGACAAAGAGTATTAATTTCTCCCGGATGATTGGCACCCATTTCAACAACTCCAATCTCAGTTTCACTCGTCATTGATAAAAGTGTGAGTGGCACTCCAATATGATTGTTTAGGTTTCCCTGAGTGAAATTAACTTTAAATTTTTCTGCGAGAACAGCAGCAACAAGTTCTTTCGTCGTTGTTTTTCCGTTGGTTCCGGTAATAGCAATAATTGGCAAACCGAGTTGGTCGCGGTGGTGTCTGGCCAGTTGCTGAAGACATAGTAAAACGTCATCAACTAGAATGAAACGCTCGTCGAAAGCAAACTCCTGTTCGTCAATCACGGCATAAGATGCCCCTTTTGAGAGTGAATCGTTGGCGAATTTATTACCATTGAAATTATCACCTTTTAAAGCAAAGAAAATGCTTTGTTGCGGGATGTTTCTGGAATCGGTTGTTATTACCGGGTGATTCCTAAATATGGTGTATAAATTTTCGATATTCATGTCGGCTATAAAAAATAAAACCTCACTTTTTCAAATGAGGTTTCATGGTATAATTTGTAATTTAATTTAATTATAATCCATCAGGACTTCCAACGCGAGTCATAGCGCAGCGGAAACCAAGATCACTTGCTGATTCAATTTCAGGTTTGTACCTGCGGGTTCCGGGAACTAACCAATATGGACGATCTTTCCAACTTCCACCTTTGTAAATTCTGGCATTGTCAGAAACAAGCGATGAGAACTGTCCTTCTTTGGTCGATTGAATGTACATATTGCTTGTTTTGGTTTTATCCTTTTGTGCATTCCAATCGAAATTACCTTCAATTACCTGTGACTTGTAATCGCCGTCATTGAAGTTCCTGTAATCAGCAATAGTATCTTTAACCAATTCGCCAAATTCGTTACGAACCAATTTCCCGTCACCGTCAGTCTTGTATTTGGTAAATGTATTTCCACGGAATGGCTGGAATTCGGCCACATCATTAGAAGATAATGGTCTGTAAACATCACTCACCCATTCGTTAACATTACCTGCCATACAATATAGTCCGTAATCATTTGGATCGTAAGACATAACTGGAGCGGTAATATCCGCATTGTCGTTTAATGCGCCAGCCATACCCATCAAGTCACCACGGCCACGGGTAAAGTTAGCCATCATCTGACCTTTTGTTTTCTTTTCGTTATCACGCAAGTGTGATCCTTTCCAAGGATATAATTTACGATCTGACAATAATTCATCTTCAGTATTTCCAACAAGACCTAAAGCTGCATATTCCCATTCCGCTTCGGTGGGTAGACGGTAGTTTGGCAAAAGCAACCCATCTTCCCAACGGATTTTTCGGGCTGTGCCGGCAGCATCTTTCAGAGGTTTTTTCCCTTCAGTTCCCTGATACATACCTGCAAGATATGTTTCAGTCGTAAATACATTCTGACCGCTCTGTGTATTGTCAGCAACAATTATTCCCTTGTCAATCAGTATTTTTTCATTAACCCTATCAGTTCTCCATTTTGCATAGGCATCAGCCTGTTTCCATGAAACGCCAACTACAGGATAATCTCCATAGGCAGGGTGACGAAGATAATTTGTAATGTATGGTTCGTTGTAGGCTAATTCTTCTCTCCAAACCAATGTGTCGGGAAGTGCGGTTTTATATTTTTCAGGAGTTGAAGGATATACTCTTCTTACCCAGAACAAATATTCGCGATAATCAAGGTTCGAGACCTCAGATTCATCCATATAAAACGAAGCAACAGTAACTCTGCGTGGAACATTATTCCAATCATACATCACATCTTGCTCAACACGACCCATGGTAAATGTACCTCCCTGTATAAAAACCAGACCAGGGCCGGTTTCTTGTGCGTAGTTTTCATCCTTCTGAAAACCACCATTTTTCGGGTCTCCAAATTCCCAGCCAGTTGAATGAGATGTGCCTGTACCACCACCACCGCCTGTGCCTTTTCCAAACAATCCGCATCCTGCCATCAAAGCAGCAAGACCAAATAACATTAAGGATCTAAATTTCATTGCTTTTCTTCTTTTCCGTTATTTTAAAAGACTCACAAATATAACTAAATTGTTGAATTGATATTGTTCAGGTTATCAATCTTTTTTTTAGAGTTGTTTGTTTGAAGTACATATCTTTGCTACGGTAGATAACAGTTTGTGCAAATTTTATTTACTTTGGAAACATAACATTATACTATTGGCGTAAATGTTTCGTTTAATCAATACCTAATTATATAACTCGGGAATGTCAAGATTAATATTTTTATATACTCTTATTTTTTTTACACTAACTAGTTGGGCAACTGATTTTAACCGAACAATTCATTGGACTAATCAAGGTTTGCCCAAAGTTTCAGCCAATAAGTCACTGCCTGATTTTGACGGAAGTATAACTGCTGAACCTACAAAACTCCCATTATGGTTCGAAAGCTTTGAGCTAACTTCAGCGGATGCTGATCTAGCCATACTAAATTCTGTTTTTGAAATAGTTGGTGACTCTGTTTTGCAATCGAATCAGCTTATTCCTGCTGAATTAAAATATTGGACTGAAATTGGTTCTTCTTCAGGAAAATCGTTTTTGCGTTTAACAATCAATCCTTTTGTCAGAATAAATAACCGGATTGAGAAGTTGGTTGAGTTTACTGTTTCTATTCAGGAAAAACCTTTGCTGTTAAAATCTGCGAAAGCTGCCTATGCCTGGAAATCCTCTTCTGTGCTGGCAACCGGCAAATGGACAAAGATCAAAACAAAGACTAAAGGCATCTATAAAATCACATACGATCAACTCAAGGCATGGGGTTACTCGAATCCCGATCAGGTTTCGATGTATGGAAATGGAGGGTATATGTTGCCTACTTTAAATAGTGAATTGAAGTTCGATGATTTGGTTGCTTGTCCGATTTTTAAAGCGAAAGACAATGCTGGTAAGGATTGTATCTTTTTTTATTCAACCGGAAATATTCAGATTAGTCAGGACTCAGATTCGGGCAATTTGAAGCATCAGCAAAATTATTACGCTACTGAATCGTATTTTTATCTTTCTGATCAGGGAGCCGCTAAAATTATTGGTAAAGCTGCTGAATTAACTGCACCGGCGGGGAAACAAGTTTTTTCTTTTCCCAATTACAGCTTCTCGGAAAAAGAACTTTTGAATCTGATTTCTTCCGGAAGTCAATGGTTCGGTGAGCATTTTATTGCGGGATCTTCACAGACCATAAATTTTACGCTCGACTACCCGGATCAGACAAAACCAGCAGTATTGAAAGTTTCTGTTGCCGGAAAATCGTCTTCTTCCAATAGTATTAATGTTTCGCTGAATGGAAAATCAGTCAACAATATTTCTTTTCAAACGGTAGATGTTAGCGACCCAACAGTTTATTTTGCCGATGACCGGATCGTTGAATTTACCGAAGCAATTCCATCAAAAGCGCTTCAGCTTAAATTAACTTACAATGCGCTCAATAGTTCGTCTGATGCCTGGCTCGATTATTTGTCAATTAATTATCAGAGTTTATTAAATATTAGTTCCGATGTTTTTAGTTTCAGAGGGAAGGGAGTTGATGGTCAGGTTCAGGTTTCAGAATTTGTACTTAACGGAGCAGCTGCATCAGTAAAAGTATTTGATGTTACTGATTGGACTAATGTAATCGAGGTTCCGGCGACAATAGCAAATGAGCAATTGAAGTTTAAGTCAAATTCATCACTGCTTCGCGAATATGTTGCTTTTAACCCGGTCGGTACTATTCCTTCTCCGGAATTGGTTGGAGTCGTGGCCAACCAAAATTTACATGCTGAAGATTTGTCGGAGTTAATTATCGTTGCGCATCCGAGTTTATTAAGTGCAGCCAATGATTTGGCAACATTTCATCGCACCAACGATAAAATGTCTGTCAAAGTGATTACACCCGAATTGATTTACAATGAATTTTCCGGCGGACTTCCTGATCCATCAGGTATTCGTAATTATTTCAGGATGTGTTACGACCGTGGAAAACAGAGTGGAAAAAATACTTTGAAATATGTTTTGTTTATGGGTGACGGAACCTATGACAACCGAAATATATTGGGTAAAAACCTGAATATGATTCCTACATTCCAGTCAGACAATTCGCTTTCACCAACCGAATCGTTTGTTACCGACGATTTCTATGCCTTTCTGGATGAGAACGAAGGTGGTTATTCGGGAACTGTCGATTTGGGAATTGGCCGAATACCTGCCAGAACCATTGATGAAGCTGAAATTGTTATAGATAAAATCAGGAATTACCACAAGCGCGAAACTATGGGAAACTGGCGCGATGTGGTGACTTTTATTGGTGACGATCAGGATAACAGCACGCACATGGGTCAAGCAGAAAGCCTGGCAAATTTTGTAAACAATACTTACCCTGCATTTTTTACTGATAAAATTTACTTCGATGCTTTCAGGCAGATATCAACTTCGGGCGGCGAAAAATATCCTGATGTTACAACAGCAATCAATAATCGGGTTAAACAAGGCACATTGGTGATGAATTATACCGGGCATGCCAACGAAAAAAATCTGGCTGATGAAAATGTGCTTGATGTCGGAATTATTAGTGCCTGGACAAATTACGATCGATTGCCAATTTTTGTAACTGCAACCTGTGAATTTAGCCGTTTTGATTCCAATGAAACTTCTGCAGGCGAGCACATTCTTTTCAATCCGGTGGGAGGAGGAGTTGGTTTATTTTCCACCACTCGCCTGGTATATTCAGGGGCTAATTTTGTGTTGAACAGCAAATTCTTCAGGTATATTTTCGAAAAAGATCTATCGGGAAATAACCTGCGCTTAGGCGATGTGATGCGGCTTGCAAAGGCCTCTGCCAATACGGGGATAAACCAGTTGAATTTCACTTTACTTGCCGATCCGGCAATGCGTCTGGCCAATCCAAATTTTCAGGTTAAAACTACCAGTGTTGACGGGAAAAATGCAGCAACAGAAGTCGATACCATTCGACCTCTTTCTGTTGTAACTATTAAAGGTTTTGTTGCCGACAATAATGGCGTAAAGCTCAGCACATTTAATGGCGAGATTATTCCGACTGTGTACGATAAAGCTATGCAGGTAAAGACTTTGGGAAATGCCGGTGAAGAGCAGATGGATTATAATGTGCAGAATAATATTATTTATCGAGGTTTGGCTACCGTTAAAAATGGCGATTTCGAATTTTCTTTTTTTGTACCGAAAGATATTTCGTATAAAATTGACAAGGGCAAAATTCTTTACTATGCCTACAACGATTCTGTTGATGCACAGGGCTATTTTAATGGGTTTTACATCGGAGGATCATCAAATACCTCGATTGCTGATTCAAAAGGACCTGATATTGAGTTGTTCATGAATTCCGAATCGTTTAAAGACGGTGGGGTTGTAAACGCAAGTTCTATTTTGATTGCACACATTAAAGACGACACTGGAATTAATACAGCCGGAACCGGAATTGGGCATGACATTACAGCAGTTCTCGATGGGGATAATTCGAATGTTATGGTCCTGAACGATTATTTTCAGGCCAGTAAGGATAAATATACTGAAGGAACAATTGTTTTTCCACTGAATAACCTGGAGGAAGGGAGTCATACTTTAACAATTAAGGTTTGGGATGTACTGAATAATTCATCTGAAAAGGAAATTCATTTTGTTGTGAAAGACGACTTCCGGATTGAAAGTGTAATTTGTTATCCGAATCCAGTGCAGGAGCAAACCAGTTTTGTATTCGAACACAATCAGCCTGACGAGTCGTTTACGGTAGATCTTGAGGTATTCGAATCTTCAGGGGCCCGTGTTGATATGGTTTCCGAAAAGATAAGTTCGCGGGGAACGGAGAGCTCGCCACTGGAATGGACCCCGGCATCAAGACTGGTTAAAATGAGACCTGGTGTGTATGTCTACCGGATTTTAGTGACCAATTCTGACGGTAAAACAGGAAGCGCTTCGGGGCGATTTGTTTTTATTCGTCCTTAATTTTGATGAAGCCGGATTTTTTTAATAATAATTCGGCTTGATCTCCGTTTAGTTTTTTTGAGTTGTCAAATGATACAACTCTTTTACAAAGCTCTATATTTGCAAATTCAAAATTTGATCGATTTTCAAAATGAAGAAAATAACTCTGTTACTGATTGCAATTCTCTGGATGGGAATATCGCTGCAAAGCACATATGCACAAAAGACCTCGACAACCGGTGCCAATACCATTACCACCGGAGTGCCGTTTTTAACTATTGCACCCGATTCGCGTGCAGGTGCAATGGGCGATGCTGGTGTGGCAACTTCGCCCGATGTGAATTCGCAGCATTGGAATGCTGCTAAATATGCATTCGCCGAAAGTGAAATGGGTATAGGTTTGTCTTACACTCCTTGGTTGAGAAATCTGGTTTCCGACATTAATCTTGCTTATCTGGTAGGTTATAAACGTTTGGACGACCGTCAAACACTGAGCGCATCTTTGCGATATTTCACCTTGGGAGATATCACTTTCATGAGTGAATATGGTGATCCAACTGGTCAGCAAAGTCCAAATGAATTCGCTATCGATATGGGATATACCCGTTTGTTGTCCGATAATTTCTCAGGAGCTGTTACCATGCGGTATATTCGTTCCGACTTGACCGGTGGTCAATTGGTAAATGGTGTTGAGACCCATGCAGGAAATACATATGCCGCTGACGTGGCATTCTACTATCAGAAGGAAATCCGCATGAATCGCAAACGTTCCACCTTTTCTTCGGGGATTAATATTTCCAATATTGGGGGTAAAATCTCCTATACCGATGGCGAAACTAAAGACTTCATTCCTACAAACCTGAAGTTGGGTGTTGCTTACAAAACCGAGATGGATAAATACAATACCATCACCTTCTCGTTTGATGCCAATAAGTTGATGGTTCCAACACCGGATACCGCATCTGTTGATATTCTTACCGGACTTGGTTCTGATAAATCTGTTGTTTCCGGTATGTTTAGTTCGTTTAGTGATGCACCGGGCGGAATGTCGGAAGAATTAAAAGAAATTAATTTATCGGTTGGTGCCGAATACTGGTACAACAATCAGTTCGCAATTCGTGCTGGTTACTACTACGAAGATGTGAACAAGGGAAACCGTAAGTTTTTTACAGCTGGTGCCGGTTTGAAAATGAATGTTTTTGCACTCGATTTTTCTTACCTGCTGCCTATTGCTCAGAACAACCCATTGGCCAACACGCTTCGGTTTACACTTTCGTTCGACTTTGATGCTTTCAATAAGCAGCGGCGATAATAGTGATTTCGCAAGTTGTTAATTTCAGGTTTCAAGAGTGATTAAATCATGGGCTCCGCGACCTACGTCTGAAATATAAAATCTACATACAATGAATTTCCGGATTGGATACGGATACGATGTGCACCGTTTAGCTGAGGGAGAAACCTTATGGCTGGGCGGTGTTCTTGTTCCACACAGTAAAGGTACGGTAGCGCATTCTGATGGAGATGTGCTTATTCATGCCCTTTGCGATGCGATGTTGGGCGCCGCTAAATTGGGAGATATTGGTAGGCATTTCCCTGATACTTCTTCCGAATACAAAAACATTGATAGCAAAATTTTGTTGGTTAAAACCAACGAACTGATTGCTGCTAAAAAATACCGGATCGGAAATCTGGATGTGACTATAGCCGCACAGAAACCCAAACTCAAAACGTTTATTCCGGAGATGGAAGAAACGCTGGCAAGGTTACTTGAGATAGATGTGGATGCAGTTTCGATCAAAGCCACAACTACTGAAGAATTGGGCTTTGAGGGTAGGGAAGAAGGCATTTCAGTTCATGCAATAGTATTGTTGGAAAAAATAAACTGAATCATGAAAAAAACATTGGTAATTGGAGCCAGCGAAAATCTTGACCGTTATTCGAATAAGGCAATCAGGGCGCTGGTGGCACATAATCATGAAGTTGTGGCTATTGGCTTGCGCGAGGGACAGGTATTGGATGTAGCTTTTGGTGCTGAAAAGAAAGCGTTCGAAAATATAGATACAGTAACTTTATATGTTGGCCCGCAAAATCAGCCGGAATATTACCAATATATTTTAAATCTGAAACCTCGTCGCGTAATCTTCAACCCCGGAACTGAAAATCCGGAATTCATCAGTCTGTTAAAAGCTTCAGGAATCTACCCTGAAATTGCCTGTACACTTGTACTTTTAGCAACCGGGCAATACGAATAATGGAAAAAATACACTCTATTCCGGAATTTGATAAGGTGTTAGTTGAGGATGATGCAGTTCTGGCTTATTTCTCCACCGAAATTTGTTCGGTTTGTAAGGTTTTAAAGCCTAAAGTTTCTGAAATGGTAACTGAAGCCTTCCCGAAAATGAAGATGGTTTTTATTGAATCAGATAGACTACCCGAACTGGCTGCTCAAAATCGGGTCTTTGCAGCTCCAACAGTTATCATTTTTTTTGCCGGTCGCGAGACCATTCGTAAAAGCAGGGCATTCGGATTAGATGAGTTGAGGTCAGAAATTCAACGACCGTATTCCTTGTTATTCGAATAGTCCATCAATCAGTTTTTCATCGGTCAGATTTGGCAGGGTAACCGTTAAATTCGGATTTTCCTGCATGGCACGTTTGATTGCAAAAATTGCAGATTCATTTCGTGCCCAGCTGCGGCGTGCGATTCCGTTGTTTACATCCCAGTGAAGCATTTGGTTTAATCGTCGGTCTGAATCGTCAGAACCATCTAAAGTCATCCCAAATCCGCCGTTAATAACTTCGCCCCAGCCAACTCCGCCGCCGTTGTGTATCGAAACCCAGGTTGCACCGCGGAACGAATCACCGATTACATTCTGTATGGCCATGTCGGCAGTAAAGGACGACCCGTCGTAAATATTTGAAGTTTCGCGATAGGGTGAATCTGTTCCGGAAACATCGTGATGATCGCGGCCTAAAACAATCGGGGAGATGATTTCACCATTACGAATTGCCTGATTAAAAGCTGCTGCAATTTTTGTACGTCCTTCACAATCAGCATAAAGAATTCGTGCCTGCGAACCAACAACCATATTGTTTTTTCCAGCTTCGGCAATCCAATGTATATTGTCATTCAGCTGAGTTCGAATTTCGTTAGGCGCATTTTCTGCAATCTGACTTAACACACGATATGCAATCTCATCGGTTCTCTTTAAATCATCAGGATTGCACGAGCAGCAAACCCAGCGGAATGGGCCAAAACCGTAATCAAAGAACAAAGGCCCCATAATATCCTGAACATACGAAGGATAAATAAAACTTCCGTCTGGTTTAGTCACAGCAGCTCCCGCACGATTGGCTTCGAGCAAGAATGCATTGCCGTAATCCCAGAAATACATTCCCTTTTTTGAAAGTTGGTTGATTGCCAGTACTTGCCGGATTAAACTTTCGCGAAACTTTTCCTGAAACAATTCTGGATTTTCAGCCATCAACTGATTCGATTCTTCGAGCGTAAGTCCAGCCGGGTAATAACCTCCTGCAAATGGATTGTGCAGCGAAGTCTGATCCGAACCCAAATTAATGGAAATGTCTTCTTTGGCTAGCTTTTCCCATAAATCGACAACATTTCCCTGGTATGCCAGCGAAACTACTTCTTTATTTGAACGAGCTTTAAGCACTCTGGAAATCAGTTTGTCCAGATCGTCAAATACTTCGTCAACCCAACTTTGTTGATGTCGAAGTGCTACTACCTTCGGATTTATTTCAGCAACTACGGCGATCATTCCGGCGATAACAGCAGCTTTTGGCTGAGCTCCCGACATTCCGCCCAGTCCGGATGAAACAAATATCTTTCCGGCCATTTGTCCATCACCCTGCATTCGTGCAGCGTTCATGAGGGTAATTGTCGTTCCATGCACAATTCCCTGGGGCCCGATGTACATAAACGAACCCGCTGTCATTTGTCCGTATTGCGAAACACCCAATGCATTCATTCGCTCGTAGTCATCTCTTCCAGAGTAGTTCGGAATAACCATACCATTGGTAACAACCACACGCGGTGCATCTTTGTGCGAAGGGAAAAGTCCCATCGGATGCCCTGAATACATCACCAGCGTTTGTTCATCGGTCATTTCCGACAGGTATTTCATACAAAGCCTGTACTGAGCCCAATTCTGAAATACCGCCCCATTTCCACCATAAGTAATTAATTCGTGCGGATGCTGAGCCACCGCGTAATCCAGATTATTCTGAATCATCATCATAATAGATGCCGCCTGTTTCGATTGATGTGGATATTCTTCAATTGGTCTGGCCTTCATTTCGTAATCCGGACGGAAGCGGTACATGTAAATCCGTCCGAATTGCAGCAACTCTTCCAGAAACTCAGGTGCCAAAGTGGCATGATGTTCTGGATCAAAATATCTTAACGCATTTTGAATGGCCAGTCTTTTTTCGGCCTTATTCAATATATCTTTACGCTTTGGAGCGTGATTGACTGCGGGATCGTAATGTTTTGGCTCGGGAAGTAAAGTAGGAATCCCTTCCTGAATGTCTGATTTGAATGCTGAAGTATTCATATGCGCTAAAAATGTGGTTCGCCTTTTGAAGTAGAGGCTACAGCGACAAAATTGCGACATTCCCCGATAATATGATGTAGCTTGGCAGCAGTTTTGCAACATTTGCCAAACTTATATTTGTCATAGATTGTTCAGATTTTGTTTAAATTAGAAATTAAAATTAAAAAGTAAATAAGATGAAAAAGACGTGGATTATTTTAGCAGCAATTGCAGTTGTAATATTTTTAGTGGTTTCGTGGTATTTTGGAACCTACAACAAGATGGTTAATATGGACGAAGGTGTGAAAGCACAATGGTCGCAGGTAGAAAACGTATATCAGCGCCGTTCCGATTTGATCCCAAATTTGGTAAATACTGTTAAAGGCTATGCCGATTTTGAAAAAGAAACCTTAACTCAGGTTGTTGAAGCCCGTGCAAAAGCTACTTCAGTAAATATTAATCCTGAAAAATTGGATGCTCAGTCACTTCAGAATTTCCAACAGGCCCAGTCAGGCTTATCTTCTGCATTGGGAAGACTGATGGTTGTAGTTGAAAAATACCCTGAATTGAAAGCAAACCAGAACTTCCTTGACTTGCAAGCTCAATTGGAAGGGACAGAGAATCGGATTACAACAGAAAGAATGAAATTCAACGAAAGTGCACAGACTTACAATGCCTATATTCGTAAAATCCCTAATAGTATTATTGCAGGAATGGGTGGATTCGAAAAGAAAGCATACTTTGAAGCCGAGAAAGGCGCTGAAAAAGCACCAGAAGTAAAATTTTAATAGCCTTTGGCAACTGGCAGCTGGTTACTGGCTGGCTGTCAGTCGCTAACAGCCAGTAGTTTCATTTTTACCACTAATTCCAATAAAATGTCCGTCGAAAAATTTTTTAGTCAGGAAGAAAAAAAGCAGATAACTGATGCTATTGCTGAAGCCGAAAAGAATACTTCAGGAGAAATCAGGTTGCATATGGAGGATCAGTGTACCATTGACGTACTCGACCGTGCCGCCTATATTTTCGGGAAACTGAAAATGCATGAAACTGCTCAGCGCAATGGTGTTCTTTTTTACCTGGCAGTTAACGACCGGAAGTTTGCAATTCTGGGAGACGCCGGAATAAACAAGCTTGTTCCTATAAATTTCTGGGATGAAATTAAGGAGACGATGCTCAGTTATTTTAAAGATGGAAAATTTGCTGACGGACTGTCAAAAGGAATTTTGATGGCCGGAGAACAACTAAAAGCCAATTTCCCATATCACCATGAAGATGTTAACGAACTTTCGGATGAGATATCCTTCGATAAAAACTTGTAAGATGAAGCAAATCCTATTTATATTATTTCTTTCTGTTTTTACCTTTTCTGTTTTTGCTCAAGACATTCCTGAAAAGCCAAACCCACCCAGATTGGTGAACGACTTGGCCAATGTCCTTTCTGATCAGGAGAGACAACAGTTAGAATCTGACTTAGTGCAGTTTAATGATCAAACATCAACTCAAATTGCAATTCTTACAGTCCCAAGTCTAAACGGATATGAGGTTGCTGATTTTTCTACACGGGTATTTAATAAATGGCAAATTGGTCAAGCCGGAAAAAATAACGGTATTTTAATCGTTTTTAAACCCAAAACGGCCGATGCAAAGGGAGCTGTTTTTGTTGTTACAGGTTACGGTTTAGAAGGAATTTTGCCTGATGCTATAATTAATCGCAACGTTGTTGATCATGAAATGATTCCTCGTTTTAAAGAGGGAGATATTTATGGCGGATTATACGCAGGAAGTAAAGTTATTAAAGAACTTGCAGCGCAGGAATATACTGCTGAAGCCTATCAGAAGAAAACCAGCGGAAATAAAAAGTCAGAAAAAGGCGGAGGTGGATTTATCCTTGTTGTTCTGATAATAATTGTACTGGTTTCAATTTTTAAAGGTGGACGAGGTGGTGGATACAGTAGCCGGGGTAGTTTACCGTTTTGGTTAGCAATGGGTCTGCTAGGTGGCGGAAACCGTGGCGGCGGATCATTTGGTGGATTCTCTGGTGGAAGCGGAGGCTTTGGTGGTGGAGGAGGTTTTGGCGGCTTTGGTGGCGGAATGTCAGGAGGCGGTGGTGCTGGTGGAAGCTGGTAGAAAAGTTCCGGATTTCAAATTTAATTTAAAGGCAATAGACTATTCAACTGTTTCTTTTACTGTAGATAAACATTCCATATAAGCCGTTAGCGGGTACATTTCTTCGTCGTACCACAACGATGCAAAATACAATCCGATGGGAGCAGCAATGAGCCCGTCGGATTTTGTTTTTTCGGCCAGCCAGTTTAATCCTGAAGTACATTCTTCGTGAAATCCATTCTGTACAAGCGCAGTAACTGCCAGCGAAGTTTCCTCAATACTTCCATGAATATCCTTTGCACCGCCCCAGCTTCCTTCCCGATTCTGAACAGAAATTAAATAACGACATCCCCGATCAATCATCAGTTTTAGAATCACTGAATATTCTTTTCCGAAATGTGTTTGAAGGGTTTCATTGAGGTAAGCAGTTACACGAGCCGTACCATAAACCGGATTGGTATGATCGGAATTTAGCTGATTACCGAACCAAAGTGGCAACCAATATCCTGAAGGATTCTGTTGCTTTTCCAGATAAATCAGCGCTTTTACCAACGACCTTTTAATAGATGAATACTGCTTTTTGCTCAGTGAATCGCTAAGAACATGAACTGTTTTAGCCATTGCCAAAATCGCGTGTCCGGTTAAATCGGAACAACTTTGGTCAAACGGCAGCTTGCCCCATCCACGCGAAAATGTCGGGAATCCACCATCGCTATTCTGTAATTGACTTAACCAATTAATCCCGGATAAAACAGCGTCTCGAACAACTTCGGGGTTTTGCTGATTCAAAGCCATTAAAGCCAGCATCGTTCCCGGCGTATCGTCACCATCAGGAACCGAACCTGAGTGAGACGTCCAACCCCAGCCGCCGGGTGGAGTGCCGTTAAACGAATGTATTTGTTTATTCTGAATCGCCAGCAAGTGATTAGTAATTTGCTGTTTTTCTACTTGCGACAATACTTTATCTAAATTATTTCGCAGCGATTTTACAGCAAGTGTGGTCACCCAAGTCGATAGGTCAATGTCAATCGGCCAGCTGCCATCTTCACGCTGAGTCCGTTTCAGGAAATTCATTCCATCGCGAACCACTTCCAGATCGCGGTACCCAGATTCAATCAGGCACAGGCATACAAAGGCAGTCAATGGAATGGCTTCCAGATAACCACCGCTTTCAGGCTGAATTTTCCTCAACAAAGCCAGCGATTTCTTCACTGATGCTTCCCGAATCATTCGCATCATCGGATTTTTTCGCTTTTTAAATTTGAAAATAGCAATACCAACAGCGATCAAAGCCGGAATAGCATAACTCACCACACTCAAATTCAACATGCTATAAAATGATCGCGGCAACAAGGAAAATTCGAACGGCAACTGAGGAATCGAGTCAAATGCTTCTTTCCCAGGAACATTGCACAAGGCACACATGGTTAGGATTGGCACTGAAAAAGTACGATCTGTCCTATAAAAATCGAGGATTGCTGGAACTAGTTGTTCTGAATTAACATCGATGTTTTGCGAGCGTAGGTAATTGCCAATTTTCAGCAGCAACGAACTGCCCCGATTCTCCCTACTGCAAGCTTTCACTGCCGAATAACACAGCAAACTGGTGCTTACATTACTCACGCTCTTTGGCGAATCTCCAAAACCCCCATCAGAATTGATGTTTGCATCCAACCATTTTAAACCCGAAAGAATTTCAGAAGTATTACCACGCGCATCGTAAAAATGCAAAGCAGTAATTGCTACTGCCACACCCAAGGCACTCGACGAAAGCCGACCTTCCCAATAACCGCTAGCTTTGCGTTTCTGGAGAAGAAGGGTGGTAAGTTCGGAGAATTGGAATCGGATGCGAGTGTTCATGATGACTATAGTCTGAGGATGCAAGATACAAAAGAAGGAAGATTCCTCTCAAAATTCATACAAACTAATTTCGTAAGTTTGTAAAAACAAAATGTCATGACAGTAACAGAATTAAAGAAGAGATTAATTGGAAAAATCAATCAAATTGAAAACAATGAGCTGTTGGAAGAAATGTACCGGTTAATTGCTAATGAGGAAACGGATATCAGCATTTATGAACTTTCTGAGGAACAGATAAAAGCGGTAGAGGAAGGGCAGCTTCAATATAAAAATGGAGAGTTTTTAACAGAGGAACAAGCCAACAAAGATATTGAAGAATGGTTAGGCAAATAATTTGGACGGAAAGAGCACAGAAGGAGCGGAAAGAAATTTTCACTTTCTGGAATGCACACAATAAATCATCATTCTATAGCAGAAAGCTCAACGAATTGATCAAAGAGTCGCTAAAACTAATTTGTATACATCCGTTTATAGGGAAACCTACAACAAAAGAAAATGTGAGAGTAAAGATACTTAAGGACTATCTAATAATTTACCAAATTACCGCAACTGAGATCATCGTTTTATCAATTTGGGATAATCGACAAAGTATTGAAAAGTCTGCCATCAAGTAATAAAGTTAATGCGTCAAAACTCCCAGCGCCAGCATCCCATAAAAGGTATATTCCACATCGGTAGTTGGGTCACCATCACCGGAAAGAAAGGCTCCATCGGAGAAGTTCTGTCCGATAAAATCCAGGCAAGCAGGTTTTAGCAGCAGTAAATCACACCCGGCAAAATTTAGCGCAAACAGGGCAACTGCTGTTGAAAGCATATCAGCATTATTTTGGGTAGCAAAAGCTTTAAAACCACCCGTTTCACAGGCAAACGACTTCAATAATTCCTGATCTTCCGATCCATCCTGATTCATCATTTTTTGCAGAAAAACTCTGGCTGCCACTTCTGAGCAAGGCGAATGCTGATCAATTGTTGTTCGTGTCAACATTCTTTTAACTCCAATTTTCAGGATTCCGCGAAAGGGTAGAACGGCATCCAATGTCAGAAACAACACAAAACTGCGGTAAGACAAATTGATGGAATGACGCTCTTTCCAAAACGATTTCCCCAATGAAATCAGCGATCTGAACTGCGAATTTTGACCGGGTTTCAATTCCTTCTGAAGCAATACCAGGCAACACTTTTCAATAAATCCGGGAACTTCAGAATTTGATTGTCGGGCTACAAACTGTTTTAATTTCAGGATTGCCCCTTCGACTGCTTCGCGCTCAGGGAGCGGTTTTCGATCTTCAGCCTTCGGTCTCCGGTCTTCGGTCTCCTTTTCTGCTGCTCTCAGCATCAGCCCGCCAAACAGCGAATAATACAGATCCGATCGTCCACCACGATCATGAAATCCACCATCCGGATTTTGTTGATTAATGAGAAATTGAAGTACCTCGTCCCTGCCCTGTTCATCCAGCAAACTCAACGCATTCCGGAGCAGAGCAATCATTTGCCTATAGAAGGAAATATGGGAGGGATTAGTCACAATCGATGAATCAGAATATTTTGCCCAATACGGTGTACAAGCTCAACTTCATTTTCAGGTTACC
>JAFLKN010000041.1 GCA_019163175.1 Prolixibacteraceae bacterium | reverse complement strand
GTTTAAACGACCAAGTCAGAGAAAATGACGAAGTAACTTTTGACCTTCAAGAAGGTAACAAAGGATTAAATGCCGTAAATGTTAAACTAGCTTAGTTTATCCTCATATTAAGACATTTATTTAAAAAGCCGTCTCAATTCAATTTGAGACGGCTTTTTTTGTGTGCAACCTTATCGAAATACAACTGGCGCTGGCTTCCCGATTTCGAAGTCACGAAAGCCAAAATCTGCTGTTCCAAAGGAGTTTATTTTGAAAATATTCTGCCCTATTCCAGGTATTTTCGGGTAAAATGAGATTGATATTTGAAAAGTATTCAGTACCAGATTTTCATTCTTAATCAAGACTCCCAAGCCGATTTGAGAATACACTCTGCTATTTTTAAAATCCGTCAGCCCATCACCAAGCATACCACCCGAATACGAAAGAAAGGGACCGAAGCGGAATCCAATAAAATTCCAGGGTGCATAAGCCTGCGTTTGAAACGTGAACAATAGACGACTGTTGCCCTGTAAAGCGGTTGTACGAAATCCTTCAAGCCCATAACCTTCGTTTAGTGTTAAGCTGTCGGAGGCAAAGCGGTTGAATCCAATAGTGACCTGCGGTTTTATAAATTGCCTGAATTTCCATTTACCAATCTCAATTAACCCGGTAAAATAGTTAATGCCTGCAGTAAAAACTCCTTCCTCAAAATGTGCATTACGAACAAAAGTGCCATACTCAAAATTTGAGCTCAGGTATCCCCACGGAAAATAATTACCCATCGATGCACGCGCTCCCAGATACAAACGGGTTTCGTTATTTTTTTCCTGAAACCCACCAGTCAGGCTGAAAACCTTACCGATAGGAACATCCTCGGGTATTCCATACTTGAAAATATATTTATCCTGAACGTATTTTCGGGTGGAAATACCAATGCTTGCCAGATAGAAATTTTCGTCAGAGAATAAATGTTGCGTATCAAAAATGGCATTGGGTTTTTCGAGATAACGCACTCGCAAAAATCGAATGGTCGAAATAAAATTGGTAACCCGGTCGTATTCGCTAATCCCTTTGTAAAGTTGTACAGCACTACCTGCCCAATAATCCTGCGAATTATACTTAAACCGCAGCATACCGTAATGCAAAGGATCTGTGGGGACCGAATCGTTAAAAAACTGCTGGGTAAAATTTACACCTGCCGCCCATCTGGCAAAAGGCGAAAAGAATGGACGATCAAAAGATAAACTCTTGTTGAAATTTTTAGTTCCATCGCTACCGTAGTGCAAACTTGACCTGACATAAGTATTTCTGAAATTTGGAATGGTATAATTGGCATGAAATGCATTGCTTGCGTTATCGTAATTCCGTGTATAATCGCCTTGAAATTCATGCCCTAAACCCACAAAATTTTTATCTGACAAATTGATGGTAGTACTCGAAAGTGAAGTTCCTCCCTTGGGAATGATGCTCCAGATATCCAATTCACGAATGAAAATATCAACAGAGTCGGTGCCTTTAACGGTTTTAACAAAGAATGAAACATCGCGAATGTATTTCTGGCTTCGTACCAACCGCTCCGATTCTTTTACCAGCAACATATCAAACACTTGATTTTGATGGATAAGCAACAGGTTCCGGATGGTGATACCCTGTGATTTGATGTGTAAATTGTTTCCGGTTTTGGTTAAGAAATTAAGTGATGCAGCAATGGAATCACCTATTGAATAGCCAAACGGGTCTAGTGTTTCGATGTTAATATTCCTGATAATTTTTCCTTCAAAAGTGCTGTATGGCTTTTGAATCAGCTTTTTATAAACTTTCTTCTTGCCCTTCTTTTGATGCGAAGTAGGTGCAACTGGTTTGAATATAAGCGAGTACATAAACTTAGTAAACTTGCCACGCTTGGAGAAAGATTCAATTTCAGAATAAATTTTGGTTGAGTCTTTTACAACAGGTTTCTGCTGGGCAAATGCAAAATCATTGGATAAGATTAATGCAAAAAATAATATAGTCAGACTTTTGAAATACATCCGCAAACACCGGTATTATTTCTTGTTTAATTAATTTCTGTACTTTGCTCATCACCTTGCTTTCAGCTCTGTGCCTTATTTTTTCTCTTCCTCAGCTTTCTTTTCAGCAGCTCTTGCCTTTTTATTGAAAAATCCCTTCAACAGAAAATTATGCTTGGCTGCTTCCATGTTTTCATCCAATCCCTTCGAACTTTTTTTCAGGTTAATGATGGTTTGATCAATATTTCGTGCAATGGTTGTATCCTGAATCAAACGACCAAGAGTTCCTTCGCCACCGTTGATTTTAACCATGATTTCGGCGAGTTCCTGAGTAATTACTTCTGCATTCTCGGCGGTTACCTTCAGGCTTAACATTATTGCATCGGTCTCTACCGGTTCTACCGACCCAAGCTGTTCGCCTTCCCTGACCAAAGGTGCTTCAAAACTTCCCTGAGAGATGATTAGGAGCCGGTCGCCAATCAAACCTTCAGATCCAACTGCAACCTCGCTGTCAGACTTAATAAATTGCTTTACTTCTTTGCGGATCAACATATCAACTTTTACTGTTGAATCATTAATTATCAAGATATTATCAACAGTCCCTATCGTAATTCCGGAGAAACGAATATTGTTTCCAACCTGTAAACCACTTACATTGTAAAAAGTAGTGGTCAGTTTAAAAACCGGATCAAACAGGTTCTTTTGTTTCCCGATGATAAATATGGCCAATACAAAAAGGGCCAGGCCTCCGGCAACAAATAGTCCTAAGCGTACTTTAAATTGTGGTGTATGTGTATCCATGACAGTATGTTTTGATGTTTATTTAAAGAATGATTTGATTAACGGATCTGATGACTTTTCGAATTCATCGAGCTTTCCCTCCTGATAAACCTCACCATCTTTGAGCATGATGATGCGGTTGGCGGTGTTGCGGGCACATTCGATGTCGTGCGTAATGATGATTGAAGAGGTTTTGTACCTTTTCTGCACATCGTTAATCAGCCCGCTTATTTCATCAGAAGTTACCGGATCGAGGCCGGTTGTAGGTTCGTCGTAAAGCATAATCATCGGATCGACCACAATTGTTCGGGCCAGGCTGATTCGCTTCCGCATTCCGCCTGAAAGCTGTGACGGCATCTTATTCAGTGCATCGGCCAAACCAACATTTTCTAGAACTTCAATTACTTTTTCTAAAATTTCCTTTTCAGTCAGACCCTTCTTGATTCTTCGAAGCGGAAATTCAAGATTTTCCTTTACAGTCATCGAGTCGTACAAGGCGCCACTCTGAAAAAGGAAACCAATCTTTTGCCTCACATCACTTAAATCATCACTATTTAAGGCGCTTACATCTGATCCTAGTATATTAATTGTTCCTGCATCATGACTCAATAAGCGAACAATACATTTAATCAGCACCGATTTTCCGGAACCTGATTTTCCAAGTACAACCAGATTTTCGCCGTTATGAAGCTGCAACGAAACATCTTTCAAGACGGACTGTGAACCAAATGATTTTCTGAGGTTATGAATCTCAATAACCGGACTCGTTCGAACTGTTCCGGTATCTGTTTTTTCGTTTTCTTTTGGCTGTACTGTCTTCATAATATAAGCATGTCAGTAATTTGAACGGCAATCATATCAGTAATAATTACAAGGAGTGAAGCCAACACTACTGCTGAATTTGCAGCAACGCCAACACTTTCAGTTCCGCGCCCTGCATTGTATCCCTTATAGCAGCCTACCAAACCAATAACTGCCCCAAAAAAGAACGATTTAATTACTGCTGGTAAAAAATCCATAAAGTCGATATGACTGAATGCCTGTGCGAAGAATAGTGAGAAGGAAACATCGCCTTTAATGTTTGCACCTCCCCAACTACCTAGGATGCCTAATAAATCGGCATATAAAATCAGCAAGGGTATCATTAGTGTGGCTGCCAATACACGAGTAACAACCAGGAATCGCATCGGATTGGTCGATGAAACTTCCATTGCTTCAATCTGTTCGGTTACTTTCATCGAACCCAGTTCGGCGCCCATACCTGAACCAATTTTTCCGGCACATATTAACGCTGTAATTACAGGTCCCATTTCCCTGATCAGCGAAACGGCAACCATTCCGGGGAGCATAGTTACTGCGCCAAAATCGACCAACACAGGCCTCGATTGAATGGTTAGTACCAAGCCCATAATAGCCCCTGTGATTGAGATAAGCGGCAAGGTTTTGTATCCGATTTGAAAGCACTGACGGAAAAATTCTTTCCATTCGAAGTGGCCCGAAAATAACTCTTTCGTAAGTCGGGTAATGAATAGGGCAACATCAGCAATGTCAATTAAGAAGCTGCTCAACATGTCAGTTTTTGCAAGCGTTTTTTCGCTTAACATGGTCATAGAATGCTTTGTTGCTTCGCGAACCTTTGGAATTACTTTGGTGACGTGAGTAAATTTACCCATAAGGATAGTTCTAATGGTTTGAAATTTTAACAAAAATATGGGCAATCAACTGTTATTGTGTTACATAACTTTTGGAATAAGTTACATGATTCATACATTAAGTGAAAGACAGGAGTAAGATGATTGAATTCGGGAAACTGGAAATTTTCATTTTAACGAATCGCGTTCAGCATCTTTTGCTTTCTTCTTAAAGAAACCTTTGAGTAAGAAATTGTGCTGCGCGGCTTCAAGGTCCTCATCCAGTTTTTTCGAACTGCTTTCCAGATTTTTGATCGTCTCTTTCAAGCGTGCTCCTGATTCTTCATCGTGCAGTAATATGCCAATCGAAGTATTCGGATTATTTCCGGCCATTCGCAGATTGGCAATAAACACCGAGGCAGTATCGGCCATGTGCTGCAATTGCAAAACAGAAGCTTTTACCGATTTAAAAACCATGGTATCAGTGGTAAGATCGTTGGCTAAAGTGCCCTTTTTATTTAGCCCCGAACTAAAATCAGCCAGCGAACCAACCAATTGCTGTGCTTTGGCAGATGCTTTTTGTAGCGACACGATAGCCGCATTGATGTTCCTGTACATCAGACTATCGTCAAGCAATTTACCAATTGATCCTTCTCCGGCAGCTAACTTTTTTGTTATGGCCTTTACATCGTTAGTTATGGCCAGTAAATTCTTATTATTTTCCTGTGCCGTGTTGATCATATCCTCAGATGTAAATGTTTTTTCAACTTCAAGGGTATCACCTTCCTCTACCTGTGCAAATGTTTCAGTCCCGCCATAAATAACCAGGATCTTATTTCCGATAAGTCCGTCGTTGCTTATTTTAACCTTAGCATCTTTTCGTATGTATTGCCGTGCTTTGGTGGCTATATTCATCCCAACTTCAACCTGCGATTTTCCATGAAAATTCAAGTTACTCACTGTGCCAATTTTCACTCCTGAAAACCAGATATTATTTCCGGGTTGCAAACCGCTAACGTCGTCGAAAAGTGATAAAATGCCCATTTTCCGGTTAAAGGTTTCGCGCAGGTTGCCCACGACCAAGATTCCGGCCAGAAGAAAAACCAGCCCGACAAAAACAAAGACTCCAACTATTACTGCCCGCTTATTTGGTGATTCGTTCATCTTTTATTGTATAAAATTGTAATTATAGAAGCCTTGCATCTGCTCATTGTCGCTGGCAAAGACTTCTTCAAATGTTCCTACTTTTAAAAACTTTCCTTTATGCAACATAGCAATCCGGTTAGCTGTATTTTTTGCACAGGTAAGGTCGTGCGTAATGATTACTGAACTGGTATTGTATTGTTGTTGAACTTCATTTATCAACTCAATAATTTCGGCACTTGTAATGGGGTCCAATCCCGAAGTTGGTTCATCGTACAACATGATTTCAGGCTTGAGAATTAAGGTACGTGCAATGCCAATTCGCTTGCGCTGCCCTCCTGAGAGATCGGAAGGCATTTGTTTACTTTTATCTTTTAAGCCAACCGCATCAAGAACTTCGTTAACAGCATTGTCAACATCGGCTTTATTCAGGTTTTTGATATTCATGGTTAAAGGAAAAGCCAGATTTTGATATACATTCATACTGTCGTACAAGGCGCTGTTTTGAAACGAAAACCCGATCCTTAAACGCAGCGAATTTAGTTCGACCCCTGACAGTTGATCGACATGCTTTCCCAGCACAAGTACTTCTCCACGATCAGGTTTAAGCAAGCCAACTATAATCTTGATTAAAACAGATTTGCCAGAACCTGATTTGCCTAAAACAGCTACATTTTCGCCTTTAAAAAGATTAAAATCAATCCCTTTCAGAACCTTCAAATCGTCAAAAGACTTGTACAATCCAGAAATTGAAATGACCTTTTCGTCCTCATTGATACTATGTTGTTTCAAGTTTTCCATCGCTTAATAATATCTGATCCAATTGGCTATCTGGACGATAATAACTTCTTCAATAAATATCAGGAACATGGCAAGTACTACAGCTTGATTTGCTGCCTTTCCAACACCTCGTGTTCCCTGGGTAGCATGGTATCCTTTGTAAGTACCAACAATACCAATCGTAAAGCCATAAACTAATGTTTTTGTTACTGATGTTACAATATCCAGAAAGGTAATTGTCTTAAATGCACTTTGATAGAAGCTGATCAGGCTGCTGGTTTCTTCGGCATGAACATTCAGATAGGAACCATATAGTCCGACAAAACTGCAATACAATGCGAGGATCGGAATAGTAATTGTGGTTGCCAGTACACGTGTAACAACCAGATATTTAAACGGATTGATCGCCGAAACTTCCATGGCATCAATCTGCTCTGTTACTTTCATCGAGCCTAATTCGGCACCTATACCCGACCCTACTTTACCGGCACATATGAGCGCCGTGACCAATGGACCCAAAGCCTTTATTATGGCAATCCCAATTAACGACGGAAGCCATGATGTTGCTCCAAAATCCTCAAGCGGAGGACGCGATTGTTTGGTAAAAACGATGCCGACAATGAATCCGGTTAAGGTTATCAGAGCCAGCGACTTTAATCCTACCTCAAAACACTGATTAATCAATTCGCGCAGATGAAAAGGCCGTTTAAACGCTTCTTTAAAGAAAAGTGCAGTAAATTTCCAGGCCTTGTTAACCCCGATAAAGTAATCGTCAAGTCCTTTCGTGAAGATGTATTTCTTGGTTTTGGTTATGACCATTTATTTTTTAAGTATTATCAAGCAAAGGTTGCCATTGCAGAGATAAAACGTGTTACATAACTATTGGAATTAGTTACATGATTCACACATCCAATGCTTAAGAGAAAAGCATAAATACAAGGATGACATAAAAAAATGAAGGTAAAGCTTGTACATCAAATGTGGCTTTGCGGATGTCTTACATAAGAATAAAGTCAAAAGTAAGCTCCGACAGAACCACCTGAGACTTCAGTACTGAATATTAATAGCGAATATCAAAGGTTTCTTTTTTCGCTTCAAATTTTAGCTAGTATAAAACACAAAAGAAATAACAGACTGGCATCAGTTTTTGAAATTCCTGGGAATTGATTTTAATTTCCGCCAGTTATTTCTTTCACTTTAGTAAAGAATGCCTTCTTGCGGCCGGAATTGATACCCCAATCTACAGGAACACTCTGATAACCTTCCTTGTAATCGGTTTCTCCTGGAAAACGGAAGTCGAAATACCCCAACGAAACGTAGTTTTTGATTGATGTCGTAATGTTATTTGTTTCCTTGTCGAAATTATAATGATCGTCTTCGTTATTTATGATTGGCAATAGCTGGTAGCCTTCCACTTTCCTGGTTTCATCAACTAATTTTTGAATTTGCGCAGGATCTTTCGCACCATTACCGTGTATAAGCACGAAATCGGAAGCCTTTACCGCATTTGATGTTGGCACTGTGCATCCTCCAAAACTCGTTCCGACCAAAAAGCGATAACCATTCTTTTCCTTGTTTTTAACCAAATTAATAAGTTCATGAATGCGTTCGGGCCGAAGAATTTCGTGATCGTAACTTTTAATATTCGTTTCGTTTACAATTTCAATCAGAACATTCCGATAACCCTTTTCAAATAACCAGTCAATCAGATTACCAGTAGCATTCTTCAAAGCTGCCCCATCAGCTAAATACTGATCCTGACCAAAATAAAAGATTCCCAGAATAACAACTATTTTCAGTTCATCAGCCTTTTTTAATATATTATTGAGCCTTTTCATGTAAGGTTCCATCAGCGAACCATCAGGATTAAAGCCAGTATTAAAACACTTTGAAGCGCCATCGCCAACCGGGCTTCCACCCTGCATATTTAGCGTAAAACAATTTAAGCCATACGAATACCAAAGCGGCATATTCTCAACAAACTCCCTGTTGTTGCGGTCTGCATCTCATTTTTTGGTGTCCGGATAAGCAAACGAATTTACAGATTCTGGATTCAAATCATCAAAAACTCCCTGTTCCATTCTCGAATTCATAAGTAGTCCTTCAACTTTAAATCCATTCCATGTTCTACCTGGATAAGAGGGTTTTCCATTGATATAGAATTGGTCGCCCTTAATTTCGACAACCGTCTGCGCTGAAACTGTGTTCGGACTAAAAAGCAGCAGACCAACAATAAATAGAAGCAGTTTAAATAAATTCATGTTTCCAAGTTTAAATTATTCTATAACAATTAACTTTTTAGTAGTTGAATTTAGCTGGTTACAATATTAGGACGAGGTTACCAAGTCAGGCAGATACAACAAGCTTATTATCAAAATTATTTTAACTTTTTTACTTACTATAAAACTTATTCATACCAGTACTAACCTAATTTCAAAACAACAAAATCAGGTCATTTGCCAAAACCTCTTCAAATCGAATTGTCCAGAAAATAAACAAAGGCCATCCTTTTCAGGATAGCCTTTGACTATTTTGATTAAACTTTAAGTCTCTATTTGGCGTAGCTGATAGCACGCATTTCGCGGATAACAGTTATCTTAATCTGACCTGGATAAGTCATTTCATCTTGAATCCGTTTTGCAATATCGAACGACAATTGTTCTGATTCTTTATCTCCAATCTTATCACTTCCAACAATCACCCTTAATTCGCGACCAGCCTGAATAGCGTATGTTTTCAATACTCCAGGATAGGAAAGTGCAAGTTCTTCCAAAGTCTTCAAACGTTTGATGTATGACTCAACAACTTCGCGGCGAGCTCCCGGACGGGCGCCTGAAATAGCATCACAAACCTGTACAATTGGTGCAAGTAAAGTAGTCATTTCCACTTCGTCGTGGTGAGCACCAATAGCGTTGCAAATATCCGGTTTTTCTTTAAAACGTTCGGCCAGTTTCATACCTAAAACTGCGTGTGGCAATTCCGGTTCATCATCTGGTACTTTACCGATATCGTGCAACAAACCAGCGCGTTTGGCAGCTTTTGCATTCAAACCCAGCTCAGTAGCCATAATTGCACAAAGGTTTGCTACCTCACGGGAGTGCTGTAATAAATTCTGTCCGTATGAAGAGCGGTATTTCATTTTACCAATCATGCGAATCAATTCAGGATGCAATCCGTGAATTCCCAAGTCAATCGTAGTTCGTTTACCAGTCTCAATAATTTCTTCCTCAACCTGTTTACGAACTTTCTCAACAACTTCCTCAATGCGGGCCGGGTGAATACGACCATCAGTAACCAGTTGGTGCAAAGCCAAACGGGCAATTTCGCGACGTACCGGATCAAATCCTGAAAGCACAATAGCCTCAGGTGTATCGTCAACAATAATTTCCACACCGGTTGCGGCTTCCAGAGCACGGATATTACGTCCTTCGCGGCCAATAATACGTCCTTTAATTTCGTCACTTTCAATGTGGAAAATCGTAACTGAGTTTTCAATTGCAGTTTCGGTAGCAACACGCTGAATAGTTTTAACCACAACTTTTTTGGCTTCCTTATTGGCCGAAAGTTTGGCTTCTTCCATTATCTCATTGATGTAAGACATAGCCTCTGTTTTGGCCTCATTTTTCAAGGATTCAACCAGTTGAGCTTTGGCTTCTTCGGCAGACAATCCTGAAAGTACTTCTAGCTTTTCCAAATGCTGGCGATGAAGATTTTCAACTTCATGCTCTTTCTTTTCAAGTATTTCAAGCTGGTTGGTCAGATTTTCGCGGATAACATCAACTTCGTGTTTAGAAGTTTCAAAATCCTTGATTTCGCGACCAAGTTCGTCTCTGCGTTGATTGATAGACGCTTCGCGTTGTTTTAGCTTAGCTTCAAAGTTATTAACCTTGCTACTCTTCTCATTGATGTATTCTTCATGTTCAGATTTTAACTGAAGGAATTTTTCTTTTGCCTGTAAGATTTTATCTTTCTTAATGACCTCTCCTTCAGCAATAGCTTCGCTAACGATCTTCTTTTTTTTACTTTTCAGGGCTTTGTCCCACATAAAATAGGAAAGGACTCCACCACCTAATAAGCCAGATATGGCATATAATATTATCTCCATTTTTTAGGTTGTTATTAATTATACTTGTTAACACTATAAAACCCGCATTCTCAATTCAAAAACCGGGGATTCCTTAGAATTCCGGAATTTAAATAAAAAATGCGGGTTTTCGATTATATGATAAAATTTATTCCCTCAATGATAAATAGTCACCCAATTCTTCGTCTAGCTTTTTAAGCTCATCAAATAAAGGGGAACGGACAACTTTTTCCTCAAGTTCAATCGATTTCAACACAAACTGAAAAGCAGTCATTGAAATAACATCCTGCGAATCACTTGCTTGATACTTTTGACGATACTGAAGAACGATATCATTTATTATTTTGGCAGCTTTCCGGTACTTCTCCTCATTTTCTCTGTCAACCTTCAACGGATATGTTCTTCCGTCAATCTTAATATTTATAGAAAGCTTCTCTGTCATTTATCTGTGTATTACTTATTTAAAAGAGCAATACATTTATCAATTTCCCGCACTAATTTTTGTATCCTGTTTTTTGCATCTTTATTTTCATCTTCAGATGCATTCAACATTTTGGCCAACTTCAAATTTTCGTATTTCTGTTCAATTAAACTATTTTCCTGACGAAGTTCAACTATTGTTCCTTCCAGATTTCCAATTTTCTCAAGAAGCTGACTTTTTTCCCGTTTAAGCATTTCTTGTTTAGCTACAATCTGCTTAAGCTTCAGCTTGAAATCTACTAGTAAATTTTCCTCCTGATCAGTCATTTCGTTTCACTTTCACTCGAATACACATTTGAAAATGCTCAAAAAATACATTTTGATCGAATTTATCACATCAAATCGTGACTCTTTCATCGACAAAATTAACATTTTTGCCCAATACCGCAATTTGCCAACCTATTATTTCATATAGTCGAAGTTTGTTCCTGAAATATCCGATGCCAGTGTACCTTTGAGTGTCAGGACCCTCAAAACAACCAAAGCCAAATTTGAATATTCTATATGCTCATTTCCCGTTTCAGCAGGTATTGCTTTGATAAGTTTTATATTTTCGCCATTCAAACAGATTACAATGAAACGATTTCTGAAAACAATAGTATTCCTGGCCATCGGGTTTTCTGCCAGTTCACAAACTCTTGAACCGATTGATCACAGTTATTACAGCGTACCTGTAAAAATACCGGTTTTTCTGGCCGGTAACTTTGCCGAATTGAGACCGAACCATTTTCATGCCGGAATCGATATCAAAACACAGGGAAGAACCGGATTACCCGTATTAGCCGCAGCCGATGGGTTTATCTCCAGAATTGCCATCTCGGCCACTGGTTACGGAAAAGTATTGTATATTGACCATCCGAATGGAACAACCACTGTATACGGGCATCTGGAAAGCTTTTCTCCCCAGATCGACGACTATATTCGTAAAATTCAGTACGAAAAGGAATTGTTCGCCATCGACCAACAAGTTCCGGAAGGACTTTTGCCCCTACAAAAAGGTGAACAAATAGCTAAAAGTGGTAACTCCGGAAGCTCTGGAGGACCACATTTGCACTTCGAAATCAGGCGCACGAAAGAGCAGATGTACCTCAATCCTTTGTTGTTTAATATGCCGGTAAAAGATAAAACCAAACCTGTTATTCAGGCTTTAATGGTATATCCGGCTTCTGACGATGCCAGTGTTTCTGGAAAGCAAGTATCTCAGCGCTTCGAAACTATTCTTGCCGGAAGTACCTATAAAATGAAAACAGAACAAACCATTCAAGTCTCAGGGAAAATTGGATTTGGCCTTCAAGCTGTTGATTTATTGGATGGAAGCCCAAACAAATGCGGAGTATATTCGATAAAACTTTCGGTAGATAACGAGCAAATTTATTCGTTTAAAATGGACGATTTGGTCATTGAGGAATCGAGATATATTAATTCGCACATGGATTACGAAAGAGCCGTGCGATCGGGTCAACGGTTATACCGCACCTGGCTCGAACCGGGAAACAAACTGAACATTTACGACAAGATTGAAAAACACGGAATCTATAAAGCCACAGACAATAAATTGCATCAGGTGAAATACGAAATTACCGATGCTTACGGTAATTCAACGAGTTTGGTATTTAAAATTCAATCGAAAGAGATTAAAATTACGCCTGAAAAACCCAAAGGAGAACTGTTTAAATACAATCACAACAATCATATCCGGAATGATGAACTAGAGTTTTATATTACTGAAGGTGCGTTGTACAACGATGTGGATTTTTTGTATGTCAAGAAACCAGGACTTCCGAAGTTTTATTCACCGGTCTTTCAACTACACAATCCATACACGGCTTTGCATTTTGCCTGTCCGCTGCGCATAAAAGCAAGCAAACTTCCAGCCCGCCTTCAGGAAAAAGCTATGCTGGCACAAATTGATCCGGCAACCGGAAAAATTTATTCGGCAACCGGAAAATTCGTTGATGGCTGGGTAGAAGGAAACATTAGGGTACTCGGAAATTATACTTTGGCTTGTGATACTGTTGCACCCAAAATTACAGCATTAAGTATGGTCGATAAAAAGACAAAAAAAGTTGCCGATAAAGTTCAGTTTAAGATTTCGGATAACCTCTCGGGAATTGAAAAATACAGAGGAACAATTGACGGCCAGTGGGTTTTATTTGAATACGATTTAAAGAACAATTTACTCTGCTATACGTTTGATAAAAAGAGATTTCAGTTCAATAAAAAGCATGCACTAATTCTTGAAGTTACCGATTACAAAGGAAATACAAGTACTTACAAGACAAACTTCGTTAAATAATGAAAACTTATTTGAGCATTGGTTGTATGTCTGGAACTTCGTTGGACGGACTTGATTTAGTAGCCTGCAGATTCACTACTGATCAGGCCTGGAAATTTGAAATCGTAAAAGCAGTGACCATTCCCTATTCACACAAATGGATCAATAAACTTTCCAAAGCTGCCGAATTAAATGCACTCGAATTTGCACTGATGCACAACGAATTTGGAAAATTTATCGGGAAACAGGTTGCTGATTTTTGTTCTGATCTGCATGCAGCACCTGACTTAGTTTCATCTCATGGTCATACCATATTTCATCAGCCACATAAAAAATTAACCGTTCAGATTGGGAATGGAGCCCAGATTGCTGCGGCCACCGGATTACCAACTGCCTGCGACTTCAGATCGCTGGATGTTGCACTGAAAGGTCAGGGTGCACCTTTGGTTCCGATTGGCGATGAATTGTTGTTTGGCGAATATGAACTTTGTCTGAATCTGGGAGGAATTGCCAACGTTTCGTTTCGGGAAAACGACGAAAGAAAAGCATTTGATATTTGTCCGGTAAACATGGCTTTTAACCACTTTACCAAAGAATTGGGATACGAGTACGATCTGGACGGAAACCTGGGACGCACAGGCGTTGTTCAAGAAGAATTACTTTCACTCCTGAATTCACTCGAATTTTATCAGCACACAGGACCAAAATCGTTGGGTCGTGAATGGTTTGAAGAAGAATTCCTTCCTTTAATATTGTCCTTCCAGCTTGAGCCCAAAGACGTTCTTCGCACACTATATGAACACATTTCAGATCAGTTGACTTTTTCGGTTGACCAATATCCCAAAGGAAAAATCCTTATTACCGGAGGTGGCGCGCACAATGTTTTCCTGATTGAATTGTTCAGCGAAAAAACCAAGCACAAAACCATTGTTCCGTCAGCACAAATCATCGATTTTAAAGAAGCCATCATCTTCGCATTTCTTGGAGTGCTTCGGTTAAGAAATGAAATTAATTGCCTAAAATCAGTTACTGGCGCAAATCGCAATCATTCCGGAGGAGTTATTTATCTTCCCTGATACCAAACATGATCAAACTCTTTGAATAAAATCATGGATTACTCTTTTCAGGAAGCCTAACTTTCCAGAGAACTAATACATGACATTATGAGCTACGATCCTGCTTCAAACATCCAGCATTTAAAACAGTTTGGCGAATTCGGCGGTGTAAACCCATCGATAACCGACTCCTCTACATATACCTTTCTGCATGCCGACGACATGGAGGAAACCTTTCTTGGACACATGGAAGGTTGTTTTTTGTATTCGCGGCACTGGAACCCAACCAACAAGTACCTCGCTGATGCGCTGGCCGCTATGGAAGACACCGAATCGGCATGGATTACAGCTTCGGGAATGGCAGCAATTACCTGCGCCATTTTGCAGGTTTGCAGCGCCGGAGATCACATCGTGACAAGCGTAACTACTTATGGTGGAACTTATGCATTCCTGAAAAACTATCTCCCGAAGTTCAATATTGAAGTCAGTTTTGTGGATATTACCAGACTTGATCAGGTGGAAGCAGCCATCAGGCCAAATACCAAAGTTATTTATACTGAAAGTGTTACCAATCCACTGCTTCAGGTTTCGGATATTCCGAAGCTGGCCGAAATGGCGCACCAGCATGGAACATTGCTAATGGTTGACAATACGTTTACACCAATGATCATGTCGCCTGCCAGATTAGGTGCAGATATAGTGGTTTACAGCATGACCAAATTTATCAATGGTAAAAACGATTGCGTGGCTGGCGCTATTTGCGGAAAGAAACAATTTATCGACGATCTCTCTAATGTAAACAACGGAACGGCAATGTTGCTAGGGCCAGTGCTCGATCCGCTGCGTTCGGCATCCATACATAAAAACCTGCATACATTGCATTTACGCATTAAACAGCACAGCAAAAATGCCATGTATCTGGCTCAGAATTTGACAAAGGCCGGACTAAAACTTTCCTATCCGGGATTAGAAAATCATCCTCAGCACGAATTGCACAAACAACTGATGAACGAGGAATTTGGTTACGGCGGTATGTTGGCCATCGATTTCGGAACAGTTGCCAAAGCCAATCAGGTGATGCAAAAAATGCAACAGGCTGATGTTGGCTATTTAGCCGTTAGTCTCGGCTACTTCAAGACCCTTTTCAGCTGCTCAGGCAAAAGCACTTCTTCTGAAATTCCAGAAACAGTTCAACTTCAGATGGGTCTTTCGCAAGGTCTGGTGCGCTTCTCGGTCGGGATTGACAACAATATTGAAGTCAGCCTGAAATCAATTTTGGAGATTTGCCGAGAAGAAGGGGTGATTGAATGAAAGAGTTGTAGTTGTTGTAAAGGTTGTCCGCGGCTTTAGGCATTATTCTAGTTAACTCCGGAGGAGTGAAATCTTTTTAGGTAGCAACGTGAATTGAGATGACCCGTCTGTGAAATAACCTTACTCATGGTAGTAACCATTATTCGGACGAAATAGCTTTTACATTGTGATTGGCTTTCCAATGGAATCATCCACGGATTCAATTAAACATCAAATCCGAACAAAATCTGATAGCTAAAAAGTACTATATTTGCCCGCTGAAAATTTAAAACTACATTTATGAAAGCATACGTATTTCCAGGGCAGGGCGCACAGTTCCCCGGAATGGGCAAAGACCTGTACGAAAAATCGCCTTTGGCTAAAGAGCTTTTCGAAAAAGCAAACGATATTTTAGGCTTCCGGATTACCGACATCATGTTCGACGGAACCGAAGAAGACCTAAGACAGACCAAGGTAACCCAACCTGCTATTTTCCTGCATTCAGTATTGTTGGCCAAAACATTGGAAAACTTTCAACCTGAAATGGTTGCCGGTCACTCATTGGGTGAATTCTCCGCATTGGTAGCCAATGGCGCTTTAAGTTTTGAAGATGGGTTACGGTTGGTATCGAAACGTGCTCAGGCCATGCAAAAAGCATGTGAAATGGAACCTTCAACTATGGCTGCTATCGTTGGTTTGGAAGACGAAATTGTGGAAGAAGTTTGTGCTTCAATCGACGATGTGGTTGTTCCGGCTAACTACAACTGTCCGGGACAGTTGGTTATTTCCGGTTCATTCTCGGGTATCGACAAAGCCTGCGAAGCAATGACTGCCCGTGGTGCCAAACGTGCATTGAAACTGGCCGTTGGTGGCGCTTTCCACTCTCCGCTGATGAAACCTGCCCGTGAAGAACTGGCTGCTGCAATTGAAGCAACTCCATTCTCAACTCCGGTTTGCCCGATTTACCAGAACGTAAATGCAGCTCCAACTTCTGACCCTATTGTAATCAAACAGAACCTGATTGCTCAGTTGACCGCTCCGGTAAAATGGACACAGACTGCAAAAAACATGATTGCCGACGGTGCTACTTTATTCACCGAAATTGGCCCGGGGAAAGTACTTCAGGGATTGATAAAAAAAGTAGATCGCAACGCAGAGGTTGCAGGTGTGCAAAGTTTCGAATAATGATTTTAGACTATAGTTTTAGATAATAGACTGCCGGCTGAGAAGCTGGCAGTTTTTGTTTGTTATTCATTGTTATTTAGAATCTCAGTTTTAAACTCATCCAATATCAATTGATGATCGAATGCTAATTCGGGAAGTTCGTGGATTGAAAACCATTGGGCTTTTGCAGCATCATCACCGGCGCTGGCAATCAATTCATCATCGGTAAAAGCATAAAAAAGTACTGAAATAGTTCGGTGACGCGGATCCCGATCGACTGCCCCAAAGGCTTTAAATTGCTTCAACTCTCCTATCCTGATTCCCGTTTCCTCTTCCAGTTCACGCTGACAAGCCACCTCCAGAGGTTCGTCCATTTCAATAAAACCACCGGGAAGCGCCCATTTACCTTTGTAAGGCTCACGACCGCGTTCGATAAGTAAAACTGAATTTTGTTTACTGATCAGAATAGCATCAACAGTTAAAGCAGCTCGGGGATATTGATAGGTATACATGGGAATTTTGAATAATGAATGATGAATTTTTTATGGCAAATAATTTCCAGTTGTAGATGAGCAAACGTCAAGCTTTCATCTACACTAACCAGTAACAATTGATAATTAATCTTTAACAATTCGTTTCATAACACGCATTTGGTGAGTGTATCGTTTGGTTTCAACATTGTAAATACCAAACTGATCTACATTATCGATGCGTACTTTACCGGAAGCATGAATGATTTTATTCTTTTCCCAGATGATACCAACGTGTATAATCCGGCCTTCATCATTATCGAAAAAAGCAAGATCGCCTGGTTTTGCTTCTTCAACAAAACTTAAGGCTGTTCCGCAGTGAACCTGTTGACTTGCGTCGCGTGGAATTGCATAGCCAGCCATTTTGTATATGATCTGAGTAAGTCCTGAACAATCGATTCCCAATGGCGAACGGCCTCCCCACAGGTAAGGCGCATTAAAATATTTCAGCGCCTGATCGATCATTACTTTGCGAATATTGGCAGGTTTTTTATAGGTGAAATTTCCGGTATGACGAAAAACTTCGTATTGAATGGAAAATTCTTTCAGGTAAGGGCGCCAGCAAGGCAATGTACTTCCGGCAACAATCATCATGGTTTGCTCGGCATTTACCGGAATAATGTTGAAAATATCGGTACTCACAGCAAATGGCGAATGATCAATTTTCTGGTACGACTTTTCAGGAAGCGGGGTAATCATTTTCATATCGACCCAACCGCCGTAACCATCAAAAGCCAGTTTCACATGCGCCCACCCCATCATGATTTCGTTCACTACGAAATGTTCACCATAAAGTATTTGGGTAATCATTTCACTTTGTTCCGATGGTTCCCTGCGCACAGGAATAATACTTAAACCTGAAATGCCGTAATTCATAACTTAAAGTATTACCAGAGTGATCAATCGGAACGACTTACTGAATCCTTGTAAATTGTGCTGATTGCTCGAAACTTCGAAGATTTTACTAATTTTATTTTATCAAAGATAAAACTTCGCGGTTACTTTCTAAATTGCAGAGGTTTTCAAAATTCAGAACTTATGAAAAAGTTATTAACCCAACTTAACCACTCCTATCATCTTTTTTATCTGGCTATGGTTTTTATCGCCGGAATTGGATTGATCTTTCTGGTATTTCCGGGTGAAAGCCGCTTTAAGTATGAATTTCAGAAAGGAAGTCCCTGGCAACACGAAACACTGATTGCTCCATTCAACTTTGCCATTTTAAAAACCGAAGCCGAACTTAAACTTGAAACCGACTCAGCATTAAAAACTTACATTCCCTATTTCACCCTAGATTCGTTGGTCGAAAATGTAAAAGTTAAAGAATTCACAAGTGCACTTTCGAACCTTACCGAAACCGATGCTTCGATCAAGTCTATTGAAAATATCCGGAACCTTCCTCAAATTCTTCAGAACATATACAAAACCGGCATTTTACCGCAGGCTGTCGACTCCTACCAAGAGCTGCAGGGGAAGTCTGAAATCATGCAGGTTAAGGGAAATAAGGCATCAAGAATACCGGTAACGAGCATAAATTCGATCAAAACAGCTTACCAGCAACTGAACGATACCATCCGAAAAATAACCGGGAAACATTTTACTGAAATCACTCAGAAAATAAATCTCAGCGATTTTATTGCCGATAACCTGTATTACGACGAAAAACTAAATCAGCAAGAGAAAAAGCAGTTGCTTGATAAGCTTTCCTCAACTAAAGGAATGGTGCAGGCTGGCGAACGGATTATTTTTCAGGGAGATTTGGTGGGTTCAGAAAAGTTCCTGATTCTGGAATCGCTGAAGCAAGCCTATGAAACCAAAAGGGGCGATAACATGGAGTATTTTCTGGTTATTACAGGTCGCCTGCTTATTATTTCGAGCTTTATTGTGTTGATGTTTCTTTATTTACTCTTTTACCGGCGCGAACTTTTTGACCATAAACGAAAACTTTCATTCATCATACTGATGATTGTATTAATGATTTTTATGGCCGGTTTTGCCACCAAAGTGAAATCGTTGAACATCTACATGGTTCCGATGGCAATTCTACCCATCCTGATCCGGATTTTCTTTGATTCGCGTACGGCAATCTTTGCATTGATGGTAACTACCTTGCTGATAGGATATTTTGCACCAAACAGTTACGAATACATTATTTTGCAAATGATAGCCGGAATAATGGCTGTGTTTACCCTAAATAAGCTGCATAAACGTTCACATTTGGTGTTGTCGGCTCTTGCTGTTTTTATTGCCTACACTGTAATTTATGTGTCGATGGCTATGGTTCAGGAAGGAAGCATTGATACCATCAACTGGAAAGCTCTGGAATGGTTCGGAATCAGCAGCTTTTTCATATTTATTGCCTATCCGTTAATCGACATTTTCGAACGGATATTTGGGTTTGTGTCTGACGTAACTTTGATCGAACTTTCAAATACCAACCAGCCTTTACTGCGGAAACTCGCTGAAGAAGCTCCCGGAACCTTTCAGCATTCGCTTCAGGTGGCAAATCTGGCAGAGGCAGTTGTTCAGCGCATTGGCGGAAATCCTTATCTGGTATATGCAGGAGCCCTGTACCATGATATCGGAAAAACATATAAATCGGATTATTTTATCGAGAACCAGGTCGCTGGTATGAATCCTCATGACAGTTTGGACTATTTGAAAAGTGCTGTCATCATTATTGATCATGTAACATACGGAGTACAGCTAGCCCGAAAATACAAATTGCCCGAAGTTCTGATTTCATTCATCACTACGCACCATGGAACAACTCAATCCAATTATTTTTACAAGAAGTATCAATTAGATAACCCAGGAATGGAGGTTGATACGACCCTTTTCTCGTATCCCGGTCCATTACCTTTTAGCAAGGAAATGGCGGTATTAATGCTTGTCGATGGAATTGAAGCCACAGCGCATAGTTTAAAGGAAAAATCGGCAGCCTCTTTTAGGGAAATGATAGAAAATTTGGTTGAACAAAAGATAAAATCGAACCAACTGATTGATGCCGACCTGACCTTGCGCGAAATAACAATCTTAAAAAATACATTACTCGAAAAACTGGTAAGCATTTACCATATACGGATTGAATACCCAAAATAAATTGTGAATTATAAATTGTGAATTACAAATTGTAAATTATTAATTCGGCAATTCTATTAAAGGCAATATTGTAATTCAATAGAATGGTTTCTTTCAACTTTTTACCTTTGCAGCACTAATTTACCCTTTAACAATTTAGCATTAACCATTTCCTATATGTCAACAGAATTTTATACCAGCATAGCCAAATACTACCAGCATATTTTTCCCTTCAACCCCTCACAAGTTGATTTTCTGAGGCATGTTTTACCATACAATGGAGCCAAAGTGCTTGACGTTGGTTGCGCGATTGGCGATTTATCGTTTGCACTTACACATTTTGGATTTCCTACCTGGGCGTTCGATTTTGATCCACAAATGATTGAAATAGCACAAAACGCCAAGCAAGAAGATTCCATGTTTCCTGTTTTTGAACAACTGGACATGCGATTGCTCGATGAACGTTATCCGGAATCCTATTTCAATACAGTTATTTGCTTCGGAAATACACTGGTTCATTTATTGTCGGATAATGATATCCTGAGATTTTTACAAGCCACGTTTAAAGTACTTGCGCCTGAAGGAAAGCTCACCATTCAAATCCTGAATTACCAGTATATTCTTGATCAGCAAATTCAGTCGCTTCCATTGATTGACAACGAACACATCCGCTTCGAACGAAACTACAGGGTTACTGAAAGCTCCCAACTTATTGACTTTGATTCCAGACTGAATGTAAAATCAACGAATATGGAGATCACCAATTCGGTTAAACTGTATGCCATTCGTCAAAATAAACTTCAGGAATTATTGCTTGAAGCCGGATTTCAATCGATCGAATTCTTTGGAAGTTATAATTGCCAACCCCTCGCCGAAACAAGCTTACCACTAATTGTTGTTTGCCAGAAAATTTGAAAACAAGCAATATTCTTACTTTTCATGAATTGAAGAAAGTATAATAGAACCGGAAAGAAGACATCAAAAGCGGAATTCCCATTGTGATATAAATCAGAGCAAGAAACTCAGGAGAAACTACTCCGGACAAACGAAGCGTAATGCCCAGTGTAATCATCGAAAACATCATCAGGTAACTTTTCAGGTTAAAAAAGCTGAAGATCATCGATTTCTCAATTCCCATATTTTGAATACGGATGACGTGTTTTTTTGATATTCGGGTAAACAGCAGGCTATAAAACACCAAACCTGAAAAGATACTTAAAATCAGCTTGATTGTCCAATTTTCAGGCGTTCCAACATCAAACGTAAAACCTCGAAACAACAACATTCCTCCGGCAAAAGTCCAGACTAAAGCAGCAGTTAAAAGCAGATACTGTTTCGAAACACGTGGCAGTAAGAAATTCAGGAGCATTGTAAAAATTTTGATTGTCAAAGGAAATAATTTTTGAAAACAAAAACGGCTGTTCCCAATGAGAACAGCCGTTTTTAATCAAATGATAATCCTAAAACTATTTGTAATTATTCGGATTTTCGTCCTGCCATTCGTTCACACCATCGCGAACACGGTTACGGAAGGTGAGTGTATCCTGAGCAGTACATTCAAAACCGGCAGCATTCACATACTTGTAATTCAAAAGAATTTTGCGGTTCTGAAGCAATTTTGCACGATTAAATGTACTTGCGCCATTTGCTACAACTGGGAAAGTCGATCCGGCTCTTGTAGTCACAGTAATGTTATTTCCATCTAAAGTAAGAAGCATTTCTTCTTTAGCCGAAGTCTGATCACTGATCCCGTTAGCTACCAATTGGTTCGGACCTACTGTTTTCAATTTCCACACTTTATTTTCCGGCTGATTAACCGCCGTATAATATGGAATTGTTACAGTGGCACCTGTTGCATCTTTATAAGTAGTAACACCACCGTGCCAGTAGTTTCCAAACAGCATATTCTCATATTTGAGCCCAATAACAGCATACTTTTTAAGAGCTAAAACAGTATCTGCATCAGCACTGGTGATTGATAACGGAAGTGCATAATTGGCAAAAAGCGTTTTGGTATCTGACAGAAATTTGGCAGAATCCACTTTCAGCACAATAGACCCCATGTGTTGACCAGTTTTTATCACTATTTTACTCGGATCGCTCAGCGTATAATAGTTTGTTGGAATTGGAGACAATACAGTTACCGGAGTAAGGGCATCCTTTATGTATTGGGCGCCACCCTTCATTAATGTCAGGATAGATGGAGTCACTAAGGAATTATCAATTGAAAAGGAAACAATCCGATCCCGGTTATTAGCACGTACACCACCTAATGCAGCACCTACTTCAATCTTCATTCCTTCGCCCACTACAAAGGTGCGGACATCGGTCTGATAGGGAAAGTAAATGCCATCATAATCAAAATCTTCGATATAATCATCATAGCACGAAACCATGGCTACCGAAAGCATTAAAACAATAAGTAATTTTTTCATATCTTTTTGTTTTTATTTTTATTTCCAGGATTCCCATCCTTCATTTTGCACCAGATTGCTCATCCTCAATATTTCATTGTATGGAATTGGCAAATATGCTGATTTATAAGCACGTTTTTCAGCTTCCTGAGTGAAATCGTAAGTAAATGTGCCATCGTCTTTCTTTGTGATTGTTGCCATACGAACCGATTTGTTTAAATCAGCCAAATTTGTTGTCCAACGGCGCAAATCAAAGAAACGCATGCCTTCGAAACAAGTCTCAATTCGTCTTTCATTCTTAACAAATTCGTCAAATAGCGAGGAATTGGCGGCCACTACATCCAAATAAGGATCGGTTGTTGCAGTGTACAAAGCTGCACCATCGTAAGTTTTACGAACACGTAAATATTGCATTGCAGCTTTTGCTGAAAGGCCATATTTCGCTGCATCAGTTGGACCAACAACTTTATTGGCAGCTTCAGCAAATACAAGAACCATGTGTGTCCAACGGATAAACATTTTGGTATGAGGTTGGCGGTTGATTGTTGCATCAGACCAATTCAAACCCATATACACATTTTTCTTGATGTGGTAGTTTGTAAGACTGTTTGTTGATTTTACACCAGCAGCATCCTTACCCCCGTTCGCCCAATTCTCGAAAGTGTACATAAGGACCCCAGTATTGTTCTTTTTAGCCTGAGCATTATTGTACCAAATAATGCTGTAAAAACGTGGATCGCGATCTTTATAAGGATCAGCTGGATTGTATAAACTCTTAGGATCAGTAATCGGATAACCGTTTTTCATCGGGAATGCATCAACTAAATCCTGGGTTGCTCCCATTGCTCCATTACCCTGAAATCCGCCCGGATAGAACATGCGTTCCATTGCATCGTTTGCATTGTTGTAACGTGCAGAAAAGACAATCTCCGGAGAGTTAGGATCAAACCAGTTAACAGCATTTACCGGATTAAAACCACCTGTAACCTTGTCAACAGTTAATTTGAAATCTACAACTTCTTTGGCAAATTTAGCAGCATTGTCCCATCTTGTAAGATCATTGGTCGGATTAAACCTTGGACTTGCCCATGTCAGGTAAACATTAGCCTTAATCGCACGTGTTGTTATACCATCCAATTTTCCCCAGTATTTTCCGCCGGCATAAACACGGTCGCCAGCATCCGGAACCAAAAAGTCACGATGTGCAATAGGTAAATATTTGTAAGCTGAATCACAATCTGCAAGAATTTGTTTCACACACTCATCATAAGTGTTACGGGCCAAATTGATTTCACCTCCAATTTCAAGAGGTTCCAAAACAATCGGGAAACCAAGCATCTGACCATTGATACCCTTTCCTCCGAATTTTTGGAGTAAATCCCATTCAAACCAGGCACGCAAAGCAAATGCCTCACCCTGCAAACGGTTTTTCACCAAGTCATTAAAACGGGTTGAAACCACGCCATTCACCAATTTAGGTACAATAAACTTGGTATTGTAGCCACGTCTGTCCTTCAGAAACATGTTTACCAACCGAATTGAGTTGTAAGCACGTGTCCAGTAATTGGCAAATAAATCGGAACTTCCAGGATCTGAGCTAGGTGTAAGTGAACCTAGAGCCATGCGGCGTGTATCGCGGGTCGTGCTTGTCGAAACAGCATCGTCAGTGGCACAATCAAGGTATGCACCCTCATTGTTGTCGTAATTGCGGGGCATGTTGTCATAACACTGTCCTACCAGTCCCTGAACCATATCCTGGTATTTCCAGATTTCTTCGGTCGATTTGTCGCCGTTTGGATATGGATCAAGATAATCGGTGCAAGAAACGCCCATAATAAGTAGGACTCCCAATAATATTATCTTCGTTTTCATACTAATAATCATTAAAAGGTTAATTTAACTCCAGCAGTGTAGGTGCCAAATAATGGATACCGCTCAACACCCGAATCAATTGATTCCGGATCGACGTCTTTAACTTTCGAAATAGTCAGCAGATTTGCTCCTCTCACGAAAAAACGAGCTCCTTTAACACCTAAAATATGCAAGGTATTCGCTGGTAAAGTGTATGACAATTCAACGTTCTGAACTTTAAAGAAGCCTCCTTTTACTAACCAGAAATTAGATCCAACAAAGTTGTTGTTTACTTTATTGTAGGTTAATGGCGGATAGTTAGTTCCGAGGTTATCTTTTACAAAGTTTGAATAGTTGTTATCGCCCCATCCGTTAAAGAAGTACTGGTTTGTCAGAGCAATATCATAGAAAGCTCTTCCTGTACCCATTGCATATAATTCAAATCCTTTATAATTAAGTTTAAAATTAACTGCATAAAATAAACGTGGAGTAGCGTGTCCAATAACGCTCTGGTCATTATTATCAATCGCACCATCACCATTCATATCGGTGTATTTAAGATCACCTTTGTGCAATTTATCGTCAAACAACTGAGGCACGATTAATGCTTCTTCGTCGCTTTCGAAACGCCCCTGATAGGTTTGCCCCCAAATAACATCGGTTGCTTTTCCTGTCCGGTACTGATAATCATTTCTATATGCAGGTTCATCAAACTTTTCGTACTTCGAATCCTGAATGGTAGCGTTTCCACCAAATGAATATTTTAGTTTTCCATCATTGTTGGTATATTGAATACCTGTTTCCAAACCAAAATATCTGGTATCGTTAAAGTTAAAACGGGGAAGTGCACCCGATACCCCAACAATATTCGGAACCCTGCTGTTAACCTGAGAAATTTGACCTTCTCTTAAATTGTTGTAATAGGTCACATCAACAGTCAACTTATTATCAAGCAAAATAGCGTCGAATCCTGCATTAAACTCCTTACGTTTTTCCCATGTAATTTCAGGATTTCCGGTACGGTTTGGAGAAGTACGATAAACAAGGGTCTCTGTTGTATTTCCGAACCATTGACCGGTTGGAGATGGTCCAAACAAAGTTCCGTTGTTGCTGCTGTTCCAGCGGTCGCGGTAGGAGAAAGGCGAAAGGAAACTTTCATAACCTAAAATACCATATTCTGCACGAAATTTAAAATAATTAACCGCTTTAACGTTCTTCATAAAGCCTTCATCCGACATCACCCATGCACCACCAATTGAAGGGAATATATCATAGCGTTTGCCTTCATCAAAACTTGAAGTTCCACCATAAGTCACAACTCCCTGCAAAATGTATTTGTTATCATAGGCATACATACCAGTAAAAACGGAATTCTGCAAACGTTGTGGCTCTTCAGTCTCATTTTTGGCAACCTTCGACTGAAAGTATGTCAAAGTTGACTGAATATCATGCTTACCAAAAGTCCGATCGTAACTTAAGGTTTCATAAATTGCCATTCTCTGATAATAATAATCATTCAGACGAGCCAAATCAGTTTGGTCAACGGCTTTATGAGAACTGCTTACTGCTACTAAAATTGTATCTGCTCCAGTCTTTGTAGAAACAGATGGAATAGCTGTGGCGGCAATATAATCTTCTGCCTTTCCAATACGTAACTGGTTATATGAATTAAAGCCAAGATATGTTCTTGATTTTAACCCTTTAATCAAATGTTGCAAATCGTACTCTAAAGCAACATTAGCAGCACTCGAACGACCAGACTCCGTATAGAATCCCTGATTAGTAAGGTTACCTATTGGGTTTTGAGTAAATGTTGAGGAAGCTACACCAAACCATGGAGCGTTGCCCGATGCAGGATCATAAGGAACCGCATAAACAGGGAATGCAATTGGAGGAATGGTGGTCATATCCTGAATGGCTGAGTTAAATTCCAAACCCGACAAAGCAGTATTCGTATTAGCATCCTGGTTGGTAAAGTTTGAGTTATAACCGTAGTTAGCCGACCGGCGATAAGAAAGTCCACCATAAAAATCGAATTGAACTTTAATCTGGTCATTGATCTTGATATCAATATTCGAACGGGTGTTCAATCTGTTGTAGTCAGCCACTGGTCCGATTTTGAAGATATCACCTTCACCATCGTAACCCAAATAAGCAAAATACTGAACCCTGTCATTTCCTCCTGATGATGAAACATTAATACGACGCATAGCCATACTGTTTTTAGTCATCATTTTCCTGAAATTAACACTTGGATGAACCCGATCATACGGATCATTTAACGCATAAGCCGAAATATCATCTTCAGTGTATCGTGGAAGAAGTCCGTCAGCTATGCGAGCCTGATTATTTAAACGGGCATAATCAGCACCATCCACCCATTCAGGGAAACGATCAATTACACTAACTCCGTTTTCAACATTCACATTTAAAATGCGCTCATTAACTTTACCGCGTTTTGTTTTAATAAAAATAACACCATCAGCAGCAGCCGGACCAAACATAGCTTTACCAACGATATCTTTTACAACCGATACCGATTCAACTTCGTTTGGATCCAGAGGCATCTCAGTAATATCAGTAGGTATGTCGTCAATGATATACATTACGTTTCTTCCTCTTGCACCGATATTAATTTTTTGAGAGAAATTAAATCTGCTTGAAGATTCTTCCGCACTCATCCCCGGCTGTCCGTTAAGTTCTCTGACCTCAAGACCTGTTACCAGACCTGTAAGTGCATTTCGTAAATCGGTACTTGGATATTTTTCCAACTGAGAACTTGAGACCACTGAAGTATTTCCGGTTACGAACCTTTTTTTCTTGGTGGCAAACGGAAGTGGAACATCATCTTCTGAATTCATCTGCAATTTTGATTTCTTCAGTTTGATTGTATTATCAGTCAACAATTGATCAACAAGCAAAGTGCTTTTGTCGTATCCGGCAGTGACCACAGAAACAAAGTCATCAGGGAAACCTTTAAACGTAAAAGCTCCGTTAATATCAGTCTGTGCGTGAATAAGTCCCTCACCTACTACAACTTGTGCATTCGAAATAGGATTTCCCGTTTCGTCGGTAACTTTAATAGTCACTTCAGTCGCTTTCTTTTTCTTTTCAGCTTTTTCCTGTGCAATTATTGAAACTGACAATAACATGCAGAGCAGAAGTAGGCCTATGTATCTGAATTTCAGATAATCTATACTATGAAATATCATAATCTTCAATGTTATAGGTTTAGTTACCAAACTTCGTTTGATACAAAATTTTTCATCTTATAAGTATCTTCCGTATTAAACGGCAGATAATACATCGCATCTTTCCAGTTACTTTGGCGATCGGCTGAAAGTGGAACGCGGGTGTGTTTGAAACCTAGCGGATAAGTAGCACTTACAGGAACTTTTTCTATATCCATTCCCATTAAAGGACCAGCATAAGCAGCAGGTGCGGTTTTCCAGCGACGAATATCAAAATAGTAATGACCCTCGAAACTTAATTCGATATTTCTTTCATTCTGAATTCGTGGACGAAAATCATCTTTACTCCCGGTATATTTCGCCAAAACATCAGGCTGACCAACTCTTGCTCTGATTATATTAACTGCTTGGACAGCGGTTAAATCGGCACCCGGAGCCGTTCCATTTGGTCCGTAGGCTTCATTTACTGCTTCAGCATAATTCAGATAAAGTTCGCCCAAACGAATTAAGGACATCGTATAAATAGGTGAAACTTTATTGTTTACACTTTGCTCTCCCCAGTTTTTACGAGTATAATAACCAGTGCGTGAGATTCCGGCATAAGTCTGATCAAGTAATTGTGAATATACAGCAGCACCATTTTTCATTTCATAATAAATCTGAGCTTTGGCATTGGTCCATCCCAAAATATTTGAGGCCTGATTGTATATGATGTCAATATAAAAACGAGGATCACGATCCTTGTAGGGATCCTGCTCGTTGTAATGATTGGCAGCAACTGCCGCATCACGTTCGGCTGGAGTATTTAGAGGCTCTCCCCATTTCGTCTCGAATTTATCGACAAAATTTTGTGTTGGACATTCGCCCGAATTACCTGTTTTTGCACCGGCAAACACACCATTCAAAAAACCCTGAATGTTGCCCGCATTATAGGCTTGAGTACCTGCCGACCAACCCCATAATTGCTCGTTGGTATAATTTACCCCGATCATGTTGTCTTTATACTTGGCAAGTGTCAACAGTTCATATCCAAATTGCTTGGCTGTTTCAATGGCTTCCCAGTTGGCCTTGGCTGCATCTTCCCAGGCTTTCTGCCCCTTATCATTATTTAAAGGACTGGCGCCATATAATAAAGCTCTTGCTTTGTAGGCCTTAGCTGCTACACCATTTGGACGTGCCTGATCGGCATGAGTTAAGTGACCTGCACCTCCCGGCACCGGGTTATCCCTGCGCATCCGGTTTGCTTTGGCATAGTAAGTAACCGCAGTATCCATGTCAGCTGCAATAGCAGCACAGGTTTCATATTTCGATAAACGTTTAACATCCCATTGGTCATCTGGACCAAGCGCCTTAGTAATATAAGGCATAGGCCCCCATATACGGAACAACTCGAAATGAGCAAACGCACGCACAAAGTGTGCCTGTGCAATAAGATCGTCGATGTCAGCCTGATCAGCCTGCAACATTTTGATGTTAGCAAGTGCTATGTTGGAGGTACGAATAGCCACAAACATAGATCCGAGAATAGGGCGACGTGCCCGGTCGTAGGTGAATTTATTTACGAATGCCGAAACCTGTCCACTTTTAAAGGTTTGACCTTCCATGTAACGCCCCATATCAGCGCAATCTGTCATTCCTTCCCAGGTATATTTCTGATCCCAGAAATTAAAATACAGCGGATAAGCACACTTGATGTTGTAATCTCTCCAGGTGGTATTATCCAATTGCCTTCCATCGTATACAGCGTTAAAGAATTTCTTGAAGTTATCGTACTTCGTAAAAACATCTTCAGTAGTTAAACCGGACTCAGGCGATTTATCCAAATAGCTTTCGAGGCAAGATGAAAGAAAGACTGTTAAGCTGATGCTAAGTAATACTATTAATCTTTTCATTTTTCTCTGTTTTAGCGTTTAAAAATTAAACTTAACACCCAATTTCAAGGTGGTCATCTGCGGATAGAATCCCTGTTGGAAGTCTTTTCGCTCTGGGTCACCTTCAATAAGGTTGGTTAAAGTCCACAGGTTATTTCCGGTAGCATACACTTGCAAATTATCAATACCTGCAAGACGGTTAAACAATCTTGATTTAAATTGATAACCAGCATATACCTCTTTTAAACGAATGTAGTCAGCTTTTCTCCAAAAACGGTTTTCGACGGCAATTTCATAACCACGATCGGCTTCACCACCACCCCAGAATAAAATATCGGCACTACTACTGCCACTATAATGTAAGGTTGAGTGATTTGAAGTTGGATTATTTGGTGCCCAGAAATCAAGTTGCGAGCTGTGCACACGCCAGTCACCCTTAATAAATTCTACCTCGTAAGTCTGGTTGTAATCAACATATTTTCCATGATTTCCGGTAAATAGGAAATTGAAGCTAAAGTTCTTGTAATTAAAACCGCTACTCAGAGAGAATGTAATTGGAGGATAAGTATTACCCTTAACCGGATATTTATCGAGACTTGAAATTTTACCATCAACCATATAATCCAAGAACTTATAATCCCCAACGTTCAGTTTATAAAGATCGATTGGCGATGGATTGTTGTGAATATCATCAACAGAAGTATAATAACCAGTACCGGTAAGAATTACTCCGTTTAATTTTGCACCTAAAGGTTTTGCTTCGTTTTTAGTGTAATCCGGAGCATACTGCGGATCATCTTTGAAAATGATTCTGTTTTCATTGTATCCAAAAATTCCCTTTACAAAATAATTCAGTTTTGAAGCCGTGGTCTTATTGAACTCCATTTCAATCTCAACACCATGCTTTTTAAGGCTACCAAGGTTCAGATCCTTAAAAGAGTTTCCAACCAACATGGTTACACTGCGTGGAGTCAACAACATTTTATCGCGGAACTCATCAAAAAAGTCAACACTTACAGTAAATACATCTTTGAAAAAGCCCATTTCAATACCTATATCCTTTTTCCGTGCTTCTTCCCACTGAGCAGTGGTATTGGCGCCTAAATCTTCATGATATAGGTTATTGTTATCTGTATAATATGCGCTGTTATATAACCAACGGGCACCGGCAGCATCACTACCAGTTAAACCATCAGAATAACGCAATTTCAATTTACTTACCCATGGAGCTGCAGCCTTGAAGAAGGGTTCTTCTGAAATCACCCAGCCAATAGCTCCTGATGGGAAGAATCCAAAACGGTTACCAGGTGCAAAACGTTCAGAACCGGTATAACCAACGTTGAACTCAACCAAATATTTGTGACTGTAATCGTAAGTTCCACGACCCACCAGAGCCTCGTTATAATAAGCGAATTCAGTACCTCTATTTTTTTGCTGACGGTTCATCAAAGCTAGTGCAGTAACACTATGATTACCAAAAGTATTGGCATAATTTAATCCAAACTCATAATACAAATCACGATAGAAATCGCCTTCCAGTGAACCTACATTAATATCAATTGGCTGAACCTGATAATATTCATTGCCCTGCCCATTTCTAAACCATGGATTGACTCCTGGCTTACCTATATCAGTGTAATTGAGCTGATATTCCGGGAAGGAAGGATTGGCTGTTAAAATCCGGTTACGGTAATAAGTACTCAAAGCCACCTTTCCGCCAAAAGACAATCCTTTAGTTATAAAATCAAGTTTCTGATCCAAAATCATGTCTGTAAAAAGTTTGGAATCCAAATCCTGATTAAATTGTCCGGTATGAAGACTAGTATAAGGATTACCGGTATATTCACCAAAATTCATTGCCATACGAGCTCCTGAATCATTTGGATAATCGGGGTCAGGAACTTGTTCGAGTACCCAGGCAGGAAAATAAGCAGGATACCTTGCAGGTCCAGTTGAATATAAGTTTCTCCAGGGAGATGAGTTTGGAGAATTCTTAATTCCGGTCTCACCACCTAAATTAAATGATAGTGTAGTTGTTTTAGTTAAAGAAAAGTCAACGTTTGTACGGTAGTTAAAACGGTCATAATTATAATTCAAATCGTAAAAACCAATTTTCTCACCTTTAAAAAAGCTTCCTTCATTAAAATAACCCAACGAGCAAAAGTATTTTACAAAATTAGTTCCACCACTAACATTAAAGTTAGCATTTAGCGTTGGTGCGAAATCACGTGTAACGGTATCAAACCAGTTCACATTGGGGTAACGAAGCGCGTTAAGCGGTGTTGAAGGATTTTTATATTCGTTTAAAACACTCTGTGGCATTAAATCTTGAAACTGTGCACCGTTCATACGGCCAACATTTAACATCGACATAGTGGTGTATGAATCAATATGATCAGGAATCATTGTAGCTTTTTGAACGCCATAAGAAGCAGAGAAATCCATAACAGGCTTGCCAACTTTACCACGTTTTGTTGTTACTATAATAACACCATTGGCACCTTTTGCTCCAAATACGGCCGTCGCCGAAGCATCTTTTAATACTGACACTGTATTAATCTCATTTGGATCGAGCGTATTAAAATCACGTTCAACTCCATCAACCAAAACTAAAGGCGCTGAACTGTTCCAACTGGATAACCCACGAATTACAATTTCTGCATTGTTAGCTCCAGGTTCTCCTGTTTGTTGAATAGTTAAAACGCCCGACATTTTACCAGTAATTGCGTTGGTCACATTCGAGTTTCCTGATTGAATCAGAGATTGGCTGTTAACCTGAGAAATAGCGCCAACAACGCTTTCCTTTTTTTGCACGCCATATCCCACAACCATGACTTCTTCCAATCCGACAGTTGATTCTGCAAGCACAACAGTAAAACTTGTGCTGTTGCCAATTGTAACTTCCTTGGCAACCATACCAACAAAACTAATTGTCAGCGATTTCGCAGTTGTAGGAATACCTAACCTGAATTTTCCGTCAGAATCAGTAATAGTACCAACACTGGTTCCTGTAACCACAACTGTAGCCCCGGGGATTGGTGCACCCTGGGTATCATTAACTGTCCCGCTAACCTGCTTTTGCTGCTCAACGGGATTAATTACTTGCTCCGTATTTGTTTTTGGAGAATTGCCATCCGATGCGACAGAGACAAACCCAAATAGCAAACCGACAGAAAGTAATTTAATCTTCAAAAGAATTTGTGAACCATTTCCAAAAGGAAAACAGCCTAACCTTCGAATTTTTTTCATTGTTTGATCTGTTAGTTAAAAAAAGTTTGAAATTTTTGTGATGAATTGATTGCATTAAAATAGCAATCTTGGGGCTCACGCGAACACTAGCAATCGATTGCATGGAGTTCATAAAAAAATAATGATCAACTCATTAGCGGAAATTTTAGGTTAATAGTCAGTTAGTTTTAAAAGCGTTCTCACATAGAAAATTTAAGAAAAAAACTTCCAAGCGATAAAACTAATGTTTTTTTGCATTTATTAACATTTGGATCACATTAAATTTACATGTCAGCATGAAATTTAGAATCTAACCAAATAACGATCCCTTCTGATTAAACTTGATAATATGATATTTGATTATTCGTTCTTTTTTCAAAAGAAAGCCTTCACATTTTAAATATAATTCTGATATTTGTCATACTTTTAATATATAAAAACCGAATTAAAGAATCCCCAAAAACAATACAACATGTTTAAAATTCAGACATTAAATAAGATTGATCCGGAAGGATTAAAGATTTTTCCACTCGACCAGTATGAAATAGCCAGTGAGTTTGCATCTCCTGATGCTATAATTGTTCGCAGTCAGGCTATGCACGACATGGAGTTGCCGGCTAGCTTGTTATCAATTGCCCGTGCCGGCGCCGGAGTAAATAACATTCCTATAGACAAGTGTACCGAGAAGGGAATTGTTGTTTACAATACGCCCGGAGCAAATGCGCATGGTGTAAAAGAAATCGTGATTGCCGGAATGCTTCTTGCCTCGCGCGACATTGCAGGCTCAATAGAATGGGCCAAAACATTAAAAGGCAAAGGTGCTGAAGTTCCTGCTCTGGTTGAAAAAGGCAAAACCAATTTTGGTGGAACTGAAATTCGTGGGAAAACACTTGCGGTTATTGGATTGGGTGCTATCGGAGTTATCGTGGCCAATGCTGCTCAGGCTCTTGGAATGAATGTATTGGGTTATGACCCTTATATTTCAGTTGCCCACGCCTGGAAACTTAGCCGCAATGTAAAGAAAGCCGAAGGTTTGGAATCGTTGCTGTCAAATGCTGATTTTGTTACACTACAGATTCCTCAAATGCCTGAAACCAAAGGCTTCATCAACAAAGACAAACTGAAAATGATGAAGAACGGGGTGAAGATCATGAATTTTGCGCGCGGCGGATTGGTAAACAATCAGGATATGATAGAAGCTCTTGAATCAGGAAAAGTTGGAAAGTATGTTACCGATTTCCCTGAAGATGAATTGATTGGAGTGAAAAATATCATTGCCATTCCTCACCTTGGTGCGTCAACCGAAGAATCGGAAACCAATTGCGCTATAATGGCTGTAAATCAAACCATTGATTATCTGGAAAACGGAAATATCGTTAATTCGGTAAATTTTCCGACAGCAGAGATGGAACGCAATGGTGGAACACGAATTGTTGTTGCCAACAAAAATATTCCGAAAATGGTAAGCCAGATTTCAGCATTATTAGCGCACGAAGGTCTGAATATCTCCAACATGCTAAATAAAAACAGAGACGAAATCGCCTACAATATTATTGACATCGACGGTGACGTTCCTTCAGGAATTAAAGACATGATTTCGGAAATTGACGGAGTAATTATGGTGCGCATACTTCCTCCGAGGTAATGTTAATTCTTAAGACTTAAATAATAAAATGCCCGGTAAGTTTAGTGTAATTACTATATTTGCCGGGCATTTATCTTGTATAGACAAGTCGCAATAAAATAAATTTATTCAAACTACATAAAATGGAAAAAACCCTGTTAACGAAAGCAGCCGATAATATCCGGATATTGTCGGCATCAATGGTTGAAAAAGCCAAATCTGGCCACCCCGGCGGTGCAATGGGTGGTGCTGACTTTATAACTGTACTGTATTCTGAATTTCTGAATTACGATCCAAGCGATATGACCTGGATCAACCGTGACCGTTTCTTCCTGGATCCGGGACACATGTCTCCAATGCTATACTCGATTCTGGCATTGACTGGAAATTACACCATGGATGAACTGGCAAATTTCCGTCAATGGGGAAGCCCAACACCCGGACACCCTGAAGTTGAGCCTGCAAGAGGTGTTGAAAATACATCAGGACCGCTTGGTCAGGGTCATGTAATGGCCATTGGAGCAGCAATTGCTGAGCGATTCATGGTTCAGCGTTTTGGCGAATGGATGGCGCACAAAACTTACGCTTTTATTTCAGACGGTGGCGTTCAGGAAGAAATTTCTCAGGGTGGCGGACGTATTGCCGGGTTCCTTGGATTGAACAACCTGATCATGTTCTACGATTCAAACGACATCCAGCTTTCTACTGAAACAAAAGATGTTACCATTGAAGATACTGCAAAAAAATACGAAGCATGGGGATGGAAAGTAGTTACGATTGAAGGTAACAATGCTGATGCAATCCGTGCTGCACTAAAGGAAGCCCAATCCGAAAAAGAAAAACCAAGCTTGATTATTGGTAAAACAATCATGGGTAAAGGCGCTTTGAAAGCCGATGGTTCAAGCTACGAACGTCGTTGTGAAACTCACGGTATGCCTCTGGGTGAAGCTGGTGCTTCTTTCGAAAAATCAATCGAAAATCTGGGTGGCGATCCGAAAAACCCATTCGTAGTTTTCGATGATGTTCAGGCCCTATTCAATTCCCGTAAAGCAGAGTTAATTGCCTCTTCTGCTAAGAAAAAAGCAGAACAAGAAGCTTGGGCAAAAGCAAATCCTGAATTGGCTGCAAAATTGGCTAAGTTCTTTAGCAAAGCAGCTCCTGAATTTGACTTCAGCAAAGTTGTACAAAAAGCAGGTTCAGCAACCCGTGCTGCATCAAGCACCGTTTTGGCTGCATTTGCCGGTGAAGTTGAAAACATGGTTGTTTCTTCAGCCGACCTTTCAAATTCTGACAAAACTGATGGATTCCTGAAAAAGACTACCGCTTTCAAAAAGGGTGATTTCTCCGGTTCATTCTTTCAGGCTGGAGTTTGCGAGCTGACCATGGCTTGCATCATGAACGGTATGGCTCTGCACGGCGGTATTATTCCGGTTTGCGGAACATTCTTTGTGTTCTCCGATTACATGAAACCAGCGGTTCGTATGGCTGCCCTAATGCAATTGCCTGTGAAATACGTTTGGACTCACGATGCTTTCCGCGTTGGAGAGGATGGGCCAACTCACCAGCCAGTTGAGCAGGAAGCTCAAATCCGCCTGATGGAAAAACTAAAAAACCATCATGGCAAAAACTCAACTTTGGTTCTTCGCCCTGCTGATGCAGAAGAAGCTACTGTTGCATGGAAATTAGCACTTGAAAATACAGATACACCAACTGCGTTGATTTTATCACGTCAGAACATCAAAAACCTGCCAGCAAAAGTCGATCGTTATGCTGAAGCTCAGCAGGCAGCACAAGGCGCTTATATAGTTACTGATTCTGAAGGTACTCCAGATGTAATTCTTTTGGCCAGCGGTTCTGAAGTTGCCACGTTGGTTGAAGGACAGGTTTTATTGGAAAAAGAGGGCATCAAATGTCGCATCGTTTCAGTTCCTTCTGAAGGTTTATTCCGCAGTCAACCTGTAGCATATCAGCAAAGTGTATTGCCAGCCGGAATAAAGAAGTTTGGGTTAACAGCAGGTCTGCCAGTTAATCTGGAAGGTTTAGTTGGCGCCGACGGTAAAGTATTTGGGTTGGAATCTTTCGGATTTTCTGCTCCTTACACCGTTTTGGATGAAAAGCTTGGATTTACAGCTGTAAATGTTTACAACCAGGTAAAAGCAATCTTAGCTTAAATACAATTATCAATTCATAAAAAAAGGGTGCCCAATGGACACCCTTTTTTATTATCTCATATCTACAATTTCAATTCCTTTATACTTTTTCGGATCAAATACAAAATCCGAATCATTGTACACACCATCAGTTTTAAACTGACTGACCGAAACTGTGTAATTATTTCCATCCTTCCCGACCATATTCGCTCCCCTGATCAGCATTTTCTGCTTATCGATCATGATTTTGATTTTCTGAATATCACCACTTGGTTTTTGTGGTGTGAGGTCAATATTGTAAACCGGGATGCCACCTTCAACCGATTCTCCGAAGAATTTGTAATTAAATCCACGTTCATAAATAGTGAAGATTTTAGCCGGATCCATTAACTCATCTGTTGATTCATCCAAATTGGCAATAGTTACTTCATTTGAATTCACCATGTAGGTCCAGATTGTTTTTCCGTCACAAGTCACCTGTAAGCCCATTTGTGGGATGTTCAGTTTGTATTTCTTGCCCTTTAGAATAATCGATCCACTGCTTTTATCCTGAATATTTTGAGCCTTATTATTCATTTCAAAAGAGAACTTTGCATCAAGAGAAACCAGTGATTGAGTTGTTTTGGTTACTTTTTCCAAAATCTCTTTAGCTTTTGCATCCTGTTGCGAAAAACCCAAAGTGGCGCAAACTAATAGAGTTACTACTAAAAATAATTTCTTCATTTCCTTTTTTTATTTGTATGAACTATTTTAATCCATTCAATAATTGTTCCAAAGAATATTCGTCCTGAATAAGAACCTGACGTGCCTTGCTGCCTTCGCTTGGACCAACAATTCCGGCTGCTTCCAATTGATCCATGATACGACCAGCTCGGTTATAACCGATAGAAAACTTACGCTGAATCATTGATGTGGAACCCATTTGATTGCCAACAATCATGCGTGCAGCATCATCAAACATTTCATCACGATTAGCCAAATCAGCTTCAATTGATCCATTTTCATTGTCGCCAACATAATCAGGCAGAAGGAATGCAGTTGGATAACCACGTTGGTCTGCAATAAACTCACAAATACGTTCAACTTCAGGAGTATCAACAAATGCGCACTGCACACGGGTCATCGTGCTCCCAGAAGAAACAAGCATATCTCCTTTACCAATCAGCTGATTAGCTCCGGGAGTATCTAAAATGGTGCGGGAGTCAATCATTGAAGCCACCTTAAATGCAATTCGGGTTGGAAAGTTGGCCTTAATTACTCCGGTAATAATATTAATTGACGGACGCTGGGTTGCTATAATCATATGAATACCAACTGCACGGGCAAGCTGGGCAATACGGGCAATAGGTAATTCAACCTCTTTTCCGGCTGTCATAATCAAATCGGCAAATTCGTCAACTACCACAACAATATAAGGCAAATAGCGGTGACCCTTTTCCGGGTTCAGTCGTCTACCAATAAATTTAGTATTGTATTCAATAATATTGCGAACATGAGCCTTTTTAAGCAAGTCGTAACGGCTATCCATTTCAATATTTACTGAATTCAGCGTATTTTTCACTTTCTGAATATCGGTAATAATAGCATCTTCCTCATCGGGCATTTTGGCCAGAAAATGTTTTTCGAGCGACGAATATAAATTGAGCTCTACCTTTTTGGGGTCAACCAAGACAAATTTCAGCTGCGAAGGATGTTTTTTATACAGCAATGAAGTGATGATGGCATTTAACCCAACTGATTTACCTTGACCGGTAGCACCTGCAACCAAAATATGCGGCATCTTGGCCAAATCAACCATGAATGTTTCGTTCGAGATTGTTTTTCCCAATGCAATCGGAAGTTCGGCTGTCGATTCCTGAAATTTTTTGGAAGCAATAATTGATCGCATCGAAACTATTTCAGGCTTTTGATTTGGAACTTCAATACCAATTGTTCCTCTGCCCGGAATTGGAGCAATGATTCGAATTCCTAAAGCTGAAAGGCTCAAAGCAATATCATCTTCCAGATTTTTAATCTTGGCAATACGAATACCGGGTGCCGGAACTATCTCGTACAAAGTAATGGTTGGACCAATGGTCGCCCTAATTTTGGTAATTTCAATTTTGTAGTGACGAAGCGTTTCTACAATTTTATTTTTATTCGAAATTAGCTCTTCGTTACTAACCTCAGCATTGCCAGATGCATGATCGTCGAGCAAATCGACAGACGGATATTTATACGATGACAAATCCAGCGTTGGGTCATAATCTGCCATGGGTGGCATTTCCATGTCTTCAGAGTCATCGTGGATTAGTTTATTCTCAATGACCAACTCAGGCTCTTTCTTTTTCGAGCTTTCCTTCTTTGGAGCCGGAGCATCAGAAAAAAGCATATCCTCAATGCTTAATTCAACATCACTCTTTTTAATTGTATTTTCAATTTCGAAATCTTCATCCAGTTCTTCGTTCAGCTCTTCGTCCAAATCTACATCTTTCGAATCCGGATCAAAAACAGCTTGAATCCGATCATCTTCAGTAATAATCTTTGAAATTGTTGGATCAGAAATTTCCTGAATTGGCGCAGGTACTGCAATTTCAGGTAAAGCGTCAGGAGCCAAACTGTCTGTAGCTAAAGCAACTTTTTCCTTCCTTGCAAAAACCTTTGTTAACCAGGGAATGAACTGTTTAAATGTTACAATGAGCAAGACAAATAAAATAAACATCAATATTAATGTGGCACCAAAACCACCTAACAATGAAGACAATAAGCTGGAAAGAATAAAACCGTACATCCCACCAATGTAAAGAAACTGATCGCTGGAAGTAGCTGCCAATGCCAGACCAAGCGCAATGGAGAACCAAATCATCCATAAAAATGAGAAGAGCAGTGTTTTAAAGAAACGAATTTCTTTGTAGCCGAATAAATGTAGGGCGCCTACAAAAAAGATGAGGAGAAAAAAGAAAGATGGAAATCCAAAGCCCAGATTAATAAACTGTTCGCTCAGATATGCACCAGCTTTTCCTGAAATGTTCTGCACTTCAACCGAAGGGTCGAAAAAGAAATCGCTCAAAGGTAAATCCAGCTTACTTTGATCTACCTTTCCTGAAAAAGCATAGGAAACAAAGGCGACAGCCAAATATCCGCTAAATACTGAAAGAAAAAATCCAAGTATGTACCTGAATTGATTGCTCTTAAAAAAACGCACAATACCCCAAGGTTTTGCAGGTACGGGTTCCTTTACTGGTTTTTTAACTTTTTTTGCCATTCGGATTGATAATTCGTGCGCAAAGTTAACGATTTTTGCCTATCATATATTTTATATGCTCAGCTAAACAGTACTTTATTTCAGAAATTTGAAATAAAAACTTATTCGATTATTAACTTGTACAAAATCATTTACCGGCTGTTTTATAGCATCCTTTTCTAATTTTGCAACCAATGTTAATCATGATTATAATCCGATCCTTTTTTTAAGTTTGCTCGGAACTGATCGATAAAAAACATGAAGAAAATTGCAGTTGTAGCCTTAGGTGGCAATGCCCTTTTGCGTGAGAATGAAAAGGGAACCATTGAACAACAGGAAACCAACACTACCGAAACGCTTGAAAATTTGATATTTCTGCTGAATGAAGGTTTTGAACTCGTGATTACGCATGGAAACGGGCCTCAAGTCGGGAACATATTGATGCGCAACGATGCCGGCCAGCAAATGTACGACATCGCCCCAATGCCACTGGATATTTGCGTGGCCGATTCTCAAGGTGGAATCGGTTATATGATCGAACGGATGATTCGTAATGTACTTCGTAAACATGGCATTCATAAAAATGTAATCACGATGGTTTCGATGAGTATTGTTGATCCCAACGATCCGGCATTTAGCAATCCGACTAAAGGAATTGGCAAAATCTATTCGGAAGAGGAAGCAAAGAAACTTCAGGACGAAAAAGGCTGGATTTTTAAACCATCGTCGAAAGCCCATGGAGGATGGCGCAGAATGGTTTCGTCGCCGCAGCCCATCGACATTATTAACCGCGAAATCATTGAGAAACTGGTTCGTGCAGGAAACATTGTAATTGCTGCCGGTGGAGGTGGAATTCCGGTTTATTACGATGAGAATAACGATCTGCGAACACTGGATGCAGTAATTGATAAAGATCTGGCTTCGGCGCTTCTGGCTTCAAAAATAAAAGCAAACGAATTTTATATCCTGACCGATGTCTCCTTTATTTACAAAGATTTCGGAAAGCCGACTCAGGAAAAGCTTGAATTTTTGAATTATGCCGATACCGTGAAATATCTGGAAGCAGGAACTTTTTCGGAAGGAACAATGGCTCCGAAAATTAAAGCTTGCCTTTATTTTATTCAGAATGGCGGTAAAAAAAGCGTGATTACCGAAGCAAAAAAACTGGAAGACAAATCGTATGGGTCGAAAATAACGATGGAATACGATACAAAGTGATCAGTTTTCAGTCGCAATATTGAACTGTCATTCATTGTCATTTGCTATGCGACATTAAATGGTCATTTGTTGTTAATTGCTGCAACTAACAATTAATGACAACAACTGCCAATAAATGACTATCTATGAGAACAATTTACAACAAATACAACTATTGACAACACAATAACACCGTAGAACTATGGAAATCAATTTAAAAAACCGGCATTTTCTGAAATTACTCGATTTCACTGCCGATGAAATTCTTTACCTGATAAAACTTGCTTCGAAACTAAAAAAGGCTAAAAAGAATGGTTTGGAAGAGCAAATGTTGGGTGGGAAAAATATAGCGCTGATTTTTGAAAAAGCCTCGACCCGCACACGATGCGCTTTTGAAGTAGCAGCTTTCGATCAGGGTGCCCATGCAACTTACCTGGGACCAACCGGCTCGCAAATCGGAAACAAAGAATCGATTAAAGATACTGCCCGCGTTTTAGGCCGGATGTACGATGGCATTGAATATAGGGGATACGGACAAAGCATCGTTGAAGAACTGGCCAAATATGCCGGAGTTCCGGTTTGGAACGGCCTGACCGACGAATTTCACCCGACCCAGATTTTAGCCGATTTCCTGACCATGAAAGAACATTCAGACAAGCCTTTGTCAGAAATCAAATTCTGCTACCTGGGCGATGCCCGCAATAACATGGGAAATTCGCTAATGGTTGGTGCAGCCCTGCTTGGGATGGATTTTCGTGCAGCAGCACCGGCCAGTTGCCAGCCAACCGAAGAATTGCAGCATACCTGCCGCGAAGTTGCTGCAAAAACCGGTGCTAAACTATTGATCACCGAAAATTTAGCCGAAGCCTTAAAAGATTGTGACTTCTTGTACACCGATGTTTGGGTATCGATGGGCGAACCCGATTCAGTTTGGACAGAACGGATTAAGCTTCTCCTACCCTACCAGGTCAATCCAAAAGCTATGGAACTAACCGGAAATCCAAATGTAAAATTCCTGCATTGTTTACCGGCGTTTCACAACCGGGAAACTAAAATGGGTGAAGAAATATTCCACAAATTCGGATTAGACGGACTGGAAGTTACGGAAGAGGTTTTTGAGAGCGAAGCATCAATCGTTTTTGATCAGGCTGAAAATAGATTGCACACAATTAAAGCAGTTATGGTTGCCACAATTGGATAATATTGATGATTCTTATATATTTGTCAGCACAATGCAGCACAGCAACAAAACCTAAACGTAATAATTATGAGACTAAAAATTGGATTTACTGTACTTGTACTTTTCATTTTTCTAAGCAGCAGCCTTATTGCTCAGCCAGACTATAAACCATCAGAGAAAAATCTGCAAAATCGTGAATGGTTTCAGGATGCCAAATTTGGCCTTTTTATTCACTGGGGAATGTATTGCCAGATGGCTGGCGGTGGCGATCAGGGAATTGCCGAATGGATTATGAATCAAAAAAAAATTCCGATTGCCCAATACGAAAAACTACCTAACTTCTTCAATCCTATAGCTTTTAATCCGGCCGAATGGGTTGCAATGGTCAAAAAAGCGGGTATGAAATACATTACCATTACCAGCAAGCACCACGAAGGTTTTGCCATGTATAATTCGAAAGTGAGCGATTACAACGTTGTAAAACGCACTCCCTATGGCAAGGATATTATTAAAATGCTGAAAGACGAGTGTGACAAACAAGGCATCAAACTTTTCTTCTACTATTCTCAACTCGACTGGCATCATCCCGATTATTTTCCGAGAGGAAATACCGGACAAGGTTTTACCGGCCGTCCTGAAAAAGGTGACTGGAACAAGTACATTGATTACATGAATGCACAACTTTCGGAACTTTTGACCAACTATGGCGAAATTGGTGGTATCTGGTTCGATGGAATGTGGGACAAATGGGATGCACCATGGCGTTTAGACGAAACCTATGCTTTAATCCACAAACTTCAGTCAGGAGCATTAATCGGAAGCAATCACCACAAATTCCCGTTCCCTGGCGAAGATTTCCAGATGTACGAACGCGACCTTCCGGGCGAAAATTCAATGGGATTTAATCACACTGGCGCTATGTCTGATTTACCGCTCGAAATGTGCGAAACCATGAATGGCTCATGGGGATTCAACCTGGCCGACAACAGCTACAAATCAACCAAACAATTGCTTCAAACATTAATCAAATCGGCCGGATACGGTGCCAACTTTCTGCTGAACACAGGCCCGATGCCAAACGGAAAAATTCAGCCCGAAAATGTTGACACACTGGCCGTGATGGGCAAATGGCTCGAAAAATACGGCGAAACCATTTATGGAACGCGCAAAGGTCCGATCAATCCAAGTACATGGGGAGCTTCAACGCAAAAAGGGGATAAAGTATGGCTTCATGTTCTGAATTGCAAAGAAGAAAACCTGTTTATTGGCAAACTTCCAAAAAAATTGAAATCAGCCAAGTTCTTTGATGATCAATCGGTTGCAAAATTTAAAGAAACAGAGTTTGGTATCATCATGAATATACCCGATGCCAAAAAGAAATCAGTCGATACGATCATCCAGTTAGAAATGTAAAACATTATCAAATCATTATAATCGAAAGCTGTCCGAATCCGGGCAGCTTTTTTGTTTTTTTGAAGTAAAAAATCAGAAATATGTATAACAAGAATTTATACACATATCTACATATTTTATCTGATATTTTTGATATATTCGGCTGCTTTCGAAAAACAAAACTGCTGAGGCATTGTTAACTATTTTGATTTATTAAAAGCGTTTTAACCGACAATATCAAAAAACCAAAAATATGTTTGATCTGGATTTAATTACAAAAAGTTATCAGGAATTAAGTGCTAAAATTGAAAAAGCTAAAAAGCATTTAAACAGACCGTTAACCCTTTCTGAAAAAATTCTTTATGCTCATTTGTATCAGGATCAGCCAGTACGCGAGTTTAAACGCGGTACTGATTACGTTGATTTTGCTCCTGACCGCGTTGCCATGCAAGACGCCACTGCCCAAATGGCCTTGCTACAATTTATGAATTCAGGAAAAAGCAAAACTGCAGTTCCGTCAACAGTACATTGCGATCACCTCATTCAGGCCAGCAAAAATGGCTTAGCCGATTTGGAAGATGCAATTAAAATTAATAAGGAAGTTTATGATTTTCTTGAATCAGTTTCCAACAAATATGGAATCGGATTTTGGAAACCAGGCGCTGGGATTATCCATCAGGTGGTACTCGAAAACTACGCATTTCCGGGTGGAATGATGATTGGAACCGACTCGCACACCGTAAATGCTGGCGGTTTGGGCATGGTTGCTATCGGTGTTGGCGGTGCCGATGCGGTTGATGTGATGGCTGGAATGGCTTGGGAACTGAAATTTCCAAAGCTAATCGGAATCAAACTAACAGGCAAATTGAATGGCTGGACTGCCCCAAAAGATATTATTTTGAAAGTAGCCGGAATCCTCACCGTGAAAGGTGGAACAGGTGCTATTATAGAATATTTTGGCGAAGGTGCACAATCGATTTCATGTACCGGAAAAGGAACTATTTGCAACATGGGCGCCGAAGTTGGTGCAACAACATCCACATTTGGATACGATGAATCGATGGAACGTTACCTACGCGCCACCGGCCGTGCAGCCGTAGCTGATTTAGCTAATGGAGTAAAGGAACATTTGACTGCCGATCCCGAAGTTTATGCTTCACCAGAGAAATACTTCGATCAGGTTATTGAAATAAATCTGGACGAACTAGAGCCCTATATCAATGGTCCATTTACGCCTGACCGTGCTACCCCAATTTCAAAAATAGCTGAAGTTGCCAAAGAAAACGGATGGCCAACCAAAATTGAAGTGGGTTTGATTGGTTCGTGTACCAACTCATCTTACGAAGATATTTCAAGAGCAGCTTCTCTCGCTCAGCAGGCTGTAGATAAAAAGCTGAAATCGAAAGCAGAATTTACGATTACACCCGGATCTGAACTGGTTCGTTACACCATCGAACGTGACGGTTTCATCGATACATTTAACCAAATTGGCGCCAGTGTATTTGCCAATGCCTGCGGACCATGTATCGGACAATGGTCGCGCCCCGGAGCTGAAAAAGGTGAAAAGAATACAATTATTCACTCGTTCAACCGGAACTTCTCAAAACGTGCCGATGGAAACCCAAATACACATGCATTTGTAGCTTCTCCTGAAATTGTTACTGCTTTGGCCATTGCCGGCGATCTGGCATTTAATCCGTTGACTGATTATCTGACCAATGAAAATGGAGAAAAAGTAAAACTGGATATTCCAACCGGACAGGAACTACCTGCCAGAGGATTTGATGTGGAAGATGCAGGGTATCAGGCCCCAGCTGAAAATGGCTCTTCAGTTACTGTTAAAGTTGCCGGAGATTCATCACGTCTGCAATTGCTTCAGCCCTTTGCTGCATGGGATGGTGAAAACCTTCTGAGTGCCAAATTGCTTATCAAGGCTAAAGGAAAATGTACTACCGACCACATTTCCATGGCTGGCCCTTGGTTACGCTTCCGCGGCCATCTCGATAATATTTCGAACAACATGTTGATTGGTGCTGTAAATGCTTTCACCGAAGAAACAAACAAAGTTAAAAATCAGTTAACTGGCGAATACGGTGAAGTCCCCGCTGTCCAGCGAGCCTATAAAGCCGCAGGTGTTTCTTCAGTAGTTGTGGGTGATCAGAATTACGGAGAAGGTTCATCACGCGAACATGCTGCTATGGAACCTCGTCATTTGGGCGTAAAAGCTGTAATTGTGAAATCGTTTGCCCGTATCCACGAAACCAATTTGAAGAAACAGGGAATGCTTGGGCTGACTTTTGCCAACGAAGCAGACTACGATAAAATTCAGGAAGATGACACCTTTAATTTTGTTGACCTGAAAGAATTTACCCCTGGCAAACCATTGACTTTGGAAATTATTCATGCCGATCAAACCAAAGATACAATTCTGTTGAATCACACCTACAACCAACAGCAAATCGACTGGTTTAAAGCTGGTTCAGCCTTGGATTTAATCCGTAAACAAAACCAATAATCATAAAAACAACCATATAGACACATAGCACACATAGAATAATTAGAACTATGTGACCTATGTGCCTATGTGGTGAAAATTCTAAAAAAATGAAACAAAAAATCAAAGTAGCAAACCCGGTTGTTGAGCTGGATGGGGATGAAATGACCCGTGTAATCTGGTCGTTCATTAAAGAGAAACTGATTTTTCCTTACCTCGATGTAGATATTAAATACTACGATTTGGGGATGGAATACCGTGATGAAACAAACGATCAGGTAACTATTGATGCAGCTAATGCAATCAAAAAATATGGCGTTGGTATCAAATGTGCCACCATTACTCCAGATGAAGCGCGTGTTGTTGAATTCGGATTGAAAAAAATGTGGAAATCACCAAACGGAACCATCCGCAACATTCTGGATGGCACTGTTTTCCGTGAACCTATCATCATCAGTAATATTCCACGTCTGGTGCCAGGTTGGAAACAACCCATTTGCATCGGTCGTCATGCTTTTGGAGATCAATATCGTGCAACCGACTTTGTGACCAAAGGAAAAGGCAAACTCACCATTACATTCACACCCGAAGATGGCAGCAAGGAATCTTCGTTCGAAGTATACGACTTTGCAGGTGATGGCGTGGCGATGGCCATGTACAATACTGACGAATCGATCACTGGTTTTGCGCGTGCTTGTATGAATCAGGCGTTGGCTAAAAAATGGCCACTTTACCTTTCAACCAAAAACACCATCCTGAAAAAATACGATGGACGTTTCAAAGATATTTTTCAGGATGTATTTGATACTGAATTTAAATCAGCTTTTGATGCCGCCGGAATTACCTACGAACACCGTTTGATCGATGACATGGTAGCTGCCTGTATGAAATGGGAAGGTGGATTTGTTTGGGCCTGCAAAAACTATGATGGCGATGTTCAATCGGACACCGTCGCACAGGGATTTGGCTCACTCGGATTAATGACTTCAACTTTGATTACTCCTGACGGAAAAACAATGGAAGCTGAAGCAGCTCATGGTACAGTGACCCGGCATTACCGGATGCACCAACAAGGCAAACCAACTTCGACCAACCCGATTGCATCAATTTATGCATGGACACGTGGTTTGGCTTTCCGTGGGAAATTGGATGGTAACCAGGCTTTGATTGATTTTTCATTGGCTCTGGAACAAGTCTGTATTGAAACTGTTGAAGAAGGTAAAATGACCAAAGATTTAGCTTTGATTGTTTATGGTGATGATTTAAAAACAGAAAATTACCTGACGACTGAAGGATTTTTGGATGCGATCGACGCCAATCTCCAGAAGAAGTTAAACTAAGAAGTGGTCTGAATTCAATAGTTTATGCAGTGACTACTTTCATTTGTAGTCATTTGTTTCACGTCATTCATAGTAAAATATCGAATCGAAGTTAAATGCTGACAATTGAATGACTTAATGACTATCAATGACATTGAAAATAAATCAGTAAATTATGAGTCAAAACATACAGTTTAAAGATGGCCAGTTAATCGTCCCTGATCAGCCAATTATTCCATTTATTGAAGGGGATGGAATCGGGAAAGACATTACTGAACCTAGCCAGCGGGTTATTAATGCTGCTGTAAAAGCAGCGTATGGTGATTCAAAGAAGATCGTCTGGAAAGAAGTTCTGGCTGGTAAAAAAGCCTTTGAACTAACCGGAACATACATGCCAGACGAAACGCTTGAAGCTTTTCAGGAGTATTTGGTTGGAATAAAAGGTCCGCTCGAAACACCAGTTGGCGATGGTATCCGCTCTCTTAATGTAGCACTTCGCCAAACGTTAGACTTGTATGTTTGCCTCCGTCCTATCCGTTGGTTCAAGGGTGTCCCCTCACCTATCAGGTATCCGGAATTGGTCGACATGCATATTTTCAGAGAAAATACCGAGGATATTTATGCCGGAATTGAATTTATGACAGGCACTGAAAAGGCCATCAAGTTCCGCGATTTTCTGATCAACGAAATGGGTGTCGAGGTAATTCGTTTCCCTGAAACCAGTTCCTTCGGCGTAAAACCTGTTTCAAAAGAAGGTTCGGTACGGCTTATTAAAGCAGCTATCCAATATGCTATAGCACGCGAACTTCCTTCAGTTACGATCGTTCATAAAGGTAATATCATGAAATTTACCGAAGGAGCTTTCAAAAACTGGGGATACGACTTAGCCGAAACTGAATTTGCCGACCATACATTTACCTGGAAACAATATCAGCAAATCGAAAAGCAATTGGGCAAAGCAGAAGCAAATGCTTCGATGGAAGCTGCAAAAGCATCTGGGAAAGTGATCATTAAAGATTGTATCACCGATGCCTTTCTTCAGGAAAGTTTATTGCATCCGTTTGACCATTCGGTAATTGCTACATTAAACCTGAATGGCGACTACGTTTCGGATCAATTGGCAGCAATGGTTGGTGGTATTGGAATTTCGCCAGGAGCTAACATCAATTACAACAGCGGTTACGCTATTTTTGAAGCGACCCATGGGACAGCACCTAATATTGCCGGAACCGGAAAAGCGAATCCCGGATCGCTTATCCTTTCAGGAGCCATGCTACTCGAATATTTAGGTTGGTATAAGGCCGCTGAACATGTTTACGATGCTATGGAACATACATTCTCGAAACGAAAAGTTACTTCTGATTTGTTTAGTATGATGGAAGGTGCAACTTTATTATCGACTTCGGATTTTGCAGACGAGATAATCCGAAATATTCATTAATTTAGGAAAGTTTATTCCAACTAAAATTTAAAAACCCTATATATTATGGAATACATTAAAAACAGGTTCTATGAAAAAGCCATGAAAAGCATGGTTGATATTCAAAAACTTAGAAAAGATCATGGTGATGTTGTTCTTGGTCAGGTAACTATTGACCAGGTACTTTCGGGCATGAAAGGTATACCTGCCTTGTTAACGGAGACATCAAAACTTGATGCAAATGAAGGTATCCGTTTCCGTGGTTACTCACTGCCTGAATTACAGGAAAAACTCCCAAAACTTGATAAAGACGGAGAACCACTTCCTGAAGGATTGTTTTACCTGATGATGATTGGTGAAATACCTGAAAAGGAAGATGTAATCAATATTTCGAAAGACTGGGCAACCCGTGCGCACGTACCACAACACGTTTTCGATGTGATCGATGCTTTGCCTAAAAACAGTCGTCCAATGACCCAATTTAGTACAGCAATCCTTTCAATGGCATACGATTCTGTATTCATGAAAGCGTATCGTGCTGGAGTAAATAAAAAATTCTATTGGGATTTCATGTACGAAGATGTGATGACCCTAATTGCTCGTCTGCCTCGTATTGCGGCTTATATTTATCGCCGTATTTACCACAATGGAAATCATATTGAGCCAAACCCAACTCTTGACTGGGCAGGAAACCTTGCTCATATGATGGGTCACGATTCAGTTGAAGTGAAACGTCTTCTGCGCTTGTACATGGTAATTCATGCCGACCATGAAGGAGGAAATGTTTCAGCACATGCCACTCACCTGGTAGGTTCTGCTTTAAGCAATGCTTATTATGCTTTTGCTGCCGGAATGGTTGGATTAGCAGGTCCATTGCACGGTTTTGCCAATCAGGAAGTAATGGATTGGATAGCAGAAATGCTCCAACAAATTGGAACTGATGAACCTACAGATCAGCAGATTGCAAATTACATCGAACAGACTCTGATTCAGGGAAGAGTAGTTCCTGGTTACGGACATGCTGTTTTGCGTATCACCGATCCACGTTTCACAGTTCAGCAGCAATTTGCCGAAAAATACATTGTAAACGACAAGTTGATTAATACTGTAAATGCCATTTATCGGGTTGCTCCGCCAATTCTTGATGCAACAGGAAAAATTAAAAATCCATGGCCAAATGTGGACGCATTTAGTGGTGCATTACTCAATCATTACGGCATCACCGAATCTAATTTCTACACAGTTCTGTTTGGAGTTTCACGCTCACTTGGTGTACTGTCCTCATTGGTTTTCGACCGTGTGTACGGACTTCCTATTGAACGTCCGAACTCACAAACAATGGAATGGTTCCTGAACAAAGCAGGCATTCCAAGATCAGAATAAAACTGATTCTTTCAGATATCAAAAGAGGCTGACCCACTTGGGATCAGCCTCTTTTGCTTTTAATTAAAATCCTTCATTACCAAATCTAAATCATGAAGTGGTTTCAATGAGATTTCAGTACCGCTTTCGCCCTTAGTTGAATAGTCAAACGGATTATCGAGGTCGATAATCAGAAAAACCATATAAGACATCAAAAATGTAACCAACAAAGTAACAAATAGTGATGCATAAAATGGCTCTATCTTTATCATGATCAGACCCAATCCGGTCAGGAAACCCATTGTTTCAACAATAGCATAAGCAGAACCAATAAAGTCCGTATCCCGAATAGTATCAACCCGAAGAATAAGTTTCCGTATATTGTTTTGCTCATTTTTCATTTTGACTATATAAGCCGGAATGATTCCTTCTTTATCCAACTCAACAAAGAAATCATTCATCTGACTGATTTTTTCCAATAAGGTTTTTGTCCGTTCCTTTTTATAAAACCACATAATAACGGAGTCCAGAAATCCCTTTTGGAAATCAATAAATTCGCGAGCTGTTGCTGAATTTTTGCTTTTCCAGATGGTATAGGCATCATCAGTTAACGATTTTATCGAAGCAGTTAATTCGTTGGGTATTTTCTCACTTTCCTTGTAGTCAGAAAGTACTCCGCTAATCAGAAAACCGATAAGAAAGATTGTACCGGCAACAAGACTGGTAAATAGTGCATTTAGCTCCATAACTTCCAACCCAAACTTGTGCGAAAGAAGCTTTAAAAACGCGACTAATAAAATAAGTGGCAATACTTTTACGGTGGTTGACCATTTCTGCCAGATTTGTTTTGTAGACTTCATAAATTTTTAGAGTAATTTATAGTAGGTGCAAAAGAAGGAATTCCGCTATGAATTAAAAAGCCATTTTCTAAATTCAACATGAGAAAGTGTCCTGTCCTAATTCTGAAATCTAACAAGACTGATTTTACATGCAAACCTAAAACTCTTTTTACTTACCAAAGCTTCAACTTTAATTCTCCCGTCTCCGGTTTTTCAAAAGGTCCGGCCGATGGATTGGTTTCGGAGCGTTTCTTTCCCAAATAATCGATATCAATTTTTAATGGTGAGCCATCGGGATTATCAAATCTTGCTTTTGGAATTTTTGCTTTTCCCAGCACTTCAGTTGTAATCATTTGTGTTTTCACTCCAGTAAAACTTTGATTAAATGCCATGCTCAGATAAACATGATCACCTTCTTCGGTCAGATTAATGCCTGGATTGAACGCTGGTTCAACAAGTTGATTCAAATCTTTTTTCGATGGTTTAGCTCCGTTATAATATAGATTTCCGCTTATCCAAACTGGTGCTTTCGCCTGATTATAACCAGCCAACCCAAATCTGTATTTGTTTTTTGAATCCCACGGATTTACGATGTTAGAAGTATCATTCGAAAGATCATTTCCCTGCCCTACAAAAATATTGTTGTAAAAGCGGTCATCTCCCCCGAGAACGGTTGTTAAAGCACCTATATCGGTTGAGTGCGGCAAAAAGTATGGAGTAAAGCGGTTGAGATCGGGCCAGGTAAAAACAGCACCTGCAACCAAGTTATGCAAGTAAGCTCCGCCTTCTGATTGTGTGCGGATAGAAACCGGAGACAAAAGAATATTATTATCGACGATAAACGGACCGTGATTCACTTCCAGAAAAATATCTTCCATATCATTCCCATAAAACAGATTACCGGAAACCCGAGTTCCCTGTGTCATCCAATCGAGCCAAATGCCCCTTCCGGTATGGTGTATACGGTTATTTTTAATTTGTGCATCGACAGCAGCATGAAATTTAATGCCGCCAATTTCGGCTCCTGAGAATTGTCGTTTTGTATAAATGTTATAAATGTGGTTGTTTTCGATGGTACTGAATGCTGCTCCCATGCTTCCGCAAATACCAGTCTGTTCACAATTAAAAATGGTGTTGTTACGCACAATGTGCGAACCAACATTTTCTTTGTTCCATCCATTCCGAAGCACCCTGAACAAGACTTCGATGTAGTGAATGTTTCCATCGCGATTAATATTTTCCTGATCGGCCGACCAAACATTGTGACCGGTTCCACGCTCTTTCCCGAGTGTGATGCCCGAACATTTGGAATCGCTGATCACATTATTTTCGATAATCCAGCCTTTGCACCAATGTGCCGCAATCATACCCACCTGTTCGGCTGTTGGCGCTCCCCATTGCGTTGCCGCCTGACTAATGCTAAATCCCTGAATTGTAATGTAATTTAATCGCATTTTTTCAGGATAAAAGCAAGTAGGGCGGGCACTGATCTCAACCAATTCCTTGTTCGGATCATGACTGTGAAAATTGGCCCAAAGGGTTGTATTCATGTTATCACTACTGCAGTACCAGGCATAAGTCGATCCCTCCACATCCTGAATTTTAGTATCAGCCACTGGATTGACAACTTTTTCGAGTGTTTCTTTTTCGTAGAGCGACTTTCCGTTCAGAAAAACCTCTCCGGTATGGTGAATCCGTCCATGATTATTGAACCAGTCGCCATTGATTGAATCTTTGTATGGATTGTAATTGCCAAAGAATGTGTTCGGAATAACTACTTTCCAGATTCCGCTTTTTTCCTTTTTCCATCCTGTAATCACCTCAGAACCTTTGATAGAAACTTTTTCGCCGGAAGCTGCCCTGTAAATAATTCGCCTGGAATCGTTTTCACCACCTCTGGCCGGATTGATATGCTCCCGGTATGTTCCGGCATGAACGGTTATAACATCACCGGCCTGAGCCAGCTGTGCCGCAAAATTGATGGTTCGGAATGGTTTTGCGACAGAACCTTCGTTCTGATCATTACCGTTTACAGAAACATGATACTCTTTGGCTGAACCGGTAATTGCTATCAACAACAATAGCGACAGCAATTTGGACTTTAGTTTTATCATTTTTAGTCAGGTTTAAATTGGGATGTTAGTTTCTTCCGTTAAATTCTTTAATCGCATCAACCATAGCTACAATATTTTCAACCGGCACATTAGCTTGAATATTGTGAACCGTGTTGAACACAAATCCACCGTCTTTAGCAAATATTTCGCACAAATAAAGGACTTCTTCGCGCACCCGTTCCGGAGTAGAGTATGGCAGTGTTTTTTGCGTATCGATACCTCCACCCCAGAAAACGAGATCTTTGCCATAGGCATTTTTCAGGTGGGCCGGATCCATTCCTTTGGCTGCAACCTGCACCGGATTAATAATATCGAAACCAGCATCAATAAAACGCGACATAAACGTTTCAACCGCGCCACAAGAGTGTTTAAATGTTTTCCAACCAGTATTTGAATGTACCCAATCGTTTATGCGCCGGTAATACGGTAACCACAATTCGTCAAATTGCTCAGGTGCACAAAATGTTGAATCCTGAGTACCGAAATCGGTTCCGCAAATAAAAACGGCATCGATATTATCGCCAATTACTTCGTGCAAGCGACGGAAGTTTTCAAGTCCAATCTCGCTCTGCCGGTCGAAAATTGACCGAACGTAATCAGGCCTCAAAACAGTACTCATATACCATTCTGCAATGTCGCGAATACCTTTCGGATGTTTCATCTGCAAACCGGGAACCAAGGCAATATCACCCAAGGCTGTTCCTCCCAATCCGGCAATAACTGCCTTTCCGGTAGCGCGAGCATTTTGAGCTGCATCTTTCCAAAACTGCAATTCACCGTCAGTAATCAAACCAAATTCTTCCAGATTATTCTGGACATCAAGATTTTCATCGTCAACGGGTTCCTGCCTGATAACCGCATCGAAAAAATAACTTGCTTTTGGCATGCGGGCGGAGGCTGGTACTGACAAATCTCCTTCAGGATGAATCAGCAAATCACCTTTTTCATCGTATGTTGTGTTGAAACCTTCAGGAACAAGCACTGTTTGACCCCAAAAAGTCTTCAGTTCCTTCATCGGTTCGTGGTTGTAAATACCAAACATGTTGTTTTTGCCCCAGGCACCAACAACATCAATACCCATCATTTCTATCAATTCATCATCAACCAAACCAAGCATTTGATAAGGTTCGATAACGCGAACCGGCCTGGCTTCCAGCCCATAATATTTTCTGAGGTTTTCAACAGCCAGAACATGGATTCCTGTTACCGCAGTTCCACCTAAATCAACCACTATACGGTCGGGTTGCTTGTGGTTAATAGTCATATCAAATCGTTCTTTGGAGGTCATAAGCAGATAATTTCAGATTTGGTAAAGGTTCAGGTTTTCAACGATTCAATGTAAAAATATACAATTTAACCTGTTGCCCCTTCGGTGCAACTAATTTGGACTCATTCTTAATTACTTCCATAAATTAATAGTATTTCAGGATAAGTCGTTCTGCATATTCCTATATTTGTGTATAGCAATTTCACACTCTATAATTCAAATTCTAATGCTAAAATCAATTCTCTTAGTCGGAACAGGCGGATTTATTGGCTCGGTGGCGCGCTTCCTGGTCTCGAGATATTTTCAGTTAAATTATGCAACCGTTTTTCCATGGAGTACGTTTACTGTAAATATTATCGGAAGTCTGCTGATCGGAATTATTTTCGGACTCTCAGAAAAAGGCAATTTTCTTAGTCCTGAAGTACGACTTTTTTTGGCAGTAGGCATTTGCGGTGGATTTACCACTTTCTCGACCTTTTCAAACGATGCTTTTTTGCTATTTCGTCAGCAGGAATGGTTTCGTTTTGCCCTCTACACTTCGCTCAGTTTTTTTCTGGGATTAATGGCAGTTTATGCCGGACGTTTCATCACTAAACTTTTCTAAGATGGAAAACAACTCAGAAGCTTGTATTTTGCGGATTTACATTGGATCAACCGATCAGTTCAACCAGCAACCGCTGTATGAATACCTGGTTCTTCAGGCCAAAAAGAAAGGGATTGCAGGTGCAACTGTAACCAAAGGAATCATGGGATTTGGAGCCAGTTCGGTAATTCATTCCTATAAATTTTGGGAGGTAAGCGAAAAAGTTCCGCTAGTAGTCGAGATGATTGACGAAGAAAGCAAAATCCGGGAGTTTTATGAAGGTATCCGTCCACAACTTGAAGCAATTAAATACGGTAGCCTTGTAACACTTGCCAAGGCCGACATTTTGCTTTACCGGTCGGGAACCCATAGGATATCTGATCTCTAATTCCTGAAAATTGAAAACCATAACCCGAACGGTCTGGATTTTATCGCTGATTAGTTTATTTACTGATACGGCCAGTGAAATGCTCTACCCGGTTATGCCCGTTTTTCTGCAAAGTATCGGATTTTCTGTTGTTCTAATAGGCATACTTGAAGGAATTGCCGAGGCAACTGCAGGACTATGCAAAGGCTACTTCGGAAAACTTTCGGACAATTCGGGTAAACGTGCACCATTTATTCAGTTGGGTTATTCGCTGAGCGCCATTTCAAAACCCATGATGACCTTTTTCGTTTGGCCAGTCTGGATTTTCTTTGCCCGCACAGTCGACCGTTTTGGGAAAGGATTACGCACCGGAGCGCGTGATGCCATGCTATCAGACGAAGCTACGCCACAAACCAAAGGAAAAGTTTTCGGATTCCACCGATCGATGGACACTTTCGGTGCAGTTTTGGGGCCAGCTGCTGCTCTGGTTTTTCTTTACTTTCGCCCAAACGACTACAAAACCTTATTTCTGATTGCCTTTTTACCCGGACTGGCGGCTATTTTGACGACCTTTTTGCTTAAAGATAAAAAACGAAATCAAGCACCTGCAAAAGTATCAACACCATTCTTTTCGTTCCTGAAATACTGGAAAGTAAGTCCGCCCATGTACCGAAAAGTGGTAGTTGGGTTGTTGGCATTTGCACTTTTCAACAGTTCCGACATGTTGCTTTTACTGAAAGTCAAGCAATCGGGATTAAACGACACCAATGTGATTGGGCTGTACATTTTTTACAACCTTGTATATGCACTTTCGTCATTCCCTTTGGGAATTATTGCCGATAAGTTCAGTCTAAGAACCGTATTTACAATTGGGCTAAGTTTGTTTGCCGTTGTTTATTTCGGAATGGCTGTCACCTCCGACTTTAAGGTGTACTTAATTTTATTCTTCCTTTACGGACTTTACGCCGCTGCCACTGAAGGTATTGCCAAAGCCTGGATCAGCAACATTACCGATAAAAAAGATACTGCAACCGCCATCGGATCATTTGCTGGCTTTCAAAGTTTGGCAGCAATGGTAGCCAGTTCAGTAGCAGGACTCATTTGGTATAAATTTGGTGCCGAAGCTGCTTTTTTTTCGACTTCAATAATCACTATTTTTGTTATACTCTATTTTCTAATCGCTTTCAGACAATTTGAACAAACGTCTGTCAAACAAAATCTAAAATAACGAGTATTCCTATGAAAATCGCTTTAATCATAGTAACAAGTTTATTTGCAATTCATTCACTGGCCCAGTCCTGGAAAACTCCTGGGCCAATTCAGGTTTCAAAAGAAAACCCTCACTACCTAACCCATGAGGACGGAGCACCATTCTTCTGGCTGGCCGATACAGGCTGGGAAATGTTGCACCGCCTGAACCGAGCGGAAACTGAAACTTATCTGGAGAATCGCAGGGCCAAAGGTTTCAATGTGATTCAAACGGTTATTATCAGCGAGTTTATCCACATGGATAAAGCCACCAATTTTTATGGCGACAGCATTTTTAGCCAGGACAATCCTGAAAAACCGTTGGTTACTCCCGGAAATAATATTGAAAACACCGCAGAGTATGATTTTTGGGATCACGTTGACTTTGCTGTTAAACTGGCTGAAAGTAAAGGACTTTATCTTGCTTTGGTTCCAAGTTGGGGAGAGTGGGTTACTCCTCGAACCGACCAAGCAATTTTCAATACCAAAGAACAGGCTTACGCTTATGGTTGGTTTTTGGGAAACCGCTATAAATACAGTCCTAATATTATCTGGATTTTAGGGGGCGATCGTCACCCCGATGAAAAATCAAATGGTTTGGCTTTGTGGCGGGCCACGGCCGAAGGAATTGCCGATGGAACAAACAACAACCGAAAAATGGATGGAAAGGCTGATTACTCAACAACTCTAATGACTCACCATTCTTTCCTTTCATCTTCAAATTGGTTTCACACCGACCCATGGATAGATTTTCACACCTGGGGTTCATATCATGCCGAAATAAATAATACCATCTCGTATAAAGCTGCTATTGCCGACTGGAATTTACCAAATCCAAAGCCAACACTTAATTCTGAACCTTGCTATGAAGGACATGGAATTAACTATGCTTTAGACGATAATGGCGTTTTCACTTCAACCGATGTGCGTTTGGCTGCCTACTGGAGTGTGTTTTCAGGCGCTGCCGGGTTTACATACGGTGCGCAACCTATCTGGCAATTTACCGATCAATCACGTAAAAAACTCTCATCAAAAACATTTATGAACTGGCAGGAAGGAATGGAACTTCCCGGAGCTTCACAGGTTGGTTTTCTGAAAAAGCTGATGGAATCGCAACCAATGACAAATTTGGTTCCCGATCAGTCACTAATCGCAGCAGGACAAGGCGAATGTGGAAGCTATTCGATTGCTATCCGTGGAAAATCACATGCTTTTGTCTATATTCCGACTGGTAACAAAATCACAATAAAAATGGGTATCATTTCCGGGGGAAAAGTAAAAGCTTCATGGTTTGATCCACGCACCGGGCTAACAACTCCTATTGGGGAATTCGAAAATTTGGGAGAAAAAAGTTTTGAAGTTCCAGGCATGTCCAAAGAACTGGCCTGGCTAAAATCAGGCAGAGGCTGCGACTGGGTGCTAGTGCTTGAAAGTGATTATTAATCAGACTTAGCAAGCAATTAATACATTTAATCCTATAAAAATTAACACATTAAACCTCTTACTATGAAAAAGCTTAATCTTCTTTTTGTATTTTTCATTTTGTGCTTCAGTATTGGAATAGCCCAAACAAAATCAATAAGAAAATCGCCGGCATTGGCCGAAGCTGCTCCTGAAAGTGTTGGGATTTCGAGCGAACGCATTGCCCGAATCGACCAAATGTGCGCCGATGCAGTAAAAAAGGGCGACCTTCCCGGAATTGTATCACTGGTTACCCGGAATGGTAAAATCGTACATTGGAAAGCCTACGGAATGGCAAACAATCAGGAAGGAAGAGTACTAAAACGCGATGATATTTTCCGCATCGCAAGTCAAACAAAAGCCATTACTGCAACTGCTGTGATGATGCTTTGGGAAGAAGGTAAATTTCAGCTTGACGATCCGATTTCGAAATACATTCCGGAGTTTAAAAATCCCAGAGTACTTAAATCTTTCACCTACAGCGACACTACCTACGCCACCGAACCCGCCAAGTCAGAGATTACTATTCGTCACCTGATCACACACACTTCAGGCATTGGCTATGGTGTAATTGATTCCGACGAACGTATGAAAATGATTTATCACAAAGCTGGTATTACTGATGCTTTTACCACAGCAAACCTTACGATTGGAGAAAACATTAAAAAGCTTGCCAAGTTGCCACTACATCACAATCCGGGCGAGAAATTTACCTACAGTGAAGGTCTTGACGTATTGGGCTATTTCATCGAAATTGTTTCTGGTATGCCTTTCGATCAGTTTCTGAAGACTCATATTTTCGATCCGCTGGGCATGAACGACACCCGTTTTTATTTGCCTGAAGAAAAGGCAGGACGACTGGTTGCTGTGCAGCAAAAAGTAAATGGAAACTGGGAAAAATACCCCACAACTTTCTACGATACTGATTACCCGATTAAAGGTGCCAAAACATATTTTGCCGGAGGAGCTGGGCTTTCGAGTACGGCTAAAGATTATGCAACCTTCCTCCAAATGTACTTGAATGGAGGCGAACTGAATGGGATCCGACTGCTTAGCAGAACTACTATTGAAGCGATTATGGGCAACCAAATTGGCAACATCTGGGGCGAAAATCCGGACAAAGTTTATGGGCTGGCATTTTCGGTTCTCACCCGTAAAGGAGAAGAAAAAGGCGGTTTAAGCAGCGAAGGAACATTCGATTGGGGTGGCTATTTCAATACGCAGTATTTTGCCGATCCAAAAGAAAAAGTGATTGGCATTCTGATGAAACAAACACAAGGACCTGTAAATGACGAAACGGGCTGGAAATTTCGGCAATTGGTTGGTCAAACCATTGACGATTAAGAACTAATGATTGCATAAGTATAAACGGGGGAACTTCAAAAATTTCCCCGTTTTATTTTATATCACTATTTTATGAGAATGAGTAGTTATTATTTTTTCAACTGCTTACTTTTTGTTATTTTTACAACAAGAAGAAAATTTAAAAAACTACAATATGAAATTCGGTTTTTTTGACGATTCACAAAGAGAGTATGTGATTACAAATCCTCAGACCCCATGGCCCTGGATTAACTATTTGGGAAACGAGGATTTTTTCTCCCTTATTTCGAATACTGCTGGTGGTTACACATTTTATAAAGATGCCAAATTCCGCCGACTTACCCGCTACCGTTACAACAACGTGCCTATGGACAGTGGTGGCCGCTATTTTTATATCAAAGATGAAGAAACGGTATGGTCGCCGGGATGGAAACCATGCAAAACGCCGCTCGATAAATACGAATGTCGGCATGGAATGAATTACACTTCGATTGAAGGTGTGAAAAATGGAGTAAGTGCAAAAGTTTTGTTCTTTGTTCCGCTGAAAACGTGGGCAGAAGTGCAAAAACTTACGCTAACCAACAATTCTGAAGTAGTAAAGAAGCTTAAACTTTTCTCGTTTACTGAATGGTGTTTGTGGAATGCTGCTGCCGATATGGAAAATTTCCAGCGAAACTTTTCGACCGGTGAAGTGGAAGTTGAAGGGTCGGTTCTTTACCACAAAACAGAATACAAGGAACGCCGCGACCATTACGCTTTTTATTCAGTAAACGCTCCAATAAAAGGATTCGACACAGACCGCGAAACGTTCTTCGGACTTTACAACGGATTTGAGGAACCGCAGGTTGTTGCTGACGGAAATCCAACAAATACCGTTGCTCATGGTTGGTCTCCTATTGCATCGCATTGCATTGAGGTTGAACTTCAGCCCGGCGAATCGAAAGATTTTGTTTTCGTTCTGGGCTATGTTGAAAATGCAGAAGATGAAAAATGGGAATCAAAAGGGGTAATCAACAAAACCAAAGCTAAAGCTACCATTGAAAAATTTGATACGGCAGAAAAGGTGGATGCTGCATTTGCTGATTTGCGGAAATATTGGGACAATTTACTAAGCGTTTATCAGCTAAAATCGGGTGAAGAAAAGCTCGACCGAATGGTCAACATCTGGAACCAATACCAGTGCATGATTACCTTCTGCTTCTCGCGTTCGGCTTCGTTTTTCGAAAGCGGCATTGGCCGTGGAATGGGTTTCCGCGATTCGAACCAGGATTTGATTGGCTTTGTTCATCAAATTCCGGAGCGTGCCCGCGAACGAATTATCGATATTGCATCTACCCAATTTCAGGATGGGGGCTGCTACCACCAATACCAACCACTTACAAAGCGCGGGAATAACGATATTGGCGGCGGATTTAACGACGATCCAATGTGGCTGATTCTCGGAACAATAAGCTACATCAAAGAATCAGGCGATTTCTCAATCCTGGATGAAATGGTTCCATTCGACAACGACATGAGCGTGGCCCGAACGTTGTTTGATCATCTCACCGTTTCGTTCGATCATGTGGTAAACAATCTTGGTCCTCACGGTCTGCCTTTGATTGGCCGCGCAGATTGGAACGATTGTCTGAATCTGAATTGCTTCTCGAACGATCCAAACGAGTCCTTCCAAACAACTGAAAATAAAACCGAAGGATCAAAAGCTGAATCACTGATGATTGCCGGTTTGTTTGTTGTTTACGGACGCGACTATGTTGAACTTTGTAACAAGTTGAAAAAAACAGGAGAAGCTGCCCGCGCTCAAAAAGATGTTGACCAAATGATTGAGGCAATCAAACAACACGGTTGGGATGGCGATTGGTTTCTGCGTGCATACGATTACTACGGACGTAAAATAGGGAGCAACGAATGTGAGGAAGGCAAAATATTTATTGAATCGAACGGATGGTGCACCATGGCCGGAATCGGAATCGAAGAAGGTTTGTGCGAGAAAGCGCTTGATTCGGTGAAAGAACGCATGGACACTGAATTCGGAATTGTTTTAAATAATCCTGCTTTTACCAAATATTACATCGAGTACGGCGAAATATCGAGCTACCCGGCTGGATATAAAGAAAATGCGGGTATCTTCTGCCACAACAATCCGTGGATCATGATTGGGGAAACTGTTCTTGGTCGTGGCGATCAGGCCTGGGAATATTACCGGAAGATTTGCCCTTCTTACTTGGAGAACATTAGTGAATTACACAAAACTGAACCTTACGTTTATGCTCAGATGGTAGCCGGGAAAGATTCATATAAGCCGGGTGAGGCCAAAAATTCATGGTTAACCGGTACCGCTTCCTGGAATTTTTATGCTATCAGCCAGTACATCCTGGGTATTCAACCTGACTACGATGGGCTGAAAGTTGATCCGTGTATTCCGGCCAAATGGGATGGGTTTGAAATTACCCGCAAATTCAGGGGGGCAACTTATCAAATCAAGGTGATTAATCCGAACCATGTCAGCAAAGGTGTTAATTTGGTAACTGTTGATGGAATACAGCAGCAGTCGAATGTATTACCAATCTTCGCCGACGGATCTAAACACATTATTGTTGTAGAATTGGGATAAATTAATAGAATTTCGGAAGAGGATATTGCCCGGTTCGCTGCGGTAATATCCTCTTTTTTTTGTTTCGTGAAACAGCAACCTGCTATGTGATATCGTGGGAATCTGTTCCCGTTGGTATGAAAATCACTATATTTGGTTTTTGAAAAACCTACCTAAATCTCAAATTACTAGACTGAAAAACCTAAATTCATGAAAAGAAATGTCTTCTCTCTATTCTTTCTGATCTCGCTTAGCATATGCTTGAGACTTTCTGCTCAAAAAGTCCTTTTTCACGAATCTTTTGATAATGATACCATTTCAGGAGTAATCGGTAAGGCAAAAGTATTCGACGGATATTTCACTGAAAACGAGCTGACTTCCAATCTCTTTCACGAATCAGAACAAGGATTTACTGTTGAGGCTTGGATTGCTCCTCAGGAATTTGCACTGAATACCGCAGCGATTGTCGATCGTGAGAAAGATTTTTCTTCAGGATATTTTTTTGGAATCGACAATTTCGGCCACTTGGTTGGAGCAGTTTCAGTGAATGGAGAATGGAAAAGATGTATATCCACAATTGCAGTAGACTTACTGAAATGGTCTCATACAGTTATGATTATTGCTCCTGAAAAAGGTATTCAATTGTTTTTGAATGGAATAAAAGTTGGCGAAATCACCTTCAATGGAAACCTAAATTTATGTCCGGATTGTAAAATAAGCATCGGGAAGACACAAACCAAACAACAAGCCATTAACACTGAACGAAAGACCAGTCAGGCGATTCAGGTCCAAAATCGCTTTGACGGCCTCATCGACGAACTATACATATACAACGGAGTTTTGGAAGAAAACACGATACGTTCAAAATTTGAATCGGTTAAAATTAAAGATCAGCAGCCGCTCACTTATCGCAAAATGCCTTCCGGAGATGGAAAAACAGGAACATTTGGAGCTTACTACTGCAAGTTAAAATATGCACCCGGCTGGGACAAACTCTGGGAAGGCAGTGATTATCCTGATATCGTGGTGCGTTTTCCAGACAGTCCGGTACGCTACGTTTTTTGGCGGGGAACTGGTTATATTCCGGCGGTGGTTTCAGAAAACGGAATCTGGATGACCGATCAAAGTTTGGAAAGCTGGGGACCTGGTGAATGCTTCGAAGCGATGGGTGACAAACAAGCGCACTATTCGCACGTGCGGATTATTGAAAACACTCCGGCACGCTGTGTGATTCACTGGCGATATGCGCTTGCATCGATTAAACATGAAATTTTGAATGAAAATGAATCGGGCTGGGGCGACTGGTGCGATGAGTACTGGACCATTTACCCGGATGGCGTTGCCGTTCGGAAGCAGGTTTTATGGTCGAAAAACTACAGCAGGGATTTTGGAACCTACCAGTTTCAGGAAACCATTTTCTTCAATCAACCCGGAACCAGGCCTCAGGATAATGTCAATCTTGAAGCAATAATTTTTTGCGACTTGGAAGGCCATAAAGCAAGCTATTCCTGGGAGAAAGGAATTCCAAAAAAATTCGATCAACCCGAATATCAGCCTATTCAATTGGTAAATTTCAAATCGCAATACAAACCATTTTCGATTTACGACCCGAAGCGAATCACTCGCCCATTCTGGTTTGGTTTCATGCCCGATTATTCAACCTTTCCATGTTGGAACCACTGGCCTGTTCAACAAACTCCCAGTGACGGGCGGAATGTGGTAGTATCAGATAAACCCAGCCATTCCTCCCTAACCGAATCCAACGGATCAATTCAGATTGTTGAAAAAGGCCCAAATAACAGTTATCAGGCTTCTTCGCTAATTGGGATGACTACCAAACCGATCGAATCCTTATTACCATTGGCCAAATCGTGGAATTATCCGGCAGCTTTAGTTTTAAATTCACCTGAATTCATCAGTAAAGGTTACGACAAATACCAACGCGCTTACCTGATTAAAGCTACAAATCCGAATTCAAAACAACTTTCTTTCAGGATTGAGGGATCCGAAAATTCACCGGTTCAGAATCTGTCCATTGTCATCGAAAACTGGAGTTTATCTAATCCGAAATTGAAAATAAATGGCAAGCATGTGGATTTTAAAATTGGAAATATTGATGGCATGGATCAGGATAAAACAGTTTTATTCATTCAATATCAATCGGTTAAATCAACAACAATTAACATTAATTTATGATCCATTCTATCAAAGTTATAGGCTTCGATGCCGATGACACCCTTTGGGTGAATGAACCATTTTACCAGTCGGTGGAGAAAGAGTTCTGCCAAATTATGACACCTTACCTGTCAACGAAAGAAACTTCCGAAGAACTTTTCAGGACTGAAATGCAGAATCTTGAAATATATGGTTATGGAGCCAAAGGCTTTATTTTAGCCATGATTGAAACCGCACTTCGGGTCACCGGGGGCAAAATTACTTCGTACGAAATCAGTTGCATACTCGATATTGGCAAAACACTTTTAACTATGCCGATTCAGCTACTCGATGGTGTTGAAAATGTATTGCAAGAACTTCAGGGAAAATACAAACTGATTTTGGCCACCAAGGGCGATTTGCTCGATCAGGAACGAAAACTGCAAAAATCAGGACTGATCGGCTATTTTCATCACATCGAGATCATGAGCGACAAACACGAGAACAACTATAAAAAACTACTCTCCCATCTCGACATTCAGCCCCACGAATTTCTAATGGTTGGCAATTCTGTTAAATCCGATATTTTACCAGTACTGAACATTGGGGCAAAAGCCATTCATGTTCCGTTTGAGGTCACCTGGCAACACGAAACCCACCATGAATCATCGGAGAATCATGATTTTATTACGGTATCGTCGATTCGTGAAACATTAAACCTGCTGTAAAACCTTAAAATATGAAAAACCTAACCAACCTACTATTTGCGCTACTATTAGCGCTACTTACTGGCTGCCAAACCAAATTACCAGTAAAACAAACTGTGCTCAGTTTACATCCTGAAAACCCGAATTATTTCCTTTACAATGGCAAACCAACCATTTTGGTAACTTCGGGCGAACATTACGGAGCGGTTATGAACGCTGATTTTGATTACGAAAAGTACTTGCTGACACTCAAAAATGATGGACTAAATTACACCCGAATTTTTCTCGGCCCTTATTCCGAAGTTGGCGATAATACTTTTGGAATCAGCAACAATACCATGAATCCAAAACCTGAAAGCTGGCTAACTCCGTGGATTAAAAATACAGAATCGGGAAAATACGACCTAACCCAATGGAACTCTGTTTTTTTCGACCGTCTGAAATCATACATCAATGAAGCTGACAAAAACGGAATCGTCGTGGAAGTCACTCTTTTTACTTCCTATTACACCAATCATCAATGGTCAACCAGTCCGTTTAACCCTAAAAACAATATCCAGGGATTCGATTCCATTTCCTTCAAGCAAGTCAATACCATCAACAATGGCGCTTTGATGGAAATTCAGGAAAAGTATGTGCACAAAGTCGTTCAGGAACTGAATGAATTTGGAAATGTGTTTTTTGAAATTCAGAATGAGCCTTGGTCTGACAATCCACTCTTTGCTGAAAAAATTAGCAGCACTGATACACTACCTGCCAATTGGCAGCAAATTGTAGAAACAGCCAAACCCGAATCGCTTGAATGGCAAAATAAAATTGCTCAAATTATTGCGGAGGAGGAATCTCAGCTGCCCAACACGCATCTTATTGCTCAGAACATCAGCAATTTCAGGAATAAAATTGAGACTCCTGATCCGAATATTTCCATTTTTAACTTTCATTACGCTTATCCTGAAGCTGCTTACGAAAACTTGTATTTAAACAAAGTGATCGGACTCGACGAAACCGGATTTATGCCTCATCAGGATATTTTATACCGTTCTCAAGCTTGGGAATTTATGCTGGCCGGTGGCGCTTTGTACAATAATCTCGACTATTCATTTATTGTTGGAAAAGAGGATGGAACATATGTTATTGATACCATAACTCCCGGATGGGGCCATCCGGAATACCGGAAACAATTGAAAATCATGAAGAATTTTATCGAGAGTTTTGACTTCATTCGGATGAAACCCGACAATTCCATTTTACAGGTAATCAAAGGGAACATTACAGATTTTCAGGTTCTGGCTGAAACAGGAAAGCAATATGCCATTTATTTTGAAAAGGCGAAAAGCGCCTCGATTGAATTAGCCATTTCCAATGGTAAATTCTATGCAGAATGGCTGAATCCTGTTTCCGGAATTAAAACAAAAACTGAAAATTTAACCAGCAATAATGGTAAAATTGCGATCTCTTGCCCTGATTTTGATGAAGATTTGGTGTTGAAATTATTGCGTTTACCCTAGAGAATTTCAAATCGCCAACATTTTTTTCAACTCACTAAAAAATAAGAAACTACTTCGCTACAGTTGTTTTATGCCCAAAACGGTATTTCAATCCGAGTGAAATTTGATTTGGATTTGAGAATTCTGTATCTGAAGTACTTATCCATTCGTAGAGTGGCTCAATATAAAATCTGTTTTTTATCGGAATAGTAGCGGCGAGGTAACTCCCATGCAAAAAGGTTCCGAAACGAAGATCTAACCCGGTCTTTTGACCAAAGCCAGAGCCAATTTCCATATTTTGAAACATTCCGGGAAAAGGTGATGGAAACTGATCGGCATATTTATAACTGAAATAAGCAATGTGCTTTGGACCTATGCGGAAATAAAACTGGGGCCAGACCGGACTCTTTTTAGTTCCTGTAGTTGGAAATTTCGATTGTTTTTGCTCGACCCAGTTTGCAGGCGAATAATTCAAATCACCAATATGCAATCCACCACCGACTCCAACCCATGTCATATCATATTTCACAAATGGATTTAACCCCAATATTACCTCATCAATCTCTGTTCTATTTGTCCTGGCAAGTTCGTGATGAGAACCAAAATACCCGTTCAATCCATATTCCAGAACTTTATTGTTTTGCTCTGTGGTTTTTGAATAGCCAATTCCCATCATTTTAAATTTTTGATGAAAGTCCTGCGATTGACTCACCCTGTCGCAACCCTGGCCTGTTCCGATATCATGGTAAGTATCGAAGTTTCCTCCGGAATATCCAAACTTTATCGATTGGTAAACCTTCTTTTCATTTTCAGGCAGGGTTTGACTCATTAAAATGAAAGAAAGAAGTGTAATAAATGCAACACTCACCCTTACTCGTGGCGAATAAAAGTGTTTGATTATTTGGATTATAACGCCAATAGACACAGGAATAAGCACGAATAAAAGAACAGTAAATTCAATGAAAGTAAACCAACCACGTGTGATGAAAATTAATGATGCCAGTAACGCCAAATAAAGAGAATTATGAATGGGATGATTTTCCTGAACTTGATAAACTTTCTGAACGCTATGTTTTTCGCGGTAGAGAATGACAGAAATCAATATCGGAATGAAAATCAGGTAAATAATCTGAATACGTTTAATACCTAGAAACTGAGCACCCAAAAAAGTTCCGTTCGAAAATGGATCTCTAAAAAATTCGATACTAAACCAGCTTAGCAAAATTAAAACCAAGCCTGACAAGGCCAGATTTCCAGGTCTTTTCCAGTAATTTCTGAACTTAAGCAAGATTATTCCTATCAACAAGCTGCTTAAAATAAAGTAAAGCGGAACCGGGTGGATATGTTGCGAAAGCTCATCGGCAAAGTCGATGCGGCCAGCATAAAGCTGATGAAAAAAGGCAGGCGTATTTGATCCGTATTGAATGCCTAATGGAGAATGAGTCTCGATGCCAAAACAGCAACCCGCAGACAAACAACCGATTCGCTGAATGGCCATTCCAAAGGGTGCTGCAATCGCAAAAACATCTAATATTGGGTACTTTATTCGTAAGGCAAGTTTTGCAAGTCCCAATCCGATGAGGCCAAAAAGCAAAGCGCCGGCCATGTTCTTAGTATGTTCCGGAGGAAAACTAAAGTGTTGAATGAAAAAGTTGAGATCATCGGAATTGATACCGGCCAGTTTTGAACCGGCAATAACGAAAAACCGTGTTGTAACGATAACAAGCAATAAAGATATCCAGGGCAAATTTCTACGTGTGCCTTCAATTAAAAAGATCAGAACTACAATCAATAAGGATAACTGATAAAACAAATCGTAAAAAAACTGGGGTTGGTCAATTTTTAGTATCATTTGTCATCGGTTTGAGTTAAACAAAAAATAGATTTTTATTTTATACGAAACTAATTTTAAATCTGTTAAAATACTGATGTATTTTTTAACATCTGCTTATCTACCGAATTTTTGATTCCTATATTTGTCAGGATATAACTGAATCCTATACTTTAGATTAACTAACAACACCATGAACGAAATAGTTTACAAACTGGCAAAAATGATCGATCACTCGATCCTTCATCCAACAATGACCGACGAAGATTTGCGCAGAGAATGCGGTGTAGCAAAAAAATATGATGTAGCATCGGTGTGTGTGAAACCTTATGCGGTAAAACAGGCTGTTGAAATTCTAAAAGGCAGTGATGTGTTGGTCGGTTGTGTAATTGGCTTTCCTGCCGGAAATTCGGCCATTGCCGTAAAAGTATTTGAAGCTGACAATGCATGCAAAGACGGAGCGGTTGAAATCGACATGGTCATCAACATTGGCAAAGCTTTGCAGGGCGATTGGGCTTATATTGCTGAAGAAATCAAATCGGTCACCGATGCATGCCACAACCACGGTGCAATCGTAAAGGTGATTTTCGAAACTGACTACCTTACTAAAGAAGACGATATCGTTAAACTTTGCCAGATTTGCACCGAAGTGGGCGCCGACTATGTGAAAACTTCCTCAGGATTTGGTTTTGTGAAACAGGCAAATGGTGACTACAACTATGTCGGAGCGACCATTCCCATCTTGGAACTGATGAAAAAAAGTGTTGGTCCAAAAGTAAAAGTTAAAGCTGCCGGTGGTGTCCGAACACTTGACCAACTTATTGCCGTTCAGGCTGCCGGATGCACACGGTGTGGAGCAACTGCAACCATTACCATGATGGAGGATGCTAGTAAACGTTTTGGAAATTAATTCTATTGCGTTATCGCTGCAGCCAAAAGCTATTCCTCATCTACATAAAGCTGAGCAGTTTCAACACGGGTAACTATAATTTTCGTCCCTTTGTCAATCATTCCCGATTCGGCCAAAGCGTCGTAGTTTTTACCTTCAATACTAACTTTTCCGGAAGGACGCAAAGTAGTAATCGCTATTCCACGTTTACCCTTTAATTGAAGTATTTCAGGATCAACTCCCAGATAACCATCTTCTTTACTCATCACTTCTTTTAATGACAGATGTGAAAACCTGCCCGTATCAGTTGTAAACATTTTTTGGCTCAGATAAATAGCTAAACCAATTCCGCCAATTGAACCAACCAAAACTGTTGATACTGCAATAAGTAAATCGCTGTTTTTCACCCCGTCGAATGTAAAATCAACGTTCTTGATCAGACTCAGCACCAATCCCGAAAAAGCGAGTGTAATTCCTGAAATACCAGTGATTCCAAATCCCGGCACGACAAATATTTCGAGTGCAATCAAAATCAGACCGACAACAAAAATCAAAATTTCCCAGTTGGCGGCCAAACCTTCAAGGTAGAGTGGCGAAAAATACAATACTGCGCCAACAATGGCTACAAGTAAAGCAAAGCCAATTCCGGGCGATTGCATTTCAAAATAAATTCCACCTAAAATCAGCATGATTAAAATACCGGAAACAATTGGATTTACCATAAACCCAATAAACTTTTCGAGTGCTGTTGGTTTGTATTCTACAATTCGGGCATCTTCCATTTTATTCTGTTTCAACACTTCGTTCACATTTTCGCAAATACCCTCGCAATAGCCATTCTTCATAGCTTCGGCAGGTGTAAAAGTCAGTATTTTGCCCGAATCAATTACATTTGGAATATATACGCGTTCATCAACCATCGCTTCGGCAATCAACGGATCACGTTTCCATTTGTAAGTGGTGTCCTGATCAGAAATAATCGTATCTTTTCCATGAGCTTCGGCCGTGGCGCGCATGGTTGCCCGCATGTACGACTGGTACTTATCAGGCATTTTTTCGCCTGTTTGGTTAACTACGGTTGCTGCACCCATAGATCCCCCTGTGCGCATATAAATGCTATCGCAAGCCAGCGAAATCAAAGCACCTGCTGATGCGGCATTGTTGTCGACAAATACGACCACCGGAATTTTGCTGTTCAGAATTCTGGTACGAATTGAATCTGCATCGACTACCGTTCCGCCATAAGTATTCATGTGGATCAGGAACAGGTCGGCTTTCATACTATCGGCTGCTGCAAAAGCCTGCTTGGTTTGTCTCCAGATGGCCGGAGCAATATTCTCTTTGATGTTAAACTTGTAAACCAGTTTCTCCGTTTTCGGTTTTTTATCTTGACTATAGCCATCTGAAAAACTAAATAATAAACTGAAGATTACGGTGATAATTATTCCTGATTTCATTTTGAGTATTTTTGATTGTCAGAATTAGTCAGCGGGTGACTAGAATGTTTTCAAAGATATGAATTAGATTTTGTTGCTCGTTCGATTTTTCCCTTGTGGCAAATTAATACATTTTCTTTGTTTTCGTGCCAGTTATGCAATCCATTTCCCTGACAATCGTTATAATCAGCACATTCTGAGCATTGTCCGCGTTTAGTCCAACTCCGATTACGAAATGCCTGATATTTGGTTTCCCATACGTCAGCAAAGTTATCCTGATAAATGTTTCCCTGAGCAAAGCTCCTGTCAATATTTGGGCAAGCTGATATTGATCCATCAATTAAAATTGAACCAATATTAATTCCTGCCCTGCAAAAAAAAGCCTGATCCCGAACTTTCGATTCGTACGATCCAACATAGCCTTCGCAACTAAATTTGACATCCATTACCTTCAGTTTTCGCTTTTCGCTGATAAAATCCATCATTTCTCTATACTGAAGATCAGTCAGGAACAACTCCGGATTATCTTTTGCCCTACCAATCGGAACAATCGTAAACAAGCGCCAAGCCTTTACTCTTTTCTCAATCAAATATGAATACAAAGCAGGCAGTTCGTGCCAGTTACGACTATTTACACAGGTTACCACATCAAAAATCAGCCGCGATGAACTTGTGGCCAAATCAATGGCCCGATCGACTTTAGAAAAACTATCCTTTTTATTTCGCAGCCAGTTATGCGTACTTTCCAATCCGTCCAAACTAATTGTTAATGCGCCCAAACCAGCATTTAACAGCGAAATATGTTTTTGCTCGTTATACAAATAACCATTGGTTACCATACTCCAGCGCACTCCCCTACTTCTGATTTCGCGACCGCAAATTTCAATGTCATTGCGCAAAAGCGGTTCTCCACCGGTAAGGACAACAATAAAGTTTTCTGATTTGGATTCTATGGTATCGAGAGCTTTTAGAAAGTCTCCCAAAGGCATGTCGCCGATAGAGTTATCTTTCGAACAATCGCTGCCACAATGCAAACAGCTCAAATTACACCTGCTTGTACATTCCCAAAACAGATAATTTAATTCATGAATCTTCGTTTCTGATTTCTTGAATCGCCGAAAAATATGCTTTCTGATGATTTGATTCATCTATTTGGAGTCCAGTGCAATATTCAAATAAACCTTTTTGTCAGTAATCGCAGGAATGGTGTCCTTATTCACAAAAGTGCCATATTGAGCAAAATCGACATCTTCGAACTTAATTTTCAAGCCATTACCCGGCTCGGTATAAAACGAAAACTTGCCCTCATCATTGGTAAAATCGTATTGCATGTTCTCGTCAACCGAAACTTTAATTCCCTTTATTGGCAAGCCTGTTCCCTTTGATTTTACCTGACCTTCAATCAGAATATCGAGTCCAAAATCCTGTGGTGTTCCGTAACAGGCCTGAAACACAAACATCGCAGATGTAAAACTCAAACCTCCTATAAGTTTTCGTGTCCAATTTCGTTTCATTTTAATTCAGCTTTTGTGGAACTTTATACAATTTCTTCAGGTTATATCCACGATTCCGGGCTTTTTCTAGCAACATCTCATAGGTAGTTGCATCCATTTGCGGTGTACGGCTCAATATCCAGAAATATTTTGGCGTCGAACTTCCGATCATCACATATTGATAATTCTCTTCCAGTTCCAGCACATTGTAATCGCCATAAAAAATCCAGAAGAAAGAAACTTTCAGTTTTCCGGGTTGCGATTTGTCCGGAATTTTTGCTTTTCCTTCTGCCACCGAAAGTTCTCCATCCAGCGTATTTTTATAGCCCTGATTCAACACCTTTATTTTACCATCTTCGCGCAAGCTATAAGTAGCTGTGACGCCCACCAGATTTTTCTCGAACGAATGAGGAAAACGTGCAATTTCGTACCAGGTTCCGAGATATCGGTTCAGGTCGAGTTCTTTTACGGTGGTTTTATCAATCATCTGACTATTGGTTTTAGTACAGCTTAAACTGAATAAGAAACTTAATATCAGCAACAAACGAGAGTAATGCATGACCAAGCTATTTTGAGTTGTTCAAATTTACTTAATAAACAACTCAAAAACTTCATTTTCAGTCTGAAATTCAGAAATATGTTCGATAAGCATTCATATTAAATTTATATTTGTTAATCAAAAATCAAAAAAAGCCATCCTCATCATGTACAATCAAACTATCGTTGAAATACGGAACCTTCAGAAAAAATACGGACAGAAACAAGTACTTCATGGCATTAACCTGGAAATTACTTCAGGACAAATTATCGGTTACATTGGACCAAACGGTGCAGGTAAATCTACCACTGTAAAAATTCTTTGCGGCCTAATCAGCGAATTTACAGGCGATGTCACCATTTTTGGCAAAGACTTGCGCACGCAAACCCTCGAAATCAAAAAACAAGTCGGTTATATTCCTGAAAATGCCGTTTTGTATGAATCGTTAACTCCGATGGAATTTATGGAGTTTATTGGCGAAATGCGCGGTTTGGAAACCGAACAAACCCGTGCGAAAGCCGAAGCTTTGATGGATATTTTTGAGATGAAAGCCAACCTGAATCAACGAATTTCGACCTTTTCGAAAGGTATGCGTCAGAAAGTGATGATTTGCTCGGCCTTACTGCACAACCCGAACCTGATATTTATGGACGAACCGCTTTCTGGACTCGATGCCAATTCGGTGATCATGGTCAAAGAAATGCTGATACATTTGGCACGCGAAGGGAAAACTGTGTTTTACAGCTCTCACATTATGGATGTGGTCGAGAAAATATCAGACCGCATCATTCTCATCGATCAGGGGAAAGTGATTGCTGACGGATCGTTTGACGAGTTGAACAAACTTTCGAATGACGAAAATCTCGAGAAGATGTTTACCCGTTTGACCGGAAACACCAATCATGGCGAAAAAGCCGAAGCATTCATCAACGCATTCGAAAAGTAAACGCCATGATCAGATTTCTACTTTCACTTTTTGTTCCTTTCCGTTGGTTCATCGAAAAAATGGGTGCCGATTATACTCAGTTTATCCGCATTTTACAACTGAAACTAACCATGGACGACCGGCGCCTGAAAGGTTTGGGCAACAATTCGAAGAAGGCTACTGAAAACGCCCTGATGAAACAATCCTTTTCGCAGATATTCTTTGGAATCTTCTTTGCCATTTTCCTTCTTCTGGTTAAATCGCCGTTTACGTATTATTATTTTGCCCATACATTTCTGATGGTTATGATGGCGATGATGATCATTTCTGAATTCACTACCATCCTGTTTGATACCTCCGAAAATGTGATCATTCAACCACTCCCGATTAAAGGAAACACGATCAGTCTGGCCCGTAATGCACATGTTTTTCTCTATCTGACCATGATGGCGTTTAATCTTTCTGTGCTTTCCATTGTAGTTGCCATGTTCAAATTTGGAATTGTTTCAGGAATGATTTTTCTCTTTTCGATATTCCTGAATGTACTGTTTACCCTATTTCTGGCCAATGTGCTGTATTTGGGCCTTATGCGCCTGGCGAGCGGAGAGAAGCTAAAAAACCTCCTGATGTATTTTCAGATTGTGATTGCGATTCTGTTTATGTCTGCCTATCAGTTTGGCTTGAACATGGTGGATAAAACTAAAATTCAGGATATGATTTTGCCGGTTCACTGGTACACCTTCCTTGCCCCGCCAGCTTTCTTTTCCGGATTGGTTGAAGCACTCAGCACCTGGCTGTTTGACCTGCAACATCTCATTTTTATTGCCGAAGCATTGCTAATTCCACCTATAGCCATTTACCTGACCGGGAAATATCTGACCCCCGTTTTCAACCGGAAACTGATGGATTTGGAACAGGGTGATCGGGTATCGAAAGTCAGAATTGAAACTTCGCGCAACAGCCTTTATTTCAGAATGATGTCATCGCTATTTATACACAGGCAAGAAGAAAAAGCGCCATTTAAGCTGATGTGGAAAATGACCGGACGTGAGCGGCTTTTTAAACAAACTTTTCTGCCATCACTCGGATATATTGTGATTATGATGATCGTACCTTTCTTCGGTAAATCGTTTAATTACAGTGAATTGATTCAATCCGACCGGTATTTGCTGATCCTGTATATTTTCATTTTTGTTGGAGCTACGCTGCCCGGGGCTCTGCTTATCGGAAATAATCAACATGCCACATGGGTGTTCAAAACACTACCTTCAGACTCTCCTGCCCCCTATTTCAAAGGCTTTATTAAAGCTGCCTTTGCGCGATTTTTTTTACCTTTTTACCTCGTTTTAACTATTACCATTTGTGTAATCTGGGGAATAAAAGTGCTACCCGATGTTGCCATTGCACTCATGGCCATTTATCTGTTTACACTGGTATTCTACTATTTTCAAAGTCCAAACTTTCCGTTTGCATCAGAAAAATTGGCTGGTCAGGGAGGAACCGTTTTCATAAAAATTATGGGGCTGATGGCCATGACTGTAGCTCTTGGATTCTTGCACAAATTTTTACTTCATTGGTTCGATTTTGCAGCTCTGATTCTAATACCGTTTTATTCAGCTGCAATCTTTTACGTGAACCGAACATTTGTATATAAAAAGATAACATGGAAAGCCGTTGATAAGGTAAATATCTACTCGTGAATCAATTTTTAAAAATTCACTACCTTCAGCTATGATAAAACCAAAACCGATGAAAAACTTAATCGTCATTACCCTTATTTTAATCTTCTGTGGAAGTTCATCAGCACAGTTAATATCGCCTTCCACCAGCCCCAATAAAACACAGCAACTGTTAATTGACAGAGGATATGGCATGTTTATACACTTCGGCATCAATACATTTGGCGAAGTGGAATGGTCGGATGGAACGATTCCGGCGGAAAAATACAATCCAACTTCACTCGATTGCGACCAATGGGTGCGGATTGCCCGCGATGCCGGATTTCGCTATGTATTACTCACCACCAAACATCACGATGGGTTCTGTTTATGGGATAGTAAATTTACCAATTACGATGTGGCCTCGTCGCCAGTAAAAACCGATGTGGTAGCCGAAGTTTCGAAAGCCTGCAAAAAGTACGGATTAAAATTTGCCGTTTATTATTCGCTTTGGGATCGGCACGAACCGCTGCACAAAGAAGCTGATCCGCAAAAATACATTGACTACATGCTGAACCAGTTGACCGAAATTTTTACCAATTACGGAGAAATTTGTGAACTCTGGCTTGATGGCGGATGGGCTAAGAAACAAGATCAGTGGGGCATTGAACAACTTTACGCCTTGGTAAAAAAGTATCAGCCAAATTGCGCCTTTGGGGTCAATCACACCATTGTTTACGAAGAAGGTAAACGCGATTTCGTAATTCCGGATGACATGATTGCCGACAACAAATATTATTTCCAATACTTTCCGGGAGATTTCCGTTTGTGGGATCCGAAGATTGCTCACCTTTCTGACAAAAAGCAATATCTGCACAACGGCAAATCTTATTACATGCCTTTCGAACACACCATCTGCATTAGTAAACAATGGACCTGGTTTCAGAAAGCAAACCCAGTTCCGGTGCGCGATCTTGACGAGCTCGAAGAACTTTTTTACTGGTGTACCGCCAATCAGAATTCGCTGGTAGTAGATATTCCACCGGCAAAATCAGGTAAACTATTTGAGCATGAAGCCAACACTGCAATTGCTTTAGGCAAACGATTAAATATTCAAAAAGAAAAACCATTGCCTAAAAACGGTCAGTTTATTTCACTGGCCAAACCGGCAAATGCCAGTTCTGTTTACAATCAGGAAAACGAAAAATTCGGTGCTCAGTTTGCAGTTGATGGCGGAATGCAAACCCGCTGGGCTGCTAAAGATACCTTAACCGATTTGGTTGTGAAATTAAATCCAACCGATAAGTTCAATAAAATCAGCATTTTCGAATATCAGGACACGAAAAAAGGCAACGACCCGAAAGACTATTTTACCAATTACCGGTTTAACCGCATTCAATCGTATAACATCGATATCTGGAAAGATAATGAATGGTTAACCATTTACCACGGCGAAGAATCGATGGGCGATTGCAAGGTTATCCGATTTCCAAATTCGTATCAAACAACCAAAATCAGGTTAAATGTTTTAAAGGCAACTGCTCCCCCGTCCATCTATGAATTTAACGTGATCGATTTTGAAAAAAGATAGTTTCTTAAATTCGCCAGGCGGCTCTGAGCCACCCTGCAAATAAACATTCCGCCCTCTCAATCACAATTTTTTCTACCTTTACGGCTCGAAAAAAATATCAAAACATGGAACTAAGTTTACTCACAGCTATATCGCCTATTGATGGCCGCTACCGTTCAAAAGTTGAAAATCTTCAGCTCTATTTTTCTGAGTTTGCCCTTATAAAATACAGGGTTTTGGTTGAAGTTGAATACTTTATTGCTTTGTGCGAACTGCCTTTGCCTCAACTGGCTTCTTTCGATACGAATTTGTTTGGAGCGCTGCGCCAACTGGTTACCAACTTTTCGCTGGAAGATGCCCAACGCATTAAAGACATCGAAAAAGTAACCAACCATGATGTAAAAGCTGTCGAGTATTTCCTGAAAGAAGAATTCGACAAATTGAACATTCAGGCATACAAAGAGTTTATCCATTTCGGACTGACTTCTCAAGACATTAACAATACAGCTGTTCCGAAGTCAATTCACGATGCATTGGACAACGAATATTTCCCGGCCATAAACGATTTGGTTGACAAATTAGACGAACTTGCCGACGAATGGAAAAACATCCCGATGCTTGCCAAAACACACGGACAACCCGCTTCACCAACCAATTTGGGCAAAGAAATCCGGGTATTCTCTGAGCGAATTAAAGGCCAGCTGGAGCAATTGAAAGCCATTTCATGCGACTCAAAATTCGGTGGTGCAACCGGTAATTTTAATGCACATCACCTTGCTTATCCCGAAATAAGCTGGAAAGCATTTGGCAACCATTTTCTTAAAAAATACCTGGGCCTCGAACGTGCTCAGTACACCACTCAGATTGCCAATTACGACAATCATTCCGCAATTTTTGATGCCATGAAACGCGTCAACAATGTGATCATGGATTTGAACCGCGATATGTGGACCTACATTTCGATGGAATATTTCAAGCAAAAAATTAAAGCCGGTGAAGTAGGTTCTTCGGCTATGCCGCATAAAGTAAACCCGATTGACTTCGAAAATTCGGAAGGCAACATCGGTATCGCCAATGCCATTTTCGAACATCTGTCGGCTAAACTGCCGGTGTCACGCTTGCAACGCGACCTCACCGATTCAACTGTTTTGCGTAACATCGGAGTTCCGTTTGCACACACACTTATTTCAGTCAATTCAACCATGCGTGGATTAAATAAACTTCTGCTAAATGCTGATGCTATCGACGCTGATCTGGAAAAAAACTGGCCGGTCGTTGCCGAGGCCATTCAAACCATTTTACGGCGTGAAGGTTATCCAAATCCTTACGAAGCCCTCCGCAACCTGACTCGTGTCAACCGCAAGATTGATCAGGAAGTAATACATGAATTTATTGATACGCTTGACATTACTGACGCTTTAAAAACGGAACTTAAAAAGATTACACCGCAGAATTACACCGGGATCTTCTGATAGCACAATAAACAGTTCTATTCTAAAGTTTTACACACCATATATCTACTGATCATTTCAACTTCAATGAAGGAATTTTTTCAGATTTTAAAGCGCTTTATTCCACCATACAAAAAGCAGTTAATCCTCAATTTTCTGTTCAACTTTTTATCAGCAGTGTTCACAGTTTTTTCGATGGCCATGATGAGTCCGATGCTGGAAATACTGTTCGGGACATCAAAAGATGTTGCCGATTTGGTACCGTGGCAAATGACCAAAGATGCAATTGTTCACAACCTGTACTTTTATCTAACCGTATTCAAAAATGCGAATGGAGCCGGGTTAACGCTCTTATTTGTTGGACTTTTCGTAATCATTGCTACGATGCTTAAAGTAGGTTTTTATTATCTGGGAGCTTACGAAGCGATTTTCATTCGTAATGGGGTGGTGAAAGACATACGTGAACAGATTTATGGAAAAATCCTGAAGCTTGCTCTTCCCTTCTTTTCAGAAGAACGCAAGGGCGATATCATTTCTCGAATAACTGGCGACGTTACGGAAGTAGAGAATTCGATCATGTCTTCGCTCGATATGTTCCTAAAGAATCCGGTTATTATCCTTGTCTTACTTACATCTATGTTGATCATGAGTCCAAGCATGACTCTATTTATCTTCTTAGTGCTTCCGGTGGCTGGTTTTATCATTGGAAAAGTTGGAAAATCACTAAAGAAAGTCTCCCGTGAAGGCCAGGATAAAATGGGAATGATTTTAACTGTTGTTGAAGAAACTCTTGGCGGACTGCGCATCATCAAAGCATTCAATGCCGAAAAGAAAATGAATGCCCGCTTCAATTCGGAGCTTCACGATTACAAATCAATCATGAACCGCCTAATGCGTCGCCGGGAATTGGCTCACCCTTTGAGCGAATTACTTGGAACTATTGTGATAATCATCGTGGTGTGGTATGGCGGTTCGTTAATTTTGGATAAAAACAGCGAACTTTCAGGTCCTGAATTTATTATCTATCTGGGCATTTTCTACCAAATCATTAACCCGGCGAAAGCTTTTACAACGGCTCTTTACAGCATTCAAAAAGGATTGGCTTCTATGGATCGGATCGATAAAATACTAATGGCCGATGTCACTATTCCGCAAACTCCGGCTGCAAAGCCAGTAAGCACTTTGAAAGATTCAATTGAATACCGCAATGTGACCTTTGCCTACGACGAGAAAGTTGTATTAAACAACGTATCGCTCAAAATTGAAAAAGGAAAAACCATTGCTTTGGTGGGTCAATCCGGAAGCGGAAAAACAACTTTTGTTGATCTGCTACCCCGATTTTATGATGTGAACGACGGCCAAATTCTGATCGATGGTGTTGATCTTCGCGATCTGAAACTTCACGATTTGCGCGATTTGATGGGCAATGTAAATCAGGAAGCCATACTGTTTAACGATAGCATTTTCAACAACATAGCATTCGGCGTTGAAAATACATCCATGCCCGAAGTTATTGCAGCAGCCAAGGTGGCCAATGCGCACGACTTTATCATTGAAACCGAACATGGCTACGACACGGTGATTGGTGATCGTGGAAGTAAACTTTCAGGTGGACAGCGGCAGCGACTAAGCATTGCCCGTGCAATCCTGAAAAACCCACCAATTTTGATTCTCGACGAAGCTACTTCCGCCCTCGACACCGAATCGGAACGACTGGTTCAGGATGCCTTGGAAAACCTGATGAAAAACCGTACTTCAGTTGTGATAGCACACCGTTTATCAACTGTTCGCAATGCCGATTTGATCTGCGTTTTCCATGAAGGGGAAATTATTGAACGTGGAACTCATGACGAATTGATTGAACTGGATGGCCGTTACAAGCGCTTGCATAGTATGCAGATGTTTTAAAAGTCAAGTCAAAAAGCAAAAGTAAAAAGGCAAAAGTGTTAATACAACTCTATTTGCTGACGTGTTTCAACCATTCAAAAAAAACGAAATCACTTTCAATATTTTATTACATTTACCCCGCCTGAAAAATCATTGATAAAATAGGACTGGCGCGGTTTATAGCAGTATTTTATGTTTTATTTTTTAAGACTGAAATTCGTACCTAAAACTGACCTGTTCCTGATCTATTTCGATCTTGGTTTTTCAAGCAAGAAAAGCGAGTAATTTGTCTGGATTCAGGCAGTAAAAATGAGTATAAACAAACAATTAACTTTTCCTTAATGAGAAAATGGCGTATTGAAGACTCGGCTGAACTCTACAACATCAATGGTTGGGGGATCAACTTTTTTTCCATCAACGAAAAAGGTCATGTAACCGTTACTCCAAAGAAAAACGGAATACAGATCGACCTGCACGAATTGGTTGAAGAACTTCAACTTCGGGATGTTTCAGCACCCATGCTGCTGCGTTTCCCCGACATTCTGGATAACCGTATTGAAAAAATGGCAAGCTGCTTTAAAGTTGCTGCCGAAGAGTACGATTACAAAGCTCAAAACTTTATTATATATCCCATCAAGGTGAATCAAATGCGCCCGGTGGTGGAAGAAATAGTGGGTCATGGCAAAAAATTCAATATCGGACTAGAGGCTGGTTCAAAACCAGAATTGCATGCTGTAATTGCCATCAACACCGACAACGACTCACTAATTATTTGCAACGGCTACAAAGACGAAGATTACATCGAATTGGCTTTGCTGGCTCAGAAAATGGGACGACGCATTTATCTGGTGGTCGAAAAACTGAATGAACTGAAATTAATCATCAAGACTGCCAATCGGTTGAAAGTTAAGCCAAATCTGGGTATTCGCATTAAACTTGCCAGCTCCGGAAGCGGCAAATGGGAAGACTCGGGAGGCGACGCCAGCAAGTTCGGTTTGACCTCAAGTGAACTGCTCGAAGCACTCGATATATTAGAGAAAAAAGACATGCAGGATTGCCTGAAACTGGTCCATTTTCACATCGGAAGTCAGGTTACCAAAATACGTCGCATCAAGCTGGCGATGCGTGAAGCATCACAATTCTATGTTCAGCTTTACCTCAAAGGTTTTAACGTTGAATTTGTGGATATCGGCGGCGGATTGGGCGTTGATTACGATGGAACCCGCTCATCGAGTAGTGAAAGTAGTGTAAATTACAGCATTCAGGAATACGTGAACGATGCCATTGCAACCATGGTTGACGTGAGCGATAAAAATAACATTCCGCACCCGAATATCATAACCGAATCAGGTCGGTCTTTAACGGCTCACCATTCAGTTTTGATTTTTGAAGTGCTTGAAACTTCCACTCTGCCTACAATGGGCGAAGAAGAAGAATCGAAAGAAGACGACCACGAATTGGTTCGCGAATTGTTTTCGTTGTGGGAACAGCTCAACCAGTCGAAAATGCTCGAAACATGGCACGACGCACAGCAGATTCGTGAAGAAGCGCTCGATTTGTTCAGTTTAGGCCATCTCGACCTGAAAACACGTGCACAGATTGAACGTTTATTCTGGTCAATCACCAAAGAAATTCACCAGATGACAGGCGAATTAAAACACATCCCTGAAGAATTATTGTACTTGCCAAAATTACTCTCAGACAAATATTTCTGTAACTTTTCATTGTTTCAGTCGCTACCCGATTCTTGGGCAATCGATCAGATTTTCCCAATTATTCCGATTCAGCGGCTCGATGAAAAACCAGAGCGTTCGGCAACTATTCAGGACATTACATGCGACTCGGACGGAAAAATCGACAACTTTATTTCGACACGAAACTTCTCGTATTACCTGCCTGTACACGCACTTAAAGCAAAAGAGCCTTATTACATGGGTGTATTTTTGGTTGGAGCTTACCAGGAAATTTTGGGCGATTTGCACAACCTGTTTGGCGATACCAACGCCGTTCACATTTCGGTCGACAACAAAGGATACAGCATCGACCAGATTATAGATGGCGAAACCGTTGCCGAAGTATTGGACTACGTTCAGTACAATGCTAAAAAGCTGGTTCGCACTGTTGAAACCTGGGTAACTTCGTCTGTAAAATCCGGAATTATCACTGCGGAAGAAGGAAAAGAATTTTTATCAAACTACCGCTCGGGCCTTTACGGATACACTTATCTGGAATAATATTTCACAAGTTCTATACTGAAAAGCAAATACTTCACATGAGGTATTTGCTTTTTTTGTTAAGTCCGATTTCATTTCGGCTATAGACGTAATTTACTTACTCTTTTTCTGATATTTCTCCAACTCAAACCAAGCCTTCTTTGGCCGATTTGCCGGATAACCATGCTTAATCCGGAACTGTTTACGTTCTTCAGTAAAATCCCACCAGTTTAATTGATCATCCCTTTCGTTGGCGTAATGAACCACTAACCGACACTGATCTTCAACACACGGATCGATCCAGGTCCCGGTCGAGAGCTCCAGCTCATCCAATAATTTTGCACCATCTTTCTCTTTCAGTTCGTCCAAAGAATAATATCCCAGAGAAATCAGGTCGCGTCCAAACTTTATCCCGATTGAGGGAACACTTTGAAATTCAACCAAAGCACGAATCTCCATCGCCCGTATTACCGAAACATCAAGTAACAACTGCAATTCTTCAATCGGATAGTTGACTAAATCTCTGATTCTGACTTTATGCGACCGTAAAAACTTTCGTTCAACGGGTAATAAATCAAGCTTTATCGTCGGATTATTCTTCATCTCATCAGTTTTTAGGATATAACCTTGCCGTTTGGATTTGAAACCCTCACCATTCCCGCGATCACGCCAAACATTACCAGTGCCACAACTGCTCCGGCAATTAAAGAAGCTTGCAGGCTTCCGATTGCATAAAATACGCCTATCAGCAATGGGCCAATGGTTTGACCAATACGCAGAACCATGCTATTGACCGACATAAATGCAGCCCGCTCTTTGATTGAGGCAAAGCCAACCAGCAAATTCTGTATGGAAGGAATCAACAAGCCATGTCCAAATCCGAAGACAATCACCGAAACAACAACCTGTATCCAGCTCTGGCTAATCAGCAACGAAAGCATAGATAAAAAATAGAAACTGGCTCCAAACAATAGAATTGTTTTAGATTGAAAGCGTTTGTTGATTCGTCCAAGTTGCGAAGAGGTGGCGGCTGTAACCAACGACATGATGGACATCATCAGCCCGATATGAACTGAAGAAGCCTGTAACCGCTCAGAAAGTAAAATCGGGAAATAGGTCAGATAAGAACCGTAAAGCAAAACAAACACCAACATATTGACCAGAAAAAGTCCCCAAACACTTCGCTGATTAATGTTTTTCCAGATGCGCCGAAAATACTCACCAATTCCCTGATGATCTTTCGGTTCCGGATTATTCAATCCAAACATGACGAATATACCAAGTGGTAACGCAAGCAATGGAAGGTAAAAAATATACTGCCATCCGAAAGCTGCTATAAACCCGCCCAAGGCCGGATAAGCTGCCGTTCCTATACTCAAAATACTTGCATTGTAGCCCATCAGCGCGGTCCGCTTTTCGCCTGTGTACAAATCCCCAATCAGGGTAATATTGATACTCGAAAGTCCGGCAGCGCCAATACCTTCAACAAATAAAAGAGCCAGCAAAGAATGAAAATCTCGCATAAAAGAACAGAGAAAACCGGCAATTCCGAAGATAAAAAGCGAAGGAACCAGTACCAGTTTGCGACCAAAACGATCCGCCAGAATTCCGCTTACCGGAGTTAAAAATATACCTGGCAGTGTAAATGCAGCAATCAGCCAACCTACTTGTTGGGTCGAAATTCCGAAATATTTAATGATTCCGGGGAAAGCTGGAGTAATACTGGCAATCCCCATAACGGCTATCAGTGTGACACCAAAAATGATGATCATGTTTTTTTCGAGGCCGAACGAATTGGGTTTGGACATAATTGGGAAATTGGGTTAATTGGATGGTGAAGGTAAAAAATAGATTGTGGAGTTCAAATCCCCGATTTAGCACTAATCGCAAATTCTCTAAATCAAGTCCAATGATCCAGCGATTGGCATTTCCCGATTTAAAAGTGCAGCATCATTGTTTAATAAGTTTAGTCTGCCAAACTTGTTCATCTTTAACGATTTTCATTAGATAAATTCCTGCCGGGTAGCGGGAAAGATCGATTGTCCGAAGATTCTTTCCCGTAAATAATTTCTTTCCGGTAAAATCATAAATACTTACAATTAACTGATCATTATCGACTTCCTGATTTATCGTAACTACTCCGCTTGTTGGATTTGGATAAGCCCGAAACGTATCATTTCCAGTGATTTCATTGACTCCAACCAAGCTTTTACAACTTTCAAAACCAATTACTTTGTCCCACAAATCAGATTGAACAGTTCTCAATCCTTGACGACCAACCGGAGTGGCTTTAATCTCCAGATAGTCATCAGTTGAAGCCTGGTATTCAGGCCAACTTACGAGTCCGGCACCATTCGGATTGCCGGTATTTGCAAAGTTTACCCAATAGTCCAACATCACATTTTGTACGGAATCGTCCTGCGCTTTAAAGAAAATACCAGAACCTAGTGTAGCATTTTCCCAGGTATTAAATACATAAAACAACTCCATGCCATGGTATGAACCTAATGTTGCCAATTGGGGTATAGAGTGTTTGTGTGTAAAGAAATACCGCCAAACAGGTTTGGTTTGATTCTGACTTACGCATTGCGCAGTTCGCCGCGTAGGTGAGGTAAATTGTCCGTCAGTCAACAAGCCAATATACGATTGCCGTGCCTGTTCACCGGTTGTTCCAGGTGGATAAAGCTGTAATGCCTGAGCCTGTAAAGCAGCCGGAACTTTAGAATTTATAAGAGCTGTGACCATGAACGGCAATACCGTTTGCGGAACAGAAAGACTCATTTCTTCAGAATTTGACCCGATAAGCAGAGGAACTTTATTGTAGTTTCCGCTTTGAAAATTTCGATTCGGAAAATCATTAAAAACAACATGATCAACAACTGGTTGCCAATTCATACCAACTGCACCTCCGCTTACAGGCGAAACTTCATCTTTCACCAATTCATCGCTCGTTAATGTGCGCATATAGGCTATTTTCTCAATATCGGTGCCTGCTTTCGTATAACTTTCAACATACGAAATTCCCTTGTCTTTTGAATCAATATATGCATTTATTACCGGCGCAGCACTCTGAATACATGCGCTATGAAACAAACCCGCAGCCAATGGTGTGTTAAGCAAATTTCCAACATTTACACCACCTGCACTTTCACCAAATATCATTACTTTGGAAGGATCGCCTCCAAAATTGGCAATGTTATTTTTGACCCAGGTAAGCGCTAAAATCTGATCGAGAACAGCATAGTTGCCCGAAACTTTGCTGGCATTCTCAGACTCCAGGCCCGGATGCACCAAAAAACCCAACGGCCCCAGACGATATTGAATCGTAACAACTACAACATTTCCCCGCTGAGCCATATTTTTACCAAAGTACATTTGTGTACCGCCATTCACTTCACTTGCACTACCCTGCTGATTTCCCCCGCCATGAACAAATACCATTACCGCTCTGTTGCCAGCTCCCAATTGCGGTGTCCATACATTCAGGTAAAGACAGTCTTCATTACCCTCCAACGTAAAATCGGTCGCTCCCTGTTTAAAATTTTTCTGAGGACAGACAGGTGCAAAGTTTGTTGTGGATAATACACCAGACCATGATGCCGGATTTTGCGGTGCTTTCCATCTTAACAGGTTAACAGGAGGTTTTGCAAAGGGAATGCCCAGAAATTGGTAGATAGTCCCGTTTAAGCTACCTTGAATTTGTCCAAATTGGGTGTTAACAATCTGTGATTTTAGCGCCAAAATGCAAGTTATCAAGACAATGAACAGAAGACATGCTCGTTTCATAGCAATTCAAATAAGTTTTTACCGGCTCATCATTCGTTTTTTCATTTCCTGCAATACTTTTTTACGCAATTCGGCCTCCGTCTGGTAAAGTTTAATGATCTGCTGCGGAGTAATTACTGTCCTGAATTCTTTGTAGTATTTTTCACGTATCTGAATCAATTTCTTCGAAGTTTCCAGCTGACTAACAATCAAATGATCTGCTTCATCTGCCGACAAACTATCAGCATCCACTTTCATCATCCGGGCCAGATTCCGAAAATCAATCCCCGAAACTTCATGCTCATATTTGAGATAAATCGGACGAAACTGATCAAAAGTAGCCTGATCGAGTTTTAACTGAAGCCTGACTTCACGCAATTTGGCCTGAGCAATCCGTTCGCGTAGTCTTGGGAACCTGTCGGGATTCTGCGATTCAGCACTAAAACTAATGCACAGCGTAATAACTAAAAGTAAGCTTGATACTATCGTTTTCATTTCGATTGATATTAACAGATTATTGTTCTGATTCGCTCATAAAAGGATCAGCTTTGTACATTGCTGCTAACTGCTGCAATTCTTCGTCTGACAAGTCGGCCAAAACATCGCCTATCTCCTCGGTGTCGTTTCTTTCAGCAACAGTTTTTTCCGGCACTTTTTCAGTTACCTCTTTCTTGATTTCCTTTCCGATTTCTGGTTGTTGCGCAATTTCCCTTTCTTTAATTATTGGTCGTTCAACCGGTTGCTTTTCCTGAACTATCAGGGGAGATACAACCAATTCCGGCTCATACATAAAGTAGCCAAGTAAGGCTAAGGCAGAAATTGATGCAGCCACCGCCAAAGTGCGCCAGAGAATCAAATTTCTTCTGCGATTTTGCTCCTTGAGTTTTGCCTGCTGAAGTGTTTTTTCCGAAAGCCCTTCAAAAAAATTGACAGGCTCACGGTAAGGTAATTTTTTACCAATCTCTGGAAATTCATCCAATTGCTTCATATCGTTGGTGTCTTTGTTCATTGTTAAGCTTGTTCAATCAAATATTGCCTGATTTTTTCAGAGGCATAATGATAATTCGTTTTCAGCGTATTCACCGAGGAATCCAGAATCTGGCTGATTTCTTCGTAGCTTAGTTCGTCGTAATAACGCAGATTAAAAACCATCCGCTGTTTCTCCGGAAGTTTCAGTATAGCCTGTTGAAATTTTACCAGCATGGCTTCGCTGTTATCCGAATCGGTTCCGGTTAGGTCACCAATCATTTTGTCAGTAATCAACTCCGCATTTTTCAGCCAGTTCTTATTTTTCCTGAAATGTTTGGTGCATTCGTTGGTTGCAATGCGATACAACCAGGTAAATACTTTGCTTTCGCCCTTAAACGAATCGGCAAAGCGGTACACATTAATAAATGTCTCCTGCAAAATATCTTCCGCATCCTCGTGCGATACCACCAACCGCCGGATATGCCAGTAGAGAGGCCTTTTGTAAGTATCCATCAGTTGCAAAAAGCCTTTATCTTTCGAAGCCGGATTTTTGATGAGTGAAAACAAATATGCGTCAGACGTTTCGTTCATTAAATAAATTCAGGAATTGACTGGTTTACGCTTTGGATGTTAAAAGTAGCCGAAAGTTAAATCCGCAACCAGATTATTTTCAGAAAATGTATTTTTCACTTTTTTCAAAAAAAATCGAATCCAGATTTAACTTTCAGTCATAAACCGCTTCTTAAGGGTAATCAATTTAATTTCTAAATATTTTGCCTTATGAAACAATTAAAAATGTTTTTCGCTTTAAGCCTAATGTTTTTTGTATTCAATTCATGTCAGAAAGAAGATGTTGCGCCTGTTTTTGACGAAATTCAGCTAAGTCTGCAGGAAACACAGGCCGAAGAAACCCTTGCCGACATCGACATGATGGTTGACGAAGCCCTAGATTTGAAATTTACATTACTCAAATCGGCAAGCCTTGAGAGTCTGATTTACCTGAGTGATTGTCCGGTAATTACGGTCAATAAAACAGCAACACCTCAGGTTATGACCATCGATTTTGGAACTGCCTGTACCGGAAAAGATGGAAAAGTTCGTTCCGGAAAAATCATTGTGACTTCTGCCTCTTTTACTACCTTCCCATCAGTCAGGGATAAATCTTTCGAAAATTACGTAGTTGACGGTAAAAAGATTGAAGGTAGTGTTGCTAAAACCATTAGCAAAGATCAGGAAAACAACATCCGTACAGCTGTAATCAAGGAGAACATCACCATTTCCTTTCCCGATGGAGAAGGGAAAGCTACCAGAGTTGCAAATATGACGCGCCAGTATCAGAGAAACACTTTAGCGAATCCAGCCGATAATCAGGTTGTAAGCTGGGGAACCATTGAATTTACGCGTATCTCGGGAGTTAAAGTGAGCAAAGTAATTACTGCTGAAAAACCTTTGGTTTTTAAAGTTGCCTGTCATCACCTGGTTAGTGGGATAGTTTCAATTTCAACAAGCAACAACCGGAGTTGGACCATTGACTATGGCAATGGAGAATGCGACAATAAAGCTACACTTACCATAGGTGATAAAACCAAAGAGATTAAAATCAGATAGTTTCACAATTATCCTGAGATCTGCCGAAACTCATTTTATAAATGCCATTTGGATCTATCCTGATGGCATTTTATTTTTTTTGCGCTTGTTTACATGTAAATATTCTGAAAATATAAGTCACTTTATTTGGTTGATTTTGAAAAAGTCAGCAATTTTTTGTCGTGGAAAAGCCCGAAATCTGACAGATTTTTTAACCCTCGACAGTTATTTTCTCTAGGTTGTGAAAAACTAATTATTATATTTGCACTCGCAAAACGGATACGGGTGTAGCTCAGTTGGTAGAGCACTGGTCTCCAAAACCAGGTGTCGGGCGTTCGAGTCGCTCCTCCCGTGCAAAGCTGCTCTTTCGGGCAGCTTTTTTTGTTTTAAGGAAAGTCTTTGGTAACTTGAACCCAAATTCAAATAGTAATGACCGTCGATCTTTTTATACCCTGTTTCATCGATCAGATATATCCTGATACAGCATTTAATACCGTAAAATTACTCCGGAAAGCCGGACTGGATGTGAACTACAATCCGGAGCAGACCTGCTGCGGGCAACCCGCTTTCAACAGTGGCTACTGGGACGAAACCAAAACACTGGCGAAGAAATTTATTTGTGATTTTCCAAATGACAGGCACATTGTAAGTCCGTCGGCTTCGTGCACCGGCTTCATTAAAAACTATTATCCCGACCTGTTTAAAAACGGACAAGCCGGATTTGAAGATTACCAGCGATTGAACAGAAATATGTTTGAGCTGACGGATTACCTGGTCAATCATTTAAATTTTACCGATTTTGGCGCGGAATTTCCACACAAGGTTTGTTACCACGATGCCTGCACCGCATTGCGCGAATACGGAATCCGCAAGGAACCTCGACTTTTACTCTCCAAAGTAAAAGGATTGGAATTGGTTGAAATAGAAGATACCGAAACCTGCTGCGGATTTGGTGGAACCTTCTCGGCTAAATTCACCGCCATTTCATCGGCTATGACCGAACAGAAAGTGGAGAATGCCCTGAAAACCGGAGCAGAATACATCATTTCAACCGAATCGTCGTGTATTCTGAATCTGGAAGGATATATCCAGAAAAATAATTTACCCATCAAACCAATCCACATTGCCGATATTTTGGCCTCGGGTTGGGAATAGATTCGACAAGCGTTCGACTGAGCTCACGCCGAAGTCTCAGCCACCGCTGAATAGAACATCGTTGCCTGAGCGCGAAGCAGTCGAAGGCAACTTGGAATTTTGAAACCTGAAACTCGAAACACATTATGACTGAAATAGGAAAAATAAATCATTTAGAAGTAGTTAAAGAAGTTGATTTTGGTATTTACCTCGACGGTGGGGATCTGGGCGAAATCCTGATGCCGAAACGCTATGTTCCGGAAGGAACGATGCCGGGAGATCATCTGGAAGCGTTTATCTACCTTGATTCGGAAGACCGACTAGTGGCAACAACAGAGAAACCGCTGGCCATGGTCGAAGAATTTGCCTTACTCGAAGTGGTTTCGGTAACTCCGGTTGGCGCATTCCTCAACTGGGGATTGCCTAAAGACCTGTTTGTGCCTTTTCGCGAGCAGCGCCAGCCTATGGAACAAGGCCGGAAATACCTGGTTTATGTGTATGTAGATACCAACACCAAACGTATTGCCGCCTCATCAAAAATTGAACATTACCTCGATAATATCCCGGTTGACTATGACAATGACGAGGAAGTTGACCTCATCATTGTAAATGAAACCGATTTGGGCTACAACGCCATTATCGACAACAGTCATCTCGGAGTGATCTTCAAAAACGAAGTTTTTCAGCCACTTAATCCGGGCGATAAAGTGCAGGGATACATCAAAAAAATCCGTACCGACGGTAAAATTGACCTTTGTCTGCAAAAAGCCGGGTACGAAAAAATCAGTTCGTTTGCCGATAAAATTATTTCAGAGTTAGAAAAAGCCAAAGGATACCTTCCATTAACCGACAAAAGCACTCCTGAAGAGATTTATAAAACATTCAAATTCAGCAAGAAAAACTTCAAAGCGGCTATTGGTGCGCTCTACAAAAAACGAATGATCGCACTGGAAGAAAACGGAATCAGGTTGCTTGTTTCCGAATAAAAGAATTATTTGAAAGCTAAGACGCAAAACGCGAAAAAAAAACTAGGTGTCCTATGTGTCTATGTGGTTCAACCTTTGAACAGATTTCATGAAAGTTTGTATTGCTGAAAAGCCCAGCGTAGCTAAAGAACTTGCCCAAATTATTGGAGCGAACGTCCGTCGCGATGGCTATTTTGAGGGAAATGGCTATCAGGTAACCTGGACATTCGGCCACTTGTGCACCCTAAAAGAGCCAAACGATTATAAAGAACAATGGAAAACGTGGAACATCCATCTGCTGCCGATGATTCCATCGAAGTTTGGCATTAAACTGATTGAAGATGACGGTGTAAAAAAGCAGTTTGCCACCATCGAAAAACTGATGCAGGGTGCCGAAGAGGTCATAAACTGTGGCGATGCCGGCCAGGAAGGGGAACTGATTCAGCGTTGGGTGATGTCGAAAGCCAAATGCACCGCACCGGTGAAACGTTTGTGGATTTCGTCGCTGACTGAAGAAGCGATTCGTGAGGGTTTTCAGAAATTACAGGACGGTAAAAAATTTGATAACCTTTATGCCGCCGGAAGCGCCCGTGCGATTGGCGACTGGCTGCTGGGAATGAATGCCACGCGCCTGTACACCCTTAAATACGGACAGAACAGACAGGTTTTGTCCATCGGACGTGTGCAAACCCCTACCCTCGCCATTATCGTCAACCGGCAAAAAGAAATTGACGCATTTAAGCCTGAACCCTATTTCGAGATAAAAACCATTTACCGAGAAGCCACCTTTTCGGCTGCTTCCGGACGGTTCTTGAAACGCGAAGATGCAGCGCAAGTACTCGAAGAAATCAGTCGCTTCGAGCTTTTTATCGGAAAGATCGAAACAAAGAACAGCATTGAGCAGCCACTCCGCCTGTTCGATTTGACCTCTTTACAGGTGGATTGCAACCGGAAATTCAACATGGGTGCCGAAGAGACACTGAAAACTATTCAATCGTTATACGAAAAGAAACTGACCACCTATCCGCGTGTGGACACCACTTATCTTTCGGAAGATATTTATCCCAAAGTTCCGGGCATCCTGAAAAACCTGAAAGGTTATGAAACCCTGACAGCGCCATTACTTCAGGATAAAATCCGGAAATCGAACAAGGTTTTCGACAATGCAAAGATTACCGATCACCACGCCATCATTCCAACCGGACAACACCGCGTTGATCTGACGGCTACCGAAAAACAGGTTTTCGACATGGTTGCCAAAAGGTTTATTTCAGTATTTTATGCTGATTGTAAAGTTGCAAACACTACCGTTGAAGCCAAGGTTGGATCGCACGATTTCAAGGCCACCGGGAAACAAATCCTGGAGCCCGGCTGGCGTATCGTGTACATGAATGAGAAAAATCCAGTGCAAAGCGACGAAAACCTGCTCCCGATTTTCGTGACCGGTGAACATGGTCCGCACGAACCAGGATTGCTCGAAAAATCGACTCAACCACCTAAATACCATACTGAAGCAACTCTATTACGTGCCATGGAAACCGCCGGAAAAAGCGTGGATGACGAAGAACTTCGCGAACTGATGAAAGATAACGGCATTGGACGGCCGTCAACCCGGGCCAATATCATCGAAACACTTTTCCGGAGAAAATACATTAAAAAAGATGGCAAAAAACTGGTTGCCACGCCCACCGGAATCGACCTGATTGACAGCATTGAAAATGAACTGCTAAAATCGGCTGAACTGACCGGACAATGGGAAAAGAAACTCCGGATGATCGAACTGGGCCAATACGATGTGACGCTTTTTATGGACGAGATGAAGCAGATGGTTACCGAGGTGGTCGATCAGGTGAAACGCTCGCCCCGAAAAGAGTTTACTTTTGCACCTGAAGAACCCGTCATTCCGGCGAAAAAAGAAAAAGCTGCTCCAGCCGAACCTACCGAAACCTCGTGCCCGGCCTGTAAAAATGGAATCCTGAAAAAAGGCAAAAATGCCTGGGGATGCTCCGATTGGAAAGACGGTTGCCGGTTTATTATTCCTTTTGAGTTCATGAGTAAAAAACTCACCGATGCGCAAATCAAACGGCTGGCTGAAAAAGGAAAAACCGCTCTGATCAAAGGATTCAAACAAGATGAAGTTGCTGTTGATGGCTTTCTGGAACTGACTGATGACTTCAAAATAGCATTTTCAGAGGCCGAACCAGAAAAGCTGGTTTGCCCGTCGTGCAAAATTGGTGAAATTGTGAAAGGAAATGCAGCATGGGGTTGCACCAATTTCAGGGGAGGCTGCAAACTGCGTATTCCGTTTGAAATTCAGGGTAAAAAACTGACAGAAAGCCATGTTTCTCAGTTGGTTTTAAAAGGGCAAACCCGGCCATTTACGAATGCTGAAGGGAACAAAAAAATAACCGGAATCTTTCGGTTTGATTCCGGTTATCTGGTGAAATTTCAGGAAAAATAGTTTTGATAAAAATCTATTTTAAACCGTATTTTTTCATGATTTCCTGCTTTTCAGCAGAAGCATTTGGTGGAGAAAAAAGTCCAAACTTTTCACGAAGCATTTTCATTTTATTTTTCTTCGCTTCAGAACCTTCCGGAAATCCTTTTTCAGCGGTAAGCTCATGAAAAATTTGCTCCAAATATTCCTCAAAAGGTTGGTTGAAATACATATCAAAAAAACGTAAAGGCTGATCTGACGCATTCCAGAAAGTATGTTTCAGCATGCGTGGCCGCATATGCCAACCACCAGCCTGAACCTCGACAACCTCATCACCAATGAGAATGCTGGCTGTACCATCAATCACATACATTAACTCATCGAGTTCTTTATGGTAATGAGGTGATGGCCCCATCAACTTTGGTGCGACAGCAGTTTCAACACTTGAATACAATCCATTGGTCATGGATGAACGCACCCATACCCGAATGTCCATACCTCCCTTGTGATCTAATGGAGGCATGGATGGTAATAAAAATGGAAGTATCGGATCAGAGTTAGTTGAAACTTGAGGTGAACCAATTGTGCTTTGAGACAATCCACCAAAGGCAGCTAAAATGCTGGATTTCAAAACAAAATCTCTTCTTTCCATGGGATAATTTTTACATTTTTACAAAAATCATATCTCCGGTAACCGGATCGAGAGTAAAAGTTTCACCACGGCTGTTTTTCTGAATCGTATTCCCTTTGCTATCAACTCCAACAAGACTTATATCTTTAATTTCGGCTTCAATTTTAATGTGCGATAAATGTTTACCACTGGAAATACCTTTTGAAGCTGTTTGATCTGGCGGATACCTCAGTTTAATACAACAAGAGAATTTAGCAAACTCTTCTGGTTTAATGTAGTTCAGGTCTCCGGTTTTTCCATTTACTGTGTAAAATTCGCCTTTGTTATTTTTATAAACCGGTGTTCCATTCTCAAATCCCACAATCGCCACTTTTGCACCAATATCCCTGATCTTAATAAATATATGCGGGTTGCTCCCAGCTGTGCGCTGTACCACTTTGTCTTGCACACCAGCCTGTGCATAGCTGTCGAAAGGCATAGCCTGAATAGCCAGAATAGCCGCTGTTGACAACACCATTCGTGCAGAAACACTTAATTTTTTCTCTGATTTTTCCATGTTAGTCCGTTTTAGTTTGTTATGTATTAATCACCTATTTAGTTGCTTAGCAAGGTTCCCCGACAATTCTCAGCCCCACAGTTACAGGGAAACCATTCACGTTTTTGTTCATCAGTAACTTCTACATCACCTTCGCTTCCGTATTTATAATCAAAATTGAGCTCCTCTCCTTCCTGAATCTCTTTCATGGCGTAGATATACGGGGTATTATTAAAGTAAAGCACCTCACAGTTCGGATCACAACTGTGATTAATAAAACGGGCATCGTTTCCTCCACGTTCGCCATCAACTGCATACGTTTCATTCAGGTTCATGACATAAACAAGGCTGGTCAGGCCATCAACAAGATCTTTAGCCAGATTGGATTTCAACACCCGTTCCCCGCCATATTCAAAAATGCGGGTTCCCTTAGGGATGGTTTTCTTTGCAAATACACCTTTCCCATGAACAGCTGAGTTTCTAACAACTGTAAAATCTCTGTCTATGGCAATCATCTCCATTATTTTCAGGATTTTAGGAATATTGTTTTTAAACAAACATTCAATAAAAGACAAACCAGTCTTTTATTTGTTCAATTCAGAAGACATATTAATCGTTCCAAACAGATAAGTTCCTTCTAATCGCCATCGATTTGAACCTAACAAAACACGAAAGCCTTGTAAACAAAATGCTTACAAGGCTTTTCACTAATATAATTTCTTACTAAACTACTGAGAAATACTAAATTCGTACATACCAGATTCCAGATTCACAGTGATGATCTGATCCATTTTTCCTCCGGAATTTACAGAAATCACCTTTCCATTCTGACTGATCTTATTTCCTGAAAGTTTCAAGCCTGCTGTACTGTTTGCCGGAATTGTCACCTGGTAAACCACAGTCTTTCCTTTGCGTATCCATGATGACTTAATCTCGCCAAAAGGTCCGGTATGACTGGCCTGAAACGAATTCAAGCCTTTTACAAAATGAGGCTCAAGCAATACATTTTTAAAGCCCGGTTTTTCCTGATCAGGTTTCATTCCGCCCAACGCTTTGTAATACCACGCTCCGATTTCGCCAAACATGATGTGATTCAGTGAAATATCACGGGTGGCATCAATCGGCCAGTTTTCGTAAAGCGAGGTTGCCCCGTTCACAATCCACCAGCCCCACGATGGAAATGTTTCCTGAGCCGCAACTTCATAAGCCAAATCAGCATATCCGTTTTCGCTCAGAGCATTCAGGATAGTCTTCGTTCCAAGCAAACCAACATCCAGATGTTTACCATCAGCAATCACACGTTTGGAAAGATTCTCAGCCACTTTGGCCTTCAGGTTTTCAGGAACAATTCCCCAGAAAAGCGGCGCACTCAGTTCAGTTTGTAAACCCGTACCATAAATTCCGGTTTCAGAATTCAGATATTTTGCGTTTATGGCTACAGCAATTTTGGCAGACAATTCTGAGTATTTCTGAAAATCGGTTTCATGACCCAATATTTTGGCTGCTTTGGCAAGTATCGTTGCGTCCACAAAGTAATAAATCGATGAAGTCAGTTCTTTCGGAGCTTTCGATTTTACCGGAACCCAGTCGCCCAATCCCCAGTCAGTTAACCCATTTGGACTGATTTCGGCAATATGGTCAACGTATCTCCGGATATTTTCATAGCAATCGTCCAATAATTTCGGATCGCCATAGAACAGGTAAATATTCCATGGAATGATGGCAATGGTGCTGGTCCAATCCGGCCCGTTTGCCCAGGTGTAACCGCAACCACTCGTTGGAATGATGTTCGGTAAAACTCCATTGGGTTGTTGCTCGTCGCGGTGATCGGCCAGCCATTTTTCGTATATGGTAATTCCGTCATAGTTATACAAGCCGGTTTCACTGGCAATGTGCGCATCGCCCGTCCATCCATTCTTTTCACGCTGAGGGCAATCGGTCGGATAACCCTGCAGATTCGATAAATAGGAAACATTAGTTGCTTTCCAGATTTTATTCAATGTTTCGTTCGAACTGCTCACCTGACCAACCGGAGGAACATCGCTGTGCATAAAAATTCCGGTCAGGCTCTGGATTTCAACCGGACGATCGCTGGTAACTTCTACATACTGAAACCCTTTGTAGTTGAAATGCGGCCAGAAAGTCTCAATACCTTCGCCGCTCAAAATATAAATATCAGTCTGGAATGGATCGGTGTCGTCTGTTGGGCGGTAATGAACATCGATGTTCGACATGTTTACATTTCCATCTTTAAAAATCATTTCGGCGTGTTTTAAGCGAATCGTCGTTCCGCGTTCACCTTTTACACTGATGCGGCTGATTCCGGCAATATTACGTCCCAAATTGTAGACCGACTTCAGTTCAGTCATTTTATTCACGCTCACCGGACTAATTTCTTCCACAAAACGAATCGGTTGCAGTTGCTGAGCAACAATATTTTGCGAAGGAGCATTCACCGGAATGGTATTCTTCCATTTCGAATCGTCGAATCCAGCCTTATCCCAACCGGGCTGACTGAGACGTGCATCGTGGTGTTCGGCTGTATAAATGCTGTTGAAAATGATCGGACTTAACGAGGTTTTCCAATCGGTTCCCGATGAAATAACTTCTTCGCGGCCATCCTGATAAGTGATTCGCAAATCGAGACAAAATTTTGGACGATCGCGCCATGGTGCCTGATCGAAATACCATACAGCTGTAGATTGATGGTTATACCAGCCGTTTCCGAGCAACACGCCCAACACCACATCTTTGGCATTTACCAGCGAAGTCACATCGTAAGTCACATACAAAGTACGTCTGTCGAAACGGGTATACATCGGATCGAGCCGATGATCGCCAACGCGCTGTCCATTGATGGAAAGTTCGTACAAACCCGCAGCAGCAAGGTAAACACGAGCACTTTTCACTCTTCCTGAAGGTTGAAACTGTTTGCGAAAATACGGAGCCGGTTTCAGGGCAATGTCTTTTGAATCAGAAATCCAGGTACCTTTCCAGTTGCTGATTTGCATCATTCCGGTTTCGAAACTTGCGATTTTTGCAGGAGCCAATTTCTGTTGATCCTTGTCCCATAAAGTCACCGTCCAATAATATTTAGTGAATGGCAGCAAAGCTTTTCCCTGATAAGAAACGAGCATTGCTGACTCCGAGATTTTTCCGGAATCCAAGCAATTTCCTTTTCCTGCAGCTACCTGAACCGAATCGGTTCCAACAATCAACTGATAAGCAGTTTGCAGTGCACCTTCGCGACTGTCTTGCATTTGCCAACATAAACGTGGAGATGGAACATCTATTCCAATTGGATTTAACAGGTATTCGCACTGCAAATAAACAGTTTGGCTGGGTTGAGCCTGAGTTTGAATACCAAATAATACAAGTAGCAAAAGGCCAGCAAATTTGAATCGTCTCATGAAATATTGATTTAGTTTGATATTCCAAAGATAACTAAACACTGATTATTGCTTAACTTTAGTGCATCATTTAAGAGAGTCAAAATTTAAAAGTTTCAATATGTCACACGTACAGATCGAAGAATTATTAGCCAACATCGAGACGCTTGTCCCCGTTTACATGGCTATTCCTGATGATTATGCCAAATCAAAAGGAGTAGCATCAGTATGTATTATTAGCGAAGATGGTCGCATTTATGGAAAAATATTTGGAACAGATAAGCTCCGGGGTCGCGATTCGTTTAAAATAGCATGGACAAAAGCAAATCAGGCATGGATAACCGGATATAAAACCAACGAATATGAACGAATGGTATTTTCTGACCAAATTGATTACCATACGTTTGGAATCAGTATGCCCGATTTGGTTGGCTACGAAGGTGGACAACCCATCACCCTTCCTGACGGAACCAAACTGGCCGTTGGATTTAGCGGATTCCGAGGTATAAGTGATCTGGAGATTGTACAAAAAGCGCTGGAGAAAGTAAAATAGAATCTGAAACCTGTTAATTCCCAAGCAGCTAATTCAAATTTACCAGATTACTAGTGTTTCAGGCGAAACATTTCATTTCTGATAGTATCGTGATACTATCAGAAATGAGTTCAATTTAAACCTCTCCTCTCCAATAGCACCACATTCTCTACATGGTGGGTGTGCGGGAACATATCAACAGGTTGAATGCGGGTTACTTTGTACATTTCATCCATCAACGCCAGATCGCGGGCTTGAGTAGCCGGATTGCAACTTACATAAACCACTTTTTCAGGAGCAGCTTCCAAAATGGTTTTCACCACGTCTTCGTCCATTCCTGCTCGTGGCGGATCAGTAATAATCACATCCGGACGTCCGTTTTGGGCAATAAAATCACTGGTCAGAATTTTCTTCATATCACCCGCAAAGAAGCTGGTGTTTCCTATTTCGTTCAAGTCTGAATTTACATGCGCATCCAGAATGGCTTCCGGAACATATTCGATACCAACCACCTTCTGCACATTTCGGGCAATAAAGTTGGCGATGGTTCCGGTTCCGGTGTATAAATCATAAACCACTTCATTGCCTTTCAGGTCGGCAAATTCGCGGGCAACTCTGTACAGTTCGTAAGCCTGTTCGGAGTTGGTCTGGTAAAAACTTTTGGGTCCGATTTTGAATTTCAGCCCTTCCATTTCCTCGAAAATATGATCATTCCCTTTGTAAACCAATATTTCCTGATCTGTAATTGTATCGTTTCCTTTACCATTAATGACGTACATCAGCGAAGTAATTTGCGGAAATTGAGCAGCAATGGCGTCCAATAACTTTTCGCGGTTTTCTTTCTGTTCTGAGAAAAAGCAAACAATCAGCATTAAATCACCGGTAGTTGAACTACGAATTATAATATTCCGCAGCAAGCCTGACTGAATTCGTCGGTCGAAGAATTCGAGACCGTTTTCGTCGGCATAATTCTTAATGAAATTGCGGATTTCGTTTGATGGCTCACCCTGCAACCAGCATTTGTTGATGTTGATAATTTTATCGAACATGCCCGGAACATGGAACCCGAGCGCATTTTTATTCATATCATCGCCTTCTGTACCAATTTCATCGTAGGTTAGCCAACGTTTGTTGGAGAAACCGAATTCGAGTTTATTGCGGTAAAAAGTAGTTTTTGCTGAACCCAGAATCGGTGTAATTTCTGGCAATTCAATACGCCCTATACGCCGAAGCTGATCTGCAACTTGTTTCTGTTTGTAAAAAAGCTGTTTATCGTATGGAAGAAATTGCCATTTACAACCACCACAAACCTCAAAATGTTCGCAAAAAGCCGGAACACGATCAGGCGATTCGGTGACTACCCGCTTTACGATGGCCTCCATGTATTTGGTGCGTTTTTTTGTCACCTGCAAGTCAACCACATCGCCCGGGATAACATGCGTGGTAAACACTACCACATCATCTACACGTCCGATTGCTTTACCTTCAGCACCAATATCAGTAATTAAAACACCCTCCAAAAACGGCTTAACTTTCCGGCCTCTTCCCATGATTTTCAAATTTTGAGGCAAAAGTAATCAAATCGGACAAACAACAGGAGGCGAAAAAATAACATAGACAAAATATGGGCTTTTTCCATTACCACACTTAGCGTAATAAAAACAGAAAGACTCACTTTTCTAATCCGAAATATTTATCTTCGAAACAGAATAACCTAAGCGCAAAACCTAATCTGCAAATCATGAAACAATCATTCATCTTACTTTTCTGTATGCTTACCATCAATTCATTTGCCCAGAAACCCATTGGTATCTTTCAATTCAGCAAGGATATTGGTTCCCCAAAACTTGCCGGTTCTGCCACCTACGACGAAAGTACTCAAACCTATACCATTAACGGTGCCGGATATAACATCTGGTCCGAGCGAGACGAATTTAATTACCTCTATAACAAGCTGAAAGGTGACTTTATTCTGACTGCCAATTTTGCCTTCGAAGGTGCAGGAACGGATCTGCATCGTAAAATAGGCTGGATGGTTCGTGCTTCGGAAGATGCCAATGCTGTCCATTCATCGGCAGTTTTGCATGGCGATGGATTGACCGTTCTGCAATGGCGAGTGCTCCGGGGTGCATTTATGCGCGATCCGGAAGATGAAATTTTTGCCCCTAAACCCAACTACACCATCCTGCAAATAGAACGTTCAGGTCAGACTATTATTCTGAGAACTGCTCACCCCGGCGAACCACTACAAGTAATAGGTAGTCAGGTTATGGAAGCTCTTCCGAAAGAAGTACTTGCAGGATTGTTTATCTGTTCTCACAATCCGAATGTGGTAGAAACTGCTAAAATCTGGAATGTCAGGATTGATCAGCCGTTACCAGCATCCAATGCCTCAAATAATCCGATTCGGCAGGGTTATCGTATGGAAACGATGAATGTATTTGACGGCAAACGCAAAGTAATTTTTGAAAAAGACAATCGGTTTGAAGCGCCAAACTGGATGCCCGATGGTAAAAAATTGCTTTTCAATATGGACGGTTTGCTTTATAAAATACCGGTTAATGGCGGCGAACTGGAAAAACTGAATACCGGTAATGTCAACCGTAACAACAACGACCATGTTATTTCTTTCGATGGAAAACTATTGGGAATTAGCAGTCATCGCGAAGGCTTGAATGGCGGCGGATCGACCGTTTATGTATTACCAATTGAAGGTGGAACTCCACATTTGGTAACCGAAGATACACCGTCCTACCTACATGGTTGGGCGCCCAACAACAGGGAAGTTGTTTATGTAGCACAACGCAACGGGAGCAGCATCTACAACATTTATAAGAATTCAATAAAAGGTGGGAACGAAGTTGCCTTGACCAACAACAAACCCAAGGAACATGTTGACGGCTGCGAATATTCACCCGATGGCAGATACATTTATTACAATGGAAGTCAGTCGGGCACGATGCAACTGTGGCGCATGAAACCTGATGGGACTGAAAAAGAACAACTCACTTTCGATCAATGCAACAACTGGTTTCCGCACATTTCTCCGGATGGTAAATGGATTGCCTTCATAAGCTTTGAAGCAGATATTGAATTCAACTCGCATCCTTCACACAAAAGGGTAATGCTCCGTTTGATGCCTGTTACAGGAGGTGCGCCGAAAGTAATTGCATACTTATACGGAGGTCAGGGAACCATCAACGTTCCATCCTGGTCGCCCGACAGCAAAAGTATTGCCTTTGTAAGCAACTCCGGAATTTTGTAAGCCGACGAACTATATTTCTGAATACAAAGCCGTTTCATACCATCAATTTGAAACGGCTTTTTCTTTTCCGAAATACGATCAAAAAGTTTATTTATCTTTGCAGCAAACATAAAAACCAATGGCACGAATAAAAAAAAGATACATCGGTTTAGGAATTTTCCTGTTCCTGATCGCTGCAATTTTGTTTTTTCTTTCAACAATTACCAAGAATTATTTGGTAAAAAATAGCGAAAAGCTGATCGGCCGTAAAATGGAAATCAGCGAATTGCATTTTAACTATGCCAAGGTTGCCTTACAGGCGAAAGGTTTTGTACTCTACGAAGACAATCAAACCGAACAGTTTGCCTCTTTCAGCGAATTTTACATCAATCTAAATCCATGGACACTAATTTCCAACGAATATTCGGTATCCGAAATCCGGCTGGTCAATCCTCAAATTCAGGTTATTCAGAACGGCGAAAAATTTAATTTCGATAGCCTTATCCCGAAAGAAGATAGCCTGGCAGTAAAAGACACAACCCAAAATGAATCCTTAAAATTTACTATCCGCAATATTCAGTTAGTTGGTGGCAAAGTGACCTACAATGATCTTCAGAAGAAAAATCAAGTGGAGATGAAAGATTTAAATCTAAACCTGCCTCTGATTTCATGGAACAATGAAAAATCGGATGTAGGAATTGATTTCACAATGGGGCAAAAAGGACACGTAAACGTACAGGCAACCGTTGACAACCTGAATGAAAAATACCAGATCAACCTAAAAACTCAGGACATTGAAATTCTCCCAATTACGGGTTACCTGACCGATTATTTTGACATTAAGTCGCTGAACGGATTCTTGACTTCTGACTTAAAAATTGTTGGCGACATGAATGAAGTGATCAACATTTCGGTTTCAGGTACTGGCTCAATAAATGACTTAGCAATACTCGATGGTCGATCTGAAAAGATTTTTTCGGCACCAAAACTATCAACCAGCATAAACGATATTAACCTGAAAACCTTTCATTTTGGCTTCGGCAAAATTGAAGTTGATCAACCGGACCTACAGGTGGTTGTAGATAAGGATATGACCAATCTGGAACGACTGCTGCTACCCTATTTCCACAACGATTCCATTAGCATGGCATCTGCAACACCTGCTGCTACTGATGAAGTTCCGGTCACTTACAGTATCGATGCCATTCGGGTAAATAATGGACTGATTTCTATTGCTGACAATACCTTGAACCGCCCCTTCAGCTACGAACTAAATGATCTGAATATGACCATGACCGGACTGACTGAAAGCGCCGCCCAAATTCCGGTTGAATTCAATACCAAACTGAATAACAGAGGTGAGCTTTCAGGAAAAACAGTTTGGAGTATGGTTGATTTCATGAACATTGAAATGAACGCCAAGGTAAAACGAATGGATATGATGAGTTTCTCACCTTACACGGAATATTACATTGCATCGCCAATCACTCAGGGTTGGTTTAACTACAATCTTGGACTGAAAATGTCGGCTACTAAACTGACAAACACAAACGTTGTAAAAGTAGAAGAGCTTGAATTTGGCAAACGAACCAAAGATACTACTGCGATGAAAGTTCCGGTGCGACTAGCCTTGTACCTAATGAAAGACGCCAAAGATGTGATTGCTTTCGACATTCCTGTGGAAGGAAATCCATCGGAACCCAAATTTAAACTTGGAAAAATTATTTGGAAAACCTTTGCCAACCTGATGATTAAAACTGCGGTTTCGCCATTCAAAGCACTTTCGTCGCTTGCCGGAACAAACCCCGAAGCACTGGAAAAACTGGCGTTTACCTTTGCACAGGATTCTCTCGATCAGCAACAACGAGATAAATTAATTAATCTGGCAACTATTCTGAAAAAGAAACCTGAATTGATACTGACTCTGACGCAAACTACAGATGTTGAGAAAGAGAAAAAGCAGATTGCCATCCTGCTAACAAAAGAAGAATTTGCATCTGCACAATTAACGACTCCAGATACAGTAAAAACTTCGATTGCAGAAGTAAAAAATGATGATCCCAAACTGCTTTCATTCATCCGAAATACGGTTCCGGAGCTTGATTCGTTAGGAATTGAAATGGCCTGTGTGAAACGACTGGAATCGGGACGTGTTGAAACCCGGTTTCAGGAAATTCTGGCTAAGCGCAACCAGATCATCGCTGAATTTCTCACACAGAATCAGGGAATACCGGCAGAGTCCGTGCAAGTTTCAACAGCCGACCTGAAAAACCTACCTGAAGAATTGAAAGTTCCGCAGTTTAAAGTGGAGGTTTCGATCAAATAGGAAACTGATGCAAACACAAAGACACAAAGACACGATGTAAATTATTTCCATCCAAACTTGTAACCTGAAATCTGGAACATGAAACCCTGTATCCCGATGTTTCTTCTATCTTTGCACCCTCAATTTTACGATTTATGATTTCGGTTGATCAATTGGTTGTCAGTTTTGGCGGATTCGAACTTTTTAAGGGCATTTCGCTATTGGTGAGCCCTAAAGACAGAATTGGCCTCGTTGGCAAAAACGGAGCAGGAAAATCAACACTCCTAAAAATTCTGGCAGGGCATCAAGTTCCTAATGAAGGAGTTGTATCTGTGCCATCGGATGTTCGTCTGGGTTACCTTCCACAGCACATGGAAGTTTTCGATGGACGAACTGTTTTTGAGGAGGCAGTAACTTCGTTCGAAGAAATTTTAAATCTGGAAAAACGAATTGAAGAAATTAACCACGAAATAGCAACCCGCACCGACTACGAATCAGCAGAATATCATCGATTACTCGATCATGTTACCGAATTTAACGAACGGTTCCACATGTTGGGTGGAAACAATTTTGAAGCCGAGGTAGAACGAACACTCATCGGATTGGGATTTAAACGTTCTGATTTTACACGACAAACATCTGAGTTTAGCGGAGGCTGGCGTATGCGTATTGAGTTGGCAAAAATTCTGTTGAAACGGCCTGATGTTTTTCTGCTCGATGAACCGACTAACCACCTTGATATTGAATCAATTCAGTGGCTCGAAGATTTTCTGAGAACGTACAACGGAGCTGTGGTTTTGGTTTCGCACGACCGGGCTTTTCTGGATGCCATAACAAACCGCACTATCGAAATTACACTTGGTCGCACCTACGATTTCAAATCAAATTATTCAAAATATTTAATCCTTCGCAAAGAGTTGAAGGAAACCCAGATGGCTGCTTACGTCAATCAGCAAAAAATGATTGCTGACACTGAAGAGTTTATTGCCCGGTTTCGCTACCAGGCGACCAAAGCTGTACAGGTGCAGTCGCGCGTAAAAGCACTCGACCGACTGGAACGTCTGGAAGTTGATGATGAAGATAACTCAACCCTTCGAATTAAATTTCCGCCGGCATTGCGCTCCGGAACAGTGGTTGCCGAAGTAAGAGAATTGACAAAAAACTATGGCAAACTAAATGTGCTGAAGGAAATTGATCTGACCATTGAGCGTGGCGAGAAGGTGGCCTTCGTTGGCAAAAACGGCGAAGGAAAAACAACTCTGGCCCGAATCATCATGAATGAATTGGAATATCAGGGCGAAATGAAACTGGGTCACAATGTAAAAATTGGCTATTATGCACAAAATCAGGCCAATCTTCTCGATCCGGAGTTGACTGTTTTTGATACCATCGACCGCATTGCCGTTGGTGAAATTCGTACCAAAATCCGCAATATTCTGGGTGGATTTATGTTTTCGGGCGACGACGTGGAGAAGAAAGTTCGTGTACTTTCAGGAGGAGAACGCTCGCGACTGGCTATGGTAAAGCTGATGCTCGAACCAGTGAATCTGCTGGTACTGGATGAGCCCACCAACCACCTCGACATGCGTTCGAAAGAAATTCTGAAACAGGCTTTGGTTGACTACGATGGAACAGTTATTATCGTATCGCACGACCGCGAATTTCTGGATGGTTTAGTGAATTGCGTCTACGAATTCAAGGATAAAAAAGTAAAACAGCATTTGGGCGGCATTTACGAATTTCTTCGTCGGAAGAAAATAGAATCGATGAAAGAATTGGAGAAAAAGGACTTACCTTTGAATCAAGAAGTTAAAGTACAAAAAGTTGAAGAAGCCGAAAAAGTTAGTTTTGAAGAGCGCAAAGAAATCAACAAAAACATCAGCAAAATAGAGAAAAGCATAGAAAAAACCGAGCAAGAGATTACAAATCTGGAATCGAAGATCGAGGAAATGGACAAAACGCTCGAACATGCTGATGGTACCGATCCTGAAATTTTCAAAAAATACGAACGACTAAAAAAGGATCTGGAGAATAAAATGTACGAATGGGAAATTTTACACGAGCAACTGGAAGAACTGGCAGCGAAAAAGACTTGGTAAAAGAGTTGCGAGTTCCGGGATACATGTTTCGAGAAATAACCCGCAACACGAACCGTTAAATGATATTTCATAAATAATAAATAACAAATGTTTAAAAGAGAAGATAAACCCGCCGATGATCTGGTATTTGGAATACGCGCTGTTATTGAAGCCATTCAGGCCGGAAAAGAAATAGACAAAGTACTGATAAAAAAAGGCTTGGTCGGCGAGTTATTCAAAGAACTCTTTGATCTGATTCGCATTCGTCAGATTGCATTTCAGTATGTACCAATTGAAAAAATCAACCGTATTTCGCGCAAGAACCATCAAGGCGTACTGGCTTTTGTGTCGCCGGTGGCATTGCAACGAATTGAAGATATCATCCCAACCCTATATGAGGAAGGTAAAACTCCTTTTGTGCTGGTACTCGACCAGGTTACCGACGTGCGTAACTTTGGAGCTATAGTGCGTTCAGCCGAATGTGCCGGGGTAAATGCCATTGTTATTCCCGATAAAGGTTCTGCCCGAATCAATGCCGACGCTGTAAAAACTTCAGCCGGAGCACTGCATTTGGTCCCTGTTTGTCGCTCCAGAAGTCTGAAAGAAACGGTTTCATTCCTGAAAGAATCGGGACTTAAACTGGTAGCAGCTACTGAAAAGGCAACTACTGTATATACCGATGTACCACTGACAGGGCCAATCGCTTTTATCATGGGTTCCGAAGATACCGGAATTGATCAGCGTTTGCTGGCATTGGCCGACGAGCAGGTTAAAATCCCGATTCTCGGAAAAATTGAATCACTCAACGTTTCGGTAGCTTCAGGATTGCTTATCTACGAAGTTATTAGACAAAGAGGTTTGAGTGCTGAAGCCTAAATGATTTTCATTTGCTGGCAGCTGTCTGATCTTTAAAGATTTATTAACCCAAAATATTCTATTGACGCGCAGATAATACTAACTTTGCGCCCCTGTAAAATCAAGAATAAAAAATATTTAGCACATGATTACGGTTTCAAATTTGGCAATTCAGTTCGGAAAAAAAGCTTTGTTTTCGGATGTTAATTTAAAATTCACACCGGGCAACTGTTACGGTGTTATTGGAGCAAATGGCGCCGGAAAATCAACTTTTTTGCGGCTAATCTCCGGAGATCTTGAACCTACCCGCGGTTCGGTTTTGATGGGATCAGGCGAACGACTTTCGGTGCTAAACCAGAACCACAATGCATTCGACGAACATTCAGTATTGGACACAGTTCTGATGGGACACACTGAACTACTTCGTGTTATGAAGGAAAAGGATGCTTTATACGCGAAAGCTGATTTCTCTGAAGAAGATGGACATTTGGCTGCCAAACTCGAAGATGATTTTGCCAACATGAACGGCTGGAATGCCGAAAGTGATGCCGCAAGTTTGTTGAGTGGATTGGGTATTAAGGAAAGTATGCACACAACGCAGATGAAAGACCTGAATGGTAAAGAAAAAGTGCGTGTATTACTTGCTCAGGCTCTTTTTGGAAATCCAGACAACCTGTTGCTCGATGAGCCTACCAATGACCTTGACCTTGAAACCGTACTGTGGCTCGAAAATTATCTGGCCAATTGCCAAAATACGGTGATCGTCGTTTCGCATGACCGTCACTTTCTGGATAATGTATGTACCGACGTTGTTGACATCGACTTTGGTAAAATCCGCGCTTTCTCCGGAAACTACACATTCTGGTACGAATCCAGTCAGCTGGCTTTGCGTCAGGCGGCCAATGCCAACAAAAAGGCCGAAGAGAAAAAGAAAGAATTGCTCGAATTTATTGCCCGTTTCAGCGCCAACGTAGCCAAATCGAAACAAACAACCAGCCGCAAGAAAATGATCGAAAAGCTGAAGATTGAAGAAATTGAACCTTCAACCCGCCGCTATCCCGGAATTATTTTTCAGCAGGAACGTGCAACCGGCGACCGCGTGTTAACTGTCGACAATCTTTCGTATGTTCAGGATGGTGAAGTGCTTTTTAAAGATGTTTCATTTACTATAGAGCGTGGCGACAAAGTGGTATTTCTGGCGAAGGAGAACCGCGCCATATCGGCATTTTTCAACATTATAAATCGAGAGATGGAACCAACCTCCGGAACTTTCGAATGGGGGGTAACCATTACTACAGCCTATTTACCAAATGATGTTACCAGTTTCTTTACCAAAAGCGAAACCCTTTACGAATGGCTGGGCAAGTATTCGCACGATACCAGTGAGAATTTTTTACGCCAGTATTTAGGTAAGATGTTATTTTCGGGCGACGATCTGCAAAAAAGTGCTAAGGTCCTTTCAGGAGGAGAAAAAATGCGCTGCATGATTGCCCGCATGATGTTGACCCATCCGAATACCGTAATAATGGACCACCCAACTAACCATTTGGATATGGAATCGATCCAGGCTTTCAATAACAACATGAAAACCTATCCTGGACAGGTGCTGATGACCGGTCATGACCACGAATTTATTGAATCGGTTTGTTCGCGTGTGATTGACCTGACTCCAAGAGGAACAATCGACAAATACATGGATTTTGAAGATTACCTCACCGACGAAAAAATCAAGGCTCTTCGCGAAGAAAAATATAAATAATCGAATTTTTCACAGGCACTTAATCCTGATTTAATGTAATCGGACAAGTTGCGCAAACATATAAAAGCCATTTCAGGATTACTTCCAGAGATGGCTTTTCATTTTTTAGAATCTGCCGGTAAAGATTTTTCAGAAATACAATCGGTTGCATGGCTGTTTCACGAGTTTTGTTAATTTTAAAGTCTCTACTAACAAACGCTAAACCCTTGACCAATGAAACAAGTTGATCTTCCTGAAAGTACACCCAGAAGTTCACAAACTTATATTCTTATCACTGCCTTTATGGCCTTGTTTGCCATAGTCGGTTTTGCCTTGTACGGATTGCCATTCTTCTACGATTTCATGACCAAAGAATATGGTTGGTCAAGGGCGGTGGTAACTTCAGGAAATGCAGTGGGCAAACTAGTGGTTGCTCCATTGTTTGGCTTTTTAGCTGGCTGGTTAATTGACCGTTACGGGCCACGTTCATTGATGATGACCGGTGCCTTTCTGACCGGAACAGCCCTAATCGGACTCAGCTTTGCCGATTCGCTCCCAATGTTTTATCTTTTTTATGTGTTCAATGCACTTGGCTATGTTTTTGGCGGTCCCCTACCCTGTCAGGTATTAATTTCCAGATGGTTCGACAAAAATCGGGGGAAGGCGATGGGAATTGCTTATCTAGGCATCGGTACAGGCGGAGCATTAGTACCACTTATTTCAGCTGGGCTTGAAAAAAATCTAGGCTGGCACCTGGCGCTCATTTCGCTTGGAATTTTGATCATTTTGATTGCTTTTCCGATGGCCTTCTTCATAAAAGATTCGAAGAAAGTACAACAGAACAAAGAGAAAGTCGAACCTATGGTTCCAATAAAAACCATCCTCCGAAATCCAAATTTCTATCTTCTAGCTTTGGGCAGTATGTGTTCAATTGGAGCCGTGGGTGGAATTATGCAACACATGAAACTTTACCTTCGCGATCTGAATTTTACACAATCGGATGCAGCACAGGTAATGTCGTTTGTTCTGTTTTCAAGTTTGGCCGGGCGTGTTTTGATGGGATTTCTGGCTGACTTAATTAATCGCAAATATGTAATGATTCTGATTTACCTGATTGTAGCTTCGGCTATTCCACTGTTGTTGCTACCCGATTTTCCGGGAAGAATCTATATTTTCGCGGTGATATTTGGAATCGGACTTGGTGGCGATTATATGATCATCCCTTTAATGGCTGCCGACTTGTTTGGAGTAAGGGCTTTGGGACGCACAATGGGTATTATTCTGGTTGCCGATGGAATAGCTGAAGCACTATTTCCGATGTTGGTTGGTGGCTTGTACGATGCCGCGAAAAGCTATACCACCGGATTCCTTGTCTTAATCGGATTGGCCACGCTAGGTGCATTAATCGTTTCGTTTTTGCCAAAGACAAAGCAGGCTCAATAAAGTTCAAAGTTAATTATAAGCTGCCAGCTATTAGAAACGAGTAACCGTTATTAAAACTACTTAACATGAAAATAGAATACAACATTAAGCCTGAAGATTTAACAGAGAAACTGGAGCTTTTCTGGAGACTTTCAGGAGAAAAAATATTGAAAATTGAATCGGAATATGACATTTCGAAAGGAGCACCGGTTTTTACGATAAATGGCAAATATTCAACCCGTGGCTGGACAGAATGGACGCAAGGATTTCAATATGGCTCGGCCATTTTGCAGTTTGATGCAAGCGGAAATGAAAATTTTCTGAATATTGGTCGCGAAAATACAGTGAATAAAATGGCACCACATGTGAGTCATGTCGGGGTACACGATCACGGGTTTAATAATATCAGCACCTATGGAAACCTTCACAGGTTGATGCGCGAAGGCAAAATTGTGCAAAACAAATGGGAAAAGCATGTTTACGAACTGGCCATCAAGGCTTCGGGCGCAGTGCAGGCTAACCGCTGGAGCAAAACCAAAGATGGCGGTTTCATCTACTCATTTAATGGCCCCCACTCATTGTTTGTAGATACCATCCGCTCCTGCCGTGCTTTAATGGTTTCACACAGACTGGGGCATTATCTTCCCGGCGAAAATGACATTCGGATTTCTCTTTTTCATAGAGCAGTAGACCATTTAATTTCGACAGCCAAATATTCAGTCTTTTATGGTGAAGGGCGCGATAGCTACGATGTTTGGGGGCGTACAGCACACGAATCTGTATTCAACCCGAACGATGGGAACTTCAGATGTCCAAACTCACAACAAGGTTATACCGGCTTTTCAACCTGGACTCGTGGTCTGGCGTGGGCAATGCTTGGTTTCGCCGAAGAACTGGAGTTCATTGAAACCCTTCCGGAAAGTGAATTTAAAGGAATTATCAGCAAAGAAGATCTGATCGATATTTTGTTGAAAGGGGCAAAAGCAACCTGCGATTTTTACATTGAAAATACACCAACTGATGGCATTCCCTATTGGGATTCCGGAGCTCCGGGACTCGTTCATTTAGGCGATTACCTGAATCGACCCGCGGATCCGTACAATGATTTTGAGCCAGTTGATAGTTCTGCCGCAGCCATTGGTGCGCAAGGGCTGCTTCGACTAGGAAATTTTCTACAAACAAATGGATATGCCGAAAAAGGAAAAAAATATTACCAGGCTGGACTGAATGTTTTATCGAGATTACTTGAAGAACCTTATTTGTCAACAGATTCTGATCATCAAGGTATTTTATTGCATTCGGTTTACCATCGGCCAAACGGCTGGGACAACATCCCGGAAGGTTATAAAATACCATGTAATGAATCGAGCATGTGGGGCGATTACCACATGCGCGAAGCTGCTTTGTTGGTTTCAAAAATTATAAAGAACGAAACGTATTACAAATTCTTTAACGGCATCAACTAAGTATGGCATCCCAAATCAAAGACTTTTCAAAACTCTGCGTGCACACCCTTACCACAAAACCGTGGAATATTGAACAGTGTGTGAAAAATTATTCGGCAGCCGGGATCCATGGAATTACCGTTTGGCGGAATGTGCTTGAAAATCAAAATCTGACAGAAGTAAAAACGTTGTTGGATGATTACGGAATGACAGTTGTTTCTGTTGCCCGTGGCGGATTTTTCCCCTCGGTAGAAAAAGAAAAGCGTGAGGCTGCCATTCATGATAATTTATGGGCTATTGAGCAAGCCGCAGCAATTGGTGCACCATCCATAGTGCTGGTTTGCGGAGCCGATGGCCATCAGTCACTCGAAAAATCGCGTGAGCAAATTGCAGAAGGGATTATCAGATTAATTCCGGCAGCAAAAAGGGCAGGCGTAAAACTTTCTATTGAACCGTTGCACCCCATGTATGCCGGCGATCGTTCGGCTATTAACACGCTGAAACAAGCCAACAACATGGCTGAAATGATTAACTCCGAATGGGTAGGCATTGCCGTTGATGTGTATCACCTTTGGTGGGACGAAACCTTGCAGTCCGAAATTAAACGCTGTGCGACCAATAATCACCTTTTTGCTTTCCATGTTTGCGATTGGAACGTGCCGACCACGGATTTTTTAAACGACCGGGGACTGATGGGCGATGGTTGTATCAATGTTCCTGAAATACGCGGTTGGGTTGAAGCGGCAGGCTTTTCAGGATACAATGAAGTGGAAATTTTTTCAGATAAATATTGGGCAACAGACCAGAATGAATACCTGGAGAAGATTAAAGAGGCTTACATGACCAGAACCTAGTTCTCAGTCGCTATAATGAACTTGAAATTTGAAATTTTAAAACTTGAAACTAAAAAAATAATGAGCACAAATTTAACTATCCACAAAGTTGGAATCATCATGAACGGCGTTACCGGCCGTATGGGAACCAACCAGCATCTGATGCGTTCCATCGTTGAAATTATTAAACAAGGTGGCGTTCAGGTTGGCCCTTCAGAATTCATTATGCCCGATCCCATCCTAGTTGGCCGCGATGAAGTAAAACTTCGGAAACTTTGCAAAATGTCTGGTGTAGAAAAAATGACGACCAATCTGGAAGAAGTAATGCAAGATCCGTATTACCAGATATACTTTGATGCACAGACCACCGGAAGACGGGCTGATGCCGTAAAAATGGCCGCAAAGGCTGGCAAACATGTGTATTGCGAAAAGCCAGTTGCAGTCTCAACAGCTTCGGCACTCGAACTGTACGAGGTTTGCGAAAAAGCCGGCGTAAAGCATGGTGTAGTGCAGGATAAATTATGGCTACCCGGATTGATGAAGCTGAAGCGGCTGATGGAGAATGATTTCTTCGGAAAAATACTCTCAGTACGTGGCGAATTCGGCTATTGGGTATTTGAAGGATTCAACGTTCCGGCACAGCGACCAAGCTGGAATTACCGTAAAGAAGACGATGGTGGTATCATAGTGGATATGCTTTGCCATTGGCGATATGTGCTTGATAACCTCTTCGGAAACGTAAAAGCGGTTTCGTGCATTGGAGCAACTCATATTCCAGAACGTGTTGATGAACAAGGCAAAGTATATCAATGTACTGCCGACGACGCAGCTTATGCTACTTTTGAGCTGGAAGGTGGAGTGATTGCCCATTTCAACTCGTCGTGGGTGACCCGAGTGCGGCGCGATGATTTGCTCACTTTGCATGTTGATGGTACAAAAGGTTCGGCTGTTGCCGGATTGCGCGAATGCTGGATCCAACATTACGGAAACACCCCCAAACCAGTATGGAATCCTGACATTGCAAATCCAATCAATTTCTACGAAGGTTGGTCCAAAGTACCAGAACAGGAAGTGTTTGACAATGCATTTAAAGCCGAATGGGAACTGTTCCTGAAACATGTGGTGAAAGATGAACCTTTCCGCTGGAATCTTCTTGAAGGCGCAAAAGGTGTTCAACTGGCAGAAAAAGGACTTGAAAGCTGGGCAAAACGCGCATGGGTGGACGTACCGAAACTCTAGTTAATAGTGGTCAGTCGCAGTCTTCAGTAAATAATGTTGCGGGGTGCTAGTTGCGGGAATTAAACCCGTAACCCGAATCCCGAAACTCGCAATAAGTACCAGAACTTGAAACTAAAAAACAGAAAAGATGTCGAGAATAGCATTTATAACCGGTGGAACCCGGGGAATTGGACTCGGGATAGCCACAGAACTGGCCAAAGCCGGATTTGATCTGGCTGTAAATGGAGTTCGTGACGAAGCCGCTGTAAAATCGGTACTTGAAGAATTGAGTAAGCTTGGTGCGCAAGTAACTTACGTTCGAGGCGATGTTTCTAAAAATGAAGACCGACGGCGAATGGTCGAAGAAATTCTCGACCGGTTTGGGAAAATCAATATATTGGTAAATAACGCAGGAATTGCCCCACCCGAGCGGAAAGACATTTTGGAAGCCACAGAAGAAAGTTTTGAATACGTATTGAATGTCAATCTGCAAGGGCCGTATTTTTTGACACAGCTAGCTGCCAACCGAATGATTGAATCAAAGAAACAACAGCTGGAGGAATTCTTCTGCATCATTAATGTTTCATCAGTTTCAGCAACAGTAGCATCGGTTAACCGTGGCGAATACTGCATTTCAAAAGCCGGAATTGCAATGGCCACCAAACTTTGGGCTAGCCGGCTTGGCGAGTTCGATATCCCGGTTTATGAAATTCAGCCGGGAGTAATCAAAACATATATGACTTCCACAGTTCAGGAAAAATACGACCGTTTATTTCAACAAGGTTTGGCTATTCAGCAGCGTTGGGGAACACCGCAAGATATCGGAAAAGTGGCAGCAGCAATGGCTTCAGGAAATATGCCCTATTCAACCGGGCAGGTCGTTTTGGTTGATGGCGGAATGACAGTACAAAGACTTTAGATTGGATACCCAATGCAGATAAAATTAGTTCTGTACCTGATGTTTAAAGTGCTTTAAATAGAAATGAATTCTTGAAAGCAACAAATCGCTCTTGATGGGTTTACTCAAATAATCGTCGCATCCTACATCAAAAGCTTTTTCTTTATCTTCAGGAGTAGCATAAGCCGTTTGCACAATAATTTTTATCGACTGATTTGTTTTTCTTATCTCTCTTATAGCCTCATAACCAGTTATATCAGGAAGTCGGATATCCATCAGAACTAAATGAATTTGTTGAGTATTACAAATTTCAATGGCTTTTTCACCATACATACAATGTACAAAAGTGTAACCTGAATCGCGTAAAATTTCTTTTAAATAGCGGGTATTAAATTCGTCATCTTCAACAACCAATATCACACCATCCACAATCTCTGGATCAGATTCCAATTTTCCTGGCAATGCGGTTTCAACAAAATTAGAAGTGGAGATAAAGGGTAAACTAAAATAAAAAGTTGTGCCTTTTCCAATTTTTGAATCGAGCCAAATTCTTCCACCGATCAAATCAAGCAAACCCTTAACAATAGAAAGGCCAAGTCCGGTACCGCCATATAGTTGAGAGGTGTCATGTGTGGCTTGAGTAAAGCGGTTAAATATTTCAGCATGTTTCTCTTCCGAAATACCAATACCAGTATCCGAAACATAGAACAAAAGCTCCTGATAATCACTATATGTACAACCTACTTCAACCTTGCCTGAAGACGTAAATTTAAACGCATTTGCTACCAGATTCAGCAATATTTGTTTCAATTTCACCTTATCGATAACGATCTCAAGAGCCCTTACATTCTCGGGAATATTAAGGTAAAACTCCACATGATTCTTTTTTATACGCTTTTGATATTTGCTAAACGAGTTTTCCATTTCAGTAAAAACTCCATCCATTTTGCAATACTCAGGATTATGCATGATCTGGCCTGACTCAATTCGGGCGATATCGAGAATATCGTTGATAATTTCCAACAGATCGGTTCCTCTCTGCTTAATTATATTAGCAAATTTGTTTAAAGCTTCTTTGTCACCAAAATATTCAGGCAATAAATCGGCAAAACCCAAAATAGCATTCATTGGAGTCCTAATTTCATGACTCATATTCTGAAGGAAGGAGGTTTTCAACCTGTCATTTTCTTCCGCCCTCTCCTTTGCAGCAATTAGCTCAACTTCAAACTTTTTACGATCGGTAATATCGCGAACCATTCCCTGCATTCGCCCATCCGAAATCATTTTACCACTAATTTCAGCCTGAAATCTTGACCTGTCTTTTCGAATCAGAATTCTTTGAGCAATGGCAACTTTTCCGCCAGCCATTTCATCTCTTTTAATCGGATTATTTTTCAGACTTTCCCGTAAAATAACATCAGACAGGTTCAGTTTAAGTAGTTCGTCTCGTGTATAGCCAAGCATTTCACAGCCGCTTTCGTTCAATTCAAGAAAATCGCCTTCGCTGTTTGTAATAAAAATACCATCAGACGCTTGTTCAAATAAATTCCTAAACTTAAATTCATTTTCTTCTGCTTTTTCGCGGGCATGTATCAGTTGATTCTGTGTTTGTTTTAATTCAGAAATATCAATACAAACCGCCAATGCATCAATGAGTTTCAAGTCTTCATCATACAAAGGATAAACAGTTAACATGGCTGTAAATGATTCTCCGGAATTACGAAGCATTGTAATTTCATCATGACGACTCCATCCCATCAGTTCGAAATCTTGTTTTAATGTTGGGAAAAAGTCGGCCTGATTTAATAAATGGAACCTTTCAATGGGTTTACCAATCACCTCTTTAGGCAAAAATCCGAACATTTTCTCGGCGCCTGGACTAAAACTCCGGATGATAAATTTATCTGACAAATCGAAAGTAATAAACGAAACATCAATAGCAGCATTATAGACTGACCTAAGTTTACGTTCATTTGCCCGCAAGGCCTTTTCAATTACTTTACGTTCATTAATTTCTCGGTTGAGATTTTTATTTGTTTGTGTAAGTTCCTCAGTCCGTTCTTTTACACGTCTATCGAGTTCACCATTTAAGCGGTTCAACTCTCCGTACATAAATATATTTACAAGTCTTTCAGCGGCAAGTTGCACAATTTGCTGCATAAGCGACAGCATTTGAGGGAATCTGCCACCCGTTTTGCAATCATCAAGAAAAACAAAGTATCTATTATAAATGCCTTTACAAAAGCAAGGAATAATTAATGCAGAGCTTGGGCGAAAAGATTGATTGGATAGTGTCAATGAGAAGCCATATGACTCAAATTCAGGTTCGTCTATAATCAGGTATCTCTCAGTTTGTAGAATGCGGGAACTTACTTCAGAAAATGCAAAGTGAACTTCATTTTTTTTCAATTCGCCAAACGAAGCATATAGTCCTTCAACCAGCAACCCATCAACACCCAGTTCCAGACAACCACAAAATGGAATATCTTTCAATATCGAAATTCGCTCCAATATCTGATCAACTAATAGTACAGAGTCTTCAGTTTGGTATATGATTTCAGCGGCCAATCCTAAAAGTAGAATATCTTCTGTCCCTTGGGTCAGTACAGAATTTCCATTTTCAAGCTTCTCTATCTTCGACATAAGGTATTTATGTTCATTCTGCATACTCTGGCAATTTGATTAAATATTGCAAGAAATGAGTCATCGTTTTGGCTGCTTCCACGAATCGCAATATAAATAAGAAAAAAATAACTTCTTATGTGTAAAGCATTGGTATAAAACTAAAAAAAAGAATCGAATTTATTCATCAATTTTAAAATTTACACTTAATTCTTTACTGAAAAACGTATTTTTTGGGAGTGAAACATACCAAAGCAACAATTTGTTGACATAAAAAGGTTGATTGTTTGATTAATGTCTTTGTGTTTATATAAAAACAAAGGAGGTAATTCTCAGAACTACCTCCTTTCTATCACATATAAAATTTACTATTTAAGTTTAAAAGATGTCTTCAATCCTTCAACAGAATTGGGTCCAACCCACAGGTTAAAGTCTCCGGATTCGGCTCTAAACTGATTGTCGGCCCCCCAAAAAGCAAGATCGTTTTCTGTTAATTCAAAATTCACCACTTGCGATCCACCTGCTTCCAGTGAAATCTTTTCAAAAGCTTTCAATTCTTTAACCGGACGAGTAGTACTTCCAACCAAATCACGAATATAGAGCTGAACCACTTCCTGACCTGCAACCAAACCTGTATTTTTTACGGTTACCGAAACCTGAACCTTTTCACCTTTTGAAATTTCAGATGAACTTAGTTTGAGATCAGAATAAGCAAACGTTGTATAGCTCAACCCATAACCAAATGGAAACAAAGCATCGTTGGAAGCATCAGTAAAGTGCGAAGAAAACACATTATTGTCGCCATTATTTGGACGTCCGGTACTTTTATGGTTATAATAGAGCGGCAATTGTCCAACGTTTCGGGGAAATGAAACCGGCAATTTCCCTGCTGGATTATAATCTCCAAACAAAACATCCGCAATTCCGTTACCTGATTCAGAACCTAAATGCCAGGCTTCAACAATAGAGGGTACATTTTCAGCCATCCAACTAAGGTCAAGTGGTCTTCCATTCATCAGCACTACGACCACATTTTTATTTACTGCACAAATAGCTTCCAACAATTCCTGCTGAAGTCCTTTTAATTTGATATCAGTTTGGCTGCGACCTTCCCCAGTCTGAAAACAATTTTCGCCTAAAGCCAAAACGACCACATCAGCATTTCTGGCAACTTTAACAGCCTCAGCAATACCCGTCCGATCAGTAGTATTAAATTCAAGCGGCAAATTAAATTTACTTTGGCCTGAAATAAAGACTGGTCCTTTAGCGAATATTAAATCAGTTGGTGATGCCATTGCATGTTGCATTCCTTCAAGCAGCGAAATAGCTGAACTTGTAATAGCTTTTGCTCTCCAGCTCCCAAGTGGTACATCTTTGTCAGCTGCTAGTTCACCAATCAAAGCAATTTTTTGTCCTTCCTTCCTAAGTGGCAATAACCTACCTTCGTTTTTGAGCAAAACAATACTTTTCCGGGCAGCCTCGCGGGCAATCTGAAGATTTTCTGGGGTCAAAATCAAAGTCTTTTCTTTGTTTTCGTCACAATATTTATACGGATCGTCAAACAAACCCAACTGAAATTTCACTCTCAATACACGCCGAACGGCATCGTCAATTAGACTAAGGTCAACTGCCTTTTCTTCAACTAATGTTTTAAGGTTTGGAACAAAGCAGTATCCTTCCATATCCATATCAGAACCAGCTTTAATTGCAAGCTTCGCAGCATCTTTTGTATCGGCAGCAACTCCATGAATCAATAACTCTCCAATCGAATTCCAATCTGAAACTACGAATCCGTTAAACCCCCATTCTCCTTTCAGAATATCGCGAAGCAAATGAGTATTTATGGTTGAAGGAGTTCCGCCTATTTCATTGAAAGCATTCATAAAAGTAACTGCACCGGCATCAGCAGCTGCTTTAAAAGGAGGAAGTATAACATTCCGGAGCGTATTTTCGCTAATATCCACAGTATTGTAATCGCGACCGGCTTCGATAAAACCGTAAGCAGCGAAATGCTTTACGCAAGCAGCAATGGTATTATTGGCACTCAAATCATCACCCTGAAATCCTTTTACACGTGCAGCAGCAAATAAAGAACCGAGATACGGATCTTCACCCGAACCCTCCATAACCCTTCCCCAACGGGCATCGCGCGATACATCAACCATTGGCGCAAATGTCCAGTGCAGCCCTGCCGCTGCTGATTCGATGGCTGCAACCCGAGAAGATCTTCGAGCCAATTCTGGCTCCCAGCTTGAGGCTTCGGCTAATGGAATGGGGAACATGGTTTGGTAACCATGAATAACGTCGTAACCAAAAATCATTGGAATTTTGAGCCTGCTATTTTCAAGTGCCAATGTTTGCGTTTTCCGTGTTGCCTCAGCTCCGGTAACATTTAGCATCGAACCAACCAAACCGCTCTTTATCTGGTCCAATAAATGCTGCTGACTAGCTCCCTGTGGCGCAGGGCCTGTCATTTCCCACTGACTGGTGTACTGATTTAGTTGGCCCATTTTTTCATCTAAGGTCATTTGAGAGAGCAAGTCTGAAATCTTAGTTTCAATTTCAGGATTTAGTTGGCTATTAGAATTTGAGACAGACTCAGGTTTACATGAAAAAAGGGCATAGCCCAATACAATCAACAGCAACAATTTTCTTGTCATGATTGAAAATGTTAAATAACAATTTATGAATACTTTCAAAAGTACACATTAATTGTATTCCCAATAAAAGATGCAAATCACGAGGAAACCTGAAATGAAAATAAAACTAATCTAAAAATATAAATATGAGATACTTACAAAATATAAAAAGAAGACTTTGAGAAAGTTTTGTGTAATTTTACGAAGCCAGTTCAGGGTAAAAAGCAGCTTATTTGGAACAGTTATGGCGCTGAAATCAAGAGTCTTTTCAGCAATTTGTATTCGTTTTCCATCTGAGAAAGAAGTTCGCTTGCAGTATTTCTTTCTGTTATTGGAAGTAATTCGAGTTTAGAGGCCTGATCAGCAAGCTGATTGTAGCAAATGCTTAATGCCGAACCCTTTATGGAATGAGCAATAAGTCTGACATCCATACTTTGTTCATTCTCAAATGCAACTTTAAGATCATTAAACAGGTCGGGATAAGTTTCAAAAGACAATGTAATCAATTCATTACAAAGTTCTTCATCACCATTTAATCTTTTTAGAAGCTCCGCTTTATCAAAATGCCTGGTATTGAATTTATCAGGCTTTCCGGACAAATTCGGAGTTAATCCTAACAGCCATACAGATAGTATATTTCGAATAGTATCCGCGACAACAGGTTTCGAGACATAATCATCCATTCCGGCATCTTTACATCTGACTTCCTCACCCTTCACAGTTCCTGCCGTTAAAGCGATTATTGGAACATGTTTGCCTGTTGACATTTCAACCTGCCTAATCTCACGGGCACAATCGTATCCGTTCATTTCAGGCATACTTATATCCATAAATATTAAGTCAGGATTGTATTCCTTATATAATGCCAATGCTTCGTTCCCATCATGCGCCTTAATAAATTTAAAGCCAGGCATTAACTGATGCAGGATAGCTTGTGCTAACTTCATATTGGTTTTGTTATCTTCAGCCACCAATATTTTAAACTTAGCATGTAGGAGAAGATCATCCGCATCATCACTGGCACGTTGATTATCAATGGCACTTTTTGTCGGTTCTTCACTATTAATTCGGGAAAGAGCATTGAAAAGCTGAGTCATCTTAACAGGCTTAATCATTGAAAATTTCACTCCCAATTTATGTCCTTCTGCATTAATTAGTTCATCATCAGGAGAATTATGAAGTAAAATAATCGGTTTTTTAACTAATGCTAATTCACCCTTTTCCCTGATTGACCTAATCAAATCAAATCCGTTCATTCCGGGCATATCAAAATCGATAATCAATACATCATATACAGTTTCGGATTCTAATTTCCGAATTGCACCCTCGGCACAAGTAGCAAAATCGACATCAATATTTTGACTAAAAAGCATTTGTTGCAAAATAGTCCGATTTGTTTTATTGTTATCGACCACCAGCGCCTTATGAATGTTCTCTATCGATTTGGATTTTCCCGGCAATCCGTGCTCGGCTTTAACTTTTATAGTATAAAAAAATCGACTCCCTATGCCTAGTTCGCTTTCAAGCTGAAGTTGCCCTCCCATCATTTCAACCAGTTTTCCTGAAATAGTCAAACCGAGCCCCGTACCGCCATACTGACGTGTGGTTGTAGAATCGGCTTGTGAAAATGATTCGAATATTTTTTGTTGCTTATCTTTTGCAATTCCGATACCTGTATCCTTAACCGAAAATTCGAGCTCGGCTTCACCTGAAACTAAATCGTAAGATTTGAGCAGTATTTTAAATTCAACTTCTCCCCGATCGGTAAATTTAAGAGCGTTTCCAAGTAGATTAACCAAAACCTGACGAAGCCTGACCGGATCAACCTCAATAAAACGCGGAATATCGGCCGGGATATTTAACAGGAGCTCCAGCCCCTTTTCGTGAACCTTATATTTTATGATGTCGATAATTTGCTCAGATAACTCAATGAGATCAGTCTTCTCATCATTTAGCTCGAACTTGCCAGATTCTATTTTGGAAAAGTCAAGGATATCATTGATAAGATCGAGTAAAGAATTAGCTGAATAATAAACAGTTTGCATATAATGCATCTGATTTTCGGACAGATTTGTCTTCATTAATAAATCTGAAAACCCAATTACACCATTCAACGGTGTTCTGATTTCGTGACTCATATTTGCCAGAAATTCTGATTTTGCTTTATTCGCTTCTTCTGCTATGTCTTTGGCATTAATAAGTTCCTCTTCTGCTTTTTTCCAGTCTCTGATATCAACAAATGACTCAACGTAACATTTTCGTTTATTAAAAGTCGTATGAACGACGGATTTCAGAATTGGAATATGCTCACCATTTAAAGTAACCAGAATTTTTTCAGTAGCACTTACTGGAAAACTAGAATCATGTAGTTTACAATCGTTAATTAATGTTGGGCAAATGATGCCATGACAAAGTTTTCCTATAATTTCCTCTTTGGTTCCCCCATACAGATTTGCTCCCTTTTTATTTACAAACAAAATTTGATGAGATTCAGAATCAATAATAATAACACCTACCTCCTGAGAATCTAATATTTCGCGCAGGTAAAATTCGCTTTCCTTTAGCGACAATTCCATTCTCTTGTGCTCAGCTATCAATTGAATCAGGGAGTTGAAAAGAAAAGTTGTGTCATTTTCACCAGATTCATGCTCTATATCCTGTCCTAAAGGATTAAGCGCATAAATAGCCTCTTTTACTTTCTTGATTGTTTCTTTTTGAATTTCTGTATCCTGCTTTTGTTTCAGAAAAGCATCTCTCAGTTCCTGCGAGCTTATGTCCAATGCATTCTGATACAGGCGAGCCTCGGCTTCCCTATTATTATAGGAATCACTGATATCAGCAAGAAACTCTTGATAACTCTCAGGGATATTTTCAATTGAGCCGAAATGTTTTTTGATTTGCCGCAACAAAAGCTTATTTATGGATTCCATAAAATATTCAATTTATATCTCCTTGAAAACCGTAATAGTCATGGTTTGATTGTGTAATTCGCAACAGTTATCATTCGACTGAATAGGACAAATTTCTCCATACGAATAAAAGCCTGTCATAATAGTTTTCGATCCAATAACATCTTTTACAACATCCAATTCCTCTTCCACACGTTGTTTTAAAACTAGTTTTCGACCTACACAGCTTATTAGTATAGCTAAATCAGGTTCTGTATTAATGTCATTAAATAGTGACATCTCAGCGGCTCCAGACGCACCATCAATTAATTTATCAAAATTGGCTTTCATTAAACGTACGTACTCTCCTTCAGGTATATCACCAGCAAAAACCATACTCCCATCAGCCTCATTAACCGATAATACCGTTCGCACTAATGGGGTTTCAGAATTAGTTATTTTTAAATTTAGCGGGAACAGCAATGCAGACGATGGTAATTTTGCAGCAAACTCGCCAAGATATTTCTTATAAAGATCAAGTGCAGGCTGACCGTCCAACTCATATAAGACATTAGATTTGGATTTGGTAACTAAACGATCTAACCCAAAAGAATCCCATCCACCCATAGATCCATATCCAGTTCTCAGATAATCACCATAAAAACCAATGGCTACAACCAAATTAGATTGACCTACCTGGTTATGCACAACAACAGTTTCTTTAAAAAAAGCCTGGTCGGCAGCCAACCCACCAGTAATTGGAATTGAGTTATTAAAAGATGAATTTAATCCACGAACAAGGTCACTTCCGTTGATATTCAAACCTTCAGAAAAAATCATAACATGCACAAGCTTATCTTTATTAAACTTACCGGCAAGATTTTTTCCGATATGAAAGCTTTGTTCCATTGACTCAATTCTCTCGCTAAAAACTTTGATTGTGGTTTTCTCAAAATTGATGGCTGTACAAACAATATTTTCATTTAGAACGTCTACCCCACAAATTTCACCTGAGGTTGAACATCCAACAATCTCCGCATTTGGATAGGTATTTCGAACCTGCTCAAATGGGTTTATATCTTTCAATAATTTAGTTTGGCCAAATAAAAAAACCAATTGAGCACTTTCTCCCAAACCGGCCTCATTTCTGGTGCTCCATCCATTATTCTCTTCAAAAATTGACTGTTCCGTTTTCATATCCAGACAAATTTTTTCCAAATGCAAATTTTAATTTTCTAAATATAGACAATAATAGATAAAACATACCAAGTATTCTGGAAGTAAAGGTTCATTTAATCTTATAATTTTTGCAAAGATTAAAACGATCTTATTCAATTATCGATCTTGAGTCCAATAACAAACTTCAACTTCCATCATTTTCAACTTTTAAATTCCATACACAGGTAAAACAAAAAAGATTGCAAAATCTGGTTAATTGATATCGAAAAATAAAATACATTTCAACATTTTGTCTGGTACAAACATTTAATGTTATAGAGCATATTATTTAAGATTCAATTAACACTTTTCTCTGGCGTATACCATATCTTTGTAACGTTATCACATTTCATAAGTTAGGTTTGATTAGTTTTATTGGTTTAGTTAGTTTAGTTAGGTTTAGGAAAAGGATGGATTAGAGAATCTATCCTTTTTTCTTTTTATATCAAATCCCATCCCTTCAAAAAATCTTTTTTCAACAGAATCTCCAGATTACTTGACATTACAATAAATAATTACTTTTTTTATATAAATTTGGTCAACTGTAATACAAAATCAATTAAGAGTTGACATTATGAAAAAAATACTAATTGTCGATGACAAGTCATCCATCACTAACCTTCTCATTCAGTTTTTAAGCAGTCAGTACGTTGTTGAAACAAAAGAAGATGGTATTGAAGCGCTTACCTGGCTTCAGCAGGGCAATATTCCCGACATAATTATTACCGACTTGCAAATGCCAAATATGGATGGTGTTGAATTGATACAGCGTTTGAAAGAAAGTGGCTATTTTAAAAATATCCCGATTGTTGTGTTAAGCAGCAAAGATAGCAGTGCCGATAGAGTTCAATGCTTAAAACTCGGAGCCGAAGATTATATTGTAAAACCATTTAATCCTGAAGAATTGCTAATTCGCATTGAGAAAATCTTACTTCGCTAAACCATTGTTTTATGGAAACCATCAATCAGGCTAAACTTAGACTTCTACATATAGGTGCTGATCCGGAGTTTATATCTCCTGTAATATTTGAAAATTATACGGTTGAGATATGTACAACTGACAATCCATTTTCGGCCAGCCAATGGATAACAACCAACGGAATGCCTGATGGGGTTATTTGCGAAAGAAAGTTGCCGGGAGGTAATGGGTTTGGAGTTTTTGATTTTTGGATTGAACAGTTTGATCCTGAAAAAAAAATTCCGTTTATTATTCTCGACGATGAAAAGAATCAGGAAACTGTTACAAAAGCACTTCAGAAAAAAATTGATGATGTTTACATCAAACCGACTAAAGCGGAAACTATTATAAGTAGAATACTTATTTTAAAAAAAATAAAACCACTTGCAGATAGTGCTTCAGTAAACAGAGTTCTACCTACTCCTTACAAAACACCATTCTTTAAAAGAACCTTCGATATTGTCTCTGCATCCGTTGGTTTATTACTCATTTCACCATTGCTTATTCTTTTTGTAATTGCCATACGGTTCGAATCAAAAGGAAAAGTTTACTACATTTCAAAAAGAGTTGGATCGGGCTATAAGGTTTTTGATTTTTATAAATTACGTTCGATGTACACCAATGCTGATAAGCGTTTACAGGAGCTTTCGCATCTGAATCAATATCTGAAAGAAGCTCATCCTACACAATCAAAAAAAGAAAACCAAGCTCAAAAGCCAATTTCACATCCGTTTCAGAATGAAAGTTCAACTTTAATTGGTGATGAAAATACAGTATCTGAAGCAGAACACCTTAAAACAAAAAAAGAAAAGCAGGAAACTGCCTTTGTTAAATTCGAGAACGATCCTCGTATTACAAAAGTTGGACATATAATCCGCAAATTGAGTATCGACGAATTACCTCAATTGATAAATGTAATTAAAGGCGATATGTCAATCGTTGGCAACCGACCTCTTCCCATGTACGAAGCAGAACTTTTAACAACTGACGATTGGACTGATAGATTTCATGGACCTGCCGGAATTACAGGGCTTTGGCAGGTTGAGGCTCGCGGAAAATCAAGTAAAATGTCGCCTGAAGAACGAAAAGGATTGGATAATAAATATTCGGAAATCGCAAAAAGTAGATTTTCATTTTGGAAAGATATCTGGATCATATTGCGAACAATACCCGCCGTTTTTCAGAAAGAAAATGTTTGACAAATAACTTCAGATTAATCGGTGGCATTTGCAATGGGTAAACAAAATTCAATAGAGTAATTCAGCAGTTTAGGCAAAATAATTATGAAAAATTTCAATACCCTATTGTTCCTTACTTATTTTATTCTGAGCACATTAGGAACTACAGTGGGAGTTTTTGCCCAATCGAATGTAATTCCTGATAAAAGCGATAATTCTCAAAAAAATGAAATTGATAGCTTTCTGTCCAAATTACCTAGCTTAGAATCATTGATTGATTCTGCACTATTTCACGCTCCAATGCTGAAGATGCAATCACTTGATTTGCGCATTAAAGATATGGAGATCAACAATGCACGAAAAAATTGGTCAAAAAATATTATTTCCGGAAATGCTAGTTATAATTATGGCGATAATTTAATTCTAAGTGAAAACCTTGGACTCGGTCAACTAAGTACAAACTCCAAAGCCGATTCACATTATTCAGTCGGATTCTCTCTAAAAATTCCTATTACTACTTTGTTTGATCACCAAGACTTGCGGAAAGCCGAAATTGAATTGCAAAAAACTGAAATGCAACGTCTTATTCTTGTCAAGAGTATACGCGAAGAAGTTAACACCAAATATTTAAACCTCACAAATGCCTATCAAAAATACAAGATACTTCTTGACGATTTTGAATCGCACGAAATAAACCTACAAAATGCAGAAAAGGATTTTCTAAACAGTAGAATCTCTGTTCAGGAAGTTACAACTATAAAAATGGCTAATTCAAAAGCAAAACTCGAATTAACAGATGCTAAAAGCGCCCTAAGTAGTGCAATCTGGCTATTGGAAGAATTAGTTGGATTTCAGTTAAAACTCTAATATTTTATTCAAGGCAACCTTTAAAAAGCTAAACATATAGTATAAAATCGCTTTTCACAGTTAGAAATTTTAAGTTTTCAATTGACTAAATTTTAGATAAACTAAATACATTCGAAGATGAGATTTAACTTACTATACTTTATCCGACTTTTTTTAAAACACCTGTATCTAATTGTTGCCGTACCGATTATATTGGGAACCGCAGTATTTTTCCTCACCAAAGATGTACCAAGAACCTATTCGTCACAGGCCATAGTATACACGAGCCTTGCCTCAGGCAACTCAATCGACCTTACAAGCCTGACTTTCAATACAATAAATACAGCATTTGATAATTTAATGGGGATTATTAAATCGAGAGAAACTCTTGAAGAAGTTGGGCTGCGACTTTTTACAAGCCATTTGATACTCGAAGAAAACGATCCGCAAGTTATCTTGCCTGAAAATTATAGTGAATTGATAAAGAGTATTCCTGATGAAATTAAGAACCTAAAAATAGCAGGAAACTTCGATGAGACTTACATAAAACTCAATCAATACAAGAAGAGTTCAGCAAACAATTATATCACAAATCTGGTAGGTAAAACTCATCCATATTATGGTGCAAGCACAATACTTGGAAAACTAAGAGTCAGACGCCTACAAAGCAGCGACAATTTAGAATTAACCTACGAAGCGAATGATCCCGGAATTTGTCAAAATACACTGAGCTTTTTAATTGAAGTATACAGAAAATCTTATCTCTCGCAGAAAGCAAGCCAATCGGATAATGCAGTTGCTTATTTTGAAAGTGAGGTAGCGAAAGCTGCGGAGAAATTGCGAATTTCTGAAAATGAATTGCTCTCGTTTAATCAGGTAAACCAAATCATCAACTACAACGAACAAAGTAAGTTTATCGCTGCAAGAAAGGAACAATTCGAAGCTGGCTTTCAGGAAGTTCTTAAGCAAAATGCTTCTTCAAAAGCAATTATTGAATTATTGGAACGCAAAATGACTCCTGAAGATAAACGAAGAATAACAAGTACTCAACTACTGACCTTAAGGAATCAGCTGGCAAAAGTAAATCAGGAAATAGCTGTCGGTTCTTTAAGTAATGAAGAAGAGTTAAGCGCATCAGAGAGAGCCCAAAATCAGAGTTTATTTCAAAAATCGATAGACCTGAAATTACAAATGAAATTAGTTGTTGACTCTTTATATGGTCTAAACAACAGCATTACCGGGATTCCGACCAATAGTATTATCAACGATTGGCTATCTAATGTAATTGATTATGAGGGCACAATGGCACAGTTATCGACCTTAGAAAGACTACGCGCCGATTTTATTAAGATATACTCTCAATATGCACCAATGGGTGCAACAATGAGACGTTTAGAACGAAAGATTAACGTTTTTGAGGATGAGTATATTTCTTTGGTTAAAAATTTAGGTTTAGCTAAGCTTAAACAGCAAAGTGCCGAAGCTTCATCTGGTGGAACGATTTTAGATGCACCATTTTACCCTTCAAATCCGCAAGCTGATAAAAGTAAAATCATGATTCTTGCAGCGGCTCTTGTTGGTTTTTTAATCACTATTTTTTCTATCCTGGTTTTCGATTTTCTTGACTCATCAATGCGTATTGCTCCAAAAACAGAAGAGGAAACCGGACTTGAGGTTGAAAGTATATTTCCCGCTGTTATAAAAAAGAAACAAAAGATTGACTTAGACTATGTAGAGAAAAAAAGCTCAGAAGTTCTGGCCAGAAGATTGTTGCTTCATTCGTTAACCACAAAAAAAGGAGAAAAACCTTCTATTATAATCGCATTCAGTACCCGGGAACAAGAAGGGAAAAGTTTTCTTCTTAAGCGTGTTTCTGAACAATTAAGTAATATTGGGCATAAGGTTTTATTTCTGTACCCTCACCAATCGATCGAATTAACCGATGTTTCATTTGACCATGCGCAATTTATCATCTCAAATAATTTTTATCAAATTTCAGATATTAAAGGATTGGTAACTCCAAACTTTAGTCCTAAATGGGAAATTTATGATTTTATTTTTGTGGAATTCCCAGGGATTATTAATTCATCCTATCCGGTAAATCTTTTTAAAACCGCAGACCATTCGTTTTTGGTTTGCCGGGCAAATAGAACTTGGTCTAAGGCTGATGCCAATATACTCGCTGAAGTACTTGAGGTAACTAAACCAATAAAACCAAAAGTTTTATTGAATGGTGTTGCGATTGAAGAAATGGAAACAATTCTCGGCGATTTACCTCGAAAAAGATCAAAATTCCGGCTATTAATAAAAAGCATAATTACACACCAATCACGCAGTAAATCAATTGCTTAACCCTAAATTCTGAAACTGCAAATACAATGAACGTCTTCGAGCAAAAAAATGGTGCAGATAATTTAAGAAAGCCTGAAATAATAGGCTTATTCTTGCTGTGCACTGTTTTAGTTGCATTTGTGATTGCCAAATGGGGAATTATGTCTGGCTTATCGATCATGTTAACTCCAGTGCTGATCTTTTTCATTTCAATGATTTTCTTAAAGCCGCAGGTTGGAATAATTACACTCTACACACTTAATTTTTTTGCTCTTGGTATATACCGATATATTGGCACAATACCATGGGGTCTAACAGTCGACTTTATTCTTGTATTGACTTATCTCGGCTTATTTTTCAAATCATTCAGTCGACCAATTCCGTGGAGTAATGCAAAAAATGATTTGACTTTAGTTGCCGTAATATGGTACGGATATTCTATATTACAATTGGTTAATCCTGAAGCTGGAAGTCGCGCTGCCTGGTTTTTTGCCATGCGTGGAGTTTCATTTTATATGTTGCTCACTATTCCATTAATCTTCATCATTTTCAACAGGCCTAAAGATTTACGGTTGTATTTCCTTATTTGGGGTATATTTTCTTTACTCGGTTCATTAAAAGGATTGCAGCAAAAATTTATTGGAGTCGATTATTTTGAACAGCTTTGGCTTGATAATGGTGGGGCTGCTCAGCATATGCTTTTTGGAAAGCTACGTATTTTTTCTTTCTATTCTGATGCAGGGCAGTTCGGCGCAGCGCAGGGACAAGCCGGAGTTGTTTTTGCTATTCTCGGGTTGGGAGAAAAACAGCTCAAGCGTCGGTTATTTTATTTTACAGTCTCCATACTTGGTCTTTACGGTATGATGATTTCTGGTACACGTGGGGCGATTGCTGTTCCAGTAATGGGCATTATACTCTATATAATTCTTCGGAAAGAAAAGAAAGCAATGCTTATTGGTGCCGCAGTCTTAATTGCTTTTTTCGTATTTTTTAAATACACCTATATCGGACAAGGGAATGATACCATCCGCCGCATGAGAACTGCCTTTGATCCTAACGATCCTTCGTTGCAAACCAGGCTTGAAAATCAAAGAAGGTTAAAAGTATATATGGCAACCCGTCCTTTTGGCGGAGGCTTGGGTGCTACAGGAGGAACCGGGCAAAAATATAATCCGGGATCTTTTTTAGCATCTGTTCCTTTTGATTCATGGTACGTATTAATTTGGATGGAGTTGGGAATTATAGGATTAATCCTGCATTTATCCATTCTCTTTTATATTCTGGGAAAGACCTCATATATTGTAATGTTTCGGCTTAAAAACGAGAGTGTTAAAACCACAACAATAGCACTCTCTTCAGGAATGTTTGGCATTATGGTCGCGTCATACGGAAACGCTGTACTTGGGCAAATGCCAACAGGTGTGATACTTTATTCAGGAATGGCTTTTATGTTCCTGGCACCTAAGCACGATGAAGAAACAACTAAAGCAATTGAATCGGCTAAAATAAACCAAATACAATGACTATGAAAGCTGATAATCACTCATTTCCACTGGTTTCAATAGTAACCATCAATTACAATCAATCAGCTGTAACATGCAAGTTACTTGAAACTCTTAGGATGATCAGTTATCCGAACATCGAAATATTTGTCATTGACAATGCCTCTCCAAGCGATAATCCATCCGTTATAAAAGAAACATTTCCAGAAATTAATTTCATTCAAAGTCCTGATAATTTGGGGTTTGCGGGTGGAAATAATCTTTGTGTGCGAAAAGCTTCCGGAAAATATATATTGTTTCTGAATAATGATACTGAAGTTGATCCGGGCTTCCTAGAACCTCTGGTCGAGAAATGTGAATTAAATCCTGAAATTGGCGCTGTAAGTCCTAAAATAAAGTTCTTTAACCAGCCTGATACCATTCAATTCTCAGGACAGGCCCCGATTAATAATTATACCATGCGCAGTTATGGATTTGGTTATGGTGCTGTTGACAAAGGCCAGTTTGATGCAGATACGCTCACTCATTTTGTGCATGGAGCGGCAATGATGGTTCCGATGTCGGTGATAAAAAAAGTGGGTTTAATGCCCGAATGTTATTTTCTTTATTACGAAGAGCTTGACTGGTGTTCAAGCATTAAACGGGCTGGATATCAATTGTGGTACATCCATAATTCTACTGTTCTGCATAAAGAATCTATGTCAATAGGAAAGTTGTCGCCATTTAAAACTTACTATATGAACAGGGCCAGATTACTTTATCTTCGGCGCAATGTAAAAGGATTTGAATTTTTTATCGCTTCATTATTCCAAACATTTATAGCAATCCCAAAAAATGTAACCGTTTTTCTTTTAACCGGGAAAATAGAACATTTCAAAGCGTATACGAAAGCCGTTACATGGCATTTTTTGCACCTGTTTTCAAAAGAAATCCATTCAAATCCGACTTTAAACTAACAACTAATCTTTGACTCATGGACTTCGATTATATTTTGCTGATCAATTTTATTCAGTTTCTGTTTTTAATTTTACTCGGGTTAGCAACCCTGTACATCTTTGTTTTTTCGTTTGCAGGTCTGTTTTATAAACAAGCTGCCTATTCCGAAAAAGTTAAATTCAGAAGAATTGCAGTTTTAATTCCCGGCTATAAGGAAGATGAAGTTATTATCGAAGTCGCCAAAGAAGCCCTTTCTCAAAGCTATCCTTCTGAATTGTTTGATGTCGTTATCATTGCCGATTCATTTCTACCTGAAACTATACTAAAGCTTGGAGAATTACCAGTCAAAGTTATTGAAGTTGTGTTCGAAAAAAGCACCAAATCAAAAGCCCTGAATAAAGCAATGGAACAACTCAAACATGCTTATGATATTGCAGTTGTTCTGGATGCAGACAATGTTATGGCATATGATTTTCTGACCAAGATTAACGCAGCTTTTGAAAAGGGAATTATAGCTGTGCAAGGTCACCGTACAGCTAAAAACATGAACACATCACTGGCTATACTTGATTCGGTAAGTGAAGAAATTAACAACCACATATTCAGAAAAGGACATCGTGTAGTTGGATTATCTTCTGCAATTATAGGTTCAGGAATGGCTTTCGGATACAGTTTCTTTAAAGAATTGATGGCTACAGTCAAGGCAGTTGGAGGTTTTGATAAAGAAATTGAACTCAAAATGTTAAAAGCAGGACTCCTAATTGAATACCTTGATGACGCTTATGTATATGATGAAAAGGTTCAAAAAGCCGAAGTTTTCAGTAATCAGCGCCGACGCTGGTTATCGGCTCAGTTGCATTATTTCAGACAAGACTTTTTAAATTCATTGAAAGACCTGATTACAAAGGGGAATGTCGATTATTTCGATAAAGCCATTCAGTTTATTCAACCTCCGCGAATCTTGTTGCTCGGAGCAATACTTATTTTAGGAACTATATTTCTGGTCATTAATTTCATATCTAACAACAGCTTAACTTACAGCATCGCTTGGGTGTCTGTTATCGTTTTGTGTATTTTCTCATTTCTGTTTTCTATTCCACGTTCATTTTACAATTTAAAAACGTTAGGCGCCTTGGCCAGTTTGCCAAAAGGCATGATTCTTATGTTTGGTTCTTTACTTAAAATTAAAGGAGCTAATAAAAAGTTTATTCACACGAAACATACCTCAACCACTATTAATAAATAAACATGGCAAGTTCAAATCAGTATCAATCAAGGTTCCTGTCACTGTTATCGGCAGATTTCACAGGTTTATCTCAATTTGCAAAATACGAAAACGAGCATTCTTATTTGTTTCTGAATGGAGTTGTATTTAATGAAAAACCCGAAACTATTTTGCCGGATTTTATCAAAAATGGAAATGACACTTTAAAAAGCATCGATGGCGATTTTTTAGCGATTATCATTCACAATCAGAAAGTTTTTATTTTCAGGGACCGGCATGGTGCAGGGAAACAATTTTTTTACTCCAACGATATTTTCACATCACAGTTAACCGATTTCATTTCGCTACTTGGATTTCAATGTAAACCAGACTTTGAATCTCTTTTCACTTTTCTGAGCATCGGCTATATTCCATCGCCTTTAACATCGCTCGAAGGAGTGAAAAAACTTCCGGGTGGCAGTCTGCTTACCTTTGAAAATAACAAATTGTCTGTAACAGACCTTTTTGACTATATGGATTATACCAGCCAGATTGGCACTTTAAAACTAACCATCGATGAGGCCACACTGGAATATGAAAGACTTCATAAACAAGCAATAGTTAACCGTATAAAAAATGCTGATAAAGTTGGTTTACTGCTGAGCGGTGGTTATGACTCTGGTGGAAATATTTCGGCTCTGCGCGACCTCTATAGTGGCGACGTTGTTTCCTATTCCATTGGCTTTAAAGATAATCCCTGGACCGAATTGCCTTTAGCCAAGATACTCTCCGAGAAATATCAAAGCAAACACTTTGAATATGAAATTGATGGCTCTGAAATAATGGACTTGCCACAAATTGTTTCTGCTCTTGGAGATCCTTTTCAGGAAGGTGGATTGATGCTAAATTATTCGGCCATGCGTTTGGTAAAGAACAGCAACGAACTGCCCAAGGTCATTCTTGGCGGTGATGGGAATGATCAGCATTTTGGCACTTCAGGAAAAGAACTGGCCTTGCATTGGAAATTTAAGAACAACGGAACTCAGCTTTTCCAGAAATGGTTTGACATAGCTGGAAATAACAGTCTTTTCGAAAAGGACAACATCTTTTTCAGGTCCGAATTTCACAATCGAAAAATTCTTCATATACAACAAAGCGACACCTTCGGTTTTACTAAAAGCCGTTTGAATAAGCTAAATAGTATGGGTTATAAAGTTCCAGAATACAAGTACTTGCAAAGCAGTCCAAAAAGTTATTCTGACTTTGATGATTTCTACAGATGTCGAAATTATTTTGTTGATATTAAGCAAGTTATTAACGAGGTTATTTTGTTTAAAGCCTCGAAAATGGCTGATTTATTTTCGAATACGATTTCGTTTCCTTACATGAGTACCGAATTGTATCAGTTCCTGAAGCAACTTCCTGTGGACTATAAGTTTAACGGAACTTTGGATGAATTGTCACAAGGAAAAGGGAAGTCAAAATTCCTTCATAAAAGGTATTTAAAACCTAAACTTCCAACCGAGATTACCGATCGCAAAAAACAAGGAGGGTTTGCTCCGCTACCCATATTTCTGAGAAATGGCGAACAGCGGAAAGTAATCTTTGAAGTGATCGAAAAATCGGAGGCTGTAAAAGTCATGTTCAGGAAGGAAAAGATTCACCATTTCCTTCAGCAATACGAAAAGATAGCTGAATCGCCCGGATATTGGTTTTGGTACAAACAGGTTCAGGCGAATCAAATTATAAATCTCCTGACTCTTGTTGTTTGGTGGGATATTTTCATAACCGGCAAAAAGAATATACAATCGTTAAGCGATTTGATTTAGTTTTTTAATTCACATTTGGAGGAAGATTTAAAATGAGAATAGGTATTGAGGCACAAAGGCTATTTCGCAAGAAAAAACATGGAATGGACATGGTGGTTCTGGAGTTGATTCGCAACCTTCAGGTAATTGATACGAAAAACGAATATTTCATCTTTGTTAAGCCTGATGTTGACCGGCAAGTCATTCAGGAAACGCCCAATTTTCATATTGTTGAACTTGGTGGCGGCCCTTACCCAACCTGGGAGCAAATAGCATTACCTAAAGCTGCCAAAAAATACCAGTGCGATTTGCTGCATTGTACCAGCAACACAGCTCCGGTAAATACATCGATTCCGTTGATGATCACCTTGCACGATATCATATACATGGAAAGCATCAGTTTGCTAAAGAAAGATGGCACCTGGTACCAAAAACTTGGGAATATATACCGTCGCTGGAATATTCCGCCGGTGGTTCGGAAAAGTAAAACGGTGATTACGGTTTCTGATTTTGAACGCGACCGGATTAGTCGCTTTTTTGGATTGGACAGCACCAAATTGCACACAGTTTACAACGGAGTTGGCCGGCATTTTAAGCCGATCACTGATCAAACCGAATTAAAACGAATAAGTGAAAAGTATCATTTGCCTGAAAAATTTATGTTTTTTCTGGGGAATACCGATCCTAAAAAAAATACCCGCGGAGTTTTGAAAGCCTACGCCGATTTCAGGAAAACCTCTGCGAATGATTACAAACTGGTTATGCCCGATTACGATGAAAATGCGCTGATGGCATTACTCAAAGAGCTGGGTTGCCCCGAAATTCGTGAGCATATTCACCTAACCGGTTACATTATCAATACTGATTTGCCGGGAATTATAAATTTAAGCACCCTGTTTTTATATCCTTCTTTACGGGAAAGTTTTGGAATCCCGATTTTGGAAGGAATGGCTTGTGGCATACCGGTAATCACGTCAAATACTTCGTCGATGCCCGAAATTGCTGCTGATGCAGCGTTTATTGTCGATCCGTTTAAACCCGAAGAAATTACCAGTGCGATAAACCAGATTCTGGACAATCCGAAATTGTATCAGGAATTGAGTCAAAAAGGATTGGTTCGGGCCAGCTTGTTCTCGTGGGAAAACATGGCCAAAAGTGTTTTGAAATTGTATCAGGAATTTTCAGCAAAATAGATTGTATGCTTGAAAACGAACATATCGTTTGTATTTCGTATTCCACCTGGGAAGGCCCGTACACCAAGTCGGTTGTGCAACTTATGTCGCTTCTGGCGATAAAAAATAAGGTGCTTTTTGTTGAATATCCATTCACATGGAAAGATGTTATTTCCACCTTAAGAGGAAAGCAAAATGCACCAGTTGCCAGGATGCTGGGATTTAAAAATCGGTTGTCAGTCAAAGATACGACTGAAAAAGCGCAAGTGAATCAATGGGTCATTCCTCCGCTTTTGCCGATGAACTCGATTCAGAATTTGATGCTTTATAGCTTAGCTCTTCAAATTAACACCTTCATCTACAAGCGATCAATTAAAAAAGCATTACGAAGATTAAAATGGGAAAACCCAATAAACATATTTGCCTACAGTCCAATCTTTGGTGAATCACTTTCAGGAAAGCTGCCTGAAAAAGTGAATATTTACTACTGTTATGACGGCTATCCGACTGACCGGCGCGGAATAAAATCATGGAAGGCCGACCAAAGGTATTCGAAGATAACCGATGGAATAATAGTCACATCAGACTACCTGAAAGAACAGAAAATATCTTACAATCAGAAGGTAGCCACGGTTAAAAACGGAGTCGATTTTGAAGTTTTCAACCAGAAAGCAAAAACGAGTGTAAATCCTGCTGAGAAACGGAGAAAAATCGGATACATTGGTAGTATCGACCAGCGATTTGATATTGAAACCGTTGAATTTTCGGTTCGTAATTTACCCGATTGCGAATTCGAGTTTATCGGAGATGTCAGGAATACAGCCGTGAAAAGTGTGCTTGAACTGTTTTCAAACGTCAGGTTTTTGCCACCGGTGAAACCCAATGAAGTTCCGGAACGGCTGAATCAGTGCGATGTGGGAATCATTCCATACCTCTGTACTGAAATCAATAAAAATGTTTATCCGCTTAAAATCAATGAATACCTGGCAGTTGGGGTGCCTGTGGTTATTACCAGATTTGCCGATCTGCCTGAATTTTCGGAACACGTTGCTTTTGCTTCAAGCAAAGAAGAATTCCTGAATTCGCTGATTGAGGTGCTGAAAAGCGATAATTCAGAAAAGATAAAACAACGAATCGAATTTGCGCGCTCAAACTCGTGGAAAGCAAGAGCAGAACTGTTTTCCAAAGAAGTTTCTTCTTTTATAGCTATGAAATCATCCGAAAAAGTAAAGAAATAAACATCAAAAATAAAACCTATGCTTCGTCCAATTGTACCAGCCAACATCAAAATTCACAGTTTTGAATACAAGAAAATGGAGGAAATTCCTGAAGAAATTTTCGAACGGATTAAAGCTGGTTTCGAAAGACAGAAAACAGACATACCACTGATTTCTGTGAACATAATTGCTTGGAACGAAGAACAAAACATCCTTCGTAATCTATCATCGCTGAGTGCCATGAAAAGTGCTCATCTGATTGAATATGTTTACGTTGATAATAATTCGAAGGATAAGACTTCGGAGATCATGCGCAAATGTGGCATTACTCCGGTCTTTGAACTGAAACAGGGTTATGGCTTTGCCCGGCAGGCTGCTATGGAAAATTCGCATGGAAAATATATCATCACGGGCGATGCCGATACCATTTATCCGCCAACCTGGATCGATACCATGCTCAAGCCAATTCTTTCGGGTAAAGGTTTTGCAACCTACGGAACGTATTCATTTGTACCCAACAAGGGTGATTCGCGCCTGAGATTTGCTTTTTACGAATTCTTCCGCGACATTGTCCATTCACTTCGGACAATCAACCGTCCGGAATTGGCTGTTGGCGGCGTCAATTTTTGCTTCCCGCGCGAGGAAGCTTTGAAGATCGGATTCATCAAAAGCGATTCGCGCATGGAAGATGGTCAAATGGCTTATGCCCTGACGAAAATCGGAAAGCTAAAACGCGTTACCAAGCTCAAAGCAATGGCCTGGACAGTCACACGTTCGGTTGACAAAAGCGGTTCATTTTTTAAGGCAATTACTTCCAGAATTGTGAAGGAGTTAAAAAGAGTGAGCATCTATTTCAATAAAAACCAGTAGCGAAAATGTCGATAAAAGAAAAACTCAAATCAAATCCGAAAATCAAGGAATTGGCACTTTGGATGATTACTTCGAAACGGAATCCGCGTCCTCGTTTCTGGATCAGGCATTTCGTCAATCCTTTTATTCACAAAAAAGGGAAAGGAACTGTTATCAGGCGTCGCACCCGGATTGATGTTTTTCCTTGGAATAAATTCTCAACAGGATCAAGTTGTACCATTGAAGATTTTGTAACCATAAACAATGGAGTTGGAGATGTTTTGATGGGCAACAATTGCAGAATTGGTATGGGCAATACAGTTATTGGTCCTGTCAGAATAGGGAACGATGTAATCTTTGCACAAAATGTGGTTTTGTCAGGTTTAAATCATGGTTACCAAAACGTCAATATCCCAATAAAAGATCAACCAGTAACGGCGTCTGAGATTGTCATTGAAGATGAAGTTTGGGTGGGGGCTAATGCAACAATCGTGGCAGGTATAACCATCGGGAAACACAGTATAATTGCAGCAGGTTCGGTGGTTACAAAGAATGTGGCTCCATTTTCGATTGCGGCCGGAAATCCTGCAAAGATTATTAAACAGTACAACCCGGAAACCGGTGACTGGGAACGAATAAAATAAATGAACCAATACATATCGAGAAAACCGCATACAAAAACTTAAACAATTGTGACTGAACACAAATCATCATATCGGCAGATGTTTAAGGCCACTTCGCTTTTTGGCGGCGTACAGGTCTTTAATATTTTAATTTCGGTTATCCGAGCCAAGTTTGTTGCTGTATTTCTGGGTACTGCGGGGGTTGGGATTTTAAGTCTGCTTCAATCCATATCTACTTTGATTGGATCACTAACTCAAATGGGTATCAACGTCAGTGCTGTTCGCGATATTTCGGCAGCCAGTGGAACCGGCGACCATTACAAAGTTTCGCGCACAATAACAGTTTTTCGAAAACTTATATGGTTTACCGGTCTTTTGGGCACAGTTACCATGATTGTTTTATCTCCATGGCTAAGTAGGTGGACATTCGGTAACAGCGACTATACCCTGGCTTTTATTTGGCTTTCTGGAACACTATTTTTGGGAGCAATAAGCTCCGGGCAAATTTCATTGTTGCATGGTTTGCAGAAATTAAAGCCGATGGCCAAGGCAAGCATGTGGGGTTCTGCTATTGGTCTGGTTATTTCGCTTCCGCTCTATTACTTTTTCGGTGAAAAAGGTATTGTTCCGACGTTGATCGTATCATCTGTAATAGCACTTGTATTGTCCTGGTTTTTTTCAAGAAAAATTAAATTGGAAAAGATTAAAGTGACATTAATGGAATCCTTCGCTGAAGGAAAAGACATGGCAAAAATGGGTATCCTGATGACTATGAGCGGTTTTACCAATATGTTTGCCTCCTATTTGGTTAACGCATTTATTAGCAGAACTGGTGGAGTTGCCGATGTTGGACTTTTTCAGGCCGGATGGAATATAACCAATAAATATGTGGGCCTTGTATTTACCGCAATGGTCACCGATTACTTTCCCCGACTATCGAAAGTTAGCGACGACCTGAAAAAAATAAAAGATGTGCTGAATCAGCAGGCCGAACTAGCCCTGCTGATTTTGGGGCCTATTTTGATTATATTACTTTCCACCACACCTTTTGTCATTCACATTTTATACACCAAAGATTTTCTACCGGTCGTTGCGTACATTCAGTGGGTAATTTTCGGAGTGCTCTTTAGCGCAGGCGCATGGTGCATGGGTTTCATTTTTATGGCAAAAGGCGATTCGAAACTCTACTTCTGGAAAGAACTCATTAGCAGTATCGTTATTTTAGTTTCTAACATTACCGGATATTATCTGGGAGGACTTGAGGGACTTGGAATCTCTTACACCATTGGAAACATCATTATATTCTTCTTCGTCAGTTGGTTGTGTTTCTATAAATATAAAATTACATTAGGCTTTGAGTTTAGAAAAATACTGAGTATCGAACTAGCTCTTTGCATCATTGCATTCACCTTAGCTTACAAGCTTGGGTTCCCGTATGCCTATTTTACAGGTGGAATACTATTTCTGATCATGCTTGGATATTCATTGTTCGAATTAGACAAACGGCTGAATATCAAACAATTTGTTTTTAGTAAAATCAAGAAGAACTAAAAATTGCACTTTCAAAAAAAGACACTGATATGGTTTATGTATTATTAGATGGTCGAATAGGAAATAATTTATTTCAGATCGCTGCAGCTGCAAGTCTGGCGCAGGAAAATAATTGCAGTTTCCAGGTTATTGCCGGAAATTATTACACGCCCGATGAGAAATGGTTAAGCCAATATTTGAAACAATTTGAAAACAATATTCTACGGAAAGTAACCATTACTCAGGACATACCCGAAAACCTGATTTCGCATAAAGAGAAGGAGTTTTCGTTTAACCCAATTGTCTATGCTGAAAATATTATGCTGGAAGGGTTTTACCAAAGCGAAAAGTATTTTAATCCGGAGGTAGTGCAGAATCTATTTGAGATAGATCCGAAAACTTCAGAGTATATTCAGAATAAATATGGACACTTGTTCAACGACGAAATCACTAGTATTCATGTCCGCCGAGGTGATTATCTGGCTTCATCCGACAACTATGCCGTCTGTTCGTACAATTATTTTAAAAGTGCGATTAACCACATTGGGAAGAACAAAAAGTTCCTGATTACCAGCGACGATATTCAGTGGTGTAAAAAGAAATTTAGAGGTGCCAACTTTTTCTTCAGCGAAGGAGAATCGGCAATTGTAGATATGTATTTACAATCCTGCTGCACCAACAACATTATCAGCAACAGCTCATTCAGCTGGTGGGGCGCATGGCTCAATAAAAATCCGAAGAAAATAGTGATCAGCCCCGAGCCCTGGTTTGGAATTGCATTCCGCAATAAAAGCACCAAAGATCTGATTCCTGAAAACTGGCTAAGAATGAAAAACACAACTCCGCTGGGTTACCGAATTGCAGGTTATTTCATCTGGTGGAGAAAACGCATCAACTATTTTTACGAAACAAAAATCTCGAAATGAATCAGTCTATTCATTTAACCGGTCAAGCAATGGAAGAATCAGCGGTATTAATCAGCGTTATCGTCCCAATTTATAAGGTCGAACCTTACCTCAAAAGATGTGTTGATTCGATACTCAGTCAAACCTATCAAAATCTGGAAATCATTTTGGTTGATGATGGTTCGCCTGATAATTGCGGACAGATTTGTGACGATTTGGCCAAAACCGATTCGCGAATAAAAGTCATTCATAAACCAAACGGAGGTTTGTCGGATGCACGAAATGCCGGACTCGAAATAGCAAAAGGTGAGTTGATTGGATTCGTCGATAGCGATGACTTTATTCATCCGGACATGTATAAAGATCTGCTCGACCAGATTAAAAAGAACAATGCTGATATTGCTCAATGCAGTTTTATTCGGGTAACCGGCGATGAGAAAATTCCATCGAACGAACCTGAAAATTTAAGAATAGTCTCCAATCTGGAAGCTTTGGAATACATCTATACTCCATATTGCGTAGACTTTATTGTAGCTTGGAATAAACTCTACAAGAAAGAGCTTTTCAAGGATTTAAGGTTTCCAAAATCGAAGATTCATGAAGATGAATTCACAACCTACAAACTTTTTTACCGATCAAAAAAAATAGCCCTGATCGACCGGAAATACTATTATTATTTTCAATCACCAAACAGCATTATCCGGAGCAGTTTTAGTGTTAAAAAGCTTGATTATGCTGAAGCCATGGAAGAACGGATTGCATTCTTCAAAGAAAACAAGCTGGACGCATTTTACGCACTTGCTCAAAAAAAATACGCGCTTTGGCTTTTGAACTTCTATTACCGAAATTATAAGGCTATAAATAAATCAACAGAGGTGAAAAGCCTGATAATTGGCAAATACAAGGCTCAGGAAAAGCTCATTCGGGAAAACAATGCATATACGACCCGCTTACGAAAAACTCTTCAGATTGCTCCTGCAGTGAATCCCTTGGTCGGCTTCCTGGTATATCACCAGATGTACAAAAAGAATATTTTTAGTCGGATCGCTAACTTTTTACAACTCAATTAAACTTTAGCTTTTTTGGCGAAGAAAATCGGGAATTTTCTTCAGAATATTGCTGATCTTCTTGATGTACCGTTTCGATTCACCAATCGGTTTGAAGTTGTTCCATTTGGTTCTGTTCAGGTGTTCAAAGAATATCTTTTTGAATTCTTCACGATTATCGTAGGTCTGATACATTGGTTTCCTTCCAACAAAATGGATCAGGAATGGATCTTCACAAGCGGTGTCAGCAAACCAATTCCAACGTGGATCCAATACTACCCAACGATTAGCCATTACAATATTAATTCCATACTGATCGGGATAATTGGCAAATTTCTCATTGTCTGCAATGCATTTCACCACGGTTGATGCGCTGTTTTCTTCCCGCCATTTTTTGTTGTTGATGACCAAAATACCGGTATTAAAATACTTGGTATCAGGAGCAAAACCTAACTCTTTGTAATTCAAAATTCCTCCCCATGAATTACTGAAAACCTGTAACCGCGGATCCATAACTGCTGCGAGCATATTTTCGCCCAGATCGACATTCCATAAATCAGAAATATCTCGCATCAGAATCATATCCACATCGAGGTAAATGATCTTATCAAAACGTTCAGGAATGAAATGTGGGATAAAAATTCGGGTATGGATATTTTTTGGGTACGAACTACGGTCAAACGGAATGTGCATATCTTCCGGAATGGCTTCATCCATTGATATCCAGATCAATTGTATCTTTTCAGCATTTAATGAAGCGGTTAGCTTTTTTTGATTTTTGGATGAAATTCCATCTTCAACAATAAAAACGACAATGTTTTCGCTGGTTTTGTGGTGATACTCGATTGATTTTAATAAGGCGGCCAGTAGGACTACATAGTGATCGTCACACGCAACAATTATTGCAATTGAAGAATCTTTTTCCATTGTGTAATTTTTATTGATTAAAGCACAGCAATTTAATCAGATTCTTTGAATAAACTTCACTGAAATTAAAATAATATGTATCTTACTTCACCAAAATTTTGAGTCATGGATATCATTCAAATCATCTTCTGGATATTACTTTTCATCATTTTTTATGCCTATGTGGGCTATGGAATTTTGCTTTTTATTCTGGTCAAAATGAAGCAGATTTTTAGTTCCAAGAAGCAATTCCCTGCGAATTCTGATTTTGAACCTGAGGTAACACTTTTTATTGCAGCGTACAACGAAAAAGATTTTGTAGATGCTAAAGTGAAAAATTCACGTGAGCTTGAATATCCTGCCGGAAAACTTCATCAGGTTTGGGTAA
>JAFLKN010000023.1 GCA_019163175.1 Prolixibacteraceae bacterium | reverse complement strand
CCTTCTTGAAGGTCAAAAGTTACTTCGTCATTTTCTCTGACTTGGTCGTTTAAACCAGATACGTGTACAAAGTACTCTTTGTCTGATCCACTGTCTTTAATAAATCCAAATCCTTTAGATTCGTTGAAAAATTTTACTGTTCCTTTATTCATGATAATTTTTATGAAAATAAATATTCGTGCAAGATACACTTATATATCGGATAATTCATTTATTTTCAATATTTTAATTAAAATAGTTTTAATAGGCTTAATCCAAAAATTGCCTGATTTGTGCTTCTTGAATATTAGAGTACCTTTACCCGGATGAGAAAAATAATATTCTATCTGTTTTTCCTCCTGATACCCGCAGTAAACAATGCCCGTGTCACTGAAGTTAGTTCAGCAGGCGCATTGAATGAAGACATTTATTCAGATATAAACTTAGGCAATACCGGATTGGCAAGAGGTATATTTGATCTGGCAGTCAAAGGTTTAAAGAAGCTTGATGCCGAAGGGAAATTGAATAATTCGAGTATAGTTACCATTGCAGATTACTCTCAATCGAGCACCAGAAAACGCCTGTATGTTATTGATTTGAAAGATCGAAAACTCCTGTTTAATACCTACGTGGCACATGGTCGCAACACGGGCGAAGAGTACGCCAAATCGTTTTCGAATAAAGAAGGCTCATTAAAAAGTAGTCTGGGTTTTTATATTACCGAAAATCCTATTGTTGGTTCGCACACCGGATTTGCACTTTTGATTAATGGTGTTGAAAAGGGTTTTAACGATCATGCTATTAAACGAGCAATCATTATTCATGCAGCTGATTATGCTACCGAAAATTTTATTAAAAAGCATGGACAGTTGGGTAGAAGCTTTGGTTGTCCGGCTCTTCCACCTGAAATGAATAAGCCGATTATCGAAAAAATAAAAGGAGGAACCTGCTTGTTTATTTACAATCCAGACAACAAGTATATTTGCAGCTCATCGCTACTGAATTAACCCGTACACATCTTTCAGGAAAATAACTTTCTCGCCCTCAACAACTACTGGCATGTAAATTATAAAAACCGGAATTTTCTGATCCAATTTGAGGATTTTTGATTCGGTATCTTTCTGCCCGGTTTTTAATTCCCACACATTCACCTTTCCCCGTGTCAATAAATCAGCCAATTCAATAGGCTTTTCCAAACGAACGCAACCATGACTTAAAAACCGGGATTCCTTAGCAAAGCCACTTTTCGAGTTGGTGTCGTGCAAATAGATGCTGAATGGATTTCCCAGATTAAACTTTAATACGCCGAGCGAATTGTTGGGGCCGGTTGACTCGCGAAAGAAATATGGAAAGTTCTTTTCTGTATAGCTGTCCCAGTTTAGATCCGAATCGTCAATCACGTTTCCCTTTGCATCAACTACCTCAAAATTATTTCGTTCCAGATAGCTTTCGTCTTTCTGTATTTTTGGCAGTAGTTCTTTTGATGCTACAGAAAAAGGTACATTCCAGAATGGGAAGATTACGATATTTGTGATATGAGAAGCAATGGTCGGAGTTGGGTTTTTCTTTTTGCCAACTACCGATTTCATTTTTAATTTCAACTTGCCATTTTGGTAATACCTTACTTCAGTTTCAGGAATATTTGCCACAATGTATTCCGATCGACCATACAATGACAGATACTTCAAATAATTTAGGGATTGAAGTACTGATTTATATTTCAATGAGTTCTTATCGGTAATGGAATCCCTCATAAATTTCTTCAGAACCTGGTAATCCGGATTCTGGCAATCGAGTTTCGAAACGATTTGAGATACCGGGCCTTTGTCTTTTGAATTCATCAGTTGATAAATGTAAACGGAATCAGGTCGGGAAGCGCTAACTTCATCATAATCAAAGTGAATTTTTACTTCCTGCAACTCTTTAATGAAATTTAAAACCACACCTGTAATCTGCTTGTCGGTGTTTGCTTTTAAAGCCTTGTCCCTCATGTTTTTTGGAAGCATCGCCGTACGAATTTGCCCCGTCATAAGTTTTCTGGAAACAAGACCCGAATCTTTTGCTATCTCAATAGCCGTAAGCCATTCGTTAGCTCTTTTGATGTCTTTTCTTGTCGACAACCAATACAGTGGCTCGTGATTAATGGCATAAAATTTCTGTACCAGCGAGTCGGTCTTTACCATGGTATCTATTTTTTTTACTGGCTTTTGTGCAAAGCTGCCTGCCACAAAAAAACTGGCGATAAATATGATGAGTATTCCAAAAGTTTTCTTCATTTGAATCTGTATAAGAGAATTAAATTTACTTGCTATTTAAACAAAGATGAAGCCCATTAATCCCTGGAAATTTTGCGCAATTTCAGCAAAAAGTTACATGATTCACAGGTTTAATCCTGAAGTCTAAGTTAAACATTAAAGGCCAGTTTAATTCCTTCAATCAGCATATTGACACCAAAAACACCGAGGATAATTCCCATAATTTTTTCGATGATTACGACGTTTTTTGCTCCTAAAAGGTTTACAATCCGATTGCTGTTGATGAAGGCCAGATAACTTACAAATACAAGTAAGGCAAGTATCGTAATGGTTATAAGCAGATGAAAAAAGTTTGCATTTACAACAAAATTCATTGCTGTTACAATGGTTCCGGGTCCAGCCATAATGGGTATGGCTAAAGGTGATATGGTAACGCCATCATCGTAAACGGTTTCTTTTAGCAGATGTCCTCCTTTTTTTTTCGTCTGGAGCATTCCAAAACCGATGTAGAAAACCAAAATTCCTCCAAATATTTTAAAAGCCGGAATGGTTAAACCGAAAATCTGAAAGATATATTTACCTATTAAAATAAATGCGACAATAATAGCAAAGGCAACCAGGCAGGCTGTTGTGGCAATCTCCCGCTTTTTCTTTTGCTCCTGTCCTTCAGTTAACTTGATGAAAATGGGGACATTGGTTATAGGGTTCATGATCGCAAAAAATGCCGTAAATACGGTCAATACATACGCTAAAATGTTTTCCATGATTTTGATTATTGGCTTTTGAATTTTAACCCAAAATGGCCTTTTCACTTGCAAAAAGTCTTACACAATTTCAGGAAAGAGTTACATGATTCACAGGTTCGATTTTTAGAACGGATACCCAATGGCCACATTCAAAACCAAATTATCATTTCTCCAGGTCGAACTTCCGAAGTTAATTTGATTGGTTACCCAGCGGCTATTCTCTTCAAGCCAGGGTTTACGCAGTGGCATGGCCAAATCGAACCGCAGAATAAAAAAGGAAACATCAACCCGCAACCCGAAGCCTGTGCCAACCGCCATCTCATTCATAAATTTGGAAAACATAAACGGGCTTCCGGTATTGGCTGGGTTCGATTTCAGCAGCCAAACATTGCCGGCGTCAACAAACAATGCGCCTTTAAAATAGCTGTAAATGTTAAAGCGGTATTCTACATTCGTTTCCAGTTTTACATCGCCACCCAGTTGCAAAAAACCTCTTTTGCCTGTATCCTGAAAAAAGGTACCCGGACCAACCGAATTAATCTGGAAAGCGCGGATACTGTTTGGTCCACCAGCGAAAAACTGTTTGGTATAGGGCATTGTAGATGAATTTCCATAAGGTTTGGCCACTCCGGCGAAAACCCGCACTGCCAGTTTATTTTTATTCTTCAAATTGTAATACGAACGGCCATCGACACTCAATTTGGCGAATTGCGAATAGATTGAACCAACAACTTTACCCGGATCTGCTGACGATATTTTAGTACCATCAATAGCTTTTGCCAATGAAAGCACATTTCCGGCAAGCTCGGTATTGATGTGAAAATACGATTGAAGTTTTTTGCCGGTAAGCATTTGTTCGCTGTAGGTGTAGGAATAGTTCCCTCCGGCAATAAACTGCTCTTCATAGCTTTTTTTCAGAAAAGGATTGGCTTCGAGCAAGTCGGTAAATAAAGTTGATTTGTTGCCGACCGAAGTGTAACTGATGGCTATCGGATTCAGCTCGTGCTCTTTCCTGATGTTTTCCTTCCACTTAAATCCATATTCAAATCGAAATGTTCTCATGTCGAAATAATTAACCCTTTTCAGGTAATTGTACGAAAGGATTAAGCGTGTCTTCGGTAAATAGATGCTATTCGTCCGGTTGATGTGAAACGGAACCATGAAGCGTGGAAATGTAAGTTCGAGCTGTGGATTATACGAATAGGAATACAGGTTTTCGCCTTTGCCAGCCAACTGTGCTTCGAACGAACCGGCCAGATTAAGATTGAGTAATTCGGCGCCGCCAAAGGTATTTCGGTTCAGAATATTTAAATTCATTCGCGGTCCGGTGTAGTTGTTCGATTTTGAAACCATGTCAATTTCGGCCCTGAAAGTATGTTTTGGCATGGGAGTCATCAGAATATTCACATCCAGCAGTCCGGGTCCGGAATCATTGTTTTCAACAAAATTTACTTGCACCAACTTGTAATTACCCATCGACATCAATCGATTGAGGGTAATAATGTGATTTTGTCGTGAGAAGATATCGTGCTTCCGCAAATAAATTGACCTTGCCAATACTTCAGGCTTGATGGCCATTCGTTCGGGGTTGCCGTAAAATGACATATTCTGAAGCATTATGGTGTCTTGTGCATTTTGTGAACGTCTTTCGTTCAGCGAATAGTTCTGGTTAATATTTACCTTGTTGATTCGGTAAACGGTTAATGCATTTTTCGGAAGACTGTCTTTTAAAGTCAATTTGAACGCCACATCGTGATTTATGTTGGAGGTATCGGCTTTAAAAAGCAAATAATCAGGATTGAAATAAAAATATCCTTTGTTCTTCAAGAAAATATCGATACGCATCCGTTCATTTTTCAATACTTCGAGCTTGTAATCGTCTCCCGGTTTAACCAGCGATTCATCCTTTTCTTCAAGGATCAACCGACGAATACTATCATCAGAAATGTTGTAAGTAAGCTCTTTTACGAGGTATGGTTTGTGTACATGACTCGTGTAAATTACTTTGGCTGAGCGTTTTTTTTCAATGGTTTTCGATTCTGTAAAGGATTTGAAAATGCCGATATTAAAGAGTTTGGCATCAATTATTTCGGATGTTACACCGGGCTTTATACTGCTCATTAATACGGGTGGCTCACCAGTTTTCTTCAGCCACCTGCCCAATTTCGTTTTAGGCTCTTCTTTTGCAGTAGTGTACATCGATAATTTTGGACGAAAGCCAAAATAGCTTTTATTCGGAGTTGGTCGAACCGCACCTGATGCTGTCGCTTTAATCATTCGTTTGTTTAGCTTTTCTGCCGTTTCCAATCTGATTTCTGCACCGGTATAAAGCTTTTCACCTGCAGGTAAATGCCGCGTACCGCTGCAAGCTGCAAACAGAAGGCTAGCCAAAGTCAGGAATATGTATATTAAGTGTTTCATAATTAAAGCTGCTAAAAGCCTGAAATATTTTTGTTGAACCCGCTTCGGGGTTCTTTTGCTTTCATTTCATTGTGCACGGGTTGCACCCGCGGTTATTCAAATTAAATCCTTTCAGGATTTGCATTAACTAAAAGTCCAAAGGACTTGATTCTGAATAACCTCCGGTTTGAAATAATTGATGCAATTGCATTTTACTATTTCCTGACTGGGGCAATCACTGACTTTTCTTTCCTTTTATACGGTTTGAAAAACCTTTTCCAATTGTTGAAGTCGCGCACATAAACCACACCAACACCGGTTTCAACCAGCTGGCCTTCAATGGCGCCTTCGTATTGATTATGCCTGAATCCTTTCATCCTGAATGAGCCATCTTTATTCAGCTTGTACTCAATGGTTACATCGCTCGTGATATCGCTGGCCGAGTTTTGTTTGGCCTGATCGCCTTCAACATCAACCGAACCGCCGAGTTCTACCGATAATCGCTCGTTGAAAAGCTGTTTTTTGACGCCAATTTCTACCTCCGTTCGCCCTTTTGCAGTTCCGGTCTGATAATCGTCGTACGACTGAATATCAAAATTTAATTCCACTCCGGGCAATACTTTCGAACTCAGCTGATTCAATTGCGACGATAAAAATTTGCCAACTGTTGATCGTATTATGCCTGAAGTTCCCCTGGCTGTTTCGGTTTGAAAGGGATTTTCCTGCACGAAACGGCCCATGACCAATAGGGCAAAAACCTGTTTGTTCAAGGCCGATTCATCATCGTTGAGCATGCTTAGCTTTTGATTTACTGCACCCCCCAGAATTCCTTTATCTTCAGGTGATAATTGTATCTCGAAACTTATCTCGGGACGTAAAATCTCTCCCCGCAATTTCAGCATTACTAAAAATGGATAGCGTTGTTTGTATCCGCCTTTGTCCACATCACTTAAGCCTGAAATCTGATCGGCTACCAAATCGTAGGGTGAAGCCCGTACTGTGTATGTTGCATTGATTGAAATGTCCGCATCCAGAGGGTCGCCGTTCCAAATAATTGTACTACCGGCAGCAATGTCGAATTTCTTTTTGATGATAGATTCCAGCGATACCAGATAGCTTCCTTCGTTCAAGTTATACGCGCCAGTCAGGCTCATTTTCCCACTTTGGTCCATCGTGAAACTTAAGGCCGCTTCGCCTTTTACCACCAGTGAATCGGTTGAAGCTGGGTCCATCAACAGGCGTAGTGTGGCTTCTTTGTCGATTTCAATAATCGACGAAATATCGTAACCGGTTATGCCTTTTGTTTGTCCTGCTTTTTTGTCGCCTCTGGTTAAAATCGGATGGAATTTTAATGAATCTACAAATTCAACCACGTTTTCGCCTTTATCGGTGTTCAGTTCGTCTTCAGGAACAGAGAAGGTAAAATTCGAGCCCTTTTTCATTTTTACCTTCGCATTTACAATCGGAAGGCTCATCGGTCCACTGATATCCACCTTGCTATCAACAACCATACGGCCAAAGAATTCTTTGTTATTTCCCGATGTGGTATTGAATAATAGAAAGTCTTTGGTGTTGATTTGCAATGCAAATACAAAATCGGAGAACTTATTCATCAGCACCGAACCATCAATAATTGCAGTGTGCTGATCTTTATCCAGCATCGTAAATGTGTCGAAATAAAGTCCATCTTTTCTTAGCTGGACTGTTTCGTTCTTTATTCCCAACCGGTTATTCAGGAACGATGGTTTCAAAAATGCATTACTGAAAACAAGCTCTCCAGTCAATTCTGGGGCATCGGTCGTACCTTCAGCTAAAAAGTTCCCGGTCAGCGTTCCGGCTGCTTCACTTATTTGCCCCATCGAAAACGCTTCGACTGTTTTCATCGAAAGCGACTTTATATCTGTTTTTATATTGATCGAATTCCCCTTTTCATTGGGAATAAAATAGCCGATAGCACTTAAATTATTATCCTGACCGGCTAGTTTTACATCCAGATCAAATTTCTTTGTTTCTGAACGGACGGCATTTATGCTTAAGTTTCCGATCGGAACTTCTTTGACAATCAGGTTGCTCACTTTAATATCCGAGATTAGACCAAACGAATTGGCCACCCGCTTGAGCAATACATTTCCATCAATTGTTCCCTTGACCATCGAAGTATCTTTTTCAATAATCCGCGAAATATCGTCGAGTTTGAAGTTGGCAATGGCAATGTTAAGGTCGTCGTTGAACCGGTCATGAATCGATTCGATCAGGATATGACTTTCGGCATGATCAAAAGAAAAATTGTGTATCCGGAATCCCTGCTTTCCGAATTCAATGAAATTATCAGCAGCAATGTTCCATTTGTCGTTCACCAGGTAAAGTTCTTTCGGGTCAAGTGTCAGCCTGTAGTTCCCGTTATTTTTGGTAATCTGCGATTGAATCAGCAGTTCCTTTTTTTTGCCTTCGGTTGATGAAATGCTTGCAAATAGGTTGTTGTCAGCCAGTTTCCCGCTCAGCGAAAAATTGTCGAACCGAACTTGTGAATTGGATATGGCCGTGCTCGAAATTTTGTAGTTCAACGCATTGTTGTCTGAATTCAGATCGATGGCAAAGTCCTTAATTTCAGTCGTTCCGTAGACAATCTTTTTCATGGAAGCGTTTAGCTTCAGGTCGTTTTTTTCGCTGTCGAAACTTCCGGTAATTATTCCGGGCTCGAATTCTTTCAATTCCGGTAAAAGTACTTTCGACAAAATCGGGTGATTGTGAAACTGTATCTCAAAATTAAATCTGGATTGCTCGCTCTTTTTTACTTGAGGAATCGTATCGGAGATCGGAAAATAGTTGTTTATAAACTGATTAAGCAGGCTGGGTAATGCAATTGGTGAGATGGTTCCCGAATATTTAATGTCGATCAGCGCACTGTTCACATTCACTTCGCTTTTGTTGGGTTCGTTCACCGATGCGGTTAAAAACGAATCGAGGATGTATTTCTTTCCGTCGCGGGCAACCACAATCTGCGTGATACCGGCAGTTCCGTTCATTTTGTCAACCGATCCGCCTTTTAAATCGGCCGATGTAACGAAACTTAGCTGAATGTCGTTTTCAGTCAGTTTCAATTTTTTCAGGTCAGCGCCCAAAACATTCAGTTTAAATTTGTAGCGTTCCTGATTGGGATTTAGGTTCACCAATCCGTCGAAATTGAATACAGCATTTTCATCGTTCATGTTTATTTTCCCCTCGAATTGTTTGCCCGAAACAGTACCCTCCATGTTCAGTTTGTGGTAGGTGTATTTATTCAGGTAAATTTCCTGTACATCTGCTTTTATTCTAGCCTGTATGGTGTTTATGTCCAGTCCTGTTCCTTCGGCTTCGGCGGTTAACGAAACCGGGCCATAAAAAATGGTGTCTTTCATAAGCTTGCCCAAATCGAAGCTGCTCGTGTTAACTTTACCACTGAAATTTTCAGCCTGATCAACCGATGCAATCAAATTGGCATCGCCAAAACTGCTGACCATACTCGCAGTTGATTCGAAGGACTTCATCTTTCCTTTGAATGAAATGAGCATATTGATGTTTTCCGGAAGTTCTATGTTTTCCGGAATGTAAGGACCAGCCATCATGAGCAAATCTTTTTGTCCTGAAATAACTGTCAGGTTGGGAAAGTCAAAAAATGCGGTTTCGTATTTTGGCAAGCCTTTAATTGTGAAATCAGTTTTTACAGTTGTATTGGCACCCGTTTTAAGAGCCCAATTTTTCCCGCTGAGATTATTCAGCGAGCCATTCACCATTCCTGAAGCGGTAGTGACATTCATTCCATTTTTGAAGAAGGGTTGCTCAACCAGATCGGGACTAAAGTATAGCAGATCAGAATTCCTGAAGCTCAGGTTTCGCAGGTCTAAACTCAGGGTATTGAATTGCATCGAATCAAGCAAAGTGGTTAGCGACGGAAATTGTATGGTAAAATCGGCGTCAACAGTGGAGTAGGGGGTGACAGCTTTCAGTTTATTGGTTGTGATGGAGTGTTCGTCCATTTTCAAATCGCCCTCAATATGGGTGATTGTAAAGTTGTTTTGATCGGTAGCACTGAAGTTTTTGACCGAAGCTTTTGTAAGGTCGGATTCATACTGAAAGTCAGTGGCTGAAAGATTTAATTTGCTGTAAATCAAATTTTCCGAATCAAATATACCTTTCTGTTCCGGCTTATTCCCGATTTTATAGGCGAAGATGTTATCCTCCATTTCAATGCGGTTTACGGTAACTTTCCAGTTGTTTCCTGATGTTGGAATTGTTGTGTTTAACGGAACTTCAGGCTCAAACGTGTGATAGGATATTTTGCTTTTCGACAATTCCAAATCATTGGATGACAAGAGCTCGATTTGCAAATCGAGATAGGCATCTTTCAGCCGGCAGCGGTCGATATCAGAAGCGACAGACAGATAGCCTACCGAATCGGTATAACTGATTGTCGAAGTATTGAGTTCCAGATTTTTTGCTGATATCTTCGGTGAAACGCTTCCGGATTGGCTTTTCTGCGTATTTGTAGATGCGCTGACCAAAATAGTTGTTATCAGTCCGTCTGCTGATAATTCATCAATTCGGTAAACCGATTTTTGCAGATCAATTCCATCTACAGTAAACAGAGAATTTTTCAGGCTTGCAAAAACATTCATTCCCGAAAACTCATCGTGGTATTGAAAACGGATGTTTTTCAGGCTTACCTCTCCCAAACTAAACGTCCATTTTGATTGTGCTGACGAATCTGCAACGGACTGATTGGTTGTATCGCTGAATGCAGTCAACAAAAAATTGTAATTGAACAGTGGATCTGATTTTGTACTGTGCAGCTTAACAACAGCATTTTCAAGGGCAAGCGAACTGATGCTGATTTTGCTGGATAATAAACTGTAAAGTGCAAGGTTTATCTTTGCTTTACCAGCAAATAGCAAGGTGTCTTTTTTAAGGTCTTCAAGGTAAAGTCCTTCGATAGCTAACGATTTTGGGAATGAGATGCTGACCTTACTGATTTCAACTTTGGTATGCGTTTTATCGCTAACCAGTGAGGTGGCGTAACGAACCAGCTTTGTTTGGACAGAAGGTATTTGAATAATTACGAAGATCAGTGTAAAAAGAAGCACACCGACGCCGACTATCCAGATGAAAGTCTTTAAAACCCTTTTAAAAACATCAGCCACCTTCATCGTTTTATTTATTCGTTCAAGAGCCATTAATTAACCACATAGACACATAGTGCACATAGTTTTTCATTTTTCTATTGTGTTTTATGTGACTGTGTGGTTTTCATCAAATTTATATCTTCAACCCGATTACTCGGGGTGGTTCGTTTTTCCGCTTGTCTTTTTCATTCGCTCCAGAATATGGTATGCGGCCGGCGAAATACTTTCAGGCACAGAGCCCGTTTCGAGTGCTGTCCGAAGTTTATCGAGCAAATCGTTGTATCCTTCAACCTTTTGTTTGCGAAGGATATGATGGGCGCCATGTTGCAGGAATACTGATTTCGATCCATGGTCGACCAGTGCATTCAACAATACAGGCCATGCTGCTTTTTTAAATTTCTCCAGAGTTTTGGCTGCCAGCCAGGCCACATCGCTCTCCGGGTCTTCCAGCGCCTTAACCAATACAGATATCGATTTCAGATCACTGATTTCGTTGAGCGCTTTAGCAGCTTCCAATCGGGCTTTGTGTATTTTCGAATTCTCCAGCACCAGCAACAAGGGCGAAACGGCCTGTTTCCCAATGTTCACCAACGACTTTCGGGCTCTTATGCGTGCCTTTTCATCTTCGCTTTCCAACAGATTGACCAATGATTGGGTACTTATTCCGGTTTGTTTTTGTTCGTACATTTTTTTTTCTATTTATAACTGAAACACAACATGTAAAGTTTTGTAAATGTGTCATAAATGAAAATGAAATGTATTATACAATTTTGGAAATAAGTTACATCATTCACACTTTCAGAAGCGGAATTACTTTAAGACCTGACAGGTTTCTAAAACCTGTCAGGTCTTAAAGTACCGCAGAAACCTCCATTTGCAGTTTAAACGGATTACAAATGCATTGCTAAAAAGTGCTAATTAAGATTTAGTCGTTTAGTGAATTAATGCCTTGATATTTAAGTTGGTCAAGATGTTCCTCTATTGTTTTATCAAGGGCTGCTGGATGTCCTTGCAAACCGCAACTTCACCTACAACTTTAAACGGGTGTTTCGAACGATAAGATTTTGTTGGATTTCCTTGAAATGAAAAGGTAAAAGTTGATCCAAAAAATCTAATAAAATTCAGGTAGGAAACATGCTTTCGATTAAAACTTCAATTCAGGAAATCTGGAAATTATTTTTTAATCTTGTCCCTTTTTTGGGTTTAGTTACTCTTGTAATTAAATCATTTTTTTTTAATAATGAAACAGAACTAACCTGAAGTTTATGAACCTAAAACATATTTCCACAATTCTAGTTTTAAGCAGCATTTGCAGTTTTGCATTTGCACAAATCTCTTGGAAGAATAACACTCTATTCCTAGAAAATGATAAGATGGTTTCTGTTTTATCGTTTCGAAACAACCAGGTTATCCCTGAAAATATCTTCTCAAAAGAGCACAATCGTAATGTACTGAACAAAAGCACTGAAACTCCATGGTTTGAATTTGTGGTTAACCACAAGTTGCTGAAATCGACTGACCCAATTTGGAAGTACAAAACGCATTCAATTCGCAAATTGAATAACGACGGAGAAGAAGTAAGAATTATCCTTGAAGCAATGAAAATTGTGAAGGGGCTTCAACTTGAGATTTACCGGCAATATTTCCCAGGATCGAGCATGATTCGCGAACGCATTCTCTTAAAAACAAGTTCCCGAAGTTTTGAGTTAAACAAACTGGACGACCGGCTTCATTTCATCTTTCCGCAATATTCACTTCAGGCAGGAATAGAATCGGTTGATGTTGAGGAAATTAGGATTGCCACTTTTGGCGACGAATTGCTCGAAAATTTTGATCCGGACAGAACATACGACGACCGTAAATTCGATAATGTTGGCGACATTAATCTGGCGCATTGTCACATGTTTCATCCAAAGTTAGACACTACCAAACTGGCCAATAAATCAAGCGCTATACACAAAGGTCCATTCTGTATCTATACTACTCCTGATTTGGTGTGGATGAGCACATACGAACATGCCTCACAGGACAAGAATTTCGGCACTGAACACGCGCAGTCTAAAAGCCAATCGACGATTATAGCAAACGATCAGCAACAAGGCGTGGAGGGAAAATCAGGATTATCGGTATCGGACGAAGATTTTTGGTTTTTGGGACTCAAAAGCGAATTAAATGAATCAACATTATCCATTTCGCTCAATCAGCTACGCGGTGGTTATCTTGATGGTGAACGCATTGACATTACTCATCCTTATGAAACTGTTTGGGCCACTTCTTCTTTCTTCAGGACAAAAGACGAAATAAAGCCTGCCATCCACAACTACCTGTGGAAAAACATTACTGAAAATCCGGCATCACGCAAAAGTCACTATTATTACAATACATGGGGAATGCAACGAGATAATAACAACAAAATTGGCTTACGCGAAATTTTTACCGAAAAACGGATATTGGAAGAAATACGCAATGCGGCCCAATTAAAGGTTGATCTTTTCGTTTTGGACGACGGTTGGGAACAAACCATGGGCGAATGGCAGCCTCACAAAACCAGACTTCCAAATGGTCTTGAACCACTTATTACTGAAATGAAAAAGAACAATATTATTCCGGGAGCATGGTTATCACCAATGGGAATTGATTCGCTTTCTGATCGGTTTAAAAATCATCCGGAATGGGTCATTCGGGACGAAACAGGTTCGCCAATAAAAGCACAATGGGGTTTTCCGGCATTTGACTTTGTTAGTGACTTCTATGATCTTTTTGTAAACGACTGCAAAAAACTTGTCGATCAAGGAATTCGCTTTTTCAAATGGGATGCAATCAATACATTCGACAGCACTTTGCCTGGATTACATCATGGTACTTCAAGCTATTCAAAACTTGAAATACGCGACCGATATGCGTATCTCCTTCCCTTTTATGTAACACGAGCCATGAAAGAGCTGCGTGAATACAACGCAGAGGTTACGGTTGAAATTGACTTAACCGAAAAAGAACGGTGTATAATTGGATTAATGCCGCTTCAGGAAGGGAAATTTTTTTGGATGAATAATGGCGGTTCAGGCTATAACGATTACAGCACCTACCGAACGAAATCAATGCGCACTGTTTTCAATCAGTACGCCGGAATTATTCCCACCGAACTGTTTACACAGGCAGTTTATCCTCAAAATGTATATCCTTTTTTTGCGCAACGCTACAATGTAAATACCACATTGGTTGCCGGTCACGGATTTTGGGGAAATCTGAATATGATGAAGCCGGAACAGCGCATCAGAGCAGGCAATTTGGTGGAAAAAAGCAAAAGAATTCTGCCCTATATCATTGACTTGCCAATTGAAGTTTCCGGAAATATTGGATCTTCACCCGAAATATATACGCATGTCAACAACAATTCAGCAGCAGGCCAAGTCATCGCTTTTAGTGGATCGGCTGTCGAATCACCAGTAACAATTCAAGTAAATACAGAAAACTGTTTGGGTGTGATAAACCATGCTTTTTCAACAAGCCCAGGCTCAATTCATTTACCATTTCAGTTTACACGACCCGATGACACCCGTGAAGCTTTTATCCTTTCCAATCATCGAACAGGCATTGGCATCGAATCCTGCACCGGTTGGATAGAAGATTTAAGCCTTGATATTCAAAACAAATCGCTGAATATCGTCCCAGGCAATCAGTGCGAACTCATCCTCCGCATTCCGAGTGTTTATACTGAAGTTAAAGCCAACGGGAAAATTTTAGAAGAACAAAAAGTTGACAATACTGCAAAATATCGACACTTCAAATTTTTCATCGACAGGACTTTACCAATAAAAGTGACATGGAAATGATATAATGAACTAAATTTGTTACGCACTAGATCAACCTAAACTACCTGTATTTATCCTTTCGTTCATGAAGCGAATAACACCTGTCCACACTAGAAAGCCTATAATCTGATATATAACCGACACCACGCCAGGATCCGGTTGTTCAGATGCGAAAAGGGTTCCTTTTGTCATCAATATCCTCGATACGGAACATTCCTTTACTAAATGATTGCAAAACATATGGTTAAACCAGACCAATGAAATCTAAAGGAACCTGCGCAGTCTTGCTAAAAATATTCATTTTTTGGCAATTGCTTTTTCTGAAAAAGATTCAGGAGGAGCTGATATATCCACAACAACCCGGTACATCATCGGTTTTGCGATCATCCGGCAGAATATCCATGGAGTAGTTATCTTACCTGTATCTCAGTAAAATCAACAAAACTCCAACGTGAACGGGTAATTGGTTGGTTCGACAATGAAGCTAATTTTAAATACCTGCACAACCAAAAAATTGAAATCGATCAAATTGAAAATTGGCTCAAAATAGATTGATTTGTAATTCTGAACGTACCGCTGACTTTCGAAATCTGATTTTTTTAAGGGCGAAGCAGAAACCTCCATTTGCAGTTTTAACGGATTACAAATCCAATACTAAAAAGTGCTGGTTGCAAAACAGTACTAGCGGATTGTTTTGCTCATTTTTGTTATTATCAGCCCTATTATTGGAGTGAACGCAATTGACCAAAAAACTGATTTTCCATATCCAATTTTTCGCTTTGCTCCAATGTGTTTTGCAATTAAATGAGTCAGAACAATGTAAACTACCATTATAGCAATCCAAATGTATTCCATAATTTTAAATTTTAACTAGGTTCAAACTAAGCGAATATTTCAAGAACCGATACTGTTTCAAGAGCGATTAAGCTGATAGCTAAAGTAGAAAGGTATACGCAGGGCGGGTCACGTTTCATGCTGTCCAACTCTAATCACTTTTCCTTTCTTAAATTCAATGTCAAGTACATATGGGTCAATGTTGGCAAAGCCAGGTTTAAATCCAAGATAATAATTCCAATAATCACTTTTGCCAGAGTTTTCCTCGTCACCTAAAATTTGTTGAACCTCGGCTTTCGTTTTATTTATAAGCATTTTGCTTTTAATTATGTCTTTGGAAAGCTCGAAACGTTTCTCTTTATTCGAGAACCATTTTTCTTTGTCAAAGTCGTGAGATGGATAGTAACTAATGCTAATCAACCAAAATGCAATCAGTCCGGAATATATAAAAGGTGTCACAATAAGAGTTGTCACCAAAGTTGCGATTCTTCTTAGGCTCTCCACCTTAATGAACTTTTTTAGAATCCAACGCAAAATGAAATATGTCGGCAATCCAAGAGCGAGTAAAAAGGAATAAGCTTCAGGACTTGCTCCAAAAACTGTTGGTATGAAAAGTAATGTTGTCATTTTTCACATTGTCTATAAAGTAGGAAGCTACACGTATACGCGGATTGTCTCGATGTCCCAAATCAAGCATAAAAGCAACCCGGGCGGTGCTGATTGCAATCCAGAACTAGCGGATGCGATCTTTTGCATATTATAAGGAGCAGGGTTTTATAAACTTTGTTGTACGCCGCAGTTAAAAAATTAACAAATTACCTCTTATCCTATTTGTTTAGATAATTGTCCAGGAATGCTTTTAAATCGACCGTACCTACAGGAGCAAGCATGTTTTCCATCGCAAAAAGGCTAAATTCACTTATTGATACAATTCCAACTAATTTACCATCTTCGTCAACTACAGGCCCTCCACTCAAACCACCCATTTTTTCAGGGATTATAAGTTTCTTCATTAAATGATGCGACCCTTTTGTTTTATAGAATTCAAATTCATAAACACGCTGATTACCTTCTTTCATGTTTCGTGTCCAACCTATGACATAAAGTTTTTCACCTTTTACTAATGGTTTTTCCCGAAATTCGAGAGGAATAACATTTGCTCTATTTTCTTTTATTGAAAAAACCAGCCAATCTTTTTCGTAAATAGTTTCAGATTTTAAACTTTCATTTTTATTCTCGTTTAATAATTTATCAACAGTAACTACTTCATTTTCTTTATTTAATGGACTCATAGTCCAGGCTTTTACAAAATTTTCCAGTGTAAGGTTTTTTGAACTATCAGGTTTAAGTACTGCAAGAATATGTTTTGCAGTTATTGCAAAAGTGTCATTCTTATATTTGAGTAAAAAAGCCGTTCCTAATTGCTTAAATTCATGTTCACCTTTAAAATACTCGTAATGATTTATCAAACTAGTCGAAGGAAATTGCTTTTCTGAAACAGAAACTATTGCTGTAGAACACGAAGTAAATGCAATAATAAAAAATAAATAATGAAAGATTTTTTTCATAATATTCAATTGGGATTCAAAAATACAAATTTACTATCTTCTATCTTTTAAACTTTTCAGAATGGTTTTATACTATGGTGTACAACTTAGGAAGCCTAAGCTAGGTGCGGACTGCAGGCGATTTGGCTTCGCCGATTTTCAATTCCTGCCTGGCCGACAAGGCGGCTCAATCCCGGTTAACCGGGACAGAGCGGAAAGATGCCCACCGAAAACCACTGACGCCGCGCTCGGGTAGCTGATGTTACCAACAGTCATTTTTTCAATCGGAATTTCCATGCTAAATCTAAACTAATTAAATGCTCATATTTAAGTTCTGTCATTGGATAAATCTCAATAAGTGATGGACGATATATCAAACCGATAAAAAAATGCCTACCAAATTGATAATATTCGTTTACAGTAAATCCAATTGATTGACTTGATTTTCTCACTGGGTTCCTTGTTTGCTGCGATGGATCAAAGTGATAACCGCCATACTTTAATTCCCAGTTATTTATTGAATAATTCAAACCATATCCAAATGTAAAACGCTTAAATTTAAAGTTATCAGTTAAACTCAAATAAACAGAACTCATTGTTTCATATGCTCCACTATAATCAATTGGCGCAGGGAAAGGAGCAAGATTGTCCATTACAGCATTTGTAGTCAGTCCGATGTATTTGTCATTTTTATAAAAATACTCGATCCCACCTGAAATCCCATAAAACCCAGTATTTAACTTTGCGCTTTCATTTTGTGGTTGAAGATAAAAGCTATTAATCCATGGAATAGAGAAAACAAGGTTAATCTGACTCTTATTTGTTGAATATGATTTTGAAAAATAGTCATAGTAGAATTTGGACAATGGTGGTCGAATTACGTTTTCTGAATCAGAGGTATTTAAGTAAACTGACTTGCCGTAATAAAATCTCTTTTGACTAGTAAAATCAATCAGATATGTCGCAGGCGAAAATTCCAGCCATAAAAGGTTTCCGTAAATAAAAGCTGGATTAGGTGAAGATTTTACAAAATAATCTCGTGTCAAACTGTCCGAAAACAGTCTGATTTTTAAATCGCTTTTTGACCGTTTAACTTTTAAGTCGGCTGGCAAATTATATAAACTATCGCAAACTAAAACCTTCGCATTTGGATAGTTTGTATTTATCTCCAAGTTATAATATCTCCTTGTCATTACGGTTGCACAAGAAGTCAATATCAAACTAAACAAAACAAGCAATAATCTATGCTTCATGCGATTTTTATAATTGTTGCCAACGGCCGAGGCTATATGCAGTAAGGGATTGCGGGCTACTTTCCTGTCGAGTTACACCGAACTTTATGCGGGGCAGAATGCTTGAATTACCACTGAAACCCTTATTGCATATAGCCTTTGTTGTGTGCTGTTCTTATTTTATTTTATCACATCAATTTTTAGATTTACTTGAAAGATTCCATCGCCATCCATTGATTCAATAAAGAAAACCTTGTCAAATTTTGATTCTTTAAATTGACTTTTCATATAATCAATTAATTCATTTCCTAACCAATGCCTGTCTTTCCAAAACTCTAGACTCCATATTAATAACCAACTTGATAATGAATTACTTTTTTTTGATACTATTGCATCAATACATTCTGTATACATATCAAGAGTATGAGGTAAATTGTCAAAATTGACATCTATTCCGATATTATTAACATTAGGAATAAAGAAATCACCTTCTTTTACCAAATTACATACTACATTTCCAAATTCAAATTGGTATATCTTTTCTTCGATTTTTTTTGCAATTATATTGCTTATCGCATCTACAACCTTTTTTGGCTTTTCAGAGTTTGGCTTTTTAGAGTCTGTATATGGAAACATAAAACTGAATGCAACTTTTTCAATTGATTCTAAATTTATATTCTTTATCTCTTGAATTATTTTATTTATATAATCTGATTTTATGTGTTTTCTGGCACGTTCAAATTCATAAGTTAGTTCCGTAACTTGAACCCCAATAATTGATCCATGGTTCATTGTAATAATGACGTCATGGTTTCCACATGAATCATCGGGATTAGACTCAATTTTTTTATATTCAAATCTGCTAGTAATATTATTAACCAAAATATTGGTCCAAAATACTTCTTTCTCTGATTTATCAGCAGGAACAACAGACCCAAAAGAAACTCGCTCAGCTGTTCCATGAATAAATGTGGCAGAAATTGATGCAATTTTACTTTTATCACTTTCCATTTGTGAATCTTTTATTTACAATAGCACACAACTAGTAAATAGAGTCAAGCCTATAGTACTTTTCTATCTTTCTTTTTCTTCTATTTTCCCTGGATAAGCCTTCTGTGGGGTTAGTGTTATCAAATTTAAGGGTAGAAACAGACTTCGTGCTGAATCATTCTTTTTCACATCTCCCTTTCATCGTTTTCAGCGTTACTAAAGTATCATTTTTTTTTGTTTAATATCCTTGCTGTAAAAGAAACAAATGAAGTGTTTTTTTAACTATGGAGGTATGGAGCATGATTGTTTTCAGGAGGAATGAAGAGCGGAATAGGAGCGGAGAGCTTTGGTTTTACGCACGAATAATTGGGTAATCGCATAACGGGTGAGACCGTTCGAAATTGAATGTCGTTTACTAAAATCTAAATAACTGTCGGTGAAACCAGAGGTTGAAATTACCCTGAATTCCGGAACACTGAAGGGGTTCAACCGTTGCAGGTTCGTGCCTTTTTCCTATTCTTTCAGTGGGTTTTCACCGTTCAACTGAGATCACGCCAAAGCCCACGCTTATTACCCTTCAGGGTTTGAAGTGAACAGAAAAATCAAAATTTAAAACAACCTCAAGGTTAAAAGAAACACTTTCGGGTATAAACTCAGGCAAGGTCAGCGCTGCCATCAAAATGTATCTTCGTACAGCCTGATTTTGTTGTGCAACGAGATAATTTCTTTGTGCATGGCATTTACCCGCTGCAACAAATGTTTGATGGATTCAATTCCTTCGAGATTGATATTCAGTTCGTAGTAAAACCGAATATATCTTTCTAGCTGCTGAAGTTGTTCGGTATCCAAAAACCGCGATTCTTCAATGGTCGTAAGTTCTATTAACCCGGTTTGCTGCAACGAACTGATAAAGGAAACATCGATATCGTTACAGGCGCAATATTCATCTACTTTTATTAAATAGTCTGTGTTCATAGCTTATGATTTTGATAGTTCGGCAAATAATTCTTTTTGTTTATCGGTCAAATTGGTCGGTATTTTAATTGACCATGTTATCAGTAAATCGCCAAAATGGCCATCGCTTTTGTATAACGGAAACCCTTTGCCTTTAAGTTTAACTTTGCTTCCGTTCTGAGTTTCAGCTTTTACTTTCAGCTTAACTTGTCCGTTTAAGGTATCCAGAATGATTTCGCCACCCAGGATTGCCGTGTATAAATCGAGGCTAACCGTGGCGTACAGGTTGTTTTCAAGCCGCTTAAAAATGGAATGGTTGGCTATTGAAAAGGTGATATACAAATCGCCGTTTGGTCCGCCATTCATTCCGGGGCTACCATGTCCTGAAATTTTAATCGTCTGTCCATTTTCAATTCCGGCCGGAATGGTAATCCTGATTTTGTGTCCGTTTACCGAAATCGTTTGCTGATGCGTGGTATATGCATCAACCAGTTCGAGCTGCAATTCCGAAGTATAATCTTCGCCCCGGTATTTCATCTGCCTGCTTCTACCTGCACCTGCTGCTCCACCAAACATCGATTCAAAAAAATCAGAAAAATCAGATCCGGATTGAGCTCCCGAATTCCGGGAACCGCGGGAGTTGGACGAATGCTGCTGATTTTGCTTTGCATTTTCAAACTCTCCGGCGTGTTTCCAGTTTTCGCCATACTCATCGAATTTCTTTCGCTTCTCCGGATCACTTAATACCTCGTTGGCCTCGTTAATTTGCTGAAAATTCTTCTTCGCATCCTTGTCATTTGGATTCAAATCGGGATGAAATTTTCGGGCTAATTTCCGGTAGGCATTTTTAATGTCTTTCGGTGTTGCCGTTTTATCAATCCCCAGAATTTTATAGTAATCAACGAAGTTCATGGTATGATCAGGATTTATTTTTCGGCGAATTTGATCAGTTCGGTATTGAACTTATGCGTTTCTTCCAGGAATAAGCTGTGTCCGCTTTTTTCAAAAGCAACCAGTTTCGAACCTGAAATTCCCGCCTGGCTAAGTTCGGCCAGTTTATACGCGCATATTTTGTCGTTTTTCCCATGTAAAATCAGCGTCGGAATCTTTATTTTTTCCAGTTCAGGTCTCAAATCTGTATCGCGCAAGGCAACTAAACATTCCGCTGTGGCATGCGACGATGCACTTAATCCAATTCCATTCAGCCAACTGCCAATCCCTTCGTTCAACGAAGTTTCGGTAGCCGAGAATATCTTGGCAAAATCCGACAACAGTTTGGGTCGGTCTTTATAGTTCAATTTAATCAGGTCGTCAACTGCCTTTTGCGTAAGATTGTATGGAAAATCTTCGCGCTGTGTCCAGCAAGGAACTGCTGCTCCGGCCAAAACCAGTTTAGCTACCTGTGTTTCGTTGTAGGCAGCTACAAACCGCACTGCAATTGAGCCACCCATCGAAAAACCTACCAGCGTGGCATCTTTAATGTCCAGTTTATCCAAAACCCGTTTAATGTCCAGCGCATGTACATCGTAATTGTAGGCCCCATAAGGTTTGTCCGATTTCCCAAAACCGCGAAGGGTGATGCCAACCACCCGAAAGTTTTTATTTACCAAATCGTTGTATTGGTACTCGTACATTTCGTCGCTTAAGGGCCACCCGTGAATGAGTACAATAGCTTTGCCTTCGCCTGCATCGGTAATGTGAAGGTTTACATTGGTTTCTACTTTAATAAATTCGGCTCTGGCCTTGCCGGCATGAGTTTTTTCTGTCTTGTTTTCCATTGTTTTATGTATTTGTTTTATTCGGGGATATTAAAATATTTGCAGACGTCTTTGTAAGACATACTTCTCAGCTCGGTTTCGCTTTTGCTTTTTAACGATGCCGATTTTAGTGTTTCGATGTTACCCGGAATGGCAATAAACCGAAAGTGATTCCCTGTTGTAAGTGGTTTTAAAATCATATCGGAGGTAAACTCAATACTTTCGTACTGACTAATCAGAAAACTCCAGTTGGCATCAACTGCGTAGGCCGGCAATGGCCGCACAGTAGTTGCATCGTAAATGTCGCCAGCCAGCCAAACGTAGCCCAGAATGACTCCATTTTCCACAACAGCTTCGGTTAAATCGGGAGCGTTCACATCAAAATACCAATCGCCCGAATTACCCAGCCAGGCAGTTGGAGTTATCCATTGCGAATAATAAACTTCAGCATCTAATCCGTCCTGTCCTGCAGGTCCCTGTTCTCCTTCATTTTTACATCCTGTATACACAAGAGTTGAAAATGCAGCCAATAAATAAAGGCTTATTATCTTTCGTTTCATATTTCGTGTTTTTAATAATTGGTTTATTTCTGAAAATGAATCAGACCTGATCGGTCCATTTTATTCTTCAATTATGGGAAATTCTATTTTGTATTTGTTCAGTATCGAATGCAACGATTCGTAATATTCCTTCAGTAGATTCAATGTTACTTCCGGATCTTTTTCTGATGGAATGGTCACCGGCATTTCGTCTAAATATTTCGACAACTCCGGATAATGATCTTTGATCACCATCGTAATCCGCAGGATCTTTGCATTCAGTTCCTTCTCCGATTTTTCGTATTTGGTGATTTTTCTTGAATTGTAAACTTCGGAAACCAGTTGGTCTCTTTTCGAATTTTTGCCCGGCTGATGATTCACTGAAGCGGCAAACTTCACTAGTTCGGCATTGAATTCGTAGGGATTCTCGATATTGCTTAAATGACCGGCATGCTCAATGCTATGCAGTATCGAACCGGCTATGTTTTTCTGCATCTGTTGAGCGGCGTTCAGAGGAGTTATTTTATCTTCTTCACCAACTAGAATTAGCACAGGTACTCTTATTTTCTGAAGTGTTGAGCATGTTTCCTTACGCGAGGCCAGAGCATGAAGTGTACTAGTGAGCATTTTAACAGGGGTCTTAAGGATCATGTCTTTAATTACCCCAATTCTTTTTTTGCTTGTAACAAATGATTCAGGAGCAAAAAGATTTTTCAGACTCTCATTGGCATAGGTTTCAACACCGAATTTTTCGATATTCTTTATGGTCATCATCCTTTTTTCTACAGCTTCAGGAGTATCTGCGGCGCAGGTTGTGTCGCACAATACGAGTGCATTAAATCGCTTCGGATAGTTTTCCATGGCATTTAAGGCAATGTATCCGCCAAGCGATAAGCCGCAAAGCATGGCAGTTTCAATCTTCAGGATATCCATTAGTCCGATCAAATCATTCACGAAAAGCTCAATCGTAAAATCTTCAGTTCCGGCTGGCGAGTTGCCGTGGCCGCGTATGTCGTATGCAATTACGCGATTTCGTTCTATCAGTACTTCAACCTGCTTGTTCCACATCGATTTCGTAAACGGGAACCCGTGAATGAGTATGATTACCGGTGCATCGTCAGGCCCTTCGTCGGTATAGCTAACGCTGAGATGATTAATTGTTGTTTCGATATCTGTTCCGATGTATCTCATGGCTTTATCTGTATTAAATTTCTTCTACGGCAATTGCTTTTTTATCAGTTTCTGGCATTGAAATTCACTCCAACTGTTTGCTGAAAAGAAGGTGCAACAAAATGTATTGCACCTTCATTCACTATTTGCTGTTCAACTCTATAAGGGAATCCTATATTTTCGGATTTTTTTTAATTAACCAGCGGAAGCTTGAATCTGACTGGCCAGATAATTTTCCAATCCCATCTGATCGATTTGTGAGCGCTGTATTTCTGCCCAATCAACATGACCTTCTTCCATTTTTAGGATTTTGGTTAGCAGATCGGCAGTGCTCTGGTCTCCAACTTCGCGGGCCAATTTAATGGCATTGTTGTATGCGAGTACAGCGTCGAGTTCGTCACCATTGTCGTTACTGATCATTTCCTGAACAGTTTTGCCAATTTTCATCGGATTTAGCTTGGATACTGTTGGCGCACCTTCAAAAAAGATGATTCGTTCAATGAGCCATTCGGCATGGTGCATCTCGTCCATGGCTTGTTTTCGGATAGCCATATGCAGTTTTCCGTAACCCCAGTTTTCGCACATTTCAGAATGAACCATATATTGGTTTATTGCAGTTAATTCATCTGCCAATAGCGAATTCAATGTTGTCAGTAATTCTTTGTTCCCTTTCATATCTGCGTGTTTTAATTAATGAATTTTTGAAAGAACTAAGTTGAGAACCTTTGACCGCAAATGAGTTACAGAATTTTCAGGAAAAGTTACATCATTCACACATTTAAGCATTAACGAGGTTTTCGGGTAAAGTTCATAGCCGGATAATTTTTAGCTACGCATAGAAAAACCCACAAGCATCCGGAGAAAACTTGTGGGTTTATGGTTGAATTCAAATCAAGCAAAAGCCTGATTTCATTTCAATGTTATTTTGTCGAAAGATCGTCACCCCGAACTTGTTTCAGGGTCAAATCAACGAAGAAATACCGACACTAGTTCGAGCCAATATTTCCCTGAGAAATAATAGTACTGATACCTACTGTAGTTTGATAAACATTTACATATCCATCGTACACCAACCAATTGGTATAGGAAACATCAACTCCGCTATCCAACTTTTGAATGTTGGTATAACCTTTACCGGTTGTTCCGTTAACATTACTCAGCGCTTTTACAACAGTTCCACCGCCAACAGTGGCTACCGAACCCAGGTTAATGGTCGAAGGATAAACTTCTCCGGCGATGGCGCCAGTAAGCGAAACCGTTACCAGGGTATTTCCATTTGTACGTTTTTCGAATAGGGCAGTTCCCGATACGCCAAATACACCAATTGTTTTAAGTGTATATGTTTTATTGGTGGTGGTTATTACATTACCACCAATGTCGCCTATGGCCAGAATTACTTCGGGCTCGGTGCTGCTTTTAAGAACCTTAATACTACCGTCGTAGCCAATTAATTGACTGTACGTCATGTTACTTACCAATGTTGAGCTTTTTCCTGTTGCGTCAACGGGAGTAAGAGCAACTAGCACTGCGCCATTTTCAACAGCCGATTTCATGTACAGATTTGCAGGATGGGTTCCCGAAGGAGCATTCGCCAACACGATATCAATGGTTGTTGTAGTACTGCTGGTTTCGGTAAATGTAACCGTACCAGTTACGCCTAAAACGTCTTTGACCACAAGGTTGTAGCTTGTTTTTGCATCAGACGTGTCATCTTTATCACAACCAAAGGCTATCAGCAAAAATGCCGCAGTTACGATGGTTAACAGACTGAATAATTTTCTTGTTTTGAACATTTTCTTATAGTTAATTTTTCCGCAACTGGCGAAACAGGTGTGAATGTATTTTCACAAAACAAAGGTGAGGGCTAATACCAGAGCATGTGTTATATAATTATTGACCAGACTTGTAAGATTCACACAGTTCCGAAAAATCTTAAAATGATGGTTCAATTTTTCAACTGACCAATTTTTGCAGCGGAGATTTACAAATTGGATTGTAGATTTTGACTGAATTCATTTTGTCGTAAACTATTTATTTTAAACAATTTAGCGACAGAAGTTGTTCGTTGTTTGAAATAGGACTAAAGCTTTTAACCACCTTGAACCTATTCGGAATTATTCTATAAAATTTACGCCATGAAAGTATTTACAGAACAAGAAGTAGCTTTATTCCTGACCGATCATTTAAAAGACTGGAATTTTGAGAAGAACAGCATTACCCGTGATTTCAAGTTTAAAACCTTTGTTGAGGCTTTCACATTTATGACAGCTGTGGCATTTAAAGCCGAAAAGCTGAATCATCACCCTGATTGGAGCAATTCGTACAATAAAGTGAGCATCACTTTAACCAATCACGAAGCAAAAGGAGTTACCCAACTGGATTTTGATTTGGCAGATATGATAGATAAGCTGTTTGGAAAATGAGCCCGATAACTCCTTCCGATTTTTAGTCTTCTTCTTTTTTGACTTTGTGCGCAATACGCACAATTTCTTTGGCAATATCTTCAGGCGAAAGAATAAAATCGATGCAACCACTGGCTATGGCACTTTCCGGCATATCTGGCTGTGTCGCTGTTTCAGGCTTCTGAGCCATGGTAATTCCGCCTGCTTCTTTGATGCCACACAGCGCTTCAGCTCCATCTCCATCGAAGCCGGAAACAATAACGGCAACAAGTTTTCCGTCCCAGTTTTCTGTAATAGAACGCATAAAAACAGTAATTACATCGGGCCATCCCCATGGTTTGGAGATGGGTTTAAGCCGAAATTCCCCGTTAAGAACATGCAAATCGCGTTTTTCGGGAATGATGAAAACGTGGTTAGGCTTAATGTCTAACTTTTCCTGAATCAATTGAACGGGCATCTCGGTGTAACTGGGAAGAATTTTGTGTAGCAAGGTGGCCACCTGTCTCAGGTGATTCACTATGACTATGGCAACACCCATATCAGGAGGTAAATTTTTCAGTAGCCGGATATATGCGTCGAGGCCTCCGGCAGAGCCGCCCACGCATACGATAGGAAAATCTTGTGCCGCGTTCTTGGTTTTCATATTTTAAAATTAGTGGATATCCGTACTATATTATCCTTTGTCATAAAAGTCAATCAATTGTCATTTGGTAGTCATTCAATCGTTAGGAACATACAACTTAATGACTAATAAATGACCACAACTGACTACTGAAAACCCAATTGGGTAAATAATTGATCAATCCTTACTGTTATAAGTCCGTTTCCATACCCGAATTGTATTCGCCACGGCGTGCAGCAAAGTTGCATTTGGCTCGATGGTAAACCGCTTTTTGTGCATCCGATACCTTGTCTTCTTTGCCCAGCCATATTTCCAATGCGGGTTGCTGAAGAGCACGACCGAAAGAGAAAGACAATTCCCAGGGCAATTTCGATTTAAACCTGACATTCATGGCATTTAAACGTGCTGAGGCCAGTTCGGCCGATTGTCCGCCCGATAAAAAGGTAATGCCCGGAACAGCGGCAGGCACAGTTCGCAAAAAGCATTTCACTGTTGCATCGGCAATAGCATCATCCGTTTCTTGTTTCGGACAAAGCAATCCGGGAAGGACCATGTTTGGTTTCAGAATCATTCCTTCCAGCAGCACACCCTGAATGTAAAGCTGATTAAAGACAATACACAGCACTTCTTCAGTTACTTCAAAGCATTGCTCCATCGTATGACTGCCGTCCATAAGCACTTCGGGTTCCACAATAGGAACTAATCCCACTTCCTGACACAATGCAGCATATCGGGCCAGCGTAAGCGCATTCGCAATCGTACTTGCTTTTGAGGGAATATTTTCGCCAATTACAAGTACTGCGCGCCATTTGGCAAAACGTGCTCCCATCTGGTAATATTCGATCAGGCGTTCACGCAATCCATCAAGTCCTTCAGAAATTTTCTCTCCGGGATGACCAGCCAGCTCTTTGGCTCCGGTATCAACTTTAATTCCGGGAATGATTCCTGCGTCAATGAGAACTTTAATCATCGGAATGCCAACTTTCGTTTTCTGGCGGATGGTCTCATCAAAGAGAATTGCTCCGCTGATTGATTCTTTCAGGCCGGGCGTGGTAACAATCATTTCACGATAGGAGCGCCGGGCTTCTACGGTTTGCGGAATACCCAATTTGGCGAAACGTTTGTTGCAGGTCGGAAAACTTTCGTCCATAGCCAAAATGCCTTTGTGCTTGGCAACCATGGCCTTTGCGGTATTTATAAGTTCTTGCGATTTCATGTTGAAGCTGATTAAGTATTGTACTGAACGTTGACGGATTAACTTCTTTTTTTTGTCGGAATGATGAAAAGCGGAATTCGGCTTTGTCTCAGTACTTCTTCGGCAACGCTTCCAATAACGATGTTTTCGAGCCATTTCCGGCTGTGCGAACCCATTACAACAATGTCCACATGAAATTCTTTGGCAATGTTTAAAATGGTTTCGGCAATATTTCCTACCGACACAATGGTCTGTATCTTATCATCCTGAAGGTGTAGCTTCGTTTTGTCCAGAAAATGCTGCGATGCTAATTTTAAACTCTCCACTGTACCCAATTGAATCTGGCCGATATTCATATATCCCTCAAAACCCATTATTGGAGAATACTCGGTTGATGTATAATACGTTGGGTCGGTTAATACATGCAATAAAATAACCTCTGCACCCAATGTTTTAGCCAAGGCGTAACCTTGTTCTGCTACTTTTTGTGCAGTCGGATTGTAGTCGAGTGCAAGCAATACTTTGTTTATTCGATCTGTTTTCATGGTTACTGATATTTGTTTCTGAATTGACTAGTTGTTTTCTGTAATCGGCAATACAAGCTGGATTAATCGTCTTGTCTTTCGTCCAAATCGATATGATCGTCTCCACCTATACTGTAATAGTTGTTTTCTTCGTCTTCGCTTCCTATAATTTCCATATCATTATCTAATTCCGATCCGGGGATATCTAAATCAATAGATTCCAGATGATTTTCAGGTGACTTTTTTTTGTTCGAAATATCCTCCGGATTTAAATCATCTTCTTTTATCGATCGACTGAAAATGTCTTCGCTTTCCGGATATAACGGGTATCCTGGAAGATCGTTTATTTCGTTTTCGCCAGTTTTCACCTCAGCAGGTTTCTGATTGTTGTATATCTTTTTCATTTTTTGTGGAGTTTTAATTGAAGCAAGTTAGGTGGATTGGGCCGTAGAAATGTTACACAACTATTTATAAGAATTACATCATTCACACATTTCGTTTGGCGAAAAGGTTGTTCAAATTGGCGAGTAATTGAAAATTGGCAAAGCTATTTGTCGGAGATTTTGCTACTCAATAATCATCGGAACTCTGGTATTCTCAGCATTGATGAGTTTCAAATGGATTTTTCCTACAAGGCGAATATCCATTTCGATTGAAACCGGAATACAGTTGGCATCGTCGGTCAGCCAAATGCTGACATCATCGGCCGTTTTAAACATACGGCCAACTTCAACCAGGGGCGAAATCTTTAGGCAACTGATTTTTCCGGATTTGGTCCGGATTGTTTCTTTTCCCCGGTACCTCAGGTAAAACGGAAATACCTCGTCAGCAAAATAAATGTTCACAAAAACCATGTCACCAACATTTACTTTCGAAAAATCGATCCGTCTGATGTAGTAGAGCGTGGTGGCCAAATCCAGAATTTTCTCCGGAACCTGATGTATGCCTGTAAGATTTGAATTAACGGTGTTATTCCGGCGGTTGTAGGTAACTTCGTTGTAGTTGGTATAGTTTCCTTCTTTGATGTTGCGTATTTGTTTATACGACAGGTTGGTTTCCTTATCGAACCAACTTTCGTAAACATCTTTTACACCATAAATAATTTCGGCCATTCCGGTAGTCTGGGCTGTTGCCACTGCGTGAAAAACCGTCTTTTTATTGTACGTATCCTCACTGAGCGAAATGATTGTGGTTCCACCAACTATAAATCCATAGCGGATTTGATAGGTGAGATTTTCTCCGGCACTAAACGCAGTATTTGGTTTGATGGGTGTGGTTGCTATTTCCTGAGCATGTATATGCGCAGTCAGAAGCAGAAGAATAAAGATCAACTTTGAATGAATTTTCATGGCCGAAATTTCAGTGCATTAAAATAGGACTGATTTTGACAAACAGACAATTCATTGCTGTTATTGCCACCATCTTCTCCTGCGGGAGTATAAAAAACCAAGTCCGAATCCAATGGCTAAGCTGATCAGGATCTGAATCCAGTTCAACGCACCAATACCCATGGAATTGTTGTTTGACAGAAGTCCCTGCGCCCATAAACCGCCACCAAAAAACAACGCTACGACTAAAACTACTATCAGGACTACAGCTAAAACTTGGTTTGAGGTTGTCAGATTTCTCATGATATCGAATTTTTATTTAAGTCAGGATACAAAATTGGGATCTTTACCATCGGATAGTGTTACACAATTGAAGGGAAGATTTGTATTATTCACACATTCGGAGTAGCAAAAATCATTTGATTTCAAAGCCAATTCCCGAATTCAGTTTTAGCTGATTAAATGAGTTAAGGTTGAAAACCAGGCGGATCCGGTCTTTGAAAGAACCTGTAACGGATTCAATGTTGCCGGAAACTACCACCGGAATGTAGATCTCCAGAAAATTCCATAGTCCGGCTTTCAGTCCGGCTTCGTAAAAGAAGTGCGAATTACTCTCCAAACCGGTTCCATGGTCGTTCAGCAGAAAATTGACGAAGGGTTTCAGTGGTACGCGTGCCATTTTTCCGGGCAAATTGCTGGTGAAAGACAATGAAACAAGCCAACGGCTGTAACCCAAACGGTCGTTAACCGGCGACACCAATGCTCCTTCGGAAAAGCTCATTTGTCTTGACCAGAAGGAAGTGGGGAAAACGCTGAACCGATCGGGGAAAGTGCCTTCGTAAAGGTATTGTTCCGAACCGCTTCTGCTGCTTGCCGAAAATGAATAAAAAGGAACGTCCGGATTGCTTTTGAGCATCGTTCCGGTAAACAATCGTATGTCCAGACCATTTTTCTTTCCATAGTAACTGATCCGGTAATTCAGCTCCAACGCTGTTTTCAGATAAGACTTGCCGGATTCGCTTGAAACCGATAGTTTGAATGGATTGATATGACCCGTCTTTTCAAGTTGATAGCCCAGTTGCAGGAAATTGCTCATGCTTGCCTTCTCCTGATGTATAATCTGAAAAAGGTTGGATGCCCGGACAGCGTATCCATAGGCTTTTTGCGTTATGGAGTTGCTCATCCGAGCCGACCTGAAATTGAGTTCTAATCCAGTCTTTATTTTGTGGTAGTTTTGATTTCCCGGTGCGCCGAATTGGGTTCCTTCGAGCGTGATTGTGGCTTTTCTGATTAGTTTATTGTATGGCGTAATGTTGTATGACACTCTTCCGAATCCGGCCAGATTTGAATTGTGAAACGCATAAAAGGGCATCACAAAATATTCAAGTGGTTTGGGAGTAAGAAAGCCGTTGTGAATGGCGGTTCCAATCATTAAGCCGTTTTCGCTTGTCCAGTTCAAAGCTGGGAAATACATCAGATACCGTTTCTCCGGATCTTCCAGCGAAAAATAGATTTGTGTACGTAAGGGATCGCTCTTCGGAAATGTTCCTGAGGTTCGCATGTTGTTATTCAGCCTGAAGACTTCAGGAGCAACATGGCGGGGATCAATTTTTAGTTCAGCGTAATTTCCTGAAGGTAGATCAATCCATTTCTTTCCTTCAAAACCATCGACCCATTTTTCGAAACAAATGGAATCGCCCATCATTCCGGCAATAATGAGGGGTGAAATCAGTTCGCCTTTGTTTCTGACCAGCAATTTTTGATTTGCGAAGCCCACCACTTTATAATCCATTCGTTTGGTCGTCGCAATAAAATCACCAAAAAACCAACTTAAATCTTTACTTGTATTGAATTCAAATATTCGTTGAAGGTCATTTGGTTGAGGATGCCTGAATTTCCATATACGGTAATATTCGTGCATCGCCACATCGTAAACCGAATCTCCCATGTAAGCACGCAGGTAATTAAAAGCTGCTCCGGCTTTGTTGTAAAGCATCAGGCTGTAGTTTAATGTGGAATAGTCGGTTGCCTGCAGGTTAATTGCTTGTTCGAGATTGTCGCGTGCCTGCGAGAGCCATTCCAATTCGCGCATTTGACTGACTGGCATTTGGTCGATATGAAAGAATTGGGCCAGTTTCAGATTCCTGACATTGGTTTCCCAAAGCTTCTTTTCCGGATATCTTTCGCGCATGTACCGAACCTCGTTGGCGCTTGTAATGCCTTCGTCCAAAAATGGGAATCTTCGCTCATTCGATCCAAGAGCGCTGTAAAACCAGCTGTGTGCAATCTCGTGCGCAATTACTTCGTCCAAAGCATAGGCATCTCTGGCCACACCAATCACGGCAATGCCAGGATATTCCATCCCGTCGCCTGCACTCAGGGCGCTTTGCACAGCGGTAAAACTTTGGTACGGATAATCACTGTTCCATTTCGAAAAAAGTTCAATCGCATTGTTCAGGTAAGGAATTGCATCCTTCCAAAGTTCAGCCTGCTGATTGGTAAACATTGCCCAGGTAGTAACATCACGACCTGATTCCGGTAGTTTTACCTTTCCTTTCAGCACATGGAAGCGTTTATCGGCAAACCAGGCGAAGTCGTGAATTTGATTTTCGATATATCGGAGTGTTTTCGTCTGTCGCGAAGAAGGTGGAAAGGCCGAATCTTCGGAAGGCAGAGTTTTGATCCAGCTTGTGTCGGCTGCCAGCCGGTTAAGCATTTGCAACTCTTCCGCATTTTGCAAATTTCCGGTAGCGCCTACAATGTAATTCGCCGGAAGTGTTATGCTCACATCAAAATGTCCGTATTCGGAATAGAATTCGCCCTGATCTTGGTTTGACATGGTGTGCCAGCCAGTTTGATCGTAAACGGCCGGTTTGGGATACCATTGCGAAATCTGGTACGATTCACCGATATGTCCCATTCTGGAAGTTACTCCTTTCGGAATTTTTATATGAAAAGGTGTGGTGATTTTTATGGAATTGGCGGGTAGGAGAGGCCTATTCAGAATGATTAGGCAAACATCGGGTTGCTCCACAACTAAGTTCCACAGAACTTTTTGGTCATCGACTTTAAAATCCAATGAATCGATGTAACCGTTCAGTTCCTGATCGTTAAAAAGTTTTTGTTTTCCCTTCAGGCTAAATAACTGACGGGCTAATTCGGTGCTGTTGGAGGAATAGCCGTTGGGCCACAGGTGAAAATAGAGAACCCGAAGGGTATCGGGTGAATTGTTGATGTATTCGATACGTTCGAACGCATGTAATTCGTGAAGCTGATCGTTTAAGGTGACGTTAATTTGGAAATTAACCTCTTGCTGAAAATATTTTTGAGCTGAAACATCTAGGAAAGTCACAAAAATAATCAGGCAGATGATTAACAACTGCCTGATTGTAAGTTTACAGAAATGTATATTTACAGATGAATGATTTTTTGCATTTCCAACCATTGCTTGCATACTAAAAATGAACTAATGTGAAATACAAAATCCGAAAACGAATAATTTCAATTACTTAAATTAAAACGATAATCAGGATAATCAGCAAAATGGTTCCACCACTAATGTAAATGACTTCGCCACTTTTGCGTACGTTTTCTTTCGTGCTCTTCAATTCTTTTCTCAGTTCGCGTTTTTCAGAAACTGTCATTTCCGATTTGTCCATACTGCGGATTTCGTCAACACGTGTTTTTAGTTTGTTCACTTCTTCTGTAGTTAATTTATTCTCTGTTGCTACAGGAGTAACTGATTTCAAATCATTTCTACCTGCAAATGCAGTTGATGCACTCAAGGTGAAAATCATTAGGATAGCAAAATAAATAGTCTTTTTCATGTTATGAATTTTAAATTATTTGATATGATTAAAGGTAGGCGACAGAGCCCTCTAAGCTGTTATACTATTCTGCGAATAAGTTACATCATTCACACATTCAGGAAGGGGTATTACTACACAGACCTGACAGGTTTTTAAAACCTGTCAGGTCTGTGTACGCACCGCAGAAAGCCCCATTTGCAGCTTTAACGGATTACAAATCCAATACTAAAAAGTGCTGATTACAAATCAGCACTGATGGTTTTCATTTTAATCGCTCTAAAATTCCTCTTCGTTTGACTATGTTTTTGTAATCCCATTGTATTTGACGAGATTTTTCAAGCCAACGCTGTAAATCAATGGTGTTTATTTGTTCCATAGATGTGTAGCGGAATTGAGCAGCTTTAAAACTGCCTTCTTTTTGTAAAGTGACTTCGTCAAATGACTGACCGCTCCAAAATAACAATTGGATACCATTTTTCAATTTACTGTAACCTACAATTGGGTTTCCGTCGAGGAACCAAACTGGATGACCATGCCAGATTTTATTTTCAGCTTCAGGCAAATGGCGGCTAATTTCCTGTGATAGTTTAATGCAAATCTCTCTTTCTTCGCTGCTTTGCTTGTCGTTATAAACTTCTATGTCCTTGTTCATATATCTTTTATTTGATGTTGCGAAATGTGATTTAACAGCGGTTAATACCCAAGCAAAGGGTAGAGTGGGTCGTGCAGATTATTTAGTTGTGATTTTATCAAGTTTCATTTTGATCACCAAAGTCGAATCGGGTGAAACATTGTCTGGATAACTTTTTCGTTTTACCAAATAAGGCGGAGCAATAAGTTCGCGAACTTCTCCAACCTGCATCCCTCTCAACCCTTCATCAACCGCCTCGGTCGCCTGATTTCCGCCGATTAATACTTTTACAGGCGTTTTCGAATTGTAATTGGAGTACAAAACGGTCCCGTTTCTGTAGCTTGTAGTTTCATAGATAAAAACAGCATCTCCCGCTTTAGCTTTAATCCCCGAGCCTTTTTCTAAAATCCGATAGTGTAAACCAGATTTAGTTTTGACAATTTTATTCGAATTGGTAGAAAAAATTAGAATCAGAAACAGGGATATATATGTTCTCATGCTTGAACTTTTTTAATATTGCTGACGAATGCTTTGTGAATGAAACAACGAAACCGCCTGGTGGTTTATTGGAACTACCAATCCCCTTTATGAAAACAATAGCTTATCCCGAGTACTTTTTTTTTGTCCGGATTACAAATCCAATACTAAAAAGTGCTGATTACAAATCAGCACTAGCGTTTATGAGCTTTTACACATCCAGAGGAGCAGGGTATATTATTGTCAAGTTTCCGCCTGTAAATTTGGTCTAATGTTGTCTTGCACCTGTTGATATGCAATAAAGCAAAGTGTAAATAAGGCAAACCAATAATATAAACTCTTTGATATCTTCATTTTTTGTAAGTGTCGCGCTATAATGTTATCGTTCTTCTTTTCATTTTGTCATAAAGCTCTTCTATACCCTTTTTGCTTTCAATTAATTTAGCTCCTGATATACTCGCTTTTTTTGCAATCCATAACTTGGGAATTGACAACTTCCCTTGTGAAAGAGAATACATCCAAATTAAGTCTATAAAGTTTATAAATAGATTTAGTCTATAAAATAATGATGGATTTACAATCTCAAACCCCATTTTGCTTAATGTCCTATCATTGAAGAAGTATGATGTCCCAACTATATTTACTGTTTCGGGTATGCTTTTATTCTCGATTAATTGAATTAGGTTTATTAATCCTTCTAAGTGATAAATCAACAGCCTATTTCTCAATTTAATTCCTGATTTACATTTTCTCATTACAAATAGATAGTCAAAGCTACCACCGCTGTGTAAATCTATTTGAAGATTGTTTGCCATATAGCCAAGTAACATTGGAGAGTAATACTTATATACACCGATAAGTCTGAAAAAGGGTGTAAAAGAAAATTGCAATAAAGGAACATAAACAATGAATAGTAAGTAAAATAGTGGCTGAGAGAACCCTTTTTCAATTATCGTAAGTGCTGGCAAAAAGCCCATTAATAACAACAGAATGGATTCTATCCATTGTAAAATCTTTGGCTGTTTATAGAAGTCATTCATATTAGGATGTCGTTTTTCTTTTGTCAATGCGTCCATAGAAGTATGAAATCTTGTTTTCAACGTCGTCGAAGGTTACCGTTTGTTTTTCCTTATTAAATTCAAAGTAGCTTAGTAATCCAAAGTCACCCGAACACATTGCTGTATGAGCAAGTAAAACACTCGAAATGGTCAAAGTCCAGTTTGCATTGGCAACAAAGAGGAGAATTACTAAGGTAGTTGTGATAACAATAAATGGTGCAAGGGCAACGATTTCAAATTCCTTCTTATTCGCTACAAACTTGTCTGCCAATGCCATAAAGTAAAATTTTTTAAGATTAGCGTCATACGAAGTATTTGTTGCACCTTGCGATTTATATGCTAACACGTGTATATATTCGTGCAATGGAAGCAAGGCAAATGCAATTGCAAGTCCATATGAAAAATGAGTAAAACGGTCACCAAAGCTATGATCAGGCAAGTTGTAACCTTGAATAAAAAAGTATCCGACAAGTGCAAAAACAATGAAGTTACTTAGGTAATAAAACACTGAATATTTTGTGCGTTTTTTCATATAGATCCGAATGAATGGCACAAGTTCTTTATGTTCTAATTGGTCAAGTAGAACATATCCATTATCTGTTAATTCATCTGGTTTGATTTTCATGTTTCGTGTCTTTTTAAAATGCCGCAACAGCGGTTTTCTACTTGGCGATGTGGCGGATTTCCAGCACAAAAGTTCAATAGAATTACTGTCGTTGAATCTTGCACAAATGTTTCATAGAAGCACTTCAGCCGCCAAATTGCCAAACCGATGTTAGCGGTTCGTTGTTTTTTATTCAATCTGTTTGAGTTCAGTTATTTGTTATATACTTTGTCCAAAAGTTAGCAAATTGTTATCTGGGTCAAGTATAGAAAATTCCTTTTGTACCCAAGGTTTTATTTCTAAATGTCCATTTGGATGTATGTTTGTTTTCTTGTCTAACAATGTTTGGTAAAATTTGTCAATGTCATCAGTTCTGATGTAAACTTGCCCATAGTTTTCTTTTGGGTCAAGTTCTTTGAACTCAAAAAAATGAATTTGGATGCCGTCTTTTTTCAACATTAGGTAACCATCAAAGTCAGCACTTCCAAATTCTTGAAAGTCTAACTTATTAATGTAAAAATCCCTTGTTGCAGTTTTGTCACGCATCGGTAACTTTGGATGAATATCTGTAAGCATATCTGTTGTTTTAAATTTTTATTCAGTAGTCAACTTTACTTTGTCGCAGTCGCACTTACAATGACCACTAACCTAGGAAACTACTCCCAGCTTCAAATTGCAGGCGATTTGACTTCGCCGATCTTCAATTCCTGTCAATCCCGGTTAACCGGAACCGGGCGGAAAGATGCCCACCGAAAACCACTGCTGCCGAACTTACGGCATAGCTGAAGTTATGGGCAGCCATCCGGTACCTCCGTTTTTATAAATTCCTTATTCAAAAAATAGATGCAGCTTGAAACAACCACTATTGAACCTAAAATAGTAAAGATTAAATTTGTCCACCCGCCATATGTTTCGACCAAAGATTTGTCCATTGAGGAATCAACATCTAATATGAGCCTCATTCCAAATCCGCTTAAATTTGCTGCGGCATGAATTATTATTGATGGCAATAAATTGCGTGTCTTGAAATATACCCAACCGGAAAAAATACCAACTATAAGTCCAGTCACAAACTGCCAAGGATTAAGATGAACTAAGCCAAATAGAAAGCTAGAAACCAATATGGATTTAACAGGAGAATAAACTCTTAATAATCCATCCAAAATTATTCCTCTAAATATCAGTTCCTCCAAAATTGGAGCAGCAACTACCATTAAAATAAACGAGAAAATCCCTGTTTGACTGCCAAAAGCCATAAATGCTTTCTGGATATTTTCTGGCATTGGTATTAGATTTCCGATTGGTGAAGCTATACCAAAAAGTAATGCAACTGAGCAAATCGCAATAACTGGAAAAATACGTTTATTTCCTAAAGTAATGTTAAACGAATTAATTTTTGTTTTGCCTTTTCTAACTGAATATACAATCCATAAAGGGATTCCAATTGCAAAAAGATAATAGATTAGCATTGAAGCTTCTTTTCCAATCAATTTGTTTAATAAGAAATTCACAGGAACAAGCAATAGCATTCCTAATATTACGATTCCTGTAATTCCAAAGCTTTGAGCTACGTTAGGATAATTTTTCATTGTCGATTCTGTAATTTGTTTCATCATTTTTTAGTTGCCCATAACGTTTCGCAGCTTGGTTAAGTGGCGTTTTTTGAAATACTTAATTTCATTTTTGCACTAATTTTCATTTGAAAACTGAATGTTCATTTTAGACTAAACCCGCCATTTTGCCAAACTGCTGTTAGTGGCTGCCCTTTATTCTAATGTTATTATTCTTTCCGCTTTTTTATTCCAAAGTACTATTCTTTGTTCCATACTTGATGTAATAATTCTGTTCCCTTTTTCATTCCAAGAAACTCCCCATAAATAGTCTTTGGAATTACCTTCCGAAATGAGATTTCCTTTTGTGTCCCAAATTCTCAAAGCGTCACTTGCAGATGCGAGTCTATCACCTTTTGGATTCCAAGCCAAATTTCTATATTCTCCTTTGCTTATGTCAATGGTTTTTAAAAGTTCGCCTTGGTCATTCCAATATTGAAGTAATGATTTGTCTTTTTCGTCTCCGTAATCTCCTGTTATAAAAAAGTCACCTGTTTTATGCCAAGCGATACTTAGCAACATTACATCTTCCTGTCTATGTTTTATTGATTTTAATATATTTCCTTCAATGTCAAAAAAGCGAATTTTGTCTGTTACAGTTGTAAGAATATTTTTTTTAGGATGCCAATCAAGAGCAGTGATTCCTTTGGTTGAGTTAACTTGATTTACAAATTTTCTGATTAATTTACCTTTAATATCATAAATCAATATTTGTCCATCATTGTCTGCAACAGCTAAATATTCACCTGTGTAATTCCAACCAATTCCTCTTGCTCCGTCTGGTGAGATGCCACTTAATTCAATTTTTTCATTTGTCTCGAAATTGAAAATGAAAGATTTTTCATCTGACATTTGTGTCGTTATAGCAATAATATTGATTGAAGGATGCCATTTAATACGTGTGATTGTATTCTTTACTGGGATTGACTTGTGTATTTTTAGATTTCCTTTATTGTAGATTTTTAAAGAGTCAACATTACCTCCAATTGCAATGTACTTTCCGTTAGGACTCCAATCAGTTGTCCAAAGAATTTCCTTTGTCAAAGCATTTTGTCCAAAAGTCTGATTAGATAAAATAATAATCAGAAAATTCAGAATAGCCAATATATTAAGTCTTTTCGTCATCTTGTATGCTGTTTTTTTAGGGTTGCCAATAACTTAGAAAGCTACTCACAACTTCAGATTGCGAGCGATTTGGCTTCGCAGATTCTCGATTCCTTTCAATCCCGGTTAACCTGGGCCGACCGGAAAGATTCACACCGAAAACCACTGATGCCGGACGGGTAGCTGATGGTAGCGGTTTGGGCTTTTGGTTCTACTTTCGATATAGCTCCCATTTCCATATTAGTCCATCGTCTGGGTCATTGATTTCTTCTACTTTTTCAAAACCACATTTCTGTAAAACTTTGGTTGAAGGATTTTCCTGTCCAAGTGTGTGGGCAATTATTAATTCTACTTTCTCGTCTCTAAAAGCATTTTCAATTAGTCCCTTTGTTAATTCAGTTGCGAGTCCACGATTACGATAGCTTAGTGCGATTTCATATCCGATTTCGACTGTTCCGTTTGTTGTCGGCTTACCTTTGTAACCACCACTACCTATAAGTTTGTTGTCTTGCTTGTGAATTGGGAAGTATGTCCACCAACCGTTCTCATCTTGACTTTCCAAAAGTCTGTCAAGCGAATATTGTAAAGCGCCAACTCCAAATTCAGTCCAATTGTCTTGAACAGTCACTTTCAATGTCTTTGCAAGAATTTCGTCCCCTTCAATGGCTGATTTTAATATTTCAGGGTCACATTGTATAAGTTTTAAATTGGTTGTTTCTATTGTCATTTTGTTGTTCAATTAATTATTTCTATGCCGTCTTTTAGCCTGACCGCAAACGTAGGAAGCTACTCCCAGCTTCAGATTGCGGGCGATTTGGCTTCGCCGATTCTCGATTCCTGCCTGGCCGACAAGGCGGCTCAAGCCCGGTTAACCTGTACTGAGCAGAAAGATGCACACCGAAAACCACTCCTGCCGCGCTTGTCGGTAGCTGATGTTATGGCGGCGTAGTTATTGTCCTAGACTTATTTTGAAATGGGGTAATTCAACCTGTAGTTTCACTTTTGCCTGTAATGCATTAAAAACTCGCATTAATGTGTCAATAGTTACATTACTGGCATTACTTTCAATTCTTGAAATTTGAGATTTTTGAACACCAATTAATTTCCCCAATTCTTCCTGTGTCAGATTACGTTCTTGTCTTGTCTGCTTAATTGCTTGTCCAATTAAATCCATTTGTAATTCATACTCAAACTTATCTCGATCAGGTGTTCCAATTTCCCCAATAAGTTTATCTGTAACCTCATCTAAAGTGTATGTTTTCATCTCTTTTTTGTTTTCATTTTTTCTTTGTCTTCAAAATACCTAATCATCAGTTGGTTCGCCTTTTGAATCTAATTGTCCGATATTTTACTGCGCTTTTTTATAAATCCATGTGTTGAAACAACTAATGTATTTTGAGAATCTGTCTTGTCCCAAAATGCAAGTAAACGATATTGAAAGCCTTGATAAAGTGTCCTTAATTCCCAGATTTCATCCTTTAATTTTTTGAAAAGTTCAGGGTCACGATCTATCTGAGCTTTACGAATATTAAAAAGGATTTTTTCAAAGTGCTTTTTGTCAAGTCCACTAAGAAATTCAAATGCTTCGTCTAAAAATACAATATCAAAATTCTTATCCATTTAATATTTTATTATCGTCTCAAAGGTAGTGAAAGTTTCGTTATATAGAAACTATTTCAACGAGCGTTTTTATATTATGCGCCATAACATAGGTAGCAACTCCTAGGGACCGATTGCGGGCGATTTGGCTATTGCTGATCTTCGATTCCGGTCAATTCCGGTAACAGGGACTGGGCGGATTGCAAATCCTTTACAAAGAAATGCTGATTACAAATCAGCACTTACATGGCAGTTGCATTGTAGCATTCTATTAAAATCAGGCTACCCCGTTTTTTTATTCTTCCGTTTGTGTATGATTATTTAGTTTAAAGCGCTTCAATTATTTTTTGTATTTCTTCTTTTGTTTTGCCTAGCTTATTCTGGAGTCGTTCGATCATTTCATCTTTTTTACCTACGGTAAATAGCAGATCGTTATCAGTTAGCATCGCAAATTTCTGTTTGAGTTTTTCTTTAATTGCGACCCAGCCTCCAAGCGCTTCAGGTGTTTCCATCTTTTTCATTTTTTTGTTACCCGAAGGTCACCTATTTTTTACCTGAAAGCATTACACAATTCCGTATAAGAGTTACATCATTCACACGTTTTCCAAACCCGGAGGGGGTGAAATGAATGATACATAGTTTACTGCAGATATTTTTCATCAAATTCAATTCCATGCTCTTTTAATAATTCAACCAGTTCATCTTTAAAGGTTACAGATTTGTGGTGTTCTTCCTGATTTTTCACATATTCAATCAGATGGTCTTTGTCTTTAAACGAATAGGTAAATCCTCCATATCCATTTTGCCAACCGTTGAAATCAGGGAACAAATTCAGCGATTTTATGTGATCTGAACTCGCCAATTTGATGTCTTTTACCAGTGACGCCAATGAAATTGAAGGGTGAATGTGTGTCACGATGTGAATGTGGTTGGTTATTCCACCAATACGGTATAAATGACAGTTTTTATTTTTCAAAACTCCCCAGATGTATTTATAAAGTTCTTCACGATTGGGTTTTGTGAGCGTGTGTTCCCAGTTTTTAGTGCTGAACACAATTTGATAAAGAATTTGCGTGTAGGTGCTCATAATAATGGGTTTCTATAAATATACCAATCATTTTGCAATTGTTTATAATCGCGAAGCGATTAAATGTGAATAGTCCTATATGAAATGCATGGAGAATAATAACGACCGAATAGCCCAACCACGAATGTGTTTGAATGTTTTTATCCCGAATTTATTTCATCAAATTCAGCCCCATTCAGGGTTGTGGGGCGCGTTGTGTCTTCGTTTCCAGAGGTTTCACCTGTGGCTATTCAAATTAAACCCTTCGGGTTCCTCCATCGAAATTAAAATCGCGAAGCGATTGAATGTGAATAGCCATGTGGTAAAACCCATGGAAAATTACGTTGACATTGGTTGCGCAACCCCGTGAGGGGTTGAATTTTATTTCATATCAATCGTATCATATTCAACCCCATTCGGGGTTGTGGTTCGCAATTGTTGTTCGTTCCCATGGGTTTCGCCCATGGCTATTCATATTGAAGCCATTCTGGCTTCATCGAACACGTTTGCTCAATTCCTCAAAAAACCAAGGCGGTAAACTTCGGGAACCAGTTTTTCGGTGAGGGCTTTATAGGCTTCTTCGAAGGCTTTAAAACTTACGGGGGTGAAATCGCCGCTGGTGTTACGTGCCTGCAATGCTTTGCGTATTTGATACCAACCTACATCAACACGGTTTAGTTTTAGCTCGTCGCGAACGGAACGTACATCGGTGTGGGCAAAATAGGCCTGCCATAAAAGTTTACCAGCTTCTAAAATAGCGGAAGCCTCCGGCGAAAGGGTTTTGCCGGACAGGTATTGCACCATAAAGTCTGATTCGAAACGGTCGGGGGCATTCACTTCGGCTTCGGTATAAGGTATAAAATGATTAACTATGCTCCATTTTTTACCGTTCCATTCCAAATCGTTGGCACTGGCGGTTAGATTCTTTCCATGAAACAACATCCAAATCAAACAATCGGTCTTAAATTCATCGGATAGAGGTTGGGAAGGTTGTAAAAACTGATCATTATGATTCAACCATGTATGTTTAACAAGTTGACGAATGGAAAAAATGATAGAGGATTGCCAGAGGTTATCTGCCGTTATATACAAACCTCCACCGTTACCTCCAGTATAAATTGAAGATGCGATTAGAGTTTCCTGTCCAGCATGTTGTAAATCGTTATTACTAGCATAAAGAAATCCTAGCATTCCATCACAAGATTTTTTTAACCTAGGGTTACTTGAAATCTTTATTGCGTTTGATAATGGTAATGCAAATTCATTATTTGTATTTGGTTTATCAATCCAGACGTTTAGAAATATATCATTGGGAAGGTTATAAAAAGTTTTTTCACCAATAGGTTTTGCATTTTTATCTAAAACATCAACTTCTATTTCTGTAAATGAGATATTATTAGCATTCATATTTGTTTTCCAAACTAAAAAGCCAATTGGAAAATCTCCTTTTAATCCATCAAAGACCTTGCTATGTACAACAAAGCCTCCTAAATATTTAGACTTCCATTCTTCTCTAAACTTTTCAAAATTTGGAGCATTAACGTATTTCAAAGTACTAAACATGGCAATAGTTGCGGTTGGTATTTCTTTTGCAATCCTTACTATGAATTGAACAAATAGTTCCTTACTAGCATAACCCATTTCCTGGGTTTTCATTAGAGCATTAATTCTCGTTTGCTCAACTTCCTTTTTATTCTTATCCCCTTTGCCAATTCCTGAGCCTGTCTCTCCGTAAGGCGGATTAATCAGAACCAGAATCTTCTTTCCTTCGGCAATGGCACGGCGCAAAGGTTCAGGAACTTTGTTGGTGAGGGTATAATCAATTTGGCCATCGTCGGTAATGTCGTCGTTCAGGTAATCGTATTGAAACCGCTGCGCTGCCACACAGGTTTTGGTAGCTTTCATCACATCAACATCGGCCTGATCGAGGGTACTCATAAAAATGTTTCGCGGGTTGCTGTGCTTCACTTCCAGGTTGCCCACACCGCAGCACATATCCCAAACCAGGTAATTGTTTTGCCAGTTATTGCCCAGGGTTTCGGCCAGTTTGTCGTAGGCTTTATCAACTACATTTAATGGGGTGTAATAAGCGCCTTTAAAACTGCGCTCGTCTATGGGGATTAAACTGTCGCGACGTTCGAGCAGATAATTCCGGTATTCGGGTTTTGGTGGCCGGTGATAAATAGCCCAAAACTGCCGGTAACCTTCTTTGCTTCCTAACTCGTACATCTTTCCGGCCAGACTAAAAACCGGATTATTGTTTTTGTGCAGGAGTTCGGCAGGCAAATTATCGTGTGTCGAAACGGTTCCGTCGCTCATAATATCGGCAAAGAACAACAGCGAGTAATCGTCTTCAGAAACACCAGTAATTTCGCGCCCGATCATGGTCACCCATTTGTCGAAAACCTGTTTCAGGTTATCGGGGGTAATTTGTGTACGAATAATATCGCCCTGTTGAATCGCATTTTTTATGGTGCTTATAAATTCGGCTTCGTGCGTTTCAATTTTGAATGAAACAAAGTAGGTGCCGATGTGTGCCGAGATGGCATCCAACGCTTCCTGCGTATACCCACTGGCGCTTTTGCCCCATTTAATGGTTTTCTTTTCGAGAAACGGAATCACATCCGAACTCTTCATAATGGCCGCTTTCCGTGTATCGATAACAGCCAAAAACGGCGGAACGTATTCGCCTTTGTTCAGCGCTTGCTGCACATAGTGCATCAGTTGGGTAAACATGGCGTATGTTGAAATGCGGCTGTTGTCTTTGGCTTCAAACCAAATTTCTTTGGTTTGAATATCAATAAGGTTTTTGCTGTATCCTTTTAATCCCAGGGCTTTAATATAAGCGTCTTTAACATCTTCTTCGCTTTTAGCTTCCTGTAGTTTCTGGTAAAGTGTCATTTGTGGTTTTTAGGTAATTGCGGTTAAAAATAAGAATTTTATTTTGACAAATAACCCCAAATCCGGAGGGTTTGCATATGTATAGAAGAATTTTGAGGATAAGAATGTGCGACCCCGCAGGGGTCGAATCTTCTTTGTTCAAGGTTTCTATAAACATGTGATGCCTCCGGCATCATTTTACACAATTAATGTGAAAACAACTTCATGCAAATAAACAACAAACCCGCCAAGCCTTTTCGTTCAAAAAAGTCAGCGGGTTTGGTCATTGTCATCCACCAAGGATCAATTATTTTCGGGCTTGGTCTTTTCGGTTTTTGGTGCAGCACGTCTGGCCAAAAGATCGGCATAATATTTACGTGCGGTGTTCAGCAGGTTGAGTGCGGTAACAAATAATGGTGTATTTAAGGCTTTGGTCATAGCCAGCACATAGTCGCAAAAATCGTTGTAGGTGCTCTGCAATTCTGAACGGATAGCCTTCATGTCGTATGTTTCGTTCATCGCTGTGGTTACCATGCGTCCGCTAAACAGGTTCTTAAAACTAGTATTGGTATCGTTTAAACGGGCAACATATTTACTCATGTGCAGGTAGTTGATTTTCTCGTTGTATGCTTCGCTGTACAACTCGCCGACCAGTTTGTCGATGGCCAGCGATTCAGCCTCGTAATTCAATTTGGCCAGATTTTTATAGGTCGCAAATAAGATACCCAGGCTGCGGCTGGCTTCTACTTCGGCAGGATCATCAGCGGCAGCATGCAGTTTAAGCGCCAAACTAAATGCGCTCACTGCTTTGTCGCGTGCGGCATCGGCTTCCACAATCTTTTCGGTCTCTTCGTTTTTGCGCACCTGGGCAAGCGCGTTTTCATATACTCCGGCCTGGCCACTTATTTGCTGCACATAGGCATTAAATGGTACATCTGTGAGCAAACTGGCATCGATAGTTCCTAAATCGCTCAAGTGGCGACGGAATAATTGTCCGGCTTCCATGTTGGTTAAAGCACTGGTGGTTAAAGGTTCAAGAATTTGTTTCATAGTATAAAAATTAAGGGTGAAAAATTTTATATCCAATTTATGACATAATTTTCAAATAATCATTATGTCGGAATGTTAAATTGAAAAAAATCAAAATATTTTTTGTAATGCCTAAAATTGGATGTATGAAACAACACCTCTGAATAACCTGAATTAAAATAAAAGGAAGCCGGAAATATAGTCGGCTATGCTCATTCAGGCTGTTTTAAACAAGAAATTCTCCACAAAGAGCTCCTACATGCTGATTGAGACAAAAAAGGGTGTTGGTTTAATCCCCGCAGTTGGTTTGGAGCAAAAAAGGGTGTCAGCCGATTCACCGCTGATAGTTTGGGATCAAAAGGATGGTGGATTTTCATTCCCACAGGTTTCACCTGTGGCTATTCAAATTAAACGGGTTTCACCCGTTTGTGTCGCATTCTAACATTGCCCGGAGGCAGCGTAAATCGCGAAGCGATTAAATGTGAATAGCCATGTGGTAAAACCCATGGAAAATTACGTTGATATTGACGAACGCAACCCCGCGAGGGGTTGAATGTTATAATCCAATTATTTGCTAGTATTGTTCAACCCCATTCGGGGTTGGGGGCTTGGTGGGTTTTCGTTCCCACAGGTTTCACCTGTGGCTATTCACATTAAACGGGTTTCACCCGTTTGGGTCGCATTGTACCATTGCCCGGAGGCAGCGTAAATCGCGAAGCGATTGAATGTGAATAGCCATGTGGTAAAACCCATGGAAAATTACGTTGATATTGACGAACGCAACCCCGCGAGGGGTTGAATGTTATGAACCCGGTTATTTGCCGGTATTGTTCAACCCCATCCGGGGTTGTGGGGCTTGGTGGGTTTTCGTTCCCACAGGTTTCACCTGTGGCTATTCAAATTAAACGGGTTTCGCCCGTTTGGGACTCATTGTACCATTGTCCGGAGGCAAACAAATCGCGAAGCGATTGAATGTGAATAGTCCTATAATCAATGCCTGGGGAATAAAATAAATAATGTCATCGCCAACCACGAATGTGGTTGAATGTTTTGCATGATTTAATCCTCATGTTTACTCTCGGCGGGGTCGATAATTGCTTTGGTCATTTGTTTTCTATACACATGCGATGCCTCCTGCATCGTTCCTTACGATATTCCTTTTCCGCACACCTTCCGGAAACTGCATGTTTACATCCGATCCATATACCACCTCAATTGTTTTTCCATTTTTTGGAAACTGAAGATGGTTGTAATATTTTTCTTTAAACGGAGAAAAGCTGTTTCGCTTTTCATCACATAGTCGTAAGCCAAGTGGTGCATACAATTTACGGCCACGTCAATACTATCCTGAGATGAAAGCATAATCACCGAAATATTCGGATTTACGGCCTTTATCTTATCCAAAGTCTCAATGCCATTCATCGCGTTTTTATCAATTCCGTCGAGGTAATAATCCAGTACAACCACATCCGGCACATGTTGCAGATTTTGCAGGCAAAGTTCTCCGGTTGCATAAGTCTCAATCTCAAAATCGCCATGTTCAAGGAATTCTATCTCAAGCAATTTCAAATACACGGCATCGTCATCAACCAAAAACAGTTTAATCTTCTCGTCAATCATCAGTTCCTATTTTTAATTCGGTTAAATTCTTCTTCCAGTTCAATACAAGCCTGCAAACATATTTTTTCAATCTCCAGCACCAAATCAGGTATTCCCTCGGCCTGCTTCTGTGTAATGGCATATTCCTGAATTTTTTTTGCCATGTTCTCGAAATCGATACTTATTCCCATGATAGAAAACGAAGGGATTATTTTATGCGCCGAAGCATACAACATATCCCAGTCCTTATTAATCAAGCCCTGTTTCATTGCAAGAATTAATGGTGGTGTTTGTTCCAGGTAAGCCGAAATCATTTCCATCATCAATTTCGGATGCGATTTGGTGCGGTGATTTAAATAGTCCAGATCGATACATCTCTTTATCGTGTTTTCAACTTTAATAACGATTTCCTCTACAGCTTTACGCTTGACCAAACCAATTATTTTACTGTATAAAATACGTTCGTCAACGGGTTTGGCAATGTAATCGTTCATGCCAACTGCCTTGCATTTAGCCAAATCAACTGTGGTAACATCGGCAGTCAATGCAATAATCGGAATGTTCGATTTCATAGTATTGCGGATGTAATCGGTGGCCTCAAAGCCATTCATTTCGGGCATCTGTAAATCCATCAGAATAACATCGTACGCTTTATGCTGAAGTTTTTCAATCGCAATTTTTCCATTATCGGCCACATCGCGTTCAAAGCCAAAGTCGTCGAGCAGGGTTTTCATTAGCAACTGGTTGAGGGTTATATCTTCAACCACCAAAACACTTATATTTTTCAGTTCACCGTCTAATTCAAGAATTTCCGATTCCATCTCGGCATCAGCATTGGTTTTCAGGAAACTCAATATAAAGCTGAAGGTTGACCCTTCGTTAAGCTTACTGGTTACATGGATTGTCCCTCCTTGAGGTTCGACCAATTGTTTCACAATGGCTAATCCCAGTCCGGTTCCTCCGTACAAACGCGAAGTGCCACTCGAAGCCTGCTGAAAGTTCTCGAATATTTTTCCGATTTTATTTTCGGGTATTCCTATACCAGTGTCGGTAACTGCAAATTGAATGGTTGCCTGCTTTTCGTCTTCGCTTAGCAAATTTACGCTGACTGTTATTTTTCCTTTGCTTGTAAATTTTACGGCATTGCTTACCAGGTTTAAAATAATCTGGTGTAATCTAACTGGGTCGCCAATCAATACTTCCGGAATATTCTTGTCGTATTCCCTGATTAGCTTTAAATTTTTCTCCTGAATTTTGGTTTCAAACAAATGAAGCATGGCTGATATCGACATGGCCATTTTAAAAGGCGTTTGTTCAAAATTCATCTTTCCGGCATCCACTTTGGCCAGATCGAGTATGTCGTTAATCAGTACAATTAAGGCATCGCCACTCATCTTTATGGCAATCAGGTATTCTTTTTGTTTGGCAGTCAATTCGGTTTTAAGCAGCACTTTGGTGAATCCGATAATCGCATTCATAGGTGTGCGTATCTCGTGACTCATGTTCGACAAAAATTGCTGTTTGGCCTTCACTGCATTTTCGGCAATCAAGGTTGCACTTTCGGCTTTTTGCTTGGCCTCTTCGGCAATTCCAACAGCCAGCTCAGCAAAAACTATAGCTTCGGTTAACTCACCTGCAATTCGTTTTTGTTCGGTTACATCGCGTGCAACAATTACAACACCCAATACATTCCTGTGATCGTCTTTGTAAACCGACCCGTTAAATAATACGTCGGTAAGTTTCCCATTGGCATTACGCAAAGTAAGCGGCCAATCGGCCACCGAACCATTGGCAAATACCTCCTGATAAACTTCACGTGCTTTTTGGGGTTCGGTAAAATAGTCGAAAAAGTCGGTTCCTTTCAGCTCTTTACGGGCAATCCCGGTAATATTTACAAGAGCTTCATTCATGTCGGTTATCTTACCTCTGGGGCTAATCACAATTAATGGGTCGCGACTTGCTTCAATTAAACTGAGCGAATATTGCGATGCCAGTTTCAACGACTCGCTGATGGCTTCCAGCTCAATATTGGCTATTTCTCCTTTTTCTTTTTCCCGAATCTGATAAATAAGTTCATTGTCGGTGAGGATTAACTCATCGGCCATTTTTCCTTTTTCATGGTTCTGAAAAACCAGTTCTTTGTTGGCAATGACTAGTTCGTCAGCTCGTTTTTTCTTTTCTTCGTTCTGAAAAGCCAGTTCTTTGTTGGCTATAATCAATTCTGCGGCACGTTTTCCTTTTTCCTCATTTTGGTAGATGAGTTCTGCGTTTGCAATGCTAAGTTCGTGTGCACGTTTCTCTTTCTCTTTATTCTGAAAAGCCAGTTCTTTGTTGGCTATAATCAGCTCAGCAGCACGTTTTTCTTTTTCATTATTTTGAAAGGCCAGTTCTTTATTTGCAATTTGCAATTCGTCAGCTCGCTTTCCCTTTTCATCCCTTTGAAATGCCAATTCTATATTGGCAATTTGTAATTCGTCAGCCCGTTTTCCCTTTTCGTTGCTTTGAAAAGCCAGCTCTTTGTTCGCAATGATTAATTCGGCTGCACGCTTTTCCTTTTCATCGTTCTGAAAGGCCAGTTCTTTGTTGGCAATTTGCAGCTCTTTGGCCCATTTTTGTTCAGTAATATCGCGGGCAACCACTACTGCGCCCAGTACATTCCCTTTTTCATCCTTGTAAACCGATCCGTTAAAAAGCACATCGGTCAGTTTGCCGTCTTTGTGATGAAATGTAAGTGGAAAGTTGGTAATCGATCCCTTAGCAAACACTTCTTCATAGACTTCACGGGCCTTTTGAGGTTCGGTAAAATAATCGTAGAAGTTGCTGCCAATGAGTTTTTCGCGCTCTATTCCGGTGATTTTTATCTTAGCCTGATTCATATCTGTGATTTTACCATCCATGTTGATGGCAATCAACGGATCGAGACTGGCTTCGATCAAACTACTGGCATATATCGAATCGTGAGATTGTGTTCTTTTCATGTTTTATCTTTTTGCACTGGTACTATCCTTTAATTTCCGATGTCCTCGATTGGGCTTCGTCTTTTGCCTTTCAATTGCTTGAAATGGGAAGGAGAAAGTCCGGTAACTTTTTTAAATTGGTTGGATAAATGAGCCACACTACTGTAGTTCATTCTCCAGGCTATCTCAGTTATATTTTCTTCGCCATAAATGATTAATTCCTTTATCCGCTCAATTTTATGCATGATGATGAACTGCTCGATTGTGGTTCCTTGCACTTCAGAAAATAAATTGGCCAGGTAGGTATAATCGTGGTTTAGTTTTTCGCTCAGAAATACCGAGAAGTTGGTTTTAATTAACTCGTCGGTATGATGTACCATTTCGATGATGACGTTTTTTATCCGCTCAATCAATACTGCACGTTTGTCGTCAATCAATTCAAATCCTGAATTAAATAAGGCCACTTTTACCTGGTCATGCATTTCTGAAGTAAGGTTTTCCATGATTTCAACTTCACCAAGATCAACCACAATAAAATGCAAGCCAAGCTTTTTCAACTCTTCTTTCACCGCCATTTTACAGCGGTTGCTCACCATGTATTTGATGTAGATTTTCAAGTTTCTTTATCGTTTAATACCAGTACGGTCAAAGGTGCACCTATTTCTACTGTGAATGTTACACAACTTTGCGAATAAGTTACACAATTCACACATTTGGCAGAATTGTAGTTTTTCAGACTTTAGCTTTTTTGTCGGTAAATACAATCAAAATACCACCTGCCAGCAATACCACACCAACAATTGGCGACCATTGTACCGGGTGATTCTTTTCTGCATTAATTTTTATCGGGCCTAAATCAACCACTTTTTCAGTAGTCACATAGTTGAATCCGGTATAAATGATCATTAACAGACCAATTACTGACAATACAATGCCTAATGTTCTTAATCGCATAATTTTATTTTCTTTATGTGTTTGGAAAAAAATGTTGCTTTTGGGTTAGAAAAAATGAGGGGTGGAATAAAGGAAAGTGACGAGTTTAAAGCACTCTTCGGCCTTGAATTACGCGAAGAATAATGGCAACAATGGCAATAACCAACAGAACATGAATGATGCCTCCGGCACTGTACCCAACAAAACCAATTATCCATGCAATAATTAATATAACTGCGATGACATAAAGTAAATTTCCCATGATTGATAGTTTTAAATGTTATTTTATCAATCAAAGGTCAGCGTATTTTCGTTTTTGCTGTTATACAATTTTAGAAAATACTTACATCATTCACACATCATCGAGTGCTGTTAATCTTTTGTTTTTAAGATGCTTGAAAAAGGAAGGAGTCAGCCCGGTCACTTTTTTGAATTGATTGGACAGATGAGCAACGCTACTGTAATTTAGTTTGTACGATATTTCAGTCAGATTGAGCTCATCGTAGAGTAGTAGTTCTTTTACCCTTTCAATTTTATGGGCAATAATGTAATGTTCGATGGTGACACCGGTTACTTCTGAGAATAGATTAGCCAGGTATGTATAATCGTGTTTAAGCTTATCGCTTAAATAGTCAGAAAAATTCACTTTCGGCAGTTCATCGGCATAATGAACCATTTCTACAATGGTATTTTTTATTCTTTCAATCAGAATAGACCGTTGATCGTCCATGAGTTCAAGTCCCGATTGCAACAACGAATATTTTAGTTGGTTATGCTGTTCATCCGAAATGTCTTCCATGATCTCGACTTCGCCCAATTCAATCTTAGCATAATGAAGTCCAAGTTTATCCAACTCCGATTTCACTGCCATTTTGCAGCGCAGCGAGACCATATATTTGATGAAGAGTTTCAACTTATTTCAGATAAATAGAAGACTTAGTCGATAATCTATACTCAAATGAACGGAAAAAGTTTGAGATCAGGACCAATAAACTGGTGTGCTTCAAACAAAAAAGGTTGCCAAAATTGACAACCTTTTCCTTATTTGTACAAAATTAGGTACTTAACTTTGTAAGTTATTGATTTTTAGTACCAATAAGTCGGGGTGACAAGATTTGAACTTGCGACCCCCCGCCCCCCAGACGGATACGCTACCAGGCTGCGCTACACCCCGAACTTTTGTGCGTGCAAAAGTAGCCATCTTCTTTAGTTATGCAAAAAAAATCATTGGTTTTTTGTCTATAGATATCAACGGGCTGATTGTTAGTTGATGATGTAATGGAACTTGATTTTCGATAGAATGTTTGTAAATACTAGCGAAAATATATTCTATTCCTTCCGGAATGAAATTTTATCGGACTGAAAATTTTGGGTTGACGGTTTTTGTAAAGATTAATAGAATGGTTTAGGTCAGAAGGTATCAGACATTTGCCAATCGACAACGAATAAGCATTCTTTTTTATTCATTTGTTTTTTCAACATATCTGGAGTGCTGCGGTTAAGGTGTTCGTCAAACGGACTTAACCTTTCATTTTTCATCAATTGCTTTTCAGTTACCGAAGATTGGCGTATCGCACTTTCTTCACTAAAAAACCATAAATTCCCGGTAGGAGAGGCAATCCTTGATTGTTTCCTAATTCTTTGAATTCTTTTATGAGCTACCATAACTTATAGTTTTTACTATCCATTTTTACACTTATTTCTTAATAAATGTTACCTTTTTAAGAACGGTTTTTTGAATTTCTTATTGTGATAACATATTAATAGTTAATATTTTATGATGTATTTGGGTGTTGTGCTAGTATTCAATTAGGCTTTATTCTGTTGATGCCAATAACTTTGGCTAATCATCGACTATAGGTATTTCTTTTGCAAATGAGTGAAAAGTAAGTTCGGCTTTGTCTATATGCAGATAACAATTATTGATTGTAAGGCTGTTGGTACTTATTACTTGTTTCGTAACTTTGAAAAACAAAATCAAAACAAAAAACGCCATGTTTAAAGTAATAAATATTGATGATATGAAAGCTGAAAACACAAATCAGGATGTAGAAGTTGAAAAGGTTAAATGTCTTATAATCGGATCTGGACCTGCAGGATATACTGCTGCAATTTATGCTGCGCGTGCCAATATGAGTCCTGTAATGTATGAAGGACTTCAGCCGGGCGGACAATTAACTACAACTACCGAAGTTGAAAACTTTCCGGGATATCCTGAGGGTGTAACCGGCCCTGTTATGATGGAAGACCTGAAAGCTCAGGCCGTTCGTTTCGGAACTGACATTCGTTGGGGACTGGCAACAAAAGTTGATTTTTCAGGACCTGTGCACAAAGTTTGGATTGATGAGACAAAAGTTGTTGAATCGGAAGTGGTAATATTGGCTACTGGTGCAACTGCTAAATATCTGGGAATAGATGATGAGAAAAAGTACGCCGGAAGTGGAGTTTCTGCCTGCGCAACCTGTGACGGTTTCTTTTATCGCGGAAAAGATGTTGCTGTGGTTGGTGGTGGCGATACTGCTGCAGAAGAAGCTATTTATCTGGCAGGTCTAGTCAATAAAGTTTATCTTATTGTCCGTAGAAATGAACTGCGTGCTTCAAAGGTGATGCAGGATCGGGTATTGAAAACAAAAAATATTGAAGTATTGTGGGAACATCAGACCAAAGCTTTAACCGGCGATGGAGTTGTGGAAGGGGCGATACTTTGGAAAAAGAAAGGAACTTCGGAAGAGGAAGAAGTAAGCATTAAAATTGATGGATTTTTCCTTGCAATCGGCCATAAACCTAATTCCGATTTTGTGAAAGATTTTATTGACACTGATGAAGTCGGATACATTAAAACCATTCCGGGAACTGCAAAAACCAATGTGGCTGGTGTATTTGCCTGTGGCGACGTTCAGGACTCACAATACCGTCAGGCGGTAACAGCAGCAGGTTCGGGTTGTATGGCAGCCATAGATGCGGAGCGATATCTTTCTGAAAAACACAGTTAATTAGTACCCTAACAATATTATGACCCGGGATAGATTTAAATCTTCAATCTCGGGTTTTTTATTTATTTTTGGAATTATTAATTACAATCTCTCAACTATGAAGCGAATCATACAAACCAATCAGGCACCTGCTGCAATCGGTCCATATAGTCAGGCAGTAGAAGTGAATGGAACACTTTATGTTTCGGGCCAGATACCTCTCGATCCCCTGACGATGAAAATTGTTGAAGGAGGAATTCAGGAGCAAACCGAGCAGGTTTTGAAGAATATAGGTGCAATTTTAAACGAAGCTGGCTACAATTACAGTGATGTAGTAAAATCGACCTGTTTGCTCAGCGATATGGTAAATTTCAAGGCAATGAATGAAGTATACGGCAGATTCTATGCTGAAAATGCCCCAGCTCGGGCGGCCTTCGCGGTTAAGGAATTGCCGTTGGGTGCGCTGATTGAAATTGAAACTATTGCAGTTAAATAATTCAACATGGCATAAAACAAAAAGCTCCGGAAATATCAATTTTTCCGGAGCTTTTTGTTTTACTATTTCTTTTTTAGCTGATTCTCTATCATCTCCTTGAGTGATTCGAATTCTTTTTCTTCAAATCCAATTGAACTGTAAATCACCTTGCCTTCTGGCGAAATCAGGAAGTTTCGGGGGATGTATTGACCAGCGAACTTCGAGTAAATCTTACGTTCAGGATCGGGATAAAAGGGCATGGTTAACTTGTTGTCGGCCTTAAACTTGTCAACTTCTTCCCAGCTATGCTCACGACCAAAAATAAGTAATTCAAAGTTCGGATTCTTCTTGTATTTGTTGTAAACATCTGACTGAATATGCGGTAATTCTTTTCGGCAGGGCCCGCACCATGTTGCGAAAAATGTAACTAAAATCGTTTTTCCTTTTAGCTCGTTGATGCTTTGAATGATGCCAGGAGCTTTTTCATATTCAAATACCGGGATTTGCTCAGATAGTTTTACAAGTGTTGTTTCTTCCTGTGCAAAACAAAATCCACATGAAAAGATCAAAAAAAACAGGACTGCGAACTGGTGTTTTCTGTTCATAACTAAAGGTTTGATTATTAGTGAAATCTGTTGTTCTTGAAATTTATTTTTGACAGGTAACGAATTTACAAATTTAGAATGGATTACGCATCGGAAACATTTCTAAAATTTGGATTTGTTTTGACTTAATCCATCATTTACCTCAAAATAAAGCAGGCAATTGATCAATCATTTTTATTTGTTGATCAATTGCCTGTGGATAGCATCAGTTTAGTTTTGTATCTACTATTTTGCTGCAAGCATTGCTTTATATTTTTCTCGGTAATTCCATGCCAGAAACAGGTTTCCGAGCAACAATAGAATTGCAACAGGCAATCCTTGTGGCTCAAGAAATACATGAAAAAGAAAAATATTCAAATTGATTGGGAAGATAACGACTGTGGCAAGCGGAACAAATCTTCCGGAGAGAAATGCAATAGCGCAAATAAGTTCAACTACTTTAACGGTGGTCAACAAATAAACTGAAGCAGTCATTCCATCCATAAAAATTTTAACGTTACCGGTTTGCTCGGGTTGTGGTACGAGCTTAAAAAGTACAACAATTGAGGCAAATGCAAACATAAGCCCCATAAGAATTCTGACGATTAGAACTGCAATTTTCATAGTAAACAATTTTTGAAGTGATTAATTTTGTTCCAGATACGCTTTGAGTGAGTTGCCAATAAGCCAGTTCCAGCCTTTCACAAAATTTTCGCGTGCAAAATCAGGTTGATCGGCCGGAAAGGTTTCCAATCCTTCGTGGGTAAGTCTTACACAAGTTTGGTTTGCAACCTGAAATAAATCAAATGTAACCAAAGTGGTGCCTGGATATCCATCGTAGCGCCAAGTGTAAGTGAGCTTCTTGTTTGGTAAAACCTCGGCTATTTCGCAAATATGAAGGTATTGACGATCTTCAGCAGGTCCGCCCCAAAAGCGAAATTCAAAACCAATTTCGGTCCTGAATTCCTGAAAATCAAAATACCATTGTTTCATGGCGTTTTTGTCGGTAATGGCTTGCCATATTTTTTCGACCGGTACCTCGCAGATTTGCTCGACAACGATTGGATTTGGTGACATAACTTGCTTGTGTTAAGTTTGGAACAATACTAAAACCAATAGGTTGAGAAAAAGTTCCGAACTGACTGTAAACTCAAATCATGTAGCAGTTAAAAACTAACTATTTCACCCACTTTTCTTTCCACTGTGGATATTTTTTTAACACTTTTAGAGGTGAATCGGTGTACCAGCTGTAACCATTCCGGCGTTCGTAGCCGATTTCTTCGAGGGTTCTTTTTTTTATTCCATCGCGGTCGGATACATACGGAAGTTCAGTTTCCAGATCATAAAAGCGCGCCCACATATCTCCTGCCAAAGGATCGGTCACAATTCGCCGGTCTTTTTTTCCTTCAGTATTTGTGAAGGTATCCCAGCGGGTATTTTTTAGTCGATGTGCATCAAGCCATTCAATTCCACCCTGAACAGCACGAATAATTTCAGGTGACGGATTATCAATTTCCATCAGGATTTCAAGCAGTCCAACAGATTCGGCACCACTGAAAGAAGTCAATTCGTAAGCACGGGCTTTGGCCGGAAGAAATGTGTTTTCGTCGTGTTGGGCACACCAAACGGTAGGTTTCCCGTTGACGATAATTTGTGTTTTCAGGATAATATCCAACCCATTCTTCCAGGCTTTTTTCGAATCTGTCAACAGTTTATCGTCGGTTACGAAGGAAAATAAAGGTTTCCGATCGTTAATTTCTTTCAAAAGTTTTAGCAAACGGGCATGGGCATCATCGTTAAATGTAATGTGCGTGTAATAACCTTTTTTGAGCGGATAAAACATGGGCCATCCGCCATTATCGTATTGAGCTTTCAGAATGAAACGAAGTCCTTTTTCCACCGCAGTTTTATAAGTTTCGGTGCCTGTTTTGGCGAACATTTTGGCCAGAAAACGCATTTCTGTGGTGGTGGCGCCATTGTCGAAAATAGCATCCTCTTTGCTTTTTTCTTTTAGAATTTTAGCTTTCTCGGTTTCTGAAAGTGGCAAATGAAACGCGGTATTTTTTGGCCATCCTCCAATATTGCGTTGGTAAAGTAGAACATTTTCAGCTACCTGTACCGATTCATCAGAACCATACCATTCATCGGGCATTCCGGTGGCTACCGACGACCAACTACGCTCATTAATTGGCTTTTGCGCTTGTGATGTCCGTCCAAATATTCCACAAAAAACAATCAGCAAAACAATTTTGAATATTTTCATTGTGATTGGTTTAATTGACAGGGTATTTCCGGATGACCAAATATTTGAGCTCGGTTGATCCTGCATTGCTGATGCCGTGTTCGCTGCCAACAGGGCAATAAAAACTGGTATATGCACCACCACTGGTGGTCTTTCCATTAATAGAAAATTGTGCAGTACCTTCAAGAATGAAGAATATTTCGTCGCCTTCGTGTTTGTGTGCCGCATGCGTAGCCTGATGTGGCGCGACAACACTCATTTTTACGGTAAGTCCGTCTTCCAGAAATTTTTGTGCGATAAACCAATACTGGTATCCAACCGAAGTTTTAACAGTTTTTGCTGTATCAAATTGATTGATACAATTTTCGATAGTGTATTTTTTTTCTTCCGAAGGATTTTTCGGAGCCTGATCCTGTGCAAATGAGAAGATGCTTGGCAGTAAAAGTATGATAACGAGGAAAAAATAAGACTTCATAGTTGGTTGGTTTAGATATTAAAACTAATGCCAAAGAAACGATTTAATGCTTGTCGAAGTATTCAATTAACGGATAAACCTGTGTATTCAGTTGCTTCATCAGGTCAGTCATGGGTTTCCACCATTCGTATTCGTTGTTCACGATGCCTTTGTTCGCGTCAATATTCGACGGATCAACGCCTTTGGCAGTCGGATCATTGTCCTGGTATTTGAAATAATGCCAACCCACGCAGTTTTTCGATTCAAGCAAAGCCAGATTGTAATTCTGGTAGAAAAGTCCCCGATCGCGCTGTGTGCGCACAATCCAGCCAGCGCCACTTTGGTTGGGCATTCCCGAATCTTCGCCCTTGGTGTAATATTCGGTGATCAGAAATGGCTTGCCAGTCCATTCTTCCCAATTGGCCAAATCGCTTGAGTCGGGCGTCCATTTTCCGTAATAGTTGTTTGAAATGATGTCGAGATATTTTCCGGCGGTTCTCATAAATTCAGCACGATTTTTTTCCTCGCTGTAAAATCTGGCACCAATATATAGGTGGTTTGGGTCGTATTTTTTGATGGCTTTTGAAACGATTGAAAAATACTTTTCGCCTACCAAAGCCATAAATGCCTCACGGTGCTGGTCGGTAATTTGTTCTTTACTGATTCCTTTTTCTTTCAACCATTTTGCAGCGGCCTGATGTCCTGCTTCGTTTTCGGGCAGCGCCAGAAAATTATCGAGCGACTTGAATTTGAATGGCATTTCATTGTCGGAAAAATGTCCAAATAGATTCGGATCGTCTTTGGTTGCCAGTAATTGCCGGGCATGACGGTCACAAAAAGTTTCAAACTCCGGATCGAACACGAAAATGGCATCTTTCGGATAGCCCATGTGTCCGGCTTGCTGAAAGGTTCCGCCTCGTTCACGGCCGTAACTGCTCATAAAATTCCAGTTGATGGTATAAGCAAATGGTCGTTTTGCTGATTTGTTGGCTTCGGTAATGGCCTTGGTATCCGACCACGATCCGGCGCAATTGAACCCGTTCTCCTGAAGTAATCCAATTGTTTTTTGAATCCAGTTTTCAGGAGTACCAAATTTTTCCTTGACCGCTTTTTCGTTGCGTTCCGATTTTCCCATATTAATGCTGTTGAGGGCCACATTGATGTACAAATAACCTTCCGGATCGACACACCACCAGCGATCGTTGATCTTTTTGGCATAGAAAAATCCGGTTGCATTTGTTCGGTGACTCAGCCATCCGCCGTATTTGCTAGTTCCCGGTAATTCTTTTGGTGTTTTATATCCTGAAAGCAGGTCAACAGTTCGTGTTTCGAAAGATTCATAAGGAGTGTATTTTATATCGCCGCTGTTGAAAAGCCTTCGCTGTGCTTCAACCTGAATGGTTTTATACTTGCCTGATTGCAGGTTTTGCGCGTTTCCCGAAACATTCAGGAAAATTAAACAAAGGATTAGGATTAAATAATGTTTCATGGGTTAGTCTGGTTTTGTATTAAGTTTCAGTTCAGTTTTCATTCCTGAAAAATGGCTAAATGTTTCGGTAGCTTTTTCGATTAACTTTTCTTCTTTTTTGCTGTGTGGCCTGAAATGATCAAGCTCAATCAATACCGAGTCTTTTCTTATGATTCGTTTCCAAAGTCCGGAGATTTGCCCGTTCACAACAATAATTGGCCTGAAAATACCATTGTTTGACACGGCTTTTTTATGATGGTCGATGGTGATGGCGGCACTTCGGTCTTTATAGCTAATCAGGTATTCGTCAAAAGCCGGAAGCAAATAAACAGAGTCGGATAGGGGAGATGGTTTAAAACCAGTTTCAGCAAACCAATACGTTTCATTACCGATCGTTCCCGAAAATAATTCAGATTTATTCATTTTCAAAGCTTTTCGGGCATTGGTAACCGGTAAACCCGACCACCATACAAAATCTGATAAAGTTGCCGGTCCGTGGCTTGTAAAATACTTTTTGGCAAGCAGTGCCAATGCTTCATCTTTAGTCAAAGTGTTTTTTATCGGTACCCGTTCTGTAAGCAAAGCAAAAGTTTGCTTTTTACCCTGCATTGCGCCACTACAAATAATTTGATTTATTTCAGCTTCCATCAAAATATGCGGCATGCGTTGCCCGTCGGTTTTTATTCCCGCCTGATTGAGTTGTGTACTCAATTCTTCGCGTGTAAGCGATTTGTAGCCTTCCAGAGTTTTAACCAAAAGCTCCTGACTCCGTTTGAGAATAGCTTCAGTAAGTTCCAAATCCCTGTGTCTTGATTTGGTGGTTGATTTAATTTGTGAGGCAGTAAGTTCCAACATCCAGTAAATGTCGTCGGCTGAAACAAAATGCCAGGTTGGACGCATCAAATGGGTTCGAATTATTTCTCCTTTATTAAATGCCGATTCGATTTGTGCTTCGGTCAAATGGGGCATTCGCACGCCAATTGCCCATTTTGCCTGGTTGTAATCCTGCGCCTGCATGGCGCCCATCCAACCTACCAGTTCTTTTGGTGTTTTAAGGTTGGTGGCAGCAATCTGCTGATTGTGAAGCCGAATAGTAGGTATTTCAGACTGATTCATAGCTAGTTTTCCAGTTCTTCAGAAATAATATGCTTGTACTTGTTGTAAAGGAACGAGATTATCAGTAACAAAATTCCCAGGGAGATAAAAATGATTGTTTTAGGAATTGTATCGAGATGCGAAATGTCGTAAACGAAAAGCTTAATTAGCGTTACTGCAAACAATGCAATAGCACCGATACGCAGGTGTTTCTTCTTTTTCCAAATGCCCAATGAAATCAGGAGCAAGGAATAAACTCCCCAAAGAATGCTTAACCCAAGCTTGTACGATTCGTCCGATCCTGAAAGATCCATCCAGTTGATGAGTTCGGCACTGGCTATCCAAAGAATTGAAACGTGAAGCAAAAGGTCAAAATTCATTCTGAAGCTGTATCTTAGAAAGGATTGTTTGATAGAAGTGTATGTTGCATAAAGAATAAGTGCTACAAAGGCAAATGATAGATATCTGAAAGTGATATAAACAACTCCTCTCGGATAATAATGTGCAAGAGTTTGTTCCATATAAGTTTGTCGCAAAACTCCGAGAATGAATAAGTCGTTGATCAAAAATACCAGGATGGCTATAACGTTAAGCGATAAATTAATGTAGGCCAATTCTTTCAGTTTCAGTCTTAAAATGTTGACATAAGAAAGAATCGTCAGAAACAACAACGTATAATTCGATAGCCAAAGTGATTTGAAGAACAGTATTTCCCTGTTATTCTGGAAAGTTTTTGTTATAGGATCAATTTCAACGGACGAAGCATGATACAACTGCTGAAAATAAGCCGCAATTTCGAGTCGGAAAGCAAAGTAAATTGCTGTAAGAAAAATGGCAGGTAAAACAAAATCAATGAGTTGCCTGAATTCGATTCTGATGATCAAGGCCGATTTATAGTTTTTATTCCTGTTTAGGAAATTAATAAATCCGAATGAGGAAATAAACAGCAATGAATTCAAGAAGTTAAGATTCAGAATTGGCATCAACTGAAGTCCAGTCTGTCTCGAACCAAGTAATTCGTAGCCGGTTGCCCAATCGTGCAAAAGACTTAACGAGGCGATGAGCATTAGCGGATAGGCTAGTTTTTCGTAAACAGGTTCGGCTTTTGTAAGGCCAATCCAAAACAAAAGTGCAGCTTCGAATACCCATAAAATAGTTACCCATTTCCCGTCGAACTGAACCGGAATTGCAATTGTGATGAATGCAATAACCAATCCGGAAACGAAATAGAATAAAGTTCGATCGGCTAGTTTTTGTCTGTAAATTAGTAAACTTACGATCAGGTGAATGAGGGCGTTACCGAGCGCAAATGCACCCGAAAAATTAGTTCCGGTTTCGTGTTGGCTAAGTATGTAGTATCCAATTCCGAAAAATGCACCCGAGTTGGAAAGTAACAATAAGCGGTCTTCAGCATCAAAGTTGGCTTTTCCGCGAAGATTATATGCCAAAAAAGTGATGTAAAAAATGGTAAAGAAAACTGTGGCAAAAACTAATCCAAGCCCAAAGTGTTCGTCGTTTTGGTAGCTTAAATTCAGCCAGCTCAAATAAATAATCCATGAAAGTAAAAAAGATACATAGTAGAGCGGGTTCCAGTCTTTTAGGAACGAAATTATAAGAATTCCAATGTTGATAATGGCCATGTAGCTAAATAGAACGGCTGCGTTTCCTGATTCTTTGCTCAACAGAAACGGCACGGCATAAGCTCCAACCAAACCGATGTGTGCGATTACCTGTTTGTTGTATTTCAATGCGGCATATACCGTTGCAACCGTGAAAACAACCATAAGCAGAAACGATGGAACCTGCGGAATCAAATCATAAAAGCTGTAGGCAAAATAGGTAATGAAGTACATAATTGACATTGCACCACTCACCAAAACAGCACTGTAATTTTCGTATTTTTCTTTCAGCTTTAATCCGGTTGCGAGTAGACCAATACCCATTAAATATCCCAATAATATCCTCATTAAGGGACTGATTAACTGATGGTCGATCGAATATTTGGCACCTATACCAACGCCAATTATTGTAATCACGATACCAATCTTATTAATCAAATTTTCGCCGATAAATTTTTCAAGGTTTGATGCTTTTTTTTGATTGTTAACTTCAGACCTGGAAAAAACAGGGGAAGTCATAACTTTTTCTTTCTTAGGCACGAAAGACAACTTTTCTTTATCGTCAAGTATAACTTCCGGAGTTTTTTGCTGAATAATTTTGGCGATTTCCTTTTCCTCAATTACTGATTCTAATTCAGGTTTACCTTCAGATTTTAGCTTGAGAATTTCTTTCTGCAACTGCGCAATCTCTTCTGAAAATAACTCCTGCCGTTTTAAAACAGAATCCAGTTGTTCAAGAAGCTGATTGATTTTGTCTTGATTTTCATTCATTATTTCAGGTATTTAGATGAGTGAAGACATTAGTTATAAGTAATATATCTCAATTTTTTGTCCCTTATAAAAAGTTGAAGAGCCAAATTGTTCGCCTGTCACCATAAATATAAGTAAATTCTTTTGTATAAAATTAAAGTGTGCATTTAACACCTATTTTGCTATTTTTGAGAAATCCATTTTTGACATCAAATTCTGAACCTAAAAACTACATCATGAAATTGTTTCAAACTGCACTTTCATTGCTCATTTTGACCGTTTTGCTGAATTTGCCGGCACAAAGTCAAACTGTTTCCAACGATTATCCCATCCGCCCTGTTCCATTTACTTCTGTTAAAGTAAACGACACTTTTTGGGCACCACGAATCAAACTGAACCACGAAGTAACTATTCCGATAGCGCTGAAACATTGCTACAAGACTGGTAGGGTAGATAATTTTAAGGTGGCCGCCAAACTGAAAGAGGGTAAGTTCTGTACAGAGTATCCGTTTGACGATACCGATATATATAAAATCATTGAAGGTGCCAGTTATTCGCTGCAAACCACTCCGGATGCGAAACTGGATGCACAGCTTGATACTCTAATTGATCTGGTTGGCAAGGCTCAGGAACCCGACGGATACTTATATACCAACCGCACAATTGATCCGTTGCATACACATGCATGGTCAGGCAAAGAGCGCTGGGAAAAGGAATCTGATTTGAGTCATGAATTGTATAACAGCGGGCATTTGTTCGAAGCTGCCGTGGCGCACTATCAGGCTACAGGGAAACGCTCGTTTTTGAATATTGCCATTAAAAATGCTGATTTGCTGGTGAAAACATTTGGCCCCGGAAAGCTTTTGCGTTCGCCTGGGCATCAGGTAGTTGAGATGGGATTGGTAAAAATGTACCGTACAACGGGCAAAAAAGAATACCTCGATCTTGCCAAATTTTTTCTTGACAGTCGCGGACAAAATTCTCCACATAGCCGTGGCGAATATTCGCAGGATCACATTCCGGTTATTCAGCAAACAGAGGCTGTTGGTCATGCTGTCCGGGCAACTTATTTGTACTCAGGAATGGCTGATGTGGCAGCGATTACAGGAAACGATCAATATGTGAAAGCGCTTGGGCAAATATGGGACGACATTGTGAATTACAAATTATACATCACTGGAGGAATTGGCGCGGCAGCTGGCCACGAAGGTTTTGGCCCGAAATACGAACTGCCAAATATGTCGGCTTACAACGAAACCTGTGCGTCAATCGGCAATATTTACTGGAATTACCGCTTGTTTTTGTTGCACGGCGACTCCAAATATTACGATGTGTTGGAGCAAATACTTTACAATGGAATGATTTCCGGTGTTTCGCAAAGTGGTGATCATTTCTTTTACCCCAATCCGCTCGAATCGATGGGACAACATTTGCGCAGCGAATGGTTTGGTTGTGCCTGCTGCCCCAGTAATGTTTGCCGGTTTATTCCTTCGGTTCCGGGGTACATGTACGGGCAAACCGATTCACGCCTATATGTAAATTTGTACATCCAGAGCAAGGCCTCTGTCAGCCTGAATAATCAGAAACTTGAAATTGAGCAGACAACCAAATACCCATGGGACGGTGAAGTCAAATTCAGCATTAATCCTGAGAAAACAAATTCGTTTGAACTGGCACTACGCATTCCGGCTTGGTTGTCTGGCAAACCGCTTCCGGGCGATTTGTATGCTTTTGCTTCTGCTCCTGAAAAGAAATTTATGCTGAATGTAAATGGCCAGCCGGCTAGTTATAAGCTTGAAAATGGTTATGCCATCATCAGCAACTCATGGAAAAAAGGCGATGTGGTTACACTTTCGTTGCCAATGGAGATTCGTCGCGTAGTTGCCAATGAAAAGCTAACTGCCGATAATAATCGGGTTGCCCTGATGCGTGGCCCGATGGTTTATTGTGCTGAATGGCCCGATTATAAAGATAAGCATGTTTTGAACCTCATTCTGGCTAATAATGTTCAGCTAAAATCAGAGTTTAAGCCTGAATTATTGGGCGGTGTTGTTGTGTTGAAAGGTGAAGCAAAAAGTGCTGCACGAGTAGGTGAAACTTCAGTTAAAGAAACCAGTACTTCGTTTACTGCCATTCCTTATTTTTTGTGGGCCAATCGCGGTGCTGGCGAAATGGAGGTGTGGTTTGCTACCAAAGCAAGTGTTTCAAAGCCATTGCCTGCTCCAACTATTGCTTCAAAAAGTAAAATTACTTCCGAAGGAAATTTAAAAGCGATTGCAGCAATTAACGACCAGATATTGCCAAAAAACTCAAACGATCGTGAATCCATTTATTGTCATTGGTGGCCACAGAAAAATGCTAAAAAATGGATTCAATATAGTTTTGAGAAACCGACTAAAGTTTCTGTTGCCAAGGTTTACTGGTTCGACGATGCTCCGTGGGGTGGTTGTCGGGTTCCGCTATCATGGAAAATTCTTTACCAAACATCTTCAGGCGATTGGAAGGCGGTAGAAAATAGCACTCCTTACGAAAACGGAAAAGACAAGCTGAACGAAGTTCGGTTTACACCGGTTGAAACATCAGCACTAAAACTCGAAGTTCAGCTTCCGGCTGATAATTCATCGGGTATTTACGAATGGGTGGTTCAGTAATTTTTGAGGATAATCATGAAAAATATTCTGGTCTGCATTGTTTGTTTAGTGGTAGGATTTTCCTGTACGCAAAGGGAAAAAGTTACGACACCTTTAAAACCTATCCCTTTCACGGCCGTTCACCTCAACGACCAATTTTGGGTTCCTAAAATTGAGGTTAACCGGATGGTTTCCATTCCATCGGCATTCGGTAAATGCGAAGAAACTGGCCGCATGGATAACTTTGCATTAGCTGGCGGTTTGATCAAAGGCGAACACAAAGGGGATTTCCCGTTTGACGATACCGATGTATACAAAGTATTGGAAGGCGCTTCGTATGCGCTGGCTGTAAAATACGATAAAAAACTCGATCTGTACCTCGATAGCCTGATCACCCTGATTGGCGCGGCTCAGGAAGATGACGGCTATATCTACACCTGCCTGACCAATAAATGCAAACGCATCGAACGCTGGTATGGAAAGGGTCGCTGGGATAGATTGAACAGTCACGAATTATACAATTGCGGACATTTGTACGAGGCTGCTGTGGCGCATTTTCAGGCAACCGGAAAGCGTACCTTGCTTGATATTGCCCTCAAAAATGCAGATTTGGTTAATCAGGTTTTTGGTTCGGCAGAAGGTCAAAAGAAAGTTCCATCGGGGCATCCGATTGTTGAAATGGCGCTTGTTAAATTATATCGCGTTACCAACGACGAAAAATACCTAAAACTGGCGCGATTCTTTATCGACGAAACCGGAAAAGGAACTGATGGTCATAAATTGAGTGAATACAGTCAGGATCATAAGCCAATTGTTGATCAGGATGAAGCGGTTGGACACGCAGTTCGATTGGGATATCTTTATTCTGGAGTAACCGATGTTGCTTCACTAATGAACGATTCCGCCCTCATGACTGCAACCAAACGAGTTTGGGAAAATGTGGTTTCGAAAAAAATGTACATTACGGGTGGCATTGGCTCTCGCGCTCAGGGCGAAGGTTTTGGCCCGAATTACGAATTACCCAACATGACGGCGTATTGCGAAACCTGCGCCTCGATTTCGAATGTTTACTGGAATTATCGTTTGTTTCTGAATGAAGCTGATTCAAAATATATTGATGTATTGGAACGTGCATTGTACAATGGTGTAATCTCCGGAGTCTCGTTGAGCGGTGACAAATTTTTCTACGACAATCCGCTCGAATCGGTGCATAATCACGATCGCGCTCCGTGGTTCGGTTGTGCTTGCTGTCCCGGAAATATCACCCGTTTTATGGCTTCTGTTCCCGGATATGTTTATACAACCGATGATCATACTATTTACGTGAATTTGTTTGTTGCCGGAAAGGCTTCTATCTCACTTGGAAATGATACGATTGCACTCCGCCAGCAAACCCGCTACCCTTGGGAAGGCAAAGTAATACTTGAGGTTGATAAAGCCCGAAAAGATCCATTTGGCCTGAAAATACGCATTCCGGGATGGGCACAAAATCAGGCTGTTCCTTCTGATTTGTATCAATTTTCTGATCAAAATGCTGAGAAATTTGCCATCAGGATTAACGGTACGGATGTGTCTCCAGAACTTGTACATGGTTATGCAATTTTAAACCGGAGATGGGAAAAAGGAGATCAGGTAGAAGTTGATTTTCCGATGCCAGTACGTAAAATTACAGTTCATCTAACAGTTGAAAACGACAAAGGCAAACTTGCTTACCAGCGAGGTCCACTGGTGTATTGTTTTGAGGATAAAGACAATGGTAATGGCTGGATGTTTGACCATTTTATTTCGTCAGATGCTTCGGTTGAAAGCCAGTTTGAAGAAAAGCTGTTGGGTGGAGTGGTAACTCTTTCGATGAAAGGAAATAAAGTCAGCCAATCCGGAAATGCAAGAACTATTAAATCAGTTACCCTGAAAGCCATTCCGTATTATGCATGGAATAATCGGGGAACCTCTAATATGCTAATTTGGATGCCCGATCAGGAATCAACAGCAATAGCAAAACCTGCCACAACACTTTTAGATTCTGCCCGGGCATTGGCTTCTACCGACTGGGCTCCGGGATTAAATGACGGTTTTGATCCCAAAAACTCAGCTGATACCGACAAATCATACTTTTACTGGTGGCTTCGGAAAGGCTCTGAAGAAACTGTCGATTACGAATTTAAAGAACCTGCTACTATTTCAGAATCATCAGTTTATTGGCTGAATATGGATCATTATGATGGAAATTACCGTATTCCGGAAAGTTGGCAGCTGCTATATCAATCCAGCAATAAGAAATGGCTTCCGGTTGAGACGCCTGACAGCTATTCAATAGAACTTGATTGTTACAACACTATTCATTTCAAGCCGGTGAAAACGTCTGCATTGCGCATAAAAGTCAAATTGCAGAACGGAAATTCCGGTGGAATTCTGGAATGGAAGGTGAAATAAACTTCGTCAATATTTTAAAATAAGGAGGTAATAATCTGGCTAAAAGTATATTTTTGTGTCAAATTGTTATTTTTACAATAAACCATATTTTTCTGAAACTACTAAAACCAAATACGATGAAGAAAGCTTCTTTATTATTCGTTCCAATACTTTTATTGGTAGCCTGTTCGCCAAAATTTTGGGAGAAAACTCCCGATGGTGCATTGATACATCCCCGTGATAAAACCGAAAATGGCTTGAAAACTATCAAGCTTCAGGTAATTAATGATCAAATTATACGGGTGGTGGCTTCTCCAACCGAACAGATTAATTCGGCTAAAAGTCTTTGTGTGATTGATAACCCTGGCGGTCCAACCAGTTTTGAGGTAAAAGAACAGGCGGATACTTTGGTTTTAACTACCGCAAAGGCAACTGCAAAGGTATCAATGCAGACCGGTGCTGTTGTTTTTTACGATGAAAATGGGAAGGTGATTCTGAAAGAACGCGCTTCAGGAGGAAAAACATTTACCCCGATTACTGTTGAAGGAACGAATGGATATAGCTTTTCTCAGATTTTTGAATCGCCTGACAATGAAGCATTCTACGGACTTGGTCAACATCAGTCTGACGAATTCAATTACAAAGGCCGCAACGAAATCCTGTTTCAGTATAATACCAAAGTGTCGATACCTTTTGTGGTTTCGAATAAAAACTATGGCCTTTTGTGGGACAATTATTCGGTGACCAAGTTTGGGGATCCGCGCGATTATTCTGAAATGGATTTGTTCAAACTCTACAATTCGAAAGGCGAGGAGGGTGGTTTGTCCGGAATTTACTATACGAATTCTGATACGAATAAGGTATTTGTAAACCGCAATGAATCATCTATTGATTACGAAAATCTGGAAACCATAAAAAAATTTCCGGAGGGATTTCAGTTCAACAATTCCACCATCGTTTGGAAAGGTCAGATCGAGCCCAAAGAATCGGGCGAATTTCATTTCAAACTCTATTACGCCGGATATACAATAGTTTACATTAACGATGAATTAATCGTTCCTGAACGCTGGAGAACGGCCTGGAATCCGAATACTTACAAGTTCACCAAAGAAATGGAACAAGGCAAAAAGTATTCCATCCGTTTGGAATGGAAGCCTGATGGCGGAACTTCATATATTGGACTGAAAGCTTTGAGTCCCCGGCCAAAAGCTGATCAAAATGCGTTGTCGCTTTCGTCAGAAATGGGCGATCAGATTGATTACTATTTTATCCGTGGAAATAGCATCGATGAGGTAATTAGTGGCTACCGTACCGTGACCGGAAAAGCGCAAATCATGCCGAAATGGGCAATGGGTTACTGGCAGAGTCGCGAACGCTACAAATCGGCAGACGAGCTGGTAAATGTGGTGAAAGAATACCGCAAACGTCAAATTCCGCTTGATAATATTGTGCTTGACTGGAGTTACTGGCCCACTGAATCATGGGGATCGCACGAATTTGATCCGAAGCATTTTGCCGATCCAGTCGGGATGGTCAAAAATGTTCACGACTTGAATGCGCACATCATGATTTCGGTTTGGCCGAAATTTTATCACACAACCGATCACTACAAGGAATTCGACAGCAAAGGCTGGATGTACCAACGCGCTACCAAAGACAGTGTTCGCGACTGGATTGGCAAAGGCTATATTGGCTCATTCTACGATGCCTACAATCCGGATGCCCGCAAATTATTCTGGAGCCAGATGAAAGAACACATTTATAGCAAAGGATTTGACGCCTGGTGGATGGATGCTTCGGAGCCGGATATTCTTTCGAATGCAAGCATTGAGTACCGCAAACAACTGATGACGCCAACTGCGCTCGGGCCATCAACAAAATATTTCAACGCTTATGCACTGATGAATGCCGAAGCTATTTACAATGGTCAACGTGGCGAAGATCCCAACAAACGTGTATTCCTTTTAACCCGTTCGGGATTTGCAGGATTGCAGCGTTATTCCACAGCAACGTGGAGCGGCGACATTGGCACCCGCTGGGAAGATATGAAAGCCCAGATTTCAGCAGGTCAGAACTTCGCAATTTCCGGAGTACCTTACTGGACAATGGATATTGGCGGTTTTTGTGTTGAGAACCGTTATGTACGAGCCAAAGAAGGTTCAGAAGATTTGAACGAATGGCGCGAATTGAATTCACGTTGGTATCAGTTTGGCGCTTTCTGTCCTTTGTTTCGCAGCCATGGTCAGTTTCCATACCGCGAAGTATATAATATTGCTCCTGAAAATCACCCAGCCTACAAAAGTATGGTTTACGCTAATAAATTGCGCTACCGCCTGATGCCGTATATTTATTCTTTGGCCGGAAAAACTCATTTCGAAGATTACACCATCATGCGCGCCATGGTAATCGATTTTGCTGCTGATTCGAAGGTAAATAATATTGGCGATCAGTATATGTTCGGTCCATCTGTTTTAGTTGCTCCGGTTTATCAATACAAAGCCCGTACCCGTGAAGTTTATTTCCCGGCAACCAATGGCTGGTACGATTTATACTCCGGAAAATTTACTGAAGGAGGTCAAAAAGTAAATGTTGAAGCACCTTACGAACGGATGCCTTTGTTTGTGAAAGAAGGTTCAATTGTGCCTTTTGGTCCTGAAATTCAGTATGCCAGTGAGAAGCAGGCTGACGAAATCACTTTATATGTGTACACTGGAAAAGATGCTGAATTTACCTTGTATGAAGACGAGGGCGTAAATTATAACTATGAAAAAGGAGCATTCAATACGATTCCATTAAAATACAATGAGAAGTCAGGCAAGCTTACCATTGGCGATGCAAGCGGTTCGTTTGATGGTATGCTGAAAAGCCGCAAATTTAATGTTGTGTGGATCAGCAAGGAGAAACCTGTTGCTTTCGATTTGAACAAGAAACCTGATGCTGTAATTACCTACGAAGGCAAATCAGTGGAAGTAAGCAAATAATAGGATGTGGCGATTTTATAACCACTATCTTCTGCAATTGAAAATCGCGGTACCCAACCAGAAAAAGCCTTTTCCGAAGCTTTATGCTTTGGAAAAGGTTTTTTCTGTATGATAGCATACAAATTTTCTTTTTCTTTGTGTTACACCTGCTGATTTTAGCTAAATTGAAGATTAAACATGAGTGAAATGGAAGATATTTTTCAAAAAATTGGCACTACCCAAACCTTAAGCCAGAAAATAGAGCGGAATATCGAACGGGCGATCCGTGAGAAAAAATTACCAATTGGAGCTAAACTGCCTTCAGAGCGCGAACTTTGCGAAATGTTTGCTGTAAGTCGTACTGCTTTGCGTGAAGCTCTTCGTCGTCTTAGTGCACGAGGCTTAATAGAAATTAAAAAGGGCAGTGGGATGGTGGTTACAAAGATCGAATTGAAGGATGCCATCAGTTCGCTCAACTTGTATTACGACTTAAAATTTGACGAAAACCTGATCAGTCAGATTATTGAACTTCGGTTAGCTTTTGAACCTGAAATAGCTAAAATGGCTGCTTTAAACCGCACCGAAGAAGATCTGAAAATTATGGAGAATAATTTGGTTGAATTTGCGAAATGTAATCCGGATAACACTCAATTGGAGTCTGATATAGATAATCGTTTCCATCTGGCAGTGGCCCGTGCTACTGAGAATCCTTTTGTGATTATTACGATGGAGCCTGTGCATAATCTGCTGCCACGAATGCGTAATTTTATTTATGCCAACATAGATGGAGAAAAGGAAATTACACTCGGATACCACAAAGAAATTGTAAATGCCATTCGCGAGCGGGATGCTGACCGAGCCTATGAAAAAATGCAGGCTCATATTGATCGGAATATGCAGGTATATAATAAGTTCTTCAAACAGACTTAGCTAAAATAAAGAAGGCAGCCCAATGATCTGCCTTCTTTATTGAAAAGAGTTTCAGTCTAGCTTTTCATTTTTGCATGAGCCATTTGCTCAACCGAGGCTATTTCAATAAATGATGTTCCACCACCAACACCAAAGTTACCTCCCACATAAACTACTGTATCTTTTTCGGTAATCAGATTTTTTTCAACCAAATCCAGAAGCGAAGTCTCAATCAGTTTATGTTTGTTTTTCTTTGATTGAATTTCACTGGGAAATACGCCATACGAAAGAGCTAACTCACGTTTTACTCTTCCATTATGACATTTGGCAAACACTGGCAAAGCGCCCCTGAAAGCAGCTATGTAACGTGCTATTTTTCCTGTAAGTGTGTCGGTAACAATGGCATTAACTTTTAATTCCTTTGAAGCTAAAACTGCAGCTTCAGCAAGGAATGCTGAAGTTTCATTGTCAAGGCGCGGAACAGGCAAATCATTTCTTCTGTCTTTACTTGCTTCAACTTCAAGCGCAATTTTCGACATAACTTTTACCGATTCAACCGGATAGTTCCCGTAAGCTGTTTCTCCTGAAAGCATTATTGCATCGGTTCGATCGTAAATTGCTGTAGCAACATCGCTGACTTCAGCCCTTGTTGGTCTGGGGTTGTCAATCATAGAATGAAGCATCTGGGTAGCAATAATGACAGGCTTTTTTTGCTGAACGGCTTTCCGAATTAATTTACGCTGAATACTTGGAATTTTTTCGGCAGGAATTTCGATTCCAAGATCGCCACGGGCAACCATAATACCATAAGCATGCTGCAAAATTTCATCAATATTATTAACTCCATCCAGATTTTCAATTTTGGCAATAATTTTTATTCGACTGTCAAATTTATCCAGAATCTCCTGCACCGCTAAAACATCTTTCTTGTTTCGCACAAAGGAATGAGCGATAAAATCTACATCGTTCTTAGCTGCAAACTCAATAAATTCAACATCTTTTTCACTGATTGACGGTAAGTCAACACTAATTCCAGGAGTATTGACACTCTTTTTATTTTTGATTTGCCCGCTGTTTAGGACCCGACAAACTAAATAATCTTTAGCCTGCTCTATTACTTCAAGAGCCATGTCTCCGTCATCAATAAGTATTTGATTCCCTACTGGTAAATCGCGATGGATCTGCTCATAGCTAACATAGAATATTTCCTGGTTCGACTGACCTTCACCGCCTTTAATTCTTATGATATCGCCCTCCTTTACTTCAATGGGTTCACTGATATTTTTGGTTCGAATTTCAGGCCCTTTAGTATCAACCAGAATTCCAATGGAATCAGAAACGGCCCGAACATTTTTAATCATATTCACAGCACTTTCTGTTGAAATATGTGCAGTATTCAACCTGGCAACATTCATCCCAGCATCATAAAGTTGTTGTAAAAACTCAACTTCACAACGTTTATCCGAAATTGTGGCTACTATTTTGGTATGTTTCATATTTTTCAAATTTAAACTATGGTCGCAAAAATATGGAAATTTTGTATTTATCGGGCATCGTGAACCTATAGTTGGTTCAAATGGTCATTTAGATTTAATATGCTCTTTAATTGCCTCAATACCAAGTCTGTAAGAGTCTAGTCCGAAACCCATTATGCTTCCCAAACAAACCGGACCAATTAGTGATTCGTGTCTGAAACTCTCTCTGGTTAAGATATTTGAAATATGAACCTCAACAACAGGTGTTTTAATTCCGGAGATTGCATCTCTTATTGCCACAGAGGTGTGGGTATAAGCTCCGGCATTAATAATTATACCATCATAGTCAAAGCCTCTTTCATGAATTTTATTGATGAGTTCCCCTTCAATATTTGACTGATAATACTCCATTTCGATCTCTGAAAATCTACCTTTAAGTACCATAAAATATTCGCTAAAAGACTGGTTGCCGTATATACTTTTCTCTCTAACCCCTAGCAAATTCAGATTTGGACCATTTATTAACAAAATTTTCATGATTTGATTGATTATTATAAAAAATTAGTAACTTAACCGTTCGTAAACTCGTACTTAAATTATGTAATCTGGGTGGATGGACATATTTTAATTAGAATCTTCTAAGGAGTTTACGAACCAAAATTATTAATATTTGTTATAGAATTTAATTTAAAAAGTTTTTTATTATGAAATGGGAAGATAGCAAAAAAGGATTTGAGTCTTTCTTACGTTTAGAAAAAGGTTTGTCAGCCAATTCTATCGCTGCTTATATCAATGATATAAACAAGTTGATGGTTTTTGCCGATGAAGAACTTAAGAAACTGGCTCCTGAAAAAGTGAAACTGAATCATTTGAAGAAATTCGTAGAATGGATCAATGATAAAGGCGTTTCACCAAGAACACAGGCCCGTACAATTTCTGGAATTAAATCGTTCTATAAGTATTTGCTTATGGAAGGTAAAGTGACCAATGATCCGACAACTTTGTTGGAATCCCCTAAAATTGGCAGAAAACTTCCGGACGTTTTGACAATTGAAGAAATTGATTTAATGATTGACACAGTTGAACTGAACAAAGCTGAGGGTCAACGAAACAAAGCTATGTTGGAAACCCTTTATAGTTGCGGTCTTCGTGTTTCTGAATTGGTTAATCTGAAAATTTCAAACTTATCATTCGATCAGGGATATATTAAGGTTGAAGGTAAGTCAAACAAAGAAAGGTTAGTTCCAGTAAGCGATAAAGCTATTGAAGAGATTAATAAGTATATGGATGTTTATCGTAAGACTTTAAAAATATCGAAGGATAGTGAAGACATTTTGTTCTTAAATCGAAGAGGGAAAAAGTTAAGCAGAGTTATGATATTTACTATCATTAAAAATCTTGCTCTTAAAGCTGGTTTTGAAAAGAAGATCAGTCCTCATACATTCCGTCACTCATTTGCAACTCACTTAATCAATGGTGGTGCCGACTTGCGTGCAGTGCAGGAAATGCTGGGTCATGAATCAATTTTGACTACCGAAATTTACACACATCTCGATAGAGATTATCTGAAAACTACGCTGCAACAATTCCATCCAAGATCATAGACAGATTAAGGATTTTTAGTATAAAAAGAATGTTAGGAAGTTAATGATTTCTTAACATTCTTTTTTTTTGTATATACCTGATTGAGTGTTGTATATCAGTGCATTAGTCAATATGCCATATGCCCTTAAACATATGATTTCGAAATGATCTTAATTTAATATTTCGCCATCCTTCACGGTTTGAAAAAAGACTATTTTTGATGCCGAGAAAATTTTTGTATTGTTGAAACTATTAAATTATAAACACTTATCATGGAAAACACAGATCTATTAAAGTATGGTATTGAGACCAATGCCGAAATTTTGCATAATCCAACTTACGAAGAATTATTTCAGGCCGAAATCGACCCTGCAAACGAAGGTTTCGAAAAGGGAGTGCTAACAACTTCAGGTGCAGTATCTGTTGATACAGGTAAATTCACAGGACGCTCTCCTAAAGATAAATTTTTTGTTAAAGATGCAGTTACCGATGAACATTTGTGGTGGGATGGTACAATTAATCGTCCAACAACTCCTGAAGTTTTTGAACATTGCAAAAATCTGGTAACAAAACAACTTTCTACTGCAACAAAATTATATGTAGTTGATACATATTGCGGAACTAACGAAGATACCCGCCTGAAAGTACGTTTCATTATGGAAGTTGCATGGCAGGCACACTTTGTGACTAACATGTTCATTCGTCCTTCTCACTTCGAACTGGCTAACTACGGGGAACCCGATTTTGTATGTTTGAATGGTTCTAAAACATCTAATCCTAACTGGAAAGAACAAGGTTTGAACTCAGAAGTATTCACCTTATTCAACCTGACTACTAAAATGCAGGTTATCGGTGGTACATGGTACGGTGGTGAGATGAAAAAAGGTATTTTTGCTTTGCAAAACTACTACTTGCCATTGCGTGGAATTGCTTCTATGCACTGTTCAGCCAACGTTGGTAAAGATGGTGATGTAGCTATCTTCTTCGGTTTGTCAGGAACTGGAAAAACTACTTTGTCAGCCGACCCCAAACGTTACCTGATTGGTGATGATGAGCACGGTTGGGATGACCAAGGTGTATTCAACTACGAAGGTGGTTGCTACGCTAAAGTAATTGATTTGGAAAAAGACAAAGAACCTGATATCTGGAGAGCAATCCGTCGTGATGCTTTGTTGGAAAATGTAACCGTATTAGCAGATGGAACGCCTGATTATACCGCAGCAGCTTCTAAAACAGAGAACACTCGTGTTTCTTACCCAATCTATCATATCAATAAAATCGTTTCTCCTTCACGCGCAGGACATGCCTCTAAAATTATTTACCTGTCGGCAGATGCATTTGGAGTATTGCCTCCGGTATCTATTTTGGACGAACAGTCAGCTCAATATCACTTCCTTTCAGGCTTTACTTCAAAATTAGCCGGAACAGAACGTGGTATTACTGAACCGGTTCCTTCATTCTCTCCTGCATTCGGTGAAGCATTCCTGACTTTGCATCCAACGATGTATGCAAAAACATTGATTGGTAAAGCAAAAGAACACAATGCTAAAGTTTACTTAGTAAACACCGGTTGGAATGGTACAGGAAAGCGTATTTCATTGAAAAACACACGTGCTATTATCGACGCTATCATCGATGGTTCAATTGAAAAAGCTGAAACTGTAAAAGTTCCAATTTTAAATTTGGTTGCTCCTACAGCTTTGAATAATGTTGATACTGAAATTCTTGATCCACGTAACACTTATGCTGATGTTGCTGAATGGGAAACCAAAGCAAAATCACTTGCTGCTAAATACATCAAGAACTTCGAACAATATTGTGATAACGACGATGCTAAAGCATTGGTTGCTTCTGGGCCACAATTGTAGTCATTCGATCTTAATATACAGAAAGCCCTGTTGGAAACAACGGGGCTTTTTTATGCTATAATCTCAGCCAGGCTAGATTTTAAATCAGGATATTTGAATCGGAAACCATATTTTAGTAGCCTTTCCGGAAAAACAAATGGCGCTTGTAAAAGGAGTGATGCCGCTTCGCCGTAGATTAATTTAAGTGCAAATTCAGGAACCGTAAATAGGTTCGGCCGATGCAATATTTTTGAAAGCTCGCTGGTGAGTTGCAAATTGGTAATATTTTCAGGATTTACCAGATTATAGATGCCATGAACTTCGGAGTTGTGAATAGCCCAGAAAATGGCACTTGTTACATCGTCAATATGTACAAATGGGAATGGTTGTTGGCCTGAACCAATTTTACCCCCGAGTCCAAACTTAAAAACCGGGAGTAAATTCTGTATGGTTTGAGATTCTTTACCCAAAACTACACCAATCCTGAATATGACCTTTCTGACAGATTTATTTAGTTGATCCGAAGATTTTTCCCATGATTTAACAACCTGACCAACAAAATCATCAGCGAAGTTGGTGCTGTATTCAGTATGATGAGAATTGGAAGTGTATATACCAACTGCTGATGCCGAAATAAAGCTGTGTGGTCGTTTTTCCAATGGTAGTTCATTTATAACCTGAACAATATTATCCGTTGATTCGGTTCGGCTGCGAAGTATTTCTATTTTATTTTTCTCCGTCCATTTCTGAAGAATGGGTGCACCGGCGAGATGAATCACAACATCAATGTCAACTAGTTCTTCAAGTAAAAGTTGCTTGTTGTAAAGGGTAGTTCTGCTGATATTAAAAATTTCGTGACCGGCACTTTTCAGTTTTACGATTAAATTTTTGGCAATATATCCGTTTGCTCCTGAAATGGCAATTTTCATGATTTTTTGTTCTAAGAGGAATATTATACTTGAAGAAATACAAATAACTTGAATTTAAGTTTAACTTTTCGGGATATTAACTCAACACACGTTAATATAGTTTATTTTTGCAAACTCTAACCAGTTACTAGCTAGGTGAAGCATAGAAAACCAGTTTCATTATTCCGTGTTTTTAACCTGTCGGTATAGATTTTTCAGTTAAGTTTGTTGTAAATCAACTAGTGTTGCGCACGTTATCCGGATATATTTTATCCTGAATGTTTCGCAAGTGCGTTCAGAAAATTAAATTAGTAATTTAAAAAGTCTCGAGTGAAAAAGAAAACCCCCATATCAACAGCAAAGCCTAAAACATCCACGCGAAAAAAATCAGGCTCATCAAAAAAGAGTTTTGGACGACGGGCATTGCTATTTTTTATTAAAGTGAGTGTTGCAATGATTTTACTTGCAGCGCTGCTTTTCATTATCGTTTATGTCGGATTTACCGGACCGGTGCCCTCAACCGAAGAGCTGCAGAAAATTAAAAACCCTGTTGCTACTGAAGTTTTTTCAAACGATGGAAAATTGCTGGGGCGGTATTATATAGAGAACCGAAGCAATGTGAGTTTTGATCAAATTTCACCCAATGTAATCAATGCCTTGATTGCTACTGAAGATTCACGCTTTTATCATCATCGTGGTATCGATGAAATTGCTCTTCTCCGGGTATTTATTAAGTCTATTTTATTACAAGATCACAGTGCGGGTGGGGGAAGTACGCTAAGTCAGCAGATTGCAAAAAACCTTTATCCACGTAAATCTTTCGGACCATTAACTATGCCGGTTAATAAACTGAGAGAATCTATTATCGCCTATCGCCTCGAAAACCTGTATACAAAAGATGAAATTCTTGCACTTTACCTGAATACGGTACCATTTGCCGAAAATACTTTTGGAATTGGTGTTGCTTCTGATCGGTTTTTTAGCAAGCCTCCTTCCAAACTCAATGTTCCTGAAGCTGCAACCATTGTTGGAATGCTGAAGGCTAACAACAGCTATAATCCCCGCCGGAATCCTGAACGATCTTTGGAAAGGCGCAATGTAGTAATTGATCAGATGCTGAAATATGGCTATGTTTCGGTGGGCGAAGCTAAAATTTACAAAGCCGAGCCTATGACCTTATCCTATAATCTGATAACTTACAACGAAGGCCCTGCTCCGTATCTGATGGAAAAACTCAGACCTTTTCTACAGAACTGGTGTAACGACCACCTGAAAGAAGATCAGACAACTTATAATTTATTTACCGATGGATTGAAAGTTCGCACAACGATTGATTTTGATATGCAACTAGCTGCTGAAAATGCGGTTTCCGATCAAATGAAAAACCTTCAGAATTTGTTTGACGAACATTGGGGCAAAAATAAACCCTGGGGCAATGATCAATCGGTGGTTTATAGAGCCATGAAACGGTCGGAGAGATACCGGATGCTCAAGAAAAACGGCGTGACAGAAGATCAGATCAAGACAATTTTTAATACACCAACTTCCGTATCCTTGTTTAACTGGAATGGAAATAAACAGGCCGAAATGACTCCGATGGATTCCATTCAGTACTATTTAAAGATACTGAACACAGGCTTTATGGCTATGGATCCGTCATCAGGTGAATTGAAAGCTTATATTGGTGGAAATGATTTCCGCTATTTTAAATATGACCATACCAAGGCGAAACGTCAGGTTGGGTCAACTTTTAAACCTATTGTCTATTTAGGTGCTCTTGAAGCTGGAATTTCGCCTGACACATATTTCGCCAATGAGAAGAAGGTTTATGAAGATTACGACAACTGGTCTCCTGAAAACTCGCACGATGAATATACCGGATTTTATTCCATGGAAGGTGCATTAGCGAAGTCGATCAATACGATTGCAGTTGACGTTTTGATGCAGGCCGGAATTTCGAATGTAGTTGACTTGGCCAAGCGGATGGGCATTGACTCCGATTTGCCGGAGTATCCTTCTCTTGCTTTGGGTACAGCTTCAGTTTCGCTCGAAGAAATGGTTTGTGTGTATGCTGAAATTGTAAATGGCGGAAGAAAAGTTACACCATATTATTTAAAGGCTATTGAATCGAACGAAGGTAAGGTTTTGGAAGAGTTCGAGAATATTCAACCTGATGAACAAGTTGCGCAAACCGAAAATTGCCGGATTATTACTCAAATGTTAAAATCGGTAGTCAATGATGGAACTGGTAGCACCATTCGTTCAGTTTGGGGTATCGACTCCGATTTTGCAGGAAAAACAGGCACTACGCAGGATCAGGCAGATGGTTGGTTTATTGGAATGACACCAACTTTAGTAGCTGGAGCTTGGGTTGGGGGAGAAGATCCTTCGGTGCATTTTCGTACACTTGGAACCGGAGCTGGCGGGCATACAGCGTTGCCCATTGTTGGACAATTTTACAGTCAGATTTTACACAAAAGCAAATTTCAAAATATAAGGTTTAGTATATTTCCGTTACCTGCCGAAGAAACTCTTGCACTTATGGATATTCCCCCATACCGGGAAATTCTTGAAGTAAGCAAACGAGGAATTTTGCATGATATTTTTGGAAAGAAAGAAGACCATCAGCCATCAGGAATAAAAGTGCCTGAGAAATCAACAAATGAGCAAACTGGTCAGGAAGAAGGAAAACCAGCTGCAGAGCCTGCTAAAAAGCCCTTCTGGCAAAGCATGAAAGAAATTTTTAAAAAGAAAAGCAAATAAATCATTGAACCATCACAATGAGGAAACTGGAAAGAAAACTAGCTCAAATTTCAGAAAAGAACCGTATTTACATTTTAAGCCTGCTTGTTGGTTTGTTAAGCGGAACTGCTGCATTTGTGCTAAAGAACTTTATACATTACGTCAGCCACTTTTTGACGAGGCACTTTAAAGTTTCAGACGGCAGTCTTTTTTATTTGGCTTATCCCATGATTGGAATCCTGATCAGTGTATTGATTGTAAAGTATGTGATTAAAGACGACATCAGTCACGGGGTTTCAAAAATTTTATCGGTGCTCTCCAGAAAAGGCAGTCAAATCAAGCCGCATAATATGTTTTCGTCCATGATTACCAGCGGATTTACCATCGGGTTTGGAGGTTCGGTAGGAGCTGAGTCTCCTATTGTTTATACAGGTTCTGCAATAGGATCATATATTTCAACTGTATTTAAGCTGAATCCAAATCAAATACGATTGTTAATTGGTTGTGGCGCAACAGGTGCTATTGCCGGTATTTTTAAGGCCCCTATTGCCGGAATCATGTTTACTCTCGAAGTGTTGATGCTTGATCTGACAATGGCTTCATTGATTCCACTTTTATTGTCGGGAATAACTGCCGCCACTTTAGCCTATTTTTTCATGGGCGATACTGTTTTGTTTCACTTTGCTATCACCAATCAATTTAATTCAGACAACCTTCCTTACTACGTTTTGCTTGGTGTATTGTCGGGTCTCATTTCGTTGTATTTTACCCGTACAGGTATGTTTGTTGAAAGCCGGATGAAACGCATAAAAAACAGCTATACAAAGCTGATTGTAGGAGGAATATCACTGGGATTAATGGTTTTCATCTTTCCATCGCTGTGGGGAGAAGGTTACGAGTCGATCAACAAAATATTTTTGGGTGAAGGTCCCGATTTGTTAAATAACTCCATCTTTTTCGACTGGAAAACAGAACCAGTTGTGCTGCTTCTTATTCTGGTAATGATTCTTTTTCTGAAAGTTGTTGCCATGGCAATCACTACTTCGAGCGGTGGCGTCGGCGGAATTTTTGCTCCGACTTTATTCATGGGGGCAGTTGGTGGATATATTTTGTCGCTTTCGCTCAATACTTTTTTCGGATTAAACTTGCCTCATGCCAATTTTGCGCTGGCCGGAATGGGAGCTTTGATGGCCGGAGTTATGCATGCTCCGCTGCTTGGTATTTTTTTAATTGCTGAAATAACAGGAGGTTACCAGTTATTAATTCCTTTGATTATTTCGGCAACGGTGGCTTACGTAACGATTACCCGATTTGAGCCACATTCCATTTATACCAAACGACTGGCCGAAATGGGTGAGTTGGTTACCCATCATAAGGATAAGGCAGCGATGCATTACATGAACACCAAAGAATTGATTGAAACTGACTTTGAAATATTATCACCTGAACTGAATCTGGGACAGATGACATATTTTATTGCCCGCTCAAAGCGCGATTTGTTCCCGGTTGTGGATGACGATGGAAAGATGTTGGGAATGATTAAAATGAACGATATCCGAAACCTTATGTTTGAGCAGGATTTGTATGAAAAGATCAGCGTTCGTGATTTGATGTATATGCCCGAATTTTTTATTTCGCCAAATGATACCATCGAGGTAATTGTCGAGAAATTTAAGAGTTGTGGAAGGTATAATCTGGCCGTAATTGATGATGGTAAATATGTTGGTTTTATTTCCAGAGCCCGCGTGTTCTCAGCCTATCGCGATACGATGGCAGATCTTTCGTATGAATAGATAAGGCAATTTTTCAGTAAATCAATCCTTCAATCACACTGTCAATCGGTAATAGTAAATATATATTCCTGAAAACAGAAAGATAAAAATGGCGTTTGTTGTAGAGAATCCATTACTGCCAAGCCAGAAAACAGGGAGAAATAAAATAACGAGTTGGGCTGCCAGATAAAAATAGAGTCCAATTCGTTGCATTCTGTAAAGCTTTATAGCACCGGCCAATGAAACGCTAAAGGCAGCCATCAGCAACGCAAAATACATTGGGCTAAGCTTTTCGGTAGCTGTAAGATCAGTAATCTGAGTTATTTTCTCAGTTACCGAAGTAAAGAAGAAGGTTGCGACAAGCATGCTGATAAAGCCAATACTACTTCCCATAATACTGAAAATACAGGCCGATTCATAAATTAAAGGTTTCTTCTTCATCATTACCTAATGTTTAATTGTTCAAAAATACCTCATTTTTTGAATAACTTCATTTTTAAGGCATCCTGTTTTTATTATACCTTTACCCCCTCAATTTTAACCCATATTTTTACCGCAATGGAAAGAGATACCAAAGTATTTGAAATCATTGAAAAGGAACGTCAACGTCAGTTAAGCGGAATTGAATTGATTGCTTCTGAAAATTTTGTCAGTGAGCAAGTTCTGGAGGCAATGGGATCGGTAATGACAAATAAGTATGCCGAAGGATATCCCGGAAACCGCTACTATGGCGGCTGTCAGTTTGTTGATATGACCGAGCAACTGGCCATTGACCGTATCAAAGAAATATTTGGCGCAGTGTATGCCAATGTTCAGCCACACTCTGGTGCTCAGGCTAATGCGGCAGTTTTAGCTGTTATCCTGAATCCGGGTGACACCTTTTTGGGATTGGATCTGGCTCATGGTGGTCACCTTTCTCATGGTTCACCTGTAAATTCTTCAGGAGTATTGTATCGTCCGATTGCCTATCACGTGAAAGAAGAAACCGGATTAGTCGATTATGACGAAATGGAAGCGCTGGCACTTGAACACAAACCTAAATTAATAATTGGTGGAGCTTCGGCTTATTCGCGTGAATGGGATTATGTCCGGATGCGCGCTATTGCTGATAAAATTGGTGCTATGCTGATGATCGATATGGCTCATCCTGCCGGTTTGATCGCTGCGGGTTTGCTGGACAATCCGGTAAAATATGCACACATTGTAACTTCTACAACGCATAAAACTTTGCGTGGACCACGTGGTGGAATCATCCTGATGGGTGAAGATTTTGAAAATCCGTTTGGATTCAAAACTCCAAAGGGCGTAACCAAAATGATGTCGCAGGTTCTCGATTTCTCTGTATTCCCCGGACAACAAGGCGGACCACTCGAGCATGTAATCGCTTCGAAAGCAGTTGCTTTTGCCGAAGCACTAGACCCTTCGTATAAAGTATATCAGGCTCAGGTAAAAAAGAATGCTGCTGTAATGGCTGAAGCTTTTATCGCAAAAGGTTACAAGGTGATTTCAGGAGGAACTGACAATCATTCAATGTTGATTGATTTACGCACCAAATTCCCTGAAATTTCAGGAAAGCAGGCTGAAAATGCTTTGGTTCGTGCCGACATAACCATCAATAAGAACATGGTTCCGTTTGATAGCCGTTCACCATTCACGACTTCAGGCTTACGTGTTGGTACACCTGCTATTACAACTCGTGGACTGAAGGAAGATTTAATGCCTGTAATCGTTAATTTGATTGATGAAGTATTGAGCAACATCGAAAGCGAAGAAGTGATTCTTTCTGTTCATCATCGTGTGAACGAAATTATGAAAGACTTCCCGTTGTTTGCCTGGTAGATACGAATTGATTCTCATTAATAGAAATCCGGAAGGCGATGATTTAAAATCAGTCCTTCCGGATTTTGTTTTTACCTATGTGGGTTATCAATTCAGTTTCTGTTTTAAAAAGCTTTTACTTTCCCGGTGCACCAAATCCTGTTTCTTTATTATCGAACACCAATACCCAATCATTGCCACGCCCGCCTTTTTCTGGCCTGAATTCCTGAGTTCCTTTATTAACAGTTTCCTTCAATTTAGATGCTTCGCCTGTGCGAGGATTGAACCACCAAATAACAGATTCTTTCCACCCCAGTTTTTCGAGGTTTACTGAGGCGCTCCAGCCGGTTGGAATATAGACAAATGCATAATTTTGTCCTTTGCTTGCCACAATGTAATCCGTTTCAGGCATGTATCCATTTACAATTAATTCAGGAGAAGGAACACGTTCTGTCATTGGACGGCTTTCCATCAGTCGCCGTACATTCAGCATATCGGAGGCTCCCGGGAGATCAAGATCAGCCTGCCAGGTATGCCGGCCAAATCCTACCGGACTGCGGTCTGGAGTTAGCATTTGCCAAATAGCATGGCATCCGTAAGTGTGCCCGAAAGCTCCGGTAAACAGGCTCCAGTATGCAGCCTGACGAACATCGGCCTCATCAAACCAACCCAGAATTTCAGGTTTCCAGTCGTGTGGATGGTCCTCATAGCGCGGTTCTCCATCAAAAGTTGGTTTTATTGGTTGGAGCTGATAATCTGGAATCATAAGTTTTTTATAGGCTGCATAAGATCGTTCACCGTGCCCGGTTTGCATCATATTAAAATCGAGCCAGTCTTGCTGATGAAACCATTTGGAGGAGCTCGATCCCCCGGAAGGATGAAAAGTCATCAAATGGTTTTTGTCTGCCGATTGTATTCCGTTGGCAATGGTATTCCAAACTTCAAAGTTTGCTCCTCCACCTTGACGGTCTCCTCCGTTAATCCAGATAATGTTTGGAAAATCTTTGTAACGGTTCCCGATCCATTTGCCATAGTTAAATGCATTTTCCTTGTTAAATATCACAGGACCAACTCCCCACTGTTTGTCGATTTTGTCGCCCCAGGTAGACAGCAAACCAATAAACAGTCCTTTCTCTTCGGCTTTTTTAATTACCCAATCCACATGAGCAAAGTATTTTTCGTTTGGCTTAGCTGGATCATTGTTGAGTAAAGGTTTCTCACCTTCCATGTTTGGAATATTAAGTCCGTCAAGTTCGGCTAAAGCAACGGCCTGAATAACGGTGAAGGCTTTTTCGCGTCGGTTCTCCAGATATTTTTCAGCATCAGCCTTACTTAATCGGTGAAACAATTCCCAGGCCGTGTCGCCCAGGTAAAAGAATGGAGCTCCATTTTCAAATTCGAGGTAACGTTTATTTGCTGAAACTTTGAGTTTGCCATTTTTAAAATCGACAGATGGCCCTGCCCATTTAATTTCCTGCCCTTGTGTAGTAAAAATGACTAGGAAAAGAATAAAAAATACAATTGGTCGCATAAGTTTTAGGTTTGGTTAATTCTATCCAAAAATAGAGTTTCTGATTATCTTTGAGCCAGTGCACTGAGTATGTTATAAAAAACACTTTCAAAATATACTTCGTTTGATGTTGCATTACCGTTAAAACAAAATGTCATGGGAAAAATAGCTTTGGTTATTGGGGCCAGTGGATTGGTCGGTCAGCAGTTGGTAGCTCAGTTGCTTAATCATCCTGAATTTGAAAAAGTTTTGATCTTTGTACGTCGGAAATCGGGTCTGGTGCATCCGAAGCTTTTGGAGCACATTATTGATTTTGATCAAACGGAGAGTTGGTCAGCTCTGGTTCAGGGTGATGTTTTGTTTTCAACGCTTGGAACGACCATAAAAACAGCTAAAACTAAAGCCAATCAATATCGGGTTGATTATACTTACCAATGTGAATTCGCGCATGCAGCTGCCAACAACAGAGTGCCAAACTATGTGTTGGTGTCTTCGATGGGTGCCAACTCAAAATCTTCAGTATTTTATTCACGCATTAAAGGAGAACTTGAAGATGCTGTCACTCAACTGTATTTCGAAAAACTGCTTATTTTTCAGCCATCGATATTAGACGGAAATCGACAGGAGAAAAGGGCAGGGGAGAAGCTCGGTCTGGCAATTAGCCGGTTGCTGACCCGCTTTATTCTGAAAAATTACAGACCAACTCCCGTCGATGTTCTTGCTGCAAAAATGATCAGCGCCACACTCGATCAAACTAAAGGCTTTCGTTTGTTGGCTGGTGCTGAAATTCTTCGTTAGAAAAATCAGAAAATAAATATGCTGCATTCCAGCCAAGCTAACTTTATATACAGATGGACAGAATTCATAAAATAAAGAAAAGTATCGAGCCAATAATTTCTTTAACCGATGATGAATTATCGACTTTCTGTAGTGCTTTTGAATATAAAAGTATAAGAAAGAATGAGTTTTTCTTGAAGGAAGGTCAGGTTTGCGACTTTATTGGCATACTTACATCCGGTGTTGTGATATATATTAAAACCTTGGAAAATGGTGATGAAGTAACAATTCACTTTGCTTTTGAAGGTGACTGGGTAAATAATAATTTAAGCCGTTTGAGTAACTCTCCGTCGACTATAAATATTAAAGCAATTGAGGATTCAGAGATGCTTGTTATAAAACAAAAAGACATATCTGATTTATATCTTCAAATTCCAAAAGTAGAACGATTGGGGCGTATTTTAACCGAAAGAGCATTTATAAAGTTTGTGGAACAAACAATAGAATTTCAAACGCTTTCAGCTAAAGAACGCTACGAAAATCTACTTAAAAACTATCCTGAAATATTCCAAAAAGTTCAATTGTATCATATTGCCAATTACCTGGGAATTGCTCCAAAGTCATTAAGCCGCATCAGAAAAGAATTATTCGACTGAAGATTATTTGGTAACATTTGTGGAGCAATCGGTCTGATTCTCTGACCGACCTTTGTATCATAAATTTAAAAACATTTTATGATATGAAAAAGCAAATTTTTATTTTGACAATGTTGGTGATGAGTGCAACATCAATTTTTGCACAAACCGATTCAATTAAAGGTACTTTCCTGAAACCTGTTCCACGAATGTATAAAGCTAAACAAGCTTTGGAAGTGGAAAGCCTTTTCCCGATGTTTTTTACCGGTGGATATCATTTAGGTTTGGGTTATCGTTACGACAAATTCAGGGTTAGGGTTAGTGTTATAAATGGTGGCAGTTACGATGCCGAACCAGCTGGTTTAAATAACTCTTCGCCCGAGTTTAAGCGTTATTATAAAACCTCTCCCGGTTTTTTCTTTGGTTATAATGTTTGGCGAAACCTGGAAGTTTATACCTTTTTGGAGCTGCACACTTTCGAAATTGAACAGGCAAGTACAGGTTTAAAAAGAGATATTCACAGTACCGATTTCGGAGGAGGTATCAGCTACCAGTTTTTCTTTGGCCGCCACATTTATCTTCAGCCTGGTATGCATATTTATCTTCGTAGTGATAATAGTGCCGATTTTAACGGAACGGTTTACAATATCCCCAATGTTGATATTGCACCGGTCATCAGGGTTGGATATCGACTTTGGAGTAAATATTAATAAATCCTTCGGGACATTTAATGAATAGGATAATGAAAACACTAATTTTTCTTGCAATATTACCTTTAATGTCTGTATTACTACTTTCAAGTACTTGTCATAAAAGCGAAAGTATAAAAGCTCCATTGGAACATAAAAACGACATTTGCAAAATTCTCCATTATGCCTCACTTGCCGGCAGTTCACACAACTCCCAACCATGGAAAGTGGAAGTTTTTCCAAACGACTCCATTGTTGTATTTGCCGACGCTTCGCGACTACTTAAAGTAGTTGACCCGAAAGGTATTGAGCTTTTCATTTCCGTGGGGGCATTTACCGAAAATCTGGATATTGCAGCAAATTCATTAGGTTACAAAACTGAGATTACACTTCACGATACCGGAATTAATTCGGCGGGGTCGGTAGCGAGTGTCAAATTGGTTAAAACTAGTTTGCCGCAAAAGCCGGAAAATTTAAAAGAATTGGAGCTTCGCACTACACTACGAATTCCTTTCGATACCATGGAAATAAAGAATATTGACAGGGGAAAATTAGTTTCGATTGCTCCTGAAAACATCATTTTGGTGCCATCCAATTCACCCGAAGGTCGTTTTATAGCGAAAAAGGAACTGGAAGCCTACACAATACAGGCCTGGCAGAAAGATGCACAAGATGAACTTGCCTCGTGGATGCGGTTTTCGAACAAGGATGTCAACTCAAAACGTGATGGATTAACTCCTGCTGGAATCGGTATTAAGGGAATCGGTGGTTTTGTGGTACGCAATTTCATGAAACCCGAAGATTCAAAAAAGGAATCATTCGTAAAGTCCGGCGTAGAAAAAACTCAAAAACAAGTTGAAAACTGTGGCGGCTGGATTATCATTTCCACCGAAAAAGAAGATGCAAGTGAATGGATAAATGTGGGACGGATTTATGAACGCATAAACATTCAATGTCGCTCTTTGAATTTGGGGTTTCATCCGATGAACCAGATTATTGAGGTGCAACCTATTTATCAGGAAGTTAATGATAAGATGGTATCGGGTCGGAAAATCAGGTTTGTTGCCCGGATAGGATACGTAAATGAATATCCGGCACCCGTAAGTAAACGGAGGCCTGTTGAAAGCTTTACTATTTTCAGGTAATAGAAAAACGTCAATCTTATGAAACAGATTTCAGGAATAAACACTAAAAACTTAATTTTAATCCTAGCCATGACAATACTAACAGCTTGCAGTTCTTCAAAAAAGGTGTTTCTAACAAAAAAATCAGAAGAATTCGCGACACAGCCTCTGAAGGCTGAAACTGTACTTAGCAAAGAGGAAACCGCTCATTTGCCTGCTTGTGTACAAAAATATCTGGACTATACAGGTGCTATCGGCAAAAGCAAACCCCAAAATGTGTGCATCGAATTTGATGCAGAGATGTACCGAAAACCTGGCGACAAACCCATGAAATCACATTCCGTTCAATACAATTTTTATGGAAATTATTCCCGTCTGTTTCTGATGAAAGCAAGTAAAATGGGTATCCCGTTCAGAGCATTACATTTATACATGAACGGGCAGGCAAGCTTTCAGGTAAAGGTGGCAGAGCTATTTAAAGTGGTTGATGTTGCAGGAGAAGAACTTACAACGGCCGAAACTGTAACCTTGTTAAACGACATGTGTATTTTTGCGCCCGGATGTCTTGTTGATAAGCGGTTAACCTGGAATGAGATTGATTCTCTTTCAACAAAAGTTACTCTTACCAATGGAAAGTATGTTGTTTCGGCAATACTATACTTTAATGAATCGAGCGAATTAATCAATTTCATGTCTGACGACAGGTCTGCGTTGCAGGATGACGGTACAGTGAAAAAATTTCGATGGACAACCCCGGTTTCAAATTACAGGGAATTTGATGGAAGGATGATTCCAACCGAAGGTAAAACAATATGGCATTATCCTGAAGGTGACTTTACCTATGGAGTCTTCAACCTAAAAACTATAAGGTATAATGTTTCAAATTAAAGATTTCTAAAATGAACATCGCAGATACTCTTGCTGATAAAGCATATAAAAAAGTAATCATCTACTATTTTTCGGGAACCGGAAATTCCAGAAATGTGGCAAAATGGATGGCCTCGGTGTCTCAGCAATACCAGATAGAATGTCTACCTGTGAATATTGCACAAATCGATAGGAAAACGATGACAGCGCCCGAACCCGGCACACTCATTATCTTTTTATCACCAATACACGGGTTCAATTACCCACCCATAATGCTGAACTTCATTTTGCGGTTTCCAAAAGGGAAGAACAAGGTGGTACTGATGAACACCCGTGCCGGTATGCTCATTGGCAAATTTATAACTCCCGGACTTACAGGTATCGCATTTTACCTGTCGGCTTTGGTATTGTTCCTGAAAGGGTTTTCGATAAAAGCTATTCTGGCAGTCGATATGCCCTCGAACTGGATTTCAGTTCACCCCGGACTTAACAACCGGACAGTGAAATTTCTGCACGTGAAGAACAAAGAGCGTGTGGAGAAATTCGCACATAAAATTATGCAGGGCAAAAGTCATTTTAAACATTTGATTGAAGTGTACGACATCCTTTTAGCTCCTATTGCAGTTGCCTATTATTTGGCTGGCAGGTTTTTCCTTGCCAAAACATATTTTGCATCTGCCGATTGCGACAATTGCGGATTGTGTATCAAAGCTTGCCCTGTTAAAGCAATTATAAAGGTTGACAACCGCCCATTCTGGACCTTCAATTGCGAAAGTTGCATGAAATGTATGAGCAATTGCCCCAGAAAAGCTATCGAAACCGGTCATGGATATAGTGTAGCCGGAGTCCATGTTTTCTTTTCGGTTATTTTGGTGTTGTTCTACAAATATTTCAATGTCTGGTTTTTCCCTATTGAAAATGCCTTGCTTAGAATGGTAATCGAATCGGGCTTGTCAATTGCCTTTATCGGTGTTTGGTACAGATTGGTTCACTGGCTGTTGCAATTTAAAATACTGGAACGGTTAACCGTTTATACATCGCTCACCAAATACAAATGGTGGGGACGTCGGTACAAAGCTTTAAAACCTGATTTTAATAATAGTTGATTTTGATAAACCTAAAATGTAGTTAATGAATCATGAAAACAATAAATATTTCAGCATTACTAATACTTCTCCTTTTAATAATGAATACAACAGCCCAGGAATCGGCATCCTCAATAGAAGATAAATCCGAATCTATCATCTTTAATGGTTCTTTTGGTATGGGCACTTTTGCCGCAGGTGAAAATCTTGGTGGTTCTGCTTTTGTGGGAGGTTCACTCTCAGCTGACTGGAAACCTAATGCTAATGCAGTTTTTTCATACGGTCTCGAAACGGGTTTACTTGGCGGTGAAACACAGGGCAGCACCATTTATGGTATTCCGGCAGTTTTTCGCCTTGGCTGGTATCCCGGGTTTAACAAAAATGACAAGATCGACTATTTTGTATTGTTGAAGACCGGATGGGCTTTTGGAATCTGGGGTTCTCATCTTGAAAAAGAATCAAATCCAAATGGTATTGTTGGCGGGTTAAATTTTGGGGGCAGGTATTATTTGACTCCATTGTTAGATGTTTATGCTGAACTTGGGTATAATTATTATGGATTGGCCAGAAGCCACAATCATCCTGAATATCCATTAGGTTATGGAAGCGGGAAAATCTATGCGTCTGTTGGTTTATCATTAAAACTTGGTAAGCATTAAAACAACAATTAACTTCAAAATAAATGAATAGGCATAATTCAGGTAATACAGAAATAAAAATTCAAAATAACAAAGATTTAGCCGCAGTTTGCGGACTGTATTGCGGAGCTTGCGGAATCTATCTGGCCACCCGGGAGGATGATACGGAAAGAATATTGCAATATGCAGTGGTTTTAAATCAAACTTTCGATGAAACCTTATGCGATGGTTGTGGAGCTGCGAGGAAGTCATTACATTGCACAAAGATGTGTACATTTATTGACTGCAAAAAAGCTAAAAGTGTTGATTTCTGTGCAGCATGCAATGAATTTCCATGTCAGGTTTTAATTGAATTTCAAACTAAAATGCCTCACAGGCTTGAGATTTTGGAATCACAAATCAGAATGAAAGAAATTGGTATAGAAAACTGGTTAATCGAAATGAAGAATTACTTTTCGTGCCCGCGATGTTCAACTGCGAGCAGCGCTTATCATCTGGTTTGCAGAAAGTGCGGAAACACGCCGGGGAGTAAATTCGTTTCACAGAATAAAGATTTGATAGAACAATACTTACTTAAATAACCCTGAAATTATTTTATTTTCATGTTGTTGAATAGGGAAAGTTTGAAAATACAATTGGAAATTTATTCGTGAGTAATATGGGATTAAAATGAAAACGAAACGGTATAAGCACAACTGTCCAATATATAATATAGTTATAACCCATTTATAATATTTTTAGAGTTTCCGCTATATAATAATTAGTTGTATCTTGATGTAAAAGTGCTAGGAAGTCAGCAAATATCAAAAATTGGTATTTTATTTTTATAGCTGATTTTATTTGGCTTCAGAAGTTTCCTGTTCTTTTTTCTTCTCCAAAAATAGTTCAGGATGGAGTTGTTTCATAAAAGACTCAGCAATTTCGAAAACAGGTAATTCCCATGAGCTGTTTTGTACATTAGCAGCTACTGCAATAACCATCTTATCATCAGGATAAATTAGCAATGAGGCGCTACCTCCTTCAACAGCTCCACGAATTCCGTAAAACGTATGACCTTGAATGTCCTTGGTAGAAATCAAACCAAACGAATACTGGGAATCCTGACCTCCTTTCAGTTTAAACGGTTTCGTTAGCAAGTCAATTGATTCCTGTTTTAGAAAACCTGGATAAAGCAAGAGATTACCCATTTTAACCAAGTCGAGTACTGAACTTAGATAACCTGCCGAGGCTTCTTTTCCCCGTAAATCAATAGGTGATGCGACTATCGGTTGCGCCACGAAATTGAAATCATAGTTGCTGCTTCGGTTGTCAATAATTCTGGACGGTACATCAGGAACAGTGCCTTCCAGATGCAAAGTGTCCAATACATTTTTTTTAACCACTCTATAGAAAGCTTCTTTGGTGCTTTTTTCAATCAAGTAACCAATCATATCGAATCCCAGTTCTGTATGCATAAGATTGGTTCCAGGTTCATAAAGTAAATCGTCGTTAATAAATTCCGGAATTATGGTTTCAATACTTGTCGTATTGCCTTTTCCTGCCGGGGTATTTTCGGTTCTGATTCCTGCTGCATGAGCTCCAAGTTGCCTGATCGTATATACAGCTGGTTTCTTGCTCAATTGTGGAAACAATTCAGCCACAGTCTTGTCAATTTTGAGTTTTTCCTCTTCATTAAGTTTTGCTACCGTAAGTGCAGTAATTAACTCCGAAACCTGACCAATCCGAAACTTGTGTGTTGGTGATGCTTTGGCTTTCAATTCGTAATTTGAAAATCCAAACCCATCGGCCCATACAAGTTTGTTGTCGATAGATACAGCCACAGCCATGCCAGGAATCATATTCGCATGATAGAATAAACCAACTTTCTCGTAAACATCTTTCAAACTTTCACGGTACTTGGACGAACGCACAACTGAAGGGTCTTGTGGTTTTTTTCTGCACGATAACAATGATACGAAAATCAGCAGAATAATTAAGCTTTTTGAGAGAATTTGTGTTTTCATTTTACATTTTGAATAACTGATTTTTTCAGGGGATCGAAAATAGAAATAATTCACTTTTTTGATGAAATCGGGAGCAGAAAAAAATATGTATGTCGACGTTAAAAAATATTAAATCCTGAAATGCGGTCTGTCAGCTGTATTGGAGCAATAAAAAAGCCAGCTTTTGCTGGCTTAATTCAGGATATTTTATTTCGATCTTTAAAAATCTGATCACGGGCACGGCTTCTGAAAGGATGTTGATCTATATTGCTAAACTTTGCATACGATGAAATTGCAACATACAGCGCAACGATGCAAATAAATACAATCCCTACATTACGTATCGGACTGAACAACAATACAAACAATAACAGAATAGTAACCAATAGCCAAATTCCCGGAAAATACCGGCGGTGTTTAATGTTTAGAGTTTTCATTACTCACCTCCTTTCGTTAAGTGTTCAGTTGTTCTTACGAATAAAGAGGTGGTATGTTCCCTAAAGTGGTATGTTTCCGTGCTTGCGTGGTAAATTAGATTTCCGCTTGTTATGTGTCATTTTCAGCGCCTGAATAATCTTGCTTCGGGTATCCTGAGGCAGAATAATTTCATCGATGTAACCCAACGATGCAGCTCGGTATGGATTCGCAAATTTCTCACGGTAGTCCAGCACTGCATCAGCTTTTTCATCATCGGTTAACTTACCTCGATATAAAATATTGATGGCTCCTTCGGGTCCCATAACTGCAATTTCGGCGGTTGGGTAGGCCATATTTACATCGGCACCAATGTGTTTGCTCGACATTACATCATAGGCTCCACCGTAAGCTTTTCGCGTAATCAATGTAATCTTTGGAACAGTAGCTTCAGCAAAAGCATAAAGCAGTTTAGCCCCATGCTTAATAATTCCACCAAATTCCTGAGCCGTTCCGGGTAAAAATCCGGGAACATCAACCAAGGTCACCAACGGAATATTAAAAGCATCGCAGAAACGTACGAATCTGGCTGATTTCGACGAAGAATTGATGTCGAGTACACCGGCCAGATGCGCAGGCTGGTTAGCGACAATTCCAATTGGTTGGCCACCCATACGTGCAAAACCAACAACTATATTGGCAGCATAATGTGGTTGAACTTCCAAAAAGTGCTCTTCATCCACAATTTTGTGTATGATATCTTTAATGTCGTATGGTTTGTTTGGATCAACCGGAACGATTGTGTTTAATGAAAGATCCGGACGATTTTCAGGATCAGTAGCTACTTTTGAAGGTGGCTCCTCCATGTTGTTCGACGGGATGAAACTCATCAGTTCTCTCACCATCATCAGGGTTTGCTCTTCATCGCTTCCGGTAAAATGAGCAACTCCACTTCGTGAAGCATGTGTAATTGCACCGCCAAGCTCTTCCTTGGTTACATCTTCGTGGGTCACAGTTTTAATTACTTCAGGACCGGTAACAAACATGTGACTGGTTTTTTCAACCATAAAAATAAAGTCGGTCAGGGCTGGAGAATAAACTGCACCACCAGCGCATGGCCCAAGAATAACACTGATCTGCGGAATTACACCTGAGCAAAGCACGTTGTTGTAAAATATATCAGCATAACCGGCAAGGCTTTCAACTCCTTCCTGAATACGTGCCCCGCCCGAGTCGTTAAGACCAATAAGTGGTGCGCCCATTTTTACGGCCAAATCCTGAATTTTCAGAATTTTATCGGCATTGGTTCGGCTTAAAGTTCCACCAAAAACAGTGAAATCCTGTGCGAACACATAAACAAGTCTTCCGTTTATTTTTCCATATCCGGAAACAAGCCCGTCGCCGGGATATTTTTGTTTGTCAATTCCGAAATCGGTTGCCCGGTGGGTCACCATTTTATCAATTTCGTAAAAGGTTCCGGGGTCTAAAAGCATGGCGATACGCTCGCGGGCAGTTTTTTTACCTGACTGACGTTGTTTTTCAAGTCTTTCAATTCCACCGCCTGCTTCAGCTTCCTGATTCAGTGTTTCAAACTGATTAAATTTGGCATTTAAATCCATAGGGGGTATTATTTATTCGATTTCAATTAATTTTTGGTTGGCATCAATGGTACTTCCTTCGGTTACATATACTTTGACAATCTTACCGTCTATAGGCGATTTGTATTCGCTTTCCATCTTCATGGCAGAAATAGTAATTACGGTATCTCCCTTTTTTACTTCATCTCCAACAGCAACAGGTATTTTAACCACTTTCCCTGGCATGGGTGATGAGATTGTATTTTCAGAAATGAGTTGGGTTACACCTGATCGGTTTCTTAAATACCGCGATTCGGCATCAATAATTTCAATATCGTAATTGTCGTAAAGAGTATAGGCGGTATAAAGTTTCGGATTTGCCTGCGGAACCAACTCAATATTGAAAGATCGGCCTTTATTCAGGATCGAAAAGATACCTTCATCATTGTGCATTAAGTCCACCTGATAAATTTTATCATCAACCTTAATTTCAAGAAGATTTTCATATTGTTTTAGTATTTCAACTGAGGCGATACGTTTGTCGAGTCTTATTTCTATTGACATATTTTACGGGGGATTATAAGCGTTCGAAATTCTTTTGGTAGGTATATTTCTTCCAGCGGTTTTGGGCTGTGTACATTTCTTTCGAAGTTTGTGCGATATTCAGCCTGTCAAGATGTTCGACGTAAGCTGCAATGATGATCATATCTTCACAATTGTCCTCGCATTTGGTGCTGGCAAGTAGTGTCTCTTTATTTTTTTCAATAAAATTAGTGTCGTAATTGCCACTTCTGAAATCCTCAGTTTCCATGATTCGTTCCAAAAATTTAATCGAGGTCTTTACTCCGGTAATTTTATATTCGTACAATGCACGCTTCATACGCTCAATCGCTTCGTGTCGGTTTTCAGCCCAAACAATAAGTTTTGAGATCATAGAATCATAGTGAATTGGAATTTCATAACCTTCATATACATAGCCGTCTGTCCTCACCCCAAGTCCCAATGGTTGGGTAATGTTGTAAATTCTTCCTGGGTTTGGCATGAAATTGTTTTCCGAATCCTCTGCATAAATACGGCATTCAATAGCATGACCGGTTTGGCGGAGCTTATCCTGCGTAAATGAAAGTGGGTGACCTTCAGCCACTAAAATTTGCTGTTTCACCAGGTCAATTCCTGTAATACGTTCGGTAATTGGATGTTCAACCTGAAGGCGTGTATTCATTTCAAGAAAGTAGAAGTTCAGATCGTTATCTACCAAAAATTCAATGGTTCCGGCACCTTCGTAATTAACAGCCTTGGCTGCATTAACAGCACATTTGCCCATCTCCATGCGTAATTCGGGTGTAACCAATGGCGAAGGAGTTTCTTCGATCATCTTCTGATGACGACGTTGTACAGAACACTCACGTTCGAAAAGATGTACTACATTACCATGTTGATCGCCTAGGACCTGAAATTCGATATGATGAGGAGAGGAAATGTATTTTTCTACGTAAACAGAATCGTTTCCAAATGATGATTTTGCTTCAGATCTGGCTGATCTGACCATAGAAAGGATATCCTTTTCTTCAGTAATAAGCCGCATTCCTTTGCCGCCGCCGCCTGCGGCTGCTTTTACCATTACTGGTAATCCAATCCGGTTTATCGTTTCAAGTGCATCTTTTTCTGTTTTTAAACTTTCGGTAGTTCCCGGAACAACCGGAACTCCAGCTGCAATCATGGTTAAACGGGCCTGGATTTTATTGCCCATCTGATTAATTACTTCAGGCGAAGGACCAATAAATTTAATTCCACTCTCAGCACATTTCATTGCAAAATTTGCATTTTCAGATAAAAAACCATACCCGGGATGAATGGCATCGGCATTTGATTTTTTAGCTACGTCGATAATTTTATCGGCATTCAGGTAGCTTTCTGATGATGCAGCAGGCCCGATGTGATAAGCTTCATCCGCATAACGTACATGCATCGAAGTTCGGTCGGCATCTGAAAATACTGCCACCGTTGAAATACCCATTTCCCTGCATGTTCGCATAATCCGGATCGCTATTTCACCACGGTTTGCAATGAGGATCTTTTTTATTTTTCGCATATTACTGATGTTAGTTCAACCATTAATTTGTAAGCTGAATTTAATTACCAACCATTAAAAACCCAAAAACGCGTGAATTGTTTGCCAAATTGTTTCTAATTTCATTAAAAAAGATTCAATTAACATATATAGCTTTTAGGTATTTATTTTATATTTGCCTCGCTTAATTAAACCTTATGCCTTTTCGTTCATTTGTTTACCTTCTGATTCTATTTGCTGGACTACGAACTGCTGTTGCTCAAACCCACGAAAAATATAGTCTGTCATCTGATTCTACAGTGAACCGTCTTGCGGGTGCACAGAGGGTTTACCATGCAACTCGCATAGATAAACGTCCAAAAATTGATGGCAAGCTAAATGATGCCTGCTGGGAAACTGGCATTTGGTCTGGTGGATTTGTACAGCAAGTCCCTAATCAGGGAAAAAGGCCGTCACAAGATACAGAAATAAAACTTCTCTACGATAACAACAGTTTATATGTGGGTTTTAAGTGCTACGATAAAGGTCCTGGAAAGATCAGACCGATTTTGGGGCGTAGGGATAATTTTGCCGGGGATATTGCCGGTATTGCTTTAGATTCCTACCACGATAAACAAACTGCTTACGAATTTAATGTAGCAGCTTCGGGGCAAAAAATTGATTTGGTACACTTAGGAGCCTATAAATTTGATACAAATTGGGACGCCGTTTGGAATGGCAAATCTCAGGTTTACGATTCGATCTGGACTTCGGAAATACAGATTCCTTTTAGTCAGATTCGTTTTGCTCCGGGAAAAGAACAGGTATGGGGAATGCATGTTTGGCGTTGGATTGACCGACTTAATGAAGAAAGTCAGTGGAAACTTATTCCGATCGATGCTCCATCGATGGTTTATTTGTTTGGCGAATTAAGAGGAATTGAAGGTATAAAACCCAAAATCAACTATGAGTTTTTACCTTATATGAATGCACGCTATAGCCCCAATACTGATCTGGAAAATAAAACAAGTTTTGGCTATGGTTTAAATGGAAAAGTTGGCCTGAATTCAGGATTTACATTGGATTACGCATTTAATCCTGATTTTGGTCAGGTAGAAGCAGATCCTTCCGTATTGAATTTAACTTCGTATGAAGTTTTTTATGAAGAAAAGAGGCCATTTTTTCTGGAAGGAAATACTATTCTTGATTTCAGTCTGGGTGAAGATATGCTTTTTTATAGCCGCCGGATTGGACATGCTCCAAGTTATACTCCTGATTTGATTGACAATCAAACGATGTCAGTTTCGGAGAATACGCCAATTTTAAGTGCATTGAAACTGACAGGTAAAACCGATAAAGGACTTTCAGTTGGAGTTGTACAGAGTCTTACTGCACGTCAAAATGCAACAATATATACTGGTGATTCGAAGTTTAAAATGGCAGTGGAGCCCTTCAGCAGTTTTACTGTTGGACGAATCAAGCAGGATTTTAATGGTGGTAATACTGTTTTAGGTGGAATGATAACGTCTACATACCGGAATATTGCTGATGATCATTTGGTCTTTCTCTCGAACTCGGCATTGACAGGCGGTATTGATTTTCAACACAATTGGAAAAAACGTAAATATTTCCTCGATTTTAAAGGTTTATTTAGCGACATCCGGGGTGAAAAGGATGCCATTTCACGTTTACAGCAATCATCGGTTCATTTTTATCAGCGGGCTGATGCAGATCATTTGGATTTTGATCCTGAACGTACAAGTCTTTCAGGTTGGGGAGGTCTGCTTCAGGGAGGAAAACGTAGTGGGAAATTCAGGATAACCGGCTCATTAAACTGGCGCGATCCAGGAATTGATCTGAATGATGTTGGTTATTTATATCAGGCAGATTTGATTGAGCAGTTGGTTAATATAACCTATAAAGTGAGCATTCCGAAAGGAATAGTCCGAAGCTACTTCGCAGAGGTTGAACAGGAACATGATTGGAGCTTTGGTGGTGAAAACACGCTTGACCGATTTAAACTTCATGGTTATATGCAGTTTAAAAATTTGTGGAATGTGCATCTGAATATTAAGAATAACTTCAATATTATTGATACGCGTGAGCTGAGAGGTGGTCCAAATTTACGCAAGGATGGATATAATGATATCGAATTATTTGTACAATCGAATTCGGTGAAAGATTTGTTTGTTGGTTTTGGACCAAGAGTCAGATTCTTTTCTGATAAAATTTCGAAAACTGAATATTTTACTGCTTACATGAGGTGGCAAATTAACGATCGATTTAGTATTACTTCGCGCACAATATTTGACAATTCAACCGATCACCATCAGTTTGTTACCCGCACAAAAAATATGTCAGGTGTGTACAAATATCTGGTCGGAACTATTGACCGCAATACGATTTCATCAACATTGCGTTTCGAATACTTTATTTCGCCCGAGATTTCGCTTCAATATTACGGAAATCCTTATGCTTCTATAGGAAGATATCGAAATCTCAGAGAAGTTGCCGATGCATCAAACAAATTACTCGACCTTAGATATACAAGCCTGAAAAATTTCCTTATGGCTGATAACAGTTATTTGCTTCAAAAAAATGGAAATACCGAATATACTATAGCAAATCCTGATTTTAACTTTCAGGAACTTAATTCCAATATGGTTGCCCGCTGGGAATTCAAACCCGGATCTACCTTGTATTTTGTTTGGACCAATTCCCGATCGGCATATTCTGACCAGCTGAATCAATCGATATGGAATAGCTTTGGAAATATTTTGAATGTTAATTCCCAAAATGTGTTTATGGTCAAATTCAGCTATTGGTTTTCGTTATAATTGTTTCCTTTGCGTTGAATTTTGACTTTATCATTGTGAGCTTTTCTGATTATTTCCCCATTTACCGTAAAAACCTGATTTTAGCTATTCCGGTTATTCTTGCCCAAATTGGACAGGTAACTGTTAATCTGGCCGATAATATTATGGTTGGACATGTTGGTACTACCGAACTGGCCGCGGCTTCGTTTGCTATCAATGTATTTCATGTGGGAATGTTATTTGGTTTAGGAATTACCTTTGGCCTAACACCTTTGGTTGGTCAAGCTTTTAGCTCGAAAGATAAAACCAATGTTGGTCAATGGCTTAAGAATGGTTTGGCGGTTCATTTTGTTGCTTCGGTTTTGCTTTGTGCGCTCATGTCGTCAGTCGTGTTATTTATGCATCGAATGGGGCAAAGTGTTGAGGTAGTAAAATTGGCTATTCCGTATTACCTGATTCAGGTTTCGTCACTTATCCCGCTATTGCTTTTTTTCTCCATTAAACAATTTTTCGAAGGTTTGGGAAATACTAAAATAGCTATGATTATTACCATTATTGCTAATCTGGTCAATGTAGGTTTAAACTATTTGCTGATCTATGGCAAGTTCGGTTTTCCTGCTTTAGGCCTGAATGGGGCTGGTTATGCGACACTGATTTCCCGAATAATCATGCCTTTCATTTTTGTTTTAATGATTATCCAAAAAGAAAACTTCAGGTTCTATTTAAAGGCAGCACGAAAATCTGTATTAGAAGCTGCAAAAATTAAACAGATAATTTCGATTGGCTTACCAATAGGATTTCAGTTGGTAATTGAAATATTGGCTTTTAGTATTGGGGCCATTATGCTTGGCTGGATATCAAAAGAATCGCTCGCCGGCCATCAGGTGGCTATTGGTATGGCATCTATGACTTATTTGATTTCATTTGGGATGGCATCGGCAACTACCATAAGGGTGAGTCATGCAATAGGCGAACAATCCGGAAATGAACTTAAACATACTATATTCGCTTCGCTGCACATGGTTATGGCATTTATGTCTTTAATGGGTATTGTGTTCGTCGTTTTTCGGAACCAGTTGCCATTACTTTTCACCTCTGATCCTGCAGTAATTCATATTGCCGCCGGATTGTTAATTGTTGGCGCATTCTTTCAGATTTTTGATGGAATGCAGGTTGTTTTACTTGGAGCTTTACGCGGAATGGCAGATGTCCGGGTTCCAATGTTTATTGCTTTCTTTTCATACATCGTTGTGAGTCTGCCAATTAGTTATCTGCTTGCTTTTATATTCAACTTCGGTTATTCCGGAGTATGGATTGGGTTTGTTTTTGGACTTTCGACTGCAGCCATTTTGTTCGGATTCAGGCTGAAAAGGCAGTTGAAAAAATTAGCACTGCAATAAAAAAAAGGTTGATAAAATGAGTTTGAAATCACGTTATCAACCTTAACAATTCGGATTCGATCGAATTTTATTTTACGTAAGGAGCAGCATTTAAGAAGTCATAGCTTTTCTTTACACTTACGATAGGATCAAAATTATAGCGTTCAACTTCAACGAATGAATCTTTCAATCCGTTTTTGTAGGCTGTTTCATAGATCGATTTAAAATCAAGTTGTCCGCTTTCTCCGATTTCTTTTTCGTCTTTGATATGCAGAACGGGGAAGCGATCAGGATATTTGTTCATATAGTCAACAGCTTTGTAGCCACCACGCATCACCCAATACACATCCATTTCGAAGAAAACCTTTTTCGGATCAGTATTTTTAATCATGAAATCGTAAATGATTTCGCCTTCAGTTTTTTCAAATTCATGAGAGTGATTGTGATAACCAAATTGCACTTTGGATGCGGTAGTTAATTCGCCAATCGAATTGTAAAAATCGCACCATACCTTTAATTCATCTAATGTTTTCAAGGTTGGCATTCCTGGCTTTACCATGAATTTTACACCAACTTCGAGGTGATCTTCCAGAGCTTTTTTCCACCAGTCCATGGCTTGGTTGTGGGTTTCCTTTGTGTAATTCGGACCTCCAAGATGGGCACTGGTCATTTTCATTCCCATATCTTTAATGGCTTTCTTAAAATCAGCAGGAGTCATTCCATATATTTTGCCATCGCCATAATTTGCAGCTTCAAGTGTGGTGTAACCCATGTCTGCAACCTGTTTTAAGGTTCCCAATACATCAACCTTCATGGCATCGCGTAAGGAATATAGCTGTAATCCAATCGCTTTTTTCCCGTTATCCGCAACAGATGCATGTAACATTTGGTTCCCCATAAGTCCCCCGGCAAGAATTAACGAACTGGTTCTTAAAAAATCTCTTCTGTTTGTCATTTTTGTTATTGGTTAAAATTGGTTTAATAAATTTAGTATTTGTCCTTCAAAAATAATGAAACGAATCGTACAGAATCCTTCTGTTTGAATTTATTCTGAATTATACTTTTCTTTTGTTCGATAAATTGGTTGACTCGTTCCTGAAACTTTGCTTAAGTTGTTGTTTTTCAAATAAAAACCGGATTCAATGTTTTGTATGATCCGGTTTCCATTTAGAAAAATTAACAATTATTTTTTCAACGCTGTCAAAGTTTTAGGTCCTTCCGGAGTATCAACTTTGCCTGTTAACTTATTTTTTTCGAGCTTTAGTTCAACGTTTATTGGGTTGCCATCAACTGTTGTAGAGAAGCTAACTTTTTCTTTTTCTATTTTCAGATCATTGACAGCCAATTCGCCAGCTTCAAGTTTGATTACGCAAATCGTTTTTCCCTCTTTTTCAGAAAAAATTAAGCTTCCTTTTTCATATCCATAAGGGGCATCGCTAACTTCATAAAGCCATTCACCCAAAATGGGTTTGCTTTTCACTTCAGCCTCAAGCTTTGAACTGGAAAATAGAACAATTGATGCGAATAGCATTAATGCAAATAACTGTTTTTTCATACGATTTAGTTTTTTGTTTATGGGTTTAAATGTAGGAAAAACTTGGGAGTTTAAATGCAAATGAATGCAATTGAAAAATGGCTAGTTCTATTGTTTACTTACAGTTTTGAATTCAAAATTCCTCAAAAAAAGTTACCTTCGGGCCACAATTTTTTAATTCTATGATGGATAAAAATATAATTCGACTAATCGCTCAACGTGTTGGTATTCAAGAGTCACAGGTGGTAAATACAATAGGTTTACTTGACGAAGGGGCAACTGTTCCGTTTATTTCGCGATATAGAAAAGAACGCACTGGTAGTTTGGATGAGGTTCAGATTGAAGCCATCAAAGATGAAAAAGAACGTGTTGAGGAGTTGCTCAAACGCAAAGAAACCATTCTGAAAACCATTCAGGAACAAAATTTATTGACTTCTGAATTACAAAAGAGAATTGAAGACTGTTTTGATACGACCGAACTTGAGGATATTTATTTGCCCTATAAACCAAAGCGCCGCACCCGTGCTATGATTGCCCGCGAAAAGGGTTTGGAGCCATTGGCTAAAATAATAATGAAGCAAAATGAAACGGATGTTGAACGCCGTGCTCATTCGTTTGTAAACGAAATGGTTGAGTCGGTTGACGATGCACTGGCTGGTGCCCGCGATATTATTGCAGAGTGGATCAATGAAAACGAAAAAGCCCGATCAATTGTACGGAGGGCATTCGATTCCGGAGCTTTTATTAGTTCGAAAGTGATTAAAGGCAAGGAAGAAGAAGCTGCCAAATTCCACGATTATTTTGACTGGAATGAACCACTAAAAAAATGCCCTTCACACCGGTTAATGGCTATGCGTCGGGGTGAAAATGAAGGTTTTCTCCGGGTTTCAATTTCACCTGAAAGTGAAGATGCAATTTTGAGGCTCAAGCGGTATTTTATAAATAGTCACAACAGTTGTGCAGATCAAATGGAATTGGCAGTGAGCGATTCATACAAAAGATTGCTCGAACCATCAATCGAAACGGAGTTTGCCGGACTATCGAAAGAAAAGGCAGATGAAGAAGCAATACGGGTTTTTGTCGATAATTTGCGCCAGTTGTTGCTGGCGGCGCCGCTAGGGCAGAAACGTGTATTGGCTTTAGATCCGGGTTATCGAACGGGTTGCAAATTGGTTTGTCTCGATGCACAGGGAAATTTACTGCACAACGAGACTATTTACCCACACAAACCGCAGGAAGAAGTGAAACAAGCTGCCAGAAAGATTTCTTCGCTTGTTAGTTCGTACCAGATAGAAGCCATTGCTATTGGAAACGGCACAGCCAGCCGCGAGACAGAGCAGTTTATTAAAAAACTTCATTTCGATCGCGAACTGCGCGTGTATGTTGTTTCCGAAGATGGTGCTTCCATTTATTCGGCATCCAAGATTGCGCGCGATGAGTTTCCGCAATATGATGTTACGGTTAGGGGCGCTGTTTCTATTGGTCGGCGGTTGATGGATCCATTGGCCGAATTGGTAAAAATTGACCCAAAATCAATTGGGGTGGGGCAGTATCAGCACGATGTTGATCAAAAGAAACTGAAAAACAGTTTGGATAAGGTGGTCGAATCGAGCGTGAATCTGGTTGGGGTAAATGTAAATACAGCCTCACAACATTTATTGACTTATATTTCTGGACTTGGACCGATGCTGGCGCAGAATATTGTGGATTACCGCAAAGAAAATGGTCCGTTTAATTCACGCTCTGAATTGCAGAAAGTTGCCCGAATGGGTGCAAAAGCCTATGAACAGTCAGCAGGATTCCTTCGGATTCCGGATGCTTCCAATCCTCTGGATAATTCAGCGGTTCACCCTGAATCTTATTTTGTGGTTGAAAAAATAGCGAAGGATTTGAAATGCAGCATTCAGGAACTGATTTCGAATGAAGAACTGCAGAAGCAAATTGAATGGACAAAATATGTGACTGCTCAGGTTGGTCTTCCAACACTGATGGACATTCAGAAGGAATTGTCGAAGCCAGGCCGCGATCCACGTCAGGCAATTAAAGTATTCGAATTCGCACCTGGAATTTACAAGGTCGATGATTTGCAGGTAGGAATGGTGTTGCCTGGAATTGTAACCAATATAACCAAATTCGGTGCGTTTGTTGATGTGGGTGTAAAACAGGATGGCCTGGTGCATGTATCGCAACTTGCCGACCGTTTTATCAGCGATCCTTCTGAGATTGTGAAACTGCACCAACATGTACAAGTCAAGGTAATTGAACTCGATTTGCAGCGAAAGCGAATTCAATTAAGCTTGAAACAGGTACCTCAGAATTAATACAATTATTCTTCCGGAATAATAATCCACATAATCAGGTAGGCAAAAAGACCCGGGAAGCCAACGCTGGCAATAGATAAAACAACATACGCAATCCGAACAATAGTCGGATCAGTATCGAAATAGTTAGCAATTCCGGCTAAAACTCCGGCAACCATTTTCTCTCTTGATCTGGTAAGTCGTTTCGGATTAGTCATGATTAATCGTCCTCCCCGTCTTCAAAATAACTGTCCTGATTTTCCAATTCTGCTTCAAGAAACTCTTCTGCTTCTTCGAGTAATTGAGCGATAAGTTCTTTGTCGGTAGGTTTTTCATCGATCCAGTAAATGGTTTGATTTACCGAAAAATCTTCAATGTCGCTTCCTACAATAAAACGTGGTAATTCGTTGTGAACAACATACAACATATCAGGCATTTCCTGTGAGTTGTCGGCTAGCAAAAATTTTGGTAACATAGTTTTCTGTTTTTGAATTGTTTAAACAAATTTAGATAAAAAAGGGAACTTTGTGCATTAAACGAAATCAAATTTCTTGGTTTAAATAAATCTCATAATAAGAAAGCTCTGATTTACTAGTCAATTAATATCAGTTAACAATGGATTGAAATTGTAAATGTTACTCCGGATTAAAAGATATTGCTATTTTTAGCACATATTGATTTTATAAAAACGGGATATATGCAAAGTTTGAATGATTTTTTGACCTTGATTGATAGTTATGTTGGTAGTTCACAGTGGTTTGTTTATTTTCTGTTGGGTACAGGTTTGTTTTTTACCATTTACCTGAAGTTTCCTCAATTCCGTTTTTTAAAATATTCACTTCGTATAGTTCGTGGTAAATTTGATCGCCCCGGCGATGTTGGTGATACTTCGCACTTTCAGGCTTTAGCTACCGCTCTTTCTGGAACGGTTGGTACCGGAAATATTGCTGGTGTAGCTTTGGCTATCCATCTCGGCGGGCCGGCAGCTTTATTCTGGATGTTAATGACTGCTGTAATTGGGATGACAACCAAATTTGTTGAAGTTACTTTATCGCATAAATATCGCGAAATAGCCGAAGATGGCACTGTTTCGGGCGGCCCCATGTACTACATGAAAAACCGTTTAAACATGAAATGGTTGGCTGTTATATTTGCCATTGCAACTGTACTTTCTTCTTTCGGCACAGGTAGTTTGCCTCAAATTAACAGCATTGCAAGTTCTGCTTTTACAACATTCGGAATTGCCCCAATAGTGACAGGCGCGGTTTTGTCAGTCATTCTCGCTTTTGTCATTATTGGCGGAATCAAGCGCATTGCAAAGGTTACAGAAATGATGGTTCCCATTATGGCGATCATTTATTTTGTTGGTTCAATAGGTGTAATAGGTTACAATTATCAAAATATAATTCCCTCCTTAATTTCAGTTATTAGTGATGTTTTTACAGGCACTGCAGCTGTTGGTGGATTTTTGGGTGCCGGATTTTCCTTCGCGTTTAATCGCGGTGTTAATCGCGGATTATTTTCGAACGAAGCGGGGCAGGGATCTGCTCCAATTGCACATGCAGCTGCGCGCGCTCACGAACCGGTTTCCGAAGGTTTGGTTGCATTGCTCGAACCGTTTATCGATACCATCATCATTTGTATGCTTACCGGACTGGTTGTTTTATCATCAGGAGTATGGTCGAAAAAAATTGATAACCAGTTTCAGTACTCTGATTTGGTAGTTTTGAATGGGAATTATACCGACCAAAACCCTGAAGGAGTTAAAACATTGTATCATCATTTTTCAGGTAAAGAATCGTTGGAGGCATTTACAGGCAATCTATTGGTTACCGAAGGGAAAATCACCAATTCAAATGTTACAATTCTTCATGCGCGTTCTGTGGCTGAAGACGTATTGGTTACCAGCAGCGGTAAGAATCTGACCGGAGAAGTTCAGGTGCGAAACGGTAAAGTTGTAAATACCGGAAGTATGCTTTTTAAAGGAAAATCATTGATTCACAGTGCACCTTTAACTACTGAAGCTTTTACTAAAAGTTGGTTTGGCGATTATGGAAGGTACATTGTTTCAATCGGAATTTTGTTATTCGCCTTTTCTACAGCTATTTCCTGGTCATATTACGGTGGGCGGGCGATCATCTTTTTGTTTGGCGTAAAAGGCGATATTTATTTCCGTATCGTTTATGTTGTTGGGTTCTTCCTTGCTTCGTTTACCGATACAACTATTATATGGACTCTCTCCGGAGTAACCATTGCCTTGATGACGATTCCTAATTTATTTGGAATATTGATGTTGCACAAGGAAATGAAATCAGAACTAGGTTTGTTCTGGAAAGAATGGGCTAATCGTTTCCCTGGAGAGAAAGTACCGAAAAACTAAATTTCCTTCGTACTTTTGCACCACAAATTGCAATGTATGACTTTGGTTTATCCTGAAAATTTTGAATCTAAAATTGGTTTTGATAAGATTCGTGAATTGCTCAAAGGACGCTGTCTGAGTGACCTTGGGCGCGAGTTGGTCGATGAAATCTGTTTTGTCAGCGATTACGAACAACTCAATGAAAATCTTTCGCTGGTGAGCGAATTTGTTGTGATCATTCAGGAAATGGAGAACTTCCCAACTAGTTACTATTTCGACCTCCGCGAAGCTCTTTCAAAAATCAGGATTGAAGGTCGTTTCCTCGAAGTTCAGGAGTTGTTCGACTTAAAGCGCTCGCTTGAAACGATTTCAGGTATTGTCCGTTTTCTGAAGCAAACCAAAGAAGATCAGTTTCCTTGTTTAAAACGGCTACTATCCGGAGTCCAGATTTATCCGTTTGTGATTGAACGAATTGACGCTATTCTGAATAAATACGGAAAAATTAAAGATAATGCATCTCCCGAATTATCGCGCATCCGTAAAGAACTGCTCAGCAAACAATCCGGAGTATCGAAACGCTTACAGGCTATCCTGAAAAAGGCGCAGGACGATGGTTTGGTTGAAGAGGATGCATCGGTTGCTATGCGCGATGGAAGGGCAGTAATTCCGGTTACATCTGCATTTAAGCGTAAATTGAATGGGATTGTACATGACGAATCATCAACAGGAAAGACTTCATATATTGAGCCTGCTGAAGTGGTTGAGCTGAACAATGAAATCCGTGAGCTGGAATATGCTGAAATGCGCGAAATCGTTAAGATTTTGACCATTTTCTCAAACGATATCCGCCCTTATTTGCCCGATTTGGTGTTGGCATACGAGTTTTTAGGCCGAATAGATTTTGTCCGGGCAAAAGCTATTTATTCTATTGATATTAATGGCATAAAACCTTACATGGAAAACAAATGCCAGCTTGATTGGGAGAATGCTGTTCATCCTTTATTGATGCTGGCCTTGCGCAGGGAAAACCGAAAAGTGGTTCCCTTGAATATTCGTTTAACGCCACAAAAACATATTCTATTAATCTCAGGACCGAATGCAGGAGGAAAATCAGTTTGCCTTAAAACTGTTGGTTTGCTGCAATATATGCTTCAATGTGCGTTGCTCATTCCTGTCAAAGAAAACAGCGCCACCGGAATTTTCGAGAAACTATTTATTGATATTGGCGATGAACAATCGATTGAGAATGACCTGAGTACCTATAGTTCTCATTTGATGAACATGAAGTTTTTTCTGAAGAATTCGAATGACAAAACACTGGTTTTGATTGACGAATTTGGTACAGGAACCGAACCGATGCTGGGTGGTGCGATTGCCGAATCGATACTTTCGCAGCTGAATGAGATGAAGACTTTTGGGGTAATAACAACACATTACACCAACCTGAAGCATTTCGCTTCATCAACCGATGGCATAGAGAACTCAGCCATGATGTATGATTCATCGAAAATGGAGCCGCTGTTTCAGTTGGATATTGGAAAACCAGGCAGTTCATTTGCTTTCGAAATAGCCCGAAAAATTGGTCTTCCGGAGAATATTCTTCAGGATGCAACGGAGAAAATTGGCAAGGATCACATTAATTTCGATAAACACCTCCGCAACATTGTACGCGATAAACGATATTGGGAAACCAAGCGGCAAAAGATCAGGAAAGTTGAGAAATCGCTTGACTATCTGGCAGAGAAGTACGAAACCGATCTTTCGCAGCTGGACAAGCAGCGCAAGGAAATTTTGCTGAAGGCTCGTCAGGAAGCCGACCAGATTTTAGCAGAAGCCAATAAACGGATTGAAAACACCATTCGTGAAATTCGTGAAAGTCAGGCTGATAAGGAAAAAACAAAACAAATTAGAGCCAGACTGGTTGAGTTTAAACAAGAAGTTGAAGAATCGGCAAACAATCAGGATGATTTGATTAATCAGAAGATTCAGAAACTGAAAGAAAAGGAATCGCGCCGAAATGAAAAACGACCAGAAAAGAAAGCAACTGAAGAGAAGCTTAAAGTTGTTTTACCTGATGAATGGAAAGCTGGCGATAAGGTTTTAATGACAGGAAATCAGAATATAGGCGAAATTTTGGAACTGAATGAGAAAAATGCGGTGGTCGCTTTTGGGCATATCCGTACTTCAGTTAGTCGCGATAAATTGCAGAAAATCACCAACAACGAGGCCAAAAAGATACACCGCACCTACAACCAAACGATGCCCAATATCAACAAAGGATTGAGCGAAAAGCGGCTCAGCTTTAAAACTGAAGTTGATGTGCGCGGGCAAAGGGCAGAAGAAGCATTGCAAAATATTCAGGCATTTATTGACGATGCCATAATGCTCGATTTTAGTGAGTTGCGTATTTTACATGGAAAAGGGAATGGTATTTTAAAAGAGATGATCCGCAATTACCTAAAAACGGAACCTGCAGTGCGATCGTTTCGTGATGAACATGTGCAGTTTGGTGGCGCCGGAATTACGGTGGTTGAAATTGGATAGAAATTTACTAAAACATACAGATACTGATGATTAAAGAAAAACTAGATAAACAACTTTTAGAATCGCTCGAAGAAAACGGATTTACAGAGTCAACCGAATTGGAGCAAATTTGCATACCGCGGATAAAAAGCGGTCGCGATTTGCTTTGTATTGGTGGCGAGGGTAGTGGTAAAACAACCACAATTGTTGTCAGTGTTCTTCAGCGTTTGAAAGCTGAGTTGGACGATAACCCACGCGCAGTTATTATTGTTCCAAATAAAGAGCGTGCACTGGAAATGAAAAATGAGTTTGACCGCTTAGGCGAATATACCGATTTGCGTGTTCATACTGCTTGCGACGATGAGAAAATTGATATTCAGAAGGATAAAATTTACATGGGATCGGACGTTGTGATTGGAACAGCAAAACGGTTGAATCAAATTTATTCGTTATATGCACTAAATCTTGGAGTCGTAAAAATCTTTGCCATCGATGATGCTGAATTGGTTATTAAAAACCTGAATTATGTGCAAATCGACCGGCTTGCCGAAAGTTTGCCAAAAGCTCAAAAAATAGTTTTTGCAAGTGCGCTTACCGAATGGGTTGAGCGTTTGGCTGACACATTTATGAATAATCAGGAAATTATTGAAATTGAAGAGGCTGACGAAGAAACAGAACTTTCGGAAGAGTAAATCGTTTTAATTGTTTCAGTTTTATAAACCTTTTACTTGAAATATGCGGAGCCTTACTTTTTTGATCTTTTTCAGCATCGTTATGCTGATATATACTTCAGTAAATTATTACCTCTACGTTCGCGGACTTCAGGTCTTTTCGCTGAGCCAACCCATGAAACGTTGGTATATTATGATTTTCTGGTCAATTGCAGCAATGTTTATTGCAGGTTCTATTCTCGAACGAACCGCCACATCTGCTTTTAGTGAATGGGTTTACCGGATTGGTTCCTTCTGGCTGGCTTATATGCTGTATTTGGTAATGGCCGCTGTGTTGATTGATATCGTCCGAATTTTCAATCATTTCATACACTTTTTACCACCATTTACTGAAGTTGGAAAATTTCGTTTGGGCCTGATCATTGTTTCTTTAGTCTCGGTGATTGTTATTGCGGGGCACATTAATGCCTTGTGGATAAACGTGAAGCAAATTCCGCTTACCATTCATAAAAAAGTTACAGGCTTTCCTGAAGTTAAAATTCTAATGGCTTCTGACATCCATTTAGGAGCGCTGATTGGTGAACGTCGTGAAAAACATCTGCTAGATATTATCCGCGAACAAAAGCCTGATTTGGTTTTGCTATGCGGCGATTTAGTTGATGGAGAAATTGCTCCGGTGCTGCGAAAAAAACTGGGACGACACATTCAGGAAATTCAGACACCACTAGGTGTTTATGCCATTTCAGGAAATCACGAATACATTGGTGGAATCGACAAAACTTTGCCCTACCTGAAAAGTATAAATATACGGATGTTGCTCGATGAAGTCATTACGCTGCCCAATGGTATTCAGTTGGTCGGACGCAATGATCATTCTGCTGGCAGGGGACCAAATGCACCAAAACCGCTTAGCGAATTGCTTGTCGGAATTGATTATGAGAAACCAATAATTGTGATGAATCATCAACCTTTTAATTTGCATGAAGCATCCAATGCCAAAGTCGATTTGCATCTTTCCGGGCATACGCACAACGGCCAGCTTTGGCCGTTTAACTACATTACCAAAGCCATATTTGAATTGAGCTGGGGCTACCTTAAAAAAGGTGATACCCATTTCTATGTTTCATCAGGCTACGGAACGTGGGGACCATCAGTCAGAACAGGCAACCGACCTGAAGTTGTAGTTTTTAAGCTTAAGTTTGATGAATAGTTGTGTGTAAAACCTAAATCATTATTTAGTCAATCTTCCATCCATATCATCCCGGTCATATTCAGGCATAAGTGGAAATTTTATAGGTTTTCCATCCCGTTGTGAGCGGTAGATTGCCGTGAAAAGTTCAACCGTTTTGCGGCCTTCCTCTGCTGTTACCATGGGTAGGTGGTCGTTCAGTATGGCATCTTTAAAATCTTCCAGTTGCTGCTTGAAATACCAGCTCATCGCATCAACCGAATGAAACTCATCGCTGTCTGCTTTATTCCATTCCTCCATCAGGTGTTCTTCGCCCGGAACTGTCCATAAATCGAGTTTCGGTGGTTCAGCGATGGTCGTTTTCCCGGCTATAAACATGGCACCACCTTCTGGTTGTGAGCCAACAGTTGCACCGTTGCTGCCGTGAATGTGCACCTTTCCGTAAATGCCAGGTTTTTGTGAGTTGCTGACTAAAATATTTCCCAGCCCACCATTTTTAAACCGGATTAATGCAACGGCTGTATCTTCCACTTCTATGTAGGGGTGATTCATATTGCTCCAGTATCCAAAAACTTCATCGATATCGCCCATAAGCCATTGCAGCAAATCAAGCTGATGGGGAGATTGATTGACCAAAACCCCGCCACCTTCCAGTTTCCAGGAGCCGCGCCAGGCATCGCTTTCAAAGTAGGAACGGTCGCGCCATCCCAACATTTGTATGGTGCCAAGCATCGGTGTCCCGATTTTACCTACCTCAATGGCTCTTTTCATGCGTACAATTGGCTGGTACCAGCGCCGCTGACTGATGACGCCTGTTTTTCTTCTAGTACGATGGGCTGCTTCAATAATCCGGTCGCAATCCTGAAGTGTTGATGCCAATGGCTTTTCAATCAGCACATGTGCTCCAGCTTCCATGGCCTGAATGGCAGGGTCGGCATGATAGGGATGCGCTGTACAGATAATGGCCATTTGTATATCTTCAGCCTTTATCATTTCAGAAATCGACGAATAGGCTTTCACACCATATTCATCTACAAACTTTCGTGCCGATTCCGGAGTTCGGCTCCAAACGGCTTTGAAATTTAATTCAGGCAGCTGTAAAATGGCTTTGGCGTGTAAATGTGCAATTTTAGCACAGCCGATAATGGCGACGTTGATTGTCATGCTTGTGTCTGTTTAAGGTTGAGGTTTTATAGTTCGTAAATTTTCAATCTGTCACAAAATTGTCATTCAATAGTCATTTGTTACACGTCATTGATAGTAAGAGTTGCGATTATTAACGATTGAGTGACAACTAATGGCTATTTAATGACATAGATTTTCATGGTTTCAGAATCACTTTCATTAATCCGGGTTCTTTGTTGTAAAGCCGATGGAACCACTCGTTTCCATCTTCCAGAGGTGCAACTTTGCTGATCAACCGGTCCACATTGATGGCTCCGGAGGCAATCATTTCCAGACAAAGTGGGTATTCGCCTGCGGAGGCGCATGAACCCTGAAGCCGAAGTTGGCGGGTCACTACCTTTTGCAGTGGCAGCTTAACCTCAGGAGATAAATTGCCAATCAGGGTAACCGTTCCGCCTTTTCGAGTGCAATCAATGGCCAGATTCATGGTTGATTCAATACCAACAACCTCAAAGGAAATAGCTGTACCGCGATTCTCGGTTTCATTCAAAATCTGTTGAATTACATCTGTCTCTAATGAATTGATTGCAAGATCGGCGCCCATATCTTTAGCTAATTCAAGTTTTTCAGGTACCTGATCGATGGCAATTACCTTTGCGCAACCGGCAGCTTTTAATGCCTGAATGCAAAGCAAACCAATCATTCCGCAGCCAATGACCACAGCGGTATCATTTGCTTTTACTGAACTGATTGCTGTTGCATGAACCGCTACCGAAACAGCTTCGACCATGGCAGCCTGTTCGAAACTAATGTTCGCTGGAATTTCATAAAGAATATGAGCGGGTACTGCTACAAATTCGGCAAAGGCTCCGTTCTGACGATATTCATCACACGAAACGCCCAGTACACGCCGGTTTTCGCAAAGATTAATTTCGCCCCGCTGACAGTAAAAACATTGGCCACACGAAATGGTAGAGTCAAAAGTAACTCGCGTACCTTTCTCCCAGCCCCAAACTTCCGGAGCAATTTCATGGATAATTCCTGAAGCTTCGTGTCCCATAATTACCGGTGGCTGTCTTCTTCCGGTACTTCCATCCATACCATGTACATCGCTTCCGCAAATACCGCAAGCTTCCACTTTAATCAACACCCATCCCGGTTTTAACTCCGGAATTTGAGTTTCACAAAGCTTAAATTCGTTGTATTTTTCAAGTATAAGTGATTTCATTTTCTTTGTTTTTCTGTTCCGAAAGGTAAAAAAAGCAGCAATACGTTAGCTAGAAATCCTGAAATAAGAATCAATTGACCAGCCTCAGAGTAATTAAAAGTCATCAGTAATTTACCACCAAGCGCCAGTATACCTCCTGAAAGCATGGCCGCAATACTAAACCGTTTGTTGTATGGGAGTTTAAAAAGTGCTGCAACCATGGGAATTATAAATGCACCTGAATAAAAAGAAAGTGCAAGCAGCAGAGATGCCACAATGGAGGTTACTTTCAATGAAATAATCATGCTTAGCAGGCCTACTCCAATAAGCAAAAGCTTGGTTTGTTTGAACGATTTCTTGTTGTTTATATCCTTATGGAACAGCTCACTTAAAATCATCGATGTAGTTAACAGGGTAGTGGAGGCTGTTGAAAGTACTGCTGAAATTAAGGCTGCAACAAGAATTCCACTTGCCCAGTCGGGTAGATAAACGCTGGCCAGATTAACCAATGCCGAACTATTTTCGACTCCCGAATGAAATGCAGCGGCATAAATACCAACATACGACAGCACAAATGAAAAGGGGATGAGGATGAGGGCAACAATCAGCACACTGCGAAAAGCTGTTTTCGAATCTTTGGCACAAAAAACTCTAGAGTAAATATCGGGACCAACCACGAAAGTACTAGAAAATGTCAGGATCATGATAAATAAATCGAAAGGCGAATAATGCGCATTAAATGGAAAATTTTCAGCAAAGGATGGCATTTCGGAACTGTTACCTGGTGGAATTAAAATTGCTGTTAAAACAACGCCCCCCAAAATAAAAAATGCCTGAAACAAATCGGTCTTCATAACCGATACCTGTCCGCCGATGTAAGTGTAAACAATGAAAATGATGCCGGTAAACAATACTCCGCTGGTATAAGTTGTACCGAAAAAGCTAACGAGTATTTGTGCGCCGGCAATAATTTGTGCCGCCACAATTCCAAGCCAGGCAATAGGTATAATTACAGAAGTGACTTTTCTGGCCGATTCACCGTAATACTGGCCAATAAGTTCGGGTAGCGTAAATTTTCCCTGAGCATATACCTTTCTGACAATTGGAAGTAAGCCCTGCAATCCAAGACTGGCAGATAAAATATACCACGATGATGCCCACGACTGACTTTCACTCAGTCCGATGGTTCCCAGAATGGCCGAACCTCCCAGTATCGTTGCCAAAAGGCTGCCTGAAATCTGCCACACTCCGGTTTTCTTTCCGGCAAGGAAATAGTCGAACGGAGTTCTGATCTTCAGGAAAGAATAAATCCCGATTATAAGTAATATGATTCCATAAATAATGAGAATAGCAATCTTCATTGGAATTGAGTAAAAAACAAAAGTAAAAAGGCAAAAGTGAAAATCTCTGTTCCGAAAGAATATTTGTCAAAATAAATTTACGGCTGATCAACTATTGAATCCAAAATGCAAAAGCAAAAGCTTAATTGTGTTCAAAAACATTGACCAAACAACCATTTAAATATCTATTTTTGTTTCCGTTGCCGTACACGGAAATAAATTTAATCCAATCATAAACCAAAACCTCATGAGGAAACTACAGATTTTACTAGCAGTATTGATGCTGACTTCACCTGCTTTTGCAAAAGATAAAGCTGGGTGGCAATCACTTTTCAACGGAAAAGATTTAACCGGCTGGCACCAATTGAATGGTCAAGCTAAGTATCATGTTGAGAAAGGCGAAATAGTAGGAACAACAGTTGCTAAAACGCCAAACTCTTTCCTTTGCACCGACAAGGATTACGGCGATTTTATACTAGAGCTAGATCTTCTGGTTGAAAACGAAATGAATTCCGGAATTCAGTTCCGGAGCATCAGCAAACCTGACGTGATGAACGGTCGTGTTCACGGCTATCAGTGCGAAGTTGATCCTTCAGCAAGGGCCTGGAGCGGTGGAATTTACGACGAGGCACGTCGCGGATGGCTTTACACAAACGAACTTAATTTGAATGCCAAAGCTGCATTTAAACTTGGTCAATGGAATCATTACCGCATTGAATGTGTTGGTAGTAGCATTCGCACCTGGTTGAATGATGTTCCTGTTTCTTATTTAATTGATGATATGACTCCAAGCGGACTGATTGCTTTGCAGGTTCATGGTATTGGCGATGCAAAAGATAGAGAAGGAAAACAAATTCGCTGGAAGAATATCCGTATTAAAACAACTGATCTGAAAACTACCGAAACTCCAGATGTTTTTGTTGTAAACCTGTTGCCTAATAACCTGAGTGAGGCAGAAAAACTGCAGGGATGGAAACTCCTTTTCGATGGAAAAAGCACTTCAGGCTGGAAAGCAGCCGGTCAGGATAAATTCCCGGCTGAAGGCTGGAAAGTTGTAGAAGGAACAATAATGGCTGTTGCCAACACCAAGGAAAAACCCGTTAAGGGAACCGATATTGTTTCGGACGAAAAATTTGCGGCTTTCGATATGCAGTTTGAATTTAATTTCGCTGAAGGAGCCAACAGTGGCGTGAAATATTTTGTTGGAAACGGTGGTGCTGGCATTGGTTTGGAGTATCAGGTTTTGGATGACAAAAAACATCCTGATGCCAAAATGGGTGTCGTTGGAAACCGCACCATGTCATCATTGTATGATTTGATTCCGTCAGACAAACAGGAACGCTTTACCAAACCTGCAGGTGAATGGAATATAGGCCGTATTGTGGCTTATCCCAATAATCGGGTTGAGCATTACCTGAATGGCGTAAAAGTGCTAGAGTTTGTTCGTGGATCGAACATTTACAAAGCTTTGGTTGCCCGCAGTAAATATGCCGAATACAAAGATTTCGGAATGATTAAAGAAACCCCTATTCTGCTTCAGTATCATCAGGATCAGGTTAAATTCAGGAGTTTGAAAATCAGAAAATTGTAAAAACCTAAATCACCCAATACAATGAGTACAAATAGAAGAGAATTTATTCGCAATGTAGCTGTTGGAGCTGCCGGTATTACTATTGGCGGAATGGCTTCCGGATTCAGTGCAAAAAGTTATTCGCGAATTGTTGGCGCAAACGATCGCCTGAATGTTGCCCTGATGGGTTGCGGCCGCCGGGTTGGCGCCTATTATGCTGCACTTAAAGACAAAAAGAATAATGTTGATGTTGCCTATATCTGCGATGTTATGCAAAAACAGCGCGAAAAGGTGGGCAAAGATATTAACGGAAAAGTTTCGGGGAAAGCCAAACTGGTTAATGATATACACGAAGTTTGGAATGATCAGAGTGTTGATGCAATTTTCAATGCAGCTCCTGACCATTGGCATGCACCGGGTACGTGGATGGCTATGCAGGCCGGAAAGCATGTGTATATTGAAAAACCATGCAGCCACAATCCGCGCGAAGGTGAATTGCTCGTAGCTTTTCAGAAAAAATATGGCAAAGTTGTGCAAATGGGAAACCAGCAACGTTCTGCCAAAGAGTCACAGGAAATTATTGGTGAAATTCATAAAGGAGTAATTGGCGATGTGTATAAAGCTGTTGCCTTCTATTCCAACAATCGTGGCGAAGTGCCTGTTGCTAAAAAAGCTCCGGTTCCACAGGGTTTAGATTGGGATATCTGGCAGGGTCCGGCCCCACGTATGGAATACATGGACAATATTTGGGATTACAACTGGCACTGGTACGGTTGGGTTTGGGGAACTGCTGAGGCTGGAAATAATGCCACCCATGAACTGGATGTTGCACGTTGGGCGCTTCAGGTTAAATATCCTGAATATGTGAATGTCGAAGCAGCCAAACGTCATTTCAAAAATGATGGCTGGGTTATGTACGACACGATGGATGCTTCCTTCCGTTTCCCTGGAAACAAAATTATTGAATGGGATGGCAAAAGCAGAAACGGACACCAGACTTACGGAAGCGACCGTGGTACTATCATATATGGAAGCGAAGGAACTGTTTTTGTAAACCGCGAAGGATATACCTTGTTTGATCGTATGGGCAAGAAAATTAAAGACAGCAAATCGTCGGGAAGTGAAGCCGGAACAGCCCTTGGCGGTGGTGGTGACATGACTGACGGACATGTGGCTAATTTCTTTAATGTTATTCGTGGAACTGAAACTAAGTTGAATTCGCCGATCGAAGAAGGTGCAATCAGTCAGATGCTGGTTCATTATTCAAACATAGCTTACAGAATCAATAAACCATTCCAGGTAAATACAGAAAATGGCCAGATTAAGGATAAAGATGCGATGAAACTTTGGGCCCGTGAATACGAAAAAGGTTGGGAACCCAAATTGTAGACATAGATTAAAACTTGCCCGTTTCTGATCGAAAGGGCATAGCTGAAAACTCTCCGGAATTATCCGGAGAGTTTTTTTTTTTGCTTAAAACGGCTTTTAATTCATGTAAATATTTTGTTCTGAACTGTAAATTATATGTCTATTTTCCATTGTATTTAATTTCTAAATCAAATTCTGTTGAAATGATAAATTTTTAATTAATATTTATTTAATCCTTTATTTATAAGTATATATGTAATTTTAGTATTTCTATTTTGTTCTAAAAATGTTCTATTTATATTCTAAAAGTATTCTAATTGTATCTATTTCTAATTTACTTTCAGTCGGTCAAATTGCTGTTTTGATCATCAAGATTGGTGGTTTGGTAATCGCCATGAATTTAAATGCTAAAGGTTAATGATTTATTGAATTGATGTTTCTAATTTTAGTGGCGACAGGTGCTGACAGAGAACATTCTGAAGTTGATGGAAAAGCCTGTCAATAAGAGTTGAATTAAAAAAAATCAAAGTCAAATAACCCTTAAATTCCCAATTATGAAAAAAGAATTTACGCATCGATTAACAATTGGGCTTTTGCTTTCGCTATTCTATTTGCTGTTTATTGCAATGATTATGGTTTAGATAACTATTCATTTGTCGTTGCAGTTCAAAACAATAGTAATATTGATTTTTAAAACAAAAAAGGTGGCCATTTCTGACCACCTTTTTTTATATATCCCAATTGTGTATAATTGGTAAGAATGTAAGCAGGGTGTCGCCCCGAAGACCAAGCCGTAGTGTTTCCAGCGGAATGATCTCGTTGGTTGCAATGTTGCCAAGATTTACGTTTGGTCCGAGCAATTTGATAAACCAAACCTGCTGGTTTTTTAATGGCGCTTCCCAAAGGATATCATCCGGATTAAGTGCTTTTTTTATTGCCAGAATTAGCTGAAAATTAGCCGACCCGTCATCGTTGTAAATCCCCATATTACCGCTTTCGCGGGCTTCGGCAATCACTTTCCATGCACCGGCTTGTAATTCGGTTTGCATATACGAAATCCACTGTTCATTGGTAATTTCTTTACCTTTAAGCTTACTCCCAACTTCTGATAAAACAGTAAAATCTTTGCTCAGACTTTCGATATACTCGCATTTCAGATCGTGATCCAGCTCCATTACACCATCAGAAACTTCGACCATTTCCATTTCAAATTCATCAAGGTAACGACGATAATCATCCATCATATTGCGAACGGCAAAGGCTTCAAAAAGGGTGCCTCCAAAATAAGGTTTCAGTCCGACTGATTTATACAACCGGATTTTATCGTGCAGGCGATTGGTGATGATTGATGTGCCAAATCCCAGTTTAATAAGATCACAATAGGGTGCTGAGATGTCGCATAAATCTTCGGCTTCACGTAAGCTTAATCCTTTATCCATAACCATAGTGAGACCGTTTTCGCGGGGTTGAGCCGGTCGCTCAGGCATGTGTGGCAATTGAAAATTCATGAGAAAGTAATAGTTAAATTAATGGTTTATTTGTGTGTTCTCATGGAACTTTCCCCGATAGCCGGGGGATGTTTCAGAACTTATAAATTCGTTGCTTGGTATTGAGAAATAAGTTTTTTGATGGATTCTACTACAGATGCCTCGGGGTAAAATTCGAATAGCTCATTTTGTTTGCTATAGTCGATTTTCAGAGCACGTTCAAAATGACAAGCAGCTTCCAGTTCTTCGTTTTTATCAAGTAGATAAGCTGTTAACCTATAATTTATAAAGGCATTCGATTTGTTGATTTTATTGGCCGTCCGCAATACTTCAATCGCGCGGTCGGTATCGTTTATATCGTAAAACATTTCTGAATAGGCGAGCCAGTTTTCAATATTTTCAGGCTCCAATGCGGTTGCCATTTCAAATGAAGCGATCGCCTCTTTGGTCTCATTCAATTCGGCGTGAACCTTGGCATCCATTCCCCAGAAATCAGCATTGTCTTCTTCCAGTTTCAACGCCTTCCTGAAGAAAATCTGAGCTTCGGTCAATTGTCCTTCCGACCACATAATTAAGCCTGAACCATACCATGCGCTGGCATTTTTATCATTTAGCCTGATTGCTTTCTGGTAGTTTACCAAAGCTTCGTTGTACCGGTCGCTATTCAGATAGCATTCGGCCAGATAGCAATATGCATCATCATTTTCTTTATCCAGCAACAGGTATTCCAGATAGCATTCAATCGCATCTTCAAATTGATTGTTGTTGGCCAGAGCATTTGCTTTGTTGAAATGTGCATGTAAAAACTCTTCATTCAAAACAAGCGCATAGTCGTAGGCTTCAATGGCTTTGTCGAACATTCCCATGCGATTGTATGTAATGCCAATGTTGTACCAAACCGAATGATTGAATGGATCGATATCAATGTATTTGTTGTAATGCTCAATACTTTTTTCGAATTGCGAATCGCGGTCGTAGTAATAGCCCAATTCGTAAAGCACAATTTCGTTTTTCGGATTGTCTTTAAATGCTTTTTCGAGGTAATTTATGGCCAGGCTAATTTCGCCGGCCTGACCGAAGGAAATGCCAATGTTATAAAGTGTTTCATCAAGTTCGTCGATAGGCAGTTCCAGGGCATGTTCGTAGGCTTCAACCGCTTTTTCAACATCGCCAAGTAAATTGTAAACACCACCTTTGGTTAGGAACAGATCGGGATTGTTGGTCTCAACTTTTTCGGCCAAATGGAGCAATTCGAGACATTCTTCCAGTTTCCCTTCGTGCATGAAAACCTGAGCCTGTCGTATTTTAATAGCAACTGAAGCAGGGTGTAATTTTAGCCCGGTCTCCACAGCTTTTTTTGCAAGTTTAATTCGGCCATCTTCTAAAAAATGGTCAACTATTCCTTCCACTTCAAATACATCGAAATATTTTGAAGTGTTGCTCTTTACCATTTTTCTGAAACGAGCCACCGCTTCTTCAAAATCGTCTTCTTCAAAATTATCTCTGGCGTCTTCGTTCATATATTCTAATTCAAGTGTGCAAATTTAAGAATACTTTTTCGATTTGAGTCATTATTTTACCTGATGCTCTTCACGTAAAAGATCGTTAACCGTTTTTACCGGATTAAATGTTTCAATCGGGACTTCAATAAAAATTGTATTCCAGTCCGACATTGCTCCATTCCATAATCCCGGAAGTTCCTGAGCTTTCAGTTCTTTCCCGTCTTTTGATTTGCTTGAAATAAATCCAGTTTCCGGATCGCTGTATTTCAGTAAGTTGTATTTTTCTCTGGCGTAATTCTTTACCGCGCAAACCAGATCAACAGGATTAAAATGACTGGCTTGTTTGGCCAGTGCCGATTGCTGCGGATTGGTGAAGTCAATTTGCGAGCTTTCAACGATCTGCAACGAAACGGAGCCATCTCGGTTTAAAGCAAAAAATGGACCTCCGCCAGGTTCACCCTGATTTTTCACCATTCCACAAACGCGAATGGGTCGGTTAAATTTCATATTGAAATAATGAAACAACTCTTCTTTTTCGCTGTAATACTGATTGTTCGGTGGACTAATGTTCAGCACATTTTCGAGAAAATTAGCTGCTTCGGCATAAAAACCACTTTCGAGTGAGGCCGGATGATGTTCTTTCAGCATTTTCTGGTAATAAAAAATTTGCTCCTGAAGACTTAGCAGGAAACCGGCTAATGCTTTTTTATAGTCGACAGTTGCACTTTTTAGCTGATCGGGCACAACGTTGTCGATGTTCTTAATAAAAATCAGATCCGCATCCAGATCATTCAGGTTTTCAAGTAAAGCTCCATGTCCCGCCGGTCTGAAAAGCAAACTGCCATCGCTGTTACGGAAGGGCTCATTGTCGGGGCTCACGGCAATTGTGTCGGTAGCCAGTTTTTGCTGCGAGAAACTTATCCGATAGTCAACCTCAAATAATTCCTCGTATTTCGGTTTTATTTCAGCTACATGCTTTTCAAATGCTTGCTGATGTTCGGGCGAGACCGTAAAATGAAGACTTACACAGCCTTCGCTATTTTTTGAATACAAAGCGCCTTCAACGAAATGCTCTTCCATCGAACTGCGGACTTCTTCCGGGTAACTGTGAAATTTCAGTAATCCTTTAGGTTGCTTACCATAATTCAAGCCTTTTGCCAAAAGAACCCATTCCAGAACTTCTTTTGCCTGAGCCTGCTCAATCGTTTTGTTTTCGCGCGCTGCAATTTCTTTCAGGTCATTGTAAAATGCGAATTTGGGTAGTTGCTCAAAAAACAGGGCAACTTCTTTATCTTTTACTATTTCTGAAAACTCAGCACCAGCCTGTAATGCTTCCAAGGCTGAGAACAAGGTTTTGAACATTCGGCTTGCAGCACCCGATGCCGGTACAAATTTTAGTAGCGACAAGCCATCTGAAACTTTCTGATCAAACATTGAACTGTATTTCTGGATTTCGTCTTCAGATAATTTGATTAAGCCGTGGTATATACTGGCTGTTTCGGTCAGGCGGAGGAATGGAAAACCAGTTTTAAAATTTGCGATTTGTTGTTCAACGGTGTCTAACTGACTACCTCTTGCCACAATTTGGCTGATATCTTCTGGTTTAAACATAACAGCTATTTATCGTTTTTTAAATTTATAAATTCGATTCGAAGTAAGTAGGCCTTTTGCGTGCAAGAGCCTGAAAGTTATAAACTAGTTTTTAACAATCCGGAATAATTCATTGTGTTGTAATTCACTGAATATTAGTTTTTTATTGTCTTTGCTTTTTCTGAAAGTAAAGATTTGTGGCTTTTTGTGGAACGACTTGATAAAAATAGCTTGTTTTCTCAGGCTTTAGAAAGGTTGTAATCTTTGGTGCTCATAGCAAATGTTTGTTTTTCTGACAGCTAATTTGAACTACTTTTGTGAAATTGATTAAACTGATTGTGATGCACGAATTTCAATGGGAAGGAAACAAGCGGTACAACGATTTTTCCGGTTATTTCAGGAGTAAGTTTAACGGACGTGTGCAAAAGATTTCGATTGATGCCGGGTTTACCTGCCCTAACCGCGACGGATTGAGGGGAACTGGCGGTTGTTCGTATTGCAACAATCTTACTTTTTCTCCGGCTTACTGCAATCTCGAAAAAAGTGTCACCACTCAATTGAACGAGGGGATTGCTTTTTTTACGCGGAAATACAATTCGATGAAATTTCTGGCTTATTTTCAGTCGTACAGTAATACTTATGCGCCACTCGAAAATTTGAAATTGCTCTACGAAGAAGCTCTTTTACATCCCGATGTGCTTGGACTGGTCATTGCAACGCGGCCAGATTGTCTGACTGTTGAGATTCTGGATTACCTTCAGGAATTGGCTGATAAGTATTACATTATGCTTGAATTTGGCATAGAATCTCATCTGAATTCGAGTCTCGACTGGATGAACAGGGGACATAGTTTTGAGGAATCGGTTTGGGCATTGGAAGAAACTGCCCGGCGAAATATTCACAATTGTGCACACCTGATTTTGGGATTGCCCGGCGAAACTGAAACCGATTGGCTCAATCAGGCGAAGGTGATTTCTCAATTGCCGGTCGAAAACCTGAAATTGCACCAGTTGCAAATTCATAAAGGAACACGCATGTATCAGGAATACAGGCAGAATCCAGAGTCATTTCAAATGTTTACCGTGGATGGTTACCTTGATTTAATGGTTAGCTATCTGGAACTTCTTAATCCTGAAATAGTAGTGGAGCGCTTTGTTAGCGAAGCGCCCGATGAGTTGTTGGTTGCACCACGCTGGGGACTGAAGAACTTTGAGTTTACAGCCAAACTCGAAAAATTGCTGGAAGAACGAGATACCTGGCAGGGAAGGTTATTCAATGCCGGTGATTTCTCCTGATTCAATTTTAAGTTGAATCGAATCCGTCAGATCACTGATCAAGACCATGGAAAGTTTTTCATTTTGTACTTGTACTTCAAACGTATTAAAATGAACATATTTTATGCAAATTTCACTACCTAGTTTAAACTGCCTGACAACAGCTATGTTTTTATCTCCGTTTGGTGGAATCAGTTCGTCAAGCCGGCATGTTTTGCAGTAAGGATTTTCAGGTTCATCATTTGTCGTGTAATACGCACAATCCATGGTTTCACAAAAATTGCGGTTTTGAATTTCATCGGGATGTTTTTTCAGGAAGACTGAAAAGGCAGGATTCGAATATCTTATTTTCTTCGATTCATCAATCAGGTAAACCGGTTGTGAATTTTCTGAAAAAAGAATATCAATCAGCTGGTTGGCTTCACGAAGGTCAGAAAGTTCAATTTTCATGTTGTTGAAGGTATCAATTGGACAATTTTCAGGATTAAATCTTCCTTGATGATAGGTTTACTGACAAAGTCATCAAATCCGGCTTTCAAAACAATTTCTTTGGTTTCCGAAAATGCATCAGCCGAAAAAGCAATAATAGGCGTTTCCCAGTTCTGATTCAACTGCTTCATTTTTTTGATGTGCAAAACTGTTTCAAAGCCATCCATATCGGGCATGTGTAGATCCATCAGGATTAAGTCGTACTTAATGTCATTTGTTAAAGTGATGGCATCCTGTCCGCTGCCAGCAATATCAACCAAAATACCAACCGTCTGAAGGATTTTACTTGCTACAAACTGATTAATTTTATTGTCTTCGACCAGCAATATTTTTTTATCTTTTAGTTTTGTATTGTCCTGCTGTTTTTCCGTTTTTATTTCCTGAAATCCAAGCTTGAAAGGCAAGGTGAAGAAAAAGGTGGTTCCTTTGTTTTCAACACTTTCGAACCACATTTTACCTCCCTGCAATTCGGTCAGTTTGTGCGAGATGCTTAGCCCGAGACCTGTTCCGCCATATTTACGAGTGATGGAGCTGTTTGTCTGACTAAAGCTGTTGAATAAAAGATGAGCCTTGTCAACCGGAATTCCGATACCTGTATCTGATACAGAAAACTGGATGACCAAATGGTCTTCATTTCTGGATTCCAACTTTGATCCGATGCTGATATTTCCTTCACTAGTAAATTTCAGGGCATTGCTTAGCAAATTTGAGAGGATCTGATTTAATTTAAGCGAATCACCAATAAGATAGTCCGGAATGGCTGGATCGGTATGTTCGGCATACTGTAAATTTTTCTGGCCAGCTTTTAATGAAAATGAATTGTTTAACTCATAAAAAAGTTCTTTCAAGTTAAAATTGTGTTGTTCGAACGATATTTTTCCGGCTTCAATCTTCGAAAAATCAAGAATATCGTTGATAAGCGCCAAAAGTGAATTGGCCGAAAAATCGAGGGATTTGAGCATTTTCCGGTTTTCTGCATTTTGATTTTTTGCCATCAATAAATTCGACAGTCCAATGATGGCATTAAGAGGGGTCCGGATTTCGTGACTCATGTTTGACAGGAAATCTGATTTCGCTTTGGTTGCATTTTCTGCTACTTCTTTGGCATTCTGCAGATCCTTTCGCGAACGTTCAATTTCACTGGTTCGTTCTGCAATGCGCTGCTCAAGCGAATTGTTGAGTTCTTTCAGCTCTTCATTCCGGTAATATATCTCAAGTGATTTCTGCTCAATAATCGCCTCAGCTTCTTTTCTTGCAAGTCGCTCACGCTCAAAAGCTCGTTTTAACAGTTCAGTTTGATCACCTGACATCTTTGGCTATTTTCGGATTAAATGGAAACGAACATGAGAACCATCAGCTTCAAGATATTCCTTATCAATTCTGAATTCTTCTTTAAAATGTGTCTGACAGCCAAGGATCAGCCCATAGGCCAGATCGGCCATTTTCCGTTCGGAACAATAATCAAGAATCATTTCATTTTCAGAAATCCGACTGGTAGTAATTTTGGGAAGTTGAGCATCGGGATATAATTTCTCTACTTCAACATGTATAACCTGATCGATGATTTCGAGCATATCGAAAGTGTTTTTTGAATGGCCGATCATCGATTTGTAATTTTTGGTAAAATGACCAAATAAATGTTCTCCAAATACATTTAACAGGAGCGGAACTTCGATTTTCGTCTTTTTGCTCAGGTTTACAACCAGTGAGACCATTTCGCCAAAATCGTAGGTTCCGACTGCGGTATAAATTCCCCCTGATTTCAGTTGAGAATTTTGAATAATAGCATCCGTAATTTCCATTCCGAATTTAGCTTCAACCATTTCTATAAACTCGGTAAATATGATTCCCTTCATGGTGCGTTTTTTAAGATTAAAACAGTTCAGAATTAATTGAGTTTGCAAAATTTGCAGTAATTACCAAACGCTGGCTTTGAAGGTGTGAAACTGCTGTTCCGGTTATTTAGGACTTCCGAAAACTCTTTTTAGCAAGACCGTAACTCTGGCACTGGCATTGCTGCGGATGTCTTTTTCCCTTTCTTCAATTTTCAGGAACATGCCGTTTAACGCTTGTTGCAGAATGTAATCTTCCAGTTTTACATCTACTGTTTTTAAGCCGCCAATTTTGCCAATCGACGAACCTGCCAGCTTGTTCCATTGTGTAGTCAGTTCGTTCCACGATTGTTGTGTTGAAATGCCTGCAACCAAACCTTTGTTCAGCGATTCACGAATTTTTGGGCGATACAATTCGCCCAGTTGAGCCGATGTTTTCAGCTTGAAATATTGGGTAGCCGCGTTATCCGGGCCTTTCAGAATTTGCAAGGCATCGGTAAACGTCATTTCTTTCACGCTGTTTACGAAAATCGGTTTGGCTCCTTTGGCAGCATCTTCCGCAGCACGGTTAACGCGCACAATTACATCATCAACCAATTTGGCACCACCGGGCAGTTTCGAAATGTGATCGGTTATATTTTTGGCTTCAGGAGGCAGCAGAATTTTAACTGCCTGATCTTTCAGGTATCCATCAATTGCCGATAAACGGTTGACCGAACTGTCGGTTCCAACCAAAAGTGCATCTTTCAGACCACCAACAATTTCGGCATTGGTGAGCGGCAAATTTTGTGCTGCTGCTGATTGGGCTATTTGAGTCAGTTCCGCACACGAATTCAGGAAAAATGAGCTTAGCAGAAGGATAGTGATTTTTATTGTACGCATTGCAAGGGATTAATGGTAAATGGTTAATGGTTAAATGGTTTGGTTGGTCTGCGCTTGTGTTTTTGTTCCCCTCCTTCGGAGGGGCTAGGGGAGGCCTTCCCAAACAATCCATCAAGCAAGTCTCTGCGGTTTAAACGAAGCAATTCGTTTTTTATTTCCTGATGGTATTCGCGCTGGTACCAGAAAAAATACTTGCGTTGCGCCAGTTTTTCCTTCTGATTTTTGGCAGTGAAAACCTTTTGCATGGTGTATGGATGGTAGCCTGTGTAATAAATTACAGTCGCCAGTGTCATTGGTGTTGGTGTGAAATCCTGAACCTGTTCGAGTTTAAAATCGAGTTGTTTGGTTTCAATAGCCAGATTAGCCATGTCGGTATTTTCGCAACCAGGATGGCTCGAAATGAAGTATGGAATTAATTGCTGGTTCAATCCTTCTTCTTTATTTATTTCCTGAAAAACCTTGTTCAGTTTATGAAAAAGTTTGAACGAAGGTTTTCGCATCAAATCCAAAACCTGATCCGAAGTATGTTCCGGAGCCACTTTTAACCTTCCTGAAACATGGTGCTTGATCACTTCTCGCAGGTATTCCATGTTGTTTTTATTCACTTGCGGATCACTGGTTTCCTTCAGGATCATGTCGTAGCGAATTCCACTGCCAATAAATGCCTTTTTCACGTCGGGATGCTGCCGCACTTTTTTGTACAAATCAAGCATTGGTTTGTGGTCGATATTCAGATTTTTACACACATCAGGAAAAACACACGACGGCCGCTTGCATTTGTTGCAGATTTCCTGGTGAATACCTTTCATTTTATACATGTTGGCCGACGGTCCGCCCAAATCGGAAATGTATCCTTTAAAATCAGGCATCAGCACTAGTTTATCAACCTCTTTCAGGATTGATTCTTCGGAACGACTGGCAATAAATTTACCCTGATGCGCCGAAATGGTGCAAAACGTGCAACCTCCAAAACAGCCGCGATGAATATTTACCGAATGACGAATCATGTTGTAGGCCGGAATTTCTTCCTTGTTTTTGTAACGCGGGTGGGGCAGACGTGTGAATGGCAAGTCGTAAAAACGATCGATTTCCTTTTCTTCGAGTGGCGGCCATGGCGGATTTATAATTACCTGCTGATTGCCGACTCCCTGCTTCAGTACGTTGGCCTCAACCTTGTTCGATTCCTCTTCAATGTGCATGAAGTTTTTGGCATACTTCTTTTTGTCTTCCAGGCATTCTTCGTACGAAAACAAGTCGATACTATTCCACTTTTTATTGGTCGCGTAGCTTTCGTTCTTCTGAACGAGAAAGGCTGTTTGCGGAATATTGGTTAGTTTTTTATAATCGACACCTTTTTTAATCAGGTCAGTGTATTCCAGTATGGATTTTTCGCCCATTCCGTAGAAAAGCATATCTGCTCTCGATTCAACCAGAATAGAAGGTTTCAGTTTGTCGCTCCAGTAATCGTAATGGGTGACCCGGCGCAATGACGCTTCAATACCACCTATAACCAAAGGCACATCAGGAAACAAATCTTTCAGGATGTTGCAGTAAACCGTTGTGGCGTAGTCGGGGCGCTGGCCTTGCCGTCCTCCCGGCGTATAGGCATCGTTTGAGCGTTTGCGCTTGTTGGCCGTATAATGGTTCACCATCGAATCCATGTTTCCGGCTGTTACTGCAAAATAGAGGTTTGGCTTTCCCAGTTTTTTGAAGTCGCGCAAATCGTCTTGCCAGTTGGGCTGTGGAACGATGGCGACACGAATTCCTTCTGCTTCAAGTATCCGGCCAATTACGGCTGCCCCGAATGACGGATGATCAACATAAGCGTCCCCGGTAAAAAAGATCACGTCAACACTATCCCAACCCCTCGATTCAACCTCTTTTTTTGTGGTAGGCAACCACTGATTGATGTCGTATTTCTGATATAGTATGTTCAATTTCTAAATTTTTAAGCGAATTAAGCTAATCCTTTTACAATTGAATAAAAAAAATGTTCATTTTTAGGAATTCTTTTGCAATACGGTCAAGGTTTTAATGTGGACAAGATAGACATTTGTAACAACTTCTGTTTTAAGTAAAAACGTATAATTTCTTTGTATGGAACTATTTAAACCGAAAGATCTACTCAAAGCAAATCCCAAACTTAGTTTGATTGGTGGCGAACATTTTGCCCGATTCCTGATGCTTTTGCTTCGCTTTGACAAACTGAACAAGGTTTATAACCAGATCGGCGATAAAAATGGTCGCGAGTTCGTCGAAGAATTAATCGCTCTGTTGAAGATTAATTTCGTATTTGACGGGGACGAATTGCAGCGGCGAATCCCTAAATCAGGACCGGCAATAGTTGTTTGTAACCATCCTTTTGGCGGACTTGAAAGCATTTTACTGATTCATATTCTTGGCAAGGTACGGTCTGATATAAAGATTGTTTCCACCCAATTGCTCCAAAAGATTGATCCGATAAAAGAGTTCTTTTTTGATGAAGCACCTTTTGTTAAAAAGAATGATCGTGATTCTGCCAGTTCAGGCACTGAAAAAGCGAGCGGACATTTGGCTGAAGGTGGTATCCTGTGCGTGTTCCCGGCCGGAGAAGTGTCCCAGTTTGATACCATGCATATTCTATCGGATAAGCAGTGGAATTATTCCACTTTAAAATTCATCAAGCAGCAAAAAGTTCCGGTTGTGCCCATTCATTTCCAGGGAAATAACAGTCGCCTGTTTTACCTGATGGGAAATATTCATCCTTCGCTGATAAACATGAAACTTCCGACTGAAATTTTGTATCGTCACAAAAGGCCGGTAAAGATTCGGATTGGAAGTCCAATTTCGGTTACTGAGCAGGATAAATTTTCGGATATATACCAGTATGGCAGATATTTACGTGCCAGATCCTATCTGCTATGTTCAAAGATTGAGGTAAAGCGGTTTTTTAACTATTCGCTCAAACGGCAGCAAAAGGTTGAGCCTGTTGCTGAGCCTGTTCCGCACGAAACAATTATTCAGGAACTTCAGGAGATGGGAACTGAATTTTTGCTTTTCCGACTGAAGAATTATGCTGTTTATTGTGCACCATCAAAACGGATTCCGTCAATTCTCCTTGAAATTGGCCGTCTACGTGAAGTTACTTTCCGCCAGGTAGGTGAGGGCACAAACCGGAGTATCGATCTGGATGAATTTGATTTGTATTACAACCAGATGTTTATTTGGGATACCGAAACTGAAATGATTGCCGGTGCCTATCGGATTGGAAAAGGCGCCGAAATTATGCACAAGTTTGGTGTGCGGGGCTTTTATATTCAGAGTTTATTTAAGATTAAAGATGATCTTCAGGATATGCTCATGCAAACAATGGAGCTCGGTCGCTCATTTGTTGTTGCAGAATATCAGCGTAAACCCATGCCTCTTTTCCTGTTGTGGAAAGGAATTTTGTATTTCACGCTCAAAAATCCGGAATACCGTTATTGGATGGGGCCTGTAAGCATTAGCGACGATTATTCGAAAACGTCTAAGGAAATGATAATCAAGTTTATTATGGCTCATCATTTCGATTGGAATCTGGCTAAAAATATAACCCCGCGTAATTCGTACAAGTTTAAAACCGAAGACCAGAATTTGAATGTGATTATGCAAACGATGGATAACGACATCAATTCACTCGATAAATTTATTGGTGATGTGGATGAAATGAATTCAGGATTGCCGGTACTTCTGAAAAAATACATCAAACTGAATGCGAAGATTATTGGATTTAATGTCGACCCGAAATTTAATAACTGTCTGGATGGTTTGATTGCCCTTGATACCTTTAATATACCAATCAATACAATCGAATCATTCACCAAAGAAATCAACGAAGGTTCGTTGCTTCAGCAGTATTATTCCAACCGGGAGAAAAATGCGGTTACTTCTTGAAAATGAAATAAACAGCTAAAATCAGGAACACAAAACCAATCAGGTGATTGAACTTGAAATTTTCGTTTTTAAAAAATACTACGGAAAATACGGTGAAAACCAGTAAGGTAATTACTTCCTGAATCACTTTCAGCTCCATTAGCGAAAATGGACCACCATTACCTTTGTAGCCGATGCGGTTTGCCGGTACCTGAAACATGTATTCAAAAAGGGCAACTCCCCAGCTTACCAATACAATTGCCACGATGCCCAGTTTGCTAAACCATTTTAGTTCACCGAATTTCAGATGTCCATACCAGGCCAAAGTCATAAACGAATTCGACAGAATCAACAAAAAAATTGTCAAAAGTCCTTTCATAATTCTTGCAGTTTTTAAAGAGGAGCGAAATTACATTATTCTGTTATTTCGTGACTAGTTGTAGCATCAAAATCCCCTTGATTTATTACGACTGATTTTTGAACAATATAGGCTTGGTATAGGTTTTAAGGCTTAAGATATACGGTCGATTTTTAATTCTAATACTCTACAGATGAAACAATTTGGCTTTTTAATCATTTGTCTGGCCTTTTTTACTGCTTGCCAAACAAACACTGAAAAAATAATTCTTGCAGATCAGGATAACGCCGGACTAAAACTTCCGGAAGGTTTTAAGGCACTGGTCTATGCCGATTCGATTGGTCATGCAAGGCATTTGGATATCAATTCAAACGGAGATGTTTACGTTTCGCTAAGTCGTGTAAGAAATGGTGGAGGAATTGTTTGTCTTCGCGATGAGAATAATGATGGAAGGGCTGATGTGATTAATTACCATGGAATTTATGAGGGTACAGGTATCGGATTACACAACGGATATCTCTATTTCGGAGCCGATACTTTGATTGTCAGATATAAACTTACTGAAGGAGAATTGGTGCCATCGGCCAATGCTGAAATTGTAGCTGCCGGGTTTACTCCTGAAAATCAGCACGCAACCAAGCCAATAGCCTTTGATAAAAATGGGAATATGTACGTTACAGTTGGAGCTCCCTCAAATGCTTGTCAGATTGAGGATCGTACAAAAGGCTCGAAAGGAATTGACCCATGCCCGCTACTAGATCTTCATGGTGGTATCTGGCGGTTTAAAGCCGATGTATTAAATCAGGATCAGGCCAAAGACGGGTATCGTTTTGCAACAGGAATCCGCAATGCTGTAGCTATTTCATGGAACACTACCGAAAATAAACTATACGCTTTGCAGCATGGTCGTGATCAGTTGGCGCAATTTTATCCTGAATTGTATACTGAAGAGCAAAGTTCACAACTTCCGGCTGAAGAATTTTTGCTGGTAGAAGACGGCTCAAATTTTGGATGGCCTTACTGTTATTTCGATCCGATGCTGAATAAAAAAGTACTTGGACCCGAATACGGTGGCGATGGTCAGAAAGAAGATCGTTGCGCTTCTGCCGATGATCCACTATTGGCATTCCCAGCCCACACAGCACCAAACGATGTATTATTTTATACTGGCGATATGTTTCCTGAGAAATACAAGAACGGTGCTTTTATAGCTTTTCATGGTTCGTGGAACCGAGCGCCACAACCTCAGGAAGGTTATTATGTGGTATTTGTTCCTTTTAAAGGAGCTATTCCAGCAGGTAGCTGGGAAATTTTTGCCAGTGGTTTTGCCGGAGTGGAGAGCGTTAAAAGTCCGCGGGATGCCCAACATCGGCCTTGTGGATTAGCCCAGGGACCTGATGGATCCTTGTATGTTTCTGATGATGTGAATGGCCGGATTTATAGGATAATCTTTAACGCCAGGTGATTTATTTACCAAATTGTTTTATCTTGAACACTTAAATCATAAACAAAAAAATGAAGCGGAAAATTAATCAGTTAATATTCAGTGTTGTATTGGTATTTTCTATCATTTCTTGTAAAAATAATTCTGAACCTAAAAAGGTTGAATCCATTAGTTCTGAACAACTGGCGAGTGAAATCAATAAAAATCTTCCGGCTCAGTCTGCTGAAAAAGTTCATCCGGGTAAAGCTGTTTATGTAAAATATTGTTTAACCTGCCATCAGTCTGACGGATCGGGAGTGCCGAATATGCATCCGCCACTCACTCCGGGAAGCTGGGTAGGCAAAGAGCCTGCTGAATTGATTGCTATTATGATGAAAGGATTGACCGGAAAAATTGAAGTTAACGGCGAAGTGTACAAAAATTTCATGCCTTCACATGCGCAATTAACTGACGAAGAAATAGCCGATGTACTTTCTTATATCCGTTCAAGTTTTGGTAATGATTTTGAAGCTGTTACTCCCGAAATGGTTAATAAAATAAGAAGTGGGAGATAAACGCAAGTAAAAAGTATAAAGTAAAAAGGCAAAAGTAGAAATTTCACTTTTGCCTTTTCACTTTTAACCTTAGCCTTGTTTACTTGATTGCAAACCTTGCAAATACCGAATATTTCAGCTTGATTTTCTGGAATGACAATTCAGGCAATGCTTCTTCTGCAGGAGCAGCATCCATAACCATGTTCATCATTACAGCTGATTTTCGCATGGGTTGAAATTCGTCATACGATTCGCGTTCCTGAATAAAGAGTGGTTTTCCGACGGTTTCGCCAATAGCCGACAATAAATATCCTGCTTTTTCTTTAGCTTCCTGAACGGCCAGCATTTTGACTTCTTTCTTGAACCGTTTGATTTCAGAATGATCGACCCGTTGAATGTTGGCATTAAATGCATTAATTTCATCAAGCAACTCGAAAACTTTACCCAATGTTCCGGTAGTTGATACTTTCAAAAGATAATCTTTGGATGCAATCACATCAGTCTTTTTCCGTTTGATGGTGATAAAATCGGAATTGGCATCAGCCAGTTGCAGATCTTTCAGGTCAATGTCCATTTTTATCAACCTTTTCTTCATCTCTTTTTCCTGATCTTCCAGTTCAATTTTCTTTTTCCCTTCAAACCGTTCCTTCAGGGTAAACGAAATGTAAATCTGATCAGGAACAATTTCCATTTCTCCGGTTCCAACGACTTCAATGTAGGGCGTTTCTTTGCCTGTTGTGTTTTCCTGACTCATTGCCAGAAGCGGAAGCAAAGCAATGAGTAAAACTAAAATTCTTGTTTTCATGTTTTCTGTTTTTGTAAATATATGGTCATTAAATGGTCATTTAATTGTCATTCATAGTCATTAGGTTCGTCATTTCGGTACTACAATCAATGACCATAAATGACTTAGTGACTACCAATGACAATCTTTCTTCATTTCATCAATACCCTGCGGCCTGTCCGTCTTTTCGCGATTCGGAGGCGCCAAAATAAACTTTGTTCTTCGCATCCCATTTGATCGCCTGATAGCCGCCATAAATGCCGTTGGTATATTCTATCTTGTGACCTTTCCCTAACAATTTGCGTACCGTTTCATAATCGAACCCGCTTTCGAGGTAAACAATACCGCCATCGGTCATTTTTTCGTCGGTTGGTTCGCTCGATCCTTCGTGACAAATTCGGGGAGCATCGCCCGCTTCCTGAAGGTTCATTCCGAAGTCGATTAAATTCACCACCATCTGAACATGCCCTTGTGGCTGCATCGATCCGCCCATCAGTCCGAAGCTGATAAATGGCTGACCATCTTTGGTAATAAATGCCGGAATGATGGTATGGAAAGGCCTTTTGTGTGGCTCGAATTTATTCATGTGATTGGGGTCGAGTGAAAACATTTCACCTCGATCCTGAAGAATAAAACCCAATTTTCCAGGGGTCATTCCTGAACCCATTCCACGGTAATTGCTCTGAATGAGAGAAACCATATTTCCATCCTTATCTGCGGTAGTCAGGTAAATGGTATTCCCATGCTCCGGATTTCCGGCAGGATATACTTTGGCCGAACGATTAGGGTTGATCAGTTTATTCCGTTCATTGGCATATTCTTTCGAGATCAGTCCTTTTATCGGGAGTTTGTTGAAATCTGGATCGGCATAAAATTTAGCCCGATCCTCGAATGCCAGCTTCTTAGCTTCCACAAACGTATGAATGTACTCCGCACTACCAAATCCCATCGACTTGATGTCGTAGTTTTCAAGGATGTTCAGAATTTGAAGCACGGCTATTCCTTGTCCGTTTGGCGGCAATTCCCAAACATCGTAACCACGGTAATTGGTCGAAACCGGCTCAATCCAATCGGAATGATGATCTTCAAAATCGCGCATACTGAAAAATCCACCTTCTTTGCGGACATAATCCACAATTTTTTGAGCAATCTCACCTTTGTAAAAAGCATCGCGTCCACCTTTGGCAATCTTTTCGAGTGTAGCTGCCAGATACGGATTTTTAAATACTTCGCCTTTGGCCGGAGCTTTCCCATTTGGCATGTAAATTTCTTTAAATCCGGTATAATTTTCCAATAGCTTCGAGTTCGAATTCCAGTAGTAGGCAATCACTTCACTCAACGGAAATCCTTCACTGGCATAACTAATGGCCGGTTTTAGAATCTCCGACATTGGAAGTTTTCCAAATTTTTTATTCAGTTCGAACCAGCCATCCACGCATCCCGGTACCGATACCGAAAGCGGTCCGTGCGACGGTACTTTTTTTATTCCTTTATCGATGAAATATTGCAGCGATAAATCGTATGGTGAACGCCCACTTGCATTTAGTCCGTATAATTTCTGAGTTTTGGCATCCCATACTATAGCAAAAATATCGCCACCAATGCCATTCCCGGTGGGTTCAACCAGTCCGAGTACCGCATTGGCTGCGATGGCAGCATCAATGGCATTTCCACCCGCTTTGAGTATATCGAGTGCGGCTTGAGTGGCCAATGGCTGACTCGTACAAGCCATACCATGCTGTGCAATAACTTCTGAACGGGTGGCAAATGGTAGCCCTGTAATGCGGTCTTGGGCATTTGATAATACCATGCTGCAAAGCGTGATGAGCAAAAGAATTGAGTGTTTCATTTCGTGAAATTTTGAAACTCCAAAATACTAAAAATGATTGGATTAAAAATTGTCCTGAATTTTTCGCACTGAAGAGAAAATATTTAATTCTACCTTTAGGCACCAATACCAGATAAACATCGAAATATTTCTTTATGAACCCATTTTTGAGGCAAGTTGCCGACTACATCTATACCCACCATCGTTCAGAATTGAGCGAATATTGCCTGGTTTTTCCGGGTAGGAGAGCGGGCGTTTTTTTTACTGCTTACCTGAATGAACTGATTGAAAAACCAATTCTTTCACCTGAAATAATTACCATCAACGAGTTGATTTCATCGCTGACGGGCTTGCAGCAGGCTGATTCGGTATCACTCGTACTGAAACTTCAGGAGGTTTATGCCAAAGAAACCGGCCATCAGGAGCCGTTGGACGAGTTTTTTTTCTGGGGCGAAATTTTGTTGGCCGATTTTGACGATGTGGATAAATACCTGCTTAATGCAGATGATTTGTTCCGGAATATTTCGGATTTGAAGGAGCTCGAAAATCAATTTGATTACCTGACCGAGGAACAGAAACGGGCTATTGACGAATTTTGGGGAAATCTGGATAAAGTGCCGCATTCGTTTAACAAGGAAAAGTTTATTGCGATCTGGATTAAACTGGCTGCTATTTATCACCGGTTTCGGGAAGCGCTGAAACTGGAGCAAATTGCTTATTCCGGAATGATTTACCGCGAGGTGGCGGAAGCCCTGAACAAACAGCGAATTGTAGGATTGACCGCCAAAAAATATGTTTTTGTGGGTTTCAATGCTTTAAATGAGTGCGAAAAAACGATCTTCAGGAAGCTGTATGATCAGGGTCGGGCTATGTTTTTCTGGGATTATGCCGACTTCTATTTGAAAGATCCGGAAAATGAAGCTGGCCGTTTCCTTCGAACCAACCGTATTTTGTTTCCTGCGCCCAAAGGTTTTGTTCCTGAAAATTTGGAGTCGGAAAGACCCCGAAAAATTACACTGGTTTCGGTTCCCGGAAACATCACTCAGGCACAGGCCATTAATCTACCGCAGGTTCTGAAGAGCTTCCCGATTAATAATCGTTTCGACAATACGGCCTTTGTTCTGGCTGATGAAAACCTGCTGATTCCGGTGATTTCTTCGGTAGGCAAAAGCTTTACCGACATCAATATCACGATGGGTTATCCGTTTGTGAACACTCCGGTTTACGGTTTTATTTCGCAGCTCATCAGTTTGCAGAAGAACATTCGCAAATCGGCAAAATCACCCGTGTTTTATTACAAACCGGTGGTTGCCTTGCTGAATCATCAATTTGTGGTAAATGCTGAAATTAAATCGTTTGTGGCTGTTGTTCACAAAAAAAACAAGGTTTATATCGATGCTGCCGAATTGAATTTTAGCCCATTCCTGAAAAAAATATTCTCCGCTTCGGATAACTGGACCGGTATTCTCGATTATTTTCTGGACATATTGAAAGAGTTGTCGCTTAAATTTAATCCGGCGGAAGACGAACAGGTTAAATTGGAATCGGAATATTTGTTTCAGGCTTTTCTGGCCATTCAACGTCTGAAGGATACTTTGAGCGGATTGAATGTTCCTGATTTTCCGGTTAAGATCATGTTCCGATTACTCGATCAGAGTTTACGGCGAATTTCGATTCCGTTTGAAGGCGAACCTCTCACCGGATTACAGATTATGGGATTGCTTGAAACACGCTGTCTCGATTTTCAGAATTTGGTGCTTTTTTCGGCTAACGAAGGATTTCTACCGCGAATAGCTGCCGGTCATTCCTTTGTGCCCTACCATCTTCGGAAAGGTTTTGGAATGCCAACATACGAAGACCGCGATGCGATGTATGCCTACTATTTTTACTGCTTGATTCAGCGCACAGAGAATACGGTAATCGTTTATAATTCAATTACTGAAGGAATTTCGTCTTCAGAAAAAAGCCGGTTTTTGTACCAGCTTTTATACGATTCGGAATTTGAAATTGATGAGCTGAACCTGAGCTTTAACTTTAAAGGTACAACCAACGAACCTATTCGGGTTGAAGCCAATGAATCGCATATCCAAAAATTGATTTCAAGGTATTCTGAAAAAAATCTGAGTCCGAGTGCTATCAATACTTATTTGGAATGCAAACTTAAGTTTTACTTTAAATACATTGCAGGAATTAAGGAAACGGAAGAATTGAAGGAAGAAATTGATGCAGTACTTTTCGGAAACTTGTTCCATTACGCCATCGAACTGTTATACCGGCCATTTGAAAATAAAACTGTTGAAGCTCATGCCCTGAAGCTACTGCAGGCCGATCGACGGAGAATCGAAGCGGTAGTTTTGGAGTCGGTAGCCGTAAAATATTACCAAATGACTCCGGAAGAAGCTTCCAAACTGAAATTGAGCGGACAAAGCATTTTGATAGCTTCGCACATTCGTGAGTACATTCTTCAGTTGCTCGAAAACGATATTCAATTTGCCCCATTCGAGGTGGTGAGTCTCGAAAAGGAATATTTTGCAGATTATCAGGTTGTTTCAGGTGATAAGAAACTGAAAGTTCGTATTGGAGGAATTATAGACCGGATGGATCGAACGGCAGAAGGCCTGCGGATTATCGACTACAAAACGGGGCGAAATCTGAAACTTGATTTCAAGGAATGGTCGCAGTTGGTGGACCGTAATTATTACGATCGTCGAAAAGAAATCTTCCAGACGTTGATCTATTCCGATATTTTAAGTCGTTCGGAAAATCAGGATCCCATTTACCCGGCTATTTATAAGCTCGACGATCTGTTTAATGAACAGTTTGTTCCGAATGTCATTTATCAGGGCGAAAAATTGATTTTTCAACGGGTCAAAGATGAATTCGCTAGCGTTTTTGCTGAAGTTCTTTCGGAAATGTTTAGCGTTGGAAACCTTTACGACCAGACCAAAGACTCGGAAAAATGCAGCTATTGCCCGTATAACAAGATTTGCCGAAGATAGAAAGTTGTCAGTGATCTGTCTCAGTAACCAGACATGTTAAGAGTTTCAGGTTGCGCAACTCGAGACCCGTAGCATTTTAGTCTTTCAACAAGTTAGGTCTTAATCTTTTGGTGCGTTCATAGGCTTGTTGCTCCTGCCATTCATTAATTTTTTTATCATTTCCGGAAAGTAAAATTTCCGGTACTTTCCAGCCGTTGTAATCGGCCGGGCGGGTATAAACAGGTGGGCTCAATAAATTATCCTGAAACGAATCGGTGAGGGCAGAAGTTTCATCGGAAAGTACCCCAGGAACCAGGCGGACAACGCTGTCAACGATAACCGCTGCAGCCAATTCACCTCCGGTCAACACGTAATCGCCTATAGAAATTTCCATAGTTATCAAATGCTCCCTGATCCGCTGATCGATTCCTTTGTAATGTCCACAAAGAATGATAATGTTATTCAGGAGCGATATTTTATTCGATACTTTCTGGGTCAATTGGATTCCATCAGGACTGGTATAAATCACCTCATCGTATTCGCGCTGTGCTTTCAGAGAATTGATTGCACTTTCAATCGGCTGAATAGTCATTACCATACCGGCACCGCCACTGAACGCATAGTCATCAGTTCTTCGGTGCTTGTCTTCCGAGAAGTCGCGGATGTTGTGGACATGGATTTCAACCAATCCTTTGTCCCGACCACGTTTTATGATCGAATGGTTGAACGGACTTTCAAGCAATTCAGGAACAACTGTTAGAATATCGATACGCATGCCAGTATTTTTTTGCAAAAGTAACAACCTGAACCCAATGTAAACAAACAAATCTGGACAAAATGCAAAAAAAGGAGTGGCCAAAAGAAAGGCTTTTTTACTTAATCCACTTGTTTTCTACTTTTATTGATTAAAATCTTTGAGTATTAGCTAGTAATATATATTTTCGTAGACTTAAAGATGACCTTATTCTCTGTTAATTACATTGTAATTTAAAATTTTGTTATGGAACCTAAAGATCTAAAAAACTCAAAAGAAGAGTTAAGTGGTGCACCCGTTGAACCAGAAACTATTAATGATCAGATCGTTGCTGAAGAAACTGTAGAACAGTCTGAAGTAATTGAAGTTGCTGAAGTTGAGAATGCTGTTGAAGAAGTTGCAGAAGAATCTGCGCCAGAAACGGTTGAATCAGCAGTTCAGGAAGTAGTTGAAGAAACAGCTCCTGAAGTTGAATCCGTTGTCGAAGTGACTGAAGAATTAAGTACCCCGGAAGTTATAGAGGAGTCAGTTGCAGAACCAGTTCTTGAAGAGATTCCGTCAATTGAAGAATTGATTGATATTTCAGAAGAGGACCTCGAATTGCATGAAGATCATGTTTTGGATGAAAGCAGTCCGATAATTAAAGCTGCTGACTACGCAAATCTTTCTGAAGTTGATCTGATTAATGAATTGCGTAATTTACTTCAGAATGAAGATTTTGACAGTATTAAAGATGATGTTGATGCGATCAAGATTAATTTCTTCCGTCGTTACCGGGCAAATATTGAAGCTCAGAAAGCTGCATTTGCTGAAGCCGGAGGTAACCTTGAGGAATTTAAGGCAGAACCTGATCCATACGAATTAGATCTTCGGAATCTGCTCAAACAATATCAGGATATTAGGAGTGAACACAATAAAAAGATTGACGAAACCAAAGAAGTCAATCTTCAGAAAAAATATGAAATTATTGAAGAGATAAAAGCTCTGATCAATAACAAAGAATCAATCAATAAAACATTCCACGATTTCCGTGATTTGCAAAATCGCTGGAGAGAAATTGGACTGGTTCCTCAGGCAAAACTGAAAGATCTGTGGGATACTTACCATCATCACGTTGAAAATTTCTACGATTTTATCAAGATCAATAAGGAACTTCGTGATTTGGATCTGAAGAAAAACTTAGAGACTAAAATGGAAATCTGCGAAAAGTCTGAAGAACTTTTGGTTGAACCTTCAATTATTAAGGCTTTCAATATTTTGCAGAAATACCACGAACAGTGGAGAGAAGTGGGTCCGGTTCCACGCGATAAAAAGGACGAATTGTGGGAGCGCTTTAAAGCTGCAACCTCCATAATCAATAAAAAACATCAGGATTATTTTGAAGACCGGAAGTCTGATCAGAAAAAGAATCTGGATGCTAAAGTTGCTTTGTGTGAAAAGGTTGAAGAAATTGCCAATGGCGAAATTGATGCTCACCGCGACTGGGATGAACGTTCAAAAGAATTGATCGAACTTCAGAAAGTTTGGCGTACAATCGGCTTTGCACCAAAAAAGGACAACAATAAAATCTACGAACGTTTCCGCATTGCTTCGGATAAATTCTTCGATCGTAAACGCGAATTTTACAATCAAAATAAAGAAGAACAGCAAAATAACCTTCAGCTGAAAACAGACTTATGTGTTCAGGCTGAAGCTTTAAAAGACAGCACCGACTGGAAAAAGACAGCTGATGAATTCATCAATATTCAGAAAGCATGGAAAGAAATTGGTCCGGTACCACGTAAATTCTCTGATGTAATATGGAAACGTTTCCGCGCTGCATGCGATTACTTCTTCGAAAATAAAGCCAAACATTTTTCATCAATTGATGGTGAGCAGGCTGAAAATTTACGATTGAAAAGGGAACTTCTGGAAGAAGTTAAACAATTTGCTTTGTCTGGCGACGACGGTGCTGATTTGGATAAACTTAAAGACTTTCAGCGTCGCTTTACCGATATTGGTCATGTGCCATTCCGCGATAAAGATGCTATTCAGAATGAGTTTCGTGATGTAATTAACCGCCATTTTGATACACTCCGGATTGATGAAAAACGTCGGAACCTGATGAAGTTCAAAAATAAGGTGGCAAACAATGTATCATCAGGAAAAGGTCAGAATAAAAATCGCTTTGAACGCGAAAAATACATGACCAAACTTAAACAGATGGAAACCGATTTGGCATTGCTTGATAATAATATTGGTTTCTTTGCCAATACCAAAAATGCTTCGGCTTTGATTGAAGATGTCAATCAGAAGATAGCCAGCACAAAAGAGAAGATTGAATTCCTGAAAGAGAAAATCAGGATTATGGATGCGATGGAAGATGACGAATAGCCTCATAAAAGAACCCGCCGACTTCAGGCGGGTTTTTTGTTGTTAACCATTTATTAATTTTTTCAACATTTTTTAGCAGTACGTTTTATTAATTAACTTTGCTCGCTTTTAAGAACAATTAAAATATAAAGTCTTGTCAGCAACCAGGTACATATTTGTAACAGGAGGAGTAACATCCTCATTAGGGAAAGGGATTTTAGCTGCTTCATTGGCTAAACTGCTTCAGTCCAGAGGTTATTCCGTAACTATTCAAAAGCTGGATCCTTATATCAATGTGGATCCCGGAACCTTAAATCCATATGAACACGGCGAATGTTTTGTGACCGACGATGGTGCAGAAACCGATCTGGATCTTGGTCATTACGAACGTTTTCTCAATGTTCCGACTTCTCAGGCAAACAACGTCACTACCGGAAAAATTTACCAATCGGTTATTAACAAAGAACGTCGTGGTGATTATCTGGGAAAAACAGTGCAGATAATTCCACACATTACCGATGAGATCAAACGCAAAATCAAAATTTTGGGTTCAAAAGGTAAATACGATATAGTTTTAACCGAAATTGGTGGAACTGTTGGCGATATTGAATCTCTGCCTTACATTGAAGCAGTTCGTCAGTTGAAATGGGAATTGGGATCAAATGTGTTGGTTATTCATTTAACCTTGGTCCCATATTTAGCTGCTTCAGGTGAATTGAAAACCAAACCAACCCAACATTCTGTAAAAGCATTACTCGAAAATGGAGTTCAGCCCGATGTATTGGTTTTGCGTACCGAACATGAGTTGGGCATGGCGCTCCGCAAAAAAGTAGCTCTTTTCTGCAATGTGGAAAGTGATGCTGTAATTCAGTCGATTGATGTTGCTACCATTTACGAGGTGCCCAATAAAATGCGAGAGGAACGTTTGGATGAAATCGTTTTACGCAAAATGGGCCTTTCGCTAAAAGACGAGCCAAAATTAGATGATTGGAACGATTTCCTGAACAAGTTAAAAAAGCCAACTTCTGAAATTGAAATTGGGTTGGTTGGTAAATATGTTGAATTACAGGATGCCTACAAATCTATAGTTGAAGCATTGATCCATGCAGGTGCAATGAATTTGTGCAAGGTAAAACTTCGCTGGATTCATTCAGAAAAAATAACCACTGAAAATGTAGCCAAGAAGCTGGAAGGGCTGAAAGGTATAATTGTAGCCCCGGGATTTGGACATCGCGGAATTGAAGGTAAAATTATTGCAACACGTTATGTCCGCGAAAATAATATTCCTTTCTTCGGAATTTGTTTAGGAATGCAGATAGCAGTAATTGAATTTGCGCGTAATGTACTCGGATTTTCTTCAGCTGATTCTACAGAGATGAACGAAAAAACCGATTGCCCGGTGATTGACCTCATGGAAGAACAAAAGGGTATTACCGAAAAAGGTGGGACCATGCGTTTGGGTGCATACAAGTGCCAGATTGCTGATAAAAATACAAATATTTATAGGGCTTATAATAAAACTGAAATTAAAGAAAGACACAGGCATCGTTATGAATTTAACGATTACTACTTAAAACAGTTTGAAGCAGCCGGAATGATAGCCACTGGACTTAATCCGGATACTAATTTGGTTGAGGTTATCGAGATTTCAACTCATAAATGGTTCGTTGGAGTTCAATTTCACCCTGAATATAGCAGTACAGTTTTAAAACCACATCCGTTGTTTGTTGCATTTGTAAAGGCATCACTCGGTAAATAATATTTTTATGGATAGAAATACGATCTTAGGTGTAGTCCTTATTTTTTCAATTCTAATTGGGTTTAGCTATTTTAACAGACCCTCAGAAGAACAGGTTGCCGCTGCAAAAAAAACGCGCGATTCGATTGAATTAGTTCGAATCGAACAGGAAAAAGCAGAATTGGTAGCCAAACAGCTTGAAGAAGCAAAATCAAAAGCTATAATTTCACAAGTAAGCAGTGATAGTTTATCATCACAAGAAGATCAGGCTCGGAAAGAAAAATTTGGTGTATTTTCTGATGCTTCAGCGGGAAAGGAAAAATTTTACACGATTGAAAACAACCTGATTAAAGTAACATTCTCCAATAAAGGAGGACGTATTTATTCCGTTGAGCTAAAAAATTTCAAGACATTTGAAGCAAAACCGCTGATACTGTTTGAAGGAACCAGTAGTAAATTTGGGATGAACTTCTTTGCTCAAAATCGTAGCATCGAAACTGAGTCTTTTTACTTTACTCCTTCAGACTCAGCTGAAAGTTCAGTTTTGAGTGGTCCGGAAGTGAAAATTGGAAAGGAAGGAAATGAAAAATTCAATTCGTCCAACAAAGGAGATTCTAAAAGTATCTCGATGAGATTGCCTGCCGGTGATGGCAAATACCTGGAATACAAATATTCGCTCGACTATAATTCTTATTTGGTTGGTTTTGAGGTAAATGTTGTTGGGTTGAATAATATTGTAACTACCAACTCAAATTATTTGAATTTTAACTGGAATATTGCTATTCCTCGTCAAGAGAAACAATCGCAGTATGGAGACGACAATTATGCCACTATTTACTACAAATATCTGGATGATGATGTAGACAATATTTCAACAGGAAAATCAGGAGAAGAAAGTTTACGGACTAAAACTAAATGGGTCAGCTTTAAACAATTGTTTTTTGCGTCAACCTTAATTGCTGACGATGCTTTTCCAACTGCCGATATTAAAACTGAGTTAACCAAAGAAGACCCACGGTACGTAGGTACCTTCAATGCTGATATAGCTCTTCCTTACGAAGGAAAAGATTCGGAAAGCATTAAAATGAAGTTTTTCTTCGGTCCAAGTCACTACAATACACTGAAACAGTATGATAATCTTTCAATGGAAAGTCAGATCAATCTGGGTTATGCCATTGTTAGTCCAGTCAACAAGTGGATTGTTATTCCTGTTTTTAACTTTCTGAGAAAATACATTGATAATTTTGGGATCATCATTTTGTTGCTAACCATTTTTATCAAGCTATTAATTTTCCCATTCACATTTAAATCATATCATTCTCAGGCTAAAATGAAAGCTCTAAAGCCTGAAATTGATGAAATAAATGAAAAGTTTGGTAAGGATAAGCCTATGGAGAAACAGCAGGCAGTAATGGCGTTATACAAAAAAGCTGGGGTGAATCCTATGGGCGGTTGTTTGCCCATGCTGTTTCAATTTCCTGTTCTGATTGCTATGTTCTTCTTTTTCCCAACATCAATAGAACTCCGTCAAGAAAGTTTCTTGTGGGCAACCGATTTGTCAACCTATGACTCGATTCTGAATTTGCCTTTCAAGATACCATTTTATGGTGACCATGTCAGTTTATTCTGTTTGTTAATGACAGTCACTACTATTATTTCGACCTACATGAATTCACAGACTCAGAATACCGATGCGATGCCTGGCATGAAAACTATGATGTACTTAATGCCGGTTATGTTCCTGTTTATTCTTAACGGATACGCATCTGGGTTGAGTTACTATTATTTCCTTGCCAACGTAATCACTATTGGTCAGATGTATGTATTCCGGTTTATGATTGACGAGGAAAAAATCAGAGCTCAAATATTGATTAATAAAAAGAAGCCAGTCGTAAAGTCGAAGTTTCAGCAAAAGCTGGAAGATATGGCTAAACAAAAGGGCGTTCAACCTCGGAAATAATTAAAAAAAATAAAATAAAAAAAGCTGCTCATGAGCAGCTTTTTTTGTAACTTGTTGTCAGTAAAATAACAACAGGAAACTATGTATCAGTATAAGGCAGTTATTAAAAAAGTGGTTGATGGTGATACTTTGGAATTAGATATCGACCTTGGGCTTTTAGTCTGGATTCATGGTGAAAAAGTCCGGCTTTTGGGAGTAAATACCCCTGAAGTATATGGAGTAAAGAAAGACAGTCCGGAATGGGAGGAGGGAAACAAAGCTTCTGCTTTTGTAAAGTCAGTATTGAAAGAAAAGGATGACGTTATTATTGAAACCGTCAAAGATAAGAAAGAGAAGTATGGGCGATATCTGGCTGTTGTTTACATTAAAATTGATAACACCCACATTGCCGGATTAAACGGAATCCGGAATATTGGAGATTATTATTGTCTGAATGATATTCTGATTGAAAAAGGATTAGCTGAAAAGTATATGATCTAAAATTCGAGCACAAGAATATTTTATTCTGAATTGTCGCTTTTTGAAACCATAATTCCATATTTTTTCATTCTGCGTATTAAAGAATCACGGGTAATACCCAATAATTCTGCAGTCTTATTCTGGTTGAAATTTTTCTCTTTTAAAGCAAGTCGTATGAGGTTTTGTTCGTTTTCGTCGAGATTAAAAATGACTGTTTCTTTCTGGGTGACTTGATCAGTTCCAGGTTTTGTATAAAAATCATTTGGAGTTAAGATTTCATCTCTACACAAAATAAGCGCTCTTTCCGTCATATTTCTCAATTCTCTTACGTTGCCCGGGAAAGAATAGGTCATCAGCATTTTGACTGTTTCTTTTGCGATTCCGGGGACTGGCTTATTCAATCTTCTTGCAAATTCAGAAACAAAATATTCCAAAAGTGGCTGAATATCTTCGATCCGTTCACGCAATGGCGGAATATGAATGTGTATGGTATTCAAGCGATGTAACAGATCAAGTCGGAATTTCTTTGCTTCGATTAATTTTTCGATATCGTGGTTTGTTGCAGCAATTATTCTGAAATCTGTTGCAACAGGTTCAGTTTCGCCTACTCGTGTAATGGTCTTTTCTTCAATGGCCCGAAGGATTTTTGCCTGTAAATTAATTGGCATATCTGCTATTTCATCCAAAAATAAGGTGCCATTGTCACTAACTTCAAAGAATCCTTTTTTATCAGATATAGCTCCGGTAAATGATCCCTTTTTGTGTCCAAAAAATTCACTTTCAAGCAGTGAGTCTGTTATAGCACTGCTGTTAACTGCACAAAATATATTGTCTTTTCTATCACTTTCGTAATGGATGATTCGGGCAACATTTTCTTTTCCTGTTCCACTTTCTCCTGTTATCAAAACACTAGTGTCTTTATATTTTGAGGCAGTCATTGCGAGGTTAAGTATCTCTTTAATTTGCCTGCTTTCACCAATAAATTCACGTTTTATTTTCTCTTGAAGATTTTTTGAGATAAGGGAATTCTTTTCCTCCATGTTTCTTATCACACGATGGAGGTCTAGAAATTTGCGAGTTCTCTGTATGGCTATCTGAATATCAGTGTGGCGGAATGGTTTTTTTAGATAATCAATCGCTCCGTTGCGCAATGCTGTAATTACAGTTTCCATGTCTCCATGTGCCGATACAATAATCACCTCTAACTTCGGATAAGCAAGTTTAACTTCTTTCAATACATCGAGTCCATTTACCCCTTTTAACCGAACATCAAGTATGAGCAAGTCAATGTCATGACTTTTTAATATGGCCTTTCCCTTATGCACGTTATTAGCTGTAAAAGAAAGATATCCCTGATTTTGAAGAAATTCTTCGATTTCTTCAGTGAAATTAGACTCATCATCAATAACAAGAACCTTCATTTGCGCATTTAATTGAAGGTTTTCTCTTTTTTCGGAATTATTAAACATTTCTATACTTTTTTCTTGCTTTTAATCTCTTGAATTGGTATTTTGATTGAAACAGTTGTGCCTAGGTTTAGTTTGCTTTGTATATCTATTTCTCCTCCTAACTCTTTAATTATCCCGTACGAAATTGATAATCCGAGTCCCGTTCCTTGTCCGGGTGCTTTTGTTGTAAAGAAAGGAAGTAGTACTTTGTCAATGTCAGACTGATTTATACCAATTCCATTGTCTTTAACCTCAATGATGATTTGATTTTCAATAAATTCCGAAGTAATATCTATCTTTTTTTTGAAGTTTTTTGATTGACTTATTCTCTTTTCTTCAATTGCATCTTTAGCATTAATCAGCAAATTAAGCATGACTTGTTCAAATCGGTATGTATTTCCGTCTATCAATGGAAGATCCGGCGGATTGTTGTATGTCAACTTGATATCTTTATGGTTCATTTGCTCAGATATCATCGAAATGCAATTATTTATGCTTATTCTAATATCGAATTGACCCTGTATGAAATCATCCTGATCTCTAGAGAATGTTCTGACATGATCGATGATTTTTCTTATTCTGGTTATATTGTCGAAAACCTTATCAATTTTAGTCTTTAGGTAATTTTCAGTTATAGTATTATTATCCATTGCAAATACGATGTTGTCAATAATCATTGACATTGTATTCAGAGGTTGATTTATTTCATGGGCCATTCCTGTTGCTAGCTCTCCAATACCAGCCATTCTTTCTGAATGACGAAGTTGCTTTTCAAAAAGTTTCCTTTCTGAAATATCGCGTATAACAGCCATATATGCTTTAAGGTTACCATCATTATCTCTTATCTGAGATGAACTGACTTCACCAGTAAATTCTGCTTTATCCAATCGATTTAATTTTATTTCCATGTTCTGAACTATACCTTCTTTGCGAGTTGAGTTATATAGTTTTATCCATGATCTTCTTGATCCCTTCGGAACAAATTGAATGATTGACATTCCTTCAATATTCAATATTTGGTTGTTTCCTAAAAGATCAATTGCGATATCAGAGGCTTCAATTATTTTTCCATCAAGATTGGTCAGAATTATCCCGTCTGGAGATGTTTTTAAAAGTGAGTGATATAAACTTTCCGATTCTTCCATTGCTATTTGTGCTTCCTTCCTGTCAGTGATGTCAACCATAGACATTAAACACTTTTGCTTTTTATCCACTAAAGCTCCTTCCAGAAATACATAAATGGTTTTTCCATCAATAGGTAGTAGCTTGAGTTCGCATCCCATATTTTCTTCATCTTCAAAAATATGAGTCAGAAAATTATCTGCATGAGATTGTGATTCTGGCGCAATGAAAGACTTGAAATCACAGTTGATTAGCTCAGCAGGATCGTGTCCAAACATACTTGCTGCTTTCAAATTTATTTCAAACATTTTACCCGCGCTGTCGATGGAAAAATATCCGGATGGTGCAAAATCATAAAGTTTTATATATTTCTTCCGGGATTCATCCGTTTCAGACTGAGCTTTTTGAAGAGTAATATTTTGTAAACGAATTTCACGCTGATTCTGTTCGAGCTCCATTTTTGAATTTTGGAGTGATTCTTGAATATCCAACAGTTTTCTTTTTTGCTTGTCAAGTTCAAGGAAGATTTTTACCTTACTGATGAACATAGTTCTGTTTACGGGCTTGGTCAGATAGTCAATAGCGCCATTATCATATCCCTTAAACATTTGTATTTCATCTGAGAAATAGGCAGTTAAAAAAATAATTGGCAGAAGATCACGCAGGTGCATTTTTCGGATATGACCTGCAAGCTCAAAGCCATTCATTTCAGGCATCTCAATGTCTAATACTGCGAGAGCAAAATTATTTTCATTAATTAGAGTTAATGCATCTTGTCCTGAGCTAGCCATGAATATCTCTGCTTCAACATCCTTTAAAATTGTTTTTAGGACAGAAAGATAAAAGGTATTATCATCTACAATTAATATTTTAGAATAGGCCGGTTTCAATGTAGTCATAGTTTGTATGATTATTAGCTTCCTAAATATATTGATTTTTTAGGATTATCTATGATTTGAATCAATGAATATTTTGCGAAAAATAAAACTGTGCCTAATCAAGATGGTAAGATTCAATATGCTTTTTTAGGGATTTGCAAAATCACCTAAAACTATTGTAGTAAATGTATTTTAATCAAAAAAATGAAGATTTCTTAGAGAAGTCAAATTTGCGAAGAAATATTAATCAGGATTTTACAATGCAACTTGAACCTGTATTTTTAAATACAATAATGCTTAATTGTCTTATAGTTAGACTCTTTGAAGATTTTAAATAAAAAATTATCAACACAAAAATGTCAACATGTAAGTGTTAATAAATTAATATTTTTTAACAAATAAATTAAGCCAAAATTCTAACTTTGCAAAATATTAATCGGTGAGACTATTAATATTTTGCAAGGGTAGATTGATTTGAAGAAAAGAAAAATGTTTAACAAGTATTAAAACAATTATTATGAAGCAAAATTATGAAATTTTTCTAAAAGCAACGTTGATTTTTCTAATTATTTTTATTTTTTCTTTTTTAAGTCATGGAGCTACCTATTATGTTAGTAGTTTAGGTAATGATGCTAATTCTGGATTATCAGAATCTGTGCCATGGAAAACTTTAGAGAGAGTAAATTTACAAGTTTTAATTCCAGGAGATGTTGTGCGATTTCGTGTTGGTGATACTTTTTATGGAACATTGAAAGCTAAATCTTCGGGTACCTCTAGTGCCAGAATAAGTTATGAATTTTATGGATCTGGAGCAATGCCTTTAATTACTGGATTTCAGACGATTACAGGGTGGAAGTCTCTTGGGAATGGTATTTATTCAGCTTCAACAATGGCATCAAATAACTTGAATATGGTAACATTAAATGGTGTCAATACTAAAAAAGGAAGGTATCCTAATTTTGGCTATCTTACATTTGAAAAACATTCAGGTAATACCTCTATATCTGATAATGAGTTGATTGCAACTCCCAATTGGACTGGTGCTGGAATTGTAGTTCGTTCAGCTAGGTGGAGGTTAGAGAATAAAACTATTACCAGTCATACTGGAACTAATTTAGTTTTTCCAGGGTTGACGATTACTCCAACTGATGGTTTTGGATATTTTTTAACAAATGATTTAAAGACTCTTGATCAGTTAGGAGAATGGTATTGTAATAATGGTACATTTTATATGTATTTTGGAAGTAATAATCCCTCTAATTTTCAAGTAAAAGTAAGTACACTTGAAACCCTTTTTGAGGCAGACAATAAGGGCTATATTACCGTTAATGGACTTGCTTTTTCTGGTTCAAACAAAAGGATAATAAATGTATTAGGTTCGGCTAGTGTTGGGAATCAATTTCGTTATTGTGATATAAAACTTTGCGGAGGATATGCATTTGAGGCATTTTCAAATGTTTCTGATTTGACTATTTACCGATGTTTAATTTCAGATATAAATGATGTAGGTGTATACTCTTGGGCTAAATCAACTAAAGTGATTGGCTGTACTTTTTCAAATATTGGTTTAATTGAGGGGATGGGATCTATTGAAGGGTATCATGGATTATATATTAGTGGAGATAATTCAATGGTACAGTTTAATTCTTTAACTAATGTTGGCTATAATGGTATATTTATTCGAGGAAATAATATTTCGCTCAAAAATAATTTCATTAATTCATTCTGTAATGTTGTTGATGATGGAGGTGGTATTTATGTCAGTGATCAAAAATATGTAAATAGACTTATTGATGGAAATATTATTTTGAATGGAAAAGGAAGGGCTGATGGGACCAATAGTACGATGCTTTCCGTTGAAGGAATATTTTTAGATGAACCTGTAACAAATGTTGTTGTTTCAAATAATACAGTAGCAAATTGTCCAGATTTTGGCATTCTATTACACGAGGCTTGGGGAATAACACTAGTTAATAACACTTTTTTTAACAATGGGAAAGGTCAAATAGGACTAGCTCATGACAGTAAGTATCCTGCTCAAACAAATATACATCTGACGAATAATATATTTTTTTCGTCAAATACCACTCAGTGGTGTTTATATTTTTACTCAACACTTGATGATATTAATTTTGGTTCTTCTAATGGAAATGTATTTGCACGTCCTCTTAAAGATCAAACAACAATTTATACAAAGACTGCTTCAACATCAGGTGCGTTTAGAGATTTGAACAGTTGGAGATTATTTACAGGTTATGATGCTAATTCAACAAAATCTCCTATAAGCCTTACAAATTCAAATGATATTACACTTGAATATAATGCTACGTCAATCATCAAGACTATTATTCTAACTTATCCTGTAATTGATGCCCGTGGAGTGAAGTATTCGGGAAGCATTTCTTTACAGCCATATACCTCTTTGGTTTTGATGAAAGATCCCAGTCCGACTGTTTTAAAAAGTGCATTTATTACACCAATGGGAACAAACAATAATTTTTCGCAAGAAGTAATCGGTGTTGAATTATTTCCGAATCCGAGTCATGGAAAGGTTAATGTTCGTTTTTTGTCGTTACCCTCGGTAGGTAGTCGAATCGAAATTTTTGATGTAACAGGAAGAATTGTTGCAAGTAGATTAATTTCTGGAACTTCAGAAGTTTTTGATTTGTCAAATCAAAATGCTGGATTATATGTTTTGAAATCAACTTTAGGATCTCAGATTTTTACTAATAAGTTGATTATTACTAAATGAGTTTGATTTAAGAACCATCTATAAATATATTTAGAATTTTTAATAAAATGATTTTTAACTGCTGCGTTTAAGATTTACCTTAAATCAAGCAGTTTTTTTAATGAGGCCAAAAATAGTTGGTGGAATTGATAAAATTATTTTTTAAAATACTAT
>JAFLKN010000008.1 GCA_019163175.1 Prolixibacteraceae bacterium | reverse complement strand
GCACGTGATTTGTAATCTCGGGGTCCACAGTTCGAATCTGTGATTCGGCTCATTAGGAAGATTAGAAGATTAGAATCTTGAAGGTTAGACTCAAAATACGCCTTCATTCCAATTTAGATTCTAATACTCTAATAATCAAAGTTCTAATATTGTTTCGGGGAGATACCAAAGTGGCCAACTGGGTCTGACTGTAACTCAGATGACGTACGTCTTCGTAGGTTCGAATCCTGCTCTCCCCACAAACAGGAATATTGGAATGGTAGAATGGCGAATTTCAGAATAATTCTGACCTTCAAGATTCGAAATTCTAATCTTAACAATCGCGGGAGTAGCTCAGCTGATAGAGCATTAGCCTTCCAAGCTAAGGGTCGCGAGTTTGAATCTCGTCTCCCGCTCAAAAGAAGCATCAGGAAACTGGTGCTTCTTTTGTTTTTATACATATTCCTTCCTTTTGATTGCGAAAAATTGCCTTTGATTAGTATAAATAGTATTTATTCATGTTTTACTTTTAAACTTCAGGATTACTGCGATAGGAATAAATACTCTAATTCTGAGTGATTTCTTTAATGCTGAAAAACAATGATTTGATTAGCTTCTTTTTTTGATTTTGTATTTATGACTGTTTTTTATTTTATAAACGGAAATAAAAATATCTTTGTTTTATACCAGTAAAATGACGGAATAATATCATATTTTATTTGAATAGTATTAAGCAATCGATTTGTTTTAGCTTTATTTTGTTGAAGTATAGTCAGGTGTGAATTCTACCTTACACTTCCCAGAGTTTGGGGTCATAGAAATATTCAAGCGGATACAGACATAAAAAATATATACGATGAAATCAAATTTCAAAAAGAAGGTACATAAACTGCTCGAAAAGCACGAAGAATTGCTGTCGGCCAGGAATAAAAAGGTTAAAAATGGTAATGGAATTTTCGACCGTTATAAAAACCCGATTTTGACAGGAGCCCATGCACCGGTGATCTGGCGTTACGATCTGGATAAAAATACAAATCCGTACCTGATGGAGCGCATTGGAATCAATGCTACCATGAATTCGGGAGCCATAAAATGGAACGGTAAATACATTCTGGTTGTTCGTGTTGAGGGAGTTGACCGCAAATCGTTTTTTGCCATAGCTGAAAGCCCGAACGGAATCGATAATTTCCGCTTCTGGGATTTTCCGGTTACCATTCCTGAAACTGAAATTCCGGACACCAATGTGTATGATATGCGTTTAACGGCTCACGAAGACGGCTGGATTTACGGTGTTTTCTGCTCTGAGCGCAAAGATCCGAATGCTGCTCCGGGCGATTTGTCGTCAGCAGTTGCTGCGGCAGGAATCGTGCGTACCAAAGACTTGCTAACCTGGGAGCGTCTTCCTGATTTGAAAACCAAAAGTCAGCAACGCAATGTGGTTTTGCATAACGAGTTTGTCGACGGAAAATATGCTTTATATACCCGCCCTCAGGATGGATTTATTGATGCCGGAAGTGGTGGAGGAATCGGCTGGGCACTGATTGATGACATGACCAATGCCGAAGTGAAAGAAGAAAAAATCATCAATTTCAGGTATTATCATACCATTAAAGAGGTGAAAAACGGTGAAGGTCCGCACCCGATTAAAACAGATAAAGGCTGGTTACACCTGGCACACGGTGTTCGTGGTTGTGCTGCCGGATTGCGCTATACTATTTATTTATACATGACTTCATTAGAAGATCCGTCAAAATTGATTGCCGAACCTGCCGGTCATTTGATGGGACCGATTGGCGAAGAACGTATTGGCGATGTATCAAATGTACTTTTCACCAATGGCTGGATCGCCGACGAAGATGGAACCGTATTCCTCTATTATGCATCCTCTGATACCCGCATGCACGTAGCCACTTCAACCGTTGATAAATTGGTTGATTATTGTCTGAATTCGCCTGCCGACGGATATCGTTCAGCAACCTCGGTCGAAACATTGAAAAAACAGATTGCAAAAAATCTGGAAATTCTTGGGAAGAAATAGATCCGAGTTGCGGGTTACGTGTTTCGGGGTTTTTACCCGTAACATGGAACCCGTAACCTGTAACGATATAATTGAAAACCTAACTAAAATCAAACTTATACTATGACTATTGAAAAAATCAGCCTGAAAGAGAAAATCGGTTATGGATTCGGCGATGCTGCTTCATCCATGTTCTGGAAGATTTTCGGAATGTATTCCTTGTTTTTTTATACCGATGTACTTGGTATTACTGCTGCTGCAGCCGGCACTATGTTTCTGGTTGCACGTTTGTGGGATTCGTTCTTCGATGTTTTTGTCGGAATTATCAGCGACCGTACCAAGAGCCGCTATGGAAAATACAGGCCATATTTATTGTGGTTTGCCATTCCATTTGCAGTTATGGGAGCCATCACATTCTTTGCTCCTGATTTCGGTCAAACCGGTAAATTAGTTTATGCCTATATTACCTATTCGCTGATGATGATCGTGTATTCGATGATCAACGTGCCATATGCCTCGTTACTTGGAGCCATATCTTCTGATCCGACAGAACGAAATTCACTTTCTTCCTACCGCATGTCGTTTGCTTTCATTGGGAGTTTTGTGACATTTATGTTGCTTCAGCCGATGATCGACTTTTTTGCTGAGACATTCGATGCCGGAGGCGCCTGGCAGGCTAAAACTGCTGTCGATTCAATTAGCACCTCCCCAATAGGCTGGGTAATGGGGGTTGCCGGAATTGGCAGCATCTGTGTGATTCTTTTTTTACTATGCTTCAGTTGGACCAAAGAACGTGTTACTCAAATCGAAAGCGAAGAAAATGTTTCGATCAAGCAGGATTTAAAAGAATTGTTTCAAAATGCTCCCTGGTGGATTTTGGTTGCAACAGGATTGGCAGCATTGCTTTTCAATGCTGTACGTGACAGTGTTGCCATCTACTTTTTCAGGGATTACGTTCAAAATACCTATAAAATGCCGGGAACAAGCTGGGACATGACTACAATTTACTTCCTGGTTGGACAGGCTGCAAACCTTATTGGGGTGATGGCGGCACCTGCTATCTCCAGAAAATACGGTAAAAAAAGAACATACATGATAGCCATTCTGATTGCCGGAATTTTAAGCATCGGGTTCTACTTTATCCCGAACAACATTACGGTGATACTGATTTTCCAATTCCTGATTTCAATTTTCGCCGGATATGTGCTGCCATTGTTATGGTCCATGTTTGCCGACATTGTCGATCATCAGGAATTACTGACCGGGCGACGTGCAACAGGGCTGATATTTTCATCATCTTCAATGTCTCAAAAACTGGGCTGGGCTTTTGGATCGGCCATGAGCGGATGGATTCTCGCAGTATATCATTATATGCCTGATGCATCACAACAAAGCGCTGAAACCATTTTCGGCGAACGGATCATGATTAGTTTGATTCCTGCGGTGTGTTGTGGACTTGCAGTTTTAGGAATGATGTTCTACCCGCTTTCGGATAAAAAAGTCAGGGAAAATTCGGAGCAGCTTGAATTGAAAAGGAATACTTCCAAATAAACCGGAACTGAACTAATCTTTTAACTTCATAGGCTCATAGAATACATAGAAAAAGAGATAAAAACTATGTGCACTATGTGCCTATGGGATTAAATAAAATATAAACTGATGAAAGACATTCTTACTGAACTCAAACAGCAAGTTAAAGAAGAGTTGACGAATAATATTCTTGCTTTCTGGATGGGAAAAATGAAGGACGATGAGCAAGGCGGTTTTTATGGCCAAATTAAAGGCAACGGGCAGTTGATCCCTGCGGCCGATAAGGGTGGAATCCTCAATGCACGCATCCTCTGGAGTTTTTCATCGGCTTATCTTCAGGATAAGAATCCCCTTTATCTTGAAATGGCTAACCGCGCCAAAGCTTATATTCTGAATCATTTTTTTGATGCCAGCTTTGCTGGAACCTATTGGACGATTTCATTCGATGGGAAACCGGTTGATACCAAGAAACAGATTTATTCGCAGGCTTTTTTCATTTACGCTTTTACCGAACATTACCGCGCATCAGGCGACCAATCTAGCCTTCAAACAGCTATCGAACTCTTCCGGATCATCGAAAAGTACAGTTTCGATCCTGAATTGAATGGCTATTTTGAAGCTTATAGCCGTGATTGGGTTCTGCTTGAAGATTTACGCCTGAGCGAAAAAGATGAGAATGAAAAGAAAACCATGAATACCCATTTGCATATCCTGGAAGCCTATACCAATCTTTATCGAGTGTGGAAAGATGATGGATTAGCAAGGCAATTACGCAATCTGATCCTGATTTTTATTAAAAAGATTGTGAACCCCGCTACCAACCATCTGGATTTGTTTTTCGACGAATGTTGGACATCAAAATCAACCATCGTTTCCTATGGTCACGATATTGAAGCCTCGTGGCTGATTGATGAGGCTGCGCGGGTGTTGGGTGATAAGGATTTGTTGGCTCAGGTCCAGAAAATCTGTATCAAAATTGCGGAAGCGTCATGTGATGGATTGCAGCCTGATGGCAGTATAGTTTATGAAACCGACAAAGGCCATTTGGAAACCGACCGGCATTGGTGGGTTCAGTCTGAAGCTGTAGTTGGATTCCTAAATGCATATGAATTGACTGGAAATCAGCAATGGCTTGACAAAGCTTTAAAATGCTGGAAATATATTTCCGAAAACGTGATAGACCGGGCAGGAGGGGAGTGGTTCTGGAGTATTTCGGACGAAGGAGTTGCCAACACAAATGGCGACAAGGCCGGCTTCTGGAAATGCCCGTATCACAACAGCCGCATGTGTCTGGAAGTTATGGCTAGATAGTTCCAAATTCCAAATTCCAAGTCGAACCTTAAACTTGGAATTTGGAACTTGGAACTCGTTACAGCGTTACTCCGGTTTTGAAAATAGCTATTTCCTTAAAACCACTGTCTTCGTGGCGCAGTTTTTTGCCACCCGAAACTTCAATTATATATTGGGTAAACTCTTCGAGCAACTCGTCCATTGTTTTGCCTTCGAGCAATTGTCCGGCATTAAAATCAATCCAGTTTTTCTTTTTATTGAACAAAGCCGAGTTGGTCGAAATTTTCATGGTGGGTACGAAACTGCCGAACGGAGTTCCGCGTCCGGTGGTAAACAGCACCAGTTGACAACCGCTAAAACCCAATGCTGATGAGGCAACCAAATCGTTTCCGGGAGCCGACAATAAATTCAGACCTTTGGTCGTGATGGGTTCCGCGTATTTCAGCACGTCAACCACGGTTGCTGAACCGCCTTTTTGGGTACAGCCCAGCGATTTATCTTCCAAGGTTGAGATGCCACCATCTTTATTTCCCGGCGATGGATTTTCGTACACCGGCAAATTATGCTGCATGTAATAATCTTTGAAATCGTTGATCAGGCTCACTGTTTTATCAAACGTTGCCTGATCTTTGGCGCGGGCCATCAAAATGGTTTCGGCGCCAAACATTTCCGGAACTTCGGTCAGAACGGTTGTTCCACCCTGAGCAATCAGGAAATCGGAGAATACACCTACCAGCGGATTGGCTGTAATTCCTGAGAAACCATCCGAACCGCCGCATTTCAGTCCAACTTTTAATTCGGAAAGTGAAATGGCTTCGCGACGATCGGTTTTCATTTTTGCATAAATCTCTTTCAGGATTTCAACTCCCGCTTCAATTTCATCTTCCACTTCCTGAGCCACCAAAAATTTGATTCGGTCGGCATCGTAATCGCCAATGAATTTTTTCAGGTGCGAAATCTGGTTGTTTTCGCAGCCTAACCCAAGCACCAAAACTCCTCCGGCATTGGGATGATTGATGATTTGTGCCAATGCTTTTTGTGTGTTCACGTGGTCGTCTCCCAGCTGAGAACAGCCGTAATTGTGCTTGAAAACCTCAATGGCATCCACATTTTCAGGATTTACTTCTTTCTGAAAACGATTGATGATTTGCTGTGCCTGTCCGTTTACACAACCTACCGTTGGCACAACCCAAATTTCGTTGCGGATTCCGGATTTTCCATTGCTGCGTTTGTAGCCATTGAAAGTCAGGTCGCGTTTTGCATACCTTATCTCGTTCAGTTTTTGGTTAAACGAATAGGTAATTGTTCCCGATAAATTCGTTTTCAGGTTGTGCGTATGGACATGATTCCCAATTTCTATAGGAGCTATGGCGTGACCAATCGGAGCTCCGTATTTGATAACATCAGCATCGACAGCAATCGCTTGCAAAGCAACTTTATGCCCAACGGGTATATCGTCAACCAATATCAATTGGTGGTTTTCAACAGTTACAGTTTCTCCATTTTGTCCGGTTTCCAGACAAACCGCGACATTATCGTTCGGGTTGAGTTTTATAAATTTTGACATATACTTAAGTTCCAGGTTTCAAGTTCCAAATTTCAAGATTGGGCTCCCTTCGATACGCTTTCCTTCGACTGGCTTTCCTTCGATACGCTTCACTACTCAGGAAACACACCACTCTGGAAACAAGCTACATAGGGGGCGGTATTTCGGTCTTCCGTCTCCGGTCTACCTGCTTTACCCAATCTTCATCAATGGGTTATTTTCGCTCAGCACAGCTTTTACAGCTTTTTTCATACCAACCTGTTCAATTAAAAATAGGTAACAAGTTACCGAGATGGTCAGGTTAGGAACATCGTTCAGGTTGCGTTTCCAAATCTTTTCGAGGCTCAACACTTTTTCGACTAATTTCTGAATTGATATTGGACGTCCATCGCATTCAGTCCAGGCTTGCTTGTAAAAATCCAGAATCCACTGGTCGTCCTGTATTTGGTAGCTTACTCCATCAGCTTCACCTTTGAAATAGGCAATCATAGCTGCCAGTGAAAATACGAGTTTTTGCGGTAACATCTGATGGGTTTCATAATAATTGAGCAAACTTGGTAAGTTGCGGGTTTCCCATTTCGACATTGCATTCAGCGCAATACTTTGCCAAAGGTGACGGATATATGGATTCCGGAAACGTTCCAGAATTTTATGCGCAAACGACTGAAGTTCCTTTTCAGTGCCATCCAAAACCGGTAATACCTCATCGTAAACCAGTTCTTTCATAAAATTTCCAACTTCCAGATTTTCGAAAGCTTCGCGCACCGTTTCAAGTCCACTTAGGTACGAAACCGCATAACTTCCGGTATGGCAACCATTCAGAACCTGTACTTTTTGTTCGCGGAAGCGGGTCATATCTTTCACGAATTTAACATCCAGCCCAGCTTTCTCAGCCGGAAATTCCTTTTGAACCCATTCCGGAGCTTCGATTACCCAGAAGTGGAAGTATTCGCCCACCACAACCAGATTGTCTTCAAAGCCAATTTCTTTGTGGATTTCTTTTATTTCATCCTTTGGAAATCCGGGAACGATGCGGTCAACCAGCGTGTTGCAGAAAGCGCATGACTGATTTACCCAGTTGATAAATTCGTCACCAAGTTTCCAGTTTTTAGCATGTTGAAGCACAAATTTCTTGAGTGTATCACCGTTTTTGTCGATCAGTTCACAGGCAAAAAAGATCAGGCCTTTGTCGCTTGCACCATCAAATGCTTGGTACCGCTTGTAAAGTAATGAAGCCACTTTCCCCGGAAAAGATTTTTGCGGCTGCATGTCCAGCGAGTCGGTTTCGTCCATTGTGATACCGGCTTCTGTCGTATTCGAGAATACAAAACGAAGAGCAGGATTCAGGTACGATTGCTCGTATTTTTCGAATTCGGTATATGGATTGATACCCACATTAATACAATCAATCAGCGAATATTCCTTTACCGGTTGACCATTTTTAATCCCTTTGAGATACACATGATACAATCCATCCTGATCATTCAACATTTCCGCCATTCCATTAGGCAGAGGCTGAACCACATCAATCCCGGTATTGAAGTCAATGTCCTTATTCATTTTGTCTAGAATCCAGTCGGTAAAGGCACGTAGAAAATTACCTTCACCAAATTGAAGAACTCGTGTTGGATAAACTTTCGTCTGAGTTGCTGTTTTACGATTTAATTTCATCTGTGTATAATTTATTTTTTATTTGCCAGGTGCCTGCCTGTCGGCAGACAGGGAACTCGCCATTATCGTTTCCCTCTTGTGCAAGGATGTTTCTTCATGACTCGTTTCATTTTGTTCTGCTTTAAAATTGATCCGTGTGCGGACACGGAATTTGAATTTTAAAAACCGTGTACGGACACGGTTAGTGCTGCAAATGTATATTTTTATTTTAATCGCTACTTTCTTTAAACATGACTAAGTATCTAATTGTCTGAAAATCAATTGCTGTGTTGGTGATTGTTAATGAAAATTTAATAAATGATGGTTTTCAGGAAGTTATTCGAGTGAATATTCTGTAGTTTTATAAAATTGAAATTGAAAATGATTCAACAAAAGCAAATCTATATTATTACCGGTGGCCCCGGATTTGGCAAAACTGAGCTGATTAATGATCTCCGCAAATTGGGATATTTATGCTCTGGCGAGTTCGCCCGCGATTTGATTCAATCTCAGCAAGAATCAGGAGGTAACATACTTCCCTGGAAAAATCCAAAATTGTTTCAGCAGGAAGTTTTAAAGCGGCGGATTGCTTTTTTCGATTCCGTTCCCGGGAATTCATTTGCTTTTGCTGACCGCGGAATACCAGATCAGTTAGCTTTTTCCCGCTACAAAGGTTTCGGTACGCCAGAAATTTTGCTCGAAAGCTCCCGAATTTATCGCTATGCACCACAGGTTTTTGTAACACCGCCATGGTCCGAAATATTTGAAAATGATCCTATCCGGACTGAATCTTTTGATGAAGCTGTGAAAATTCATCAGGCAGTTTTGGCCACTTATACTGACTTGAATTATCAGGTAATTGAATTACCTTTATTACCGCTAAAAAATCGTGTAGACTTCATTCTTCATGCTATACCTAAAATCTGAAAATATGAATATTAACAGACGTAACTTTTTAAGAAATGCTGCAGCAACTACTTTCGGGCTTGCTGCTATACCCGAAATACTTTCGGCTGCTATGCCAATAAATCAGAAGAAAAAGAAAGGATTGATCAGTGGGCTGAAAACTGGTGATGTTGTTTTGTTTCAGGGCGATTCAATTACTGATGCAGGTCGCGAAAAAACCAAACAGTTATCCAATTCGCAAGGGTCTTTCGGTGGAGGTTATGCTTTCCTTGCCGGTGCCCATCTGTTGAACGAATATGCTGCAAAAGGATTATTATTTTATAACCGCGGAATAAGTGGAAATAAAGTTTACCAGTTGGCCGATCGTTGGCAGAAAGATTGTTTCGACCTTAAGCCTAAGGTTATCAGTATTTTAATTGGGGTAAACGATTTTTGGCACACGCTCGATGGCAAATATGACGGGACTGTGGAGCGCTATGAGCAGGATTTCAGGCAATTGCTTATTCTGACAAAAAAAATGCTTCCTGAAGTGCACTTGATTATTGGTGAGCCTTTTGCGGTTTTAGGTTGTTCTGCGGTAACCGAAAAATGGTATCCGGCTTTTGATGGATACCGGGCAGCTGCGTTAAAACTGGCAGATGAATTCAATGCTGTATTTATTCCTTATCAGAGTATTTTCGATGAGGCTCAGAAATATGCTCCCGGCAAATATTGGACAGGAGATGGAGTTCATCCGACCATGGCTGGTAGTGCGTTAATGGCTGAGGCCTGGCTGAAAGCTGTAAAATAGTAACGCTAATCAGAATTAAATTTTTCGAATGAAGATTTATGCTTTTTTGATCCTGTCTGTGGCGCTGGCCGGATTTTGTTTTGCACCAATTGACGCATCTTCAGCCGGTAAATACAAAACAATCTCGGCAATAAAATGTGATAGCCTAGTCAAAGCCAATGCAAAAAATCCCGATTTTGTCATTCTGGATGTTCGTACTCCATCAGTTTGGTTGTCAGATCATTTAGAAGGCTCCATTTGCAGAAATTTTTATGATGGCGATTTTGCTGCACAAATTACAGCACTACCAAAAAATAAAATTTACCTGCTGCATTGCCAATCCGGAGGAAGAAGTGCTCCAACTTTTGCACTAATGAAAAATTTAAATTTTGCTGAAGTTTACGAGATGAGTGGTGGCATAAATACATGGAAAAGTGCATCGTTAAAAACAACTTCAATTCTTGCACCACGCTTGATGCTCGTTTCAAATGGCGGAATTAAGAAGGGAACCATTCAATATGGGAAAGCTGATACACTAAAAGTTACCTTGACTAACCGCGCCAACGATACCCTAAAGTTTAGTTCGGTAACACTTCCTGAAGGAGCTGAATTTTCGAGCAATTTTGACCTGAAAAGGAAACTTAAGGGGTCTGAAGATTATACATTTTCAGTCTATTATAAACCACTGCAACATTCCAATGATTCAGTTCATATTGGAATAAAAAGCAATGGAGGTGACCTGAATTTAAGTATAATTCTGAAAGTAGCAACAATTCAGGAGATTCGACCGATCAGTAGTAATGAACTGAAAATCTATCCCAATCCGGCGAATCGGTTTGTCACTTTTGAAAACTATCAGGGGACAACTATATCGGATGTTTCTATAATAAATATGAACGGTTTGCTGGTGAAAAACAGCTCTGACATTCAGGCAAACAATAGAATAGATGTAGCCGATTTGCCCGTTGGGTTGTACCTTGTCAGGATAACTTCGGAAGACAAGATATTTGTTCGCAAATTGGTTTTGAGCCGATAAATAAAAGAAAAAGAGGCTGAACACTTTCGTGACAGCCTCTCCAAAGTACCTACCGGGAATTGATTGATTAGTTCGGAATACCGATAGTTTTTGTGAATTATTAAAATCCAATCACTAATAAAACTTGGATTCTTATATTTTAGTATACCATTTCAAGTTTATTTTTAGACGGAGAATCTCGATTTTGTAACCAGCTAAACCCGAAATATAATTTACAAAAAAATGTTTAATAGTTTTTCACCACGTCTTACAAATACCCTCCCAATCAAATTTTACTACATTTGAACCGATATTAATTGGTTATTTTAAACGGCCCAGATGAAAAAAAGATCAGAAGATTGGTCGGTAATTTGGAAAAGATTTAAAGAAGGCGATCTGAATGCGTTTCAATTGATCTACGATGGTTTTCTTTCAAATCTGTATGCTTACGGATCAAAACTTGCTCCGGGGTTCGATCTTCTTGACGATTGCATTCAGGAGTTGTTCCTCGAAATTTATACCCACCGGAAAAATCTGAAGAACCCCGAAAATCTGGAGTTTTATCTACTGACTGCTTTGAGACGAATTATTTTTCACAAAATAAAGAAGGAAAACCGGTTCACTAATCTGGAAGGTAATCTAACCAAAGCATTTTTGTTCGAGTTAGAGCTGGATAATTACGAAAATGAAGATTTCAAAGAGGAAAGAATTAAAGTCGTAAAAAATGCTCTGGCCGAATTGAATGCCAGTCAGCGCGAAATACTTTATCTGAAATTTTACAACAACCTAAGCTATATTGAAATAGGCGAACTTCTTGGGGTGCGACCCGATTCGGCCAAGAAGCAGGTTTACCGGATTATCGAACATCTGCGTATCAATCTCGCCAACCGAATTCTTAATTTATTTTCGATCTGTTTCAGACCCTGAAAATATTTTTCAATTTTCATGTCCACTTTTTCGTTGCAGCTTCCATTATAGAGAAATTAATCTCGATGATGGATATTCTGGAAAAATATATTGAAGATTCACTTTTTATTGAATGGGTTTTCAGACCCACAGCCGAAACAGATGCCCACTTTGCCCAATACATGGCGCAAAATCCCGAAGAAAAAAATGAAATGCTAAAACTGCGCAAAGAACTGCGCTTATTGTCATTCCCTCCCGAAATGATTTCAGATGAGCGGAAAGATCAGCTTTTCAAAACTACGCTTACCCAAATGCTTAAAAGCCGAAAACCCAAACCTACCGTAAAGTTTTCGATGTCGATACTTAAATATGCTGCAATTGCTGTTGCTGTTTTAGTCCTTGGCACTTTGGTTTATATCAATCAATCCCGCCACTCATTCAATCTGAAACTTACCGAAGATATATTCCTGAAAAATGCCAATCAGAATCCAACATTATTTTTGGCTGATGGGTCACGTCATCCCATCAGAGGTGAGGAAGTTGAGTTTGACTTTTCAGTCCCGGGTAAGATTAACATCAACGGCGAACAAATCAATAGCAATGAAAATACCGACGATGAAACTCCTGAAGTTTTAGTAGTTCCTTTCGGTAAAAAAGCTCGGGTAAAGTTATCCGACGGAAGTCGGATTTGGGTAAATTCCGGAAGCCGAATCATTTTTCCGAGTCAGTTTTCGAAAAATCGCCGTGAGGTTTACCTTATTGGTGAAGCCTATTTTGAGGTGGCGCACAATCCCAAAAAACCATTTCTGGTAAAAACATCAACAGTTTCGGTTCGGGTTTTAGGTACAAGTTTCAATGTTTCATCTTATCCTGATGATGATTTTGTGTCGGCAGTACTGAAAGAAGGCAAAATCAGGATGGAAGAAAACGATGCCGGATATTTTGATACCAAAGTTGAATTAAGGCCTAACCAGATTGCAGTTTTCAAAAAAGATGGAAATGGGATTCAGGTACGCGAAACGAAACACGAATTATATACAATATGGAAAGAAGGTCTTTTAAACTTTGAAGGAGAGGAATTGAATTCCCTGATTACAAAGGTGGAACGATTTTATAATATTAGTCTTGAGTTGAAAAATCCGAAAATAGGGAAAGAACGGATTACCGGGAAACTTGATCTAAATGCAGGAATGCCTGAAGTTTTTGAATATATAAGTAAAGTTAGTCATGCCGAAATAAAGAAAATAAATACGGTAGAGTACGTAATCGAATAAAGCAAAAAGCCGGAAAATGCTGCTAACATCGTCCGGCCTCAACTTGATTCAGCGTATGAACCAGTTTTAGTAACTATTAAACATTTCAAATTTATGAAAAAAAAGTTATTAACCGGCTTTCCCATTTGGGATAGTCGAAAACAATTATGGAGAATTATGAAATTAACTATTTTATTCTCTTTGTGTTTTGTGATGATGGTGGCTGCCAACAGCTATTCACAGTCAACAAAACTTAGTCTCAAACTTACCGGTTCAACAATCAAAGATGTTTTGAATGAGGTTGAAGGAAAAAGTGAGTTTATTTTTCTGTATAAAAACGGTGAAATGAACGATCAGCTTAAGGTAAATATTGATGTAAGGAACGCAACCATCAATGAAATTCTGGACAAAATTCTCTCTGGCCAGAATTTGAGCTATGATGTTTACAACCGTCAGGTGATTATTCGTAAAAATATGGATACTCCTGAAGTTGTTTCGAACACTGTTAATCAGCAAAAATCGGTTTCAGGTAAAGTAACCGATTCATCTGGTTCACCATTACCGGGAGTTTCAGTGGTAGTAAAAGGTACAACAACCGGAACAATTACTGATGCGAATGGGAATTATTCGATTACTAATGTTCCAGCCAATGCGACTTTGCAGTTTTCGTTCGTGGGGATGAAAACTTTGGAAATAGCGGTGGGTAGTAAGACATCTATTAATATAACTCTTACCGAAGAAGCCATTGGAATTGATGAAGTAGTTGCTATAGGCTATGGAACGCAAAAGAAAGGAACCTTAACCAGCTCTGTTTCTGTGGTTAAAGCCGATGAGATACGTAAAGCTACAGTTGCCAACGTTTCTAATACACTTTCTGGAAAAGCTGCTGGATTAATTGTAAGAAATAACAACGCAGAACCTGGTGTTGATGCTTCAACAATTTATGTACGAGGAGTAAGTACTACCGGTAACAATAACGCGCTTATTGTTGTCGATGGGATACCCGACAGGGATTTAAATATAGTTGACATCAACGATATTGAAAGCGTAACTGTTCTTAAAGATGCTTCGGCTGTAGCACCTTATGGCTCCAGGGGTGCTAATGGAGTAATTTTGGTAACCACAAAACGTGGTAAACTTGGTAAGCCAACAATCAATTATACCAGTTATTATGGTGTTTCAAAACCAACGCGCACACCTCAATTTGCAAGTTCGGCAGATTATGCACGAATGTATAATGAAGCAGCTCGAAACGAAGGCAAACCAGAATCATTTTCGGCCGACGAAATTTCAAAATACGAGGCAGGTAATAATCCAAATTACCCCAATACACAATGGTGGGATGAACTTGTTAAACCAGATCCCATACAATCGCAAAACAACCTTGCAGTATCAGGGGCAAATGAAAATGTGAGCTATTACATATCTTTAGGAACCTTCAGACAGGATGGTTTCTTTAGTCAAACCGACTTTAAAAAGTACAATACCCGTGCTAATATTGATGCGAAAATTACCAAGGATTTAAAAGTTTCATTTGATTTATATGGTTATAGCAGTAATAAAAAATCACCCGGAGGAAATACTTCAGATTTTTTAGAAGGCGTAGCACAAAATATACCTATTATTCCAGTAAGAACTCCGGATGGCAAGTTTGTATCTGGTAGAAACCCTGTTGCAGCTAATGAACTTGGTGGAGGTGGATTGAGAAAGAGTAATGATTTCAATGGCTCATTAAAATTCGAATATAATCCATCTTATATACCTGGATTATCATTCAAAGCAATTGGAGTTTATGATTATATGGCGGAACATTATAAGGTGTGGTATACACCGTTTACTACATGGAGAATGGTAGACCGTGCAAACGGTGTTTATGAGGAAGTTCCTCCTACAATTAAACCCTCGCTATCTGAGAGAGCAAATTTTTCTTCCAATAAACAACTTGAATTCCAGATGGGTTATAAACGTACTGTTTCTGAAAAACATAACATCGGGGCTTTGTTGGTTTATAATCAAACTGAGTGGAACAGTAACTATTTAGTAGCAGGTCGAATCAATTATCTCTCAAGCTCAATTGACCAACTTTTTGCCGGCCCACAAGACGGACAATCAACCAATGGGAGCGCTTTTGAAGGGGCACGCAAGGGCTATGTTGGACGTTTAACTTACGATTACTCAGGAAAATATATGTTTGAAGGAAATTTCCGCTACGATGGGTCAATGAAATTTGCGCCCGATAAACGCTGGGGATTCTTCCCTTCTTTCGCCTTGGGTTGGAGACTGTCTGAAGAAAGCTTTATAAAAGATAATTTCAAAAGTATCGATAACCTTAAACTTCGCGGTTCATGGGGGCAAGCTGGCAATGACCGTGTTGGTGATTTTCAATACCTGGCAAGCTATGGTGCAGGATCTTTTCCTTATTCATTTGGAGGAGCAGTTGTTCAGACTTTTAGAGAATCGCGTTTGCCAAATCCAGATATAACATGGGAAACTGCAACCTCAACTAATGTTGGTTTAGAAGGTTCATTATGGAAAGGTCTGTTGTCCTTTGAAACCGACTACTTCTTTAAACGAACTGACAACATTCTTCGACCCACTCAAAAAACATCATCAATAATTGGCATTAACTTACCAGACGAAAATATCGGTATTGTTGAAAATAAAGGGATTGAACTTACAATAGGGCATAAGAATGAGATTGGTGAATTTAACTACAATGCCAATTTTGTATTTACTTATGCAAAGAATAAAGCCATTGAACTTTCTGAGGCTATTGGGACTTTGAATGATCCTATTCGAAGAAAGACTGGCAATCCGTTAAACGCATATTATGGTTTAATTTCTGATGGATTGTTTACCAGTGATTCTGAAATTACAGAAGCCCCCAAACAGGGTGGTGGCATTAAGCCTGGCGACATTAAATACAAAGACATTAATGGGCCAAAAGGTGTTGCTGATGGAATTATAGATTCCTATGATGAAACAAAAATTGGTTATTCAAGTATTCCTGAAATTATTTATGGTATAAATATGGGGGCTGATTACAAAGGATTTGATTTGACCCTGAATTTTCAGGGGGCTACCCGAGTAGATTACATGGTTGGAAGCGCCCTTGCAAATGCTTTTGATAATGGCGGTGGTATTCAGCAATGGCAAATCGACGAACGCTGGACATCAGAGAATAACAATGCAAATGCACGTTATCCTCGCATAACAAGTGCTCCTACCGGCAATAATACGAAAGCTTCAACCTATTGGTTAAGAGATGGTAGCTATTTGAGGTTAAAAACACTTCAAATTGGTTATAACTTTGATCGTGCCTTGCTTTCAAATATTAAGATTGAAGGCTTTCGGATTTATGTGTCTGGTCAAAATTTATTTACATGGACCAAAGATAAGCTTGTAGATTTTGATCCTGAAGCATACCATTCAGCGGGGAAATTCTATCCACAGGCAAAAGTATATACCGTAGGGCTTAATCTTACATTTTAATTAAAGGAGGAAAAACAAATGAGAAAATATCAATATTTACTATTTCTGGTAATGTCATTATTCGTTGCCGGCTGCAACGAGGACATATTAGATAAAAAACCACTGGATCAATTTTCGGATGCCGACTTCTGGAAAGATCCCAGTTTAGCAGTAACAGCAGTCGATCAGTTGTATGTATATCTTTCACCCGACGATGCCTTTCACGAATGGGAAGCATATACCAACAATGCCCTCAATGGTGTATTATGGGCTCCTTCTCACTCTTTTAAACAAAAAGGATGGACTGCTGGTGATGCAAATTCAGGCACACGATATTGGACTGCGGATTTTAATTTGCATGGAGCTCCCTGGGACGGAGATAAAAGTAGTATATGGAAAGTGTGCTATAAGGAAATACGGGCATGCAATGTGGTCATTAAAAACCTGACTGAAACTGAAAATAAATCAGATCGTCTGAATAAATTATTGGCTGAAGCGAAGGTAATACGCGCATATGAGTACCATGTTTTAACCCGCTTATTTGGTGCCGTAATTATAGTTGACCATCCAATTGGTCTCAACGAAGAAGTAAATTTGCCAAGGAATTCATACAAAGAATGTGTTGATTTTATGGTTAAAAATTTGGATGAAGCCGCCGCAGTACTTCCTGTGTCATGGGATAAAACCAATACCGGAAGGGTAACAAGTGGTGCAGCTTTAGCTTTGAAGGGCAGGATTCAGTTGTTTGCAGAAAGGTGGGGTGATGCTGCTAATACCTATAATTCAATTATGGATAAAAACTACAGCCTATATCCCGATTATACATCTTTATTTTTGCTTGAAAATGAGAACAATAAGGAAGTCATATTGGATGTGCAATTTAAATTTCCTGAATTTGATTATATAGGTAATGCTCAGGCTCTTTCAGCTTCACAAAACGGATATAATGCGGGTAATCCAACCCAAAATCTGGTTGATCAATTCGAATTGCTCGATGGCAAAGCTTGGAGCGACCCAACCTCAACCTTTTACGATGCTCAAAATCCTTATGCAAACAGGGATAAAAGGTTCTATGCAACAGTTCAGTACGACCAGGGAGTATTTTTTGGTAAACGCCTGGAATCCGGAAGCGGACGCGATGGAAAGGGAACCTTAATTAAAGGAGCAGACAATCAGGACAATAACAGCTCGCAAACCGGATATTATCTGTGTAAAGGAATTAATACAAGTGGCGATTTGGTATATAGCGCTTGGGCTAGAATGCCAAAAAATGGTACTAATCTTATCTTAATCCGCTATGCAGAGGTATTATTAGGATATGCCGAAGCAAAAAACGAAGCAACCGGTCCAGATGCATCTGTATATACGGCAGTAAATGCAGTAAGAGCCCGTGCCGGATTACCTCCTTTAAGTGGTTTGACAAAAGAAACAATGCGCGCTAAAATCAGGAAAGAACGCAGAACTGAACTTTCGTTTGAGTTCATTTATTATTACGATTGTCTAAGGTGGAAAGACAAATCGAACTTTACGGAGATACCTAAGGCTGTTAAGATCGATTACGTATATAGTTTAAATGCAGACGGAACAGTTAAAACTGATAATACCAATCGTAAGATTGTATTATCCAGAACATTTTCATATGCCAATTACCCCGAAGCAATAAACTTTAATCTGGATTCAAATTTTGGTTGGTTTTTGCCAATTCCACAAGAAGAAGTGGATAAAAACCCCAATATTGTTCAAAACGGAGCTTTCGCAGGTAATACAAAGCAATAATTAGAAAAATAAGAAGTAACCATGATGGCAATTCAGTTCGATAATTGCCATTGTGGTTATTCCTTGCCAATTATATGGTAAAATTCTGAATGTCAAATCACTTTATATGCTCTGTTTTAAAATGATTTGAATTCTTTGACTTTTCCCATTCTCTTTCCCTCGCAAAAAGCATATTATTTCTCTATACTTTAAGGTATTAGTCAGGATTTTTTATTCTTCTCTCTGGAAAAGAAATACTACTTAAAATATGATTAATTATAAATTGGCAAAAAAGCTGCGAATTTTCACCTTGTTAATCGGGTTAATTTTCCAAGGCGGATATGGTTATGCAGAATCGGCTTTGGCGCCACGCGAAAAACTTTCACTCGATTTGGGCTGGAAATTTCATTTGGGTGACATCGAAGGATACACTAACGATGTTTATAAGGGAGGTGGCGATGGCGGAACTCCGGCTGCCATTAATTTCAACGATTCAACATGGAGAGGCATCAACCTGCCTCACGACTTTATGGTTGAAACTTCTATCGATTCTGTTGCATCAAATGTGAATGGTTCTTTGGCTACTAACATTGGATGGTATCGCAGGGGTTTTAAGGTTTCATCTGCCGACAGAGGAAAACGGTTTATCCTCACATTCGATGGAATTAGCTGTTTCAGTTATGTTTTTGTGAACGGGTTTCAAGTTAAATTTAATCGCTCGGGTTACACCGGTTTTTCGGTGGATATTACCGAAGCCTTGAACTATGGTGCAGAAAATGTTATTGCAGTTCGGGTAAACACCAAAGAAGGCTTCGAGGGATGGTGGTACGAAGGCGGTGGTATTTACCGTCATGTATGGCTTGAAAAATGTGCTTCGGTATATATTCCATCGTATGGTGTAGCGATCAATCCTGAATTGGATAGCACATTTACCAAAGCAAGTGTAGAAGTAAAGATTGAAGTGAGCAATGAAGGCGAAAAATCGCAATTGATTACACCCGAAATCCGGTTAGCCGATGCTAAGGGTAATAGATTAAAAAGCCTGAAGGGTTTGCCTGAAATCATATCTGCCGGCGAAAAACGGATATTAAGCCTGAAAATGCCAGTTGAAAACCTCTTGCTATGGACACCCGAAAATCCGAATTTATACAATTTTGAAACGCACCTCATACAGGATAACATTGTAATTGATGGCATAACAAACCAAATAGGTTTTAGATCATTTACTTTCGATACCATAAATGGATTTCTCGTAAATGGCAAAAAGGAAATTATTAAGGGGGTATGCCTGCATCAGGATCATGCTGGTGTTGGTATTGCAGTACCGGATGCATTATGGCGTTATCGGTTAGAAAAACTGAAAGAACTGGGAGTAAATGGAATACGAATACATCACCCAATTGGCTCGGAGCTCATTCAATTGTGTAACGAAATGGGCTTTTTATTGCTTGGCGAAACCAGACATTTTAGTGGTTTTTCGGATCAAATTGAAATGTTCGAACGAATGGTGAAAATGAAGCGTAATGCACCGAGTGTTTTCGCTTGGTGTTTAGGAAACGAAGAAACGCTTCAAGGCGATTTAAAAGCTGTCGAAATAGTAAAGAAAATGCGGCGAATAGCCAACTTACTGGATTTGCAACGACGTCCGGTAACAATGGCATTTAACGGAGAAACCAATGGTCTGGTAGCAAAGGAAGTCGATGTCGTTGGGTACAATTATGGTACTGGTCAGATTTTGGGAAACATTACTCATGGGAAGCCCATTTTTTCTTCCGAATCAGCCAGTATGCTTACTACACGAGGAGAGTATAAAACAGATTCAAAACGAAAAGTGGCAAGTTCCTATGATAGAAAAGCAGTGAGTTGGGGGCAGAGTGCCGAAGAGGTTATGGACTTTACCATGAATATGCAAAAATTGGCCGGAACTTTTATCTGGACCGGTTTCGATTACCGAGGTGAGCCTACCCCTTATGGATGGCCAAATGTATCGTGCGATTTTGGGATATTGGATCTTTGTGGGTTCAGAAAAGATTTGAGCTATTTCTTCGAAGCCTGGTGGAGTAACCACGATGTATTGCATATACTGCCGCATTGGAACTGGGAAGGTTCGGGAAAGGACACAATAGACGTTTGGGTTTACAGCAACTACCACGAAGTTGAATTGCTGTTAAATGGCAATTCGCTTGGGAAAAAGACCATGCCCAAATACAAACATATCGAGTGGAAAGTTCCCTATAAAAAAGGTACTCTTTTAGCAAAAGGTTTCCGTGACGGGAAAGAAGTTGACACCGCGAGTATGACTACTGCCGGCAACCCTTCAATTATAAATATTAAAGCTAATTGTAAAAATATAGAAGCCGATGAACAGGATGTTGTAGTTTTCGATATATCCATTCGCGACAAAAACAATATTGAATGTCCCGATGCCAATAACCTCCTACGTTTTAGCTTAACTGGCCCCGGTAATATTTTGGGAGTTGGAAATGGAAATCCTGGCAGTCACGAAGCGGACAAATTACCAATTCGAAGGGCATTCCACGGCAAAGCTCAGGTTATTGTTCAATCCACCAACGTGCCTGGCGATATTACTCTTACAGTAACCTCCGGAAATTTAAACACTCAGTCCATTACGATAAAAAGTACTGCCTCAAACTTACCAGCCATGCGAATATCATCAAATGTAAAAAATGTTGAAGTGCTAAAATTTTATCCCGAAAAACCTGAAAACAATGCATCCCATAGCGCTAAAAAAGTCTGGACATTGGAAGAAATGTATAAAAAAACAGCAGGTTATTCAATTGAAAAATAGAGTAATGTCCACAAACCGGAGTATTTACGGAACAAAAAATTAATATTAGATTTTTAAGTAAAAAATTAATATCATGAAAAAAATTGTTTTTCATCTAATGATTTCTGTAGTATTGTTTTCTTGTACCAACCAGCATGACGTGACTATAAATTTAGTACCTTCCGAACCGTCCAAATCTCCGAATTACTGGTGTACATGGTATGCCCAAAATTATTGGATTCAACGGGGAGGTGAAATTACGGACTTGGAGGAAATAACAAATCCGGCAGCCCGTGAGGAATTAACATACGATCATCTATTCAATAAAAAAGATGGATGGGTAACCAATTATCTTCCGCGTGGACGGAGCGACTGGTATTTCTTAATCGACCATGGCTGGGACACTAAAGAACAATCGGAACGAACTGTACCTGGCGCTTTACCCTTTTTTTCTCTGCAAATCGATCCGCGAGACTTTCCGCAATACGCTGATGCTCAGCCACAGGAATCGTTACGTCTTTTTAACGAAGAAATCATTAGCAATGGTTGGGGCGGGTTGGGAATTTGGGTTAGGGGAACAATTGATTCAATAACTGCCCAAACCTTTGTTGAATGGTCAAAATATGCCGGAATAAAATACTGGAAAATTGATGGGGGTGAAATAGAAAACTTCTGGTGTTTTAAAATCAAGGAAAAGATTTTTCCTGAATTAGCACTCGAATATGTAACGCCTGCTGGCAATATTAATCCGGGGTGGGATATCGCCGATCAGAAAGAGTACCCTTCTTCCTATGATATTGGAGGAGACAACCAATCTGATATGTTACGGGTACTGCAAAATTCTGATGTTTTCAGGACGTATGACGCTTCCCCACTATTGATGTCGGTTACTACTTTACGTCGTGCACACGATATCTTAAAACAAACGCAAAATCAATCCCAATATCGTTCAATCTTAAATCTTCAGGACGATTGTAATGCTGCAGCAGCACTTGGTTGTTTGGTGGCAAGCAAACGCCATCCAAACTATATGGAAAGGACGCTTGAGGGTAAAGACCTTCATCACCAATTGTCAGGAAAAAGACACATGCAGGGACGAATGAACGAAGTTGAACGTTTTGGAAGATGGTCGCGTATTGCTCCTGCATTTCCGGCCGGAATTGGAACCTATAACTCATCTGAAAAAGAATTAATTGATTATTGTGAATACACAAAATGGGATACCTGGAACAAAGCTACTTACGGTAAAATGGTTTACCAAAGTGCTCCTGCAATTATGTCCCGAAACATGCCATTGCCTATTGTTGAAATAAATGGGGAGCCTCCTTATGTTATGGCTACAACTTATCCAAACGGACCTGTATGTTTAGCAACCGAAGGACGTGTTCGTCCTGAAGATAACTGGTTTCATCCAAGGGCGAAAGTGACCATTCAAATTAAGGATGTAACTCAGCCAATTGGTATTTTTGGACACTATGATGAGTTAGTCATAGAGTTTCCAGAAACAATAAAACCTAAAAATGTATGGGCTCAGGATTTACTCGCAGAATCAGCCACCGATATCCGATCAAAAGTTAAAATTGATGGAAATACACTTTCAATTTCAGGCGCACTGATTGATAAAATTGGTACGTCAGCTGGCGATAAAGGAGATGTTTCGGTTCCAGGATTGGTCATAAAGCTAAACTTGTAATATGAATATTATGAGGCTATTAAATTTTGTTTTTATTTTTTTCAACGGTTTTTTTGTAACTGCAAAAGAAAAACCCAACATTGTTTACATATTAGCCGACGATCTGGGGTACGGAGATTTGAGTATTTTGGGGCAAAAGCGTTTTAACACCCCAAATCTCGACCGGATGGCGCGCGAAGGAATGATTTTTACCCAGCACTATGCCGGATGTACTGTTTGTGCTCCCTCGCGATCTTCTTTGATGGCAGGACTCCACACTGGGCACACCCCCATTCGTGGGAACAAGGAGTGGAATCCTGAAGGACAATGGCCTATGCCTGCAGAAACATACACGGTTGCAGAAATGCTAAAGGAAGCGGGTTATACAACTGGAGGTTTTGGCAAGTGGGGATTGGGTTATCCTGGCTCCGAAGGCGATGCCAACATGCAGGGATTCGACGAATTCTACGGTTACAACTGCCAAAGGATAGCACACAATTATTATCCATCACACCTTTGGAACAATCAGCAGAAAGTGGTATTGGAAGGTAACAGTGGTGATCAGTTTGGAACCTATGCGCCCGAATTAATACATCAAAGGGCTTTACAGTTCATCGAAAAGAACAAGGATAAACCGTTTTTTCTTTTCTATCCAAACGTTATTCCCCATGCAGAATTACTTCTGTCTGAAGAATACATGAGGAAATTTAAAGGGAAGCTTTTGCCCGAGAACAGTTTTAAGGGTGCAGAACCCGGCAATATGGGTTTCAGAAATGGAGCTTACGGCTCGCAACCTGAAGGTCATGCAGCGTTTGCAGCGATGGTTACTTTGCTCGACAAACAAGTTGGCGAAGTGTTGAATAAGCTGAAAGAGTTGGGATTGGATAAAAATACAATCGTAATGTTCAGCTCCGACAACGGTCCTCACCAGGAAGGTGGCGCCGACCCAGATTATTTCGACAGCAACGGACCATTTCGGGGCTACAAACGCGACTTGTACGAAGGCGGAATCCGCGAGCCAATGGTCGCCTGGTGGCCGGGTAAAATAAAGGCTAATTCAAAAACCGACTTACCCTCGGCCTTTTGGGATGTAATGCCCACCCTTGCCGATGTGGCCGGAATAAAGACACCTGAAAATATTGATGGCATTTCGTTTTTGCCGACATTGCTGGGAGCTGGGGGTCAAAAAACTCATAACTTCCTTTATTGGGAGTTTCATGAACATGGAGGCCGAAAAGCGCTACGCAAAGGCGACTGGAAACTGGTAAATTACGATGTATTCGACCCGGCAAAAACCACCGTGGAACTGTACAACATTGCCAGCGACCCAGACGAACAAAACAACGTTGCGGCTCAACATCCTGAAGTAGTTAAAGAACTGTCGGAGCTAATGGCAGGGGCACGGACGCCATCAGAAGTATTTACTTTTCAATCGCCAACGTTAATAAAATAGCGAACCCGGATGAAACGAACTGGCCGTTGGAAATGATTTCAAAGGTGGTGGTGCAAAAAGAGAATGAATTGGAACGAAGCGGAAAATAATGTTCAACGTGGATAATTTCTGGTATGAGGTAAGTTCCCGGAAATTTACCAGAAACAAGTCATAACAGATTTAGGCTTCCTGGTTTATAAAACGAACTCCGTGAAAACAATTTGAAGCGTTGGTAAAGTTGGATAACTCATTCTGAATGGTGTTCAGGTAGTTCAAAAATCGGCCAATGGTAGTTGGAGCCAGGACTGGAACTTTATGATTCCTTTGTAGTATTTATGTATAAAACGAATATAGCATTGAAGTAGTTCCCAAAAAATAGATGTAGCAATAAATTCATTACAAAACTATTCTCGGATTAACCAAGTTTGGAGTTACAAAGGCACTGGCCCGTATGATACAGACCCAACTTACAAATTAATAGATACTTCCATAGCCCCGATTGATAACAAAATTTTAAATTTCGAACTCACAGGAACTTCAGTAACAGCTATAGTTTTAAATACAACGAATTAGCGTAGAATTTTATGGACATTATATAATCTTATAAATAGTGAATTAATTATGAAACAGATTTTTACCATTATAGTCATATTAATATTTTTTTCAGAATTGCTTTATGCTGTTAAACCAGTTGGGCAAGAATTCTCTACTGCCGGGTTTTTTAAAATTGACAATGTGGGGCGCGAAGTATTTAATTTTAATGTAGGTTGGCGGTTTTTTAAAGGGGCAGCCGATAATGCCGACAAACCCAATTTCAACGATTCCACATGGAATGTTGTAAATACTCCACACGGCCTTGAATATCTTCCCGAAGAGGCAAGTGGAGGAATCAATTACCAAGGCGAAGCTTGGTATCGTAAACATTTTAATTTGCCAGAAAATCTGAAAGGTCAGAAAATATTCCTCCATTTTGAAGCCATTATGGGAAAAAGCAAAGTTTGGGTCAATGGCAAACTTTTAAAAGAACATTTTGGAGGATACTTACCAGTAATTATTGATGTTACCAAAGAAGTGAAATTCGATGGGCAAGAGAATATTGTTGCGGTTTGGCTTGATAACAGCGATGACCCCACTTATCCTCCTGGAAAACCTCAATCCAGTCTCGATTTTAACTATTTTGGAGGCATATATCGCGATGTGTGGTTATACAGTACTAACCCAGTACATATAACCGATCCGAATTATTCAAATAAAATTGCTGGTGGTGGTGTATTTGTTCATTATGAAAACCTATCAGACGAAATGGTCGACGTTGTAGTTTCCACCGAGGTCTTAAATGAAACCAATAAACCAAAAAAAGTTAGTGTTTCCACTTCAATTTTAGATGTTGACGGCAATAAAGTTGGGGCAGCAATCACCGACGTCACTATAAATGCAAAGAGCAGTAATTCGGTTCCCCAAACAATCAAAATCAAAAAACCACATTTATGGCAGCCCAACGATCCCTATCTTCATTCGCTTATTTCGGAGGTGGTTGCCAACAGTAAGATAATCGATGGCATGCGAACCAGGATAGGTATCCGGAAAATTGAGTTTAGGGGAAACGAAGGTTTTTTCCTGAACAACAAGCCATTTGGTCAAAAACTTTTGGGGGGCAACAGGCACCAGGACTACGCATACATTGGCAATGCCCTTAGCAATTCGTTGCATTGGCGCGACGTTAAAAAACTGCGCGATGCGGGCATGCAGATCATCCGCTCGGCTCATTATCCCCAAGACCCGGCATTTATGGACGCCTGCGACGAACTGGGCATGTTCATCATTGTGGCCACCCCTGGTTGGCAGTTCTGGAACAAAAATGACTCAATTTTTGGCGAAAGGGTATATTCCGATATCCGGAACATGGTTCGTCGAGATCGAAATCATGCCAGTGTACTTATGTGGGAACCTATTTTAAATGAAACGGATTACCCCGATTATTTTGCTCATAAGGTTCATACTATTACTCATGAAGAATATCCTTTTCAGGGATGCTTTACCGCTTGCGATGGAATGGCAGAAGGATCAGACGTTTTTGATTTAAAATATGGTTATAGTACAGAAAACAAAAATAATGAAACTTATTTTGTGAGGGAATTTGGTGATAATGTGGACGATTGGTCATCGCATAACTCTAATAGCCGGGCGCGTATTTCGTGGGGAGAACAGGTGCAACTGGTCCAATCCATGCACTATTTCGACGCCCTCGAAAGGATTTACAAAGGTTCTTCACAGATGATCGGCGGTGCATTGTGGCACCCCTTTGACCATAACCGGGGCTATCACCCCGACCCTTTTTACGGTGGTATTATGGATGCATTCCGCCAACCTAAATATTCGTATTACGCTTACCAAAGCATTCGCGACCCGAATATAACTGTGACAAATATCGAAAGTGGCCCTATGATATATATTGCTAACGAAATGACCCCTTTCTCCGGAAGCGACGTGGTGGTTTTTACCAATTGCGAAGAGGTGAGGCTGACGGTCTTTGGAAAAGAATTCCAAACAATCAAAGCAAATGAATCAGATTTAAAACTACCACATCCGCCAGTTACTTTTAAGAATGTATATACATGGGCTGACCTGAAGAAAGCTGGATCGTCAAAAATAAAAGATGGGGAGACGATAGTTGCAGAAGGACTTATAAACGGCAAAGTAGTAGCGACAGTTATCCGAAAACCATCTAAGAAAGAAGTAAAACTTATTTTAGAGCCTGATTTTGACGGAACACATCTGATTGCAGATGGTTCTGATATAGTAACTGTAATTGCGAAAATGGTTGATGAAAATAGTAATGTTAAGCGTTTAGCTGAAGAAGATATTGTTTTTGAAGTTACCGGAGAAGGAAGCATGATCGCCGAAAATGAACCGTGGGCCAACCCCCGGAAAATAGAATGGGGAACGGCTCCCTGTCTTATACAATCGTCAGTTACGGCTGGTAAAATTATCATTAGGGCACACACCAGCTATCAAGGTGTAAATACAGCATTGTCGGCCCAAATATCCATTGAGAGCATTCCTTCTGCCATACCTTTGCTTTTTGACGAAAAGGCTTCAAATAGCCAGTCTGTCAATATGGTTAGTGATGAAAAAACAAACATTGTAACCAAATCGTTGAATGATAAAATTAAGGAATTAGAGTTTGAATTAAATAAAATGAAACTTAAAGAAGTAGAGAAACAGCAAACTAAGTTTGAAAATAACCTAAAATAAACCATCTGAAGATGACTGCAAATTTTGAAAATGGGCTGAAGTTTTTTTGTTTTTAGGTTATATAAATCGCTAGTGAATAGCGAAGATTAAACTGTTATAGAGCCTGGTAGATGGACGAAATAAATTTTAGCTATGAAAACATGTTGTGAAACTATTTTGAATTTGGGAAATGGTCTGTCCAGATTAAAAGGGGTATTCTATAAGATTTCGAAGGTAATGGTTTTTGCCATTTCTCCAAGGGAGTATAAAGGGATTATCCAACCTGTAGATTAAGATCCTTAAATTGCAATAATGGAAGAAAACAATCTTTACGGTTTAGCTTACAATTGCCCAACTCTTCAACGTAAGAGCGATTGCCCTTTTAAAGAAGTTGATCACCTCTCTTTTAAGGAAAAAATAAAATGGGTTGAACGATTGAGTAAAGAAGAAAAGGAAGCTATTCTGGAACATCATAAGGTCTGCTCTAGCAATAGATAGTTGATCGGAATTGGTTTAGATTTAGGTTGCCCCTTTGCCCGCAAGGACAAGGGGTTTTTCTTTTCAACTCACCCTATAATAAAACAACATTCCAATGCTTTACCTCAAAACGTCATTTGTTAATAATTTTGTTAATAAATAGTCATTGTTAAATATCAATTTATTTTTGGAATGTCCGAACTTGTATATGTAAAGTTCAATTAACACTTTTATTCATCAAAATCTTTTATTTATGGCAAAGACTTCAGAAACAGGCCATGCCAAAAACGTGGCCAATTTTACACAAATGCTGTCTATCTGCACCTCTTACGGTGTAAAGTACAACCCAAGCAATCCTGCACTCCAGCTTCCGCAGATGAGTAACGCCCTGGTTTTGGCCAAAGACTGTATGGCTTCCCTCAATACCGCTCAGGCAGCGCTTTCCAATGCTACAGCCGCGAGGGTAGGAGTATTTAAACCATTTAGTACGCTGGTAACCCGTATCGGTAACGCCGTAAAAGCATCGGGCACTTCCAAACAAACGAAAGATCAGGTAGCAGCAATTATTCGCAAGTTGCAGGGACGCCGTGCCGCGCCAAAAATTTCGGAGGAAGAAAAGCAGGCTGCTTTGGTCGAAGGCAAGGAAATTGTTGAAATATCGTCGGCACAAACCAGCATCGACAGCCTTTTGGAGAACTTCGATAAGCTGATCAAATTGTTGGCTTCCATTGCCGAATATGCACCCAACGAGTCGGAATTTACTGTATCATCCCTTACCGCTCTTTATGAGGATATGTTTGCGAAAAACCAGGCAGTGATTAACACAGAACAACCATTAAGCAATCTCCGCATCACCCGCAACGAATTGCTTTACAGCGAAAATACAGGGATTGTTTATGTGGCCAATGCCGCAAAACTTTACATTAAATCGGTGTTTGGCGCAACCAGTCCGCAATACAGGCAAGTATCTTCACTGCAATTTAGCAAACCCCGGTAATTGGCTGCTTTTCCCTTCCCAATTTTCAAAATTTCCACAGTGATTTGTGTTTTAGGGAAAGTGGAATTTAAATAACCAAGAGGGAGTTTTACATCATTCAAAGTGTATTTTGTAATTAACAAAGCAGAAAATGCAAAGCTAAGAGTGGATTATGAAATTAACATTTTGAAAATTAAACTTTATAAAGGGAATTTTGTAATTAAGAAAGCATATTTTGTAATTTGTGGAGTGAATTTTGAAACGACCACTTTTTATTCCTGATCGAAACTCCTTTGTTCGCAATAGCAAAGGAGTTTTGTCTGATCATGCTCCTAAGGATATGCCCGGAAATTTGCATCTGTTGGTTAAGATTTATAATCATCACCTTTTAGCCAAGGGATTTATTATCCCAAATGACATCAATAGTTGACCGGAAGTTTAGTTTGCCCCCTTGCCAGCAATAGCTAATGCCTTGGTATAGTTGAATCATTCATCCTGTTTCCCTTTCCGATAAACGCTTGTCTGATGTCTGGGGTACTCAGGTTTACAGGCTTTCATTGAATGCAAAAAAGATGCAACTTTCAGGAAAATATAAAATCACGATTACTAAGTTTTAAAATTAAAACTTTTGCCATCAGGTTATGAAATTTAAATTAACTGCTTTACTGATCCTGCAATTGTTCATTTTTCAAGGATCATCACATGTATTTTCTCATAGTAAAATGGCGAGGATCGCCGATTCGATGGACGTTAAATTAGTACTTGAGAATATAACGGAAAAGGTTTTGTCGTTAACAACGTATAACTTCATTGACCGGATAAATGGGACTGTTTATTCAAAATTACAGGATATTCCCCAGACAGCATCTGTTAAACTGGCCAGCGACTACAACGAGTGGGAGTATCAAAATTCACTGGTTTGCTTTGGCATGGATAGGGTTTATTCAGTATTGAAAACGGATGACATAAAAAACTATACAGCCAGAAAGATCAATTTTATGGCAGAAAACTATCCATTTTTCAATAGTCAAAAGCAACTGGGAATTGAAACGCCTTACCCCCTGTATTTTAAGATGAGTGAGTTGTGGTATTGCGGACTTGCTGCCAATGCCATTGATGCCTATTCCCAAACAAAAGATGATCGCCTGCGAACCTTCATGGATAAATTTGAGAATCACATTTTCCATGTTCAGGCCAGGTTGCCCGATAATACATTGATCAGGATAGATAAAGGCCGAAAAGTTGTCCAATCAGATGATGCCTATATGGCAGCTATTTTTTTAGTCCGGATGTGGAAGTTAACCAACGATCAGCGGTATTTGGATGAAGCCATTAATCAGGTTTACCTGTATCACAAGTATTTGTTTGATGCAAAAGATAATTTGTACCATCATGTTTGGTATTGCGACGAAAACCGGCCCAACAAGCAATACTGGGGGCGGGGAAATGGCTGGATGTTACTTTCCATCGTTGAATTATTGGATAATATGCCTAACAATCACCTCCGAAGGAAAGAAATTCTGTTATTTTTCAAAGAGCAGGTAAAAACTCTCGCAACCCATCAGCAGTCCAGCGGATTGTGGTGCCAGGTGTTGAATGTAAACACATCTTTTCAGGAAACTTCCTGCTCGGCGATGTTTACCTATTCGATTGCCAAAGGGGTGAATAAGGGTTGGCTGCCCAAAAAATACAAGGCCACGGCACTGAAAGGTTGGAACGGATTACTTCAAAAAATAACGCCGAACAATGAAATTGAGGGAGTTTGCGTTGGAACACATTTTAGCGATGACATTAATTTTTATTTAACCCGACCTACAGTAACGAATGACAGACATGTGATGGGTTCATTTTTGCTGGCTGGCGTTGAAATTCTTGAATTGGACAAAAGACATTAAAGGATCATCGCCATGACAATACCATAAATGACTTCGTAACTAATTCTTATTTTCCAATGAAAAAAATGAAGATTGCTTTTTTGTTTCTTGTTTTGATTCTTAGCTTCCTGTCCTGTACCAGAACGGATACCTTAGTTGTCAGAGTGGCTGACTACGGTTTAAAGCCTGACAGCAAAGAAAATGCAATTCCGGCGATCATCAAGGCAATCGAAGAATGCCGGAAACATCCCGGATCAATTCTTCATTTTGAGAAAGGGCGTTATGATTTCCGGATTGATACAACTCACACCCGGGAATATTATGAATCGAATACCACGAATGATGGCCCCAAAAATCTCGCGATTCTGATTGAAAACTGCACCGGATTGACTCTTGAGGGTAATGGCTCTGACTTTGTTTTTCACGGTTCAATTCAGCCTATAACCATCGATAACAGTGAGAATATTATCCTTCAAAATATAAATATCGACTGGGATATTCCGCTAACAGCACAGGCCAAAGTGTTGGCAACTTCAGCAAAAAACATGGATATGGAAATTGATACCACACAGTTTCCATACGAAATTACCAATGGAAAACTTTTATTTAAAGGAGAAAACTGGAGCGCTGAACCAAGCGGTTTTATGGAATATGTGGCCGAAAAGCATCTGATTGCAGCCGGAACCGGAGACGAAGGTTGTATTCGCGGCAACTGGAGCAAATCTTCATTCGAAGAATTGGAACCTGGAATTATCCGATTAAACGGTGAATTTACCCGAACTCCCGCAATTGGGAATTACCTCATTCTGAGGCACAGTAAACGCGATCATGCCGGAATATTTATTCAGGAGAGCAGTACGGTGAAACTCGAAAATATCAATGTTTACCATTGTGCCGGATTGGGTGTGTTGTCGCAGTTTTCCCGAAATCTGGAATACCGGAATGTGAAATTTATTCCAAATGCCGATAAAAACAGGTATTTCAGCGGGCATGACGATGGATTTCAGGTTTCGAACTGTGCCGGGAAAGTAACAATTACCGACTGCGAGTTTGGTGGCTTGATGGACGATCCGATCAATGTGCACGGTACCAGCGTCAAAATTATGGAGAAAATAGGCGACCGGAAACTGAAATGTCGTTTCATGCACGAACAAAGTACCGGAATGATCTGGGGCCATATTGGTGACACCATTGGTTATCTTGAAAATAGCAGCATGCAAACGCTCGGAAAAGGAACTTTAACTGGTTTTGAAAAGTTGAACAGGGATGAATTTTTTCTTGAGTTCAGCCATTCAGTTCCAACAGAAATCGTTGCAGGCGATGCCCTTGAGAATTTAAGCTGGTCGCCCGCATTGACCGTTCAAAACTGTAAATTTAACAGTTGTCGTGCCAGAGGCCTGCTGGTTTCAACACCAGGAAAGGTCACTATCGATAAAAACGAATTTGAATCTAGCGGTTCTGCGATTCTGATTGCCGGAGATGCCAATGGCTGGTACGAATCGGGAGCAGTCAACGATGTTACCATTAGCAATAATATTTTCAAAGATGCCTGCATGACTTCCATGTATCAGTTTTGTGAAGGAATCATTAGCATTTATCCAATCATACCGGCAGTTGATTCGCTGAAATCCTACCATCGGAATATAACCATTGAAAAAAATACGTTCAGGAGATTTGACTATCCGGTATTATATGCTTTGTCGGTCGATGGAATCCGGTTCAATTTCAACACGATTGAACGTTCTCATGATTTTGTGCCATTTCACATCCGCAAAAACTGCCTGACTTTTGAAGCATGTTTGAACGTTGAGGTTAAAGGGAATGTGTTCTATGAGGAAGCATTGAGCAAAGATATCAGGCTTGAAAAAATGGATTCCAAACAAATAAACGCTGACATTGATGTTTTCAAACATTTTTAGGCAGCGCAAACCTTTGTGCAAACCTTTGCGCTTTTTTGAGCTAATTTAGGCACTATTAATAGAACTTTTTATTCCCATATTTACTTTCAAAATACCTGACAATTAGATATCCAGGAATTAAAACTAACTCAATCAATCAAAACTGACCAATCGAATGAATCAACATTATAAATTCAATTCAGTCATTTATCTATCTGTCCTACTGATTATCTTTTCTCCTTTGTTTCTGAAGGCGCAAATTAAAATTAACGATTGGGAAAATCCTGAAGTTCTTGGAATCAACAAGGAAAATGCACATGCCACCGTTACGCTTCCAGGCCAGAAACAACGCAATCCAAGGATCATTTCCCTGAATGGTACCTGGAAATTCAAGTGGTCACCCAATCCTGAAACACGTCCGGTTGATTTCTTTAAAACTGATTATCCAGTTTCTGACTGGGATAATATTTTGGTTCCGGGCAATTGGGAAATGCAGGGTTTTGGAACGCCTATTTACACCAACATTAAATACCCTTTTAAAGTCGATCTGCCCAAAGTAAGCAGTGAACCCGAAAAGAATTTTACAAGTTTTGCCGAGCGAAATCCGGTTGGAAGTTACAGTACCTCTTTTCAGGTTTCGGAAAACTGGCTCGATAAGTTGGTTTTTATCAATTTCGATGGAGTACAATCGGCCATGTACCTTTGGATCAACGGACAGAAAGTCGGCTACAGCGAAAATTCCATGTCACCGGCTGAGTTCGAAATCAGCAGGTATCTCCAGAAAGGCGAAAATAAATTGGCGGTTGAAGTTTACAAATGGTGCGATGGAAGTTACCTCGAAGACCAGGACATGTGGCGGTTTGCAGGGATTTTCAGGGATGTGGATTTGTTCGTCCGGCCCAAAACATACCTTCAGGATTATTCAGTTCATGCTGAACCCGGCGCTGATTTTAGCAAAGCCCAAATCAATCTGAAATTCAACCTCGAAAACCGCTCCGGAATTAATTCCACCAGTTTAAAGGTTGAGGCTCGTATTTTAGGTTTTGCCATCTCCGGAAACCCGGTAGATATGCAGCTTTCAAAAAAAGATATTTCAATTCAGGCAAATTCATCGCAAAGTTTTGACCTGACCGCAGAAATGATCAATCCCCGCTTGTGGTCGGCCGAAAAGCCTGATTTGTATGAGCTGGTTGTGACTTTGAAAAATGCGAAAAATGAAATTCTGGAAACTGCAAATTGCCGCTTTGGCGTACGAAAGATTGAAGTTCGTGGCGATGTTTTCACGATCAATGGCAAGGCGGTCAAGCTGAAAGGAGTGAATCGACACGAACAGCATCCGAGAACCGGGAAACATGTCGATCGGCAAACCATGATTCGTGATTTGGAACTGATGAAACAGGCCAACATCAACATGATTCGTACCTGCCATTACCCCGACCAGCCTTTGTTTTACGAACTTTGCGACGAATATGGTTTTTATGTGATGGACGAAGCCAACCAGGAATCGCACGGATTCGGGATTGGAAATTCGATTTTGGGAGATGATCCGGTTTGGAAAAAATCGCATGTTGACAGGGCTGTGTCTTTGGTGCAACGCGATAAAAACCATGCCTGCGTTGTTTTCTGGTCTCTTGGAAACGAAGGCGGAAAAGGCCGGAATCTCATTGCTATGGCCGATACCATCAAAAAAATGGATTCAAGCCGACTTATATATTCCGACTCACACCGCGAGGTGTCGGCCATTTACGACGAAGGTTACCTGCATCCGGATACCTTGAAAAAATTCGGCGAACGGATCAAAGACAAACCTGTTTTTATGCGTGAATATGCCCATGTGATGGGCAATTCGGGCGGAAATCTGACGGATTATTGGGATGTAATTTATGCCGATCTGAGTCTGGCCGGAGCTGCAATCTGGGAATGGGTCGATCAGGGAATAGCCCGGAAAAAGGATGGTTCGCCTTTGAAATACGACGAAAATCCCGCCAACCTTAAACTTAAGGACGATGAATACTGGGCGTATGGCGGCGATTTTGGTGATCAGCCCAACGATGGAAATTTCTGTATCAAAGGACTGATTGGCTCAGACCGGTTGCCGTATCCGCATTACTATGAAGTACAAAAAGTATATCAACCGATCGATTTTCAACTCATTGATTCCAACTTACCAAAGGTAAAAGTGATTAACCGCTATGATTTTACTACACTGGCTGAAATTGATCTGGTTTACGAATACCTGTCCAATGGAAAAACCATTCAAACTGGTACGATCAATGGAAGCTCCATCCTTCCGGGTCAATCGGCAGAAATCAGCATCCCTCAACTTAAAGCAAACAATATTTCAAATTCAGAAATTTGCCTTAACCTGTATGCCAAATTGAAAAAATCTACCATTTGGGCGACTGATGGATTTTGCGTTGCCCGAGAACAATTTGTACTGAAATCCTTTGCTTTTCCGTATATTATTGCTTCAGGAAATGACCTTCAAACCAAGGAGTCGGACACCGAAATTCTTGTTCGGAATGATCGGTTTCAGGCGAGTTTCAGCAAAAGTTCCGGAGCATTGCTGAGCTGGAAGTTTCAACATAAAGAGTTACTGAACGGCCCGCTCGAGCCTTATTTCTGGAAACCGGCCAACGACAACCAAAAGATGAGTGGTTTTGAGCGAGAACAGGGAAAGTGGAAAACTGCCGGAGAAAAACGGATCGTTGAAACTTCGACAAGCTCAGTTACCGGGAACAATGGAATAGTTACAATCCTTTTTAAAATGAATTTGCCAACAATTGGTGCAAAATATGAGTTGAGATACACCATCAATGGACAAGGGAAAATTCAGGTTGAAGCCAGTTATCAGCCGCAAAACGACAATATTCCTCTGATTCCGAAATTTGGAATGCGAATGCAAATTCCTGATGAATTTACCACTGTTAATTGGTATGGCCGTGGCCCCTGGGAAAACTATCCCGATCGGAAATCGGGCTCGCTGATTGGAAACTACGAATCAAAGCTTGAAAATTTCATCATCAATTATCCTGCGCCACAAGACAATGCCAACCGCTGTGATGTGCGCTGGTTCAGCTTTTCAGAACAAAATGGCAGCAGTATTAAAGTGACCGGTTTACAGCCGCTCTGTTTTCATGCCTGGCCATACACCGAAGAAGACCTTGAAAAAGCCAAACATCCGTTTGATTTGCCCAAACGCGATTTCATCAACCTAAACATCGACCTAAATATTCATGGTGTGGGAGGAAACGACACCTGGGGTGCCAAAACCATGGAGAAATACACCATTCCGGGGAATAAACCTTACAGCTATGGCTTCGTAATGGAAGTTCAGTAAAAGAAAAGATATAAACCAATTGAAATATAAAACCATGAAGAATCTATTTAAAATCGCACTCGTTTTAAGTGTATTTGCATTTCTGAATGCCTGTAAAAGTAAGCCTCAACCATCGGCGAAATTTGAACCAACATTTCAGTCGCTCGAAAAGGCAAATCCTGTTCCTGAGTGGTTCAAAGATGCCAAGTTCGGGATCTATTTTCACTGGGGTGTGTATTCCGTTCCGGCCTTTGGCAACGAATGGTATCCGCGCAACATGTATTTCCCGGGTTCACCCGAAAACAAACACCAAATCGAAACTTTCGGGGAGTTGAATGAATTTCCTTACGACAAATTTATCACCGGAACAGCCGATAAAAAGGGCAATGTATTTCAGTTTGCACCAAAACTGAAAGCCGAAGGCGGACAATTCGACCCAGCAGAATGGGCACAGCTTTTTGCCGATGCCGGTGCCAAATTTGCTGGTCCGGTGGCTGAGCACCACGACGGCTTTTCAATGTGGGCGAGCAAGGTGAATCCCTGGAATGCAAAGGATAAGGGACCAAAACTCGACCTGGTCAAATTGCTTACAGATGAAATCCGGAAAAAGGACATGAAGATTATCCTTTCGATGCACCATGCCTTTAACATTACCGGATTTTTCGAAAAAGTACCTGCAACCACTGATCCTGAATTTCAGAAATTGTACGGTCAGCAGGGAAAAGAAAAGAATGAGGCGATGTGGCTCGACAAACACAAAGAAATCATCGACGATTATCAACCCGACATCATTTGGCAGGATTTTAACCTGAAAGCAGTTTCAGAACCAGTCTTGCTGCAATTTCTGGCATATTACTACAACCGGGCTGCAGAATGGAACAAGGAAGTTGTGGCTACCTACAAAGACGCTCTGAATACCAAATGTGCCGTTCTCGATTTCGAACGTGGCGGTCCAACCAATCTTCTCGAGAATTACTGGCTTACCGATGATGCAATCAGTTCGTCGAGCTGGTGTTATACCGAAGGCATTGGCTATTATTCCAAAAAGCAAATCCTGCACGGTTTTTTCGATCGGGTGAGTAAAAATGGGAACCTTTTACTGAATATTTCTCCAAAAGCTGATGGAACCATTCCTCAGGAGCAGCGTGATGTTCTGCTGGCTATGGGCGACTGGCTGAAAAAATACGGCGAAGCCATTTACTCAACTCGTGCCTGGGAAAAATATGGCGAAGGTCCGACCAAAATGGGTGCCGCGCATGGTGTATTTGAGAATCCAAAAGAAGGCACTGCTCTAGATATCCGATATACCCGCTCGAAAGACAATACCACTCTTTATGCGATTTTGTTGGGTTGGGAGCAGGGTCAAAAGGAAGTTAAACTGACCGCATTGTCGTCGGATCGCATTGAACTGAAAAACCTGAAAGAAGTTTCGCTGATGAATGGTGCAGCCGGACAATATTTGCCTTTGACTTTCAAGCAAGATGCATCCGGCTTAACGATTGCTTTGCCTGAAAAATCGTTCGACGAGCTGGCTTATGCCTTGAAATTAAACTTCGACGGAGCCATTCCGGCATTGGATAAATATGTTGATTTGAACTGTTCTCCTTATTATTACCTGACTCCCGGAACAAAATCAGGTGTTGTGCTTGGCGCAGCTGGTGCATTATCTGACGACCGTAAAAATCCTGCACAGCAATGGAAGTTTGAAAAAGTTTCAGGCGGCATTTACAAAATCATAAGCCGCGAAAATGCTCAGGCGGTTTTGGAGTGCAACGAAACAGCTATTCAGACAGCTACTTTCGCCGGAAAAGCGAATCAGCAATGGAAAGTCGAAGAGACTTTTGAAGGATTGCTGAAAATCTCAAACGTTCAGGTCCCCGATATGTTCTTATCAGTTGATAGTGAAATTGCCAAAGGAGGCAAAGCCATCATGGTGAAAAAAGGTGAATCATCACCGTTTGGATGGTCGATTCACGAAGTGTGCGAAATGAAACAAACTGCATTTAAACCCCTGGTAATTCCCGGAACCATTGAAGTGGAAGATTTTGATCAGGGTTGCCCCGACGATACTTATTTTGACAAAGACGAAGCCAACTCGGGTGGCAAATACCGGAGTGATGTTGGTGTTGACATCGAAGTTTGTGCTGCCGGCGGGTTCAATACGGGTTGGGCCGGTTCCGGAGAATGGACGGCATACACGGTTGATGTGAAGAAAAGCGGCAAATACAAGCTTACAGTCATGGTGGCTACAACTTCTGATTCAGGAAAACTGCATCTCGAATTTAACGGCGAAAACAAGACCGGAATTTTACCGGTGCTGAATACGGGTGGCTATCAGAACTGGAAACCGGTAACCGCATCAGTTGAGCTAACTGCCGGAAAGCAAATCATGAAAATATATCTGGATGAAGCCAATTCAGGCCTGAACATGGATAAGGTGATTTTTAGTGCAGAATAATATTGATATTGTACAAGAAATAACAGCAAACAAATTCTAAACCAATGGAAATGACTAATAATAAAATCAAGTTTACCTTATTTTTAATCTTTTGGTGTCAGCTACAAACTATTGCTCAACCTGTTGAAAGTGTCCTGTCGATGCCAATTTTACCAAAGGACATAAAGATAAGTTACCCTAAAAGTAACCCCTTAAAAGATGCACTTCAGCCGGTTCCCGAAAGCGCAATATTTAAGATGGAAGGTTATTATCTTTGGGATCCTTCGTTAATTAAAGTCGGAGACACATATCATTTGTTCTGTTCTAGATGGCCAAAAGACAAAGAAATGATTGGCTGGCAGAAAAGCCATGTTGTTCGTGCAACTTCCAAATCGCTTTTTGGTCCGTACCAATTTCAGGAAGTTGTTTTACATCCTTCCAATCATCCCTGGGCAACTCAAGGCATTCATAATCCCAAAATCACCAGGGTTGGCAACAAATACCTGCTCTATCATCTGGGTATTCCGCAGTGGAAAACAGGATTTGCCTTTGCCGATTCCATTCAAGGTCCCTGGACTCCGGTTCCTCATCCGGTAATCGGTACAAACAATCCGGCGTTGCTTATCCGGCCCGATGGCAGCGCTTATGCTGTTGGAAAGTTCAAACCGAAGGTTACCCGTGATGGCAGGTGGGATGCGAATATGCAGGCTTTTGAAGCAACAAATTACAATGGACCTTATAAATTACTTCAGGATACTTTGAACCGACTGCCCGGCAATTTTGAATTGGAAGATCCGACGATCTGGTGGGCCAACAAGCAGTATAATGTGATTTGTACCGACTGGGAAGCCAAAGTTACCGGAGTTCAAAAATCGGTGATTTATTATACTTCGAAAGACGGTATTAATTACGAACTGTATTCTCAGATCCCGGCATGGTCGCAAACAGAGCCTGTCCCAATGCAAAACGGAAAATCATTGAATGTGAAAGGTATTGAAAGGCCACAGGTTTATGTCAACGATAAAGGCAAGTTAGTTGCCCTGCTGGCCTCTATTTATCCTGCTGAAGGTGGTCCGACTTATATCATCATCAGACCGGTTAAGAATTTTGTACCTAAAAACTAAATCTAATTAGGAGTAAATCAGGGTTACCAGCTTTCATTGAACGCAAAAAAATTGCAACTTTCAGGAAATTATAAAATAACCTTTTCTAAAGACTAAGACTATGTTTCAACGAGCAATCCTTATCCTGACCGCATTTGTATTTCTTTTATCTCCGGTTCAGGCACAAAAGAACTTCGACCCGAAAATGGTTGATCGTGCCACCGAAAACGGCAAGCAGGCCAGTGAAGGTTTTGTGCGAAGTCTTCGTTTTGTGAATGGCTGGCTTCAGCATACCGATCCGGCTACCGGATTGATTCCAACCAATCTGGATAAGGCCATTGATATTTGGGAACCGCACAATTCTGCCGCCGACAACTGGGCATTCATGGTTCTGACGACTTATCTGCTCGACCAGGATTTGTACAAGGGCAAGATGCTCGATATGCTCAACACAGAGCGCAAATTAACTTCCAGAGTGAAATCGCTTCCCGATACCTATTCGTTTTCGAAAAAAGGTTTTAATACTGAAAAACCGGATATGAACTGGGTGATTTTTGGTTCGGCCGAATATATGAAAGACGGTATTCTTCCACTTTGCGAATACATCGGTGTATCGCCCTGGCGCGACCGGATGGCCGAAATGTTAAAAGATATGCCCGCATATTATACTATTTTTAAGGACATTGATGAACTGGGTGGCTACAAAGTAGCTTCGGAAGAAGTGAACGGCGACATGCTGCAAACGCTGGTGCGCAATTACTGGATGACCGGAAAGAAAGAATTTCTGGACTGGGCCACATTAATCGGTGATTATTACATGTTGGGCGGACGCGATCTGGACCAATTGAAATATTTACGACTACGCGATCACGGCTGCGAAATTATTGGCGGATTGAGCGAATTGTACGTGACGCTAAGTTTTGTGAATCCAGAGAAGAAGAAACTTTATCAGGAACCGTTGCACCGCCTGCTCGACCGTGTTTTGGAGGTGGGTCGCAATGCCGATGGACTGTTTTACAATGCCGTGAATGCGCAAACAGGCGAGGTGGCCGACAAGGGAATCTCGGATAACTGGGGCTATATTTTTGATGCTTTTTATTCGGTTTACCTTATTGATCATACCGAAAAGTATCGACAGGGCTTTTTATCGATGCTGAAAAACCTGAACGAAAAATACCGCAATTTTGCTTGGGAAGGCAAAAGTCACGATGGATATGCCGATGCCATAGAAGGCGGAATCAACCTGTACAACCGTGAACAAAATCCGGATTTAAAAGCTTGGATCGACAGTGAAATGAAGGTGATGTTTGCCATGCAACGCGAAGATGGCATTATTGGAGCCTGGCATGGCGATGGTAATTTTGCCCGCACCGCCATCATGTACAGCCTGATGAAAACGCAGGGAGCCACTGTTTCACCTTGGCGCAGCGATGTGGTTTTGGGAGCAGAAAAAACCGGAGATCAGATTTATTGGGTTCTGACTTCCGAAAAGGATTGGGAAGGAAAGCTAAAGTTTGATGCTCAACGGCACAAAACCAACATGGGTTTACCCATCGATTATCCGCGAATCAATCAGTTTCCTGAATGGTTCACTGTTCAGAAAGAAAAGAACTATTCGGTAGCTTCTTCCGATAAGAAAATTTCAGGCAAATATGCCGGAGAAAAATTACTTGAAGGAATACCGGTAAAACTGAAGGCCGGAGAAAAACTGATCATTTCGGTTCAATAAATTGCAACGCTAATTCTCTAAAAATATGAAAATTAAAATCTATCAATTCGGCTTACTTGCCCTGTTTTTTACATTTATAGCCTGTGATCCGGCGCCTAAAACTAAACCCGGATTTGTTGAAGAAAATATTCAGTTTGCCGCAGCTCAGGAAAAGCTTCAGGTTGATGCCATCGAACAATCGGGCAAAGTATTGAATCCGCGAACAGTGGCCAATGGCAAGGTAAAATACATACCAATGGAAGACTGGACAAGCGGATTTTATCCTTCCACCATGTGGTACATGTTTGAACTGACAGGCGATTCAACTTGGAAAACCTATGCACGGAAATACACCGAAGCCATCGATTCGGTGAAATACCTGACCTGGCACCACGATGTGGGTTTTATGATTCAGTGCAGTTTTGGTAACGGACTTCGTTTGGGTGAAGAAAGATACAATGAAGTTATTATCCAGGCGGCCAAATCCTTGTCAACCCGCTTTCGCCCTGTGGCTGGAGTTTTTCAGTCGTGGAATGTAGATAAAGGCTGGCAAAGCGAACGAGGCTGGGAATGTCCGGTAATTATCGACAACATGATGAACCTCGAATTGCTGTTCAACGCGACCCGACTTTCGGGCGATTCGTCGTATTATAAACTGGCGGTGAGCCATGCCGATCAAACCATCAAAAACCATTACCGGCCCGATTATAGCTGCTATCATGTGGTAGATTACAGTCTGGCAGATGGCTCGGTTCGTAACAAACATACCGCTCAGGGTTATGCACACGAATCAGCATGGGCACGCGGGCAGGCCTGGGGAATTTACGGATTTACGGTGGCCTATCGCGAAACCCACGATCCGAAATATTTACAGCAGGCACAGAAAGCGTTCAACTTTGTGATCAACCACAAAAATTTTCCGGCAGACTTTGTTCCTTACTGGGATTTCGACGCGCCAAAAATTCCGGAAGAACCGCGAGACGCCTCCGCAGCAGCCATTATGGCTTCGGCGTTGTATGAACTTTCGAACTTCGAAAACGGTGAATTTTACAAGGCCTGGGCCGATAAAATTATGACCAGCCTGAGCAGTCCTGCTTATCGCGCCAAACCTGGTGAGAATGGCAATTTTCTGTTGATGCACTCGGTTGGCAGCATTCCGCACGGCGCCGAAATTGATGTTCCGCTCAACTATGCCGATTATTATTTTCTGGAAGCATTGCTACGGAAAAAGAATCTGGAAGAAAAGAAATAAATCTGATTTCTATTTGGCAGAGGTGTTTATACGGAGCAAATCCAGTACCACCGAAAAGGCTTCGTCCACATAAATATCTTTCCCGATAGATTCTTTGAATTTGTCGTTGATCTTTGTTTCCAGACTGTCAGCCTGAATTTCTTTCAGTTTAAATGCAGTGTTCTCAACTTTAAATGTGGGGTTCTCCGATTGGTGAATATGCTCAAAATCCGACATCAGCTTTTTAAACTGGTCAGCATCTTTTCTGAAAGAATCAAGGTTTAGACTGACTTTCGGTCTGTCAGTGGTCAGGGTTTTGATGGATTTATTTAGCTGAGCCATCCGGGTAAATTTTTCGCTTTTCTGAATCCGGTTCTTGCTCAGTTGTTTCAGCGTATCCAGTGGTAAAGTGGCTGGCGAAACGAATTTAACCAACGGCTTAATCGAATCGTTTTTCAGTGCAAATGGAAGATCAGATTCCCGCTGGATGAAATTCTCGTAATAATCGGGTAACAAAATGTCGGGAGTTACGCCGGTGTTCTGGTAACTTTTCCCATCAATGCGATAAATTTTTCCGGTAGTTATTTTGGCAAAACCAGAGTTGTCGTCAGCCGCTTGTTTGGTGTACGGATTGAGTGATGCCATTTTGCGGCCAACCGGGAAAACAAATTGCTCCGTTGCTTTCCCAAAGCTGTTGCAACCGATAACAACAGCCCGTTTGTAATCCTGAAGAATGGCGGCCAGCAACTCGGAGCCCGAAGCGCTGTTGCCGTTAACCAAAATCACCATCGGATCTTTATACCACTGCGTGGCATCCTGTTTAATGAAGGTATTTCTGATGTTGTTTTTATTTGTGCGAATGGCAAACGACCCGTTTCCGGTGAAGTAAGCCGCAATTTCCATTGTTTCGCCTTCCGACCCTCCCGGATTATTCCTTAAATCCACGATCAGGCCCTTTACCCCGCTTTCTTTCAGCTTGATTATTTCTTTCAGAATGTCGATTGAACTTCCAACATTTCCATATTGGTCGAACTCGGTGTAAAACGACGAAAACCACACGTAACCAACTGGCTTTTCACCATTCAGGATAAACCCGACGGTTTGGTTCTGCCGGCTGTCGAATTTTCCCTTGCTCATTTCAATGGTGGCCACCGATCCATTTAGTTTTCTCACAGTCATTTCAACCCAATCGCCTTTAAGGGTATTAAAGAGGTTATCCACCTCGCTAATGCTGGCAAAGGCAAGGTCGGTTTCTTCCTGATCCGGAATTTTAATCTTCAGTATCACATCGCCTTTTTCAAGTTTTCCTGAATTCCACAGCGGACTTCCAGGTAAAATATTCGAAATGATTACCTCGTCGTTCAGGTTGTTGCCGAGTTCAAAACCAAAAGCATAATTTTCTTTGGATAGCGACGACTCGAATTTTTCTTTGTCGGTCAGCGAAAAATAATTGGTGTGCGGGTCGTAACACGATGTGATGCTGTTGAGGAACGTATTTCGTACAAAGTTGTCGATTCCTCCTGAACAGTTCAGTAACTGATTTAATCTTCGCTTTTCCCTGATTTGTAGTTTTTTAACCAACACTGAGCCCGGAGCATAAGTACTGTCGGCGATGGGTTGACTGATTTTAAGGACACTGTCGTTTTCCGAATACATTAAAGTTCGCAGCGCCCCGTAGCTAATCCATTTCGCCCAACGGTTTTTTAGCTGGATATCGTCCGGAAACTTTATGCCTGAATTTTTGGGTTCCAGTTCCAGAGAATCTTTACCCGAAAAGTTCAGGGGTTTCCGGAAACACAGATCGACAATAGAGTCGGCGGCCAAAAGGCGCTGGCGGTATTGCGAGGTAAGTTTGGTCACAAAATCGGCGGCAGGTTTTGGATTGGCACTGCACAATGAATCGCGGTATGGAACCATTGTTGCGATGCTATTGCTGGTGAAAATCAGTCCGTAAGGATCGAGGGTTTTCAATACGTTTTCGAATATCTGGTTCGAAAGCTTACTGTTTCGTGCTGGCGGCGAATAATGATATTCTTCAAGCATTTGAAAGAGCAGGGGAGTAATCTTGGCCTGATCGGTATTGGGCTGTGCCGAAAGACCCGAACTAAAGATTAGAATCAGGACCAGGAATGAAGCGGTATTTCTGAACATGAACATTGTTTTCTGTGAGGCTGAATTATGTTTCAAAATTACAAATTTGTCTTGATGCGTTAGCAAATTTGCTTGAGTTTATTGTTGCAGGAGGATCCGATAATTCATTTTATTTCCTCTTTGCTTAATGGTAAATCAGGTTTCGCCTGTTATAAAGTTTAATTGCTATTTCGTTAGCAGGATTCAAACATTATCTTTGGGAATCATCTTTGAAAAAGTTCTTATGAAACGAGCCGCTATATTAGTTCTGATTTGCACTCTGTTTTCCACTCTGCTCCTGAATGCACAGAAAACGGATAAAAAACCACTTTCGGTAAACGATTTTGCTGCCTGGCAAGTACTGAACAGCCCACAAGTCTCCAACGACGGAAAGTGGACTGCTTTCGAGCTGAACCCTCAGAAAGGCGACGGTTGTTTGTTCGTTAAGACGATTGATTCGAAAAAGGTTGATTCGTTAGCGCGTGCCAGCGATGCCCGTTTCTCGCCCGAATCAGACTTCATTGCCTATAAAATCAAGCAACCCGAGGACTCTGTGCGGAGCGCTAAAAAGAAAAAAGTAAAAAAGGAACTGATGCAAAAAGATAGTCTTGGCATTCTGGTTTTCAGGAAACACAAGGTTTATACTTTTCCGAACCTGAAACAGTTTGCTTTGCCCAAAGAGAATGCCCGTTGGGTGGCCTTTCTGACTGACATGAAAAAGCCGGAAAAAAAGAATGGGAAAGACACCGAAAAGAAAGCTGATGAACCGAAAGCTAAAAAGAGCAGCGATCCGGCTGACGACCAGAAAAGCCAGTTGATTCTGTTTCATGCAGCCACCGGCGATACGATTTCGTTCAGGAATATAACCGAATATTATTATGCACCGCTGGGACACAGCATCACATTTATCCGCCAAACCAAAGATTCGTTAGATCGCACGGAAGTCTTGGTTTTCGATACCGATAAACGAAAAACCGACATCATTTTTAAACATGTTGGTACAGCAAAAAAAATTACTTCCGATCAGCAGGGTGGGCGGTTTGGATTTTTGTTCTCGGCCGATACCATCAAGGAAAAAGTGTATAGTTTGTATTACGGATCGCTCACTACGGGCGAACCGAAAGCAGTTGTTGTTCCCGATGCTCCGGGTATGCCATTGGGCTGGTCGCCATCAGATTTAGCCGAACTTTCGTTCTCCGAAAATGGTCTGCACCTGTTCTTCGGAACAAATCAGAAACCAAAACCTGAACCCAAAGATACACTGCTTGACGAAGAAAAACCGATGCTCGATGTTTGGTCGTGGAAAGACAAAGAGTTACAGCCTGAGCAAAAAGTGAATCTGGAAAGGGAGAAAAAGCGAACCTATAAAGCGGTTTACCTGATCGACAAAATGAAATACATACAATTGGCCGATCCAGTTGTACGCGAAGTGCGGACTATTCAGAAAGGAAATGGGAAAGTGGCGCTCGGGATCGATTCATCGCCATACAAACTTCAGGCCTCATGGACAGGAAACTCAAATGCCGACTTTTACCTGGTTGATTTGGAAACCGGTATAAAACGGATCATGGTTCGGGATAAATCGCTCGTTTCCTTGTCGCCGGGCGGCAATTACATTGTTTGGTACAACCCGGCAGACAGCACCTATTATTCGCGCTCAACCAATATTAATTCTACTGAAGATGTCAACCTAAGCTCAACGATACCGGTTTCATTTTGTAATGAGCTTTGGGATATGCCCGATGATCCCAATCCTTATGGAATAGCAGGTTGGGCCGAAAACGACAAATATGTGTTTTTGTACGATCGCTACGACATTTGGCGGGTTGACATGGAAGGAGCGAAAGTTCCGATTAATGCTACCCGAAATTACGGACGTAAAAATTTTCTGCAATTCCGCTATCAGAAGCTTGACCGCGAGGAAGAATTTATTGATACCAACAAACCGGTAATTGTTTCGGCCTTTGATGAGCGAAACAAATCGGATGGTTATTTTAGTGCCGATCTGCGCAACTATTCCGATCCGCGTTTGCTGCTGATGGAGGACTATAAATTTGGAAGTCTGGCCAAAGCAAAAAATGCTGAAACGCTAATCTGGACGCGCGAGGATGTGAACTGTCCGCCTGATGTTTGGACTGGTAACCTCTTGTTTGAAAAGCGTCATCAGCTTTCGCATTCCAACCCGCAGCAGAGCAAGTTTGTTTGGCCTGGCGTTCGTTTGGTGCACTGGGATTCGTTCTCAGGAAAGTCGCTCGAAGGACTTCTCTATTTTCCCGAGACCATTGACCCGGAGAAAAAGTATCCGATGGTGGTTTATTTTTACGAGCGCAATGCCGACAATTTGCATGCGTACACTCTTCCGGCACCAACACGTTCCACCGTAAACCGAACCTATTACACAAGCAACGATTACATCATTTTTATTCCAGACATCACATACGAAGATGGTTATCCGGGGCAATCTGCATTTGATGCCGTAGTGAGCGGAACTCAGTTTGTGACCAATATGTTTCCGTTTATCGACCGCAAGCGCATAGGCATTCAGGGCCAGAGCTGGGGCGGATATCAAACGGCATGGCTCATTACCCAAACCGATATGTTTGCTGCGGCCATGGCGGGCGCTCCGGTGGCCAACATGACCAGTGCTTATGGAGGAATCCGCTGGGAATCAGGTCTGTCGCGCATGTTTCAGTACGAACGAAACCAAAGTCGAATTGGCGGTACTTTGTGGGAAAAACCTTTGCTCTACCTCGAAAATTCACCTCTGTTCCAGGTTCCCAAAATTAAAACACCGCTGCTCATTATGCACAACGATAACGATGGGGCTGTGCCATGGTACCAGGGAATTGAGATGTTTTCGGCCATGCGTCGCTTGAATAAACCGGCTTGGATGCTTACCTACAACAACGAGCCGCATAATCTGAAAGCTGAAAGCTGGGCCAATCGTATGGACTTAACCATCCGCATGAAACAGTTTTTTGATCATTACCTGAAGGACGAACCCATGCCCAAATGGATGGAATTCGGATTGCCAGCCATTAAAAAAGGAAAAGAATTGGGGTATTGAAAATTTGGGAGCAGAAGTCCGAATGCTGCAGATTATCGCCCACAACTTGAAACGTGAAACTTGGAATGTTGAACTTCTTTCAGAGCATCATTCCCAGCTGTGCGTAGCTTTTAACTACGGCATCGGCTTCTTTCTGGCTTTGTGGGTCAACGCCGTGGCTTTGGTAGGCTACGCAACTCATTCCGGCGGCCTGCGCTGCTTTTATGCCGTTTTTAGAATCTTCAACAACCATACAGTCGTTGGGCATAACTTTTAATTTGCGGGCGGCCAACAGAAATACATCGGGTTCAGGTTTGCTTTTCCCGGCTTCCTGACTGCTAACCACCACATGGAAATATTTTCTGATACCAGTTCGCTCCAAAATGAGTTCTATGATTTCAGGAAAAGAAGACGATGCAACGGCCATCGGGTATTTTTTTTGCTGGAGTTTTTCCAGAAGGTCAATCAATCCTGGCATAACCGGAATCTCTTTCACTTCGGTAAAAAAACGAATGCTTTCAATGCGGTTTTGTTCGGTCAGTTCTTCCACCGAAGCATTGAGCGAGTGACGTTCGGCTATTTGTTCCCACATTACTTTGGTGGCAACACCCATGTAACGGTGGTGCTCCTCGTTGGTAATCGAAAGCTGATTCATGAGAAACTGCTGTTTCTCGATTTCAATGTGGAATGGTTCGCTATCAACCAACACTCCGTCCATATCAAAAATAATGGCTTTTATCATGGCTTTGGTGTGTTTTGAACCGACCAGTAGGCCGATCCGTTTTCGAGATAAATAACCGGGATATCTTTAACAAAGGTTTTCATCCAGGTGGCACAGTATTCCATTCCGGCTTCTTCCGACGGTATATGACCTGTAAAAATGGCGGCTTTTTTCATTCCCAACATCGAGGCATCGAGCACATACTGGTAGGTTTCCCATTCCTGAGCCTCTCCTGCCACAAGCAATTCGGTAAACTCGCCGGTAAGCAAATTAATATGTGATTCTGAGCCCGGAGCGCCAACGGCTAAAGCCACATTAGTAAACCGCATTAACGGATCGCCCACAATGCGTAGCTGACTTCCCTTTAATTTAGCCTGAAGTTTTTGGGCAAATCCACCAACTGTCTGTTCATCGAATTTAAAGAATAGCATCGATTTATCTAACTGGTTTGCTTTCCAGCCGAGTTTGTCAACCATACCCACATAAATGCCATCGGGCACAGTTTTGTGCCAGTGGTCGTGAAACCTGAAAATGATAAGATTATGCTTTTTAATGTATTCCAACTTTTTCAGGTAGACCGGATTATCTTCCAGTTTATCTGTATTGTCAAGGTGATTGTAAAACGTAGGTTCGTGAACAATGATGAGGTTGCAGTTTTGGGCAACGGCCTGCCGAAGTGTCTCCATGTTGGCAAACATACTTACGGCCACACCCGTAACCATATCGTCCGGATTTCCCGATTTAAAAGTGTCAACAGTTTCCTGACTCCAGGTGCAATTCAGGTTTTGCTGCATTTGAGCTACGATTTGCCGTGCAGTTAATGTGCCGGTTACAACGGAAGAGGCACGCAATTGTCTCGAACTTGCAAAAATCAAAAGAATTAAACATGCACCAATCAGCTTCATAGAAAATAGTTTTTCGGCAATAGAAAATTAGCCGGCAAGAGTTACATTTTTCACGATTATCTAAACAATAGTATTTCAAAAGTATGAAAAATGAACCAGAAAATTTTCAATCCACATGAATTATCTGTCTTTTTTACTAATCTGAATCGTTTGATCGGGCTTAATTTGTTAGAAATTCGGCAATTTAAAGACCGGTGTTTTGTTTAGATTTTTACCTTTGTTTTGAATCTAAACTAAACCAACATGTGCAAATTTAAATTCAGGCTGATCATCATTTTATGTGCTTTTCTGTTGGCTTCCTGTCAGCAAAAAGAAGCTGAGTGGACCGAACTTTTCAATGGAAAGAATCTCGATGGCTGGTCGGCTAATCAAAATCCCGAATCGTTTAAAGTTGAAGATGGATTGCTGGTCGCCAATGGACCTATTAGTCACCTGTTTTATACCGGCGATTTTAAGAAAGGTGTTTTCCGCAACTTCGAGCTGAAAGCCATGGTAAAATCGGAGCCGAGCAGCAATTCCGGAATCGTTTTTCATACTCAGGAGCAGCCTTACGGACCACTTTTGCGCGGTTACGAAGTTCAGATTAACAATTCGTACGAACGTCCGGGCGATTTTCAGGAATTGAAAAAAACAGGAAGTATCTACGGAATCCGTAATGTATATTACCCGACTGCCAATGATAACGAGTGGTTTGAATTGTCGTTCAAAGTTGTGGAAAACCGCTGCGAAGTATTTGTTAACGGAAACAAAGTGGTCGATTACATTCAGCCTGATGATCCATACCGCCCCAAAAACGACAAACTAAAAGTTTTTAGTGCCGGACGCATTGCGCTTCAATGCCACGATGAACAAAGCAAAGTATATTTCAAAAGTATCCAGGTAAGACCTCTGCCCAAAGCTGCAAAATCTGAATTGCTGGTTACCAAAGAATGGGACAACAAAATCACCAAAATGATGTTCGAAAACTTCCCGGTGATCGATTTTCATGTGCATCTGAAGGGTGGCCTGACCATTGCACAAGCTTGCGAAAACTCACTGAAACTGGGCATCAATTATGGCATTGCACCCAATTGCGGCTTGAAATTTCCGGTAACAGATGATGCTTCGCTGGGCGCTTACATGGATACCGTGAAAACCAAACCGATTTTCAGGGGTATGCAGGCCGAAGGCCGTGAATGGATAACCCTCTTTTCGCCGGAAGCGGTAGCCAAATTCGATTATATTTTTACTGATGGGATGACCTGGACCGACCATAAAGGGCGACGGATGCGGCTTTGGATGCCTGACGAAGTTTTTGTAGATGACGAGCAAAAATTTATGGACGAGCTGATCGGAAAAATTGAGAGTGTGGTTTCGCAGGAGCCAATTGATATTCATGTAAACCCAACTTTTCTACCAGCGGTGATTGCTGCCAAGTACGATGAACTTTGGACGGATGCCAGGATTGATCGTTTTGTTAACGTATTGGCCAAAAACGGAGTAGCTCTCGAAATCAATTCACGATATAAACTTCCGACCGAAAAAATTCTCCGGAAAGCCAAAGAAGCAGGAGTGAAATTCACTTTCGGAACAAACAATACCGGAGCCGATTTGGGTACACTCGATTATTCGTTTGAAATGAAAGAGAAACTTGGACTGACGTACAAGGATATGTTTATGCCCAAAAAACAGAATGAGAAACCGGTTCTGGTAAAGGGACTTCCGGCTAAAATTACTGGTTAATTCAAATGGAACGACATTTCTTCGAACAGATAAAACGCATTCAGGCTTTGGCCGAAATTGGCCTTGAATATTGCAACAGCAATTACGACAAGGAACGGTACGACGAGATACAGGATATCTGTCTGAAAATGCTGGAGCAACTCACCGATGTTCCGGTAACAAAGATTCGGGCGGTTATTCAGGAGAAAAACGGCTACAAAACACCCAAAGTTGATGTTCGGGCTGTGGTTTTTAATCCGGAAGGACAGATCTTGCTCGTTCAGGAAAAAGTGGATGGATGCTGGTCGTTGCCTGGTGGGTGGGCTGATGTGGGTTATACACCACGTCAGATTGCCGAAAAGGAATGTTTCGAAGAAGCCGGACTGACAGTAAAAGCCAGCCGATTGCTTGCGGTGATGGATAAAACTGCGCAGCAAATGCCACCCGAATTTGAATATGTGTACAAGCTTTTTATTTTGTGTAAACCTGTTGATAACCGTATTGCAGTGGGAGAGGAGACCACCAGTGTAGGCTGGTTTAACGAAACTAATTTGCCGGAATTGTCGCAGCCACGCAACCTGGAATCGCAAATACAGCTGATGTTTGAATATTTCAGGGGAGAAAAAACTGATGTTTACCTGGATTAGAAGGGATTCCAACGAATTACAGAATTTTGCTAATCGAACATTCGTTCCGACTGCATAGAACTAATGTTTTGGGCTTGATAATTTCTTTTCATTTTATAGCTTTGCCGACCAGACCAGACCAGTTTAAATAAATCAATAGTTATGAAACAAGTTTTATATTCAATCCTGTTGCTTTCACTCCCATTTTTGGGGAATGCACAGGGAAAATTTCAATTTCAAAATACCAATTTATCCACGCAGGAGCGCGTTGAAAACCTGCTTTCTGAAATGACTATTCAGGAAAAAATGGCGCAGATGCTTTTTACCTCTCCGGCAATTCCGCGACTTGGAATTCCCGAGTATAATTGGTGGAACGAATGTTTGCACGGTGTTGCCCGTGCCGGCTATGCCACTGTTTTTCCGCAGTCAATTTCAGTTGCTGCATCGTGGGATACCGAGTTAATTCACGAGGTCGCCAATGCTATTTCCGATGAGGCCCGTGCCAAACATCATGAATTTGCCCGCCGCGGACTTCGTAACATCTATCAGGGTTTAACCTTTTGGTCGCCAAATATTAATATTTTCCGCGATCCGCGTTGGGGACGTGGCCACGAAACTTATGGCGAAGATCCTTACCTGACCGGACAGATGGGAACGCAGTTTGTAAAAGGATTGCAGGGAGACGACCCGAATTACCTGAAAGTAGTTGCAACTGCCAAACATTTTGCGGTTCATTCTGGTCCGGAACCTTCTCGCCATGTATTTGATGCGCGGATCAGCGAACGTGATTTACGCGAAACCTATTTGCCAGCTTTCCGAACATTGGTTGTCGATGGCGATGTCTATTCAATCATGGGTGCCTATAACCGGTTCCGTGGCGAGGCTTGTTGCGCGAGCACCGAACTTTCAGGTATACTTCGGAACGAATGGGGATTTAAAGGTTATGTAGTGAGCGATTGCTGGGCGATTGCCGACATTTGGCAGTACCACAAAATTGCCAAGGATGAAGCTGAAGCGGCTGCAATGGCAGTTAAAAAAGGAACAGATCTGGAATGTGGAAATACTTACAAGGCTTTGCCTGAGGCTTTAAAAAGAGGACTTGTTACTGAAAAGGATTTGGATGTTTGTGTTGGCCGCCTGATGACAGCACGAATGAAACTTGGAATGTTCGATCCGGATGAAAAAGTGGCGTATGCACAAATTCCTTTTTCAGTAAATAACAATCCGGCCAACGACTACCTTGCTCGTGTAGCAGCTCAAAAAAGTATTGTACTCCTGAAAAATGCCAACAAGACGCTTCCGTTAAGCAAAAAATTGAAAAAAGTTGCTGTAATAGGTCCGAATGCTGACGAAATTGAATCGTTATGGGGAAATTACAACGGTATTCCGTCTAATCCGGTAACTGTACTTCAGGGAATTAAAAATAAGGTTGAACCGCAAACCGAAGTGATTTATGCTCAGGGTAGCGAACTGGCCGACGGCATTTCGAAGCTGGTTCCGATACCATCCATTTATCTGGAAACAGAAGATGGAAAACAAGGCGCTTTGGGTGAATATTTTGCCAATAATAAACTTGAAGGGCAGCCACTTTTTACCCGGGTTGATGACAATATTAATTTTTATTGGGAGTCGGGTTCACCTGATCCACGCATGCCGGTTGATAATTTCAGTGTTCGCTGGACAACGTTCCTGAAAGTTCCTCAAACCGGTGATTATGAAATTGGTGGATGGAGTATGCCAGCATTCAAAATTTACCTTGATGGAAAAGAATTGTTAGCAGGTGGTGGCGAGCATCATGCATTCCATGGTTCAAAAAAAATGACATTGGAAGTAGGAAAGAAATATAAACTGGTATTCGATTACCGCAATTATCATGGCGACGGCGATGCCCGTTTGCTTTGGGCAACTCCACAACCCAATATGCAGGCGCAAGCTGTTGAAGCCGCTAAAAAGTCGGATGTAGTAGTTTTGGTGCTTGGATTGAACCAACGTTTAGAAGGCGAAGAGATGCCTATTCAGGTAGACGGATTTAAAGGTGGTGACCGCACTCACCTGAACCTGCCCAAAACACAGAGCGACCTGATGGAAGCCCTGAAAGCAACAGGAAAACCTATGGTTTTGGTACTAATTAACGGTAGCGCACTTTCGATTAATTATGCCGCCGCAAATATGGATGCTATTCTGACTGCAGGTTACCCCGGACAGCAGGGTGGAAATGCGGTTGCCGACGTTCTGTTCGGCGATTACAATCCTGCCGGTCGTTTACCGGTAACATATTACAAGTCGGTTGAGCAGCTTCCTGACTTCGAAAATTACGACATGGAAGGCCGAACTTACCGGTATTTCCGTCAGGAACCCATTTATCCTTTCGGATTTGGTTTAAGTTATAGCAACTTCAAATATGCCGATCTGAATGTTCCGAAAGAAGCCAAAGTTGGAGATAAGATCACAGTTTCAGTGAAAGTGACCAATGCTGGTGAGCGCGATGGTGAAGAAGTGGTGCAGTTGTATATTGCTGATGAAAAAGCTTCAACTCCCCGCCCAATTCGTCAGTTGGAAGGGTTTAAACGTATCTCATTGAAAAAAGGAGAAACAAAAACGGTTGAATTTTCGCTTGAACCACGTCAGCTATCGATGATAAATGATAAAGAGAAGCAGGTGATAGAACCGGGATTTTTCACTATTTCCGTAGGTGGAGAACAACCCGGATTTACCGGATCGACCAATGCTGAAACGACAGAAACTTTAACCGGAAGAGTAAAACTATTAGGGAAAGTTCTTGAAATAAAAAATTGATTTAGAGAATTGTTTGTGTGATCAATCCCCTTCTGAACTAGCTTCAGGAGGGGATTTTTTATTGAGCAAATTTAGGTTGCAGAATAATATTGTTCTGCTATTTTAATTGCTTCCTGATGTGAAAATTTAATTCATAAAATATTAATAATCAGGTTAAACCAAAGGTGTTGTTTGAAGTCTAAAAGCAGAATCTAAATTTCACCAATTATGAAAAAAATTATTTTGATTTTATTAGTTGCTCTTTTTGCTACGGCTTCAGGTTTTGCTCAGCCCGGTGGTGGCGATCCTGCAGCACGGCTTCAGCGGGAAATTGAAGGTATTACAACTGCCTTAAGTCTGAATAAAGACGAAGTTGCCAAGATTACACCCATTGTTACTGAGGCACAGAAAAAACAATCGGAAGCTTTTGCCAAAATGCGTGAAAGCGGAAGTTTTGACCGTGATAAAATGCGTGAAGAACGCACCAAGATGATGGCCGAAACCGATAAAGCATTGAAAGCTGTGTTGACAGCTGAACAAGGCGTAAAATTGGATGAATTCCGCAAGAAACAAGCCGAAGAACGGGCAAAACGGATGCAGGAACGAGGACAATAAGCTGATTTGATAAAAGAACAGAATCAAAAGTTTTTGTTATGATTTTTGATTCTGTTCTTTTTTATCGGTACAAGAATTTTGATCTACACCGTTGTGGGTAAATTGAAAATAAATTTACTGCCTTTCCCAAGTTTGCTTTCAATCTTAATTTGACCGCCATGCCTTTCAATAAATTCTTTGCAAATTATCAGGCCCAAACCGGTACCTTTTTCATCGGCTGTTCCCATGGCTGTATGAGTTGTATCGATGCGGAAAAGGGAGTCAATTGTTTTTTCATCCATACCAATACCATTGTCCGAGACAGTTATTTCAATATTATCTGTTTTTTGCTCAGCAGAAATACGGATTCGACCTTTCGGATATGTAAATTTGATGGCATTTGTGGTCAGATTCCGTAAAATAGTATTCAACATATTTTGATCAGCAAAGATCTTTATCTCCTCAGAAGTTTCAGATTCAATAACAATATCTTTTAGCTGTGCTGCTGGATTGTGAGTCTCAATTACCTGTTCAATTAATGTCTTTAGGTTTAGTATTTCAGGCTTATGAGTGATTTGTCCGGTTTGAGATTTTGCCCAATCAAATAAGGTTTCGAGTAGTTCTAAAGTTTCTTCTGCCTGAGATCCAATCATTTCAATTAATTCGGCTAAATTTTCCTGCTCTTGATTTTTAAGATTTGAATTGATAAGCTTAGAAATGACCAGTATATTACCAACCGGGTTTTTCAAGTCATGAGCTATAATTGAGAAAAGTTTGTCTTTGGTAACATTGTTATTTTTTAGTTCGGCATTATTCTTTTTTAATAATTCTTCCTGGAGGAAAAATTTCAGAATCAGCTTTTTTAATTTTTCAAATTCGTTGGTGTTGCTATTAAGTAGCTTTATGTGCTCTGGATTGCGGGTGTCTAAAGTGGTGCTAATTTGCCTGAGAGGCACAAGAATAATTTTGCGGAAGTAAAAGAGAAAAATAACAATCGCAGTTAAAGCGATAATAGTTAATATAATAGAAAGATAGAGGAAAGGTTCCATATCTTCTTTCAACATATCTTTAGCGCTGAAAAGAAGTGCAGCAATTGCTTCACCATCTTGATCCAAAAGGCTTTTAGTGAAATAAACTCTTTTCGAATCTTGTTTAAAAGTTGGCAAATACGATTCAAAAATTAATTCCGCTTTATAGTTAGTCGCCTGGCTATGCTCTGCAATGTAGTCTGAATTCCATTTTTTTGCAATGAAAATATATCCTTGTGGTGCAGTCCTACGGGTGTCGGTATCGTCGGCCGGAACAATCGTAGCTCCGAAAATTTCCAATAAATCATTTCCACAATATTGAAAGTAATGAACGAAAGCTGTATCCGAAAAGAAAGATTCAATCATTTGGGGATTGGGGTATTCCCAGTGCTTTAAGCAAACAGAATCTCCATAGCTGTATATTGGAGACTTTTGCTTGTTGCACACCTGAACAAATGTAAGTTTAAATGAATTTACGAAAAAGTCAACATTGTCTTTTGCCCAAGATAAATCGGGTTTTAAAGCAAAATCGACCATTTCGTCCCAACCGGAATTGTCGCTTATAAGCTGTTCATATTTTACCCTGTTCAGTTGTAAAACCTTATCGATGACTAGTTCCTGATTTTTTTTATTTTCAATATAAAACAACTTTTTTTCGTGAATCAGAATGTACTGGTAGAATAAAAAGGTAAAAATGATAACTCCAAAAATGGTGGAAAGTAAAATGAGTATTTTGGATTGAAGTTTCATTCGTTTTTTTTGATTGCACTAAATTAGTAATAAGAAATGTAAGTTGTTTAAATTCTTTAAGATTGTTCAGAATCTAAATTTACCAAGATTAAAATCCTATTTTCACTACCGTTTTGCCTTCCCGACTTTAATCCATATTTCGAATTTCCTAATCCACACATAAATAATAGAAAGCAATATTCGAGGCACAATCAGAATGCCCATATTGTAACCTATGGCAACAAACAAAAGCGGATCTTCGAGCTGTGAATGGGAAATGGCAATATGATGATTCAATAAGTCTGCATCCTCAGGACTTAGTTTGCCTTCTTCTGATTCGCTGATCATGATGGCGCCACCATAGGAGAGTCCGAGCGTGTATGCAATCATCCAAAGGAATCCGGTGCTGGATGGTAGTCCCATAATCCGAAGTAATGGAGTGAATGGTTTAAGAATCCATTTGATAAGACCAAATTCGTTTAGTATTTTCTGAAGGATTAATAATAAATTAACGAGAATGATAATTTTAACTGTGGTTACTGACATGTCGATAATCCACTTTAGGAAGGCTGGTGAAAAGGATTTGGTTTCACTGATCAGGTTGTTTGCAAGGGTCGTTGTTTCTACCGGTAGTATCAGGTTGAGTCCCCATGCTGCAATGAAACTTGCAGTTAAACGGGTTGTTACCATTCTCCATGGTGCTGAACCTGTTCTTTTCTGAATAGCTGTTTCAACAATCAGAGCATGCGAAATCAGGCACATTACGGCTAAAATTGTGCCTTCGCGGTATCCAATTCCGAGCGTGGTCATAACCGCAATAGTCGAATAAATATTGGTAAAAAAGCTGGTAATTAGTACGATCGAAGCTTGTCCGGATAAGCCAATCAGTTTAAAAAGCGGAGCGACCCAACCCGCAATCACATTCAGGATACCGAAAAAATCAAGCAGAAATACGCCAAACGAAACCGGAATGGTCAGCTTCAGTAACCAAAAGGCTGTTTTGGTACCCTGTCGCAAAGATGACTTGACGCAATAAGCCAATCTTACTGATATCTTATTCTGTCCTGGTTTTCCCATTCTAAAAATTAAAAAAGCAGTCCACGAAGAGACTGCTCCTATATTTTGGTAATTGTTTTATCATTAGAATTTGAATGATGATACCAAACTATTTTAATTCATCATTAAAAATTCATCATTATCATTAAACCAGTCCGGCAAAGCCCATAAAGGCCAACGCCAGAATTCCTGCAGTTACCAAGGCAATCGGAATTCCTTTCATTCCTTTCGGAACTTCAGCTAAAGCAAGCTGTTCACGAATTCCGGAGAAGATTATCAATGCCAATGCAAATCCCAATGCAGTGGCAACTGTAAATACCACCGATTCGGCCAGGTTAAAATTCTTTTTAATTACCAGAATAGCAACCCCCAAAACGGCGCAGTTGGTTGTAATGAGCGGGAGGTAAATTCCCAAAGCCTGATACAACGAAGGACTTACTTTTTTCAGGATGATTTCGAGCATCTGAACCAGCGCAGCAATAATCAGGATAAAGCTGATGGTTTGTAGAAAGGCCAGATTGAGCGGAACCAGCACATACATCTGTACCAAATAGGTCACGATAGTGGCCAGTGTCATCACAAAAAGTACTGAGGCTCCCATGCCAATAGCCGTTTCAGTCTTGGTGCTTACACCCAAAAACGGACAGATTCCGAGAAACTGCGCCAACACAATATTGTTGACAAGAATAGCCGATATAAGTATGATTACATATTCCATGACTGAATAATTTAGGAGGATTTATTTATTTTTTTCAGAATGGCAATCAGGAAACCCAAGGTTATAAAAGCTCCCGGTGCAAGGATAAAAACCAGAATTCCGTCAGCTCCTTCAGCGATAAATTTATGCCCAAAAATAGAGCCGGCACCCAACATTTCGCGGATGCTCCCGATCGTAACCAGAGCCATTGTAAATCCCAGTCCCATTCCCAATCCATCGATAAATGATGAAAAGATATTGTTTTTGCAGGCGAAAGCTTCGGCACGACCAAGTACGATGCAGTTTACTACGATTAGCGGAATGAAAATACCCAATTGATTGGAGAGTGCTGGCGTGTAGGCCTGCATAAGCAAGTCAACAATAGTTACAAAACTGGCAATTACAACAACAAATGCCGGAATACGCACCTTGTCGGGCACAAAATCTTTAACCACCGAGATGAAGATGTTCGACATAAAAAGCACAAAGGTTGTGGCAAGTCCCATACCCAACCCGTTAGTTGCTGAAGAAGTAACTGCGAGGGTAGGACAGGTTCCGAGGAGTAACACTAAAATCGGATTCTCCCGAAGGAACCCTTTGCTGAAATTATTAAGCTGGTTCATTGTTTTTCTCCTTTTTTCTGGGTGGCATAGGCCCGGTTAACTGCATCACAAAAAGCACGGCTGCTAATGGTTGCTGCAGTAATAGCATCAACCGAACCGCCATCTTTTTTTACTTTAAGTTTTTCTCCCGGAAGGTCGGCAATTTTTAGGCCTTTAAACTGATCTTTAAATGCAGGCAAAGCCATTTTTGTGCCCAACCCGGGAGTTTCTTTGTGTTCGAGTACTTCAATATTGCTTATAGCACCATCAGGCTGAAAACCGACCATCAGTGTAAACCGGCCACTGAAAGCCTTATCAGTATAGGTTTCAACTGCAACTCCCGAAGTTTCTGTACCTTTCAGTAACCGGTGAATGCGGATGCTGTCTTTCCCATCTTCGGGCATGAGCAAAGTATCCGAAATGGTTTCAAACTCAGGGATCACCATCTTAATGGCATCGTTTATTTTTGCTTTTTGTGAAATCGCAATCGGCTCTTTGGTTACTGAATAAACGGCAGCCATAAACAACCCGGCAACAGCGGTGATGACGAAAAGCGCTATCGTCATATTTTTAAAAGTAGATTCTTTCTTTGCCATGACTTATCCTTTATTGGATTGAATTTTTACTTCACCAAACCTTTTGGGTTTAATAAACCGGTTTAGCAGCGGAACTAGTGCATTCATTATTAGAATGGCGAACGAAACTCCCTCCGGATAAGCTCCCCAAACCCTGATCAGGATGGTTAATACACCAATTCCGACACCGAAAACAATCTGTGCTTTCGGATTCATTGGCGAGGTAACCATATCAGTGGCCATGAAGAATGCGCCAAGTACAAGTCCGCCTGTCATCAGGTGAAAAATCGGATCAGCATATCGTGCAGGATCAATCATCCAGAAAATTCCAGAGAAAATTGCTGCCGAAATCAATACTGAAACCGGAATATGCCAGGTAATAATTTTACGGATCAGCATAAATAATCCCCCGATCAGTAAAGCAGCAACCGATATTTCGCCGAGTGATCCCGAAATGTTTCCAAGGAACAAATCCAAATTTGTAGGAAGGTTTTTGAAAATTTCAAATACCGGCTGACCGTTTTTTACTCCTTCTTTCAGGATAGCCAATGGGGTAGCAGTAGTAACAGCATCAACACCAGAAGTACCTATTGCCGGCCACGAGGTCATTTGTACCGGAAACGATATCAGCATAAAAACACGACCCACCAAAGCAGGATTGAATGGATTGTTACCCAACCCACCATAAGGCATTTTTGCAATCCCGATGGCCACCAATGAGCCAACAATCAGCATCCATGATGGTACAGATGCGGGAACGTTAAACGCAAGCAAAACACCTGTTAATGCTGCAGACCCATCGGTAATTTGAGGTTTTACCTGAAGGATAAATTTCTGGATCAGGAATTCGAAAGCCATACAGGCAGCCACAGCCAGAAGAGTGACGCGCACAGAATCGAGTCCAAACATTACAATTGACCAGATAAATGCCGGCGCCAACGCCAGAATTACGCTGTACATGATTTTATTCACCGAATCGCCCGAATGGATGTGTGGTGAAGGGGATATCGTAAATAGCTTACTCATTGGTAAATTTTAGTTTTCGAATTTTAAATCTCTATTGCTTCCTATTTCTCATGATTGTGCCAACCTTGCCCTTACCCAATCTAATGTAATCGAGTAGTGGACGGTTAGCCGGGCAGGTATAACTGCATGAACCACATTCAATACAGTCCATAATTCGTTCACTTTCGGCACGTTCCCAGATTTGCTTTTCAGAGACAGTCATCAGCAGAAATGGTTCAAGACCCATAGGACACACCGAAACACAGCGGGAACATCGTATGCAGGGCATTATTTCGCCTCGCTTCGCTTCAGTTTCAGGCATCATTAATATTCCAGAAGTTCCTTTGGTAACAGGTATTTCGGTGTTGGTTACAGCTTTTCCCATCATCGGGCCGCCATTAATTATTTTTCCGCAATTTTCCGGAAGTCCGCCAGCTGCTTCAATAAGTTCGCCAATAGAAGTACCTATCCGGGTCTTAAAATTGGATGGATTTTTAAGCGATTTTCCGGTGACTGTAACCACACGCTCAAATAGCGGTTTATTTTTCTGAACCGCTTCGTAAACAGCAAAAGTTGTGGCAATGTTGGTCACAACAGCACCAACCGAAATAGGCAAAGCACCCGAACTAATTTCGCGTCCTGTCACTGCTTTGATCAGTTGTTTTTCTCCACCTTGCGGATATTTTACTTTAAGCGGAACTACTGATATATTGCTGTGTGCATAGGCTATTTTAATTATTTTGGAAATCGCATCGGGTTTGTTATTCTCAATGCCAATGGCTGCTTTTGTAACGTTCAAAGCCTTCATTAACAACTGAACACCTACAATCAGTTCTTCGGTGTGCTCCAGCATCATTCTATGATCGGAGGTCAGATATGGCTCACATTCTACGCCATTAATCAGTAGTACATCAGCTTTCATTCCTTTAGGTGGAACCAGTTTTACATGTGTCGGAAATGTGGCGCCACCTAGACCTACGATTCCGGCATCCTGAATTTTAGCCAGAATGGCGATAGCATCTAATGTGATTTCAGAATTTAGTTCCGGACTGCTGTCAATCTTTTCATCCCAGATATCACCTTCCACATCAATGTAAATTCCCTTTTTGGGATATCCTGAAGTATCTGGCCCAGTTTCAACCTTTTTTACCGTTCCTGAAACCGAAGAATGAATATTGGCAGAAACAAAGCCTGAAGATTTGGCGATTAACTGACCAACTTTTACCTGATCGCCTTTTTGGACAATAGCTTCGGCTGGTGCTCCAATATGTTGGCCAACTGGAATAAATACAGATTTGGGGAGAGGAAGCACTTCTATTGCTTTTTGGGCCGAAAGTTTATTTTCAGCCGGATGAACTCCTCCTATTTTGAATGATTTTAACACAATGGTCCTCCTTATAAATTAATTTTCAGAAGATTCAGCTTTTGCTTCTGCAGTAGTTTGGTCTGGCGCTTTAACTATAGGTTTAGCGGTTTCAACAGTAGCTTCGTCAGAAACAGTAATTTTTCGTGGTGGAAAATTCAACTCGATAATGGCATTGGTCGGACAAACCGGAACGCATTTACGGCATAGTTTACATTTGTCAGAATCGATATAGGCCAGATTGTTGGCGATCGTGATCGCATCGTATTTACACTCTTTTTCGCACTTGTTGCATCCAATACATGCTACGCTACACGATTTGCGTGCCACAGCTCCTTTATCCATATTTCGGCACGAAACAAATATTTTGCGGTCTTTTGGTCCCTTTTTGCGTAACTCGATTAATGTTTTCGGACAAGCTTTCACACAAGCTCCGCAGGCAACACATTTGTCATCATCAACTTCAGGAAGCCCCGTTTCAGGATTCATGTGGATAGCATCGAAATCGCAGGAAGTTACACAGTCGCCACAGCCCAAACAGCCATATTGACAACCGGTATCACCGCTATAAAGTGAAGCTGCAACTGCGCAAGACATTGCTCCGTCAAAAATATTGGTTTTTGGCCGGTGCTCGCAGGTTCCATTACATCTGACAACAGCTGTTCGTGGGTCTTTCTTTATTGCCTCAATACCTAAAATATCTGCAACACCACTCATTGTGTCGTTTCCGCCAACCGGGCAAAAAAGGTCAGCTAATTCGCCCTTGCCTACACAGGCATCGGCAAAAGCCCTACATCCTGCATATCCGCAGCCACCGCAATTGGCACCAGGTAAGGCAGCTTCAACCAAATCGATCCGTGGATCTTCATATACCTTGAATTTTTGTGCAACAAAATACAAGATGATTGCAGACAAAACTCCAATAATGCTTAAGGTTAGAATAGTATAGATTATAATTGTACTCATACAGTTTAATTAGTTAATTGCAGAGATTTCAAATTCAAAAGATCGTTTCAGGTTATTCCGGAAGAAATAAAGTACTGCATAATAGGGAATAAGAATAGCCAGAGATAATAATCCGGATAAACCATCGCTGTGTGTTATCGAAATTGTTATTAAGAGCGTTGCGAAAACCAATAGAAACGGTAAAACGTAACCATAAAAAGCAGCTTTATAGCCTTGTGATGTCTGGCCGACAATGTTAACATGCTGTCCTTGTTGGTATTTGCCGTCAAAACGATAAATATCGATTTCCTTTTCTTTCATGTCTGATGCAAGGCAAGCTCCTTTGGCATGGCATGATGAACAGGCTGATGCGCTGACAATAGTTACGGTAAGTTTATCCTCAGAAACCGCTTGGATTATCCCCGTATGTAAAACCTTTTCTTGCATCTGTTTGATAGCTGGGTTTCTAAAAAAAATCATGCAAATCTAAAGATGTTTGAATAACTAAACCGATGGGGTATTTCATTTTTAAAACACACTTTGCTATTTGGAATCATTCCAAATAGCTGACTAAATTTTTGATTTTCATCTTGCTGACAAACAGCTCGTTGTTGTCTAATATGACAAAAGTCATTGTTTTGATGTTGTACAATGAATTTTTTAATGACAAAATTATCGAACTTTTACGTCAATTATTGGAAAAAATGAAATTAAATTACTGATGGTGAGGATTTGACATGAAATTACCTGTCTTTTTATTGTTTTGAAATTAATAATGGGTATTTGGTGTCAATTCGAGATAAATGCTGTCCAAAAAGTGTTAATTTAAAATTCCGTGTTCGATAACGGAAAATCTAATCAGAAAATATTTTGAAAAAGATCATTGTTTAAATAGCAATTTCAAATTGTACTTTTCGCTGAAATTTTGATGTTGATTTGCATTTTTTTGACAATAAAAAAAGCCCCGTTTTTGCGAGGCCTTTTTCGATTTATTTTTGAAACTTCTTCAGTATATCTTTCACCGCATCTTTGTGCACCGTGAAACCCATCATTTTTAGTTTGATGTAATCTTCGTGAAAGAAGTAATATCCGAAATTCGGGTTTGATTGATCTACATTTCTTGAACCCGAACTCGAATCTTTGATCAGGTACCAGTCTTTGCCCAAGCCTTTATAGTTTTCCAGGTAACCAATAAGTTGCATGCCGTGGTCGTCAGTCGTTGTTTCATTAGAAAAGCGGAATTGACGGGCGTCTTCGTTAATGTTTGCCGAAGGAATATCGTAATCAGGAATCATGGCGCAATTGGTTTCTCGGCTAAAACCTGATTCTGAAACATCGCCGCCAATGCTAAGCGTGAAACCTGCTTTTGCTGCCTGCTTAACTGCACTCATAAACACATCGAGTGGAACATTGTAATAATCTTTGTTGTGCCACCAGTTGTCCGGAACCTTATATTCAACTTGCTGCCAGTAGGGTTCTTGCTTGTAAGAGAGGATTTCAACATAATCGTCTGGATTGATTTTGAGGTAATCTTTCAGGTAAGTTTGTGGAGTGTAGGTTTTTCCCTCTACTTTAAATTCGGTAGGCGGAACTCCCAGATAATGTTTCATTATTGATTTGATGGTTTCCAAAGCATATTCTTCATTCCATGCGTTCGAAGTCTTTAGCGAATTCAGAAAGGCATTCATTTCTTCACTCATTTTTGAGTGGCTGTGGAATTTTCTTCCATCGATCAAACCAGTAAAGGCTTCATCAGGAACTGCTCCGTACATTTTCATGATTCGGGCAAGCGCATTTCCTTCCGATCCATCAGGAAATGCTGAGTTGCCTCTCTTTTCGATAAACTGACGGGCTTTTTCGATATACTCGCAATAGACAAAATAGATTTCCGATATCTCCACCTTTTTGCCTTGTTGACGCAATACTTCTGATTCGTAGAATGAAGTAGTTGAGAAACTCCAGCAGGTGCTGGTATTTCCCTGCGATTGGGTTGGATTGCTCCAAACTGTTTTATATAGCGATGGGTTGTTGGGGAGGTCTAAGCCTGACTGATCCATCACAAAGCGCTTGTATGGCTCTTTCTCTGATTGCTTTTCTTCAACTGCCCGAACATCTTTTAAAATGGATTCGTAATAAAAGCCTTTACCTTTTGATTCGGTAATAATTTTTCCTTTGCTGGCATTTTGGGCTTCAATGCTAAGCACAATAATGACTACAGCACTAACTGTAAAAAATATTCTCTTCATTGTGATTAAATTTTAGGAGACGCAATATAAATCAATCTTTTGTCGTGCGATGTGAACAATATCAGTTTTTTGATGACGTATTTCGCTATTTCCTGGAATTTGCTAAATCATTCGCTGCAGTTTCCATTAACAGATAAAATGCCTGACCCTCAGGTGCAAAATAGGAACGGTTAAAATTGGGTAAACCGCATACTTCGTGAACATAGCCCAATTTGTCAATTCTGTCGTTGGCTGCTTTTCGCATTATTTCAGTTGGCTTCAGATAGCTTGTCTCCAGATAACCGGCAGCTACTCCTCTAAAAATAGAATAGCACAACATCTGGCTTAGGTTTACTTCCGGAAATGTGTCAGGCTTGTCGACTACATCGTGAAACATACCATCACTTCGGAGGTATTTCAGGCAACCATCAATAACATCGCGGGTATAGCCAATCAGTTTTTTCTTTTCAACTAGCATTGAATCAGGCAGCATTTTAATTATTCGGGTCATTCCGGCAGCCGACCAGCCATTCCCAACGCCCCAGTAATCAGCACGGTTCAATCGCTTCTTTTCATCGTCCCACATGTGCGAATACAACTTATCATTTTCGTTGTACAAATATTTCCGGTAGCCTTCAATTTGCTTCAGGGCTTCTTGAAAATTGCCTGCCGCAGCCAGAAAAGGCGGTAGCATATAGGTTGCATCTGACCAGATTCCCTTGCTGGGTTCCTGGGTATGATAAATTATCCCGTCGGTGGTTTTGTGGTTGGTGGTTTTGATCACTTCCAGCATTTCATCTGCACCTTTTTCGAAGATCGGATCTCCGATATGTTGACCAGCAAAAAGTACAACTTCGCCAATGCTGGCGCAATCGTTAATCGGACCATTGCCTTTTAGCACAGAGAACCTTCCCTTTTCCTGACGAAGAATGGCTCCACGTGCCAATGAAATCGCTAAATCTAGTTCCCCCATTTCGAGAAATGCCTGGGCGACCACACCTTGCTCCCAATCGTAACGCTGCATACCAAGTGTTGCTATTTTCACTCGCTCAATACGATCCTTTATGCCCTCAATCTCTTTGGTAAATAATTGTCCTGATTTTCCGGCCTTTATATTATTTGTATTGCCTGCAAAAGCAGTTAACCCAGCCATGCCAACAGTTACACTTCCGGCTTTTTTAATAAAATTTCTTCTCGAATTTAATGGGTTTGAATTCATGGTTATAGGTTTGGTCTAGTTAAAGATTATAAATCGAGCCATTCTTTGAAAGTTGAGACTTTGTCGCGACTGACGATAATGCTCTCTTCTCCAGGCTTTTCTAATTTAATCTTGAGGCGGCTGTTGGAATACACAACAATATCAGAAATTGATTGATTGCTCAAAATGTATTTCCGGTTGATGCGAAAAAAACGGTGTTCATCAACCATTTCAGCAATGCGGTCGAGGGAATAATCAACAAGGTAATTTTTAAAATCAGAAGTACACAAATAGGTTCCTTTTTCGAGGCTGTAAAAAAAGAGAATATCCTCTACCGGAATCGATTTCAGGTGTTCTCCAACTTTTATCACAAAACGGGTTTTGTATTGTTTTTGGAGCATTTCCCTGACTTTAAAAAGTAGATCGGAAGTAATAGAAGGAGTCGGCTGTATATTTTCGGTTTGCTTGCCAAATTTTACAAAGGCTGCTTTTAGTTCATCGTGGGCAATTGGTTTCAACAGGTAATCCACGCTGTTTACTTTGAATGCTTTTATGGCATATTCTTCGTAAGCAGTGGTGAAAATTACCGGACAAGGAACCTGAACTTGTTCAAAAATACCAAAGCTCAAACCATCAGCCAGTTGGATATCCATGAATGCCAGATCTGGCATCGGATTTTGCTGGAACCATTCAACCGCGCTCCCAACAGAGTCAAGTGTGGCAAGTATCAAAGTTTGCGGATCAACCTTTAGAATTAACTGCCGTAGCCATTCTGCCGCAGGCTTTTCGTCTTCAATTATGAGTATCTTGTACATCAGGTCAATCGGTTAATAGAGGAATACTTACCAGAAATCTGTCGAGGTTTTCAAAAATAATTACCTTTTTGTTGGTAAAAAACTCGTATCGTTCCCTTATGTTTTGAATTCCACTTCCGCTACCTTCCGAGCCTATTTTTTTCTGAAGATTATTCTCCACAACAAGACATTGGTCGTCAGTAGTATAAACCTTTAAATGCATTGGTTTCCGATCAGATATTTCATTGTGTTTGATTGCATTTTCGACCAGCATTTGTATGGATAACGGAATCACCTTGAAGTTTTTTGTATTGACGTTTATCTGAACTTCCAAATTGGATTCGAACCTAATTTTTTGAAGAAAAACATACGATTCAACAAATTTAAGCTCAGATTCCAGATCGACCAATTCCTGATTTTTCTGGTCAAGTACATAGCGGTACACTTCCGAAAGTCTTTTCACAAAATCAATGGCTTTTTCAGGATTTGTGCTGATTAGTGAAGTCAATGAATTCAGATTGTTAAAGAGGAAGTGTGGATTGACCTGGCTTTTCAAGGTTTCGTATTGCAAAGCCAGTTGCTCACGTTTTAGTTTTTCCTGCTGAACTGCGGCTTCCTTCCAATTCTTAAAAAACAGGATTGTATTCGAAATTAATGAGCCTCCAAAAACAAAAATCACGGCAACTTTTGTCATAAATGAACCTGTTTCGAAAAAATAATCGGAGGTGATTTCCTGATGCCAAAACAGACTGTTCAGTAAAATTGCCATTACAATAACAATCAGTGAGAATATTACTGTTATAATGAACTGTAAAATCAGTCTCTTGAATGGAAAATGCAGCCAGGGAATTTTTCGATCCAGCGTTTTAATAAGAAAAGTAAGTCCAAACATAAATGTTCCACCAACCAGAACCGAATTTAAAGAACCATACAGAATCATTTGTCCTGTTGGTAATTCGCCTCGAAGAACAACGATCATGATCAGGTTTCCAAGTGCGATTAATAGCAGAATAGAAGCTAATATCTGCCAGAATAGTTTTTTAGGTTGGGTTTGTTTTGCGTCCATGGTCAGGCGGTTTTTTGTCGAAATTATGGAATAATCTTATAAATTGATTGATACAAGCAAAATAACTTGTCGCACAAATGGCGATTTTATTGGAGTTGATTCATATTTTCCTGCGGCATTTGGCGTATTCAAAAAATTGTACCCGAAAACATTATCGAAACCGGCCAGGTTGTTTACCATCAGGTGTAAAACTGACTGTTTACCAAATAGCTCCATGATGTAAGTTAAGCTTAAACTGATGTCGTTGTACGCTTGCGTTTTGGAATTCATAAATCCCGAAAAATTAGGATCGTGATAAGGTCGGCTGCTGGCAAATGAATAAGTAACCGAGGCGTAAGTTCTCAGTTGTTCGAAAAACCGCTTGTAAACCACTGACAGATTGTGTTCTGATACATAACCTGGAGTTGCCAGCATTGGATAGTCTTTATAATTGCGCCGTGCATTGATCCATGAGTACGAAATCCAGTAATCGCTTAGGTTGAAAGTCTCTTTGTCGCGCCAGAAAATATCAACTCCTTCAGCACTTCCGCTTCCGGCATTTGAATAGTCCGAAGAATTTATAGCCAGTGGATGGTTGTATTTTACCAACCCACTGTATTTTTTCAGGTAGCCTTCTATCCTGAAAGTTTTCAAATCAGTCAGATATTGCCAGGTTGCAACGGCATGACTGGCTTTTTCGGGTTGTAATTGAGGCGCAAACTTCAGATATTCATCTTCTGGATTTTGGTAAAACTGCCCACCGGCTAACGAAATCTGGCTGTGTTTGCCTGTTTTATAGGCTCCTGAAAATCTGGGAACAAGGGTTGTTTCATTCAAGAGCGAACTATTTTCAAGTCGCATACCCAAGCGAGTTGCGAATTTTTTAGAGAGTTTGTATTCTATTTCGGCAAAGCCCGAAAGCTGGTTGTTGGTAAAGGGCAAGCGGTAAGCTCCATTCATCCTGATTTTTTGTTGGTACGAATAATTGATCCAGTCGGCACCAAACTTCAGCTCAGTCCGGTCATTCAAAAAATGACTGAAGCCCAGTTTTGCCTGAATCATTCGAGTTTGAGTTGCTACCAGATCTTGATCCAAATCAAACTTTTGGCTGTCGAAATTCCAGGCCAGGCCTGACTTGACCATCCACTTTTCGCTTAGCATCGAACCAAAAGTATTATTCAGGTATATGTTACTGCTGTTCATCAGTATGTTCTGACTCATTCCGGTTTGCGTATTTGGGTAAAGCATTTCGGAGGTGCTGTGGTTAAATGTTCCGAAGGTTTTAAATAAGCCTGTTTTGCCCGTTTTTAGTCGGTACATTAGCGTTCCGTCAACACCAACCGGACTTTTTATCCATTCTACCTGCTGTTTATTGATCGCATTCGACAAACCTGAAGTTACATAATCGCCATTTAGCGAAAGTGAACTTTTATTCCAGCATTTTGTAGTTGAGCCCATCATACCAACGGTCATAACCGAGATACTCGATTGATCCTGAGTTTCTACTGAATTGGTTTTCATGTCTACAATCGACGATAAAGCCTGCCCGTATTCTGCTGAGTAAGCACCTGTACTGAATAAAGTTCCACTGAAAAGCATAGGTGAAAAACGTCCCCGTGTTGGCATGTCTGGCATTTTCGAAAGATATGGTGACGAAACCAGCATTCCATCCATAAACGTTTTGGTTTCGTAACCTTCGCCTCCCCGCACAAACACACGACCATCTTCGCCCACTTTCTGCACTCCGGGCAAAGTTCCAAGAGCTCCAAAAATATCGCCCTGAGCGCTTGGGGTAGTGGCAATATCGAACACCCGAAGTACAACAGCTTTTTTCTCGTCGCTGGCTTCAAAAGCTCCGGCATTAATTACCACTTCGTCAATCTGGTCATCGGATTCCTGCAAACGAATGTTTACCGTAATGTTTTTTGCGCTGTCTAAATTTAGCTTCAGGAGATAAGGTTTGTAGCCAATGAAGGTGGCCGAAAGAGTTTGAAATCCTTTAGAATTAGTTTTCAGGACAAAATGCCCCAGGCTATCGGCGGTAGCGCCATCATAGGTATTCTGAATGAAAATATTCGCGCCGGGAAGCGGGTTGTCTCGTGAGTCGCTTATTTTTCCTGAAATATGAACCTGAGCAAAGACTGAACTTTGTATCAGGACAAAAACTAAACTGGTGAATAATGTTCTCATGGCTTTGAGTTTTCTTGATCAAAGCTACATGAGAGATAAGAGGTAAAAAATTAAAACAAACTGAATCGTAATTTCGGGAGGATGAATCGTAAAATAAGAGGACGAAGTACTTAAACTTCGGTTTCAGGAATGTCTTCTTCTTGTTCTTCCGGCTGCATAAATCTATCGATAATGCCCATAATGTAATTCCGGATAGATTCGGCATTTTTAGCTACAATGCTTGTTACTCCAAACTGCAATAGCGCTCCCAGTATTTTCATAAACGGATTGCTTTTTGAGCTAACCATCATCTTTTTGGTGAGGTATCCGGTCAATATGGAAACGATGGTTTCAAAAAGGCTGTTTTTTATTTCAACTGAACTTGTTAATTCGTTGAGCGAACTTTTTATCAGGTTGAGAGGTTTTAAACTTTCGTATGTAATTTTGAACTGTTCTTTAAGGGCCTGACCTTCTTCGACCTGCCTTATTTCGAGTAACCTGATTGATTCTTTGAGCGAATCGACTGCGCTTTGCTTTGCCATAATACTTATTCGAGTACTTGTGTGATAATGGATTCATTAACCGGTTTCTTTATCAGTTGCTTCCGGAAAATTCCAAAAATCAGGGCTAAAAGCAAATAAAATCCGGAAACCGCAAAAAAACCATAGTAGGACTTTCCTAATAGTTCGCCTATCCACAAGGCTACTCCAATATTCAGAATCAGGAAAAACAATACGGCAAAAATCACCACAATAAGCCACGAAACCAGATTGGAAGCCACATCGGCCGATTTATCCAGCGTCTTTAATTTAAGCAGCTCAATGGTTGTTTTTCCGTATTGTTCCCCTTTTTCAATTAGAGACTCAATTAAACCTGATTGTTCGTCCATGTTTAAATTTTTCGTGAAGTAAACGAATAAATCTAATCAAACCCAATTGGGGATTAATTAGTTAAGCTTTTGCATCCTCAACAGTTGCTTTAGCATTGTCTGCCATTTTGTTTGCTTTGGCTTGCACACCATCCATTTTTTTAGTCAGATCGTCAATCAGACCATTGAATTTTTCTTTTACATCATCCACATAGTCTTCACTTTTTTTGACAATCTTTTTCCGTGTTTCGGTCCCTTTATCAGGGGCAAACAGAATTCCGATCAATGCACCGGCGGCAACACCTGCCAGTACACCCAATAATACTTTTCCTGAACTCATGACTCTAAATTTTAATTGTTTATGACTGCGGCTGCAACCAAAAGTCTCAATTCTGATAAACTTTAATTGCCTACTGCAATATAACAAAAATTGACCTAAAATGCAATGATCTATCCCTTGAATTTAGGATGTTTTAATCTTTATTTTGGTGATTTATAAATTAGTTGCGTGGCCTAACTCCGCTTATTTTTGTTTTCTGAAACGCTTCAAAACTCGATCTTGCAAGTGCTCTTTTTCGGCAAAATTGACCTCCTCGCCAAGCAAATAGCCATAGGGTTTTAGAGATTCTACATTATCACAAACAACTTTGGCCATGCCCGTTAGTGGCATGCAAAGTATCATTCCAGGTATGCCCCAAACGAGCGAACTTCCAATTAAAACTAAAGTTGCCGTTAACGGATTAATGCTGACACTGCTTCCAACCACATAAGGTGTTATGAAATTATTGTCGAGAAACTGTACGAAAAAACAAACGGCAGCTACACCAAGCGTATAACCCATAGCATCCTTTGTCAAAAAAGCCATAAGGATAGGTAAGGTGCTGCCTATCAATACCCCAATGTAAGGTATAATATTAAGCATCGATGTTAGCACACCAAATAGAATGGCATGGGGTAAACCCAAAATAAGGAATCCTGTTGAGTTTAATACGGATAGAATTACAACATCTAGGAATATTCCCATCAGGTATTTTTGCGAAACTCTTGAAACTTTCTTAACTACCATTAAGGTATGTTCGTTTTTGTCGTCTTCGGTTATAAGCTTTACGAACTCCTTAAATTTATCCTGATACAAGGTCAAAAAGAAGATGTAAATCGGGATCAGTGCAAAACTGGCCAGAAATGATCCTGTTGCCGAGAAAACGCCGAGAACAATGACTCCTCCGGTACTTGCATTTTCCTGTATTTTATTGGTGATCCAGGCTTTCTGATCAATCTTGCTAACATTAAAAGTTTCGCTTATAAATTGTTGAACACTGTCGATTTTGGCTGTAAGGGTTTTTTCGAGCAAAGGCAGATCGTTAACGAAACTGATTATTTGGGAGTAAAAGAAATAAAGCAAGGCGACAAAAATGGCCAACGCAAAAACAATACTGACCAGTATGGCTATAACTTTCGGGATGCGCCATTGCTCAAGTTTGCCCGAGACCGGCATTAGCAAAAAAGTAAAGAAAACCGCCAGCGTAAAAGGAAGCAGAATGTTTTTGGCTAATATCAGGAAAGCGATAACCAAGCCAAACAGCAAGAGTTTCACTGTGGCCCTGAAATAAAATGGTTGTTCAGAAATGATCATAGTACTATTTTTTGAGATTGACTATCCGGATATAAAATTATTGGTTTTATTGGAAGACTGCGTATAGAGATCAAAATTTCTTTTAATATGTTTATCTTGATTCAATTTTCTTTATCTTCATCCACTACAAACCGGATAAATTTATTTCTATGGGATCAACAGGTAAATCATATTCGCTTCAACCAATTTCCGGAAATCTTGACTACACTCAGGCTCGGCATTTGCTCGATCGCTGCACTTTTGGACCAAAAAAAAGTGAAGTTGATGCATTGGTTGGCAAAAGTATTTCAACGGCATTAACTGCGCTTACTCAAATTCCGGTCACTCCTGCACCACCAGTCAGTTATGATGCCGGTGATCTGGACGTAGCATTGGGAACAACCTGGATTAACGCTGTCTACAATAGCACCTACAATGCCTTCCGATTAAGAAGTTTGCGCTCGTGGTGGATAGGTTTGATGATGCAGCAAGGAATTTCATTGGTTGAGAAAATGACGCTATTCTGGCACAATCATTTTGTTACTGAAACTGAGGTGGTAACCTATTCGACTTTACTATATCAGTATAACCAGTTACTTCGAAAATATGCGCTTGGGAATATCAAACAGCTGGTATACGATATGACTATTAATCCGGCCATGCTGATCTATTTAAATGGTGAATCGAACAAAGCCAGCGCGCCCAATGAAAATTATGGTCGTGAGTTGTTTGAGCTTTTTACCATTGGCAAGGGCCCGTTGATTGCTGATGGAAACTACACCAATTATACTGAAACCGACATTCGTGAAGCTGCCAAAGTTTTAACCGGTTGGAAGGTGAACAAAACTACTTATGTTTCTTACTACGACACCACACGTCACGACAAAACGACCAAAGTTTTTACTGAAGCTTTTGGTAAAACTAGTATTCAGAATAAGGAAGCAGAAGAATACAAGTTGTTGGTTGATATGATTTTCAACAAGATGGAAACTGCCCGCTACATTACCCGTAAAGTTTACCGATGGCTGATGTATTACACAATTGATCAGACTATTGAAACCCAGATTATAGAACCACTGGCAACAACACTGTTCAACAACAATTATGAAATTAAACCTATGCTGGAACAATTGCTCAGCAGTGAGCATTTTTTTAGCAGCGATTATTTTGGTTCGCAAATAAAAAATCCAATCGATTTTACTATTGGCGTTTACAACAAGTGTGAAATCAGTCTTTCGCCGAATGTGCTCGCTAATTACGAAGCCCGGAACGAGCTATTTTATTCGTGCCGAAATATGGAAATGGCACTTGGTGATCCGCCTGATGTTGCCGGTTGGCCACAGTATTATAAAGAACCCTCGTATTATGAGTTGTGGGTCAATTCAGCCACTGTTCCGATACGAACGAGTTATACCGATACCTTTTGTGCGTCAGGAATTACAAAAGGAGGATACAAATATGTGATCGATCCGTTTGTGATTACCAGCCGGGTAAGTGATGCAACCGATGCTACAAAACTGATAAATGGGTTTGCCCAAATTCTGCTTCCCATTGCATTGAGTAATGCTCAGTTGTTGCAGTTAAAAGAAGTACTTATTCCTGGATTGCCCGATTCAACCTGGACATTTGAATGGAATAAATACATTTCAAATCCATCGGATGCCACTCAAAAGAGTTTGATAAGCAAAAAATTGATGGCCTTGCTTAAAGCCATTTTTAGGATGCCTGAGTTTTATCTGGCGTAGGAGAGGGAATGAATTTTTAATAGTTAGATTATGGAACGAAGGAAGTTTTTAAAATATACAGGAGCAACAGTAGCTGCACCTTTTTTCTTTCAGGGGCAGTGGATTCAGGCCATGGCGAACCAAACAGCTTTTGATGTGCTCCGGTCGTTTAACCCAAATCGCAAGATGGTGCTCATTCAGTTGGATGGGGGAAATGACGGATTGAATATGGTTATCCCGATTTCGCAATACGATAATCTGGCAAATGCCCGTCGAAACATTTTGGTCAATCAGTCGCAGATTCTGAAACTAACTGATGAAACCGGACTAAATCCGGCAATGCCCGAACTGACCAATTTGTATAAGGAAGGAAAAGTTCAGATCGTTCAGGGAGTAGGATATCCCAATCCAAACCTTTCGCATTTCCGGTCAAAAGATATTTTGATTTCAGCATCTGATGCCAAAACGGTTATTAATTCAGGTTGGGCTGGGCGTATGTTCGGGAAAGAATATCCCACTTATCCGATTGGGTTCCCGAATGAAATGCAGCCACACCCTATCGCTCTTACACTCGGATCGACCAGTTCTTCTATTTGCCAAGGCGATTTGGCCAATTACAGCACAGTGCTAAAAAGCCTGACTTCTACCTACAGTTCAACTACACCTACGGTTGTTTATCCGGAAACACCATTTGGAAACGAACTTAAGTTTATCACCAATGTGATGGAACAAACCGAAGGGTATCTGGCTGTAATTAAAGCCGCTGTTGCCAAAGCAAAAAATTTGTCAACAATGTATCCAGCCAGTGGAAATTCCTTGTCAGACCAGTTAAAACTGGTGGCTAATCTTATCGCCGGAGGATTGCAAACGCAAATTTATGTGGTCAGTTTGGGTGGATGGGATACCCATTCAGGTCAGGTTGGCGAAACTGATAAACTTACCGGAACGCAACCAGCTTTATTAAGTAAGCTATCAAAAGCAATTGCAGCCTTTCAGGATGATTTGAGGCTCCTGAATAAAGCTGATGAGGTGTTAGGATTTGTCTTCACTGAATTTGGACGGCGTATAAAATCAAACGATAGTTTTGGTACTGATCATGGAACAACATGGCCTGCCATCATTTTCGGGTCAAAAGTTAATCCGGGACTCATCGGAAGCAATCCTGTTATTCCGGTAGCTGCTACGAAATCTGATTATTTGGCTATGCAAAATGATTTTCGTAGCATTTATGCCGGATTTTACAAACAATGGTTCTCTCTTGATGGTTCGCAAGTAAATCAATTACTGGGCGAAACATTTCCCGAAATACAAGTTGTGGCTCCGAATACTTCGAACCAGCCAATAGCTTCAGGAGCAGAAGAGAAGCTGAAGTTATGGCCAAATCCTGTTGAAAATCAGGCTACTATTTCGTTCGAATCGGATGGCGAACTCATTCAAATTACAGTTTATTCTATGACCGGGCAGTTGGTTGAAAATCATTTGCGCCAGAAATTTCCAAGGGGAAAACAGCAATTAGTTCTTCAGTTGGGGCATCTGGCAAGTGGGTCGTATCAATTGGTTCTCAACCGAAAATCCGGAAGAGAAAGTATTCAGATGGTAGTGAAATAAGCGAATTCTTCATCCTAAATCTTAAATGCTTAACGCTCCTAATAATCTAAATCAACAATCATGAAAAACCTTCTTAAATCTTTTGTTTTAATAGCTTTATTGCTGGTGGTTTTGCCTTCGTATTCGTTACAGTCACCCGATGATTTTGCCAAATCAGGTATCTCTATTGGCGTTGTAGTTGAAGACCTGAATAAGGCGCTTGACTTTTACATCAACGTTATTGGAATGGTGAAAACCGGTGAATTTAGTGTTGATGCTGTCAAGGCAAAAGAATTGGGATTGAGTAACGGCAACAACTTTGATGTAAAAGTACTAAAGCTTGAAAACAGCGAAAATGCTGCCGAATGGAAACTAATGTCGTTCGGAAAAAAGGCCAACCATGCCAAACCAACTTATGTGCCCGACGATACTGGTGTGCAGTACATCACCATCTTCGTAAAATCGATGAAGCCAGTGCTCGAACGTATCCAAAAACATGGTGTGAAAATGTTGGGGAAAACACCCACTATGCTCGATCCAAACCGTCAGTTTGTTCTGGTACAAGACCCCGATGGAACTTTCATTGAGCTTATCGGGCCTAAATGAAAAGTGGTCAGTAAAAACGCTAAAAGTTAAAATATATAAAAGCGGTTGAATGTAGGATTTAATCCAGATTCAGCCGCTTTGCTTTTAGGTAATTTTGTGCAATGAAAACCACCGATTTTTGGCAATCGACATAAAACAAAAAAGCAAGGCTTGCGACCTTGCGTTTCTGTATGTTACCGAAAATTAGTATTCATCTTCGTTAAAAAAGAAATCATCTTTGCTGGGGTAATCAGGCCAGATGTCTTCAATGCTCTCATAAATCTCTCCTTCATCTTCAATCTCCTGCAAATTTTCAATAACTTCGAGAGGTGCACCACTACGGATAGCAAAATCGATTAATTCATCCTTACTTGCTGGCCAAGGGGCGTCCTCTAATTTAGAGGCTAGTTCAAGTGTCCAGTACATATCTTTTAGAAATTATGAGGTTGTTACTCGGTTTTTTAAACTCCTGCGAATATAAGAAAAAATCGGTTTCTGCAAACAAATCATAAATTTATTCATTAACCTCCTGAGACCACAGTATTTCAGGCACTTTCTGATCCATCGACACCTTTCTGGAAAGCACGAAAAGGTAGTCCGACAGGCGGTTAATGTACTTGATCAGGTTGGGGTCTATCTCTGTTTTTTCTGATAATTCTACGATATGGCGTTCGGCGCGTCGGCAAACGGTGCGGGCTACATGACAAAACGAAGAAGCCTGGCATCCACCCGGTAAAATGAAATTTTTAAGCTCGGGTAAAATGTCGTTCATCCGGTCCATTTCCTTTTCGAGCAATTCAATATCGGCCACACCGCAAGGCATTTGCTGACGGATTAAACCAATAGAATCGTCGGTGGCCAGGTTGGCACCAATGATGAAAAGTTTATTCTGTATTTTTTCGAGGACTAAATCGGCATCTGTATCGGTTTGTAGCGAGCGCACCACTCCAAGGTAAGAATTCAGTTCGTCAACCGTTCCATAGGCTTCGAGCCTGATGTTGTATTTTTTCACCCGTGAACCACCAATTAATCCGGTAGTTCCATCGTCTCCGGTGCGTGTGTAAATTTTCATATTTAACTGATTCGGGTTTCGTGATACGTGTCAGGTGTTTTGCGAAACCCGTAACGCGCAACACGAAACATTTTAATTAATAAACCGGATTCGGATTGATGTGATCCGAATCAATCTCACCGTCTTTCAGACGGATAATCCGGTGGGCATGTTTGGCAATATCTTCCTCATGGGTAACTACAATCAATGTATTTCCTTTGCGGTGTATTTCGGCAAACAACTGCATAATTTCTTCTGAAATTTTCGAGTCGAGGTTACCGGTTGGCTCATCGGCCAATAAAATACTGGGATTGTTTACCAGCGCACGGGCAACAGCTACACGCTGACGTTGTCCTCCGGATAGCTCGTTGGGCTTGTGTTCGATGCGATCAGCCAAACCTACTTCGGTCAATATCTTTTCGGCTTTCTGTATGCGTTCTTGTTTTTTAATTCCGGCATAAACCAAAGGCAACATTACGTTTTCGAGGGCGGTATTTCGTGGTAATAAATTAAATGTCTGAAAAACAAAGCCAATTTCCTTATTTCTGATTTCGGCCAGTTCATCGTCGGTTAAATGACTCACATCCTGTTTGTTCAGTTCATAGAAACCACTTGTTGGAGTATCCAGGCAGCCAATTACATTCATCAGCGTCGATTTTCCTGAGCCAGATGCACCCATAATGGCCACATATTCACCTTTATTTATAATGAGCGAAACAGAGCGCAAAGCTCTCACTATCTGTGTTCCTACTTTGTAGTTCTTGACGATTTTTTCTAGTTTGATAACTGCTTCCATTTTGTTGGCTTATTTGTTCGAGTTGATTAGTTCTGATTAGTTTCTGATCATTACATTTTTGGTGCGGCTAATTTAACCTATTGAACCGATTTTAGCACATTACTTATATTTTTTTCGGTTTGTTAATCCTGAAACACAAATGCAAACCGAATAGTTTATCAAATTTTTATCTTTGCTCTATGTCAGAGTTTCTGGAACAGGATATTAAATTTTTACCCGGTGTCGGGCCTCAGCGGGCCGAACTGCTTAAAAAGGAATTGAAGATCTTCAACTTCAATGACCTCCTGTACTACTTCCCCTACAAATACATCGACCGGACTAAATTTTACAAGGTATCCGAAGTCACAAACAACATGCCATATATCCAGCTGAAAGGAACAATTTTTAGGTTCGAAATCAGTGGTGAGGGGCCTAAACAGAGAATGATTGCCCAGTTTCGCGATGAGTCGGGTGTGATGGAGCTGTTGTGGTTTCAGGGAATTAAATGGGTGAAAGAAAACGTCAAGCCAAATGTGGAATATGTTGTCTTTGGAAGGCCTTCGGTTTTTGGTGGAAAAGTGAATATTGTTCATCCTGAATTGGAACCAGCAGACAACAGACCGGTAAGTACAGGAATTTTTCAGGCTTTTTACAATACGTCTGAAAAAATGAAACAGAAATTTTTGACGAGTAAAGCTTTGAATAAATTTCAATTTAACTTATCGGCACTCATTGAAGGCAAAATTTATGAATCGTTGCCATCAGCCTTGATTTCGAAATTGAAATTAATGGCTTTGCCGGTAGCGCTTCGCCAGGTTCATTTTCCTGAAAATCCGAATTTGCTAAAAAATGCACTTTTCCGCCTGAAATTTGAGGAACTGTTCTTCATTCAGCTCAAAATATTAAGCCTGAAACACAAACGAGAAGGCTCATTCAAGGGTTTTGTATTTTCGCAGGTTGGATACAATCTCAATACTTTTTTCAACAATCACCTACCGTTTGAATTAACGAATGCACAGAAAAAGGTGATTAAAGAAATCCGGAAAGACATGGGCTCGGGCAAGCAGATGAACCGCCTGTTGCAGGGCGATGTGGGCAGTGGGAAAACGCTGGTAGCTTTAATGACAGCACTGATCGCTTTCGACAACGGCTTTCAGGTGAGCCTGATGGCGCCAACCGAAATTCTGGCCAATCAGCATTACAATTCAATCAGAAAAATGACTGATGGGCTCGGAATTAAAATTGCATTGCTGACTGGTTCTACACGCGTTGCCAAACGACGAATCATTCATGAAGAATTGGAGAACGGCAGTTTGCAATTGTTGATTGGAACTCATGCCCTGATTGAAGATAAGGTTAATTTCCTGAAACTGGGATTAGTCATTGTGGATGAACAGCATCGTTTTGGAGTTGCCCAACGCGCCAAACTCTGGAAGAAAAATGAATTTACCCCACCACATGTTCTGGTGATGACTGCGACTCCCATTCCGAGAACCTTAGCCATGACTGTATACGGCGATCTGGATGTTTCGATAATCGATGAGCTGCCGCCCGGGCGCAAACCAATACAAACCCTGCATTATTACGAAAGCCGCCGGAAACAGGTGTACGATTTTATTCGAGAGCAGGTAACTGTTGGTCGCCAGGTCTATGTGGTTTATCCACTCATAAAAGAGTCGGAAAAGCTCGATTTAAAGAATGTGGAGAATGGATACGAATTGCTGAAACAAGTATTTCCGAGATATTCCATCAGTATGGTGCACGGCAAGCTGAAGCCTGCTGAAAAAGATGCTGAAATGCAACTGTTCAAAGAAGGTAAAACGCAGATTATGGTGGCAACCACTGTAATTGAAGTGGGTGTTGATGTGCCAAACGCCTCGGTAATGATTATAGAAAGCGCTGAACGATTTGGCTTGTCACAATTGCATCAGCTTCGCGGAAGAGTTGGCCGAGGTGCCGAACAATCGTATTGCTTGCTGATGTCATCCTACAAAATCAGCAACGAAAGCCGCAAACGCCTGGAAACAATGGTTCGTACCAACGATGGATTCGAAATTGCCGAAGTTGATATGCAACTGCGTGGGCCGGGCGATTTGGAAGGAACACAGCAGAGCGGAATTGGTTTTGATCTGAAAATAGCAAACCTTGGCCGCGATGGCGATATACTGCAACATGCCCGCAATCAGGCTTCCGACCTACTCGATGATGACCCCCGACTTGAGAAACAGGAAAACCAAATTCTGGTTTACAACCTCATGAAAATGAAAAACACCGAATTTAACTGGAGTTCGATTAGTTGATTGAGTTTCGGATTGCGAGTTACGGGATACGGGTTATGAGTTTGTCATTGGTCGTCATTCAATAGTCATTGATTGTAAAAAAAAGAAGTTTCACCATTAATGACACGAAGAAAATGACCATGAATGACTACAATCTGCCAACTGCGACTGCTCCTTAAAACTCCTGACTTCTGACTTCCGTCTTCTAAACTATCCCTCTCTGCTTTTTGATGATTTCCCAGGCTTCGTTCACCTTTTGGAATTTTTCGTGAGCAGCTTTCTGAATGTCTTCGCCTAGATAATGAACCTTGTCCGGATGATACTTTACGGCCATTCTGCGATAAGCTTTTTTCAATTCTTCGTCGGTTGCAGTGGATTCAACTTCCAGAATTTTATAAGCAGCATCGGTATTGGCTACAAACATCGATTCAATAGATTCGTAGTCTTTATGGCTGATTCCCATTTGCTCAGCAATGTGTTTGATCAGCTTATGTTCCGTTTCGTGAACATGTCCGTCGGCATCTGCAATTCCGAACAAAAAATGCACGAGTTGCAGGCGCGATGGATGATCCATATTTTTACGAATTTGCTGGCAAACTTCCGTAACCGGAATGTTTTGATTCAGCAGATCGCGCAATATTTTTACGGCTTCGCCTGCTGCGGCATTTCCAAATGAGCGAACAAAAAATTGCTTGGTATAATCTAGCTCCGATTTTAAAACTTTACCATCGGCTTTCATTACAGCTGCTACCAAAACCAGCAAACTCATAATGTAACCGCCCTGTGTAGTCTGTTGTGGTGGGTATTCACTACCAATCATGCGTTGCTGTTGTTCATTCCCGTCAAACAGCGATCCGACTACAAATCCTAGAATTCCTCCGATGGGTCCGAAAAATGCCCATCCCAATCCACCAGTAATCCATTTTCCAAATTTAGCCATGTGCTCTTATTTTTTTGTCAATTTCAACAATTTGCGGAATGATTAGTTCTTGGTCGTTGTTGCCAATTACAAAGTCGGCCAATTTAATTCGTTCCTTATCACTCCATTGATTTTTCATTCGTTGTATCACTAATTCGGCAGTACTATGATCCCGTTTTACTACCCGGTCAACTCGCTCTTCTGTGTCGGTTACTACTGTAATGGTTTTATCCATCATTTTATAAAAACCACTCTCGAACAATATAGCGGCTTCGTGAATCACATACGGAGCCTGCTGTGTAAGGCACCACTCATCAAATGCCTTTCGTACTGCTGGGTGAACAATCTCATTCAGCTGCCCTAGTAAAGATGGGTTGTTAAACACAATTCCGGCCAGGTATTTTCGGTCGATGGTCTGATCTTGCTGGTAAACTGACGGTCCGAACAAGTCAATCAATTTTTTTTGGAGCAAAAGATCAGTATTCATAAGTTGTTTCGCGATGCTGTCGGCTTCAAAAACTGGAACGCCCAATACTCTGAAAACTTTGCAAACAGTACTTTTGCCACTTCCAATACCTCCGGTTATACCAACTTTAATCATGGTGTTAGTTTTCAATAAGGTATTCAAGTTCTTCCGGAGAAATTTTCAGGGAATACAGGTAAGCAGGAATTGATTCTGCGGTAATCTTAAGGCGCTGTTTCCCTTCCTGAATGTCGGAATAAGAAACAGTCAACTTGAAATCTTCAGATTTGATTTCAGAAAAACGGCTTAAACTAACCTGAAAAGTGACTTTAACCTTAGGTGGAAATAATTTGACCTTTGCTTCTGCTGGCTGACCGGTAAGCAATACCGGAACCAATTGCTGCGCCTCTGTATATTCTTCAACCGGAAAACTTAATTCAACCTGCTGCGGTTCGAAATAAATTTCCTTCATCGGGCTGAATTTGGCCGTGGTTTGAACGGGCTGGTCTGCATCATTGAATCTTAAAACTTCAGTATAGGCGAACTTAATCGTATCGATTGCCGATTGCGGACCAAATACGTTTACTGAGTCGGGTATGCTTTTGGTATCGCCCGAAATCTGGTATTGCTTTTTTAGATTGACTTTCAGGTTTGGTTTAACTTTTACCCTCTTTTGTCCCATTTGGTCAAATTTAAAGAACAGTGTATCCGGATTCATGCTCAGGATTTCCATATCGTTCGATAAAAGGTAGGATAATTCGGTAAGGAACTGGCGTGAAGGGAACGCAAAACTACTTTTACGACTTTCCTTCATCCGGTTGCTGGTCATGTCGTTCACATTAAATTCCAAGGGCATGAAAAGAAAACTCAATCGGTGACGCAGAATGGTAAACCCGTGTGCTTTGATTTTCAGATCGAACTGCTCAGGAGGCCTCGAGGATAATGTTTTATTATCGGGAAAATTAACATAGGTAACCGGGGCAATAACATTTACTGTATAGGTTTTGCTCAAGGCATTCAGAAACCAGAAGCCGGTAGCGATTGCAACGCAAATGAGATAAGCTGCAACGCGTTTATCGTTTCTGAAATATACCTTCTTCAGGTATTTTACAACTTTATATACCCAGTTTGTTTTCACGGCATCAAATATAAAAAAAAGGGTCGACATGTGCCGGCCCTTTTCTATTTCGTTTGGTGCATCAATTATTTTTGCGCCTGAACATCAGACATATCTTTTACGATAGCAGCTTTGTCAACTCTTATTTTTACATTGTCGTCAACCTGGAGAAGAACGGTGTTGTCTTTTATCTCAAGAATTTTTCCGTAGATACCACCAGTGGTTACCACTTTATCACCTTTTTCGAGGCTGTTGCGGAAAGTTGCAAGTTCTTTCTGCCTTTTCATCTGAGGTCTGATCATGAAAAAGTAGAAAACTACAATGATCAATACCAGGGGAAGAAATGTCATGATTGGATTTGCTTCAGCACCTTGTGCTGGTTGAGCCATTAATAAATAATTCATTTTACGTTGGTATAAAGTTTAACTGTTAATTTCAATAATTTCATTCGTAACATCAGCCCTTATCATCAGCTGCTTTTTAGGCGTTTCTGCATTCGAGGTAATGGTAATCGTTTTTAATTGTCTTCCTATTTCGCCGGCCGAGTTGTACAATACTTCAATTTGTCCTTCTTGCCCGGGGTCAATTGTTTTGTCAGGAATATTAACCTGAGTGCAGCCACAACCAGAATCGACTTCGGTAATGGTCAGCGTTTTTGTTCCTTCGTTCCTGAAAGTAAAAGTGAATGACACTAACTCTCCGGCTTTAAGCGAACCAAAATTATGGATTTCTTCGGGAAAGACAAATTTGGCTACACCCGATTCATCCGATTTAGTGGCTGGCGTTGTTTTTTTTGTTCCGAAGTTGCATGAACCCAGCATCAGCCCCCAAAGGATTAAGATGATACTCAGTTGGCTTAACTTCTGACTTCTGACTTCTGACTTCTGGCTTTTTCTCATTCCTCTTCTTCACCAATTAAACCACGTCCAGCCTTATTGATTTTATTTGCCTTCTTCAAATCTCTCAGGGCTTTGTCGAGTATTCCGTTGATGAAATTCCGGCTCTTCTCGGTGCTGTAATATTTCGAGAGCTCGATGTATTCGTTCATCGTTACTTTGGTTGGTATTGATGGGAAATACAGGAATTCGCTCAATGCAAGTTCCAGAATCAGGTTGTCGATAAACGCAATTCGTTCGATATCCCAATTTACGGTGTGCTGTTTAATCAATACCACATTGTCGGCGTGATTAAGCACCACTTTGCGGTATAAATCTTTGGCAAACTGACGGTCTTCATCGTCTTTATACATCGGAAGCAGAGCCTGCCGTTCGTCACTGAATTCTTTGAATTTCTTGAACGTTTTTAAAATCATGCTCACCACAAAATCCAGATCATCGTTCCAGTAAATACTCTGTTCTTCCAAAAGCGATTCGATGTCTTCGTTGTCCAGAATAAGGTATTTGAAAATGTCTTCAACCAGCTTACGGTCGTCGGCATAATTGTTTTCAGGAGAAGCCATGTACTCCTTGTAAAAATCCTGCTCAACTAGCGAAAGGTAGAGTTTGCGCACCAGTTCATCGTCGTTGTTCCAACTTAATTTTGACGATTCGATGTATTTATTCAGGGAAATGTTTGATTTTAACTGGCTGACCAAAAGGTTATTTACAAACCGGGTGTTTGGAGCAAGGTCAGCGCTGGTTGGGCGGTGTTTTTTTAAACCCAGGCCAATTCTATCTTCGGCGAACTTTTCAATTTCGACAACCAGGGCCATCAGGTAATGATACAGATCGTAGGTTTTCTGTAAACTGAAAAAAAGCTCTTTTTCAGTATTATTGATTGATGTTTCAGGTGATGTAAAGAACGCATACAATATTTGCAATACCTTGATTCGGATTATTCTTCTGCTAATCATTGTCTTAGAACCTGTTAATATATGGGAGGGCAAAGTTAGAATTTTTTCTCATATCCACGATCAGAAAAAGTTCATGGTTATTAGGAAAGAGGAAAAAGTGGTCAGTCTCAGTATTCAGTCGCATTAGCACCGATAAATATTTCTGACCACTGCGACTGACCACTCACAACTTCTTTTTCTTTTCTATTGTGTTCTATGTGTCTATGTGGTTTGGGTTCTTCTGGTCCTCTTCCGGAGTTATTTCTTCGTTAAATTCTTCATCCGTGTAATCTGAATCATCTTCTTCGGGTTCATTTTCCCAGCTGGCAGCCGGACGAACTGGTCCCTGATGGCGATAGTAGATCGCAAGCATAAGCCCGCTGGCCGCACCCCACAAATGACTTTCCCATGATATTTCGGGCTTTAATGGAAAAATTCCCCAAAACATGCTTCCGTAGAGAAAAACTACAATGATTCCGATCGTGAGAAGGTTGGCATCGCGCCGCAAAGCGCCGCTAAAAAACAGGAACGATGCCAGTCCGTAAACAATTCCGCTGGCTCCGATATGCCACGAAGGTCTTCCGCCAAGCCAAACACAGATGCCCGAAAGAATGTAAATGAGGAAAAAAATGCGGTAGGCCAGATTGCGGTAGAAATACAGCAAGGCAAAAGTGAGGATTAAAAAGGGAATGGAATTGGATAACAGATGGTCGTAATTGCTGTGAATAAACGGGGAAAGAATTATTCCGGGCAAACCTTCTGCCTGCAAAGGCAATATTCCAAATTTACTAAAGTCGAGCTGGTATAAATTTTCAATCAGTTTTACCACCCAGAAAACAACGACAATAGCCAACGGAATCAAAAGGCTGTATTTGAAAATTTTCTTGTCTAAATCCTTGTCAACAAGCTCTGTATTGCGGGGGTAATAATTGAATAGTGGCATTAAACCAGTTTTTTAATCAGGGCGGTGAAGTTGGCAATGTCTTCTTCCTGCGTGTCGAACGAAGTCATCCAGCGTACTTCGGAACGATGCTCGTCCCACATGTAAAAGAAATATTTTTCCTGAAGTAGGGGAATAATTTCGCGGGGAACGATGGCAAAAACGCCATTGGCTTCCACCTCCTGAGTCAGTTGAATGTTTGGTATTTCGCGAACCTGTTTTTCGAGCAACTTAGCCATTTTGTTGGAGTGTGTAGCGTTCCGTTTCCAAAGTTCATTGTTGAAATAGGCCAAAAACTGGGCACTCACAAAACGCATTTTCGAGTACAATTGCATACTTTGCTTGCGGATATATTTGGTGCTTTTAGCCAATTCAGGATTGAAAAAGAGCACAGCTTCGCCCATCATCATTCCGTTTTTGGTGCCACCAAACGAAAGTACATCAATCCCCGCATCGACTGTAAAAGCGCGGAAAGGAAGATCGAGCGCTACGGCAGCATTGGCAATACGGGCGCCATCCATGTGAACAAAAAGCCCATACTGGTGCGCCAAAGTTGTGATGGCTTTTATTTCTTCGAGAGTATAAATTGTTCCAAGCTCAGTAACCTGCGAAATGGAAATGATTCCGGGTTGCGAATGATGTTCAAAATCAAACCCATGAAGATATTTTGAAATCCCTTCAGGAGAGATTTTACCTTTTACAGTGGATACCGGAAGCAGTTTTGATCCGGTAAATTTTTCGGGTGCGCCACATTCGTCGGTTTGGATGTGAGCGGTGTCGGCACAAATTACCGAATGAAACGAACGTGTGAGCGTAGAAAGGCTCAGCACATTGGCGCCGGTCCCGTTAAATACAAAATAAATATCGGTCTGTTCTCCGAATTCCTGTTTAAACCGGCTGATGGCCTGTTGAGTCAGTTCGTCGCCACCGTAACCTACTGCGTGTCCTTCGTTTGCTGCTGAAAGGGCATTTAAAATTTCAGGGTGAATGCCTGAATTATTATCGCTTGCAAAACCTCGTTTCATCGTTGATTTGTTGTATTTTTACTATGGTGTAAATGAACTCAAAAAAATCAAATCGACCAAAATGGACAGATCATTAAAATTAAGTGAAAAGCTGTTTTGTCTGGCGGTAAATCCACGAAATGGCGGTATTTTGCTGAACGCCTCGTCGGCTTTGGGAATGACTCTGAGTGGTTCAGTGTTTATTGAGCTGCTAAAAGGGGAATTGATTTCGATAGAAAAGGGCGTTGTGCATCTGGAAAATTCTATGGTGCAAAGCGACGAAATTCATGAGTTTTTTCTAAACCGAATCCGGCTGAGAGGAAAGGATCGGAAATTGCGGAACTGGATTTCGTATTTTAATGTCAGAGGCCGGAAAATTCAGAAACTATTCATTCGCAGTTTGGTGCGCAAAAATGTGTTGCGAACCGAGGAAAAGCGAATCCTTTTCATTCCCTACGAGAAGGTTTATTTATCAGATCTCGAGTTGGTTGAAAACATTCGAAAAGATATCGAGATTACTTTACTCAGCCTCGCTGGTTCGTCAGATGATTCCGTAATTTTGTCGGTGATGCTTGCCAAAACTAATATATTATCCCGGATTTTTCCTGACCGCGCGCGGCGCAAAGAAGCCAGCCGAAACCTCAAGAGACTTCCGGAAACAGAAGTATCGAAGGCTGTGCAGGAAGCAATCCAAATGATGCATGCTGCAGTTTATGCCTCTATTTCCTGAAAAATACCCCGCTGCTCGTGCAACAAAGCAGTGTTCGTGGTGTTAATCGAATTAGTTACTCCGGAGAAATTAAGTTCAGACTTGTATGGAAAACGTAAATGTATTTTGGTTTCGGCGCGACTTGCGTGTGGATGATAATCATGGTTTGTTTCAGGCTTTGAATGCCGGGTTGCCGGTTGTGCCTGTTTTTATTTTTGACCCGGCAATTCTTGCCCGGTTTCCAAATCCAAATGATGCGCGGCTCACGTTCATTCATCAAAGCCTTACAGCACTCGACAGCGAATTTCGTAAATACAGCAGTAGTTTACAGGTGTACTTCTCTTCTCCTGAAGTGGTTTTTGGTCGGCTGTCATCCAAATATTCCATTCAAAGTGTGTATGCCAATACCGACTATGAGCCCGGGGCAATAAGCCGTGATGAGAAAGTGGCTCAAATCCTTCAATCCAGGGGTATTGAATTTCATAGTTTCAAAGATCAGATAGTGTTTCACAAAAATGAGGTGGTTAAACCTGACGGTACACCCTATACTGTTTTTACTCCATACAGCAAAAAGTGGAAGGAACGTCTGTCCATTCATCCGATGCGTTTATTTGAAAGTGAAAAGCTTTTACCCAGGCTGAAACACCTTTCATCAGATTATTTTCCTGAACTGAATGAGATTGGCTATCAGGTTCAAAATCTGAAGTTCCCTGCAAAGAACTTCGATCAGGTCTTAATTGAAAAATATGCTCAGTCTCGCGACTTTCCTGCAGAAAACGGAACCAGCCTATTGGGTGTTCATTTGCGTTTTGGCACAATTTCTATCCGCAAACTGACTCAATTTGCACTTCTTCATTCCGAAGTTTTTTTGAATGAACTGATTTGGCGCAATTTTTACATGGATATTTTATGGCATTTCCCGCATGCTGCCGGAAAATCGTTTAAGCCTGCCTACGATTTTATTCCCTGGAGAAACGACGAGGTTGAGTTTGAACGCTGGTGTGTCGGACAAACCGGTTATCCGCTTGTGGATGCCGGCATGCGCGAACTGAATGAAACCGGACACATGCACAATCGGGTTCGCATGGTTGTGGCAAGTTTCTTAACCAAGCATCTGCTTATCGACTGGCGATGGGGTGAGGCTTATTTTGCTTCCAAATTGCTCGATTACGAATTGGCATCAAACAACGGAGGCTGGCAATGGGCGAGTGGTTCGGGTTGCGATGCTGCACCTTATTTTCGCGTTTTTAGTCCCGATTTGCAGACCAAAAAGTTTGATCCGCAAATGAAATACATCCGCAAATGGGTGCCTGAATTTGAGACTGCAAATTATCCAAGACCTATGGTTGATCACACCTTTGCCCGGAACAGAGCAATTGAAACGTATAAGAAAGCGCTGAAAAATTAGTAGGCGGTTTCGCTGGTTAACTTCAGTTACAAGCCGGAAGTGTTTTAATCACTTTTTGATTAGCCAGGAACTCATTCCATTCATTCTCAGTCCAGCTTGGTCGGTTCCCTTGCTCATCAAAAAACTGGCAGTACACGCAAGACCAAAGTCCGCAATAAACATGATAATATCTTTTCTTTTTGTATTCAGAAATGGTCACGTCGGTAATCCAACAGGACTTCTGATCAGGTACCAGTTCAGTAATTTTTGTTTGGAGCCATTCCGGAAGTTGTTCCGGATTGTCTGGCTGTTCCTTTGTACAAGAAAGAATTGGAACAAAAAGTAGTAAGCAGAAAATAAGAAATAGGTTTTTCATACTTATAAGTTACATGTTGATTGGCTTTTAATTATTTTCAGGTTAGTAATGAAATCTTTCCATTCGGTCTCATTCAATGTTTTTCTTGATCCTGATTCGTCGTAAATATCGCAATACATACACGACGAATACGACATTTGAATGTTGTAATATATTTTGTCATTATACTTAATCGTCATAACGAGGTTGAATTTGCACAATTCCCCAGAGAGTGGCATCTCCCGTACCTTTTGTTTTAACCAGACCGGATATTCATTGGATTCAATTTCATCTTTTTTATCGCAGGCAAGAACTCCCAGAAGCAGAAAAATGCAGAAAAAAAGGAAAAGCCGTTTCATGGTTTGGATTTTTAGCGAATTTAATCAATTCGTGACTGAATTTGGGAGAATCTTAATAAAGATGCTATTCTCTAGGAATTCGTTGCGTCTATTTGTTCAACTTTGCGTCATTAAAATGTAAATCAAATTTTCCGGATGGATTTGTTTAAAAAGGAGAACTATAATCGCAATGTTTCGGTTGGCTCAGAATCGATGATGAAACGATTGATTTTACTGGCATTACCGGTAATCGGATCATCGTTTATGACCATGGCCTACAATTTCATCAACATGATTTTTGTGGGTCGGTTGGGAAGTGATGCGGTTGCTGCGGTTGGTTCTGCCAGTTTTTTCATGCATTTTGGATGGGGATTATCGTCATTGCTTACAGTTGGCGCAGGCATTCGGGTTTCTCATGCCATTGGCAGCGGAGACACAAAACTTGCAAAAAGCTATGTAAGGAGCGGTATTCTGGCAGTTATTGGCTTAGCTCTCATTTACTACATCATTTTATTTTTTGCGCGTAATGAGCTGATCGGTATGATTCAACTCAACAATACCGGAATTGAACATGCAGCTTCCGGGTACTTACTTTTGATTGGGCTTTGTATTCCGTTTTCATTTCAGAATCTATTTTTCACCAGTGTTTTCATAGGTTCGGGCGATACTAAATCGCCGTTCCGGATTAATGCAACAGCTTTAGCAATTAATATTCTGCTCGATTATCTTTTGATTTTTCAGGCCAAGATGGGTATTAACGGCGCTGCTTTCGGTACCATCATTTCGCAGTCCATCGGAACATTTATGTTTCACTATAAACTCAAAGATTCGGCAAGTCTGAAACCTACCGGAACCGCTTTCCAAAGTTCGCTCTTGAAGAATATTCTGCGGATGGGAGTGAGCACAACATTCCAGCGGGTTTCATTCACCATTGTGGCCATTTTTATGGCTCGGATCATAAGCAACTGGGGACCAACGGCCATTGCTGTACAGAAAGTTGGAATTCAAATCGAAGCCATATCATTTATGACTGCCGGAGGGTTTTTGTCGGCCCTGTCCACCATTTCAGGAATGGCATATGGGGCAGGCAATTATCGGAAACAATGGCAGGCTTTTCGTTCAGGTATGCTTCTTGCGTTTATACTCGGAACCGTTACATCGGTCGTTATCATAGCTTTTGCTGAGCCGCTATTCTCTATTTTTCTGAGTGATCCGGAAAGTGTCGCCATGGGGCGCGAATACCTCGTTATTCTTGGTTTTTCGCAATTGTTTATGGTTTTGGAACTGATGGCAACCGGAGCGTTCTTTGGATGGGGAAAACCTAATATCCCGGCAATTTCAGGAATTGCGCTTACTGTGTTGAGGATTCCGATGGCTCTGTTGTTCATCGAATTCTGGCATAACGCCCTTTCGTCAGTTTGGTGGAGCATCAGCATCAGCAGTATTTTGAAAGGAACGTTGCTGATGGTATTATATGTTATTTTATTTAAGTCATTTCTCAGAAAACAAAATGTGTTACACCCCTAAATCCCCTAAAGGGGACTTTCGTCCATAACAAGTTTCTCCGATGCTTGCAGCATAAGCCCCTTCAGGGGTTTGGGGTGAAATGGTGGACAATATTTTTCAAAAATAATGGTTATGAAACTTGATTTTTTTCAATCGACATTAAATTCAATCAAAGGAAATATCTGGCTCGAAGGTTTATTTGGCCTCGAGAAAGAAAATATACGTGTCGATCAGGCTGGAAATTTAGCCATGACACCACACCCTGAAGTTTTTGGCAATAAGTTGAAACATCCGTACATCACCACTGATTTTTCGGAAAGCCAGATTGAAATGATTACTCCACCACTGCCTGAGATCGGACAAGCTATTGGTTTTCTGGAAACTATTCACGATATCGTCTGTCTGGAGTTGCAGGATGAATACCTTTGGCCGCAGAGTATTCCGCCGATTTTGCCTGCCGACAAACAGATTCCGATTGCGCAGTACGATGAGGATGGAAAGGAAGACCGCGAGTATCGTGAATTTTTGGCGCAAAAATATGGTCCCAAAAATCAGCTGTTTTCCGGAATTCACTTCAATTTTTCGTACAGTGAAAAGTTACTCGAATTGCTTTACCGGAAGGCAAATTCGCAAGTTTCGTTTGACGAGTTCAAAGATGAGGTTTACCTGAAAACTGCCAGGCAGATGCTTCGTTTGCGGTGGTTGTACGTTTTGCTTTACGGATGTAGCCCGGTAGTCGATCCTTCGTTCGAACTGCGGTGTAAAATGTCTCCATATCCAATAGACAGCAATGTGATTGCACTTTCCATTCGAAACAGCTGCTATGGTTACCGAAATTTTGACGATTTATATCCTGATTATGCTTCGGTTCGGAGTTATAAAGCAAGCATCGAACAGATGGTGAATGACGGGAAGATTGCTGCCCCCAAGGAATTATATTCGCCTGTACGTCCCAAGTTCATTCACGATCCCGATCATATTTCGTACCTCGAATTCCGTTTTATCGATATTGATCCGCTGACCAAGGCAGGTATTTCTACAGAAGCGCTTCGCTTTTTGCATGCTCTTGCTTTGCATGGCCTGATGACAGATGAACCCGATGATTTTGGACCGAAAGCTCAACATCATGCCAACCGATACCATACCGGAGTGGCATTGTATGGGTTGAACAGCACACCTTTCCTGATTGATGAAGAGCGGCAGAACGTCTGGCACAAAACACAAACGATCATACAGCAAATTATTCAACTGTTTGAAGAGCTCGAAATTAATCAGACCGAATATTCGCACTCCTTAAATCAGGCTTTACAATTGGCAAAGAAACCTTTAAATCGTAAAGTTTATGAAGTTTTGAGTGGTGTTGTAAAAGATGGATATGTACCATTTCATATCAAGAAAGCGAATGAATATCTGGATGACAGTCGAAATAAAAGTTACCAGTTTCATGGGCTGGAAGACATGGAGTTGTCGACCCAATTACTATTGCGCGAAGCGGTAAAGCGCGGAGTTTTGTACGAAATACTTGACCAAAAAGAGAATTTTGTGCGGTTACGGAAGGATGGAAACATTCAGTATGTGAAACAGGCCACCAAAACTTCGCTCGACAATTATGCCAGCATTCTGGCCATGGAAAACAAACTGGTGACCAAGAAAATACTGACAGAATATGGAATCCGTGTTCCGAAAGGGCTGGAATATGCCAGCACAGACGTTGCAAAAGCTGATTTTTTGATTCATCAAGGCAAGGCGGTAGTGATAAAACCGAACCAAACAAATTTTGGATTGGGCATCACCATTCTGAAAGAAAATAAAGACGATGAAACTTATAGAAGGGCTATTGATATTGCCTTTGAACACGATAACACCATCCTAATCGAAGAATTTATTGCCGGAAAAGAATTTCGGATTTTCGTGATTGGCGATGAGGTGGTGGGTATTTTGCACCGTGTTCCGGCCAATGTAACCGGAGATGGTACGAAAACAATCCGCGAGCTTGTCGAACTCAAAAATCAGGATCCGCTTCGGGGTAAAGGTTATCGCACTCCGCTCGAAAAAATTCAATTGGGCGAAGCCGAAGCGATGTTCCTGAAGCAACAAAACAAGGATTTTAATGCAGTTCCTGCATCAGGTGAAGTGGTGTATTTGCGCGAAAATTCGAACATCAGCACGGGTGGAGACAGCATCGATTTTACCAATGATATTCCGGATTCGTACAAGCATATTGCAGTGCTGGCAGCCAAAGCGCTGAATGTGGTCATCACCGGACTGGATATGATTATTCCTGACGCTTCAGCCGAAGCAACCGATGACAATTATGCCATTATCGAACTGAACTTCAATCCGGCTATTCACATTCATTGTCATCCGTTTCAGGGCAAAAACCGGAAGTTAAACGAGAAATTGATGGATGCGTTAGGATATTAATTTGAAGATTTGGAAATAAGATTTTAAGTTAACTGCTGAGGAGTAGAGGAGAGTTAACCTACCATTTCATCAAACAGCGTATTGAATGTTTTTTCCAGATCATCGCTAAGACCAGTGTGGGGCCTTGAGGTTTGTATCGATGCACTGCGAACCGCGCTGAGCCAACGAAAGCGTTCGGCCATTTCCAGAGATGCAATCGGTCCGCCCTCTTTTTCTCCGTCAGCAATAATGCGGAAAGCCTCCAGATTTTTGCGGATCTCCTCCATATCCGCGTCAGGCTTCAGTATAAGTATCTTATCCTGAGAAAGGTGGAATTTCATCCGAATGAATTTTTCCTTCTTACAGAATAAGATCACTCCGGCATTGACGAACTCTTCACGTTCGACTACCGGAACAACCCGAACAATGGCATATTCATATTGATGTTTCGGCTGCATCCTGAACGGTTTGAATAAAATGGTTTGAATAACTTAGACGGTTACTTAAAAAAGTGAAATAGACGTTTCTTAATTGCTCCGGTGTTTCATCCTGTAGTTCCCATTGAAGCCATTCGTCGGGAATCAATTGAACGATTTGCCTGATTTTTTCTTCAGTGATCAGTTTCCTGCAAATCCGGTCAGCCTCTTCCATTTGTGTAGCCTGTGGAAGTAAAACATGATCTTTGATGTACAGAAATGGGCTTACTGCTTTCTTATCCCAACCTTCCCAGTTATACTGAAAATACAGGCAAGACCCATGATCGATCAGCCATAATTCTTTGTGCCACATGAGCATATTTGTATTTCGGAACGATCGGTCAACATTGGTAATCAAACTTTCAAGCCATACGATTTTGGAGGCCAGAAGCGGGTCAATTTTAGTCACCACCGGATCGTAGGTGAAAGCACCTGATAGAAAATGCAATCCCAGATTTAAGCCTTGACTTGCCTTTAGAAGATCCTGGATCTCCTCATCACCCTCTGAACGGCCAAAGCATTCATCCAACTCCGCAAAAACAAGCTCAGGCACTTTTAAACCCAGCACCCTGGCAATCTCGCCACCGATTAATTCAGCAATGAGTGTTTTTACCCCATGTCCTACGCCTTTGAACTTGATCACATACTTGAAGTCATCATCGGCTTCGGCCAATGCAGGAAGTGAACCCCCTTCCCTGAGGGGTTGCATGTATCTGGTGACTGTAACTGTTCGAAGTGTATCCATTATGAAGGGTAAAAGTAATTAAATGGTGGTAAAATACCTTCGTTTAAACCAGAAAGCCACATTTACCAGTCCGATCATTACCGGAACTTCAACCAACGGACCAATAACCCCTGCAAAAGCTTCTCCTGAATTGATTCCGAAAATGGCGATGGCTACCGCAATAGCAAGTTCGAAATTATTACTTGCTGCGGTAAACGCCAGTGTGGTCGATTGCTCGTAATTGGCTCCGTTTTTTTTGCTCATAAAAAATGAACTGAAGAACATGACCACGAAGTAGATTAGCAATGGGATGGCTATCAGCACGACATCCATCGGAATTTTCACAATGTATTCGCCTTTCAGCGAGAACATCACAACAATGGTGAATAGTAATGCAATGAGTGTTAAAGGACTGATTTTAGGTACGAATATAGCCTGATACCATTCTTTGCTTTTGATCCGAATCAGGATAAATCGGGTTAGAAAGCCTGCAATCATTGGGATTCCCAGGTAGATAAATACACTTTTGGCAATTGCTCCCATCGTGATTTGCGAAACGGTTTCGTTCACGGGAACCCCGAACCAGCCTGGTAAAATGGCGATAAAAACATAGGCATAAACCGAAAACAATAGCACCTGGAAAACCGAGTTAAAAGCTACCAATCCAGCCGCATATTGCGTGTCGCCTTTGGCCAGATCGTTCCAAACAATCACCATGGCAATACATCGGGCCAGCCCAATCAGGATAATTCCATACATGTAAGGCAGATTCCCGTTGTTGTCGCCGGGAAACAGTTTGAAAAAGGTGATCGCCAACACAAACATCAAAATTGGACCGACCACCCAGTTCTGAAACAGGGAAAGTCCGAGAATTTTGGTATTCCTGAATACATCGCCAAGTTCTTCGTACTTCACTTTGGCGAGCGGAGGGTACATCATTACAATTAAGCCAATGGCAATCGGAATATTGGTAGTTCCTGAAGACATACTGTTCCAGAATTCGGCAACGTTCGGACTAACCCAACCGGCAAATACGCCAATAAACATGGCCAAAAAAATCCAAAGTGTGAGGTATCGGTCGAGAAATTTTAAGCGTTTTTTTGAAGGCATAACTCTAATTTTACGATGGTTTGTAACCTGAAACTGTAATACTGAATATTCCCGTATCTCCGTTTTTGAAATCTTCTAGTTCGGATTTCGACAGATACTTATCGAGGACTTCGTCTGGAATAGATATTACCTTAAGCTTGTGGATAGTGATGTTTTTAAAGCCTGCGCTGTTAATGATGTCGAGATAGTGATCCATTGATACAGCTCCGGCAACACATCCAACATACATTTCAGCATCTTTGCGCAGCGCTTGGGGCAATTCACCTTTGATCACCACATCCGAAACACAGAAATGACCTCCTGTCTTTAATACCCGCATCATTTGGGCGAAAGCTTTGTTTTTGTCTGGAACCAGGTTTAAAACGCAATTCGAAACAACCACATCAAAGTTGTTATCTGATAAAGGCATTTCTTCAATGTCACCCTGAACAAATTCAACATTGGTGAACCCAAGTTTCAGATTGTTTCCGGTGGCTTTGGCAACCATCGCTTCAGTAAAATCCAGACCTGTAACTTTGCCTGTTTCTCTAACAATGGCGCGGGCAACAAAGCAATCGTTCCCGGCACCACTTCCCAAATCAAGGACATGATCTCCAATTTTTAGGTCGGCAAATTGTGTGGGAAGTCCACATCCCAATCCCAAATCAGCTTCAGGATTGTAGCCATCAATGTTCTTGTATTCGTCGCCAATCATGCTAAATTCCAAGTCCCCGCAACAACCTGTTGTTCCGCAACACGACGATTGATTCATCAATATGCTTTGGTTAGCAATGGCTCCGTATTTTTCCTGTACTACCAGTTTTAAATCTTCGGCTTTCATAACTGCGGTTTGATTTGTTCGATGTAAAACTTCCAAAAACCATCTTTAATCTCGTCGCGAACCCGAATAAATTCGCTCCAAATAAACTCTTCAGTTCCAATGGCATGCGATGGATCGTCGAAGCCAATATGCAAGCGGTGTTTCACCTTTCCGATAAATGCAGGACAGCTTTCGTTGGCACCACCACAAACTGTAATTACGTAGTCCCATTCGTCATTCAGGTATTTTTCAACCGAGTCGGACGTGTGGTGACTGATGTCGATACCAATTTCTTTGATCGCAGCAACCGCTTTTTGATTCAGTTTTCCGGAGGCTTCTGTTCCGGCAGAACAAACAGTGATGTTTGGATCGAACGACTGTAAAAAGCCATGTGCCATTTGGCTGCGGCAACTGTTTCCGGTGCAAAGAATAAGTACTTTCATATTTTTTGAATTTGAAGATTTGAAAATGTGATAATTCAATAATGGCTTTAGTCGCACGAGAAGTCTTCCGGAAGTTGAATTTCTTCCAGAAACGAGGCTAGAAGGTTTTTCATTTCTTTTACCTTTTCGCCGTCGAGGCAGTATTTCATTTTGACTCCTTCCACATGTCCTTTAATCAGGCCTGCTTCTTTAAGTTCCGTCAGATGCTGATTAACGGTTGTGCGGCTTAGCGGCAACTCGTCCGAAATATCGCCTGAAATACAGTTTTTTGACTTTGCCAGAAATTGCAGAATCTGAAGGCGGGCAGGGTGGGCGAGGGCTTTAAATAGATTCGCTTTTTTCTGAAGCGTTTCGTCGAAAAGTTCTGTTTTTGAAACTACCATGATTTTGGGTTTTAAATACGACGTAAATATACGTCGTATTTAATTGTGACGTATATTTACGTCATTAAATTTTTATTACAATTTTCAGATAGAAAAATAAAAAAGCTCAACCTGTATTTGTAAGGTTGAGCTTTTTGAAAAATTACCCGAATAAACTTCTATAACACTTTCCGACTGCTTTAATTTAGTCGGCTTTTATGAATTTTCGGTCGGTTATCAGGTACTTCCCATTGGTTAATCGAAGGAAATAGATGCCAGATTTTAAATGTTGTACGTTGATTGTTGCCTGGTTTAATCCATCTGTTTTGAGTTGCTGAGCGAAGGCTCGTTGTCCGGCAATATTCATAATCTCAATATTTAGATTTCCTTCAACAGGGTTTCCGAAATTAATTTTCAGCATTTCTTTTACCGGATTGGGATAAATTTCGAGTTCCGATTTATTAATGATATTGGTGCCGGTAACGCTTTTCATAACCACAACCTGTTGCGAATACTCTGAAGAGTCGCTGCCGCTGACTGCTTTGAGGGTAATGTTGTAAATCCCATCGGTAGCAAAGTCGTAGGTTACTTCGGCGCCCTTCAATTTGATTCCATCGCCAAAACTCCATTCGTACTCAACACCCTCTTTGGGGGCAATAACTGTAAAATTGCTTTGTCCGTTTAGAACTGATGCTCTCCAAACAGGTTTTGACAGCATGGTGAACGAAGTGTTTTTCTGGCAAACACCTTCAATGATAGCCTGTACGGAATAAGTCTTATCCGGACAAAGGTTTTCGATACTTGTACCAGTCCGGCCATCAGACCACAAATAGCTAACATTTGCTATTTCTTTGGCATTTTCATCCAGCAATTTTATCGTAGCTTTTCCATTGCATTGATTATCGGTTGGGTCGAATAAGAGTAAACTTACAGCTCCTTTGCAAGTTGTTAGCGGCGAAGTCAAAACGGTATATTTTGTTGTCCGCGTTGCAGTACATCCCGCTGCAGTAGTTATGGTGCAGGTAACTTCGTAAGTACCTGTTTTTTCATAGACATGTTCCGGATTTTTGGCATCGCTGGTTTTTCCATCGCCAAATTTCCAGTTCCAGGTTTTAATTTCCGAAGAACTTAAAGCATAAAACAAGAAGGTATTTGTAGTTTCAGGTTTTGGTTTAATAACCAGATCGAAATTACATTCAGTTGGTGTCTGAGCCACTTTTACGGTGGTGCAATAGTCGCTTTTACAACCTGACAGCGTGGTTATGACCAAACATACTTTGTATTCGCCAAACGCTGCATATTCGTGAATCGGTTTCAATTCGGTGCTTGTTGTGTTGTCGCCGAAGTTCCATAAGCATTCTTTAATGTCTCCAGTGGATTGATTGGCAAATACTACTTTTTTCATCATGGCCGGATCGGACCAGATTTGGTTGGTTGCCGTAAAATAAGCTTTACAGGATGGAGTAGTAACAATTTCCTTTATTGTTAGTATTTTGCCTTCGAAACCTTCGTTGCAATTTGTTGTTTTTTGGCCTAGTTTTTCGTAAGTAATTTCTACATATTGACCATCTTTCAGTACAAATTCAGGAACAATTTTAGCAGGAATCAGAGTCGTTCCGTTTTCGAGCGAAATAACCAAATCACATCCAGCCAATGCAATCTTTTTTACTTTCCCTTTGGCAGTTAAAACGGGCGAAGCTTTTCCTTCAAATGCAGTTTTAAGCGTATTTGCGCAAGATTTACCTGTAGCATCAAGAACCTTCAGCGTAATGGTGTAAGTTCCGCTTGTGCTAAAAGTGAAGCTTGGCGATGCATCAGACGAAGTTCCCTGATCACCAAAATACCAATAATATTTTGATCCAGCTGGCTGTTCTGCGGTTTTGAACGTGTAGCTCACCGGTGAAACATTGTTTTTGGTAAAGCTTATCGGAACATTACATATTGTCTGCACAATTTCTGCAATCTTTTGAATTCGCACCATTATTCCGGGTGGGCAGGTCGACGGTTTGTCTTTCAGTATTTCGTAGGCCAGTTCGAGATATTGTCCGGCTTTCAGGGTAAAATTGGGTATCATTTCTGCCGGAATAAGGAACGTTCCATTTTCAAGAGCAATCATTAATCCGCAGCCAGCTGTTGCCGTTTTGTCCACAACTTTTCCTTTTCCTGAAAGAATTGTTGGTGTTGAAGTTCCGCCTTCAAAGCGGGTTTTTACCTCGCCGTAGCAAATTTTTCCATCGGCTCCGAGAACTTTCACCATAATTGGATAAGTATCTCCAACTTTAAAAGTATGGGTTGGCGATGGTGAATCAGAAACAGTATTGTCGCCAAATACCCAGGAATACTTAGCTCCATCAGGTTGAGGATCGGTTTTGAAAGTATAGGATGGCGGCATGGTTTTGTTCATTGCAAAAACAATTTTCACCGTGCAATTGCTTTGTGCGAACAAGCCTGAAAAACTCAGGAGCAGAAGTAGAAAGGTTAAGCTGCTTTTCATATCGGTTAGTTTTAAATTTGTCTGACTGAAAATTACAGTACGTAACTGAATCTCATAAAGATACAATGATTTTTTATTTTCAGATTATCTGATGTGAAAATTGTTTCGGAGCTTGATAGAATGCTGATTGTCAAAATTAAAATCAGACTATCTTTGAATTAAAATCAGTGAAACGAAACAATTAATTCTCAAACTTAAAAACCAATTCAATGAGTAGGATAAAAAATATTTCCGTGCTGCTTGCATTTCTGTTGCTTGCAATTGCTTCCAGTAGTCAGGAAGTTTCTCAATGGCGTGGCCCCAACCGCGATGGTATTTATCCTGAAAAAAATCTGCTGAAAGTGTGGCCGGAAAAAGGCCCTGACTTACTTTGGACAACTGAAGAAATTGGCATTGGATATAGTTCTCCGGTGATTGCGAAAGATAAACTGTTCATCAATGGCGAAGTTAATCAGGTGGCACATGTTTTTGCATTCGACCTGAAAGGCAAACTGCTTTGGAAGACGTCCAATGGAAAAGAATTCTTTGGCGAAGGTTACTCGGCCAATTTTCCGGGAGCCCGATCTGCTCCAACAGTTTACAACGGTTTGGTATACGTTTGCTCCGGACTTGGACGAATAGCCTGCCTCGAAGCTGCTTCCGGAAAGGAGCGTTGGGCAGTGAATATGGTCGGCGATTTGGGTGGAAAACTGAATATGTTTGGTTATTCAGAATCGCTGCTGGTTGATGAAATAAAAGTGTATTGTTATCCCGGAGGTGGCGAATCGAATGTGGTGGCGCTCGATCGTTTTACCGGAAAACGAGTGTGGACTTCGAAGGCTCTGGGCGATCCGGTTTCCTTTTGTTCGCCGATTGTCGTTAAACTTCAGCAGAGAAATGTACTGGTAACTTTGTCGTACGAGTATTTACAGGCACTGGACACCAAAACCGGCGAATTGCTATGGTCGCACAAAGAAGACTCTGTGAAACTGGAAGGAGATCATTGCAACAGCCCGCTCTATTCGGATGGATGTATTTACAGCATTTCGGGCGACGAAAACGGGAATGGTGCCTATAAAATAGAAATGTCGGCCGATGGGAAAAGTGCCAAAGAGGTTTGGCGTAACGGGAAAGTGAAAAATCCACTGGGTGGTTTTGTGAAGATCGGTGACCGGATTTATACTACTTCTGACGATAAAAAATTGAAGGTTCTGGACACCAAAACCGGGCAGGTTGTTGAAACGCTCAATGGTATGAAAGGTAGCCTGATTGCAGCCGACAACCTTTTATTTTGTTATACCGACAATGGTTACGTGAACCTAATAAAAGGGATTGGAACGAAGCTGGAAGTGGTGAGTAAATTTAAAATTACAAAAGGCGAAAAGGAACATTTTGCCCATCCGGTAATTGCCAACGGTGTTTTATATATCAGGCATGGAAATGTGCTGATGGCCTATCAGGTAAAGTAAATTATTTCAGGGATTCCATCCTTACAAAAAAGATGGAATCCCTGAAATACCTGCTGTTAGGGTTTAATCTTCCCGAATAAACCTGTCAGTTTCTCCTGATAAATACCTTTTATCTGCTCTTCGTTTTCGCCGATTGGTTTTACCGGGATTAAATCCATTACTTCTGTCGGACTCATTCCTGAGCGGTACATGGTATTCAATGCAGCATTCAATGTTTCGTAAATACTTTCGCGACACTCACCATCACTAAGTCCAAAATTAACACCGATATTTTCCAGTTCATTCCATTGGAACCAGAAATAAGTGGGCAGCATGGCCGAAAGAAGTGCATAACCTTCTAGTTTTTCTTCGGCAGTCTCGAAAGTGTGCCCCAATAAATTCAGCATTTCCAGAATATACCATTTCTGAATTTCCGACATTCCGGAAGCAAAACAAACCGGGTTATAACCATGGTTGATGACTGAGGTTGCGCTTGGTATCAACCTGATAATTTGATTGATTGGCAATACAGCAGCCATACGGATAATCGTAATTTTTGGCGCCAAAGAAATAAATATGGTTTGCTCATTGACTGCCGACTTAATTTTTTCGAGTGTATCCATAACTAAAGGTGGATGAACGGCCAGGAAAACTACATCTTTGGCGGCAGCTTCGGCTGCTGACGAAATAACCTGAATGTATGGAAATTGTAATTTCAGGGCTTGCAAGGTTTCCTGATTGGTATCGAAAACACTGATGGAGTCGAAAATTGCTTTTTTGTTAGCAAAGGCTTGCAGAAAAATTCGGGTGATTCTGCCGCCACCGATAAAACCCAATGATTTTGTTTTCATATGCTCTGTTTTTAATAAAGAATTGTATTGTTTCTTAATAATCAGATTGTTGCTTTTATGAAATTATCAATGGTTTGAAATAGCTCTGAAAATCTCCTTCATGCTTCTTCAGTCCCGAACTATTTCATGTTGATTTGTTTTATGTGTTTTAAATATACGTATTACAAGGCGTAATTAAAAAGATATCCGACACATATTATTCCCAAACTTACTACCCCAACAAATACAGCAATCAACTGTAATTTCAGTACTTTTCGCAGGATTACCATTTCAGGAAGCGATAGTCCGATCACCGACATCATAAAGGCCAAAGCTGTCCCCAATGATGCTCCTTTTTCGATTAAGACCGAAACAATGGGGACAATTCCGGCGGCATTCGAATACAACGGAACTCCAATAAGTATTGAAAGGGGAACAGAATACCAGGCCGATTTACCCATTAAAGCCACCATGAAATCTTCAGGAACGTAACCATGAGCCCCGGCACCAACCAAAATTCCCAGAGCGACATAAAGCCAGACTTTTCCAACAATCTCTTTTACCGCATCGTAGCCTAGCCGAATGCGTTTTTCAAAACTGAGTTTTTCTTCTTCCGAATCGTTAATTCCCATATGGGCTTCGTAAACCCAGGGTTCAACCCATTTTTCGAGTTTCAGTAAACCAATGATCCATCCGGCTAAAATCGCGATGGTTAATCCGGTTACTACATAAATAGCTGTAACCTTCCAACCAAACAGCCCAAACAGAAGGATAATGGCTACTTCATTAATCATTGGGGCTGCAATCAGGAACGAAAAAGTAACACCCAAAGGAACGCCGGCTTCGATAAATCCTAAAAACAGGGGTATAGCTGAACACGAGCAAAATGGGGTAACAATACCCAGCGTTGCGGCCATAACATTGCCAGTAAAAGTTGTCTTTCCTTCAAGCGCTTTACGTGTTCGTTCAGGAGTAAAGAAGGTTCGTATAATGCCAACAAAGAAAATAATGATTGTGAGCAAAAGCATCACTTTTGGAAACTCGAAAATGAAGAAGCGAAATGCTTCAGTAAAATGAGTTCCTTTTTCCATTCCAAAGGCGGTATCAGTAATCCAATTTGTCATTGGCGTGAGATTCTTGTAAATAAGGAACCAAACAGGCAAAAGGGCAATGGGCAACCAGATCGTGTTTTTTAAGTTTTTCATTTTATCGCATAATTTAGTTCGTAAATCGACGAACTATTAAATTAAATTTTTTTAAAAGAAAACCCTGAAAATGTAGTAGATGCCAACTATAATAAACAAAACGGCAACCACCCTGCGGAACCAGATTTCGAAATTCTTCATTTTGTTGTAAACGCCTCCAATCGAACCGACCGAAAAAGCCAGTATCCAGGCAAAGATGATAACCGGAATACCCGTTGCCAGCGCAAAAACCATTGGCAAGTATAGACCCGAAGCGCTTGCAACTGTCATCGGAACGAGCATACCAAAATAAAGGACGCCACTATATGGGCAGAAGGCCAGGGCGAAAATCATTCCCAGTAAAATGGCATCCCAATAGCCCCATTTGGTTTTGGTTTCCATTTTGGAAGTCAAACCACTTACTCCGGGAAACTTTATTTTAATCACATCGAGCATAAACAAGCCGATAACAATCAGCAAAGGGCCTAAAAATTTTTCGCCGTAAAGCTGAAAGAAACCTGAAAATTTAAACTGATCGGCTCCGAAGTAAATGATGAGCGCGATTGCTGTATATGAAATAGCGCGGCCCAATGTGTATAGCAATCCATTAATGAAAACCCGGTTGCGGTTCTCGATATCTTTGCTGATAAAACCCACCGCCGTGATGTTGGTGGCCAGCGGACAAGGACTGATGGCTGTCATTAATCCCAGCACCAGTGCCGATAGCCAGGGCATGGTGCTGTTTTCGAGGAGATTGGTTAGAAATTCCATCAATTATAAATCTAAAAGACCATCGACTTTTTCTTTGATGATTTTTTTGAATTTAGCAGGGTTGGTTCGGGCATACATAAATCCTTCGTTGGTGATGTTAATTTTCTTTGTTCCCTTAACCAACAAAAGCGTTTGACCCGAAACTTCCAATTTTTCGGCAATCGCTTTATTCGCGTCATCCTCAAGATTCAAAGCCTTAAATGTAACCTGATTTCCGTAAAGGTTTTGTAAATCAGCTTTTGCTTCGGCTTCAACTGTTTTGCATGTCACGCAACGGGATGTGTTGTGAAAATAATAGGCTTCTACCTGATTGACAGAACCTGTATTTTCCTTTTTTTGTGTTTGGGCACCACATAAAAAGCTGCTCATCAGGAATATGAAAAAACTTAGAAAAGTAATTCGTTTCATGACTATTGATTTATCGGGTTAGTATTTGTTTTATTTCATCGGCGGATGGAATTCTTCCTTTAATTTCCACTTTTTCATTTACCACTAGGGCAGGAGTGGTCATTACTCCATATTTCATTATCTGGTAAATATCTTCAACTTTAGTAACGGTGGCATCAATACCATTTTGCTCTACCACTTCGCGGGTAAGTTTTTCAAGTGATTTACACTTGGGGCAACCTGTACCTAAAATTTTGATTTCCATGTATTTTAATTTTTTAGTTTCACTACTGACATTTCTGTTCAGGCATTTCACTATCCATTTTCAGAAATTTCCGAAATAAATCCTGTGCTTCTTTCCAGTTTTCCCTGTTCAGGCAATATTTAATTCGGGGAGCTTCAATTTCACCCTGAATCAATCCGGCATCTTTCAATTCTTTAAGGTGTTGTGAAAGTGTGGATTTGACAATTGGAAGGTCTTCGGTTAAATCGCCACTATAGCAGCAGGATTGTTTCGACAATAACTCGAGCACATACATCCGAATCGGATGACCCATCGCTTTGGCATAACGGGCGGCTTTTTGCTGTTCTTCAGTAATTATTTCTTTGACCATAGTTCGTAGTTCGTGAAATTACGAACAAAGGTATCGAATTTTATACTTTAAACTATGTTTTGAAGGCTAAAAATTTCAAGAATTATTTTTCTTCAGGAGCAGCAGGAGCTTTTACTTTTGCGGGATTTACAACTACGTTGGGTACCGGATCGCGGAATATATCCTCTTTGTCTTTGGGGCGTAATTCGCTGAGCCATCTAAATCCGGGTAGTAATTTGTCGCCTTCTTCGATGTCTGCCATTGGTTTGAGTTCACCTTCAGGCGATTTTACAAAGGCGATCTTCTTGACTTTTCCGTCATTCATGTAAATGACGATATTGCTGCTTTCGGCCTTATTGAGCCCTATAATTACACCTTTGTCGTCGTGTGCAAAATAGTTGGACTGACCATTTCCATTCACATCTATTTTATACAGATTATTTTTCCGGACATAACCAACCATGTTTTTTCCTTTAATCTGGTTATACCGAATGCTGTCGTCTTCCATCGAAATAATAAACGCATCGTCCTTCATCCTGACTTCGTCGGGATCTTTACTACGGTTAATCATTTCGATGTAATTGGCCGATATTTGGTTCTTGTTCGACCAGATTATCGGATCAGTAAATAGCTGAATGGTCGAATCTTTTGTCCAGTAAGCCAATGAATCGCACTTGCCCTGAAGATCACTGCGGAAGAACCTCACTTTGTGATAGGCCAATACCAAGCGAGCATCTTTGGGCGGCTTAATGACCAATGAATCAGTAACAGCCTTTTTTACATCCAAGCTGTCGGCCGGATTCTGCACAACTTTAAGCGAATCGGTAATAGCTGGTTTTACTGCAAGCGAATCGACAGCCTGTTTTTCTTGTGTTTTTGGCTTAGCGGGTGGTGTCTTTACTGCAGCTGGTTTCTTCTCGTTTTTCAGTGGAATTACTTTTTTTATAGGGATAGTATCGGGCATAGTTCTCAGTCGGTCGGCATGAAGGTAGAGTGAATCAGTCTCAGAATATTGAATAAGGACGGCAGAATCTGTCGCATAAGCCATTTTTGTGATATCGTTATACTGAACCCGGTTTCCCACAACTATGATACTATTTTCGATATCCTGAATACGGGCACTCCCCAAAGCAAGTCCTTCACCTTTTGCCTTGTCGTAGAAAATAGAATCGGCTTTTACATTTTGTTTTGCATTCCATATTCTGGGCTTTTTTGTCAGCTTCGAAACACCTTTCATACTGTCGTACCATCCATATTCGGCATAAAGTGTGTCTGTTTCATTGAAAATATGGGTTGGCCCCTCCATGAATACTTTTTTGCTGTTTGTGAAATAAATAAGTGTATCCGATTTTATTTTGTAGTCTTTGGTCACTACATCAACCTTCGTTTTGAAGTAGGCCTTTTTTTCGTTCACATAGTATTGTCCAACTATAGAAGTTAGCACATTGGTGCTGTCTTTAATCGTTCCCGAGTATAAATAGGAGGCCATATCGTTGACCATTGTATAATCAAGTGAATCGGTTGTCAGGGTGACTTGTTTGTCAATTAATCTTACATTTCGGCGAGCCTTTGCCAGTTTGGTTGTGCCATTGTAATTGATGAAATCGGCATACATATTTAGCGTATCGCCACGTACAATATGCACATTTCCGAAGGCATCAACTGTATTGTTGTTGTAGGAATACATGCTGTCACACCACATCAAAGCTCCATCTACTGTGATATTTACATTGCCCAGAAGTCGCTTGGCATTTGCCACGATCCGTTCGTTAACGTCTAGCAAATCACAACTTAGAATCTCAACCCTCTTGCGGTTTTGTGCCTGGCTTCTTCCTGAAAACGCAAGCAAACAAATAAAAAGGATAAGAATTAGGCGAGTGCCTGTTTGTAAGATCGAACCAGATTTTGTCATTTTTACTTCATCAATTCTGAAATAATATCTTCCACCGAAATGTTTTCGGCTTCAGCTTTGTAGTTTTTGATAATCCGGTGACGGAGAATACTAACAGCTACTTTCTGAATATCTTCGATGTCAGGTGAATATTTTCCCTGAAGAGCAGCCAATGTTTTGGCTCCCAAAACGAGATACTGCGAGGCGCGAGGTCCGGCTCCCCACTTAAGGTATTTATTGGTGATGGGTGCAGCCAATTCGGTATTAGGACGTGTCTTAGCTGATAAATCAACCGCATATTTCAACACATTTTCGTTTACCGGAACTTTTAAAATCAGATCCTGAAAATACCGGATTTCTTCTTTGCTAATAATTTCCTTCAACTGAGCAGAATAGTCGGAAGTCGTATTTTTGACAATGGTTAATTCATCTTCGAATTTTGGATAATCTAACCAGATTGAAAACATGAAACGGTCGAGCTGAGCTTCGGGCAGGGGATAAGTACCTTCCTGTTCGATGGGATTTTGAGTTGCCAGTACAAAGAATGGCTTATCTAAAATGTGTTTTTCACCGGCAGCAGTGACTGATCTTTCCTGCATGGCTTCGAGCAGAGCTGCCTGTGTTTTCGGTGGTGTCCGGTTGATTTCGTCGGCCAGAATAATGTTGGCAAAAATGGGTCCGCGAATAAATTTAAACTCCCGGTCTTTATCCAGAATTTCAGTTCCGATAATGTCCGAAGGCATCAGATCGGGAGTAAACTGGATGCGTTTATATTGAAGCCCCAGTACTTCGGCAATTGTATTTACAAGTAGCGTTTTGGCGAGTCCGGGCACACCAATTAAAAGGCAGTGGCCCCTGCTGAACATCGAAACCAGAACCTGATCGATAATTTCATCTTGTCCGTAAATGCGTTTTTTTATTTCGGAACGCAACTGCTCAAATTTGTTGCTCAGCGCATTTACTGCTTCAACTTCGTTTTTAAATGTCATTTTCCTGTTTTTTGTCCTTATCGTTCTTTTCCCCCAATCTTCCGAATACCACCAAACCAATAACCATTCCGATAGCCATTCCTGCTCCGATATTCTTCATAGCAACTCCGAGAGCAGTGCCAATGCCAACTCCAAGCACAATTCCGGTACCCAAATGTCTGTTACTTTTCATGTTGGTTGTTCAAAATCAAGGGTTATTGTTTATTTCTTTTACCTGTATCCGTTACTTTATCCAACCCTGATATTTGAAATTACAGTTTCCATAGGTCGGGTCAATGCGTACATAGGTTCCGATCTGTTTATCGCGAATCCATTTGTCGAGCGTTTTTTCTTTTTTCGAATTCAGATAAATGTTGCTAAGTTCCACATAGTCGTCGCGCATGTTGGCTTTGTGGGCGCTTGTTTTGTTTATAAGTTTAATGATTTTATAAACAGGACGTTGCTTGTCGTCGAGTGTCTGAAATGGTTTCGATATCTCGTTGATGTTCATTTTGGCGATTTGCTTACTCACATCGGGGTCGAGTTCACTCATTTTCCATTTTGATTCGCCTGTTTCCGGATTATTTGCTACTCCACCGTTGTTGCGCGAGTTTTTATCATACGACCAACGTACGGCGGCTTCTTCAAATTTAAATGTTCCTTTCCGGATAAAATCGGCAATACTATCAATTTGCCCAAATGCTTTTTTCAGGGATTCCGGAGAAACTTTAGGTTTCATTAGAATATGACGTGTTTTTAATTGCTCTCCTTTGCGATCCATTGCCTGAATAATATGGTATCCAAATTCACTTTTTACCACATTCGAAATTTTGTCACCTTTAAGGTTGAATGCAGCAGCGGCATATGCAGGATCGAGGTTTCCCCGTCCCATATATTCGAGTTCGCCACCACTACGAGCAGATCCCGGATCTTCGGAATAAATTACAGCAAGAGGAGCAAAGCTGCTCTCTCCGCTTTCGATGCGGCGTTTCAGTTCGCGAAGGGTTGATTTAATGCGGTCTTCTTCTTCCAGACCAATTACTGGCATTACAGTAATCTGTGCATATTCTACCTGCGCATCAATTAAAGGAATTTCGGCTTCAGGTAAATTTTTGAAATGATAGCGAACCTCGGCAGGAGTAATAGTTACCTTGTCGATAATCTTGCCTTGCATTTGCTGGGTCATCTGCTGATTTTTGATTACTTCTTCCAAGTCTGATTTCAGGTCGATGATCGATTTCTTGAAATAAGCTTCCACTTCTTTTTCAGAGCCTAAGTGAGAAATAAAATATTGAATGCGTTGCTCCAGATTTTGATTAAGCTGACTGTCGCTCACTATAATCGTAGTGTCCAGTTCTGCTTCGGCGAGGAGAAGTTTTTCAACCAAAGAATTTTCAAGTATCTCGCATTTCATGTCTCCTTCAGTAGTAATTCCCTGTGCCTGTTGTTGTTTAAACATTTCTTCGATGTCCGATTTTAGAATGATGTTTTTTCCTACAACGGCCACAATCTGGTCAACAGTTTTATCTTGTGCGAAGGTTTGGTTGCCAAAAGCAATACACACCAGCATGATAAATGAACCAATTAGTTTTCTGATCATAAACTCTTATTTTTCGTTTTAAATAATTTAACCTTATTGTTATCAAGACCTTCCTTGTAAATGTCTTTTTCAATTTGCTTTAGAAATTCAAGTTTTTGTTTGCTCAATATCAGGTTCCGGATATCGTTCTGAACAAACTCGATAGGCGAAACCTGGCCTGCAAGACGATAATCCCGAATATAGATAATATAGTAATATTCTCTGTCAGTACTTTCAATGAAACGGGTTTTTTCCAAAAAATGCTCCTGATCTGCTATAAAGGCCGGCGTATTTTTCAGAACCAAATCCACAGCTACCCATTGATCGTTAAACCGGTCGTATGCTTTGGCGTAACTCAGGCAATATTCATTCAGTCTGGCCTGTTTTTCCGGATCATCGCTTGCACAAAGTTCCTTCAGATTTTTTGGATCTGATACTGATACCGGAACCTTAATGTAAATCGCTTTAACAATGTTTCTGTTCAAAATAAAGCTTTCGCGATGTTCACCAAAATACTTCTGAATATCAGCATTCTTTACAGTAGTATCCATCTTTTGCCTGATCAGCTCATTTTTATACCTGAAAACAATAAGCGAATTGCGGTACTCTTCCAATTCATCGCTTACATCCTTCTCATTTCCTTTTAAACTTTCTTCGGCTTTCAGCAGAAGCAGTTCGCGTTGAACCCATTTTTTGACATAGTCGTCGGCCCATAGGGCGCTATCCGTAGCATCCAGATAATCAGGAACATTTTTTGATAACTCCTGCATCGTTAAAACTTTGGTGCCTACCTTAGCGATGGGTTCTCCGGTGTCGAAAAGCAAGCTGCAGGCCGAAAGGAGAGTGGCTAGAAAAACGATATAGATGCCATATTTTATCATTCAACTGCAGGTATTTTTTTGAGCACTTTTTTATTTATTTCGATCGGGTGTTTTGTTCTTAATGACGCAATCCATTCTTTTTCAATTTGTTCCTGAAGGTCAGATGAATATAATCCCCATGCATCTTTCAGTTCTTTTTGTTCGTGTTGAACAATTTTTCCGTGCACAAAGGTAGTAGTTTCATCAAAACCTGTGGGTTTTGGGCCACTCCAAATGTAATAATCTACAATTGGGTCATTGCCCTTCTCAACAGCAACGTCTCTAAGTTGAATGTTATTTTCAGTTTTTGTATTGAAAATATCTTCCAATTCTTGTTTACTCAGTTCTTTTTCATCCAGCATTTTTTCAAGTCTGGAGCGGATTTCGATATTTTTTGATTCAATAACCCAGCCTTTAAACCGGTCATTCCAGAAGTATTTTTTACTGGTCTGGCTGTAGTATTTATGAAGCCTTGCCGAGTCGGTTGAGGCCACATCCCATATTTTATCTTTCGAAATATTGAACAGCAGAATGCCATCATGATATTCGTTGTAAACCCGGGCAAAGTCAGGATGTTTTTTCTCCAGTTGTGTGTTTTCGTATTCGAGCAATTTCAGGTTAATCAATTTGTTGAGCAAGTCAGTCAATTCGGCTTCCAACTTATCTGAGTTTGGTGAAAAATTTTGTTTTTGAAGAAATTCAGTAAATTGACCAACTGTAATTGTTTGATTGGCAAAGCTCACCAGCAAATTATCTTTAATTGCTTTTCTTTTGATGGTATCACCAACAGAAGTTGTCAGTTTCCCGAAATTGGTTTCATCAATTTTCAATTGGTACTCAGCCCGTAATTTTCGGTCAAAAGCTTCGTCGCTATATTTGCTGATTGATGGATTTTGTTTGATCTTGGCTTCCAGTTCAGGACGAAGTTTCTCGAAGGGTTGCGTTGTGCGAAGTTCAAGTCGTTTAATAATGTGCCAGCCGTATGGCGTGCGAATAACCGGTGAAATATCGCCATCTTTTTTGAGTGCAAAAGCTGCCTCAGCAAACGACGGAACCATATTGGTTGGTGTGAACCAATTCAGGATACCACCTTCGGCAGCCGATTGTTTATCGTCTGATAAAGTTTTGGCTAATTCGGCAAAGTCGGCTCCACCGGTAGCTTTTGCCCAAATACTATCAGCCGAAAGTTTTAATTGTGCAATAGTGGCTTCGCTGGCTTGTTGCGGAAACATTTTCATGATGTGGGCGACTTTCATTTCACCCAGTGTTTGCCTTTCATCGTGCACTTTTATGATGTGGTATCCAAAGCGCGAACGAACAATTTCAGAAACCTGGCCGACAGGTGTTTTATAGGTCATATCTTCGAACGGGAAAACCATTTGAAATGCGCTGAAATAACCGAGCAATCCTTTGTTTTGTGCAGCCGATGGATCTTGAGAATATTTGGCCCCCATTTCATTAAAGTCGGCTCCGTCAATAATTTGCTTACGAATGTCAGCTATTTTATTCCATGCTACAAGTGTATCCGATGGTGGAGTTTCAGGGTTAACAAGGATAAGAATATGACTCGCTTTTCTTTCGTACTTGGTGCGGTGGTATGCTGTTTGAACCATATCTTCGTTGTACGAAACGTCAGTTAAATAAGGCTTTGCAAGTTCCTGCCGGTAACCTTTCAATTCTTCGATAAATGTTTTTACTGTGTCGTAGCCAAGTTTTTGAGCTTCTAGTACTTTCAGTTTAAAGTTGATGTACAGATCGAGGTATTCGGTGGGTGTTTTACGATCTTTTTCGTCAAGAATATTGGTGTTGTTTTTCTGGTAATTGGCGATAAATTCTTCTTTACTCACTTTTTGGTCACCAATTTTGACTACTATCTCATTTTTCTTTTGAGCTGATACAGTCAGTGAAGCAAGAATGATCAGTGAAATACCAATCGAACGGGTTACGTGTTTCATGTGATTTGTAAAGCTGACGCCTGGATATAATTTCATGGACAAATTGAGGTACAACGGTTAATGAATAAATTTAGCGGGAACTGTAATTGGGTGATTCACTGGTAATACTCACGTCGTGCGGATGACTTTCCTGTATTCCGGAGTTTGTAATGCGAGTAAATTTGGCATGTTGAAGCGTTTCTATATTTTTAGCACCGCAGTATCCCATTCCGGCACGAATCCCTCCTGTAAGTTGGTGAAGTACTTCATCAAGCGATCCTTTATACGGAACTCTCGCTACGATTCCTTCCGGTACGAGTTTCTTGATGTCGTCTTCCACATCCTGAAAATAACGGTCTTTTGAACCCGATTGCATGGCTTCTACCGAACCCATTCCCCGGTAAGTTTTAAATTTTCGGCCTTGAAACAAAATGGTATCTCCCGGTGATTCTTCGACTCCGGCAAACAGCGACCCTGCCATGATGGAATGTGCGCCTGCAGCAATAGCTTTTACAATATCGCCCGAATAACGGATACCGCCGTCGGCAATAACTGGAACACCACTTTTTTTAATGGCCTTACTTACATTGTAAATGGCCGAAAGTTGAGGAATTCCAACTCCTGCAATGATTCGGGTAGTACAAATTGAGCCGGGACCAATTCCAACTTTAACAGCATCGGCGCCTGCCAAGACCAGATCAGAAGCTGCTTCGGGAGTAGCGATATTTCCGGCTACAAAATCAATTTCAGGATATTTATTTTTTGCTTTTTTTAGCATTTCCAATACATACATCGAATGGCCATGCGCGGTGTCGATCACAATAGCATCAACTTGAGCCCGAACGAGTTCGTCAACTCGCTCAATGGTGTCTCGTGCAATTCCAACTGCCGCAGCAACCCGGAGCCGTCCTTTTTCGTCTTTTGAGGCCAGTGGTTTGTCTTTAGCTTTGGTAATGTCTTTATAAGTGACCAAAGCGATCAGTTTGTTGTTTTTATCAACAACCGGAAGTTTTTCGATTTTGTATTTCTGAAGGATGGATGAGGCCATTTCGAGCGAGGTGGATACGTCGGTGGTCACCAGATTATCTTTGGTCATTACCTCCGAAACCAGTTTATTCATGTCGTTTTCGAAACGAAGGTCGCGGTTGGTAACAATTCCAACAAGGCGGCCTTGTTCGTCAATTACCGGAATGCCGCCGATCTTGTAGGTTCTCATCAACCCAATTGCATCGCGAACGGTTTTTTCTTTCGAAATGGTAACCGGATCGTAAATCATCCCATTTTCAGCCCGCTTCACAATGGTTACCTGCTTCGCCTGCTCAGTAATGCTCATGTTTTTATGAATCACCCCAATTCCACCTTCGCGGGCAATGGCAATGGCCATGCGTGAGTCGGTTACCGTATCCATGGCTGCTGTAACAATGGGTGTATTCAGCCTGATGTTACGGGTAAACCAGGACGACAGATCAACCTCGCGCGGTAAAACTTCTGAATAAGAGGGTATTAACAATACATCGTCAAAAGTTAAACCTTCGGATACAATTTTATCGGCGAAAAACGACATTTATGTGTATTTTTATATTCGGTTGTGAAAAACAAAACTACAAAAAAAACAGGTACAAATGTCCTGATATTTTATGGGCTATCAACCCTATAAACTTTAATGTTTATTAAAATTTGTTAAGTATAGGCAGAGGAAAAGTATCAACACATAATACCCATAATTTACACAGAGAAAAGATACAATTGTAGAACTTGAGCGAATTCACACAAATATTAACCAAATACTGGGGCTATGCAGCTTTCAGGCCTTTGCAGGAAGAGATCATCCGATCGGTTGATCATGGCAAAGATACGCTCGGACTGATGCCTACCGGTGGTGGAAAATCGGTGATTTATCAGGTGTATTCGCTTTCGAAACCGGGCATTTGCCTGGTAATTACTCCGCTCATTGCTTTAATGAAAGATCAGGTGGAGAACCTGAACCAGCGCGGAATTAAGGCCTTGGCTATTTACTCGGGAATGAGCGCACAGGAAATAAAGATAGCCTTGGATAATGCGGCCTGGGGCAATTATAAATTTTTATACCTCTCGCCAGAACGTATTGCCACTGAACGTTTCAGGGAGCGGATTGGGCAGTTTGATGTTAACCTTATTGCTGTGGATGAGGCGCATTGTATTTCGCAGTGGGGATACGATTTTCGTCCATCATACCTGCGGATTGCCGAGTTGCGCGATTTGTTGCCGAATGTTCCGGTTTTGGCGGTTACAGCAACGGCCACCCCTCAGGTGGTTGATGACATTCAGGAAAAGCTTAAATTTCCGAAGAAAAATGTATTGCGAACCAGCTATTATCGGAGTAATCTGGTTTATTTGGTCAGGAATGAAGAAGATAAGGTAAACTATTTGGTGAAGGCGGTGCAGAAAGCCAAGGGAACCGGAATCGTGTATGTGAAAAGCCGGAAATTAACTCGTGAAATAAGTGATTTGCTGAAAAAAAATCAGGTGTCAGCGGATTATTATCACGCTGGTTTAACCTCAAAAGTCAGGTCGGCCAAGCAGGAAGCATGGAAAACTGGCAAATGCCGGGTGATTGTTTCGACCAATGCATTCGGAATGGGAATCGATAAAGCTGATGTGCGGTTTGTGATTCATCTGGAAGCTCCGGATTCAGTAGAGGCTTATTTTCAGGAAGCCGGAAGGGGAGGGCGCGATGGAAAAACGGCATGGTCGGTTTTGCTCTATAATAATAGCGATAAAATCAGACTACAAAAAAATGTGGATAAGTCTTTTCCTGAGCCGGATGTGATCAAACGGATTTACGAAGCTATTTGCAATTTTTACCAATTGGCGGTTGGTTTTGGTAAAGATCAGTCGTTCGAGTTTAGCATGGCTTCGTTTGCTTCCAGTTTCTCATTCCAGATAACTACTGTTTACAACAGCCTGAAAATATTGCAGCGCGAAGGTTATCTGGAATTGACCGATGAGCTGGACAATCCGTCAAAGGTGTATTTCCAGGTTGACCGTGACGATTTGTACAAGTTTCAGGTGGCCAATGCTGAGCTCGACGGGTTCATTAAATTGCTGCTGCGTTCGTACACCGGACTGTTTACCAATTATGTAGCTGTAGATGAACAGTTGATGTCTCAACGTGCTAATGTTTCGCCAGAGTTGGTTTACGATTTTTTATGCAAGCTTCGGGCACAGAAAGTTATTGACTACATTCCACAGAAGAAAACTCCGTTTATAATTTTCACCAAAGAGCGCATTGATGTGGATCGCTTGAAGATTACCAAAGAAAATTACACCGATCGCAAGCGTGATTACATGCAGAGGATTGATGCGATGATTCATTATGCTTCGTCGGGTCACAAATGCAGAAGCCAGTTGCTTCTTCAGTATTTTGGCGAGACTGAGTCGGTGCGCTGTGGAAAATGTGATGTGTGCATGGAGCGCAACGAGTTGAATGTAAGTAAATACGAGTTTGATACGATCAGCGAACAAATTAAAAAGCTTTTGTTTGAGCCTTGCTTTTATGAAGAATTGTTAGCTCGGATTGATGGGAAGCCTGAGAATGCGGTAAGAGTAGTTCGCTGGCTGCTCGAAAACGAAAAGATCGTTTACCGGGTCGATAACCGCATGGAATGGCGAAAATGATTAGGCAATTTGATAATTTGCCAATTTGAAGATTTGAAAATTCAATGATTCAACAATTAAATGCAATCAATGGCAAATGAATGACTACAAATGACTACTGTGACCTGATTTATCTCATTCGGTGTCATTAAATTTTGCCTTAAACCTTCTGAATAAAAATTCTTTATACTTTTGTCGCATATTTTTAGTACGCTTTGCATGAATGAAGAAGGATTGAACAGTCTGGTCTATTCGAAAAATGTGATTGAATTAATTACCGTAGCCAACGAATTTTGCAGTTTTGTGGAACGATCAGAAGAAATGGAGTCTTCCGATTTTCTGGGTCGATTGCAAAAAATCCTGCCACTATTATACCTGAAAGCCAGTTTATTGCCAGTTTTTGACTTGGAAACCGAGGATGAACTCGAAAAATATGTAACCGAAGTCGATTACAATCTGATTCAGCAAAAAGTGCTTCGGCATACCGGTGCAGGTGACGATTATCAGGAAGTTTTTTTGTCGGGAATGCAATTTAGTGAATCGGCCTTAACCGCCAGTATTTCAGAAAATGTTGCCGATGTTTACCAGGACATGAAAGATTTGGTAATGTCGTTCCGGACTTTGGATGACGAAGTTATGGCACTTGCACTTTCAGAGAGTCAGCGCAGTTTTGCGCAATTCTGGGGTCAGAAATTGGTTAATTGTTTGCGTGCAGTGCATAATCTGATTTATGCAGAAAGTTTTTCTGATGAAGACACAACTTCTGCAAAAAAACAAAATAAAGAATCGAAAAATATTAATCGGAAACCCGATTGGTTGAACGACCGGTTTTCTTATCCGAATGGAGAATAAATACACATGTACAGAGAAAGTATTGATAAGGAAGAATTAGCCGAATTGCCTCTTATTCAGTTCGAAGGGAATATTACCCTTGTGGAATCGAAAGAAGATTACCAGGCTTCAATCGAATACCTGTCGAAACAATCGATGTTGGGTTTTGACACCGAAACTAAGCCAGCTTTCAAAAAAGGAGTGGTTTACGAAGTTGCTTTGCTCCAGTTGGCGACCGAAGACCGTGCTTTTTTATTCCGACTGAACAAAATTGGTCTACCCAACGGTTTAAAAAGTATTCTCGAAAATCCTGAAATTCAAAAAATTGGAGTTGCTATCCGCGATGATATTAAAGGTCTGCAAAAGCTGAATAACTTTAATCCGGGAGGATTTATCGAACTTCAGGAACACGTTAAAGATTTTGGTATTCAGGATTTTAGCCTGAAAAAACTATCAGCCATTGTGTTAGGTTACCGCATTTCCAAATCGCAGCGCGTTACCAACTGGGAAGCACCAGACTTAACCGAAGCCCAGCAGATTTATGCCGCAACCGATGCCTGGATTTCTCACCGTATTTTTGAATCTCTCAGTCAGCAATAAAATGACAAATACATACAGCCGGGTTATCCTGAAATCCGGAAAAGAGCAGTCGCTTGAACGTTTTCATCCCTGGGTATTTTCAGGGGCAATCAAAGAAATTGTTGGTCGGGTCGAAGAAGGTGATGTGGTAGAAGTCGTTTCCAACAAAAACGAATTTTTAGCCATGGGGCATGTTCAGATAGGCTCAATAGCAGTTCGCATTTTTTCGTTCGAAAAGATAAATCCTGATTTCGATTTTTGGAAAGGTAAACTTGATAGAGCTTTGGATGTGCGCAAAAAACTTGGTTTGGTCGATAATGAACAAACTAATGTTTACCGTTTGGTTCATGGCGAAGGCGATGGTTTGCCAGGCCTGATTGTTGATTTTTACAATGGTACTGCTGTGATGCAGGCGCATTCCGCCGGAATGTTCCTGATTCGCGACACCATTGCCAAAGCGCTGAAAGAAGTAATGGGCGACCGATTGGTTGCTGTTTACGATAAAAGTGAAAAAACCGTGCCTTTCAAAGCCGGACTGGAAGCAAAAGACGAGTATCTGCTAGGAAAGTCAGAGGTTTTTGAAGTTCAGGAATACGGAAACCGATTTAACGTTGATTGGGTTGAAGGCCAGAAAACCGGCTTTTTTGTTGATCAGCGTGAAAACCGCAGGCTGGTTCAGGAATATTCAAATGGCCGTAGCGTGCTGAACATGTTTTGCTATTCAGGTGGATTTTCGTTTTATGCCATGCGCGGTGGTGCCAAATTGGTTCATTCGGTCGATTCATCGGCCAAAGCCATTGAGCTTACCAATGGAAACGTAAAGCTTAATTTTCCGGAAGATACGCGTCACGAAGCTTTCGTGGCCGATTGTTTTGATTATATGGATCAGAATAAAGATAAATACGATTTGATTATTCTTGATCCACCAGCTTTCGCCAAGCACCGAGGCGCTCTGCCTCAGGCTTTAAAAGGATACAAACGCCTTAACCTGAAAGCTTTTCAGCAAATTGCTCCGGGCGGAATTCTGTTTACATTCAGCTGTTCACAGGTTGTTACCAAAGATAAATTTCGCGAAGCGGTTTTTTCAGCAGCTGCCATTTCCGGCCGGAAAGTCCGGATTCTGGGTCAACTGGTTCAACCGGCAGATCATCCGGTGGATATTTACCACCCAGAGGGCGAATATCTGAAGGGATTGGTTTTATATGTAGAATAGGCGTTTACTTCCATTTGGGCAAAAGTCAAAACTCAACCTTTTAGCTCTGGTGAAGATTTCTTTCACTTTAAAATTCTGAAATTTCAGTTTATCGGTGTTTCTGTGCATTGAAATCTCAGATTTTCTTTATAAAAATGTTATAACCCACAATTCAATCTTTATAAAACCCTTACAGAATCAGATGCAAATTTGTATCGTATAAAAACGAAACGATATGAAGACGATGATTTTTACTGTAGGGATGATGTCATTAGCGGCCGTGCCTGCACCTGTACCAATGAATAGCTCGAACTGGTATACTTTGGGCGCTTTCATTGCCTTTGTTTTACTGGCCTACCTGATGTACTCGTTGATCAAACCTGAGAACTTCTAAAATTCTTAAGCTATGGAAAATTTAGAAGTACTTCAGGTTATTTTGTTTTTTGCCTTTCTGATTGGGTTAACTCCATTGTTAGGCAATTACATGAGCAAAGTTTTTTCAGGAGAGAAACACCTGTTACTACCAGTTTTTGGATGGTCCGAAAAACTCATTTATAAGGTAGCCTCTGTTAATCCTGATGAAGAAACCAATTGGAAAACCTATACATTCAGTTTGTTAATTTTTAATGCCCTGGGTTTGGTTATGGTTTTTTCGCTTCAACTTATCCAGTCGGTTTTGCCATTAAATCCGGCTCAGTTAAGTAATGTGAGCTGGCATTCGGCGCTAAACACAGCCATTAGTTTTATGACCAACACCAACTGGCAGGGCTATTCCGGTGAAACTACTCTGAGCTATTTCGTGCAAATGATTGGTTTAACGGTTCAGAATTTTGTAAGTGCTGCCACCGGAATCGCTGTGCTGCTGGTACTAATTAAAGGAATTTCCCGTCGTTCATCAGCAACTTTGGGGAACTTTTGGGTCGATCTTACCCGCTCAACTTTGTATGTACTGTTGCCGCTTTCAATTGTTTTCTCAATTGTTTTGGTAGGGCAGGGAGTTGTCCAGAATCTAAATATCTACGAAACAGCCCAGACACTTCAAGGCGCTGAACAAGTTATTCCGATGGGACCGGCAGCTTCGCAAATTGCCATTAAACAACTGGGCACTAACGGAGGTGGATTTTTCAATGCCAACAGTGCTCATCCATTCGAAAACCCAACGCCATTCAGCAATTTCCTTGAAATGCTGGCAATCCTGCTTGTTCCGGCCGCTCTGACATATACCTACGGGAAAATGGTCGGCTCAGTTCGACAGGGCTGGACGATTTTTTCTGTGATGCTAATTCTACTTTTGGTTGGACTGGGTATTTCACTATACGCCGAGTATGCAACCAATCCGGTTTTTGGACAATTGAGTTCGATGGAGGGTAAAGAAACACGTTTCGGAATTACCAACAGTGTGCTTTGGTCAACCTCAACCACGGCGGCATCCAATGGCTCGGTCAATGCCATGCACGATAGCCTTTCACCGCTTTCGGGAATGGTTGCAATGATCAATATTGTTTTGGGTGAAGTAATTTTTGGAGGTGTTGGTGCAGGATTATACGGCATGATCATTTTTGTTATCCTGACCGTATTTATTGCCGGGCTGATGGTGGGCCGTTCTCCTGAATACCTTGGAAAAAGGGTTGAAGCCTTCGAGGTTCAGATGGCTATTTTGGCTGTATTGGCTCCCAGTATGGTTATCCTCTTGTTTACTGCTTTGGCTTCGGTCACCAATGCCGGAGTTTCGAGCCTGAACAATGCCGGACCTCACGGTTTTTCTGAAATATTTTATGCCTACAGTTCGGCTGCTGGAAATAACGGTAGTGCCTTTGCCGGTTTAAATGCCAACACCACATTTTATAATCTGACACTTGGTTTGGGTATGCTGATTGGCCGTTTTGGAGTAATCATTCCTGTTCTGGCTATAGCAGGAAACATGGCCGGAAAGAAAATTACACCAGCTTCAGCAGGTACGTTTCATACCGACAATTGGCTTTTTGCTGGTCTGTTGATTGCAACTATCCTGATTGTTGGCGGACTGACCTTTTTCCCGGCGTTGTCGTTCGGACCAATCATTGAACACCTGCTGATGAACAAGGGAATTACCTTTTAATTTTTATTCGAAATGAGCACTAAACAAAATACAAGCCTATTCAACCAAAAACTGTTGGTTCAGGCTGCAATAGCTAGTTTTATCAAGCTAAATCCACTGACACTGATCAAAAATCCAGTCATTTTTATGGTTGGGATAGGATCGGTACTGACGACCCTTACAGTTATAAGCGGACTTTTCTCAGGAAACTTTTCATCGTTTAATTTTCAGATTGCCATCTGGTTATGGTTTACTGTACTGTTTGCCAATTTTTCGGAAGCTATTGCCGAAGGAAGGGGCAAAGCACAGGCAGAAAGCCTTCGTAAGAACAGGACTCAGACTTTAGCCAGGCGGTTGGTTGGCAACAGGGAAGAAACAGTTTCGGCTCTTGAATTGCGAAAGGGCGATGTGGTGATTTGTGAAGCCGGAGATGTTATTCCATCGGATGGCGAAGTTGTTGAAGGTATTGCCAGTGTTGACGAATCGGCCATTACCGGCGAATCAGCCCCGGTAATCCGCGAGAGTGGTGGCGACCGTTCTGCAGTTACCGGAGGCACGAAAGTAATAAGCGACCGGATTCTCATCAAAATTACGTCCGAACCGGGCGACACATTTATTGACCGGATGATTGCCCTGGTTGAAGGTGCGAAAAGGCAAAAAACACCCAATGAAATAGCTTTGTCCATACTTCTTTCAGGATTATCGATTATTTTTTTGCTGGCAGTAGTTACGCTTCCCGCATACTTCGGCTACAGTTTAACAGCTTCCGGATTGCCCTCATCGCAAAACCTTACAATACCTGTTTTAATTGCTTTGCTGGTTTGCCTTATTCCTACCACGATTGGCGGATTGCTGAGTGCCATCGGGATCAGCGGCATGGACAGGCTTTTGCAACGCAATGTAATTGCCACAAGTGGGCGTGCCGTTGAGGCTGCCGGTGATGTGGATGTACTTTTACTCGATAAAACAGGAACTATCACACTCGGCAACCGCATGGCAACCGAATTTTTTCCTTCCGATGGTGTTCGGATAGCTGATATGGCACATGCTGCGCAGCTTGCTTCCTTATCTGATGAAACCCCGGAAGGACGATCAATAGTTGTGCTGGCCAAAGCAAAATTTGGCTGGAGGGGGCACGATATTCACCAACGGAATGCGGTTTTTATTCCATTTACGGCACAGACCAAAATGAGTGGGGTAGATTTAACTGATGTTAAGGGAACAGTAAGGCAAATTCGGAAAGGTTCAGCTGAAGCTATTCGCTCGTTTGTACAAAACAGCAATGGATTTTTTCCAAAAAAGATGGAGGAAAAAGTTGCCGAGCTTGCCCGGATGGGGGCAACTCCTTTGGTAGTGGCCGAAGACAATCAGGTTTTGGGTATCATTCAGTTAAAGGACATTGTAAAGGGTGGTATCAAACAGCGGTTTGCCCAGTTGCGAACCATGGGAATCCGCACTGTGATGATTACCGGAGATAATGCATTAACTGCTGCCGCCATTGCCGCCGAAGCCGGTGTCGACGATTTTATGGCCGAAGCTACTCCCGAAGATAAACTCCGCCGTATCCGTGAGGAACAGGCAAATGGTCACTTAGTGGGAATGATTGGCGATGGAACCAACGATGCACCGGCGTTAGCTCAGGCAGACATTGGCATTGCCATGAATTCAGGAACTCAGGCTGCACGGGAAGCAGGAAATATGGTCGATTTGGACAGCAATCCAACTAAACTGATTGAAGTGGTTGAGGTAGGCAAGCAATTGCTGATGACCCGTGGCGCATTAACAACTTTCAGCATTGCCAACGATGTAGCCAAATATTTTGCCATCATCCCTGCCATTGCTATTTCGCTTTATGCAGGTAAAGATGGAATTGGCCCGCTGTCGGCTTTAAATGTTATGCACCTGGGTTCTTCAGAAAGCGCTATTTTGAGTGCAGTAATTTTTAATGCGTTGGTAATCATACTTCTTGTTCCCCTTGCCCTGAAAGGTGTTCGCTACAAACCCATGTCGGCCAATAATGCACTGATGCAGAATTTGCTGATTTATGGTTTGGGAGGAATCATTGCACCTTTTGTAGGGATTAAAATTATAGATGTAGTCATCAATTTATTTGCCTGAAATGGAATTCGAATTAAGAGAATTGATAGAAAGACTCTCGAACCGAAAAAAAAGGGAATTGTCCTGTTTTATCAGGTTTAAAGAAGACGATATCAAAGATTTGATGCTGATTTCATCAGGGAAATTAATGGAATTGGATCATGTGATCAGTGAATTGAAAGTGATGATGAAGAACAAATCAAAAAGAAAAATCTATTAAGATGAAAACACAGATACGGATTGCAATAAAAATGTTTGTCCTGTTTACCCTTTTGCTCGGATTGGCGTATCCGTTGCTAATTACCGGAATTGCCCAGATCGCATTTCCTAAGAAGGCCAATGGTAGCCTGATTATTCAGGGAAATAAAGTAATTGGCAGCGAGCTGATAGGACAGAAGTTTGACAGTATTATCTATTTTTCCTCAAGACCATCGGCACCCGATTACGGGGCATTGCCATCAGGCGGTTCAAATCTTGGGCCGACCAGCCAAAAACTCAAACAATTGGTTGACGAACGCGCTGCTCAATTTGCCGAATTCAATCAACTTCATGCTTCTGAAACGATTCCATCTGAAATGGTTTTTGCTTCGGCAAGTGGCCTTGATCCGCACATCTCACCAAGGGCAGCTATGGTGCAGGTGGAGCGAATTTCTAAATTTAGAAACCTAAATGAAATTCAAAAGGTTCAGTTAACAGAATTGGTAAATACTATGAGCGAATCACCCCAATTTGGTTTGTTTGGAAAAGAAAGGGTGAACGTATTATTATTAAATTTGAAATTAGATAGGATTTATTAAAAGGACATGGATATTTTCGAAGATAACCGACCCAACCCTGACGATTTATTGGCTTCGCTGAAAGAAGACGAAGAAAAGAGTAAGCGGGGAAAACTAAAAATATTCTTTGGGATGTGTGCTGGAGTGGGTAAAACCTATTCCATGTTAAAGGCAGCTCAAATTGAGAAACAGAAAGGTGCCGATATGGTAATTGGTTATGTGGAAACTCATAGCCGGAAAGAGACTGCCGAATTGTGTGAGGGAATTGAGTTGATTCCACGAAACCGATATAGCTATAAATCGGCGATTCTCGAAGAAATGGATCTGGATAGCATCATCGCCCGAAAACCGCAGATTGTGCTTGTAGATGAGCTGGCGCATACCAATGCCCCCGGAAGCCGTCACAATAAACGTTACCAGGATGTTCAGGAAATTCTGGATCATGGCATTCACGTTTATACAACAGTAAACGTACAACATCTGGAAAGCCGCTCCCAGATTGTTGCTCAGATTACCGGAATCGTTGTACGGGAAACTCTTCCTGATGATGTTTTTGAAAGTGCTGATGACATTGAATTGGTTGACCTGACTCCCGATGAGCTGCTTCAACGGCTTTCGGAAGGAAAAGTTTATACTCCTGACCGCTCAAAAGAGGCTGTTCTTAATTTCTTTAGGAAAGGAAATATTACAGCCTTGCGCGAAATGGCTTTGCGTGTAGTGGCCGATCGTGTCGACCGGCAGTTGCATGATTATATGCAGATCAAACGAATAAAAGGTCCATGGAAATCGGGTGTTCGACTGCTCGTAGCTGTAAGTTACACACCTCAGTCATCACGTTTGTTGAGGTGGTCTAAGAATTTGGCTGATACGATGGGCGGAAGTTTACAGGCAATTTATGTTGAAACTTCGCACGAATTAACCGAGAAGGAACGCGACTTTCTGGATAAAAATATTAGTCTGGCCAAACAATTGGGCATTCAGTTCAGAATAGTTACCAATCTGGATCTCGTTAAGGCAATTGTTGATTTTGCCCAAAAGGAAAATATCACACATATCATCATTGGCAAACCTCGCGAAAGGAATCTGCTTACATTATTTCGCTTAGGTAATTTTGTCAATCGCCTGATCAGGTATAGTGGAAATATTGATGTTTACATTCTTGGTTCAGATACCCAAAGCGAGGATAAATTTAGGAAAAAGGCGTCGCTGCCTTCGTTTACCTCCAGCCTAAACCAATATTTTGCATCCATACTCCTTGTTACCACTACATCTGTAATTTTCTTCCTGATCAAAGATTTTGTAGGCTACCAGGTTGTTTCATTTGGTTTGTTGTTTGTAGTTTCTATTCTCGCATTTTTTCTCGGTACTGGTCCCATTTTACTGGCCGCAACACTTAGCTCACTGATATGGGATTTTTTCTTTATTCCGCCTTCTTACACCCTACATGTAGAACGACCTGAAGATATGTTGATGCTGGGGATGTTTTTTATTATTGCTTTGCTGAATGGAGTTTTGACCTCGCGGGTGCGCCGGCAGGAAAGGAAAATCAGAATTCGGGAAGAACGAACTCATGCACTTTATCAACTGGCCAAAGAGCTTTCAACTACCTCTGGCATTGAAGATGTTTTGGCTCTTGCAGTGCGCGATATTCAGAAATATTTCAACATGGGAAGCGCTATTTTTCTGAAGAATGAGGCCAATCAACTGGAAGCGCAGATCAGGCATAATACAGCACTTGTTTTTACCGAAAGCGAATTGAGCGTAGCAGATTGGACTTTCAGGCATTCAGCAAAAGCCGGTAAATATTCTGATACACTTCCGGCCGGCAATTATACTTTTTATCCGTTAAAAGGAAATAGCGACAATATGGGGGTAATTGCAGTTAAACATCCAAAAGTTTTTACGCAAGGTGAAGAACAGTTTTGGGAGGGCTTTTTGCCCCAAATTTCGGGTAAGATTGAACGCGAATTTTTACGGTTGGTTGCGCAAAATGCTTTTGTACTGAACGCTTCGGATAAGCTTTACAAAACACTCTTTAATTCCATCTCGCACGAACTTCGTATTCCGGTGGCTACTATAATGGGCGCATCCGACACTTTAATTGCACAGGAATATTTGCCTGAAACAAGGACCGTACTTTATCAGGAAATAAATACGGCTGCTCTCCGGCTTAACCGGCTGATTGAAAATTTATTGAATATGTCTAGGCTTGATTCAGGCAGACTTACGCCGCGTATTGACTGGTGCGATTTGCATGATTTGATCAACAAGGTAACGCCGGCACTTTCATCCGAATTAAAACCCTTTGGCCTGCATTGTGTGTTGCCCGATGATATGCCATTGGTTCAACTCGATTTTGGATTAATGGAGCAGGTTCTTCATAACCTTTTGTTGAATGCAACACAACATGCCCCGGAAGGGAGCAATATTCGTATCAAGTTCTTTTACGACAATGGTTTTCTTATCATTCAGGTGATGGACCGAGGCACAGGATTTTTGGCTACTGACTTGCCTATGGTATTTAATAAATTTTATCGGGGCGAATTGGCTGTAGCCGGTGGAACGGGATTAGGACTTTCTATTGTAAAAGGGATTGTTGAAGCCCATAAGGGAACCATTATTGCAGAAAATCGCGAGAATGGTGGTGCACGATTTACAATAAAAATACCTACTAAAATTTCAGATATTTGTACAATTCAATAAACTAATTTCATGATCTGAATTACAACTATACCTTGTCATTGACGAAGAAGTCCAGTTGATTGCTCAAAACTACTTTTTTCATCCACTGATAAAAAATTCTTCGCGAATAATATAGGAAATCAATCATTATTTTGACTGTAAGGAATTACAGTTAATGCACAGCTCATTTTTGTTCGCACTGAGTTGTGTGGTTATTTCAGCTCAATGGAAAAAAGAAATAGAAGACCGGCTTGAGAGCCAGGAATGGGTTTAAAGTTTCAGAACAAAACAAAAAAGCGATTCTCTTTCGAAAACCGCTTTCAATTTCAATCTACCAATCTGAAAGTCTATTTTTTTATCCAACTTAAAATCTTTTCATCGTCAGGTTTTACTTTGGGTTCGACCATATCGACCAGTTTCCCGTTTTCATCAATCAGGTATTTCTGAAAATTCCATTTCACTTCAGAATCCAACACCCCATTTTCACTTTTGCTTGTCAGCCATTTGTACAGCGGGTGCATGTCGTCGCCTTTTACCGAAATTTTCGACATCATTTGAAACTTAACTCCGTAATTTTTTTCGCAGAATTCAGCTATTTCGCTGTCTGTTCCGGGTTCCTGTTTCATGAAATTGTTGGCCGGAAATCCGATAATGGTAAATTTATCGCCGCCAAATTTTTCAAACAACTCTTCCAGCTGCTTGTACTGTGGCGTAAGACCGCATTTTGAGGCAGTGTTAACAACCAGAACTTTTTTTCCTTTCAGGCTTGAAAGATTAAAATCTCCACCCTCGATATCTTTTACTTTAAAGTCGTAAAACGATTTTTGACTGAAGGCTATTGAGGAAATTAAAATAAGACTAAAAATTAATGTGAGTTTTTTCATTTTTTCTGTTTTTGTGTGAACTGAAAATGAAACAATTCAGGATGTTAAAAGTTTTATGCGGCTTCTGTTAATAAGTTTCAATTTGCCGTTAGACCAGAATTTGTATATTTGGTCGTTCAATTCAGCAGGTTTTATGGAGAATTTTATTGTTTCAGCACGAAAATACAGACCCGATACGTTTCAGACCGTTGTGGGGCAAGCCTCAATTACTTCGACGCTTAAAAATGCGATTAAAAACAGCCAGCTTGCGCATGCTTATTTGTTTTGTGGGCCACGTGGAGTTGGAAAAACTACCTGCGCACGTATTTTTGCCAAAACTATAAATTGCCAAAATCAGACTGCTGATGTTGAACCTTGCAACCAGTGCGAGTCTTGCCTGGCTTTTAACGGGAACCGTTCGTACAATATTCATGAATTGGATGCAGCCTCGAACAATTCGGTTGACGATATTCGCAACCTGACTGATCAGGTAAGGATTCCACCGCAAATCGGTAACTATAGCTTATACATTATCGATGAGGTTCACATGCTTTCGCAGGCTGCTTTTAATGCATTTCTGAAAACGCTTGAAGAACCACCTCGGCATGCCATATTTATTTTGGCCACTACCGAAAAACATAAAATTATCCCAACTATTCTGTCGCGTTGCCAGATATTTGATTTTAACAGGATCAAGATCAGTGATATTTCCAGTCATTTGTTGCATGTAGCCAAAAGCGAAAGCGTTGTGGTTGAGAGCGAAGCTTTAAATGTGATCGCTCAAAAGGCCGATGGTGCCATGCGCGATGCCTTGTCAATCTTCGACCAGATCGTAAGTTTTTCGGGCCGAAACATTACCTACAAAGACGTCATTTCGAACCTAAATGTGCTCGACTACGATTATTATTTCCGATGTGTCGATCTGTTCCTGAAAAACGATATCTCCGGAAGTTTACTGCTTTTCAATGAAATTCTAGATCATGGTTTCGACGGACACCATTTTATTACTGGTTTGAGTTCTCATTTCCGCGATGTTATGGTTTGCAAAGATCCGGTTACCATTCAACTGCTCGAAGTTGGTGGCGAAATCAAGGAGAAATACAAAGTTCAGGCTACCCGCTGCGAAAGTGATTTCCTTATTGGAGCTTTGCAGATTGCAAACGAATGCGACCTTCAGTACAAGGCTAGTCAGAATAAAAGGCTGCTCGTAGAATTGGCCGTAATCAAAATTGCACAGCTTACCTTAAAAAAAAAATAGCTGACGATAACGAGGACGAATCACTCCTTCCCATCTTTAATCTCTCAGAACAAACGGTATCGCAAGCATCTGCGGTTATACCAGCGGATGTAACGCATACGGCCAGCGCTTCAATTCCAAAGCTTGAGCCTATTGAGAAAGCTTCAGGAGTTAAAGTGATCCGGAAATTGGGAAGTTCATTTACTCCATCAATAAAAGATGCATTGGCTGGTAATGTTCAGGAGAAAAGTATTCAGGCTGAAGAACAAAAAACGGCTTATACCGAGTACGGAGATTTTTTAGAACCATTTACTGCCGAACAATTGGCTTTGAAATGGACCGAATTTCTGGATCAATTAACCGATCGGCCCAATCTCAAATCGACACTTTCGAACATTCCTGAACTGACTGAAGGTAACAAACTTTTACTTAAGATTGGAAATTCGATACAGGAAGAAGAAGTGCGGCTGGTGAAACCCGAACTGGTGTCGTGGTTAAGAAATGAACTAAAAAATTCGGGTATTGAACTAACAACCCGGCTCGAAAAGATAGAATCTGAACGGATGATCTTCTCTGATTCGGAAAAAATGCAAATGATGATGCAGAAAAATCCACTTTTATTTACGCTAAAACAAAAATTTAATCTCGATTTTAAGGATTGATTATTAGATGTTTGGGCTTTAAATTCTAAGGTTTAAATATTCATTTCAGGCAAAAGAGTATTCTGCAATTTAAAATTTTGTATTTTTAGTAAAAATTGAAATACCAACAGCTATGATAAAGAAAGAAGTATTAGACGCATTGAATGAGCAGATTAATGCTGAAACCTATTCGGCATATTTGTACCTATCCATGTCGGCATATTTTGAAAATATGGGACTTTCAGGTTTTGCACATTGGATGAAAATACAATACCAGGAAGAATCAGCACATGCCATTAAATTTTTCAATTACGTTACCGAGCGTGGTGGACGAGTAATTCTGAAAGCAATTGATCAGGTTCCGGTTGATTTTGACGGAATTGTGGATGTGTATGAAAAAACATTGGTTCACGAAAATCATGTGACCTCGTTAATTAATAACCTGATTGATGTGTCAATTAAAGCCAGTGACCATGCAGCACAAAGTTTCCTGAAGTGGTTTATTGACGAGCAGGTTGAGGAAGAAGCCAATGTGGAAAAAATTCTTCAAACACTTAAACTCATCAATGGACAAGGTAATGGTATTTTTATGATGGATCGTGAATTGGGCCAGCGAGTGTTTGTTGATCCGAATGCGGCAGTTTAAATTTTTTCAAAAAATATTTTTGTAAAAGGCTGCCGTGAGGTAGCCTTTTTTGTTAGATAAGCATTCCAAATTCAAAAAAGTGGAAGTCATGAATGAAGCAATTGAAAAAGCTTTTTTAGATTTTTTTGAGCTGTGTAAAACCAGCATTCCAGAGAAAGAACACCATAAAATTCAGGATGCTTTTTCGATGACCTGTGAAGTTTTTGGTGAAAAATGCTGGGAGTCTGGCGAGAACATTGTTGTTCACTCCATTGAGGTAGCCAAAGTTGTCGTTCAGGAAGTTGGTTTAGGAGTTGATTCTGTAATTGCGGCCTTATTGCACAATGTATATTACCAGGAATCGACCACTAAATTAGTCGAACCCAGGTTTGGACGTTCGGTTACTTCGATTCTTGAAGGAATGGCGAAAATTAATGCTATGGGAACCGATACCGTCGAGCTGCATTCGGAAAATTACCGTAAACTGATGTTGGCAATGGCTGGTGATGTGCGTGTAATTCTGGTAAAAATTGCCGATCGCCTTCAGGTAATGCGGAATCTGGATACTCAGCCGGAAACTGTTCGCACAAAAATATCTGTTGAGACGTCATTTCTGTATGCTCCACTGGCACATCGCTTAGGTTTATACTACATCAATTCCGAATTACTCGATTTGTGCCTGAAGTATCAGAATCCGGAAGCATACAAGGCTGTTGCGCTTAGGTTAAAGGAAACTGACCGCGAGCGTGCCAATTTTGTAGCCGAATTTGTGAAACCTATTGAGGAAAAACTGAATGCCCGTGGGTTTTCTTTCGATATGAAAGCACGAACCAAGTCGATCAATTCCATCTGGCGTAAAATGCAAACCCAGAAAGTTGAGTTCGATGAAGTAATGGATTTGTTTGCGATTCGGGTTATTCTGAATTCGGAACTTGCTAATGAAAAATCGGATTGCTGGCAGGTTTATTCTATAGTTACTGAAGAGTATCAGTCGAACCCGAAACGAATGCGCGATTGGATCACCATTCCGAAATCAAATGGCTACGAGTCACTCCATGCAACTGTATTGGGGCCGCACGGCAAGTGGGTCGAAATTCAGATCAGAACCAGACGGATGGATGAAATTGCCGAAAAAGGTTTGGCTGCACACTGGAAGTACAAAGGGGGTTCGGGCACTTCGGAAATGGAAAATTGGTTGGCTAATGTGCGCGAAATTCTGGAAAATCCGGAGCTGAATATGGTCGATTTTATCGACGATTTCAAAATGAATGTGTACGCCGATGAAATATTTGTTTTTACGCCGAAAGGCGATTTGAGAAAGCTGGCAGCAGGAGCAACTTTGCTCGATTTTGCCTATGAGGTTCATTCCGGAGTTGGCGATCGTTGTGTGGGCGGAAAAGTCAACGGGAAGAATGTTACCCTGAGGCATAAACTTCAGAACGGCGATCAGATTTCGGTTGACACCGCCAATCATCAGCGACCCAAAATGGACTGGCTCGATTTTGTGGTAACCAGCAAAGCCAAGAACCGGATTAAAGCCAGTTTAAATGAAGAAGTTAAGCGCGAAGCCGAAAACGGAAAGGAAATTTTACTCCGGAAGATTAAAAACTGGAAGATTGAATACAACGACGACAGTATCCGCAAACTCCTGAAACACTATAAATTTAAGCTGGCTCAGGATTTATATTACAACATTTCGACAGGGAAAATTGATACTCTGGAGATTAAAGATTTGCTTGTTGAAAAGAAAGAAGAATCGGCTAAGCAATTGATAACAGAAATGTTGCCCAAAGACAAAGTTCAGGAATTGGAATTTTCAGGGGGCGACGATTATCTGGTGATTGACAACAACCTTAAAAATGTGATTTATAAGTTGGCTCCCTGCTGTAACCCTATTTTTGGCGACGATATTTTCGGGTTTGTCACTATCACAGAGGGAATAAAGATTCACCGTACGAGTTGTCCCAATTCGCCTCAAATGATCGAAAGATATCCTTATCGGGTGATCAAAGCGAGATGGCAGGATACCAAGAAAAAATCCTCATTTCAGGCAACCATACGTATCTCCGGAACCGATGAGTTAGGCATTGTTGGTCAAATTTCGCATGTTATTTCTAAAGATATTGGTGTGCAGATGCGGTCTATTAACATTGACTCGAACAATGGTGCCTTCGATGGTACGTTACGCGTTTTTGTGAACGGACTAGATCATCTTGATTTTTTGATGAATAAACTAAAAAGCATCAATGGTGTTGTTGCAGTTTCGAGGGCTGATTAAAAAGGTGTCGTGGGTATTGAATGATCTAAATAAATAAGCAATGGGACTACAAGAAGCTGTTAAACTCTTCGAGAAAAATGAATTCGACAAATCTTTGGAAATTCTTAATGACCTTATTTCAAAAAACGGTACTGATATTCAGTCCATAAATCTAAGAGGAAGGATCTATTATAAAATGCAGAAATGGGGCAATGCAATGAATGATTACGCCACCGTCCTGGAAATAGAGCCACATAATCAGGAGGCAAAAACCGGTTTGCAAATGGCAAAAAACATTTTAGGCTATTTTACCCCCGACATGTTTAACCCTTAAACGGGATATATTCTTCGGCACTATTTTTGAAAAGAAAAAAATGGGTTTTTGTGTTAACTAATTCTTAGGTTTTTTGTTGTTAATTGTTATTTTTGGACTCCCATAAAATTATAATGAAATAAAAAATTAGTAAAACCTTTAAAAAAATGATAACTGTATGAAACGATTTTTTTTAGCTATTGTGTTATTTTTTAGTATTGCTGTTGGATTTGCACAAGACGAGAAGACTGCAATTGATTTAAAGAATGAAGGAAATGAGGCTCTTCGTACCAAAGATTATTCAAAGGCTCTTCAACTTTACGAACAGGCATTGGGTAAATGGGGTACCGATCCTAAAGATACTGCCATGGTATACAATATGGCGGTATGTGCATATCAGACCAAGTCGTTTGATAAAGCAATCAAACTGTTGGATGAATCAATAGCCCTGAATTACAAAAAATCAACTGCAATTCTTTATAAAGCAAATACATACAAGGCTTTGAAAAAGGATGCTGAGTATTTAAAAACCCTTGAAGAAGCGCTGGTTTTATCTCCAAACGATGATAAAATTAAAGGTATGCTTGCTTCGGTTTATGTGAAAGAAGCTAATGTGTTTTATACCGCTGGTGCTACTATTTTGAAAACTGCTGCTGCTGATGTCGCTGCTGCAAAGTATAAAACTACTGATCCTCAATATAAAGATGCTGAGGGAAAAGCAAAGGAAGAATTCAAAAAGGCTCTGCCAATTATTGAAAAAGCTTTGGGTTATGATCCGAATAACGCAACAGCAAAGCAATTGAAAGCTGCCTGTGAACAAACCATTAAAGGATAATAACTTTTTATGAGATATCTGGAGGCTACCTGAAAGGGTGGCCTCTTTTGTTTTAAGCAAATCGTTATCATCTAAAGGCTGAACGTGATCAAAATCCTTACTTTTACCGGGCGATAAATTTGCTCCTCCAAATAAATTTGTAGTTAAAAATGCTCACTGCCAAATTGTTAATTGCTTATTCATGATATTCAGACATTCCATACTCAATTTGAAGGTCTCCCTGATGTTGGTGCTACTTACTGGAATTTTAGGTTCCTGCACCAAGGATTATGAATACAGCAATTTTAAGTCAAAGAAAGTAGAGCGCAGTTACCAAACAAAAAATGTAATCGTAGTTATTGTTGATGGTCTGCGATATACCGAGGGACTTGGCGATTCTACTCATCGGTTTATTCCCCTCTTGGCAAACGACCTCGCAAAAGAAGGTGTTATCAACACCAAATTCTATAATTTGGGTGATACATATACCTCGGCAGGCCACACCAGTATTACCACCGGAATTAACCAGTCATTAGACAATACCGGAGCTGAACTTCCAGAAAATCCTTCTTTTTTTCAATATTGGAATCAGGTTTATGGAAATGAACAAACAAAGTCGTGGATTATTACAAGTAAAGATAAACTTGCGGTGTTGGGTAATTGCAAGAATCCATACTGGTGCGGAAAATATATTCCTTCTGTAAATTGTGGCATTGAAGGAGGTGGACTTGGAAGTGGTTACCGTGAAGATAGTCTGACATTAAAAACAACCATCGAAATACTAAAGCAGCATCATCCGAATTTGGTCCTGATCAATTTCCGAGACCCGGATTATTCCTCTCATGCCGGAATTTGGGTTGATTATGTCAATGGAATCAGGAAGACAGATGAGTATGTTTTTCGTTTATGGAAATTCCTTCAAAGCGATTCTACCTACAAAAATACGACAACTTTGTTTTTGACTAGTGATCATGGTCGTCATTCTGATAACATTGCCAATGGTTTTGCTGGTCATGGAGATGGTTGTGAGGGGTGCCGGCATATCGAATTCTTTGCTTGTGGACCAGATTTTGCAAAAGGGAAAGTTGTAGAAACTAACCGACAACAAATTGATTTACCGGCAACGATTGCCGAGTTACTTGGTTTTGAACTGCCAAATAGCAAGGGTGAGGCCATGTTTGAGTTGTTTAGGCGAAGATAATTGCGATTTAAAAGTTAACATATCCAGATAGCTGCATGTATTTATTTGTGTTACCTTTGTTGCTATACAGAACACATACTGTATATGAATTAAGTAGGAGGGGAGATTATGGATTTTGTGACAGATTATTTTTCCGAATTAATTTATTTGTTTAATGAAATGGCACCCTGGCTGCTCTTTGGATTGGTATTTGCAGGCTTGCTGAAAGTATATTTTCCTCAGGAGCATATCGATAAATATTTAGGTAAGCAGAATCTAAAATCTGCTATAAATGCTTCTTTATTAGGTGTTCCATTGCCACTTTGTTCCTGTGGAGTAATTCCTACAGGTATTTCATTTTACAAAAACGGGGCTTCAAAAGGTGCTACCAATTCATTTCTGATTTCGACACCGCAAACCGGCATCGACTCAATTTTTGCAACCTATGCAATGTTAGGTTGGCCGTTCGCAATAATACGTCCAATAGTTGCATTTAGTACCGGAATTCTAGGTGGAGTATTGACTAATTGGCTTATAAAAGAAAAGCCAAAGCCTGTAGCTAATCAGATGTTTGCCGGACTTAAACTCGATGTAAAAAAGACAGTAAAAGCTGCTCCTGCTTGCAATGATGATTCCTGTGGTTGCCATACTCCCCCGAAAAAAGAAATGCATTCGTTGATTCGGGCAGCTGATTATGCTTTTATTGAATTGCTTCAGGATATTGCTAAGTGGTTAATCATTGGTTTTATGGCAGCAGCTTTGTTGTCAGTTGTTTTGCCTGAGGGATTTTTCAGCATGTTTAAAGGATATGGTATTTTCGAAATACTTATTGTTTTAGCTGCTTCAGTGCCGCTGTATATTTGTGCAACTGGCTCAATACCTATTGCTGCAGTGCTTTTAATGAAAGGTGTTTCACCGGGAGCAGCTTTAGTTTTTATGATGGCCGGTCCGGCAACCAATGTAGCCACAATAACTGTATTGGCTAAAACAATGGGCAAGAAATCACTTTTTATCTATTTGGGGTCAATTATAGGTGGGGCTATTTTCTTCGGAATGCTTACCAATTGGTTAATTCCTGCTGATTTTATTCTGAGCAAAATGAATCATAATCATGGTGATGGTATGAATCATGAAATGTTACCTCAATGGATTGGAATAAGCTCATCCATCGTCTTAATTACTTCAATTTTAGCTGGATATTTTATTGAACGAATTAAAAAGCAGAAGAAAATGAATAGAGAAACTTTTCAGACCATAAGTGTTGAGGGAATGACATGCTCACATTGTGAGGCCAGCATTAACCGGAATCTTTCGAAGATTGATGGCATTGACGAAGTGATTGCCGATAAAAATACAGCTCAGGTAAAAGTGAGGGGGCCGAAAATAAACCTTGCAGAAATTGAGCGGATTGTAACCGATTTGGGCTATCAGTTTAAAGGAAATGCGAAATGAACTGGATTGATTACACGTTAGCCATTTTAATTAGTATGCCTATTTTGGCAACATTTGTGCTTGGAGCTTTTTTGGCTAAGAGTGGCAAACGGGCTATGGGTAAACCAACTATTCAACCAGTTTTATTTTATACCGGAAAGTTTCTGTTGTTTGGAGTTTGGGCCTTGTTTGCAGTAATTGCTGTTTTTCCTGAATACAGAAATAGTGTACCTTTTTTAATTCAGGATTTTACTCCTGATGTCCAAAAACTTTTATTAGCTATTTTTCTGGTTCCGGCGAATCTGATTATCGTTCCGGCCTATCTTTCAATGGGTTTGATTACCAATATTGGACTGCCGACAGGTCAACATGCACTTCGCACAAGCGGTATTTATGCTATTAGCCGAAACCCTATGTACGCCAGTTTCTTTTTTATGAATACGGCCACATTCTTATTTCTTCCTAGCATTCTTCTGTTGGTCGTGATGCTTTATGGAATGATTGTGCACCATTTTATTATTTTGGGGGAAGAAAGATTCCTTAATAATGAATTTGGCGACGAATACCGAACATACAAATCACAGGTGCCGAGGTATTTCTGACAAATAATAATTACCAAACTTAGTTTTTTGGTTCATTTTCTAATGCAAGTAGTCGTTTAAAGTGGTTTTCCAAATGTTGACGCATAGCTGTTCTAAATTTGTCAGCATCGCGCAACCGCAATACTTCAACGAGTTCCTTGTGAGAAACATATTTTTTGTCGGCGATTTTCTTATTTATTAATCCACTGGTATACACATAACTGAACACAGGCAAAAGCATACGCTGGAACCCTTTGAGCGTTTGATTGCCAGTGATTTCATACAGTCTGCTGTGAAAAAGTATCTCGTAATCAACATCGAACAGTGTATTTTCCGTTAGATCGGTTTCATTTTTTACAATCGAGAATAACTCTTCAATATCTTCGTCAGTGGCACGGGTTACAACCAAATCGGCCATTCCAACTTCAATTACCAGTCGCATCTCGAAAATATCTTTCAAAGTTCCTTCATCCAATATGGTAGGAATCATGGATTTTTGCAATATCGAAGACAGATCCGGACTTTTGATTACAGCCCCTTTATGCTTTTTTGATTCAATCAGTCCCATTGTTTTTAGCCGTGTTAATGACTCACGGATGACCGTTCGGCTTACACCCATAATCTCAGCTAACTCCAACTCTTTGGGAATAGAATCGCCAGGTTGTAATTCTTTGCTTGAGAAAAATTCGATAAGGTTCATTTCAACTTTATCAACCAGGCTGCGGGTATCTATAGCCTGTAAACCGCTGTTTAATTTATCTGTTTTCATGGCAGATAAGAATAGGGAGTAAAAATGTAAGTGAATAATAAAATGTGTATATGTAATACATAAGACAAATATAATGCTTTCTAAATTAAAAGCGAATATAAAAAGTAAAACTTTCTGTTCGCCAGCTTTCCTAAAAATTATCTACATGAAATATTTCCCTAAGAAATCAATAATTTCTCACATCCTTGAATTTTCAAAACTGAATTCAGTTGCGGAAAATATTGATTTTTTGATTATGTGAATATCCCGGATAGTTTGTGTATCAGAGTTTCATGTTAAAAATCATTAAAAAAAATGCAAAAAAAATTTGGAGGAGTAAATTCAATATTTATCTTTGTTGTGTTATGTAGGACATAAGGCAATTTAGGTTTTCAATATTTAATTAAACTATTATGAATAAAATTCTCGTACAGCTGTCGCTTTGGATGGCATTTTTGTTTCTGATGTCTTTTGGCCAGGTTTCTGCACAAAAGACAGTGAAAGGTACTGTTACTGATGTTGCTGATGGTTCAACACTCCCCGGAGTTACTTTAGTTGTGACGGGGACAACTGTTGGAACGATCACTGATTTTGACGGAAATTACACACTTATTGTTCCTGAAGGAAAAGATGAGATTTCTGTTTCTATGGTAGGATATGCTTCTGTATCACAAAAAATTGGAAGCATGTCTGTAATAAATTTTGTTTTGCAAACTTCAGTTCAGGCCATTGACGAAGTGGTTGTTGTAGGTTATGGTACTCAAACCCGAAGTAAAATAACTTCTTCGATCGCAAAAGTCGATATGAAGTTACTGGAAACAGGTATGCGTTCCAATCCTGCACAGGCTTTGGCTGGTACGGTCTCCGGATTGAGAGTGGTAACTGCAACGGGAAGACCAGGTGCAGTGCCAGCACTTGTGTTAAGAGGAGGTACCAATTTTGATGGTTCTGGTAGCCCACTTATCATCATGGATGGACAAATCCGCGGTTCATTAAGCGACATCAATCCTGAAGAAATTGAAAGTATGGAAGTTTTGAAGGATGCTTCGGCAACTGCCATTTATGGAGCAAGGGCAAGCAATGGTGTAGTTCTCATTACTTCAAAGAAAGGTAAAGCTGGTGTTGCGACTGTTACAGTTAAGGTGAAACATGGTACGAATTACCTGAATACTCCTTATGATTTTGTTGATGCCGAAAACTACATTAAATGGGCACGTCTTGGAGCAGAACAAGCCATTAAAAATGGAACATTAGCTGCCAGTAATTTGGCAGGAGCAGGTCCAAGAGGAACTGGAAACGTTTATAAAGATGCCTCAGGCAATATTATCGATGGAAATTACGATTCAAGAGCAATCTGGAGTGTAATGCGGCTGGATGCCAACAATCAGGAATTATTAAGTCAGCCAGGTTGGAAACAAATGAAAGACCCGATTAAAACGGCAGCCAACGGAAATTACGATCCAAATGGAACCCTATACGATTTGATTTATAAAGATTTCAATTATGGCGATTATGGATTAAATAAAACAGCACAGACTCAGGATTATAACATCGGTTTTAGCGGTGGCAATGATCGTGGCAAATATTTCGCGAATCTGGGTTATTACGATGAAGGTGGTTTATCGCTTGAAACTTTTTACAAAAGACTCAATTTCGCATTTAACGGCGACTACAAGATTAAGGATTGGTTAACCTCCGAAAGCGGCATTCAGTATGCAAAGGCTACTTGGAAAGATCAATCGCTGCAAAATGGCGAAACAAACTATTGGGCGCGTATGCTTTCAGCTCCTCCAACCATGCGTGGTACCAATGCAAAAGGAGAGTTGCTTCTTGGCCGCGACAATAGCGACGGTAATCCGGCGTATAATGTCGATAAATATTTCAGGGGTAATCAATCCGATAAATTCACCATGAATCAGGCTTTTAAGATTGATATAACAAAAGGCTTATATGTGAAAGCAACGGGGATTGTAATGTATGATGAATCGTTTATTGAAGCTTTCAATAAAGATTTTCGCACTGGAGTGATGAGTCTGACCAATGTAAACACAGGCTGGAACAGAACAAGATCAACCTCAGCATATTTTGACCGCACTGTTCGTCAAACTTATAATGCCATCGCGAATTATCAAACTAAATTCCTTGAAAAGAATAGTATTGCAGCCATGGCGGGTTTTGAATATTACGATTCATATAACTATGGAGTATCAGCTTCAGGTTCAGGTGCACCAACTGAAGATTTCAGAGACCTTGGACTGACACTGAATAACGCTGAACAACAAACCCGGTCCACTGATTCATGGCACTCCAGAGAAAGAATTCTTTCTCAGTTTGGTCGTTTGAATTACGACTATGACGAAAAATATCTCGTTGCATTTACAGTAAGAAGAGATGGCTATTCACGATTAATCGGTGACAATCAATATGGCGTATTTCCTGCTGTGTCAGCCGGATGGTTAGTTACTAAAGAAGATTTTATGAAGTCGTCACAAAATTGGCTTTCCTATCTGAAAATGAGAACCAGTTGGGGTAAAAATGGTAACGTAGGTGGAATTGGCACCTATGAATTGCAAGGTTCGTATGGTTCACAAACTGCTTACAATGGAACCATCGGATTTTTACAAAGTGGTATTGCAAATCCTAACCTGAAATGGGAGAAGACCAATACCGTTGAAGTTGGCGCCGATATGGGTTTCTTTGAAAACCGGATTTATACCTCGATGGCTTTTTACAACAGAATAACTACCGACAAAATTGCGAGTGTTTTATTGCCTACTTCAGCGGGTGTTTCAAGTGTTCGTACCAATAACGGTAGCATGAAGAATACTGGTTTCGAGATTGAGGTTACCGGAAAAATTATTCAGAAAAAGGATTTCAAATGGCAGGTTAGCGGAAACGCTTCCTGGAATAAAAATACAGTTCTTACACTTCCATTCAATGGTAACGAAAACAACCGGCAAGGTGGTCAGCAAATTTACGATCCGGCAACAAAGAAAACCGTTTGGGTTGGTGGTTTGCAGGAAGGACAGGAATGGGGAAGCGTGTATGGATTTGTTAGTGAAGGCCTTATCCGGAATGCCGATGATTTAGCTAATTACAACAAGGTTGACCTTGCTGCAGGGCAAGTTTGGTACAATGCCAGTGCCGGTAAACGGGTTGCCAGTCAGAGAATTATGACAGCAAAAGGCCTGAATTTAGCTGGAGGCTGGATTCCTACCCAAATGGGAGATGTTATGTGGAAAGACGTTGACCAAAACGATACCATTGATACCAGAGACATGGTTAAACTTGGACGTGAAATTCCTAGATTAACCGGAGGTTTTACATCAACCTTAAGCTACAAGCGGTTTACATTCGTTGCCCGTGTCGATTTTGGAATCGGACATATTCAACAGGATTTAATGCATTTGTGGGCATTGAGTTGTGCTCAGGGAGAATTCGCCCCAACAACAGCTGTATACGATACCTGGACTGTTGATAACCCTAATGCATCTCTTCCAAGATATCAATGGGCCGATCAGTTGAATACCAAAAACTACGACAGACCAAGCAGCATGTTCTGGAAGAAATCTGATTACCTTTCATTCCGCGAAGTATCATTAAGTTACAGTGTTCCAACAGCATTATTGAAAAAAGCTAAAATTGGTGGTCTGGTGTTAACAGCTACTGGTCAAAATCTGGGGTATTTAACCAATAAAATGCTGAATTTCCCTGAACGTACCGGAAATCAAAATGGTGCATACATCATACCAACACAATTGATCCTTGGTGCTGATATTACTTTTTAATTAGGAACTACAATATTATCTAAATAGAGGATTATGAAAAACATAAAATATTTAATACTGGCGATACTTATAACATTTACTGTCGCCTCGTGTCAGGATACACTTGATCTTGCTCCGGTAGATTATTTCGGAGATGGGAATTTCTGGCAGAACGAATCACAGGTTACCAACTTTATGGTGGGTATCCACAAGCAACTCAGAGACAATCAGTATATGTTTGTTCGGTTAGGGGAAATGCGTTCAGGTATTTACAGCAATGTCGATCGCCAGAATACATCATTGAATGAATTGCAGATTATTGAGCAGCGCATTGATGAAAATTCAGCAGGGATTACTTCTTGGGCCGGATTTTACGGTCCGATTTTACAATTGAATCTTTTTATCCAAAAGACAGAGGCAGTAACATTCCTGACGGCCGAAAAAAAGAACTACCTTTTAGGACAGGCTTATGGATTGAGAGCTTTTTATTATTTCCACTTGCTTCGCACATACGGAGGTGTGCCTCTTCGACTTGAACCCGAAGTATTGAACGGAAACACCGACCCGGTACTTTTGCGCAAAGCCAGAGCAACCGAAGCTGAAACTTTGGCAGCAATTAAGGCAGATATCACCAAATCGGTAACAGCATTTGGTACTTTGGCCAATCCGGCAGGCAAAAGCCAGTGGAGCCCTAAAGCTAGTTTGATGCTGAAAGGTGATGTTTATTTATGGTCAGCAAAAGTATATGGCACAACTGCCGATTTAGCCGAAGCAAAATCAGCATTGAATTCTATTACTGGAAGTACACTGCAGACAACCTTTACCAATGTATTCGCTTATAACCAAAAAGACAATGCCGAAATTATTTTGAATATTCGCTACCTGGTTGGTGAAGCCGAAATGGGTGGAGTTGCCGCATACACGTATTCAACATTTAATTTCGATAACTTGCACTACAAAGATTCACTGGCAAGTGGTTCGCTACTTGTTGATCCTTTGGTGATTGCAGCTCCAAATTCACAGCAGATCATCCAGCGCTATGGTTATACTTTCGAGTTGTTTAAATCGTATAATGTAGCTGATAAGAGAAGAGATGTTACTTTCTATGATTATTATAAAGTAACCAAAACTCCTTACAAAATTGATGTAAGAAACACCGCACTGGTTAAATTCCTTGGAACGATTAGTGCTAACAAACGTTATTTTACAAGCGATTGGCCAATTTACCGCGAAGCCGACAGGGTGCTGATGCTTGCTGAAATTGCGAATGCTGAAGGAGGCGATCCTTCAGGCTACATCAAGCAAATTCGTGACCGTGCATTTGCCCCGGGTGTGGATCCTGCTCCTTTTGTCAATTCAACCAAAGACAAAAACGAATTGGCAATCTATTCTGAACGTATGAAAGAGTTTGTTTATGAAGGTAAATCGTGGTATGATTTACGCAGAATGAAGTATGGCTCCGATCCGTTGGTGTTCAAAAGTACCAATCATAGATACGGTGTTTTGGACAAAGCCACCAAATCGCACATGATTTTATGGCCAATCGAAAAAGCTATCTGGACCAATGACCCACTGGTAAATCAAACACCAGGTTATGCAACGGCCAAACCAGCAAATTAAATGTTCTTTCGCGATTTTAGTTAACAGAATTTAGTTAAAAGGGTGAAAAGTAAGGGCCTGGAAACAGGCTCTTACTTCATTATTCCTTTCAAATCACTTATATTTAACAACTCAGATTTCACATGCTGAATTCTGAATCCGGATTTGTTTATGCACCTTAAAAACACGGCTATGTCCAGTCTTCAGATTCTACTTTTCCTTTTGATGTTTACAACAAATCAGCACTGCAAAAAAAGTGATTTGCCTGCTCTAAACTCAGCAACAATCAATTCCGAATTAAACTTAACTCGTTTGCCACTTAAAGCAGATATTGAAAATTCGGGTATGTTTGAATTGAGATTGAGCATTTCTACAGGCCAAGAACCGCTGATTTTGAATGATATCGATATTTTATTTACTGACGACAGCCAACTTTCGGGAGTGGCATCCATTTCAGCTAAATATTCCGGAGTTGCAAAAGGTTCAGATACCAATGCTTTGTTTGGAATTTCGAAAAATCCGGAGACAAAAACCTCAATTACCGGAACCCGCCATTTGGGTTTAGGAGTTCACTTCCTGAAATTCGACATCGGAATGAATGCGAATCCTGATTTACTCACTCGTTTTCGGGTTGAAAATGTGAAATTGTCTTTCAGTAATCATGAGCCGGTTACAGTGGCTCCTTCCTATAAATTCACCTTTCGTCCCAAAATGGTGCTTCGTGCACAAGGACAGGACAAAATCGATACCTACCGGATTCCCGGATTAATTACTACCAACAAAGGGACACTGATTGCCGTTTATGACAACCGTTACAACAACAGCAAAGACCTTCAGGAAGATATTGACATTGGTATGAGCCGCAGTACGGATGGTGGCCAGACTTGGCAACCTATGAAAGTGATTATGGATATGGGGGAATATGGAGGTCGTTTGCAGCGATTGAATGGAATTGGAGACCCATGCGTACTTTACGACACCAAAACCAATACAATTTGGGTAGCTGCCCTTTGGATGAGTGGCGCTACAGAAAAAGATATGCTGTGGTGGGCTTCGAAACCCGGAATGAAACCTGAAGAAACAGGTCAGTTCATTTTGGTAAAAAGTGCCGACGATGGAGCGACCTGGTCGCAACCCATCAACATAACCTCACAAATTAAAGATCCCGCATGGCAGTTGCTTTTGCAAGGGCCAGGTCGCGGAATTACCATGACCGACGGAACTTTGGTTTTCCCTGCACAGTTTAAAGCTGATCTGGGAACAAAATCCCTTGATGGAGGGCAATATGCAGCTCATTCAACTATTGTGTACAGCAATAATCAGGGAAAAACATGGCAAATTGGTACTGGAGCCAAATCTAATACTACCGAAGCGCAGGTTGTTGAACTGGCTGATGGTAGCCTGATGCTGAACATGCGCGACGACCGAAACCGCACTGACAAAGGCGAAACCAATGGTAGGGCAGTGGCTACAACAGCTGATCTGGGAAAAACTTGGACTGTTCACAAATCGTCTAATTCGGTATTACAGGAACCAAACTGTATGGCAAGTATTATTAGTACCGATTTAGAGATTAATGGAAAAATGCAACAAGTGCTGTTTTTCTCCAATCCCGACAGTAAAACCGAACGCAGCCACATGACCATAAAAGCCAGTTTAGATGGCGGTTTAACCTGGCCTGAAACTTATCAGGTTGAATTGAATTCGGCAACCGGTTATGGCTATTCGTGCATGAGCATGGTAGATAGCAAAACCATCGGAATTCTATACGAGGGGATGAAAGAGCTTTATTTTCAGAAAATTCCGGTAACCGATTTGCTCGGAAAATTGATTAAAAAATAAGAAATGAAAAGCCGGAGCATCACATTCAAACTTTGGAAACTTACCGTGGTGGCGGGTTTTTTCTTTTTTTTGTTACAGAATCTTCATGGTCAAACGAAAAGTGTTGATGTTCCGGCTTTAATTCCGATGCCACAAAAAGTTGTTTGGAACAAACAGAATTTTAAAATTGAAGGTAACGAATCGCTTATAATTCAGCGAATTGTAGCTAATCTTCCTGAAGTTTTCATCAATCAGGATGAAGCCTATATTCTGAAAGTAGATGCTGATTCAGTCATACTTCAGGCTAAAACTTCAAAAGGGATTTTTCGCGGGCAACAGACAATCAAACAATTAACTTTTACCGAAAACGGGAAGCAGTTTGTTGCTGGTTGTGAGATAACCGATTGGCCTGCTTTCCAAATCCGCGGATTTATGCAGGATGTTGGCCGAAATTTTCAATCGTTAGCGATGTTGAAAGAGCAGATTGATGTGATGGCTGCATACAAGTTTAATACTTTCCATTTTCATGTCACCGACAATCCCGGGTGGCGATTGGAAAGCAAAAAGTATCCGCAGCTATCTTCGGCTTCATCAAATACCCGCTGGCCCGGAAAGTATTATTCGCAGGAAGATTTTCTGGAACTCATCAATTATTGCAGCGAACGATACATCACATTGATTCCTGAATTCGATATTCCCGGACATTGCGAGGCATTTCGCAGGGCATTTGCGCTCGATTCGATGAGTGATCCTCGGGTACAGCCTATTTTGCTTGATTTGATCGACGAACTCTGCAACTTGGTTTCAAAAGATAAAATGCCCTACATTCATTTGGGAACCGATGAGGTTTGGCACTCATATGAGCGCCCGGCAACCGGATTGCTGGATGCGGTAGTTGCCCAAGTGAAGAAAAATGGCCGCGAAGTGATTGTTTGGCGACCCGGACAGCAAATCGATTCGGATAAAACTTCCATCACACAACTTTGGTCCTCAAACGGAAAGCCCAATGAAGGTCACCGCTATATTGATTCGCGGCTTAATTACCTCAATCATTTGGATCCGTTATCCGGAGTTGCTCAGCTTTATTTTGACCGGATTTGTAATGCTCCGAAAGGTGATTCCTTACGGTTAGGCGGTATTCTTTGTTGCTGGAACGACAATAAGGTGAATGACGAATACGATATTATCCGACAGAATCCAGTTTATCCCGGAATGCTGACTTACAGTGAAACTTCGTGGAAAGGTCAGTTGGTTGATTTTGGAGAAGATTATCTGGCTAAATTGCCATCACCTAATAATTTATTGTTTCAGGAGTTTCAGGATTTTGAAAACCGTTTGGTTCGTCACCGTGATCTCTATTTTCAGGGAAAACCTTTTCCCTACGTCAAACAAACTCAGATAGCCTGGAAACTGCACGGACCATTTAATGAAGTGGAAAGTTTGGATTTTCTGAAGTCAGAAACCGGGAAACAAAAGAAGAATATATCCAGCAAAGATTTTTACGGAGGAACTATACACATCCGGCATTTCTTCGGATTCCCATCTTATTTTACGGAAAAACAGGGAACCGTTTATGCATCAACCAACATTTGGTCACCTATCGATCAGGAAGTTAGCTGCTGGGTTGGATTTCACGATTGGTCGCGCTCGGGTGGCCGGCGTGGCGGACCATTTCCCCAGCAAGGACAATGGCATACAACGAATCCGAAAGTTTGGGTAAACCACAAGATCGTTTCACCGCCTGTTTGGAAAAATCCAGGTTTGGAAGTAAAATCAGAAGAAATTCCGTTTACTGATGAAAACTATTTTTTCCGTGCGCCAACCAGTATTTTATTAAAAAAAGGATGGAACGAAGTTTTGCTTAAAGTACCGCATGGAGGTAGCTCGTGGAAGTGGATGTTCACCTTCATTCCGGTAAAACCGGATGGAACAAACTTTCGGGAAGTAGATGGATTAAAATACTATGATAAAATTGAAAATTAACGAATTAAATATTTGCACTATGAACAAGTTTGAAGGATTAATTGCAGCACCCTTTACACCAATGGATGCAAAAGGGGAAGTATTATATGATCAGATTAGTGGTTATTACGATTTTCTGAAAAAAAATAAAGTGGTTGGAGCATTTATCAACGGCTCAACCGGTGAAGGCGTTTCGCTGACACAAAAGGAAAAAATGAAAACGGTAGAAGCATGGACTGCCTGTTCGAAAGCGGAAAAAACAGTTAAGGTTATTAGTCTGGTTGGTGGAACTTCTTACAAGGAATGTATTGAAAATGCGCAGCATTCAGCCGAAAATGGAGTAGATGCCATTGCTTTGCTGGCCCCTTACTATTTTAAACCTGCAGGGGCAAAACAATTGGCTGAATTTTGTGCTTTGGTAGCCGAAGCTGTTCCACAAACTCCGGTTTATTTTTATCACATTCCGGTTTTGAGTGGTTGTTATTTGAGTATGTACGATTTTCTGCAGGAAGCTGCACCAATCATTCCTAATCTGGTCGGGATCAAATTCACGCACGAAGATTTTATGGATTTCCTAAGCTGTATTCATTTTATGGATGGTAAATTTGAAATGATGTGGGGTCGTGATGAGAACATGCTTTCAGCGCTGGTCCTTGGATCACGCAGTGCAGTTGGAAGTACTTTTAATTACGCTGCTCCGCTTTATTATCAGCTGATTGAGGCTTTTGATAAAGGCGATTTGGCTACTGCCCGTGTATTGCAGCAACAATCCATTGATATGATTCGGTTGCTCGGTAAGTACGGTGGAATTGCAACCGGAAAAGCGTACATGAAATACATTGGTCTCGATATGGGACAATTCCGTTTACCGGTTAAAAATATGTGGGTCGAAAACTATGAAAAATTCGCAGAAGATGTCAAGTCCCTCGATATGCAGCAGTTTTTCTCGAAAATCTAATTTGTTGCTCATCTTATTCGCAATGGTTGCTGTTTCTCAAAATGCTTGTGTTTCAACTTCTCCGGAAAAACTAATTCTGAAAAACGTAGAGTTTCCGGCTTTGATGCCTGCTTTAGGTGATTCTGTTCAGCCCGGTTTGGCCGGACCAATAGCCGGAGCGCATGGCAACTTTGCATTGGTGGCCGGTGGCGCCAATTTCGAAAATGAGTTGCCCTGGAAAGGTGGTAAAAAGAAATACCACGATGAAATTTTCCTGATGGAGAAAACTGAGTCAGGCAACTATTTGTGGAAACAGTCTTCCGAAAGATTGCCTTTTGCAATGGCCTATCCGGCTTGTGTCACCGTAGAACAAGGCTTGATAAGCATTGGCGGCGAAGATTTTGATAGCCCGGTAAACGATGTTTTCCTATTCTCCTTTCGGGATGGAAATGTCAAACGGAAGAGTTTGGCAGGACTGCCTGTTGCAACCTCGTCTGCCGGTGCAGCCCGAATTGATTCTACAATTTTTGTGGCCGGAGGACTGACTTCGGAAGGTGCAACCTCTGCCTTTTATTCATTCGATCTGAATCAGCCGGAAAAGGGATGGCGGATTTTACCTGAGCTTCCGGTAGCGCTTTCGCACGCTGTAGTCGTGAGTCAGAACGACAGCACCGAAGCCTGTATTTATGTGCTTGGTGGCCGGAACAAAACTTCCGAAGTTTCCACTTTTTTGAGCAGCGTCTGGAAGTACACGCCTTCTATCCAGAAATGGAGCCTCGAAAGTGATATTATTTCAGATGGAAAACCTCTTGGATTTTCAGCAGGAACAGGTATTGCTGTAGGTTCACATCACATTGTATTGTTTGGCGGCGATCCGGGTATTTTCTTTAACCGGACAGAACGAATGAATGCTGCTCTTGAAAAAGTCTCAGGAGAAGAAAAACAAAAGCTTTGGAATGAAAAGGATGCCATGTTAACCAATCATCCAGGATTTTCAAAAGACATACTGGCTTTCAATACACTTTTGAAAAGTTGGGAAAAGATTGACCAAATAATAGGAGAGTCGCCAGTGACCACTACCGCTTTTTCATGGAATGGAACAATCGTAATTCCTTCAGGAGAAGTTCGACCGGGAATCCGTACCTCGAAAGTGATAGGTTTTGATATTCAGTTTGAAAAGTAAAAACAATGGAAAAAGATTTTAAAAAATTAGCAGAACAATATAAAAACGAGTTGCTCAAAAAAGTGGTTCCTTTCTGGGAAAAACATTCAAAAGACGAGCAGTTTGGCGGATATTTTACTTGCCTCGACCGACAGGGAAATGTATTCGATACCGATAAATTTATTTGGTTACAGGGACGCGAAGTCTGGATGTTTGCAACACTTTACAACAAAGTAGAGCAACGGCCTGAATGGCTTGAAATGGCTTTGCACGGCGCAGAGTTTCTTCAAAAATTCGGTCACGATGGTGAACTGAACTGGTATTTTTCGCTCACCCGCGAAGGAAAACCGCTGATTGAACCTTACAATATTTTCTCGGATTGCTTTGCCACCATGGCTTTTGGCCAGTTGTATCAGGCGACTGGAAAAGAAGAATATGCTGCAATCGCCAAGAAAAGTTTCGATAACATTCTGAAGAGAAGCACCAATCCAAAAGGACGGTTTAGCAAAGCGGTTCTGGAAACCCGCCCGCTGAAAGGCTTTTCTTTACCCATGATTTTGTGTAACCTGTCGCTCGAAATTGAGCATTTGCTCCCGAAAGAACTGGTTGAGGAAACCATAAACACATGCATTAATGAGGTTTTGGAGGTTTTCTACGATCACAAAACCGGGATGATCATGGAAAATGTTAATCCCGACGGAAGTTTTTCCGATTCGTTTGAAGGACGTTTGCTGAATCCGGGACACACCATTGAGGCCATGTGGTTTATCATGGATTTGTCTGTCAGGCTAAAGCGCCCAGAGTTGACCGAAAAGGCCGTTGAAATTATGCTCCGAACCCTGAAATACGGCTGGGACGAACAATTTGGCGGCATCTTTTATTTTCTCGACATTAAAGGTTATCCGCCGCAACAGTTGGAATGGGACCAGAAACTTTGGTGGGTACATGTTGAAACATTGATCAGTTTAATTAAAGGCTATTCGTTGACCGGAAATCCGGAATGCCTGGAATGGTTCGAAAAAGTTCACGATTATACATGGTCGCATTTTGCCGATCCGGAATACGACGAATGGTTTGGTTACCTTAACCGTCGAGGCGAAGTATTGCTTCCTTTAAAAGGCGGAAAATGGAAAGGCTGTTTCCATGTTCCACGAGGGTTATTCCAGATTTGGAAAACACTGGAGAAATTGTAAAACAAATCATCAAACCAATTAAACTCATGCAAATCCAACAGAAAAAATGGTATCCCTGGCTGGTTGTCGCCTTGTTGTGGATGGTCGCCCTGCTAAATTACATGGATCGGCAGATGCTTTCGACCATGAAAGTTTCGATGATGGCCGACATTAAAGAGCTGGAAACTGCTGAGAATTTTGGGCGGCTTATGGCTGTTTTTCTTTGGATTTATGCACTAATGAGTCCGGTTTCAGGCTTGATTGCTGACCGGGTGAACCGCAAATGGCTGATTGTGGGCAGTCTTGCTGTCTGGTCGGCAGTAACTTTATCGATGGGGCTGGTTCACGACTTCGATCATTTGTATGCTTTGCGGGCTTTGATGGGAGTAAGCGAAGCCCTTTATATTCCTGCTGCATTATCGCTTATTGCCGATTATCACCGCGGACCAACCCGTTCGCTGGCCATCGGAATTCACATGACCGGACTTTACATGGGGCAGGCTTTGGGCGGATTTGGTGCCACGGTGGCCGATAGTTTTTCGTGGCAGCAAGCCTTTCATTATTTCGGATTGGCCGGAATAATGTACAGTTTTGTTTTGATTTTATTCCTTAGAGAAAATAAAACGGTCTACCAAACTGAAACACCTGCTAAACCTAATCTCGGAGGAATTGCTTCGATTAAAAACAGCCTTGGAATGCTGTTGGGAACAGTAAGTTTTTGGGTCATTCTATTTTATTTTGCAGCACCAAGTTTTCCCGGCTGGGCTACTAAAAACTGGTTACCAACACTTTTCTCCGGAAGTTTAGGCATCGAAATGGCGAAGGCAGGACCAATGGCAACCATTACCATAGCGGTTTCGTCGTTTATTGGAGTTATTTCAGGAGGAATTTTAGCTGACCGCTGGGTGATGCGAAACCTTCGGGGACGAATCTACACTGGTGCAATCGGCCTTTCACTGACCTTGCCTTCGTTGCTGTTTCTGGGATTTGGACAATCGTTGTTTACGGTTGTTGGTGGCGCCGTTTTGTTTGGTGTTGGATTTGGCATGTTCGATGCGAACAATATGCCAATTCTTTGCCAATTTGTTTCACCCAAACACCGCGCTGCCGGCTACGGATTGATGAACATGACCGGCGTTTTTGCTGGTGCATTTATTACCAATCTGTTAGGTAAATCAACCGATTCAGGAAATTTGGGACGAGATTTGGCGATGCTGGCCATTCCGGTTGCCTTGGCTATTGCCCTTTTGCTGATTACCCTTAAGCCAAAATTTGCTGACCGGCAAGTAGATTAATATCGAAAAGTTATCTTTAAGTTTTTAAATTACCAACTTATGAAAACTTCTTTCCTTTTTGTTTTGGCATTTGTTTTTTGCTCATTGATTTCAATTGGTCAGGACAACAAGTTTGGAACTTACTACAACCAGCGCTTAACCTTGTTTGAAAAATTGCCCGATACCAAAGGCGAAATCATCTTTTTAGGTAATAGCATTACCGATGGGGGAGAGTGGTGCGAGTTATTGGGAAATCCCAGAGTTAAAAATCGTGGTATCAGTGGCGATACAACCGAAGGAGTATTGTTCAGGTTGAGTGAAGTAACCCGCTCGAAACCTGCCAAAGTGTTTTTGCTGATCGGGATTAACGATCTTTCACGTGGAGTTTCAAAAGACACAGTTTTCAGCAATATTTGCAAAATTGCCAACAGGGTCCGGAAGGATTCGCCCAAGACAAAAGTCTATATTCAAAGTATTCTTCCGGTGAGCGATATGTTTGGCTTGTTTAAAGGTCATACCAATAAAACTGCGGAAGTTATTTGGGTAAATGTTCAGTTAAAAGATTGGTGCATAAAAGAAAATGTTGGGTTCGTTGACTTGTATAGACGTTTTAAACTGACCGACAGTGAAAAAATGAACCCGAAATATTCCAACGACGGCCTTCATCTTTTGGGCGATGGTTATTTGCTTTGGGTAGAAATTATCAAGTCCTTACTTTCTTAAAAATAATTGGTAATTTTTAGTGTTTTCTTGTTTTTTGCCTGAATCAGTTGAATGAAGGTTTAAATTACAGGTTAGTGGTATCAATTTAATAAAGAACTGTTAAATTTGGTTCACTAACTTAACCTTCCTATGAATCCGAAAAAAATACTTGTTGTCGGCAGTTCGAATACCGACATGGTTATCAAAACTCATCATTTTCCAGCACCAGGCGAAACCATTTTAGGTGGACGTTTTTTAATGAATGCGGGTGGTAAGGGCGCTAATCAGGCTGTAGCCGCGGCTCGTTTGGGTGGGCTGGTTACTTTTGTTGGCAAAATTGGCGACGATATTTTTGGTAAACAGGCCATTCAGCAACTCGAAAACGAAGGAATCAATGTCGATTTTGTGGCTGTCGATCCAGAAAATCCGAGTGGAGTAGCCTTGATTACAGTTGATCAGAAGGGCGAAAACTCGATTGTGGTTGCATCTGGCTCAAACGGAACGCTTAGTCCGAACGATTTTGATAAAGCGCTAACAGAATTGAATGAATCGGAATTTGTGTTGATGCAGCTTGAAATTCCGGTTCCAACTGTGGAATATATTGCACAGATTGCAGCTCAGAAGCAGAAAAAGGTGATTCTGAATCCCGCACCAGCCGCCGAACTTTCGGTTAAATTACTCCAAAACCTATATTTAATTACACCCAACGAAACTGAAGCCGAACTTTTGACAGGAATTAAAGTGAATGATGAACAATCAGCGTTGAAAGCTGCAACATGCTTGCATGAAAAGGGAGTTGAATTGGTGATCATCACTATGGGAGCTGCCGGAGCATTTTTATTGGATGGCGGCAAATCTGAAATAATTAAGGCTCCAAAAGTTGTGGCAGTTGACACTACTGCAGCTGGGGATACTTTTAGCGGCGCATTAGCTGTTGCCCTTTCCGAAGGAAAAACTATTCAGGAATCGATTGCCTTTGCCAATAAGGCTGCATCCATTTCGGCAACCCGTATTGGAGCGCAATCCTCGGTGCCATACCGAAAAGAAATTTCAAACTAAACGAATAAACAGACCATGAAAAAGTATTTATTAAACCTGATTTTGCCAGCAATTGCACTGGTCATTGTGTCGTGTTCTCCCAAGCCAGCTGCTGATTTTCGAACTATTTCGCAGGAAACACTGAAAGATAAAATTGCTGGTGGCTGGGCCGGAAAAATGATTGGCGTTACTTATGGCGCTCCAACTGAGTTCAAGGCACAAGGTAAAACCTTTGAAGATTCGATCAAATGGGTTCCTTCGGATGTGAAAGGCTCTATCTGGCAGGATGATATTTACGTTCAGCTAACATTCCTGATGACGATGGATCGTTACGGGATGGATGCACCGGCTAAAAAATTTCAGGAGCTGTTTGCCAAAGCGGGTTATCATTTGTGGCATGCCAACGTTCAGGCCCGCAAAAACTATTTCGATAGCATCTTTCCTCCGCAATCGGGTCATCCGGATTATAACCTTCATACTGATGATATTGATTTTCAGATCGAAGCTGATTATATTGGGTTTATGTGCCCCGGAATGCCACAAACTGCAAATAAAATTGCCGATAAGATTGGCCACATCATGAATTACGGAGATGGAGTTTACGGTGGTGTTTTTGTTGCTGCTTTGTATGCTGAAGCCTATTTTGAAAATGACATTCCTAAGATCATCGATAAGGCGCTGCTCTCGATTCCTGCTGAAAGTGATTATGCCAAAGCGGTACAGGATGTTAAACTACTTCAGCAACAATATCCGTCGGATTGGCGTGCTGCATGGGCCGAGTTGGAAGCTAAATGGGGGAAAGTTCAGATTTGCGGAGCCGGTGACACTTTTAATATTGATGCTAAATTGAATGGTGCCTACATCGTTATGGGGCTGCTTTATGGTGAGGGCGATCCGGTTAAAACCATGGAAGTTTCTACCCGCTGCGGACAGGATTCAGACTGTAATCCGTCGAATGCAATGGCTGTTTTGGGCGTGATCAAAGGATTGAACGGCTTGGATGTTGCCTGGCAGAATGCAGTAAAAGCAATGGGCGATTCCATATTTATAAATACCGATTATTCTTTTAACAAAGCGGTGGATAAGACATTGGAATATGCACAGAAATTGGCTGTGGAGAATGGTGGAGAATCGACTTCCGGTGATCTGAAAATTAAAGTTCAGCAACCTCAGCCTTTTGCGCTTGAGGTGGCTTTCCCAAAGTTGGTATTTGATAAAAAAGTAAGTGTTTTTGCTAATGAAGGCTGGGAGATAAAGGGGAAATGGGAGACTTTTGGCAACAATAAATCGAAATTTAGCAGCACTGCCGGCGATGAGATTAGTTTTACCTTTGAAGGAACCGGCGTTTCAATTGTCGGAAACTGGTTTAAAGATGGTGGAAAAGCCGATGTTTATGTGGATGGTGAGTTGAAACGAACCATCGACTGTTATTTCTACTTTTCGAAACAGCAACACGATAACATGAGTATATACCACATAACCAATCTCCCTGAGGGAAAACATACAATAAAGCTAGTGGTGAAAGGAGAAAAAAGACCTGAATCAGAGGGCGCAAAAGTCTATGTCAATGAAGCTATTGTCTTTAAAACCGGTGATAAAATTAGTGACAATTATAAGTTTTCATTTCAGAAATAAGCTTTGCGTCATTAGTTGTCATTTAATGCCAATTGAGGACCCACAAAGACAACTAAATGACTATTAATGACAACCTAATGACTTAATTGTTGACACATGAAACATTCATTTTTTCTCATAATTACACTTAATCTGTTGTTTGGTTTTCATCAAACTACTTCGGCTCAGAAATCACCGGTTAAAATCATTTTTGATACCGACATGGGGCCCGATTTTGACGATGTTGGTGCGATTACAATTCTTCACGCTTTGGCGGCCAAGGGAGAATGTGAAATTTTGGCAACTATGGCCAGTGATGGTTATCCATACATTGCTCCGACTTTAGAAGTTTTTAACCGTTATTTTCAGAAACCAAATATTCCTATTGGCGTTCCAGGATCTGATGCGCCAAAATTCTCCTGCCCAAATCATTGGAACGATTCATTGACAGTTAAATATCTCCCCAAACTAAAAACCAACAAAGATTATCCTTCAGCTACTGAAGTATACAGGAAAGTGCTTTCCTCGCAGCCCGATGGGAGTGTGGTAATTGTAACTGTTGGCTTTCTTTCCAACCTTGAACCCCTTTTAAAATCTGGGCCTGATCAATTCAGTAAGCTTTCAGGGAAAGAACTCGTGGCAAAAAAGGTGAAAAAATGGGTTGCTATGGCTGGTGGATTTCTGGAAGGAAATGAATTTAATGTGAATCAACATCCGAAAGCTTCGGAATATGTATTTCAAAATTGGCCGACTGCAATTCTTTTTAGTGGCTTTGAAATCGGAGTCAAGATAATGACAGGCAGCAAAGTAGCTACTCAGGGGACAAAAGGTAGTCCGGTTCAGTGGGCTTACGAATATTGTTTGTCGAACTACGAAGGCAAAAAAACTTCAAATCGAAATTCGTGGGATCACACGGCTGTTTTGTGTGCAGTTCGAAATCCTGAAAACTATTTTTATGTGATTGGAAACGGAACTTTTGTTTGCAACGCAAATGGTTCGAATATCTGGAATCCGGATAAAAATTCGAATCATTCTTTCCTCGTTCACAAATATCCATATCAGAAAATCGCCGATATTTTGGACGATTTAATGCTTTACGAACCAAAATAACAAACATCGACAATTAACCATTAAACTATAGCCATGTATATCGTAAGTTCCTATTCATTAGCCGTTATTCTTTGTTTCGTAACCATGTTGTGTTGGGGTTCGTGGGCCAATACCCAAAAATTAGCTCAAAAGTCATGGCGTTTCGAACTGTTCTACTGGGATTATGTGATTGGCATTCTCCTGATGTCTCTTATTTTTTCTTTGACTTTGGGAAGTACAGGAGAACAGGGACGTGGCTTTTTGGCTGACCTTAGTCAGGCAGAAATGAGCAATATTGGTAATGCCTTACTTGGTGGAATTATTTTTAATGCCGCCAATATTTTGGTTGCAGCTGCCATTTCAATAGCCGGGATGTCTGTTGCTTTTCCTGTCGGAATCGGGATTGCTTTGGTCTTGGGAGTTTTAGTTAATTACATGGCCAATCCACAGGGAAATGCAATCTGGTTATTTACTGGGGTAATCGTGATTACCCTTGCAATTGTACTCGATGCTGTAGCTTACAAAAAGAAATCTTCGCAGTCGCAGAAAGTTCCAACTAAAGGCATTGTATTGTCTGTGGTTGGTGGAATTATGATGGCCCTTTTCTATCGGTTTGTGGCCAGTTCAATGGTCACAAATTTCGAAACTCCAGAACCCGGATTGCTAACACCATATACGGCTGTATTTATCTTTTCTGTCGGGATTCTGATCAGTAACTTCGTTTTCAATACCCTCCTGATGAAAAAGCCTTTCGAGGGAGTTCCGGTTACCTATTCCCAATATTTTGCAGGAAGCCTGAAAGAACACTTCACTGGTATTCTGGGCGGAATGATCTGGTGTGTAGGAATGACCTTCAGCATAATAGCAGCAGGAAAAGCAGGCTTCGCAATTTCGTATGGGTTGGGACAGGGCGCAACTTTGGTAGCTGCTATGTGGGGTGTTTTTATCTGGAAAGAGTTTAAGGGTTCAAAAGGAACCTCCGGACTTTTAGCGACTATGTTTATTCTGTTTTTTGTAGGTATAGGAATGCTTATCTATGCTGGATTATAGCGTTTTTCTATTAGCTTGTTTGATCGCTAATTTTGTAAAAACGAATTTCCACTATAGGTTTTGATCAGTCATAACAGTCGATTGATAGTTCATTTACTAGGTTTAGAAATTAGCGCTCAGAATGCTTATTTTTTTTATTTCTTTTGATCTGAATTTGATAAAGAATTAAAATAAATGAATATTGCCAGGCCATTCAAGGATTATTTCGAGGCTTCGTTTATGAATGAAGTAGATAAAAAACAGGGAACAAAGTTGTCAACTGATTTTTTTTCTGATTTTTTCTATTACACTCCGCTCGAATTAGATTTACTTGTATCCTATCTGAACGATGGACATGTGGACCTTTTTTATAAATCCATATCCAATTTGAAATATTTGGTTGAGTATTCGGATAATTTAAACCGTTACTGGTACTTGTTGCGTGCTTATTCTGGAGCTCTTTCCAAACTTAAGTCAGATTTGTCGGTAAAGGGTTCAAAGAAACTTTATTTATATTATTTCAATAAATATGGCGACCGGCGAATGCTTCGAGACGAACACTGGTTTGAACAAAAGCGTTGGGAATTTTTAGATGAACTTCAGTTAATTTATACTGATGAGGATTTATCCAACTTTGTTCACAAGTATCATCAGGTTTTAAGTGAAAGTATGAACATCTATTCCTCTTTCCTGATGGCTTTTATTAAGGATTTGAGAAAATTATATCCCGACATTAGCGGAATCCCAGCTTAAAAAGATCTATTCAAAATTTTTATCATAAAAATTCCCCAAAAGCATCCTTTTTTAGCTTCGTATGTATATTTGTAATTTAGTATTCAAGCATAAAATCTGCTTACTAGTTTTTTGAAGAATTAATTATGGCAATAAATCCGAATTTAAAAATTTTACTCGCAGAGGATAATAAAATTAACCAGCGAATAACAATGTTGACATTCAAGCATATGGGTGTACAATGCGACATAGCATCAAATGGACAGGAAGCGGTTGCAATGTATCAGCAGAAATTATATGATTTAATTTTAATGGACATGCAAATGCCTGTTATGGACGGTATTGAAGCTACATGCCAGATTCGCGCTTTTGAGAAGGGAATAGAATCAACGCATCGCGCTTTTATTGTCGCCCTAACGGCCAATGATATTTCGGACAAAAGGGAGACATGCCTAGAAGCTGGCATGGACAATTTTTTGGAGAAACCTTTGCAGGATAATTTATTACTTGAATTGTTCAGCCGTTCGTATTAAAGTCGTTTTGATACAAAAGACGCCCTTGTTTTAATGAAATTGACAGGTACGTGATTGATTCGCACCTGTTTTTTTTTATGCCTTAACCTCACCTTTTCTTTTGATCATATTTCACTTGAATAACCAGATAGTTTTTAATTTTTTTTAAGTCAAAAATTGGATCATAAAAAATTGACTATTCAAATGTCAGTTAATCAGCAGAATACGCTTGACCTGTTAGTTGTAAATTTGTTAATGAATCTTATTATTTAGAACACGATTAAATATTGTATCGTGTTGTATTACTGATCGATCCTTAATACTTTTACGAAAATCATTTTAAGCTGAACCTATGAAACTATTATCTGTATTTGTAATTTTATTTGCCTGCCTTTTCCTTGAGTCTAATGCACAGGAAGCAACCAAATGGCGTGGAGCCAATTCTACCGGAATTTACAACGTTGATAAACTTTTGCCAGAATGGCCAGCCGAAGGCCCTCTTGTTATTTGGACCTTTGATAAATTGGGACAAGGCTTTTCGTCACCTGCATTTGCCAACGATAGAATATACATCAACGGGATGGTTGATGGACAAGCCGTATTATTTGTGCTTGATCAGAATGGCAAACAACTTCAGCAGTTTACTTATGGAAAAGAGTTTGATGCAAGTTTCCCGGGAACGCGCTCAACCCCGACAATTGTTGGCGATCTGGCTTATCTAATAACAGGTCATGGAAAACTAACCTGCCTCGATCTGAAAACCGGAAAACCTGTTTGGGAAAAGGATTTTCTGACACAAATGGATGGAATCAACATTACATGGGGATATACCGAATCTTTGCTGATTGATGGTGATAAGCTATTTTGTACTCCCGGTGGAAAAACCAATAATGTAATGGCATTGAATCGTTTAACCGGAGAGACCATCTGGAATTGTCCCGGATTAGGTGAATTATCAGCTTATTGCTCTCCAATTCTGATCAAATTACCTGCTCGTCAGCTGTTGGTAACTCATACTGCTGGCCATGTTTTGGGAATAGATGCCACAAGTGGAAAATTACTTTGGAGTTTCGAACATCCAAATCAGTGGGCAGTTCATCCCAACACCCCAATATACAGTGATGGTGGCTTATTTGTTTTCAGCGGATATGGCCAGGGGGGAGAAAAGCTTAAACTGAGTGCTGATGGAAGCTCGGTAACTAAGGAATGGGACATCAAAAGCTTCGATAGCCGCATGGGTGGTGCTGTTTTGATTGACGGTTTTATGTATGGCTCGGGCGATAATGGCCGTAGCTGGCAATGTATAAACTGGAATACAGGTAAACAGGAATATTCGTCTACCGAAGTTGCCAAAGGTGTAACTATTGCTGCAAATAAAACCTTGATTGGCTATTCTGAAAAGGGAGATTTATTTATGGCAAATGCTTTCCCTTCAGGATTAAAAGTAATCAGCAAAACAAAAGTAACTCTTGGTTCAGAACAACATTGGGCACATCCGGTAATCGATAAGGGTGTGCTTTATGTGCGTCACGGAAATACATTGATTGCCTATAAAATTTCGCAATAAAAAATTGAAAATGAGCATTTCAGTAAATGATAATCCGGCACTCATTCTCATTGATATCCAAAAGGGTTTCGATGACATAAACTATTGGGGCGGTGATAGAAATAATCCTGAAGCTGAACAGAATGCCGGTAAATTGCTGGCATTTTGGCGAAAAATGGGATTACCGGTCTTTCATGCGAAACATTGCTCTTCAAATCCAAATTCGAGACTTGCCGAAGGTCAACCCGGAAATGAGTTTAAGGACATTGTAGAGCCAATTGAAGGGGAAGTCATTATCAAAAAAAATGTAAACAGTGCTTTTATAGGAACTGATCTGAAAGAGAGACTTGAATTCACGAATATCACAAAACTTGTAATTATAGGTTTAACCACCGATCATTGCGTTTCGACCACCACTAGAATGGCAGGAAATTTTGGATTTGATACTTTCTTGGTTGAAGATGCAACTGCAACTTTTTGCAAGAAAGGCACAAAAGGACAACTATATTCAGCCGAAATTATTCATGAAACTGCAATTGCCAGTCTAATGGACGAATTTGCCACTGTAATTACAACTGAAAACCTATTAAAGGCTCTGGAAATTAGTAAATAGAATCAACAAGCTTTCAGAAAATAATACCTGAAGGATTTGAAAAAACAACCAACTAAAATATGAAACAGATAAATCTATCAATTACATTCTTCTTACTTGTTTTAATCGTTGCAGCACAACCGTCACAATGGCGCGGTGCGAACCGCGATGGTAAATTTACCGATACCGGATTACTAAAGAAATGGCCGGATGCCGGTCCTGAATTACTATTGAAAGTTGAAGGAATAGGCAAAGGATATTCTTCGGTAGTGGCAACTGATAAGTTTATTTTTGCAACAGGAATGATTGATACGCTCGATTACCTTTCGTGTATCACTCCCGAAGGTCAGATCAAATGGAAAGTGGCTTATGGCCGTTCATGGGTGAAATCATTTCCCGATACACGCAGCACTCCTACTATCGAAGACGATCGTGTTTACATTATCAGTGGAACAGGCGAACTGGTTTGTCTGAATGTTTCGGATGGTGCTATTCGTTGGAAAGTGAATGTTGATAAAGATTTTAGTGCTGACTGGCACATTTGGGGAGTTTCAGAATCGCCGCTGATTGTGGACGATAAAGTGATTTGTACTCCAGGCGGAGCAAAAACTTCGGTCGTCGCTTTCGATAAAATGACCGGAAAACTGGTTTGGCAAAGCGAATCGGTTGGTGGCCCACGTTGCTATGTATCGCCAATCATATACGAGTACAATCAATTCAGATATATTTTAGCTGCAACCGGAACCAATCTGATAGCCCTCGAACCGGTTACCGGGAAAGTTGTTTGGACTTTCAAATACTGGGATGGTGCCAAATGGGATCAGCCAGGTTTGATATGGGCTAACACACCTGTTGTTAAAGGACGTGATATTTTTATTTCGATGGGTTACGATTACCGGAATGTGATGGTAACCATGAGCGAAGACGGAAAATCGGCCACCGAAAAATGGAGCAATATGACTCTGGACAACCATCACCACGGTTTGATTGAATTGGATGGTAACATTTACGGTTCAAACTGGCAAAGCAACAGCAAAGGCAAGTGGGTTTGCATGGATTGGAATTCAGGAGATATAAAATACGAAACGGAATGGCTTACAAAAGGTGCGCTGGTTTATGCTGATGGCTTGTTTTATATTCTGGAAGAAAAAACAGGAACTGTAGCTTTGGTGAAACCCGATCAAAATAGTTTTGACATGGTCAGTTCTTTCAAATTGCAGGGAGGAAATGGTCCGTTCTGGTCGCATCCATTTATTGCAAACGGCAAGCTGTATTTACGTCACGGCGATGTTTTGTTTGTCTATACTATCAAAGCATAGTTAATACAGTAATTCGATGATGAGATTATTCATAAGCTTGTTGCTTACAGTTCTTCTTTCAGGTAACCTGTTTTCTCAGGATTTGGTTGAGTGGCGGGGCCTAAATCGTTCAGGTATTTATCCAGAAAAGGGTCTTTTGACTGTATGGCCTGAAAATGGTCCTAAAATTATACTTGAAGTTGATGGACTTGGTGAAGGTTATTCATCACCAGTTCTTTATCACGATGTTATTTATGTGACAGGCACACACGATAGTGTAAATTTTATTTCAGCAATTGATCTCAAGGGAAACTTAGTCTGGAAAAAGGATTACAGCAAGGCATGGAATAAAACTTACCCTGGCTCACGTTGTACACCAACCATCGAAAACAATAGGATTTACCTTGTTGGCGGTACTGGCGATCTGGTTTGCATGAATGCCACAAATGGGGCTATTGTTTGGTCGAAAAATCCACACATTGAATTCAGTGGAAAGCACATGTGGTTTGGTGTAGTGGAGTCGGCATTGCTGGCTGATAACAAGGTTTTGTATGTAACCGGTGGCGACGAAACAACACTGGTTGCTTTGAATAAACAAAATGGCGAGTTAATATGGAAATCAAAAAGTGTAGGTGGAGAGAAAGCCTATGCTTCAGCATCTCTTATCGAACGAAGCGGACTTCGGATTGTACTTGTTCAAACTTCTGAAGATCTTGTTGGTGTTGATGTGAGTAATGGGCAAATTTTATGGACTTACAATCTGAGTCAATACCACGGTGATCACAAAGGGAAAGGTGAGTCAGCCAATATTTCTTTGTATAGCAACGGAAAACTATTTGTAACTTATGGCAACGAACAGAAAGGTTCCATGTTTAGTCTCGCCGAAGATGGCCGTTCAATTCAGCTGAAATGGCAAAGCGATATTCTTGATACCCATATTGGAGGATTGGTGTTGATTGATGGAAATATTTATGCTTCAACTATGATTGACAATGCCAATGGGAACTGGGCTTCTGTTAACTGGGAGACAGGCAAAACCAATTGGGAAACCAAGTGGTTCACTAAAGGCTCTATCATTTCAGCCGACGGAATGCTTTATTGTTACGAAGATAAATCCGGAAATATTGGGTTGGTAAAACCGAATCCGGAAAAATTTGAATTGGTTAGCTCCCTCAAAATACAAAAAGGTTCAGGACCTCATTGGGCGCATCCTTCAATTTATAATGGTAAGCTGTTTGTCCGTCATGGCGAAAGTTTAATGGTTTACAAGCTTAAAAATTAGTTTTTAGCGTTGATCGAAGTAATATTTTTTGCTGTTAACTTTAGTGAACGAACATTGTACTAAAAATAAAAAGAGAAATCTTGGAAAAGAACATCAAATATATCTTGTTGGGCATCGGTGCAATTTTGTTGCTCCTCTTTTTCTGGTGGCTGATGAAAGACCCAACCAGCCAGTTTGCTGAAAGTATTCCAGGAGCGGATAACCGCGGGGGTGCTGATTCTGCTTCTGTTCAGGTGGTTAATATTGGCGAAAAATTCGAATCCTTCGGAACTACAACTTCCAGCTTAAAAGGAACATGGACTCGTTTCCGTGGTGCTGATTACGACAATATTGTAAAGAATACCGGCCCCCTAAAAAACAGTTGGGCAGGCAACGATCCTGAAATTAAATGGTCGGTTGAGCTGGGTGAAGGTCATGCCGGGCCAGCCATTTACGAAGGAAAAGTATATGTGATGGATTATGACGAGGTCAAACGCGAAGATGCCCTGCGATGTTTTTCACTCGAAGATGGCAAAGAGCTTTGGAGACGATCCTATAAATTGAGTGTCAAACGAAATCATGGAATGTCGCGCACGGTTCCGGCCATTAATCCGGAATACATTCTCACGATAGGCCCACGTTGTCATGTGATGTGTGTAAAGCGCGAAAGCGGCGACTTAGTTTGGGGTCTCGACATGGTTCTGAAATATCAGACCGAAGTGCCTTTGTGGTTTACTGGTCAATGCCCGATGATCGATGGTAATAAAGCAATTTTGGCTCCGGGTGGAACTTCAGTAATGATTGCGGTTGATATGGCTACAGGCAAAGTTTTGTGGGAAACGCCTAATCCGGGCGGAATTAAAATGTCGCATTCATCGATTATGCCTTGGACACTGAATGGCAAGAAAATGTATGTGTACAGCGCGGTTGGAGCCGTTCTGGCCGTTTCTGCCGAAGGTGCCGACGAAGGTAAAATTCTTTGGCAATCAACAGCCTGGAATCATGCGGTTGTGGCTCCGGCACCGGTTTGTTTTCCGGATGGAAAAGTGTTTCTAACGGCTGGTTATGGCGCCGGAAGTATGATGATTCAGGTAACTCCTTCAGGAGCAGAATATAAAGTTGAGGTTTTGAAACAATACCTCCCGAAGGAAGGGATGGCTTGCGAACAGCAAACTCCTGTAATTTGGGACGGAAAGATGCTCGCCATTGAACCCAAAGACGCCGGCCCATTGCGCAATCAGTTGATTTGCGTCGATCCGGCGGATGTCACTAAGGTAATCTGGACTTCAGGAAAGGATGGCCGTTTTGGACTTGGCCCATACCTGATTGCTGATAATAAACTATTTGTGCTGAGCGACGACGGTACGCTGACTATGATTAAACCCGACACAAAAAAGTACATTCAGATAGCACAGAAAAAGCTGTTTGATGGTGAAGACGCCTGGGGTCCAATGGCATTGGCCGATGGATTTTTAATGTTGCGTGATGCGAAAAAGATGTATTGTGTGAAAGTAAATTAAAAGCTATGAACCGGAAACTGGTAAATATTGTGCTGATCGTTTTGGCTGTGGCCATTGTCGTCATTATTGGCAAGGATTTTATTGGAAAGAAAGCCGGTAAAAACATCGAAAATCCATATGAATATAATATCGATGAATATCGAAAAGTAGATTCCACGAAGATTCTGTATTTCGAAAAGACTCATTTCCCGGTTAAAGTTCACGATTGGGCTGGAGTTGCAGTATCAGATTCTACAATTGTAGTAGCTACCGACAATCATTTGCTGAAATTCGATTATTCAGGGAAGCAAATCTTCAGTAAACAATTGATTGACACCGTGTCCTGCGTGGCTATTGATGAAAATCGCCAGATTTGGATCGGGATAAGCGATTATGTTGTGATGTATGATCAAAATGGCACACTGGTTAAACGCTGGAATTCTTTTGGTGACCGGGCATTATTCACTTCGCTGGCTGTTTCCGGCGAAAATATTTACGTGGCCGATGCCGGAAATCGGATTGTCTATCAGTGCAATACCAATGGTCAAATTGTTCAGAAAATTGGAGAGCAGAATGACCAAAAAGGGATATCCGGATTTGTGATCCCAAGTCCGTATTTCGATGTGGCGATTGACGATAATGGCTTTTTATGGGCAGCAAATACAGGTCGTCATGTATTCGAAAATTATAATGAGGATGGCTCGCTGCGGACATCATGGGGCCTAACCAGTTTCAAAATTGAAGGATTTAGCGGTTGCTGTAATCCTGCGCATTTTGCAATTCTGGAAGATAATTCATTCATCACTAGCGAAAAAGGAATGCCTCGGATTAAATTGTACGATCAGCACGGGCAATTCATTGGAGTTGTGGCTCCTCCCGATGCATTCAGTGGATCACTGGCACCTGATATTGCAGTCGACAAGCAACACCGGGTAATTGCCCTTGATTTCACCAAGCAACAGGTACGTATTTTTGAAAAGAAAAAGGAATAGAGGAAAAGGAAAAACGAAAGGAGACTTGAACCCTGATTGAATCTTATCACCCCATCGGGGCGAAATATTGGTAGCCCGGGGTTTCAACCCCGGGGAATTAGGAGGAAACGAAAACCCGTCCGCGTGACAATTTTAAAAATGGCGATTCCATATTTCGGACGGAATAGATAAAACCTTGAAAAGAAAGATGAAAATGAATGATAATAAAACCAACCGGAGAGACTTTTTCAGAAAAGCAGCACAGCTTACTTTTCTGTCGGCTATGATCGGCGGTTCGGCTTATCTGCTTGCCGAAAACCGTGTTCAGTTGGAGGGTTGTGCCGATAATCAATTTTGCAAAAAATGCCAGAAACTAACAGCTTGTTCGCTGGATAAGGCTAAAAAATACAAGGAAGATGAGCGATAAGAAAGAACCCAAAAGCATCGAACGACGTCGGTTTCTGCGAAGCGGAATGCAGATGGCACTTGCTGTTTCGCTTGGTGGTGTAGCTGGTGTTTCGCTCCTGAAATCGACTTCGAAGGATCTGGTGTGGCAGCTCGATCCGTTTAAATGTGTGCAGTGTGGTCGTTGTGCCGATGAATGTGTGATGACACCATCTGCTGTAAAATGTGTACATGCCTACGATTTGTGTGGTTATTGCGATTTATGTGGGGGCTATTTGAAACCCGATGCCAATGCCCGGACTACAGCCGCTGAGAATCAGCTTTGCCCGACAGCGGCAATCAAACGCCAGTATATTGAAGAACCATATTTCGAATATGTCATCGATGAAGATTTGTGCATCGGTTGTGCCAAATGTGTTGCCGGTTGTACTTCTTTCGGAAACGGTTCGCTGCATTTGCAAGTGCGTCACGATTTGTGCAAAAACTGCAACGATTGTTCCATCGCGAGGGTTTGTCCAGCGGATGCTTTTCAACGTGTTCCTGCAGATACGCCTTATCTGATAAAAGGTGGGTTTACCAAAGGCGGAAGTAGTAAGGATAATTTGAAAAAGGGATAAAGAGTGGGCAGTCACAGTCGCAGTTGTCAGAGAAAGTCAGCTGTTGAACCCACGAATTTGAAACTTGAAACTAAATATGAGCCAACTTAAAAGATATTTTCTACTGATTTCGATACTGCTTTTCGGAGCGATTCAGACTTTTGCTGCCGATGCCAAACAGCGGTTCCCAAAACCTGAATTTGATTCGGGTTATATGCAGCCTCAAACCACCGCAGCCTCGCCCCGGATGATATTTCTGGAATACCTGGATGTGTTGATTTTACTGGTTGTTCTATCGGTAGTTACCTGGTTTGTGCTAAAAAAGCGTTCCCGGAAAGGTGTTTTCTGGACTTCGGTATTTTCCCTGTTGTATTTCGGTTTTTACCGCGAAGGTTGCATCTGTTCTATCGGTTCTATTCAAAATGTAGTTTTGGGAATTGTCGATCCAACTTACGCCATTCCGCTTACTGCCTTATTGTTTTTCCTGTTGCCACTTGTTTTTTCACTTTTCTTCGGAAGAACCTTCTGTGCAGGAGCCTGCCCGCTTGGAGCCATTCAGGATATTGTGGTTTTGAGACCCATCGAATTGCCTAAATGGATTCAGAAAGTGCTGGGTTTAATTCCGTATTTATACCTCGGGTTGGCCGTTTTGTATGTGGCCACCAAATCTGAATTCATCATTTGCCGGTACGATCCGTTTGTTGGTTTGTTTCGGTTCGATGCGCCATACAACATGTTAATTCTTGGAATCTTATTTCTGGCAGTTGGCGTGTTTGTTGCTCGTCCGTATTGTCGGTTCTTCTGTCCGTATGGCGTTTTGCTGGGTTGGATGTCGAAGTTTTCATCACGCCACATGACCATCACACCGGCAGCATGTATCCAATGTAAATTGTGTTCCAATTCGTGCCCGTTTGGTGCAATCGACGAACCTGTTGCTGAAACCGGAAAACGTCGCAGCAATGTCAATCGGCTGATGACTTATTTTGTGCTTTTACCTTTGTGGATTGGTATTGGCGGATTTGCCGGTTCGATGATGCATGTTCCGTTGTCCAGATTTAATCAGACTGTTTATCTGGCTGAGCAAATTGTGGAACATCCTGAAGTAAAGAATGACGCTAAAAATATTGATGTCCGCACCTTTATGAGCTCCGGAAAATCGACAGAACAATTGGTGCAGGAAGCCGATGCCATTCGTCGTCAGTTCTATTTGGGTGGTTGGTTGCTGGGCGGTTTCATGGGATTGGTCATCGGAACAAGCCTGATTAATTTATCAACTTTCAGGAGACGTATCGACTGGGAACCAAACAAAACCAATTGCTTGAGCTGTGCACGCTGCATGGATTATTGCCCGGTGAAGAAAGAGTAAAAGAGTTTCAAGTTTCAGGTTTCAAGTTCCAGATTGAGGCTTGTAAGAATATGTTTTTTGCTCCGTTAGGAGCGAAATATTGGTAACCCGGGGTGAAGCCCCGGGAAAAATGAAAACATGAAGACTCGTCCGCGGGAAATTGTTGAGAAAAGATGAGAACAAGTTTCGGACGGAATAACATGATAGTTGATAAGAATAGTACAACTAAAATCTATTTTCAAAATATAATGAGCATCTCAAAAAACGATAAAATTAAACTGGCACAACGCATTGCCTGGATAGCAGCAGGATTCGCCCTGATCATGGCTGTTTTGCTAATTGCCAACTTTGTGCAGACCAAATTGAATAAACCGATTGACAACAAAACCATTCCGGCTTTGGTCAAACGGCTGAGTGAAAGTCCGGGCGATGAAACCCTGAAAGCTGAAATCCGTGCTTTCGACCTGATGGCCAGAAAAGCGTATTTTACAAGTCAGTGGCAAATTCGTACGGGCAGCTATCTCATGTTTCTCGGAATCATTATTTCAATACTGGCTATTCGCTTTGTATTGTCGGCCAAATCGAAGCTGAATGAAATCGACAAAGCTAACGAGGTTGCCGGGCTGGATAAACTGGTAGCTCAAAAGTGGGTTATTTATGTTGGTTCCGGATTAGTTGTGCTGGCTTTGGTCTCCGGATTTTTATCTTCCAATTCGCTCAAAGAATACATGGTGAACGAAAATATTGTTGCCGTAGAAGATCCATCTACAGTTCAGGTTGCAAGTACAGAGCTTGCTTCTGCTCCTGTGGAACAAACTGCGCAGTCTGCTGCTCTGGTCACCACTGAGAATGTAACTACTGAAGTTGTCGCTCCGGCTAATCCCTCGGAAACTACTTCGGGAACAGCTATCATAGATGTTGCGCCAAAACCTTCAGGTTTACCTACTCAGTCTGAGTTGAAAGCAAACTATCCGTTTTTCCGTGGCGCTGAAGGAATTGGAGTTGCATCACAAAAAAATACACCAACCGACTGGAATGGTGCCGGAGGTAAAAATGTAGTCTGGAAAGTGAAAGTGCCCAAGTCAGGTTTTAGTTCACCGATAATCTGGGGAGATCTGTTGTTTGTTACTGGCGCCGATGCTCAAGCGCGCATGGTTTATTGCTACGATAAAAACTCCGGAAAATTGCTTTGGGAAGCTGCAGCCGACAATATACAAGGGTCGCCGTCGGGCATGCCTAAAGTTACTGCCGACACTGGCTTGGCTGCCCCAACCATGGCTACTGATGGTCGTGCCGTATTTGCCATTTTTGCCACTGGCGACGTAATTGCTTTGGACATGAGCGGGAAACGTTTGTGGGCGCGCAATTTGGGCGTTCCTGATAATCATTACGGACATGGTTCGTCGCTGATCGTTTACAAAGACAAGTTGCTGATTCAATTCGATACAAACCGCTCAGGAAAATTAATGGCTTTGGACACGCAAACCGGAACTACGGCATGGGAAACTGCCCGTAGTTCAAAAATATCCTGGTCGTCGCCGATTTTAGTCAATACCGGAAGCCGCACAGAAGTCATCCTGACCACCAATCCGAATGTAAATGGGTATGATCCTCAAACCGGAAAGGAACTTTGGAACATTGCTTGTCTTTCCGGAGAAGTTGGCCCGTCAGCCGGATATGCCGACGGAATGGTGTTTGCGGCCAACGAATACGCGAAACTGGTCGGGATAAAAATAGGTGCTACTCCTGAAATTGTCTGGGAAGCCGACGAATTTTTGCCTGAAGTTTCGAGCCCTTTAGCAATAAACGGTTTGGTTTTTATTGCTACAACTTACGGTGTTTTTGCCTGCATTGATGCTAAAACCGGTGAGAAACTATGGGATCAGGAATATGGTGATGCCTTTTATTCATCGCCAATTTATGCCGATGGAAAGGTTTACATCACCGATATGTCGGGCAAAACGCATATTGTAAAAGCAACCAAAGATTATCAATTAATCGGGACATCTGAATTGGGTGAAAAAGCAGTTTGCTCGCCTGTATTTTCGGATGGAAAGGTGTATTTGCGAGGCATGAATAATTTGTACTGCCTGGGCAATTAATAGTTCTAGGCATTTAAAGGGCATAATCCGTTAGCGATGGGTGCAGCCCATCGAATAAATAAATAACAAAACAAAGCCCCGCAGTGGCGCAATATTTATAGACATGGGACAATCGCTCGTAGCCAATTATCTCCATATCGTGTTTAGTACCAAACACAGGGAATCGTTGATTGATCATGTAATTGAAAACGAACTTCATAATTATTTGGGTGGAATTTGTAAAAATCTGGAGTGTCAACCCATTAAGGTAGGTGGACATACTGATCATATTCATATCCTGTGCATGTTATCCAAGAAAATAGCATTGGTCAAGCTGATGGAAGAATTAAAATCTCATTCCTCAAAATGGATAAAAACCAAAGGAGAAGCATATTCTAATTTCTATTGGCAAGATGGATATGGGGCGTTTTCAGTAAATCCGAGCGAAGTTGAAATTGTAATTGATTACATTTCAAACCAGAAAGAACACCATGGGAAAAAGACATTTCAGAATGAATATAGAGCATTCTTAAAGAAGTATAAAGTTGAATATGATGAGCGGTATGTATGGGACTAAATATTCCGCCCCTTCAGGGCTTTAAGGGATAGTGGTACTGCATTAGCACAGGGCTTCACCCTGCGTTATAAGATAGAACCCCTTCGGGGCTGGAATTATGATGCGTGAACTAACCCTGAAAGGGCTAAATCTAATAGCAATGGGTGAAGCCCATCGAATAAAATAAGGAACAATAAAAACAGCCCCGAAGGGGCGTGATCAAAATTATAAGGTGAACAACGAAACAAACATACAACAAACCATAGATCAGATCATCGCTGAGAAAGGTGTGGAGGGTAAATCCGTCATTCCGATTTTACAGGCGATTCAAAATACCTACAATTATCTTCCGGAGGAAGCCCTGAAATACGTTTGCGAAAAAACCGAAATCACTCCTGAACAGATTGTTGGGGTGGCTTCGTTTTATTCGCAATTCAGGATGCAGCCCGTTGGCGAACACATCATCAAAGTGTGTGTCGGAACGGCCTGCCATGTAAAAGGTGCTGGTCAGGTTTACGACGCTTTCCGTCGCCATTTCAACCTCACCGGACACGAAGAAACCGATGCTTCGCGAAAATATACCATCGAAAAAGTGTCGTGCCTTGGTTGCTGTACTCTGGCGCCTGTGGTTCAGATTGATGAGATTACCTATGGCCATGTGGCTTCAGATAAAGTTGGCAATGTGTTGGCCGATTTCGAGAAACATGCCGGAATTTCAGGAGCAAAAAAAGGCTTGTTCCGCAATGTAGACGGGCAGGAAATTCAGGGAGAAATCCGCATTGGACTTGGTTCTTGCTGTGTGGCTTCCGGAAGCGAGGACGTTAAAAAAGCTGTGGAAGAAACGATTGCAGACACCGGTATCAAAATCAGCCTGAAAAATGTGGGCTGTGTGGGCATGTGTCACCAGGTTCCATTGGTTGAGGTGTTTCCGAAGAATGAAAAATCAACCTTGTATGCGAAGGTAAAACCCGAAGATATTGCCGGTATCATTGCGACTCACTTTAAACCGTTGGGTACTTTCAGTATGCTGAAAAACAGCGTTTACAAGTTCTTCGAGAGCGTACAAACTGACACCGTTTGGGATGGCGTGAAGCAATATTCAATTGATGCCCGCGAAAAGCAGGTATCCGATTTTCTGGATCGCCAGATTCCGATCGCAACCCAATATCGCGGAATTATCAATCCGCTCGACATCGAGGAATACAAAGCTCACGAAGGTTTTGTTGCCATGAAAACCTGTCTGACCGAATTGACGCCCGAAGAAATTGTACAAATTGTCAACGATAGCGGACTACGTGGAAGGGGAGGAGCCGGTTTCCCAACCGGCTTGAAATGGAGTCTGGTGGCCGAGAATAAATCGGATGTAAAATACCTGATTGTGAATGGCGACGAAGGCGATCCGGGCGCTTTTATGGACCGGATGCTGCTCGAATCGTACCCATACCGCGTGATTGAGGGAGCTGTCATTGCGGCCAAAGCGGTTGGTGCAACACAGGGATTTTTATATATCCGTGCCGAATATCCGCTGGCGGTGAAACGCATCCGTCAGGCGCTGATTTATTGCCGCGAAAAGAATTACCTCGGCGAAAATATCTTGGGAAGTGGATTCTCATTCGATATGATCATTTATGAAGGTGCCGGAGCTTTTGTCTGCGGCGAGGAGTCGGCCATGATGGCTTCCATCGAAGGTGAACGTGGATTTCCAAGGATTCGTCCGCCGTTTCCTGCAGTGAGCGGCTTGTGGAAACAACCTACGCTGATCAACAATACCGAGACTTTTGCACAGGTTTCGTACATCATTCGCGAAGGATCGGACAAGTTTGCTAAAATCGGGCGCGGAACCAGCCGGGGCACTAAAGTTTTTGCTTTGGCCGGAAAAGTGAATCGTGGTGGACTGATCGAAGTTCCGATGGGAATCACAGTTCGCCAGATCGTGGAAGAAATTGGTGGTGGCGTTCAGAATGGGAAAAAATTTAAGGCTGTTCAGATTGGAGGACCTTCCGGAGGTTGCGTTCCTGCTCAATTGTACGATACTTCAATAGACTACGAATCTCTGCTTGAAGTTGGCGCCATGATGGGCTCGGGCGGATTGGTGGTTTTGGATGAAGACGATTGTATGGTGGATATTGCCCGCTATTTCTTGTCTTTTACCCAGAATGAATCCTGCGGAAAATGTACCTTCTGTCGCGTTGGAACCAAACGAATGCTCGATATTCTGACTAAAATTACTACAGGAAAAGGCTCCGAAAAAGATTTGGACGAACTGGAATACCTGGCAAGCTGGACCAAAAAGGGAAGTTTGTGCGGTCTGGGAAAATCGGCGCCAAACCCGATTTTATCCACTTTGAGATATTTCAGAGAAGAATATATTGCACACATCAACGGCAAATGTCCGTCGGGAAAATGTCAAAGCCTGATTAAATACCAGATCAACGATTTGTGCATCGGCTGTACCAAGTGTGCGCAGAAATGCCCAACCGAAGCGATTCTGTTCAAGCCGCACGAAAAGCACGAAGTCATCACCGACCTTTGCATCAAATGCGATGCCTGCAAGCAGGTTTGCCCGGTTGATGCGGTGGAGATTGTGTAGAGACGCACGATCGTGCGTCTGTGCATCGGTCGCGAAGGTTTTTGGATATTGAAAATTGGTTATTTAGTATTGGATGATTTGAATTTTGTTACTCCGAAGGAGTCAAATGTTAATGACCGCGGGTGTAAACCTGTGGGTAGAAATAGTATAGAACACAAGGCGCATCCAGTAATCAAAATTGAAAAGAAAACGCTGTATGCGCCGCAAATAGTAAAGTTCATATATAATTATCCCTGACAGGGTTCTAAACCCTGTCAGGGATAGAAGAATACAAAAGAAAATGATAAAATTAACTATAGATAATCGCTCCGTCGAAATTCCCTCTGGCACTTCAGTCTGGAAAGCCGCTCAATCTGTTGGTATTGAAATTCCAACCATGTGCTATTTGGATGGAACAGAGCATTTCTCCTCGTGCATGATCTGTCTGGTGAAAGATGCCAAGAACGGACGTTTTTTCGCTTCATGTTCTACTCCGGTTTTTGAAGGACAAAACATCATCACCAGCGATGAGGAAACCATCGAGTCGCGGAAAGCTGCATTGGAACTGCTTTTGAGCGAACATGTGGGCGATTGTGAAGCGCCCTGCCAGTTGGTGTGCCCGGCACACATGAATATTCCGCTGATGAATCGCCTGATTGCCAAAGGCGATTTTGCCAAAGCGCTGGAAGTAGTAAAACGCGATATTGCTTTGCCATCTATTTTAGGGCGAATTTGTCCGGCACCATGTGAGGCAGGCTGTCGTCGCAAACAGGTGGACGAAGCGGTTTCGATTTGTCTGCTGAAACGATTTGTGGGAGATGAAGATTTGAAAAGGGAGAGTCCTTATCAGCCGCAATTGGCGGAACTTTCAGGCAAAAAGGTTGCTATTATTGGTGCCGGTCCTGCCGGATTAGCTGCCGCTTATTATTTGCAGATTAAAGGTCATCAGGCTGTTGTCTTCGAAAAGAATAACAAGGCTGGCGGCGAATTGCTTCAGATTGATCAGGAAATTTTACCAACGGAAATTGTTGAACAGGAGATTGCTCAAATTATGGCGACTGGTGTTCAAATCCGTTTGAATGAACCGATTGAGAATAGTCGGTTTGCTGAATTACAGAATGAGTTTGATGCAGTTGTAGTATCATCAGGAACCGTTCCGGAAGGAAGTTCAGCATTCGGACTTAAGGTTACTAAGGCGGGAATTATTGTTGAAAAGACAAGTCATTCAACTTCTGTTTCAAATGTTTTTGCCATTGGTCATTCGGTTCGTACATCGAAACTCGCAGTTCGTTCAGTTGGTCAGGGAAAAGAGGTAGCAACTGTCATCGATAATTATTTCAAAACTGATAAAGTTTCAGGATATCCGGAGCGGTTCAATTCCAAATTCGGAAGATTGGCCGAAGCAGAGTTTATTCAATACAAAAAGGATTCGGAAACAGCAACGCGTCAAAAGGCAGATCATTCGGGATTCACCAAAGAAGCTGCCATTCGGGAAGCCAAACGCTGTATGCACTGCGATTGCCGTAATCCGGAGTCGTGTGTGTTACGCGAATTATCTGACCGGTATCATGCTGTTCAGAAGCGCTTTCAGAGTGAGGAACGCTTTCATGTGGAGAAATTTATTCATCACGAAGGCATAGTTTACGAACCTTCCAAGTGCATCAAATGCGGAATTTGCGTCCGTTTGACCCGTCAGCATCAGGAAGAATTTGGCTTTA